>NZ_CP039424.1:1200000-2400000 GCF_005877055.1 Citricoccus sp. SGAir0253 | reverse complement strand
AGCCGGCAGGCGCACCTCAAGCCCCGCTGGTGGCACCGTGCCGAGGTGATCGGCAACCACGTCACCCAGCTCGGGATGCCGTGGCTGCTGTTCCTGCCCCAGCCGGTGGCCTCGATCGGGGCGGCGGTGATCATCGTGACCCAGTCGTGGCTCGTGGCCACCGGCAACTACGCCTGGCTGAACTGGGCCACGATCGTCCTGGCCTGCTCCGCCCTGGGGGACCGGGTGCTGCACGCGGTGCTCCCCGCCCTGCCCGCGGACCTGGGCACCGATGCCGAGCCGCCGCTGTACTGGACGGTGATCGTGCTCGTGGCGTGCGCCGGGATCGTGGTGGCCTCCGTGCCGGCGGTGCGCAACCTGTTCTCCCGGCGCCAGCTGATGAACGCCTCGTTCAACCGCTGGCAGGTCGGCAATGCCTACGGCGCCTTCGGCTCGGTGACCAAGGTCCGCATCGAGGTGATCGTCGAGGGGACCGAGCAGGGCTCGGTGGACGAGCCGCCGCCCGAGGAGTCCTGGCGCGCCTACGGGTTCCGGGGCAAGCCGGGGGACCTCGCGCGCCGGCCCCGCCAGTTCGCCCCCTACCACCTGCGCCTGGACTGGATGATGTGGTTCCTGCCGCTGTCCGGGATCCACCAGCGCTGGTTCCACGCCCTGCTGGCCAAGCTGCTCGTGGCCGACCCCGCGACGCTGCGGCTGCTGCGCCACGACCCCTTCGCCGGCCGCCCCCCGGCGCTCATCCGGGTGCGGACGTTCCGGTACCGCTACGCCACGCGCGCCGAGCGCCGCGCCACGGGGGCCTACTGGGTCCGGGACATGGGCCGCACCGAGATCTGGCCGGTGGCCCTGCGGGGCTGAGGCCCGGCGCTAGGATGGGTCCCTGTGCGACCGGCCCGGCCGGTCCGCGGGGCGTTAGCTCAGTTGGTCAGAGCAGGGGACTCATAATCCCTGGGTCGCGGGTTCAAGTCCCGCACGCCCTACCGAGGTGGTGCCGGGTCAGTACCGCCCCGCCACGGCCAGCATGTTGGTCGGGCTGTACTGGAGCGAGGTCACCGCGACCCCCATCTGCTCGTTCCGGGCGTGGGCGATCTTGCCGTCCCCGATGTACATGGCCACGTGGTAGACGGTGGAGCCGTTGGACCAGTACACCAGGTCGCCGACCCGCACCTGGGAGAGCGGGACGTAGTCCTTGGCCGCCCGGTACTGGTCGTGGGCCCGGCGGGGCAGGCTCTTGCCGGCGGTCCCGAACGCGCCGATCGTGAAGCCCGAGCAGTCGTACTCGTAGGGACCGTTGCCGCCCCACTCGTAGCTCACGCGTGCGTCGTTCGCCTTGGCCGTGGCCCATCGTGCGGCCGTGACCGCCCAGGTCGGCGTGGTCCCCGCACTCGGCAACGGCGCCACGGCCGAATAGCTGACGTCTCCGCGGCCGGCCACGTAGGGGTTGGAGTTCTTGAGCATCTTGGCGGTCTCGCCGCGGGTGATCGGCCGATCGGGGCGGAAGGTCCAGTCGGCGTAGCCGGACACGAGGCCCTTGGCCAGCATCCAGGTGGCCGCGGCGTAGAAGGTGTCGCCGCGACGGATGTCCCGGAACGGCGAGGTGGCGGGTCCGGCGTACGTGGACCCCGAGAGCCGGTACAGCAGGGCCGAGACCTCCCCGCGCGTGATCGACTGCGTGGGCCTGAAGGTGCCGTCGGCATAGCCCGTCGACAGTCCCGACTGCGCCATCCAGTTCACCGCATCCGTGTAGTAGGCGCCCGCCCGGACATCCCGGAAGTACTGCTTCCCGTCGCGCGGGTGCGAGGGATCGACCTGCCGGTACAGCATGGTTGCGAGCTCGGCCCGGGTGATCGTCCGGGACACCCCGAAGGATCCGTCCTGGTAGCCCGTCGTGATGCCCTCGCAGGTGAGCCACGAGATGGCGGCGTAGAACGTCGAGCCGCGCGGGACGTCGGTGAAGTCCCGGGTCCCGCAATAGGTCGCCGCGTGGGCCGGCGGGGCGGCGTACCCCGTCCCGGCCAGGACCGTGCCCGCGGCGAGGAGCGGCACGAGGGCCCGCGCCGCCAGGCTCGCCCGGAACGGGCGCCGGGCGCGGGGGCGGCGGGCGGGGGGCACGGAGGGGAGCAGGGCGCGTGACATGGGACCTCGGGCTGGTGCGATGCGAGTGCTGGATGTGACTCCTGCGACGGACGTGACACCACCCTAACCCCGGTGTTATGGAATCGTCATGGTCTCGTGAGGAATTCGTGCACGCCCCCCGGCGTGTCGTGATGAATTCGTGACCAGAGACGGCGCCCCTGCCCGGCGGCGCGGGCCCACGGTCACGGGACGGGGTGCCGCTAGCGTGGAGCCGTGCCCGATCGACTCCCGCCCCCCGCCCGCCGCCACGGCCCGCCGGTCCACCCCGAGCTGGGGCGGCCCCTCCGCCTGTTCATGGACGCCCGCTACACCCGGACCGACTTCCACGACGGCATCTCCCGCTACGGCGCCAGCCTCATCGAGGCCTGCGCGCCCCTGGCCGAGCTCACGATGGTGATCTCCGACGAGGCCCAGCTGCGCCTGCTGCCCGCCGGCCTGCCGTGGGTCCGGACGACCGCGCCGACCTCCCCGGCCGAGCCGTTCATCGCCCGCCAGCTGAACCCCTTCCGCCCGGACGTGGTGTTCTCGCCCATGCAGACGATGGGCTCGGCCGGCCGGGAGTACGGGCTGGTGCTGACGCTGCACGACCTCATCTACTACCGGCACCGCACCCCGCCGCGGGACCTGCCGGCCCCCGTGCGGGCGATGTGGCGCGCCTTCCACCTGGCCTACTGGCCCCAGCGCCTCGTGCTGGACCGGGCCGACGCCGTGGCGACCGTCTCCGAGACCACCCGCCGGCTCATGCGCCGGCACCGGCTCACCAGCCGCGAGATCCGCCTCGTCGGCAACGCCCCGCAGCCGGTCGCCTCGCCCCGTGACCCCGCCGAGGCCCCGGAGCGCTCGCTCGTCTACATGGGGTCCTTCATGGACTACAAGAACGTGGAGGCGATCGTCCGGTCCCTGGCCCTGCTGGACGGCTACCGCCTGCACCTGCTCTCCCGGATCACCCCGGACCGGGAGGCGGAACTGCTGGCGGTCGCGGCCGCGGCGGGCGTCCCGGCGCGGTCGCTGGTGTTCCACCGCGGGACGAGCGACGAGGAGTACGCCCGGCTGCTGCGCCGCGCCACCGCGCTCGTCACCCTCTCGCGCTCCGAGGGCTACGGGCTGCCCGTGGCGGAGGCGATGGCGCAGGGCACCCCCGTGGTGCTCTCCGACCTCGAGATCTTCCGGGAGATCGGCGGTCCCGACGGCGGCGCGGCCCGCTTCGTGCCGCTGGGCCCGGAGGGCCCCGCGGCCGGCACCCCCGCCGACCCGTCCCCGGCCGCCCTGGCCGCGCGCGTGGCCGAGCTCGAGGATCCCGCCGTGTTCGCGGCCGCCTCGCGTGCCGCCGTGGCGCAGGCCGCGGCGTTCTCGTGGGACGACTCCGCCCGGGCGCTCGTCCGCCTGGCCGCCGAGATCACGGTGCGCCGCTCCCGGGCCCGGGGTGCCGGGGGGCCGGCTCACCCCGGCGGCTCCCCGTGCACCGGCCACAGCACCGACGGGCCGGACCAGCCGAGCAGCACCAGCGGATCCAGGTAGCGGTCCCACGTCCCGCCGTCGGTCCGCCACCCGTCGGGGACCCGGACGCCCCAGTGCACGCAGGCCCGCGGGCAGTGCGCCGCCCCCTGCTGGACCGTGCCGAGCACGTCCCCGGCGGCCACGCGGTCCCCGACCTCGAGGCCCTCGGCGAGGTCGACCGGCTCGAGGCTCGAGAGCGTCCCGTCCTGATGGGCGACCGTGACCACCGCGCGGCCGGCGACCGGACCCGCGAAGCGGATGGTCCCCGGCCCGGGGGAGAGGACCGCCCCGCCGGGGCGGGCGGCCCAGTCGGCCCCGCGGTGCCCGGCGGCCCAGGGGCTGGCCGGCGGGTCGAAGGGGCGCAGCACCGTGGGCGGGGCGGCGGGCGCGACGGGGGCGGTCCACGCGGACGGGGCCGACCGGTCGCCGGCCACGGGAGCCGGGGCGGGACTCCCGTCGGCCACGGCGGCGTCGGGCACGGGAGGGCCGAGGAGGAGGACGAGCGACAGCAGGACCGCCGTCCGGCGGGGGAGCCACGGTGACATGACGCCAGACTCCCCGGCCGTCGTCGGGACCGCGAGGCCGCGTCCCACCGGCCGGCGCGACCCGCCGGGGCCGGGCCCCTGTGGAGGGGCGCCGCGGCGGTTCGGAGCACGGAGCGGGCTGGGGTAAGATTGGCGGAGCAGTTGTGTGCCCGGACCTGCCGGACGTGACCGTACGGAGACCCCCGGGCGCGGAACTGACTACGCGCATGACTGATGCCGGCCCCGCGGACCCGATCCGCCCGGGCACGGCAGGTCCCCACCATCGGTCCCGGCGTGCACCACCGTGCGCCCGGGTCAGCGTCGGGGGTGCCGGGTTCGCCCGCAGCCCATGCCAGGGACCGGACCACCACGGGACGGTCGACAACCGACAACCCCTGAAGGAGCGACATGCCTGTCGTGACCATGCGCCAGCTGCTCGATTCCGGTGTCCACTTCGGACACCAGACCCGCCGCTGGAACCCCAAGATGAAGCGCTTCATCTTCACCGAGCGCAACGGCATCTACATCATCGACCTGCAGCAGTCCCTGTCCTACATCGACCGGGCCTTCGAGTTCGTCAAGGAGACGGTGGCCCACGGCGGCACCATCCTCTTCGTGGGCACCAAGAAGCAGGGCCAGGAGGCCATCGCCGAGCAGGCCACCCGCGTGGGCATGCCCTACGTGAACCACCGCTGGCTCGGCGGCATGCTGACCAACTTCTCCACCGTCTCCAAGCGCGTGCAGCGCATGAAGGAGCTCGAGGAGATCGACTTCGAGGACGTCGCCGGCTCCGGCCACACCAAGAAGGAGCTGCTGCTGCTGCAGCGCGAGCTGACCAAGCTCGAGGCCAACCTCGGCGGTATCCGCAACATGACCAAGACGCCGTCGGCGATCTGGGTCGTGGACACCAAGAAGGAGCACCTCGCCGTGGACGAGGCCCAGAAGCTGGGCATCCCGGTCGTCGCGATCCTGGACACCAACTGCGACCCGGACGAGGTCACCTACCCGATCCCGGGCAACGACGACGCCATCCGCTCCGTCAACCTGCTGACCCGCGTCATCGCCGACGCCGTGGCCGAGGGCCTCATCGCCCGCAACCAGGGCAAGTCCGGCTCCCAGGCCGCCGAGGAGCCCATGGCCGAGTGGGAGCGCGAGCTGCTCGAGCAGCACAACGCCGAGCAGGCCGAGGCCGCTGACCAGTCCGCCCCGGTCACCGAGGCCGCCGCCGAGCAGGACGTGGCCGCCGCCGGCGCCGTCCCCGCCGCCGCGACCGAGGTGGCCCAGGCCGCCGAGGGCACCGAGGCCCCGCAGGCCCAGTGATCCACCACCGGCCGGCCCCCCTCGGGGGGCCGGCCGGTGTCTGCCCGGGGTGGCCCGGGCCCACGAACGACCGACCACCACAACACCACTCGGGGCACTCGCCCCGCCACAGGTAAGGATGGGTACCACGCATGGCGAACTACACCGCAGCTGACATCAAGGCCCTGCGCGAGCGCACCGGCGCCGGGATGATGGACGTCAAGAAGGCCCTCGACGAGGCCAACGGCGACGCCGAGAAGGCCACCGAGATCATCCGCGTCAAGGGCCTCAAGGGCGCCACCAAGCGCGAGGGCCGCGCGACCGCCGAGGGCCTGGTCGCCGCGACCGTCACCGACGGCGTCGGCGTCATGATCGAGATCAACTGCGAGACCGACTTCGTGGCCAAGAACGACAAGTTCGTGGAGCTCGGCAACGTCGTCCTGGAGACCGCCGTGTCCTCCGGCGCCGCCGACCTCGAGTCCCTGCTGGCCGCGCCGTACAACGGCCGCACCCTGGGCGACCACGTCACCGACGAGGGCGCGATCCTCGGCGAGAAGGTCGTCGTGCGCCGGCTGGCCCGCGTGGAGGGCGCCCTCGTGGACGCCTACCTGCACAAGACCTCCAAGGACCTCCCCGCCCAGGTGGGCGTCCTGATGGCCGTGGACTCCGACTCCGACGCCGCGAAGACCGCCGCCCACGACGTCGCCGTGCACACCGCCGCCTACGCGCCGACCTACCTGTCCCGCGAGGAGGTGCCGGCCGAGACCGTCGAGAACGAGCGCCGCATCGCCGACGAGACCGCGCGCGCCGAGGGCAAGCCGGAGCAGGCCCTGGCCAAGATCGTGGAGGGCCGCCTGACCGGCTTCTTCAAGGAGATCGTGCTCGTGGACCAGCCCTTCGCCAAGGACCCGAAGCAGACCGTGGGCAAGGTGCTCTCCGAGGCGGGCACCTCCGTGACCGGCTTCGCCCGCTTCCGCGTGGGCAACTGATCCCGGACCACCCGGACCACCCGGGCCCCGCCCGCACGCGGTAGGATCGGACCGACCGCGGCGCGGAACGACCTGGAAGGGGGTGGTCACCAGTCACCTGGTGGCCACCCCCTTTTTCCCTGCCCGCACGCATCCCCGCCCGCCCGCCCCGATGAGCCCAGGAGGCCAGCACATGGACAGCACCGACACGCGCACGACCCCGGACATCCGCGACGCGCAGTCGTTCACCGAGTCCCGCGACCTGCCGCAGGCCCAGGCCGGCGACACGCACGGCGACCCCGGCCGCACCGGCAAGCGCCGCGTCCTGCTCAAGCTCTCCGGGGAGGTCTTCGGCGGCGGCAAGGTCGGCGTGGACCCCGAGACGGTGCGGGGCATCGCCGACCAGATCGCCGCGGCCCGGCACGAGGTCGAGGTGGCCGTGGTGGTCGGCGGCGGCAACTTCTTCCGCGGCGCGGAGCTGTCCGAGAACGGGATGGACCGCCGTCGCGCCGACTACATGGGCATGCTCGGCACCGTGATGAACTGCCTGGCCCTGCAGGACTTCCTCGAGCAGGCCGGCGTGGACACGCGCGTGCAGTCCGCCATCCACATGGAGCAGGTGGCCGAGCCCTACATCCCGCTGCGGGCCATCCGCCACATGCAGAAGGGCCGGGTCGTGATCTTCGGCGCCGGCACGGGGCTGCCCTACTTCTCCACGGACACCGTGGCCGCCCAGCGCGCGCTGGAGATCGGCGCGGACGAGGTGCTCATGGCCAAGTCCGGCGTGGACGGCGTCTACACCGCCGACCCGAAGAAGGACCCGGCGGCCGAGAAGTACGAGCACCTCACCTACGACGACGCCCTGCTCAACGACATCCGCGTCATGGACCAGACCGCCATGACGATGTGCAAGGACAACCGCCTGTCGATGATGGTCTTCGGCATGGAGGGCGAGGGCAACGTCACCCGTGCCCTGCTCGGCGAGCGCATCGGCACCACCGTCACCGTCTGACCCGGCCGCACCCCCACCCTCCCGCCCCACCCCGCCGTGCCTCGACCCGGCCGCCGAGTCCCCACCGGTGTCCTAGGATTGAGGCCAAGCCATCCGACCCCAGGAGATAACGTGACGCAGGAAACCCTTCAGGCCGCCGAGGAGCAGATGGAGAAGACCCTCGAGGCCACCCGCGAGGACTTCGCCTCGGTCCGCACCGGCCGGGCCAACCCCGGGCTGTACTCGAAGGTCATGGTCGACTACTACGGCTCCTACACCCCGCTGCAGCAGCTGGCCTCCTTCACCACCACGGACGCCCGCACCCTGCTGATCACCCCCTACGACACCACCGCGCTGCGCAACATCGAGAAGGCGCTGTCCGACTCCGAGGTGGGCGCCAACCCGTCCAACGACGGCAAGGTCATCCGCGTGGTCATGCCCGAGCTGACCCAGGAGCGCCGCAAGGAGTACGTGAAGCTCGTCAAGACCAAGGCCGAGGAGCACAAGGTCTCGCTGCGCAACGCCCGACGCAAGGCCAAGGAGACCCTGGACCGGATGGTCAAGGACGGCGAGATCGGCGAGGACGAGGGCGCCCGTGCGGAGAAGGAGCTCGACGCCCTGACCCGCAAGCACACCGACGCCGTCGAGGAGATGGCCAAGCGCAAGGAAGCCGAGCTCCTCGAGGTCTGAGCAGGCCGGCACACCATGACGTCCGAACCCCCCGCCCCCACCGGGCTCGCCCCGGCGCCGGTCCCCGGGCCGCCGCAGACCCGGCGGCAGCGGCGGGAGCGGGAGGCCGCCCGGGCCCGCACGGCCAAGGCCGGGCGCAACCTGCCCGCGGCCATCACCGTCGGCCTGTTGCTGCTCGGCGGCGCGCTCGTCGGGCTGGTGTGGCTGCCCGTGGCCCTGGCCGTCCTCGTCGTCGCCCTGCTGCTGCTCGGCGTGACGGAGACGGCCAGCGCCATCTCCCGGCGGGGGCTGGACATCCCCCGCGTCCCGCTGTGGGCCGGGGCCGTCGCCATGCCGATGGCCGCCTTCGCCGGCGGCACGGAGGCACTCGTGCTCGCCCTGCTCGCCACGGTCCTGCTCGTGCTGGCCTGGGCCGTGGTGCGGGACCTGCCCGCGCGGGGGGAGTCGGTGCTCGTCTCCGTGTTCATCCTCATGTGGGTGCCGTTCCTGCTCTCCTTCGCGGTCGCCCTGCTGCGCCAGCAGGACGGCAACCTCATGGTGGCGTGCATGCTGCTGATGGTCGTGGCCAACGACACCTTCGGCTACCTCGTCGGCGCCACGCTCGGCCGGCACCCCATGGCGCCGAAGATCAGCCCCAAGAAGTCGTGGGAGGGCTTCGCCGGGTCGGTGGCCGGGTCCGTCGTGGTCGGCACCCTCGCCGTGGACCTGCTGCTGGACCACCCGTGGTGGGTCGGGAGCCTGCTCGGCGTGCTGACGGTCGCCTCCGCCACGGCGGGCGACTTCGCCGAGTCCATGGTCAAGCGGGAGCTCAACATCAAGGACATGGGCTCCATGCTGCCGGGCCACGGAGGGGCCATGGACCGGCTCGACTCGCTCGTGTTCTCCGCGCCGGTGGCCTACATGGTCTTCGCCCTGCCCTTCGTCTGAGGCCCGACGGCGGCGCCCCGCCCCGGTGCCCCGGTCCGCCCCGGGAGCCCGCCGGGCCCTCCGGCCCCGCCTGCCCGGCCGCGAACCCCCGGCTGGCTACGATGGACTCGTCCGCGGGAGCCCGTGCCCGCGGCCCAGCACGGCGCACCGGACAGCGGCAGAAGGAGCCTCCCCGATGATCCACGGCACGCGGCGGGACACCGCCGGCCTGAAGCAGCAGGTGATGGCCTCCGCCGACCGGCAGCCCTTCGACGTGGTGTCCCGGGAGACCTACGGCTACCACCGGCGCCAGGTCGACGAGTTCATGCGCCGGGCCCGCGTGGCCTACGAGGGCGCCGGCGGCCTGCGCTCGGCCGACATCCGTCGCATCACCTTCGACGCCGTCAGGGGCGGCTATGCCGCCGACCAGGTGGACGAGGTGCTCGACCGCCTCGAGGACGCGCTGGCCCAGGCGGAGCGCGAGGCGCGCATCCGCGCCGAGGGCGAGGAGGCCTGGCGGGCGCGGGTCGAGGGGTCCGTGGAGATCCTCCGTGGCCGCCTCGAGCGGCCGGACGGCCAGCGCTTCCGCCGCCCCACCCGGGCGGATGCCACCGCCTACGCCCCGGCCGACGTCGACGCCCTGTGCCACCGCCTCCTGGCGCGGCTCGAGCGCCGGGACGGCCTCGGCGTGGACGACGTGCGGCTGGCCGTGTTCGGCGCGGCCGGTCCCGAGGGCTACGAGGAGGCCCAGGTCGACGCCTTCCTGGACGCCGCGATCGACGTCCTGGCCGTCTTCGACGACTAGCCGGCGGGCCCCCGGCTCCGCCTCGCAGGTTCCGCCGCGTCGGCTCCGCCTCGCAGGCCGCGCCTCGCCGGGGGCCTAGCCCCGTGCCGCCTCGCCGGCCTCGCCGTCGAGCAGGGACTCGACGAGCGGCACGGTGCGCCAGGGCACGAGCTCGGCCATGGCCAGGGAGGTGTCCGCCCGCTCCACCCCCTCGATCGCCAGGATCCGCGTGTGGATGCGGAACAGGTCCTCCGCGCTGCGCGCCGCCACCCGGGCGAGCACGTCCGCCGAGCCGGTGAGCCCATGGGCCTGCACCACCTCCGGGATCCGGGCCAGGGCCTCGGTGATCGAGGTGAGCCGCTGCTGGTGCACGTGCACCTGCACGAACGCGGTGAGCGGGTGCCCGAGCGCCTCCAGGCTGATGCGCCGCTCGAACGGGCCGAACACCCCGTCCGCCGTGAGCCGGGCGAGCCGGGCCTGGGCGGTGTTGCGGGAGATCCCCAGGTGCTGGGCGAGCGCGACCGTGGTGGCGTCGGGCAAGGCGGACAGGGCGGCCAGGATCCTCAGGTCGGTGGCGTCCAGGGTACGCATGATGCCCAACTCCTCGGGGGTGTCACGGGGTTGCGGCGGGCAGGATGCCCACTGCGAAGAGCATACCTTGTGCACCGCTGTCAGTGTGACTAGCATCACACACCAACGCGGCCGACATCCTGGCCGCATCCACGGCGAGGGCCGGTCACCCACCCGCTGACCGGTCCGTTCGAGGAGGAACCCATGGGATCGGTCAGCCTGAACACCCCGCCCACCGGCATGCCGCACGTGCCCGAGCCGGACCTGCACCAGGTCCTCACCCCGGAGGGCCACCGCCGTCCGGACCACGACCTGGATCCCTGGCTCGAGGACCTGACGCCGCGGCGGCTCGCGGAGCTGCACCGGGACATGGTCGTGATCCGCCGGCTGGACACGGAGTGCACCCACCTGCAGCGCCAGGGCGAGCTCGCCCTGTGGCCGCCGCTGCTGGGCCAGGAGGCCGCCCAGGTCGGCTCGGCGGCCGCGCTGCACGCCGAGGACTTCGTCTTCCCCTCCTACCGGGAGAACGGCGTGGCCTACCTGCGCGGCGTGGACCCGCTCGGCCTGGTCCGGCTGTGGCGGGGGTCCACCTACGCCGGCTGGGACCCCCGGGAGGTCAACCTCGCCGCGCAGCAGATCATCATCGGCGCCCAGTCCCTGCACGCCGTCGGCCACGCGATGGGCCAGCAGCGGGACGCCTCCACCGCGGTCACGCTGGCCTACTTCGGGGACGGCGCCACGAGCCAGGGCGACGTCAACGAGGCCATGGTCTTCGCCGCGAGCTTCCACGCGCCCGTGGTCTTCCTCTGCCAGAACAACCAGTGGGCCATCTCCGAGCCCGTGTCCCTGCAGGCCCGGCGGCACATCGCGGACCGGCCCTGGGGCTTCGGCATCCCGGCCATGCGGGTGGACGGCAACGACGTGCTGGCCGTCATGGCGGCCACCCGCCGCGCACTGGAGCGGGCCCGCAACGGCGGCGGCCCCACCTTCATCGAGGCCGTCACGTACCGCATGGGACCGCACACCACCGCGGACGACCCCACCCGCTACCGTTCCGCCGAGGAGGTCGAGGCCTGGCGGGCGAAGGACCCGATCGACCGGGTCGAGGCCCACCTGGCCGCCCTGCTGCCGGAGGCCTCCCCGGACGGCGACGCCGGCCCCGGACTGACGGTCGAGGCGGTCCGCGAGGAGTCCGGGCGGGCCGCGGACGAGATGGCGGCGCGGTTGCGCGCCGGGCTCGCGGAGATCACCGACCCGGGCCCCGAGGCGCTGTTCGAGCACGTCTACGCCGAGCCGCACCACGAGCTCGAGCGCCAGCGCGAGCACTACCGCCTGTACCTGGCGCAGTTCGACGGCGAGCAGCTGGACGCCCGGCCGCGGGAGGGGTCGCGATGAGCGCCACGCAGGACCTCGCCTTCGGCAAGGCCATCACGGCCGGGCTGCGCGCGGCGCTCGCCGCGGACGAGAAGGTGGTGCTCATGGGCGAGGACATCGGCACGCTCGGCGGGGTCTTCCGCATCACCGACGGGCTGATGGAGGAGTTCGGCCGGGACCGGGTCGTGGACACGCCGCTGGCCGAGTCCGGCATCATGGGCACGGCCGTCGGCCTGGCCTACGCCGGCTACCGGCCGGTGGTGGAGATCCAGTTCGACGGCTTCGTCTACCCCTCCTTCGACCAGATCGTCTCGCAGGTGGCCAAGACGCACTTCCGCACCGGCGGCGCCGTGCGGATGCCGCTGACCATCCGGATCCCGTTCGGCGGCGGCATCGGCTCCCCGGAGCACCACTCCGAGTCACCGGAGGCCTACTTCGTCCACACCGCCGGGCTGCGCGTGGTCTCCCCGTCCACGCCCCAGGAGGGGTTCGACCTCATCCGCGCGGCCATCGCCAGCGACGACCCCGTGGTTTACCTCGAGCCCAAGCGCCGGTACCACGACCGCGGCCCGGTCGACCTGGCCGCCCCGCTGCGCCCCCTCGGCCCGGCGGCGACCGCGGCCCCCGGCACGGACGTGACGCTCGTGGCCTACGGGCCGCTCGTCAGGACATGCCTGCAGGCGGCCGAGGCGGCCGCCGCGGAGGGGATCTCGATCGAGGTCATCGACCTGCGCTCCCTGGCCCCGGTCGACTACGGGCTCATCGAGGCCTCGGTGCGCCGCACCGGGCGGCTCGTCGTCGCCCACGAGGCCGGACGCACCGGGGGACTGGGCGCCGAGATCGCGGCCACCGTGACCGAGCGGTGCTTCCACTGGCTCGAGCACGCCCCCGTGCGGGTCACCGGCTTCGACATCCCCTACCCGCCGGCCAAGCTCGAGCACCACCACGTCCCGGACCTGGACCGGATCCTGGACGGGGTGGACTGGGTGCTCGGCCGGCCCAACTCGCTGGATTCCCTCGACCCCTTCGCCCCGCCCCGACCCCTGGCGGCCGCGGACGGAACGGAGCGTGCCTGAGATGCTGAAGGTCTTCACCCTGCCCGACCTGGGCGAGGGGCTCACCGAGTCCGAGCTGGTCCAGTGGAAGGTGTCCGTGGGGGACACGGTCGAGGTCAACCAGGTCCTCGCGGAGGTCGAGACGGCCAAGGCGGTCGTCGAGCTCTCGAGCCCGTTCGCCGGCACCATCGCGGAGCTGCACGGCGGCCCCGGGGACGTGGTCCCGGTCGGTGCGCCCATCGTGTCCTTCGACCTGCCGGGCGCGCCCGACGGCGACCGGTCGCCGGAGGCGGCGGCCGAGGGGGCGACCGGCGAGGGGGCGTCCGCCGAGGGCGCCGCCCCCGTCCGGCCCGGCGGCCGCGTGCCGACGCTGGTCGGCTACGGCGCGGCCGCGGAGGGCGCCGGCCGGCCGGCCCGCAGGCCCCGGACGGTGCCGGCCGCGGGCGGCGGCGCGATCGCGGACGGCACCGCGGCACGGAACGGGGCCGCGGTCCTGGCCGCGCCGGCACCCGCCCCGGCGCCCGGTTCCGCCCCCGCGCCGGCACCCGCTCCCGGCCCGGGGCCCGCCCCCGGGGCGGACGGGGTGCCCGGGGAGCGGCCCCGGTCCACGCCACCGGTGCGCAAGCTCGCGAAGGACCTCGGCGTGGACCTGGCCGCCGTCCCCGGCACCGGGCCCGGCGGCGTGGTGACCCGCGAGGACGTGACGCGCGCCGCGGAGGCGGCCCGCCCGGCGTCGGGACCGGGCGCGGGGACCACGGCGGGACCCGCGGCCCCCGGCGCCGCGCGGACCCTCGGGGGGCGGCCGCGCACCGAGGAGGAGCCGATCCGCTCGGTCCGCCGGGCCACGGCCGCCGCGATGACCGCGAGCGCCTTCACCGCGCCGCACGTCACGGAGTTCCTCACGGTGGACGCCACGGCATCCCTCGAGCTGCTCGAGGGGCTGCGGCAGGACCGGCGGTTCCACGGGCTGAGGCTGACGCCGCTCACGCTCGTGGCGCGGGCGGCCTGCCTGGCCCTCGAGCGGACGCCGGAGCTCAACTCCCGCTGGGACGAGGCCCACGGGCGGATCGTGCGGCAGAACTACGTGAACCTGGGCATCGCCGCGGCGACGCCGCGCGGGCTCATGGTGCCCAACGTCAAGGACGCCCAGGCGCTGGACCTGGCGGGCCTGGCCGGCGCGGTCGCGGCACTGGCCGCCGCCGCGCGCGAGGGGACCCTGGCCCCGGACCAGCTCACCGGCGGCACGTTCACCCTCACGAACGTGGGCGTGTTCGGCGTGGATGCCGGGACGCCCATCATCAACCCCGGGGAGGCGGGCATCCTGGCCGTCGGCCAGGTGCGGCGCCTGCCGTGGGAGCACCGCGGCGAGGTCGCGCTGCGCCAGGTGGTCACGCTCTCGCTGTCCTTCGACCACCGGCTGGTGGACGGGGAGCAGGGCTCGCGGTTCCTGGCCGACGTCGGGACGGTGCTCGCCTCGCCGGGGATGGCGCTGGCGCTGTTCTGACCGGCCGGGGCCGGCCGGCGCGGGGCGTCAGCCGAGCTGCATGATCAGCTCGGTGACCACCTCCGAGCGGGCGTTGGAGAACGTCTTGTCCTCGCCCACCACGGCGAAGCCGCGGCGGGTGAGGATCTTCTGGGAGCCCACGTTGTCCACGGGCACGTGGGCCCTCAGGGGCCGCTCGGTGAAGGAGGCCAGGAACTCGTCCACGGCCGAGGTGGTGATGCCCTGGCCCCAGAACTCGCGGGCCGTCCAGAAGGACAGCTCGGGGGAGGAGCCGATGCCGGAGACGATGAGGGCGCCGGCCACCGCGCCGTCCTGCTCGATCGTGCGCACCTCGGCGTGCGGGTCCTCGAGCAGCCGCGACCAGTGGTAGTCGAAGACGCCACGGTCCTGCGGGTTGCGGGGTGCGAACGCGGCCATCTGGTTGGCCTCGGGATCCTGCTGGTGCTCGAAGAAGCGGTCCAGGTCCTCGGATCGGACTTCACGAAGTTGCACGGGAACGGTGACCTCCTCGTCACGGGATGAAGCCGGCTCCGCCACGGCTGTCGCACCCACTGTACGCGCAAACCCGGCCGTCCCCCGCGCGCCCGGCCGGTGCGGAGACCCGTGCGGCGTGGGGGGCGGGGGACGGTCGGTGGCGTGCGCCGGGGGCCCGGCCCTCGACACCCGGGATGTGTCGTGGCTAACATTCCACCAGATTCGGTTACTCACCATTCACTGGAAATGACGGGACCCCTCCATGACCACTGCCCCGCACGCCACCCGCCGTCCGTCGCCCCGGGCCCTGGCCGGCCCCGAGCTGGACGAGGACTACCGCGACCTCGTCGCGACCGTCCGGGAGTTCGCCGACGAGGTCGTCGCCCCGGTCTCCGCGGAGCTGGACGCCCGCCACGAGTTCCCGCTGGACATCGTCCGCCAGATGGGCGAGCTCGGCCTGTTCGGGCTGCCGTTCCCCGAGGAGTACGGCGGCATGGGCGGGGACTACTTCGCCCTGGCGCTCGCGCTGGAGGAACTGGGCCGCGTCAACCAGTCCGTGGCCATCACCCTCGAGGCGGGGGTCTCCCTCGGCGCCATGCCGATCCACCGCTTCGGCACGGAGGAGCAGAAGCAGCGCTGGCTGCCGGACCTGGTGGCCGGCCGCCGGCTGGCCGGCTTCGGGCTGACCGAGCCCAACGGCGGCTCGGACGCCGGGGGCACCCAGACCACGGCGGTGTCCTCCGGGGGCGAGTGGACGATCAACGGGGCCAAGGAGTTCATCACCAACTCCGGCACGGAGATCACCAGCCTCGTCACGGTCACCGCCGTCACGGGCACCGTTCCGGGCCGGGACGGCGCGCCGGCCAAGGAGATCTCCACGATCCTGGTGCCCTCCGGGACGCCGGGGTTCACCGTGGGGCAGGCCTATGACAAGGCGGGGTGGAACTCCTCGGACACGCACCCGCTGTTCTTCGACGACGTCCGCGTCCCGGAGGAGAACCTGCTGGGGGAGCGCGGGCGCGGGTACGCCAACTTCCTGTCCATCCTGGACGAGGGCCGCATCGCGATCGCCGCCCTGGCCACCGGCGCCGCGCAGGGCTGCGTGGACGAGTCCGTGGCCTACGCGAAGACGCGGGTGGCCTTCGGCCAGCCCATCGGCAGCAACCAGGCGGTGTCCTTCAAGATCGCCCGCATGCAGGCCCGCGCCCACGCGGCCCGGCTGGCCTACTACGAGGCCGCCGCCAAGATGCTGGCCGGCAAGCCGTTCAAGACGGAGGCGGCCGTGGCCAAGCTCATCGCGGGCGAGGCGGCCATGGACAACGCGCGGGACGCCACCCAGGTGTTCGGCGGCTACGGGTTCATGAACGAGTCCCTCGTCACCCGCCACTACCGCGACTCCAAGATCCTCGAGATCGGCGAGGGCACCACCGAGGTGCAGCTCATGCTCATCGCGCGGTCCCTGGGGCTCTGACCCGTCCGCCGCGGCGGACCGTCACCGACCACCTGTGACTCGGACCACCTACGACATAGGATGGCCGCGTCACGCTCGCAGGCACCCGTGGGGGTGCCGACCTGACAAGGGGGAACCTGTGTCCACACCTCACCACCCCGACGAGGCCGAACACGGCCACGTCGACTTCCGGGCCGTCCAGGCCACGGAACAGTTCGGCGAACTGCGGCGGACCCACCGCGGCTTCGTCTTCCCGTTCACCGTCGTGTTCATCATCTGGTACTTCCTCTACGTGCTGCTCGCGGCGTACGCACCGGACTTCATGGCCATCAAGGTGCTCGGCAACATCAACCTCGGCATCGTCATCGGCCTGCTGCAGTTCGTCTCGACCTTCGTGATCACCGGCCTGTACGTCGGCTTCGCCAACCGCCGGCTGGACCCGCGGGCCACCGACATCCGCGAGGAGCTCGAGGCCCTCGACCCCTCGATCGCGAACCAGAGCCTGGGAGGCCAGAAGTGACCGCAATCCCCGTCCTCGCCGCCACGGAGTCCGCGAACGTCGGCGAGCCCTGGCTCAACATGCTCATCTTCGGGCTCTTCGTCGCGATCACCCTGGTGATCGTGCTGCGGGCCTCGAAGAACACCAAGACCGCGGCCGACTACTACGCCGGCGGCCGGTCCTTCACCGGCACCCAGAACGGCACCGCGATCGCCGGTGACTACCTCTCGGCGGCCTCGTTCCTCGGCATCGTCGGCGCCATCGCCGTCAACGGCTACGACGGCTTCCTGTACTCCATCGGCTTCCTCGTGGCCTGGCTCGTGGCCCTGCTGCTGGTCGCGGAGCTGCTGCGCAACACCGGCAAGTACACGATGGCGGACGTGCTGTCCTTCCGGCTGCGCCAGCGCCCGGTCCGCATCGCCGCCGCCCTGGCGACCCTCATGGTCTGCCTGTTCTACCTGCTCGCGCAGATGGCCGGCGCCGGGGCCCTCGTGTCCCTGCTGCTGGGCATCCCGGACCGTCTCGGCCAGTCCGTGGTGATCGCGATCGTGGGCGCCCTGATGATCGTCTACGTCCTCGTGGGCGGCATGAAGGGCACCACGTGGGTGCAGATCATCAAGGCCATGCTGCTCATCGCCGGGGCGTTCATCATGACCGTCTGGGTGCTGGCCCTGTTCGGCTTCAACTTCTCCGCCCTGCTCGGCGAGGCCGTGGCGCTCAGCCCCAAGGGCGAGGCCATCCTCAACCCGGGCGTGCAGTACGGCGTCAGCGAGATCGCCAAGCTCGACTTCCTGTCCCTGGGCCTGGCCCTCGTGCTCGGCACCGCCGGCCTGCCCCACGTGCTGATGCGCTTCTACACCGTGCCCACCGCCAAGGAGGCCCGCAAGTCGGTGGTCTGGGCGATCGTGCTCATCGGCGCCTTCTACCTGTTCACCCTCGTGCTCGGCTACGGCGCCGGGGCGCTCATCGGTCCGGAGCGGATCCTGGGCGCTCCGGGCGGCGTCAACTCGGCGGCCCCGTACCTGGCCTTCGAGCTGGGCGGCCCGCTGCTGCTCGGCCTCATCTCGGCCGTCGCCTTCGCGACGATCCTCGCGGTGGTGGCGGGGCTGACCATCACGGCGGCGGCGTCGTTCGCACACGACATCTACGCCTCCGTGCTGGCCAAGCACAAGCCGAGCCCCGAGAAGGAGGTCAAGATCGCCCGCCGCACGGTGATCGTGATCGGCATCCTGGCCATCGCCGGCGGCATCGGGGCCCAGGGCCAGAACGTGGCCTTCCTCGTGGCGCTCGCCTTCGCGGTGGCGGCCTCGGCCAACCTGCCGACCATCCTCTACTCGCTGTTCTGGAAGGGCTTCACCACCCGGGGCGCGCTGTGGTCGATGTACGGCGGCCTGGCCGCGGCGATCATCCTGATCATCTTCTCCCCGGTCATGTCCGGCACGGAGACCTCGATGATCCCCGGGGCCGACTTCGCCGTCTTCCCGCTGAAGAACCCGGGCATCATCTCGATCCCGCTCGCGTTCTTCCTCGGCTGGCTGGGCTCGGTCACCGAGAAGCGCGCCGAGGACCCGGTCAAGCAGGCCGAGATGGAGGTGCGCTCGCTCACCGGCGTGGGCGCCGAGAAGGCGGTCTCGCACTAGGACCACCCGTCCCGGCCCCCGCGGGGCGACGGCGGCCCCGGACCCTCGAGGTCCGGGGCCGTCGTGCTGGGGGCGCCGTGCCGGAGGACGGGCCCGGACGGGGGCGGGGCGCAGGCGGCTCCCAGCCCGCGCCGTCATAATGGACCGGTGACCTCCGCCTCCACCGCCAGCGCCCCGCACGCCACCGCCCCCGCCGGCGTCCCCGGCCGCCGCCGCGTGAGCCTCATCGGCTCCACCGGCTCCATCGGGACGCAGGGCCTGGAGGTCATCGCGGCGGCGCCCGGGCGCTTCGAGGTCGCCGCGCTCGCGGGCGGTGCCAACACCGCCCTGCTGGCACGCCAGGCCGTCGCCACCGGCGCGCGGGCCGTGGGCAGCGCCACCGCCACCGTGGACGAGCTCGCCGCCGCCATCGCCGCCGCGGCCGCCGCGGCCGGCGTGCCCGCGCCCGAGCCGGTGCTGTTCTCCGGCCCCGGCGCCGCCCGGGACGTGGCCGCGTGGCCGGACGCCGACGTCGTGCTCAACGGGATCACCGGCTCCATCGGCCTGGGCCCCACGCTCGCGGCCCTCGAGGCCGGGCACCTGCTGGCGCTGGCGAACAAGGAGTCCCTCATCGTCGGCGGCGCGCTCGTCCGGGCCGCGGCCGCCCCGGGCCAGCTCGTCCCCGTGGACTCGGAGCACTCGGCGCTCGCCCAGGCCCTGCGCTCGGGCACCGCCGAGGAGGTGCGCCGGCTCGTGCTCACCGCCTCCGGGGGGCCCTTCCGGGGCCGCACCCGCGAGCAGCTTCACGCCGTCACGCCCGCCGAGGCGCTCGCCCACCCCACGTGGGACATGGGCCGGGTCGTCACCACCAACTCCGCCTCCATGGTCAACAAGGCGCTCGAGGTGATCGAGGCGCACCTGCTCTTCGACGTCCCGCTCGAGCGGATCGACGTGGTCGTCCACCCCCAGTCGGTGGTGCACTCGATGGTGGAGTTCGCGGACGGCTCCACGATCGCCCAGGCCTCGCCCCCGGACATGCGCCTGCCCATCGCCCTGGGGCTCGGCTGGCCCCATCGCGTGCCGGGCGCGGCCCCGGCCTGCGACTGGACCCGCGCCGCCACGTGGACGTTCGAGCCGCTCGACGAGGAGGCGTTCCCCGCCGTGGCCCTGGCCAAGCAGGCCGCCGCGGCCTCGCCCACCCACATGGCGGTGTTCAACGCCGCGAACGAGGAGGCCGTCGAGGCCTTCCACGCGGGGGCGATCGGCTTCCCGGGCATCGTGGACACCGTCCGCGCGGTGGTGGGGGACTACGACCCCGACCGCGTGCTCGGGGGTCGGGAGCTGTCCGTGGCGGCCCTGGGCGCCGCCGAGGACTGGGCCCGGTCCGCCGCCCGCTCCCGCTGGACGGGGGGGCGCTGACCATGGAGGTGCTCTGGTTCATCCTCGGCGTGGTGGCGGTCGCCCTGGGCATCGCCGCGTCCATCGCGCTGCACGAGGTCGGCCACCTGGTCCCGGCCAAGCTCTTCGGCGTCCGCGTGACGCAGTACATGGTCGGCTTCGGCCCCACCCTGTTCTCCCGCCGGCGCGGTGAGACGGAGTACGGCCTCAAGGCCATCCCGCTCGGCGGCTACGTCTCCATGATCGGGATGTACCCGCCCGAGCACCCCGAGGCGGGGGAGCGCCCGCGCACCTCGAGCACCGGCCTGTTCCAGCAGATGGCCCGGGACGCCCGCGAGGTGTCCGCCGGGGAGCTGCGGCCGGGGGACGAGGGGCGGATGTTCATCTCGCTGCCGGTGTGGAAGCGGATCGTCATCATGCTCGGCGGGCCCTTCATGAACCTGCTGATCGCCTTCGTCCTCACCGCCGTCCTGGTGACCACCGCCGGCGTCGCCACGCCGTCCACCACCGTCTCCGAGGTGTTCCGCTGCGTGGTGCCCGCCTCCGTGCAGCAGGAGCGGGCCGCGGCCGGACGGTCCGGGGCGGACGCGTGCGAGCCCGGGGACCCGCCGGCGCCGGCGTTCGAGGCCGGCCTGCAGCCGGGGGACACCATCACGGCGTTCGACGGCGCCCCGGTCACCGGATGGGACGAGCTGTCCGCGGCCATCCGCGACCGCGCCGGGCAGCCGACGGCGATCACGTGGGAGCGCGACGGCGCCGAGCAGTCCGGGACCATCACCCCGCGGCTGACCGAGCGGCCGGTCACGGACGGGCTCGGCCGCGTCCAGTGGGAGCCGGACGGCACCGTGCGCACCGAGCAGGTGGGCTTCGTGGGCATGGGCTCGCGCGTGGAGAACGTGCCCGCCCCGGTCACGGAGGCCTTCCCGGTCATGGGCCAGCAGCTGCGGGCCACCGCCGAGGTGGTGGTCGCGCTGCCCGTCAAGCTGTGGGACACGGCCGTCGCCGTGTTCGGGCCCGCCGAGCGCGATCCCAACGGGCCGATGTCCGTGGTCGGCGTCGGGCGCATCGCGGGGGAGGCGGCCGCGCTCGAGGACGTGGCGGTGGCGGACAAGGCGTCCCTGCTCGTGTCGCTCGTGGCCGGGGTCAACGTGGCGCTCATGGTGTTCAACCTCATCCCGTTGCTGCCGCTGGACGGCGGGCACGTGGCCGGCGCGCTCTGGGAGGCGCTGCGCCGCGGCTGGGCCCGGCTCACCGGCCGGCGGGACCCGGGGCCGTTCGACATCGCCCGGCTGCTGCCGCTCACCTACGTGGTGGGCGTCGCGCTGCTCGGCATGGGAGTGCTGCTCATCGTCGCGGACATCGTGGACCCGATCCGGCTGTTCTGACCCGGCCGGACCCCTCCGGCTGTTCTAGGGTGAGGGCATGCAGAAGATCTTCGCCGTCCAGTACACGTACGTCTCCGGGCTCGGGGACGAGCGCGACGCGCACCGCGCCGCCCACCGCGAGTTCCTCGCCTCCCTCGGCCCGGCCATGGTGGCCGCCGGCGCCTACGTGGACCAGCCCTCGGCCGCGCTGCTGCTGGTGCGCGCCGACTCGGAGGAGTCCGTCCGCGACCTGCTCGACGGCGACCCCTTCAAGCGCCACGGCCTGGTCCACTCCACCGACGTGCACGAGTGGTCGTGCGCCGTGGGGGACCTCGCCGGCGTGCTGCGCGGAGAGCGCTCCTGAGGGCCGGCCGCCGCGGGGTCCTGGCCGGCCTGGCCGGCACCGGTGCGGCCGCGCTGCTCGCCGCGTGCGCCCCCGACGCCGGCCCCGGGGCCGCCGCGGGACCGTCCGCGGGCTCCCCGGGGACCCCCTCCGGCACCGCGCCGACCGCGGGCGGCGGGGCGCCGTCGTCGCCGTCCGCCGGCGGGTCCTCCGCGACCTCCGGCCCCGCGCCGGTGGCCGAGCTGCCGGGCGGCGGGACCACGCTGTTCCCGTCCCGCCGGATGGTCGCCCTGTACGGCACGCCCGGCACCCCGGCCCTCGGCCTGCTCGGCGAGCAGGACGTCGAGGCCGCCCTGGACCGCGTGCGCGAGCTGGCCGCCCGGTACCAGCCGTTCAGCGCGGAGCCCGTCCGCCCGGCGTTCGAGATCATCGCCACGGTGGCCACGGCCGCGCCCGGCCCGGGCGGCCACTACAGCACCCCGGTGGAGCCGGGGCGGCTGCGGCGGTGGGTCGAGGCGGCGGGTGCGGCGGACACCTACGTGGTGCTGGACCTGCAGCCGGGCACGCAGGACTTCCCCAGCCAGGCCCGGACGCTCGAGGACCTGCTCGTGCTGCCGCACGTGGGGCTGGCCCTGGACCCGGAATGGCGCCTGCGGCCGGGCCAGCGGCACATGGAACAGGTGGGCCAGGTCTCGGCCGCGGAGGTCAACGAGGTCACCGGCTGGCTCGCCGAGCTCGCGGCGGAGCACCGCCTGCCGCAGAAGCTCGTCATCCTGCACCAGTTCCAGCGCCGCATGGTCCCGGACCGGCACCGCGTGGTGTCCCGGCCGGGGCTGGCGCTCCTGGTCCACGCGGACGGCCACGGCACCCCGGGGCAGAAGCAGGAGACGTGGCGGTCGCTGAAGCGGGACCTGCCGCAGGGCATGCGCCTGGGCTGGAAGAACTTCATCGACGAGGACGTCCCCACCCTCACCCCGGAGGAGACGATGACCACCGTCCGGCCCCAGCCCTGGTTCGTGTCCTACCAGTAGACTGGCGGGGAGCCGCCCCGCCGCGCGCGGGGACACCGACAGCAACCACAGGAGTCCTTCCGTGCCCGTCAGCCTTGGCATGCCCGCCGCCCCGCCGCCCGTCCTGGCCCCGCGCCGGACCACGAGGCAGATCAGCGTGGGACGCGTCGGCGTGGGATCGGACCACCCCGTGTCGGTGCAGTCCATGACCACCACGAAGACCCACGACATCGGCGCGACCCTGCAGCAGATCGCCGAGCTCACCGCCGCCGGCTGCGACATCGTCCGCGTGGCCTGCCCCACGGACAAGGACGCCGCCGCGCTGAAGGTGATCGCCCAGCAGTCCACCATCCCGGTCATCGCGGACATCCACTTCCAGCCGAAGTACGTGTTCGCGGCGATCGAGGCCGGCTGCGGCGCGGTGCGGGTGAACCCCGGCAACATCAAGCGCTTCGACGACCAGGTCAAGGAGATCGCCCAGGCCGCCTCGGAGGCCGGCACCTCGATCCGGATCGGCGTCAACGCCGGGTCCCTGGACAAGCGGCTGCTGGAGAAGTACGGCCGGGCCACGCCCGAGGCGCTCGTGGAGTCCGCGGTGTGGGAGGCCTCCCTGTTCGAGGAGCACGGCTTCCGTGACTTCAAGATCTCCGTCAAGCACAACGACCCCGTGGTGATGGCCCGGGCCTACGAGCTGCTGGCGAAGGAGGGCGACTGGCCGCTGCACCTGGGCGTGACGGAGGCCGGACCGGCCTTCCAGGGCACCATCAAGTCGGCCACCGCCTTCGGCTACCTGCTCGGCCAGGGGATCGGGGACACCATCCGCGTGTCCCTGTCCGCGCCGCCGGTCGAGGAGGTCAAGGTCGGCCTGCAGATCCTGCAGTCGCTCAACCTGCGCGAGCGCCGGCTGGACATCGTCTCCTGCCCGTCGTGCGGCCGCGCCCAGGTGGACGTGTACGCGCTGGCGGAGGAGGTGACCGAGGGCCTGAAGGACCTCACGGTGCCGCTGCGCGTGGCCGTCATGGGCTGCGTGGTCAATGGCCCGGGCGAGGCCCGCGAGGCCGACCTCGGCGTGGCCTCCGGCAACGGCAAGGGCCAGATCTTCATCAAGGGCGAGGTCGTCCGGACCGTCCCGGAGGACCAGATCGTGGAGACCCTGCTGGCGGAGGCCCGGCGCATCGCCGCCGAGTCCGGACTGGGCAGTGGGGAGGGCACCGATGGCCAGGATCCTGTCCAGGGCTCGCCCGTGGTCACCGTCAGCTGACGACCTCGTCCGCCGGGCCACCGGCGGCGCCGTCCGCATGCTCACGCCCGCGGACACCACCGCGCTGACGGCCCTGGCCGCCGCCGACCCGGTGGCGAACTGCTTCGTCGAGTCCCTGCTCGAGAACGGCCGGCACGCCGGGTCCGCGCGTGCCGGGGGATCGCTGTTCCTCGGCCTCGACGCCTCGCCCCACGGGGGTGGGACCCCCGAGCTGGAGGCCGCCTGCTGGGTGGGGGCCAACGTCGTGCCGGTCGGCGCCTCGGCGCGGGCCGGCGCCCTGTTCGGGCGGGCCCTGCTGGCCCTGCGGCGGCGCTTCGCGTCCGTGTACGGTCCGCGGACGGCCGTGCTGGCCCTGTGGGAGGAGCTCTCCCGCGGTCCCCAGCAGGCCCGGCAGGTGCGCGAGGACCAGCCGCTCATGGTCCTGGACGCGGAGCCGGCCGTGCCCGCCTCCGAGCGCGTCCGGCCCGCCCGGCCGGCGGAGTTCGCCGCCGTCCTGCCGGCCTGCGTGGCGATGTTCGAGGAGGAACTCGGCTTCTCGCCCCTGCAGAACGGGGCCGTGCAGTACCGGCTGCGCGTCGAGGACCTCATCCGCGACGGGCACTGCCTCGTGGACCTGGACGACGACGGCCGGGTCCGCTTCAAGGCCGACCTCGGCGTGGTCTCCGCCGGCTGCACCCAGATCCAGGGCGTGTGGGTGCGCCCCGACCTGCGCGGCCGCGGCCTGGCGGCGCCCGCCATGGCGGCCGTGGTCCGGTACGCGCAGGGCCTGACCCCGCACGTGAGCCTGTACGTCAACAGCTTCAACACGGCCGCGCTGCGGACCTACCGCACGGTGGGCTTCGAACAGGTCGGCACGTTCGCGACCGTCCTGCTGTAGCCGGCGGACACGGCGCCACGGGCGCGGTGACCTATGATTCAGGCATGACCCGTCGTCCCCCGCGCCCCGCCGCCCGCGCGCTGCCCGCGCTGCTCGGCACGGGCGTCCTCGCCGTGGCCCTGGCCGCCTGCGGCGGCCCCGGGGACGGCGGCCCGTCGACGACGCCGGCCGGCACCGCGTCCAGCACGCCCGCCTCCAGCACCCCCGCCTCCAGCACCCCCGCCTCCAGCACCCCCGCCTCCGGCACCTCGTCGGGCACCCCCGCGTCCGCCACGCCCGGGGGCGCGTCCCCGACCGTCGCCCCGACGGGCTCCGCCGCCGGCTCCGGCACCGCATCCCCCGGCGGGGACGCCCGGGCCGAGGCGGCCCTCGTCGCGGTCCTCGGGGACCAGGCGCAGGTCCTGCGGGGCGAGCAGTTCGAACAGATCGCCCGCAGCGCCCAGGGCCTGGCCGAGGGCATGACGGTCACCCCGGCCGAGTGCGGCCGGGCCGCCGCCGGCGGGGGGGCCGGGGACCTGCCGGAGGGCACGGACGTCGTGGGCGGCATCCGGGTCGACACCCGGGACCCCGCCGCCCCGTCCTCGGACCTGCTCAGCGTCACCACCTTCCCGGACGAGGCCGCCGCCGAACGGGCGGTGGCGAGCGCCCGGGACGACGCCGCCCGCTGCCCGGAGTACACCGTGGAGATGGACGACGGGATCACGGCGGACGCCACCGTGGCCGCCGAGGACCTCGAGGCCGAGGCGGACGAGGCGCTGGCCGTCACGGTCACCGTCGTGGTGGACATCGAGGGCGCCGAGCTGCCGGCGGGCACGGAGTCCACCACCACCACCTCGCTCTACGTCCGCGACGGCGAGCGGCTGGTCTCCTACGCCGGCTCCGTGGCCGGCGAGGAACCCGTCCCGCCCCGGGACGGCCTCGAGCTGGTCGACGCACTGCGCGCCGAGCTCGACGGCTGAGCCCCACCCTTCCCGCACACCGCAAGACCGCACCACACCGATCGGAGCCCCCGTGCCCCTGCGCATGTCCACCCTCTTCCTCCGCACCCTGCGCGACGACCCGGCCGACGCCGAGGTGGCCAGCCACCGGCTGCTCGTCCGCGCCGGCTACATCCGCCGGGCCGGCCCCGGCGCCTACACGTGGCTGCCGCTGGGCATGCGGGTCAAGGACCGCGTCGAGGCGATCGTGCGCGAGGAGATGAACGCGATCGGCGGCCAGGAGGTGCAGTTCCCCGCCCTGCTGCCGAAGGAGCCCTACGAGGCCTCCGGGCGCTGGGACGACTACGGGGACGGCATCTTCCGGGTCAAGGACCGCAAGGGCGCCGACTTCCTGCTGGCCCCCACCCACGAGGAGATGTTCACCCTCCTGGTGAAGGACCACTACTCCTCGTACAAGGACCTGCCGGCGTACCTGTACCAGATCCAGACCAAGTACCGGGACGAGGCCCGCCCGCGGGCCGGGCTGCTGCGCGTGCGCGAGTTCATCATGAAGGACTCCTACTCCTTCACCGTGGACGACGCCGGCCTGGAGCGCGCCTACGCCGACCACCGCGCGGCCTACCTGCGCATCTTCGACCGCCTCGGCCTGGAGGTCGTCCCGGTCAAGGCCACGGCCGGGGCCATGGGCGGCTCCGCCTCGGAGGAGTTCCTGCACCCCTCGCCGATCGGCGAGGACACCTTCGTGGAGTCCGACGGCGGTTTCCGCGCCAACGTCGAGGCGGTCACCACGGTGCCCCCGGCCGAGGCGGACTTCTCCGCGGCCCCGCCGGCCGAGGTCCGCGAGACCCCCGACTCCACCACGATCGCCGCGCTCGTGGACGTCTCCAACCAGCTCCTCCCGCGGGACGGCGAGCCGTGGACGGCCGCGGACACCCTGAAGTGCGTCGTGGTCACCGCCGTGCTCGACGGCGAGGAGCGCCGCCCCTTCGTCGTCGCGGTCCCGGGCGACCGCGACGTGGACCTCAAGCGCCTCGAGGCCGGGATCGGCGAGCTGCTCGAGGCCACCGGCGAGCCGGCCCTCGAGGCGGCCACCGAGGAGGACCTGCGGCGCATCCCGTCCTTCGTCAAGGGCTACATCGGCCCGGCCCGCGTGGGCGCGGACGGGGCCGCCACGCAGTTCCTGGGCCGCGAGGCCGAGTCCGGCGTGCCGTTCTTCGTGGACCCCCGGATCGCCTCCGGGACCACCTGGATCACCGGCGCCAACGAGGCCCAGCGCCACGTCTTCGGGCTCGTGGCCGGCCGCGACTTCACGTGGGACGGCACGGTCGAGGCCACCGAGGTCCGCGACGGCGACCTCGCCCCGGACGGCTCCGGCCCGCTGCGCACCCGCCGCGGGATCGAGATGGGCCACATCTTCCAGCTCGGCCGGCGCTACGCCCAGGCCCTGGACCTGAAGGTCCTGGACGAGAACGGCAAGCAGGTCGTGGTGACCATGGGCTCCTACGGCATCGGCGTCACCCGCGCCATCGCCGCGCTGGCCGAGTCCCACCACGACGACAAGGGCCTCGTCTGGCCCCGCGCCGTCACCCCGGCGGACGTGCACGTCGTGGCCACCGGCAAGGGCGAGGAGGTCTTCGCCGCCGCCGAGGAGCTCGTGGCCGGGCTCGAGCGGCGCGGGCTCACCGTGCTCTACGACGACCGCAAGAAGGTCTCCGCGGGCGTGAAGTTCTCCGACGTCGAGCTGATCGGCATCCCCACCTCCGTGGTGGTGGGCCGCGGCCTCGCCGACGGCGTGGTCGAGGTCAAGGACCGCGCCACGGGCGAGGCGCAGCAGGTCGAGGTGGCCTCGGCCGCGGACGTCATCGCCACGCTCGTGGCGGAGGGGACCACCCACCCCGCCGGGCTGCCCGACTGACCCGGACGGGGAGGGGGCGTGCTGACGGGGCTGGAGGAGATCACCGCCGCCACGGTGGTGATGGTCGTGCTGGCCGGCCTCGCCGCCGGCTGGATCGACGCCGTGGTGGGCGGGGGCGGACTGCTCCAGCTGCCCGTGCTGCTCATGGTCCCCGGCATCACGCCCGTCCAGGCGCTGGCCACCAACAAGATGGGCTCGGTGTTCGGCACCACCACGAGCACCGTCACGTACTACCGGCGCGTGCACCCGGACCTGCGCACGGCCGTGCCGATGGCGGCGGTCGCCCTGGCGGGCAGCTTCGGCGGGGCGATCGTGGCCACCCTGCTGCCCGCCGCCGTCATCAAGCCGGTGATCGTCCTGGCGCTCGTGGGCGTGGCCGCGTTCACCGCGGCCCGCCCGCGGCTCGGCCGGGACACGGGCCTGCGCTACGCGGGCCGGCGCCACCTGGCGACGGCCGTGGCCATCGGCCTGGTCATCGGCTTCTACGACGGGCTGCTGGGCCCCGGCACGGGGACCTTCCTGGTCATCGCCCTCGTGGCGGTGCTCGGCTACGACTTCCTGCAGGGCTCGGCCAAGGCCAAGATCGTGAACCTCGCCACCAACCTGGGGGCCATCGCGTTCTTCCTGCCCTCCGGGCACGTCCTGCTGGGACTCGGCCTGCTGCTCGGCGCGGCCAACATGGTCGGCGGCTACGTGGGCGCGCGGATGGCGGTGCGGCGCGGTGCCGGCTTCATCCGGGTGGTCTTCCTCGTGGTGGTCTCCGTGCTGATCCTGCGCCTCGGCCACGACGTGGTCCGCGACTGGGCCTGAGCCGCCGGCCCCGCGCGGGTGGGTACCCTGATCGGTGGGCGCGGAGCGTGCGCCCCGCCGCCGACCGGAACCGAGGACCCGATGACCGCTGAGCCACCCCCCACCCCCGACCCCGCCGCCACCGGGCCGCTCGCGGACCTGGTCGCCCCCGCGGTCGCCTCCACCGGCATGGTCCTCGAGGGGGCCACGGTCTCCGGCGAGGCCGGGCACCGGACCCTGACGGTCGTCGTCGACCGCGCCGCGGGCACCGAGGGCGTGGACCTGGACGAGGTGGCCGCCGTGGCCGAGGCGGTCTCCCAGGCCCTCGACGCCGCGGGGGACGACGTTCCCGGGCTCGGCGCCGAGCCCTACCAGCTGGAGGTCACCACCCCGGGCGTCTCCCGGCCGCTGACGCAGCCGCGCCACTGGCAGCGCAACGTCGGCCGGCTGGTCAGCGTGGCCGTCGCGGGGGAGGGCGAGGCCCGGTCCGAGCTCACGGGCCGGATCCGGGAGGCCGACGCGACCGGCGTCGTGCTCGTGCCCGTGCGCCCCGGTGCCAAGAAGGGCATGCCCGCCAAGGTCGGCGAGCCGGAGCGCCACGACTACGACCGGCTCGGCCCGGGCCGCGTGCAGGTAGAGTTGTCCAGCGGTGGCAGCGGTGCCTCCCGCGACGAACTGGACACGGAGGTCTGAGTGGACATCGACATGAGCGCCCTGCGGCTGCTGGAGAAGGAGCGCGAGATCCCGCTGGACCGACTCGTGCCGACCATCGAGCAGGCCCTGCTGGTGGCCTACCACAAGTCCCCGGGCGCGCTGCGGCAGGCCCGGGCGGAGCTGGACCGCAGCACCGGCCACGTCACGATCTGGGCCACCGAGCTCGACGAGGACGGCCAGGCCGTCGGCGAGTTCGACGACACCCCGGCGGGCTTCGGGCGCATCGCCGCCTCCACCGCCCGCCAGATCATCCTGCAGCGGCTGCGCGACGCCGAGGACGACCAGATCCTCGGCGAGTTCAAGGGCCGCGAGGGCGAGCTGATCTCCGGGCTCGTCCAGCAGGGCACCAACCCGCACATGATCCAGGTCAGCCTCGGCACCGTGGAGGCCGTGCTGCCGCCGCCGGAGCAGGTCCCGGGCGAGGACTACTCGCACGGCACCCGGCTGCGCGCCTACGTGGTGGACGTCCACCGCGGGCTCAAGGGCCCCTCGATCACCCTGTCCCGCTCCCACCCCGGGCTCGTGCGCAAGCTCTTCGAGCTCGAGGTGCCGGAGATCGCGGACGGCTCCGTGGAGATCCTGGCGCTGGCCCGCGAGGCCGGGCACCGGACCAAGATGGCCGTGCGCGCCACCCGGTCCGGCGTCAACGCCAAGGGCGCGTGCATCGGGGAGATGGGCTCGCGCGTCCGCGCCGTGATGAGCGAGCTCAACGACGAGAAGATCGACATCGTGGACTACAGCGAGGACCCGGCCACGTTCATCGCCAGCGCCCTGTCCCCGGCCCGGGTCACCTCGGTGTCCATCGTGGACGAGGCCACGCGGTCGGCGCGGGTGGTGGTCCCGCAGGACGTGCTCTCCCTCGCCATCGGCAAGGAGGGGCAGAACGCCCGCCTGGCCGCCAAGCTCACCGGCTGGCGCATCGACATCACCGGCGACGCCTCCGCCTGACCGCCCGGCCGCGGACTGGGGTAGACTAGTTCAGGTCCATTTCCCTTCCCGAGGCGGAACAGGTTCTCCATGCAGGCACACATCCCCGTGCGGACCTGCATCGGGTGCCGGCGGAGAGAGGACCACACCAAGCTGGTGCGAGTGGCGCTGGACGGAGTCCCGGGTTCCCGATCCGTGGTCCCCGATCCGCGCCGCCGCAGGCCGGGCCGAGGGGCCTGGCTCCACCCGGACCCGGCTTGCCTGCAGGCCGCCCTGAAGCGGGGCGCCTTCAACCGGGCCTTCCGGGGCCCGGTCGATGCGACCGCCCTGGACGGCCTGACCGCCGGGCATCCCGATGCCCCGGCACCGAAGACCGACGACGAAAGCGGGTCAGAGATCTGATGGAAACCCGATGAGCACCAAGCGATGAGTGCCCAACGATGAACACCAATTCGTACATCGGTCCGTCTGACGCGGCCTGAGTGGAGCTGGAGCTCCACCGGCAGGCCACGGCGCGGACCAGAACAGGAGAACCGTGGCCAAGGTCCGCGTCCATGAGCTCGCCAAGGAGCTCGGCATTTCCTCCAAGGAGGCCCTGACCAAGCTTCAGGACATGGGTGAATTCGTTCGCTCCGCCTCCTCGACCATCGAACCCCCGGTGGTCAAGAAGCTGCGTTCCGCGTATGCGGGCGCCGCCCCCAAGTCCTCCGGCAAGGCCGCCCCCGCCGCCCAGCGGCCGGCCGCCGCCCGGCCCGGGGCCACCCCGGGTCCCGCCGCGCCGACCCCCGGCCCGGCCGCGCCGAAGGCCGCCCCCGCCGCGTCCGCCCCGGCGACGCCCGGCCCGCAGAAGCCGGCCGCCGCGCCGGCAGCCCCTGCGGCCCCCGGCCCGAAGGCGCCCGCTGCGCCGGCCGGCCCCGCCGCCGTCGGCAAGCCCGCGGGCCCCGCCGCCCCCACCCCGGGACCGGCCGCGCCCCAGGCCCCCCAGGCTCCCCAGGCCCCGGAGTCGGCCGCCAAGCCGGGTGCCCCGCGTCCGGCCCAGCCGGCGCGCTCCGGCGCCCCCAAGCCGGGCGGTCCGCGTCCGGGCAACAACCCCTTCACCTCCAAGGACTCCGGCGCCCGCTCCGGCGGCCCGCGTCCCGGCGGTCCCCGCCCCGGTGGTCCGCGTCCGGGCAACAACCCGTTCGCGCCCAAGCAGGGCATGCGCTCCGGCCGACCGGAGGACCGCTCCGGAGGCCCCCGTCCGGGTGGTCCGCGCCCGGGCGGCCCGCGCCCCGGCGCCGGTGCCGGCACGGGTGCCCCCGCGGCCCCGCGCCCGGGCGGCCCGCGCCCGAGCCCGAACATGATGCCGGGCCACATCAACAAGCCGGCCCCGGCCTCGGCGCGTCCCGGGGGCGGCCGCGGCCGTCCCGGCGGCGGCCCGGGCGGTGGCGGCGGACCGGCCGGCGGCGGCCCGCGTGGCGGCCGCACCGCCCGCGGCGGCACGCAGGGCGCGTTCGGCCGCGGTGGCGGCCCGCGCGGCAAGCAGCGCAAGTCGAAGCGCGCGAAGCGCCAGGAGCTCGAGCAGCAGACGCGCGAGATCGGCGGCGTCAAGGTCCCCCGCGGCAGCGGCGAGGTCATCCGGCTGCGCCGTGGCTCGTCCCTGTCCGACCTGGCGGAGAAGATCAACGCGGACGCCGCGGCGCTCGTGAAGGTGCTCTTCCAGCTCGGCGAGATGGCCAACGCCAACCAGTCGCTGGACGAGGACACCTTCGCGGTGCTCGCGGAGGAGCTCGGCTACACGATCGAGATCGTCTCGCCCGAGGACGAGGACAAGGCCCTGCTGGAGTCCTTCGACATCGACCTCGAGGGCGAGCTGGAGGCCGAGACGGCCGAGGACCTCGAGAAGCGCCCGGCCGTCGTGACGGTCATGGGCCACGTGGACCACGGCAAGACCCGCCTGCTGGACGCCATCCGCTCCACCAAGGTGATCGAGGGCGAGGCCGGCGGCATCACCCAGCACATCGGCGCCTACCAGGTGGACTTCGAGCACGACGGCGACGAGCGCCAGCTCACCTTCATCGACACCCCGGGCCACGAGGCGTTCACCGCCATGCGTGCCCGTGGCGCCAAGGTCACGGACATCGCGGTGCTCGTGGTGGCCGCGGACGACGGCGTCATGCCGCAGACCGTCGAGGCGCTGAACCACGCCAAGGCGGCCGGCGTGCCGATCGTCGTGGCGGTCAACAAGATCGACAAGCCCGACGCCTCCCCGGACAAGATCCGCGGCCAGCTCACCGAGTACGGCCTCGTGCCCGAGGAGTACGGCGGCGACACGATGTTCGTGGACGTCTCGGCGAAGAACAACCTGCACATCGACGACCTGCTCTCGGCGATCCTGCTGACCGCGGACGCCGCGCTGGACCTGACCGCGAACCCCAACAAGGGCGCGCGCGGCGTGGCCATCGAGGCGAACCTGGACAAGGGCCGCGGTGCCGTGGTGACCGTGCTGGTGCAGTCGGGCACGCTGCGGGTCGGGGACACGATGGTGGTGGGCAACGCCCACGGCCGCGTCCGCGCCATGTTCGACGACGACGGCGAGACGGTCGTCGAGGCGCTGCCCTCGCGTCCGGTCCAGGTGCTGGGCCTGTCCTCGGTGCCGCGCGCCGGCGACACCTTCCTGGTGACCGAGGACGACCGCACCGCCCGCCAGATCGCCGAGAAGCGCGAGGCGGCCGAGCGCAACGCGATGCTCGCCAAGCGCCGCAAGCGGATCTCCCTGGAGAACTTCGACCAGGCCGTGGCCGAGGGCAAGATCGACACCCTCAACCTCATCATCAAGGGCGATGCCTCCGGTGCCGTCGAGGCCCTCGAGGACTCGCTGCTGGAGATCCAGGTCGGGGACGACGTGCAGCTGCGCGTCATCCACCGCGGCGTGGGCGCGATCACCCAGAACGACGTCAACCTGGCCACCGTGGACAACGCCATCATCATCGGCTTCAACGTCCGCCCGGCCGAGCGCGTCGCCGAGCTCGCCGACAAGGAGGGCGTGGACATGCGCTTCTACTCGGTGATCTACGACGCGATCGACGACATCGAGAACGCGCTCAAGGGCATGCTCAAGCCGGAGTACGAGGAGGTCCAGCTCGGCACCGCGGAGGTCCGCGAGGTCTTCCGGTCCTCCAAGTGGGGCAACATCGCCGGCTCGCTCGTGCGCTCCGGGATCATCCGCCGCAACGCCGCGGCCCGCCTCGTGCGGGACGGCAACGTGGTGGCGGAGAACCTCAAGATCGAGTCCCTGCGCCGGTTCAAGGACGACGCCACCGAGGTCCGCGAGGGCTACGAGTGCGGCATCGGCCTGGGCGGCTTCAACGACATCAAGGAAGGCGACATCGTCGAGACCTTCGAGATGCGGGAGAAGCCGCGCGCGTGATCGCCATGATCATCGCGCCGACGGGCAGAGAACGAGAGAGGCAAGGAAGGACGGTGTCCCATGGCTGATCCGGCACGCGCGGGCCGGCTGGCCCAGCGCATCAAGGTGCTCGTCGCCGAGGCCCTGCGCAAGCGGGTCAAGGACGATCGGGCGGAGGCCATCACGCTCACCGAGGTGCGGGTCACGAACGACCTGCAGCACGCCACCGTGTACTACACGGTGCTCGGGGACGCGGCCGCCGCGGAGGGTGCCCGGGAGGTCCTCGAGACCCACCGGGGCACCATCCGCCACGAGGTGGGGCGCCAGCTGACCATCCGGCTGGTGCCCACCCTCGAGTTCGTCGCGGACGACGTCCCCGAGGCGGCGGCCCACCTCGAGGAGGTGCTGGCCCAGGCCCGCGAGCGCGACGCCGAGCTGGCGCGCCTGCGGCAGAACGCCACCTTCGCGGGGGAGTCGGACCCGTACCGCAAGGACAAGCCCGGGGACGAGGACACCGCCCGGTGAGCCGGGAGCTGCCCGAGGGCGCTCCCGGTACCTCGGCCTCCGGCCTGGTGCTGGTGGACAAGCCGGCCGGCTGGACCTCCCACGACGTCGTCGGGAAGGTCCGCCGGCTGGCCGGCACCCGCAAGGTGGGGCACGCCGGCACTCTGGACCCCATGGCGACCGGCCTGCTGGTCGTCGGGTTCAACAAGGCCACGCGCCTGCTGACCGCCATCACCGGCTCGGACAAGACCTACCTGGCCACCGTCCGGCTCGGCCAGTCGACGGTGACCGACGACGCCGAGGGCGAGGTCGTGCAGACCCGGCTGGCGAACGCGGTGACCGAGGAGCGCGTGCGCGCGGCCATGGCCGCGCTCACGGGGGACATCCAACAGGTCCCCTCGTCGGTGTCCGCCATCAAGGTGGACGGGCGCCGGTCCTACGACCGCGTGCGCGCGGGCGAGGAGGTCGCGCTGGCGGCCCGGCCCGTGACCGTCCGGCGCTTCGAGCTCACCGGCTTCCGCCGGCTCGAGGGCGGAACGGTCGTGGACCTCGACGTCGAGGTGGACTGCTCCTCCGGGACCTACATCCGGGCCCTGGCCCGGGACCTCGGCCGGGCGCTGGACACGGGCGGCCACCTGACCGCGCTGCGGCGCACCGCGGTCGGCCCGTTCTCCGTGGCGGACGCCGTGACGGTGGAGCAGCTGGGCCGGAGGTTCACGGCCACCGAGCTCTCGGCGGCCGCCGCCGGGCTGTTCCCCGTGCGCCGGCTCACCGCCGAGGAGGCGGTGGAGCTGTCCTTCGGCCGGCGCATCGCCCCCACCGGGCGCGAGGGCACCGTCGCGGCCCAGGCCCCGGACGGCACGGTCGTCGCCCTCGTGGCCGACCGGGACGGGGTGGCCCGGGCGGAGATCGTCTTCGCCGCCGCCGGCTCGGACGGGCGGTGAGGCCGCGGTGATCCTGGACGCCTGGTTCTGGGCCGGGACCGTGGTCTGCGCGCTGTCCCTCGTGCTGTGCGTGGCGATGACCGCGCTGCGCCGCCACCCCGCGGACACCTCGATCCTCTCGATCGCCGCCGTGTGGCTGTTCGTGCTCGTCTACGGCGTCGGCGCCCTCGTGCGCAGCGCCGGGTCCGAGCCGATCGCCGGCGCCGCATGGGAGTTCTGGGGCTACGTCCTGACGGCGCTCATCGTGCCGCTGGTGGCCTTCTTCTGGGCCGTGACGGACCGCACGCGCTGGTCCAACCTGGTGATGGCGGCCGTCGGCCCCACCATCTTCGTGATGTTGCACAGGATGCAGGTGATCTGGTTTGGCTGAGAAGGCACCCGACCCCCGGGGCGCGGCCCCGCGGCGCAACCAGGGACTGGGGCGGATCCTCGTCATGGTCTACGCGGTCTTCGCGCTGTCCTCGTTCGCCCGCTCCGTGTTCCAGCTGGCCACGGAGTTCTCCGCGGCGCCGCTGGCGTACCTGCTCTCGGCGTTCGCCGCCGCCGTGTACATCGTGGCCACGTTCTCGCTGGCCCGCTCGGGGCGGACCGCCTGGTACGTCTCCGTCGTGGCCGTCGGCATCGAGCTCGCGGGCGTGGTCGGCGTGGGGTTGCTGACGGTGCTCGACCCGCAGCTGTTCGCGGACGAGACCGTGTGGAGCCGCTTCGGCGCCGGCTACGGCTACGTCCCCCTCGTGCTGCCGGTCCTCGGCCTGGCGTGGCTACTGGCCCACCGGCCGGCCCGCGCGGACCGGGCGGCCCGCGGCGATGTCGCGGCCCGGAGCCGGGCGGGTGGATAATGGTCACCGTCCCCGGAGCCCGGCGGACGTGAGGGACTCCAGCAGGGAAAGGACTGTCGTGCACTACTGGGACGGACTCGCCGCGGTGCCGTCCGGGCTGGAGCCGTCCGTCGTGACGATCGGGAACTTCGACGGGGTCCACCGCGGCCACCGGCAGGTCCTGGACCAGGTCGTGACGGCCGCGCGGGCCGAGGGCCTGGCCGCCGTCGCCCTGACCTTCGACCCGCACCCCCGCGCCGTCCACCGGCCCAACGAGCCGCAGGAGGCCATCACCGACCTCTCGGAGAAGGTCCGGCTGCTCGCGGAGACCGGCCTGGACGCGCTGCTGGTGGTGCACTACACCCTGGACTTCGCGCAGCTGACCCCCGAGGAGTTCGTGCGGGACGTCATCGTGGAGACGCTCAACGCCCGCTCCGTGGTGGTCGGCCGGGACGTCCGCTTCGGGCTGCGCAACTCCGGCGACTTCGACACGATGGTCGAGCTGGGCCGGAAGTACCACTTCACCGTGATCCCCGTGGCGGACTTCGGCGAGGACCGCCGCTGCTCCTCCACGTGGGTCCGGGACGCCCTGCGCGCCGGGGACGTCGCCGAGGCCGCCGGGGTGCTCGGCCGCCACCACCGCGTCCACGGCGAGGTGGTGCACGGCTTCGCCCGCGGCCGCGAGCTCGGCTTCCCCACGGCGAACCTCTCCGACGAGGTCCAGGGGATGATCCCCGCGGACGGCGTGTACGCCGGCTGGCTCCACGAGGAGTCCGGCCGCCGCTGGCCCGCCGCGATCTCGGTGGGCTCGAACCCGACGTTCGACGGCGTGGCGCGCGTGGTCGAGGCGCACGTCATCGACCGCCCCCGGGAGGCGGTCGAGGACTTCGACCTCTACGGCCAGCAGGTCACGGTCGAGTTCGTCGAGCGGTTGCGCGGCATGGTCGCCTTCGAGGGCATCCCCAAGCTCATCGACCAGATGACCGACGACGTCGAGCGCACCCGCCGCATCCTCACCGCCGCCGCGGAGCGCCCCGGCCCCGGCGCGGCGTGACGGACGTCCCCCAGCGCCCCCGGGCGCACCCCCGCCTCGACGCCGCGGCACGGGCCCACCTCGGGGGCGCCTTCCGCCGGTCCGGGGCGGACTACGACGCGATCCGCCCGTCCTACCCGGCCGGCGTCGTGGACTTCCTGCTGCCCGCGGGCGCCCGCGCCGCCGTCGACCTCGGCGCGGGCACGGGGCTGTTCACCGCCCTGCTGGCCGGCCGCGGCCTGGCGGTGACGGCCGTCGACCCCTCCGGCGCGATGCTCGAGGTGCTGCACGAGGCCCTGCCCGCCGTGCGCACCGTGCGGGCGCCGGGGGAGCGCACCGGCCTGCCCGAGGGCGTGGCCGACCTCGTGACCGCCGCCCAGGCGTGGCACTGGATCGACCCCGTGGCCGGCACGGCCGAGGCGGCGCGCCTGCTCGGCGGGACCCGGGTGGCCGAGCCGGTCCTGGGCATCGTCTCCAACCAGCTGGACACCTCGGTGCCGTGGGTGCACCGGCTCAGCCGGATCATGCACGCCGGGGACGTCCACCCGCCCCGGCGCCCCCCGGCGGTGGGGGAGCCCTTCGCCGCCCCCGAGGGCCGCTGGTGGCACTGGACCCAGCCGATCACCCCGGAGGGGCTGCACGGGCTGATGGCCACGCGCTCCTACCACCTGCGGGCCGGCGAGGCCGTGCGGGAGCGGATGCGCGCCAACCTGGACTGGTACCTGCTCGAGCACCTCGGGCACGCCCCCGGCGAGGTCCTGGCCCTGCCGTACGTGACGAGCGCCTGGCGCTGCGTGCTGCGCGCCCCGGGCGGCGGGGGACGCTGACGGGCCGGACCGGCTCCCGCGCCGGGCCCCGGCCGCTCTGCTAGGATGGAGCGCTGGTGCCCGCTGCAGTCCGCGGTGGCGCGGCGCCCGGCCGGCCCGCCGGCCCGATCCTGATCGCGGCACAACTCTGAAGGAGTTCGCGTGGCACTCGACCCCGCCGTCAAGCAGTCCATCATCCAGGAGTACGCCACCCACGAGGGCGACACCGGTTCCCCGGAAGTGCAGATCGCTGTGCTGTCCCGTCGCATCTCGGACCTGACGGAACACCTGAAGTCCCACAAGCACGACCACCACACCCGCCGCGGCCTGATGGCCCTGGTCGGTCGCCGTCGTCGCATGCTGGGCTACCTCGAGAAGACCGACATCGCGCGCTACCGTTCGCTCATCGAGCGCCTCGGCCTGCGCAAGTGACGTCCTGACGGAGGCGGTGTCCCGCGGGTGGGGTTTCCCCCGAGCGGGGCACCGCCTCTAGTCTTGTCCGGGGGAGCGCGCTCGTCCCCGACCTGCGCACGCCCCCACCATCCCTATCCACGCCCGTCCCCGAGTCACCGTTCGCGGTCCTCGACAGTGGCCTCCGGAAGGCGCCCCGCGCGGCGTCCGGGGGCTTCGATCGAAGACCGGGTGGTGACGGCGGCGGGCCGCAACGAAAGGACACCCCCATGGAGGGTCCCGAGATCAAGTTCGCCGAGGCCGTCATCGACAACGGCGCCTACGGCCAGCGCGTCGTGCGCTTCGAGACGGGCCGCCTGGCCCAGCAGGCCGCCGGCGCGGCCATGGTCTACATCGACGAGGAGACGTCGATGCTGTCCGCCACCACCGTCGGCAAGTCGCCCCGCGAGGGCTTCGACTTCTTCCCGCTGACCGTGGACGTCGAGGAGCGGATGTACGCCGCCGGCCGCATCCCCGGCTCGTTCTTCCGCCGCGAGGGCCGCCCGACCACGGACGCCATCCTCACCTGCCGCCTGATCGACCGCCCGCTGCGCCCGGCCTTCACCAAGGGCATCCGCAACGAGGTCCAGGTCGTCGTGACCGTCACCTCGATCGCCCCGGACGAGATCTACGACACCGTGGCCATCAACGCCGCGTCCATGTCCACCCAGCTCTCCGGCCTGCCGTTCTCCGGCCCGATCGGCGGCGTGCGCGTCGCCCTCGTGGACGACGGCGCCGGCAACCGCCAGTGGGTGGCGTTCCCCAAGCACTCGCAGCTGGAGAACGCCGTGTTCAACATGGCCGTGGCCGGCCGCGTGGCCGGTGACGACATCGCCGTCATGATGGTCGAGGCCGAGGCCACCCCGGGTGCCTGGGGCCTGATCAAGGACCAGGGCGCCACCGCCCCGACCGAGCAGGTCGTGGCCGAGGGCCTCGAGGCCGCCAAGCCGTTCATCAAGGCCCTGTGCGAGGCCCAGGCCGACCTGGCCGCCCGCGCCGCCAAGGCCCCCGTGGACGTCCCGGTCTTCAAGGACTACGAGGACGACGCCTACGCCGCCGTCGAGCAGTTCGCCTCCGCCCGGCTGGCCGAGATCTACTCGATCGCGGACAAGCAGGAGCGCCAGGCCGCCTCGGACGCGTACCACGCCGAGGTCCTCGAGGCCCTGGCCGGCGAGGGCACCGAGTTCGAGGCCCGCCGCGGCGAGATCGCCAAGGCCTTCGGCTCCGTCACCAAGCAGGTCGTGCGCCAGCGCATCCTCACGGAGCAGGTCCGCATCGACGGCCGCGGCCTGACGGACATCCGCAAGCTGACCGCCGAGGTCGAGGTCCTGCCGCGCGTGCACGGCTCCGCCATCTTCGAGCGCGGCGAGACCCAGATCATGGGCGTCACCACGCTGAACATGCTCAAGATGGAGCAGCAGATCGACTCGCTGGCCCCGGAGACGTCGAAGCGGTACATCCACCACTACAACTTCCCGCCGTACTCCACCGGCGAGACCGGCCGTGTCGGCTCGCCCAAGCGCCGCGAGATCGGCCACGGCGCCCTGGCCGAGCGCGCGATGGTGCCCGTGCTGCCCTCGCGCGAGGAGTTCCCCTACGCGATCCGCCAGGTCTCCGAGGCCCTCGGCTCCAACGGCTCCACCTCGATGGGCTCGGTCTGCGCCTCGACGCTGTCCCTGCTCAACGCCGGCGTGCCGCTCAAGGCCCCCGTGGCCGGCATCGCCATGGGCCTGGTGTCCGACACCGTGGACGGCCAGACCCGCTACGCGGCGCTGACCGACATCCTCGGGGCCGAGGACGCGTTCGGCGACATGGACTTCAAGGTGGCCGGCACCGCCGAGTTCGTCACCGCGATCCAGCTGGACACCAAGCTGGACGGCATCCCGGCCTCCGTGCTGGCCGCCGCCCTGACGCAGGCCCGCGAGGCGCGCCTGCACATCCTGGGCGTCCTGAACGCCGCGATCGACGCCCCGGACGAGATGAGCCAGTACGCCCCGCGCATCATCGCCATCAAGATCCCGGTGGACAAGATCGGCGCGGTCATCGGCCCCAAGGGCGCCATGATCAACCAGATCCAGGACGACACCGGCGCGGACATCTCCATCGAGGACGACGGCACCGTGCTGATCGGCGCCACCGAGGGCTCCCAGGCCGAGGCCGCGCGCTCGGCGATCAACGCGATCGCCAACCCGCAGGTCCCCGAGGTCGGCGAGCGCTACCTCGGCACCGTGGTGAAGCTGACCACGTTCGGCGCCTTCGTGTCCCTGACCCCGGGCAAGGACGGCCTGCTGCACATCTCCGAGCTGCGCAAGATCAACGAGGGCAAGCGCGTCGAGGACGTCGAGGACGTCGTCGAGGTCGGCCAGAAGATCCAGGTCGAGATCACCAAGATCGACGACCGCGGCAAGCTGTCCCTGGCCCCCGTGGTCGCGGAGGGCGAGGGCGCCGCCGAGGACGGGGCCGCGTCCGAGGACGCCGCCGAGGAGTCCGCCCAGCAGGGCTGATCCACCCCGTCCGGGGCCGTCCGGCCCCGGGTGCCCGCCCGACGGCGGCGCGGTCCGGTCCCGGACCGCGCCGCCGCGGTGCCGGGAGGCACCGACGACAGGCCGGTGGGCCGCACGAGCTGCGGCCCACCGGCCTGTCGTCGTCCCCGGGGGCGACCGCACCGGTGGCCGGGACGGGGCCGTGCGCTGGTAGTTTCACCTCCATGAGTCCCACCATCCCGATCCCCGCCGACCTCACCGGAACGATCCAGGACGCCGGGCACGGCTCGGTCGTGCGCCGGTCCGTGCTGCCCGGCGGCGTCCGCGTGCTCACCGAGTCGATGCCGGAGCAGCGCTCGGTGACCATCGGCTTCTGGATCGCGGTGGGCTCCCGGGACGAGGCGGAGGGCGGCTTCGGCTCCACCCACTTCCTCGAGCACCTGCTCTTCAAGGGCACCCCGAGCCGGTCGGCGATGGACATCGCCACGGCGTTCGACCGCGTCGGCGGCGAGTCCAACGCCGCCACCGCCAAGGAGTCGACGTGCTACCACGCCCGCGTGCTGGACACCGACCTGCCGATGGCCATCGAGGTCATCACGGACATGGTGACCTCCGCCCTGATCGACCCCGGGGAGCTGGAGACCGAGCGCGGGGTGATCCTCGAGGAACTGGCCATGGACGCCGACGACCCCGTGGACACCGCCCACGAGGCCCTGGCCGCCCGGCTGCTGGACGGCCACCCCCTCGGACGCCCCATCGGCGGCACGCCGGAGGCGATCCGGGCGGTCACCCGCGAGCGCGTCGTCGATCACTACCGCCGCTGGTACCGGCCGGACGAGCTCGTCGTGACGGCGGCCGGCGGACTGGACCACGACGAGGTCTGCCGGCTCGTCCTGGAGTCCCTCGAGCGCTCCGGCTGGGACCTGCCCGAGGGGGCCTCACCGGCGCCGCGGCGCAGCCACGTCTACACGGGGGCGGGCCTCGCGGACGGCGTCCACCGGCTGGCCCGGCCGGTGGAGCAGGCCTCCGTGCTCGTCGGCGGCCGCTCCGTCCACACGCTGGACCCGGACCGCTTCGCCCTGGCGATCATGAACTCCGCCCTCGGCGGCGGCATGAGCTCGCGGCTGTTCCAGGAGGTGCGCGAGAAGCGCGGCCTGGCCTACAACACCTACTCGTTCTCGGCGGCCTACTCGGACGTGGGCTACTACGGCCTGTACGCGGGCTGCTCCCCGTCGAGGGCGGGCACCGTGGCGGACCTGATGACGGCCGAGCTGGAGCGGCTGGCCGAGCACGGCATCACGGACGAGGAACTGGACCGCGCCCGCGGCCAGCTCTCCGGGGGCACCGTGCTGGGGCTCGAGGACACCGGCTCGCGGATGTCCCGGCTCGGCCGGGCCGAGCTCGTGACGGGGGAGTTCGTGGACCTCGACGGGGCCCTGGAGAGGCTGCGCGGGGTGACGGGGCAGCAGGTGCGCGCGGTCGCCCGGCGGCTGGCCGCCTCCCCGCGCGCCACCGTCGTCGTCGGACCGGACGGCGGCGACCGGCACGTCGCTTGACTCGGTGTGGCGCGTGCAACATTGTGGACCTCACTGGCCACCCTCCGGCCAGGCGGGGCCCGAGGGGCGGGCTCGCACCACGTGAGAGAAGGATCGGTTCACCGTCATGGAACAACTGGAAACAACACTGGGGGACATCGGCTCCTTCGTCTGGGGGCCGTTCTTCCTCATCCCCCTGCTGCTCGGCACGGGCCTCTACCTCTCGATCCGGCTGGGGTTCCTCCAGTTCCACAAGCTCTTCCCCGCGATCAACCTCGGGATCATCCGCCGGCGCGATGACTCGGAGGAGGGGGACATCTCCCAGTTCCAGGCCCTGACCACGGCCCTGGCCGCCACGGTCGGCACCGGCAACATCGTCGGCGTGGCCACCGCGATCGGCATCGGCGGACCGGGCGCCCTGTTCTGGATGTGGGTCACCGGCCTGCTGGGCATGGCCTCGAAGTACTCCGAGGCCTACCTCGCCGTGCGGTTCCGCACCACGGACGAGGCCGGGGACAAGTCCGGCGGCCCGCAGTACTACCTGCAGAAGGCCATCCGCGGGCCGCTCGGGAAGGTCCTGGCGCTGTCCTTCGCCGTCTTCGCCTTCCTCGCCTCGTTCGGCATCGGCAACATGACCCAGGCCAACTCGATCGCCGCCAACGTCGAGGAGTCCTTCGGCCTGCTGCCGTGGATCACCGGCATCATCCTGACCGTGCTGACCCTGCTCGTGCTCGTGGGCGGCATCAAGTCCATCGGCCGCGTCACCTCCACGTTCGTGCCGATCATGATCGTCTTCTACGTCGCCGCGGCCCTCTACATCCTCATCGCCAACATCGGCGGCATCCCGCAGGCCTTCGCCCTGATCTTCACGGACGCCTTCACCGGCACCGCGGCCACCGGCGGCTTCGTCGGCTCGGCCCTGATCATCGCCATCCAGTACGGCGTGGCCCGCGGCGTGTTCTCCAACGAGTCCGGCATGGGCTCGGCGGCCATCGCCGCGGCCGCCGCCCAGACCACCCACCCGGTCCGCCAGGGCCTGGTGTCCATGACCCAGACCTTCATCGACACCATCATCGTGGTGACCTGCACCGGCCTGGTCATCATCACCACGGGCACCTGGAGCCAGGTCGACGAGACGGGGCAGCAGGTCTCGGCCGCGCTGATGACCGGTGAGGCGTTCTCCACCGGCCTGCCCGGCCAGTGGGGCCACTGGATCGTCACCATCGGCCTGGTGATGTTCGCCTTCTCCACCATCCTCGGCTGGTCCTACTACGGCGAGCGCAACGTCGAGCGGCTGTTCGGCCAGCGGCTCGTGATGCCCTACCGCGTGGTGTTCTCGCTCGTGGTCTTCATCGGCAGCACCATCCCGCTGGCCGTGGTGTGGAACTTCTCGGACATCATGAACGGCCTGATGGCCCTGCCGAACCTCATCGGCCTGCTCATCCTCTCCGGGCTGATCGCCCGGGAGACCAAGCACTACCTGAGGCACGACCCGAAGCTCGTGGCCACCGCGGCCGAGATCGAGGCGTTCATGGTGGACCGCCCGGGCTGGGCGGACTGGAAGTCGGGCAACGTGGTGGGCTCCTCGCGCACGCACACCGGCCGGTCGCTGGACCCCAGGCGCGTCCATGACAAGGACCTGAGCGACCGCAGCACCGACGCGGTCTGACGGGCCCGGGTCCGTCCCGCCCGCCCCGGACCGGCCACGGCCCCGGGGCGGGCGGGGCGTGTCCTGCCCGGCACCGCGGCCGGCGGGAGTTCCCCCGCCCACCACTCGGCCCCCAGGGGCGGACCCCGGACACGGGGCCTGCCGCTGGGGGCCCCTCCGTGCCTAGGGTGGCCCCATGACGACCCCGGTCAGGCCCGGACTCGACGGTCCGGCATCCCAGGCACTGCTGAACATCGGCCGTTTCTTCACCCGGTGGGACGAGACGGAGGACGGGCGGGCCGTCTTCCGGGAGGGCGGCCGGGACGGCGACGCCTTCTACCGCAACCGCTGGAGCCATGACAAGGTGGTCCGCTCCACCCACGGCGTGAACTGCACCGGCTCCTGCTCGTGGAAGGTGTACGTCAAGGACGGCATCATCACGTGGGAGGCCCAGGAGACGGACTACCCCTCGGTCGGGCCGGACCGGCCGGAGTACGAACCGCGCGGCTGTCCGCGCGGGGCCGCCTTCTCCTGGTACACCTACTCGCCCACGCGGGTCCGGTACCCCTACGTCCGCGGCACCCTGCTGCAGATGTACCGCGAGGCCAAGCAGGCCGCCGGAGGGGACCCGGTCACCGCCTGGCGGTCCATCGTCGAGGACCCGGCCAGGCGCCGCGCCTACCAGCAGGCCCGCGGCAAGGGCGGGCTCGTCCGGGCGAGCTGGCAGGAGGCCGTCGAGCTGACGGCGGCGGCGCACGTGCACACCATCAAGGCCCACGGCCCGGACCGCTGCACCGGCTTCTCGCCCATCCCGGCCATGTCCATGGTCTCCCACGCCGCCGGCGCCCGGTTCATCAACCTCATCGGCGGGGTGATGAACAGCTTCTACGACTGGTACGCGGACCTTCCCGTGGCCAGCCCCCAGGTGTTCGGCGACCAGACCGACGTGCCCGAGTCCGGCGACTGGTGGGACGCCACCTACCTCATGATGTGGGGGTCCAACGTCCCGGTCACCCGTACCCCGGACGCCCACTGGATGGCGGAGGTCCGCTACCGCGGCACCAAGGTCGTCTCGGTCAGCCCGGACTACGCGGACAACACCAAGTTCGCGGACGAGTGGCTGCCCGCCCAGGCCGGCACGGACGCCGCGCTGGCGATGTCGATGGGCCACGTGGTGCTCCAGGAGAACTTCGTGGACCGCCGCGTGCCGTTCTTCGAGGACTACGTGGTGCAGTACACCGACCTGCCCTTCCTCGTCACCCTCGACGAGCGCCCGGACGGCACCGTGGTGCCCGGCAAGTTCCTCACCGCCGCGGACCTGGCCGCCGCCGACCCCACCGGCCCCGAGGCCTCGGCCGCGGACCCGCGGTTCAAGACCGTGCTGCTGGACCGCGACGCCGGCACGCCCGTGGTGCCGCAGGGCTCCGTCGGCTTCCGGTACAACGACCGGGACGAGGGCCGCTGGAACCTGGACCTGCAGGGCGTGCGGCCCTCGCTGTCCGTGGCGGACACGGCCGGGTACGACGGCGGCACCTCCCGGGTGGACCTGCCCGCCTTCACCGCGGCGGACGGCTCCGGCTCGGTGGTCCACCGCGGGGTGCCGGTCACCGAGGTCGCCGGGCGGCGCGTCACCACGGTCTTCGACCTCATGCTCGCCCAGTACGGCGTCGGCCGGCCGGGCCTGCCGGGGCAGTGGGCCGCCGGCTACGAGGACGCGCAGACGCCCTACACCCCGGCCTGGCAGGAGGACATCACCTCCGCCCCGGCCCAGGCCGCGATCCGCACCGCCCGGGAGTTCGCGCGCAACGCCGAGGACTCCGGCGGCCGGTCCATGATCATCCTGGGCGCCGGGATCTGCCAGTGGTACCACGGGGACGCCACCTACCGGGCCATCCTGGCCCTGTTGATGCTGTGCGGCTGCCAGGGCCGCAACGGCGGCGGCTGGGCCCACTACGTCGGCCAGGAGAAGGCGCGGCCCATCACGGGCTGGGCCACCATGGCCGCGGCCTCGGACTGGACCCGCCCGCCGCGGTTCATGATCGGCACCGCCTACTGGTACATGCACACGGACCAGTTCCGCTCGGACGGCTACTCCTCGGACTCCCTGCAGTCCCCGCTCGCCGAGGGACACCTGGCCGGCAGGCACACCGCGGACGTCATCGCGCAGTCCACCCGGCTGGGCTGGATGCCGTTCTACCCCCAGTTCACCCAGAACCCGCTGGACGTCGCGGACCGGGCGGCCGCCGCCGTCGGGAACGGGGAGGCCGCCAGCGAGGCCGAGTGGATCGCCGCCCGGCTCAAGGACGGGTCGCTGGAACTGGCCGTGGAGGACCCGGACGCCGAGGCCAACTGGCCGCGCACCCTGGTCCTGTGGCGCTCCAACCTGCTGGGGTCCTCCGCCAAGGGCGAGGAGTACTTCCTCAAGCACCTGCTGGGCACCCACCACAACGTCCTGGGCCGGGACCACGCCGAGTCCCGGCCGCGGGACGTGCGCTGGCACGAGGAGGCACCCGAGGGCAAGCTGGACCTGCTCGTCTCCGCGGACTTCCGGATGACCAGCTCCACCCTCCTCTCGGACGTCGTCTTCCCGGCCGCCACGTGGTACGAGAAGCACGACCTGTCCTCCACGGACATGCACCCCTACGTGCACGCCTTCACCCCGGCGATCACCCCGCCCTGGGAGGCCAAGACCGACCACGAGCTGTTCCGGCTGCTCGCCGAGGAGGTCTCCCGGCTCTCCCGGGACCACCTCGGGGCGCGCCGGGACGTCGTCGCCACGGCCCTGCAGCACGACACCCCCGGGGAGATCGCCCAGCCCGGGGGCGTGGTCCCGGAGTGGAAGGGCACCGACCTGCCGGCGGTGCCCGGGCGGAACCTGCCGAACCTGACCGTGGTGGAGCGGGACTACACGGCGATCGGCGAGAAGTTCGCGGCCGTCGGGCCCCTGGCGGAGACGCTGGGGCTCACGACCAAGAACATCACCTTCGACGTCTCCGAGGAGGTGGACCGGCTCGGCCGGCTGCACGGGGTCTTCGACTCCGGCGCGGCCGCCGGACGACCGGCCGTGGACACGGACGCGCGGATGGCCGAGGCGATTCTGATGTTCTCCGGCACCACGAACGGCGAGCTGGCCGTCCAGGGCTTCGAGACCCTCGAGAGGCGCACGGGGGTCCGGCTCGCGGACCTGGCGGCGGGATCCCAGGAGAAGCGGATCAGCTTCGCCGACACGCAGGCCGCTCCCGTGCCGGTCATCACCTCGCCCGAGTGGTCCGGCTCGGAGAGCGGGGGCCGGCGGTACGCCCCGTTCACCGTGAACATCGAGCGGCTCAAGCCCTTCCACACCCTGACCGGGCGCATGCACTTCTTCCAGGACCACGACTGGATGAAGGACATGGGGGAGATGCTGCCGATCTACCGCCCGCCCCTGGACATGCACCGGCTGTTCGGCGAGCCCCGCCTCGGCGAGCGCGGCGAGCTGTCGATCGCCCTGCGCTACCTCACCCCGCACAACAAGTGGTCCATCCACTCGGAGTACCAGGACAACCTGTTCATGCTCTCGCTCTCGCGCGGCGGCACCACGGTCTGGATGAGCCCGCAGGACGCGGCGCTGATCGAGGTGGCGGACAACGAGTGGGTCGAGTGCGTGAACAACAACGGCGTGTTCGTGGGCCGGGCGATCGTCTCCCACCGCATGCCGGAGGGCGTGGTCTACGTCCACCACGCCCAGGAGCGCACGATCGACGTCCCGAAGTCCGAGGCCACCGGGCGCCGCGGCGGCATCCACAACTCGGTGACCCGGATCCTGGTCAAGCCCACGCACATGATCGGCGGCTACGCCCAGCTGTCCTGGGCGTTCAACTACCTCGGTCCCACCGGCAACCAGCGGGACATCGTCTCGGTGGTCCGCAAGCGCTCCCAGGAGGTGCAGTACTGATGAGGATCATGGCCCAGACCGCCATGGTGATGGCGCTGGACAAGTGCATCGGCTGCCACACGTGCTCGGTCACGTGCAAGCAGGCGTGGACCAACCGGGCCGGCACCGAGTACGTGTGGTTCAACAACGTGGAGACCCGGCCCGGCCAGGGCTACCCGCGCCGCTACGAGGACCAGGAGCGGTGGCGCGGCGGCTGGGAGCTCAACCGGCGCGGCAACCTCAGGCTGAGGTCCGGGGGCCGGCTGGCCAAGATGTTCGGCATCTTCGCCTCCCCGGTCCAACCCGAGCTCAAGGACTACTACGAGCCCTGGACCTACGACTACCAGAACCTCATCAACGCCCCCGCCGGCGACGACTTCCCGGTGGCCCGGCCCAAGTCGCTCATCACGGGCGGGGACACGAGGATCTCCTGGTCGGCGAACTGGGACGACAACCTCGGCGGCACCACGGAGGCCGGGCACCTGGACCCGGTGGTGGAGAAGGTGCGCCGGGCGTCCGAGGACAGGGTCCGGTTCGAGCTGGAGCAGACCTTCATGTTCTACCTGCCGCGGATCTGCGAGCACTGCCTGAACCCCTCGTGCATGGCCTCGTGCCCCTCCGGTGCCATCTACAAGCGGGCCGAGGACGGGATCGTGCTCGTGGACCAGGACCGCTGCCGCGGCTGGCGCCAGTGCGTGACCGGCTGCCCCTACAAGAAGGTCTACTACAACCACAAGTCCGGCAAGGCCGAGAAGTGCACGTTCTGCTATCCCCGGATCGAGGTGGGGATCCCCACGGTGTGCGCGGAGACCTGCGTGGGCCGGCTGCGGTACATCGGCATCTTCCTGTACGACGCCGACCGGGTCACCGCCGCGGCCGCGGTCCCGGACGAGCGCGACCTCTACGAGGCCCAGCTCGACCTCATGATGGACCCGCACGACCCGGAGGTGATCGCCGCCGCCCGCGCCGAGGGCATCCCAGAGGACTGGCTGGAGGCGGCCCGGCGCTCGCCGGTGTACCGGCTCGCCAAGGAGCTGCGGGTCGCCCTGCCGCTGCACCCCGAGTACCGGACCATGCCGATGGTCTGGTACGTCCCGCCGCTGTCCCCGGTCGTGGACCTGCTCAAGGACCAGGGCCACGACGGCGAGGACGCGGGCACCCTGTTCGGGGCCATCGAGGCCCTGCGCATCCCCGTGGAGTACCTCGCCGAGCTGTTCACCGCCGGGGACACCGGCCTGGTGACGGACGTGCTGCGCCGGCTCGCGGCCATGCGCTCGTACATGCGGGACATCACCCTGGGCCGGGAGGCGGACGAGTCGATCGCCACGGCGGTGGGGATGACCGGCGCCCAGGTGCAGGAGATGTACCGGCTGATGGCGATCGCCAAGTACGACGAGCGCTACGTCATCCCCTCGGCCCACGTGGAGGACGCCCACAACCTCGAGGAGCTGGGCTGCTCGCTCGACGTGGACGGCGGCCCGGGGATGGGGCAGATGGGCGGCCTCGGCGAGGCCTCCGGCCGACCCGTCCCCGTGGCCCGGGAGACCTTCCTGGCGCTGCGGGAGCGGCAGACCGCGGACGACCCCACGGGCAACGCCCAGCTGGCCGGCCGGGTCAACCTGCTCAACTGGGACGGCAACGGCAGCCCGGAGGGGCTGTTCCCCTCCCGGACCGCGGACGACGTCGGCCAGGCCGCGGAGCCGCCGGGCCCGGCGGACGGCACGCGGACCCGGAGCGGGGAGACGGCATGAGACTGCTCGATCGGCTGCTGGGCGCCCCCGGCCGCGGGAGCGTGGACCCCGGCGAGTACACGGACCCGGACCCCGCCCGCAGCGCGGTGGTGCGCCAGTCCGCCGCCCTGCTGCTGTCCTACCCGGACGAGGAGCTGCTGGCGCGGCTGGACGCGTTGCGCGCGGCCCTCGCCGAGGTCGGGGCGGACCCCGCGCCCGTCCGTCCAGTGTTCGACTGGCTCACGGCCCGGCCACTGCAGCAGGTCCAGGCGGACTACGTCCAGGAGTACGACCTCTCGCGCCGGCACAGCCTGCACCTGACCTACTGGACGGACGGAGACACCCGCCGCCGGGGAGAGGCGCTCGCCGCCTTCAAGGAGGTCTACCGCGCGCACGGCTGCGCCCCGGACGAGGCCGAGCTCCCGGACTACCTGCCGCTCGTGCTCGAGTTCGCCGCGCGCGTCAGTCCGGAGGCCGGCTACGAGCTGCTCCAGCGCCACCGCCCCTCGCTCGAGCTGCTGCGACTGGCCCTGCGGGACGACGCGCTGCCCCACGAGGGCGTGCTCACGCTGGTCTGCTCCACCCTGCCCGGCCCGTCCCCGCAGGACCGGGCCGCGGTGCAGGCCATGGCCGGCTACGGACCGCCCACCGAGACCGTGGGACTGGACCCCTCCGATCCGCGGCTGCTGCCCTTCGCCCCCACCACGGAAGGACCAGGACATGGACGGCGCTGAGACCGTGCGGACCACGGTCGGCATCTGGGACGTCCTGCTGTGGGGCGTGCTGCCCTACCTCACCCTCGCCGTGGTCATCGGCGGGACCGTCTGGCGCTACCGCTACGACCAGTTCGGCTGGACCACGCGGTCCTCCCAGCTGTACGAGTCCCGGCTGCTGCGGATCGCCTCCCCCCTGTTCCACTTCGGCATCCTCGCGGTGCTCGTGGGGCACGTCGTGGGCCTGGTCATCCCGAAGTCCTGGACGGAGGCCGTGGGGATCACGGAGGGCATGTACCACGCGATGGCGCTGGGCATCGGCGCCGTGGCGGGCATCGGCACGCTCGTGGGCATCGTGCTGCTGATCTACCGCCGGCGCACCACGGGACCGGTGTTCATGGCCACCACGGCCAACGACAAGGTGATGTACGTGGTCCTCGTGGGCGCCCTGCTCGCCGGCCTGGCCACCACCGTCATCTCCGTGTTCGACCACTCCGTGACCGACTACCGCGAGACGGTCTCGCCCTGGTTCCGCTCGATCTGGGTGCTGCAGCCGGAGGTGGCCGCGATGGCCGCCGCGGGACTCTCGTTCAAGGTGCACGTGCTGTGGGCGCTGGCGCTGTTCATGCTCTGGCCCTTCACCCGGCTCGTGCACGCCTTCACGGCCCCGGTGCACTACCTGTTCCGCCCGTACATCGTCTACCGGTCCCGGGACGCGCGCCGCCCGGGCCGCGGCGCCGTCCCGGTCCGCCGCGGCTGGGACCCGGTCGGCACCCCGGACCGCGAGCGCAGCCGGACCCGCCGCCAGGAAGGACCCGCAGCATGAGCACCCCCGCCGTCACCGACGCCGAACTGGCCCGGGGCCAGTCCCGCAACCTCGCCCTGGCGACCGTGGCCTCGACCGTCGGGTTCTGGGCCTGGACCATGATCGGGCCCCTGTCCGGCCTGTACACCCGGCAGATGCAGCTGGCCCCCACCGAGACGGCCGTGCTGGTGGCCATGCCCATCCTCGTCGGGGCGGTCGCCCGCATCCCGGTGGGGGCCCTGACCGACCGGTACGGCGGGCGGGTCATGTTCACCGTGCTGCTGGGCGCCACGGCGCCGCTCGTCCTGCTGACGGGGCTGGTCGGCCAGCTGGGCCAGTACGTGCCACTGCTCGTGGTGGCGTTCTTCCTGGGCATCGCCGGGGCGGTGTTCGCCATCGGCATCCCGTTCTGCTCCTCCTGGTACCCGCCCAGCCGCAAGGGCTTCGCCACCGGCGTCTTCGGAGCGGGCATGGTCGGCACCGCGGTCTCGGCCTTCGGCACCCCGCTCCTCGTGCAGGCCATCGGCTACCTGCCCACGCACGTGCTGGTGGCGGTCCTCGTGGCGGCCACCGCCGCGGCGTGCTGGCTCGTGCTGCGCGAGTCCCCGGCCCGCCGCGGCCACCGGCCCCAGCCGGCCCTGCCCAAGATCCTCCACGCCCTCTCGCTGCGGGTCACGTGGCAGCTGTGCTTCCTCTACGGCGTGGTGTTCGGCGCCTTCGTGGCGTTCTCGAACTACCTGCCGACCTTCCTGGGCAACGTCTACGACTACAGCGCCACCGAGGCCGGGCTGCGCACCGCCGGCTTCGCCGTGGCCGCGGTGGTCGCCCGCCCCGTCGGCGGCACCCTCGCCGACCGGCTCGGCCCCCGGACGGTGACGCTCGCCTCCTTCGCCGGCGCCGCGGTGCTGGCCGTCGTCGTGGCGTTCCAGCCCACCGCCGAACAGGTCTACGGCCCGGTGTTCCTGCTCATGGCGCTGTTCCTCGGCCTGGGCACCGGCGGGGTGTTCGGCTGGGTCGGCCGGACGGCGGAGCCGCGCGACGTCGGCACGGTCGGCGGCATCATCGCCGCCGCCGGCGGCCTCGGCGGTTACTTCCCGCCGCTCGTCATGGGGGCGACCTACAACGAGGAGCACAACAGCTACTTCGTGGGGCTGATGCTGCTGGCGGCCTTCGCCGTGGTGGCGCTGCTGCTGACGTTCACGGTGCGCAACGGCGGGCGCGTGGACGAGCGGCACGCCGCCGCCCCGGTCACCGGCGCGGCCGTGCCCCGGGCCTCGGAATAGACTGGAGGCCATGACCGCGCAGCCTGCCGAGCACCCCAGCCCCACCCCGATCCGCGTCGCCCTCCTGGGCGCCTCCGGCAAGATGGGCCGCCACGCGGCCGAGGCGGTGGGCGGCGCGGAGGACCTCGAGCTCGTGGCCGAGCTCGGCTCGCGGGACCGGCTGGACGCCGTGCTCGACGCCGGCGCCACCCACGTGCTCGACCTCACCGTCCCGGATGCCTCCCCGGGCAACGTGGCGTTCGCCGTCGAGCACGGGCTGCACGTCGTCGTCGGGACCTCCGGCTGGTCCGCCGAGCGCCGGTCCGCCCTCGAGGGGCAGCTTGCCGGGCGCCCGGAGGTCGGGGTGCTCATCGCCCCCAACTTCGCCCTGGGCTCCGTGCTGGCCAGCGCCTTCGCGGCGAAGGCCGCGAGGTACTTCCCCTCGGTGGAGATCATCGAGATGCACCACCCCGCCAAGGTGGACGCCCCCTCGGGCACCGCGGTGCGCACCGCGGGACTGATCGCGGACGCCCGGGCCGCGGCCGGCGTCGGGCCCTCCCCGGACGCCACCACCCACGACCCCGACGGTGCCCGCGGGGCCCTCGTGGACGGCATCCGGGTGCACGCGGTGCGCCTGCGCGGACTCGAGGCCCACCAGGAGGTGCTGCTCGGCGGCCCGGGCGAGCAGCTCGTGGTCCGCCACGACGCCTTCGACCGCGGCGCCTACATGTCCGGGGTGCTGCTCGGGCTGCGCGAGGTCGCCTCCCGGCCGGGGCTCACCTACGGGCTCGACGGCTACCTGGACCTGGACTGAGCGGGACGGGACGGCACACGTGAAGACCAAGATCGGCGTGGGCGCCATCGTCGCCCTCATGCTGCTGTTCGCCGTGCTCGCCGTGGGCTCGGCCATCGGCTTCCTCCAGGCCCCGCAGCCGGTGGCCAAGGCGCTCGGCCTGGCCACCCTGGGGATCGTGGCCGTGGGCCTGTGGACGCTGTGGCGCGAGCTGCGCTTCGGGCTGATGATGGAACGCCTCGGGCGCCGGCTCGCCGCGGAGGGCGGGCTGCCGGTGGACGACCTGCCGCGCTCGCCGGGCGGCCGGGTGGACCGGGCCGCGGCGGACGCGCAGTTCGAGGCCTTCCGGGCGGAGGCCGAGGCGGCCCCGGCGGACTGGCGGTCCTGGTACCGGCTGTCCCTGGGCTACGACGCCGCCGGGGACCGCACGCGCGCCCGGCGCGCCATGCGCGACGCCATCCGGCTGTACTCGCGGTAGAGCGGTAGCGGGGGCGTCGGGCCCGGGACCCTCAGGCCCGGGACCCGGCCAGGGTGGTGGAGGCGGTGGAGACCGCCTGCTCGAGCGGCCCCCGCCAGCCCAGGCCGCGCCACAGGGTGCCGGCCACGAGGCAGCCGGTCCAGTACGCGATGAGCAGGCCCAGCCGCGGCCAGTCGGCGGTCGCGTCCTCGAACACGTCCAGGGCCACGAGGTGGGCCACGTACAGGGTCAGCGTCATGGACCCGGCCCCGATGAGGGGCAGCAGCGGGATCGTCAGCACGCCCCGGCCCGCGGTGCAAAGCACCTGGCACGCGCCCAGCACGAGCGCCGAGGTCCCGCACGTCAGCAGCAGGTCGAGCGGGGCGCCCGAGTGCGGGGTGGCCAGGGTGAACCACGCCCCGGTGTGCTGGATGGCCTCCGTCGGGATCGAGGCCCCCGTGAGCAGCTGGGCGGCGAGCCGGTCCGGCCCGGTCCCGGTCCCCCCTGCGATCGCCCCGGGGACCCCGGGCAGGGACTGCAGGGCCCGGGCGGCGAGGAACGCGCCGGCGGCGAGCGCCGCTCCGCCCACGGCCACCGCCGCGGAGACCCGGAGGCGGTCCAGCCGCAGCCGGCCCAGGAACAGGCCGAACAGGACGTAGCCCAGCCACTGCAGCACGGGGTAGTACCCGGTGAACAGCAGGTCCCACGCGAGCAGCCCCGGCTGGAGGACCAGGTCCGCGAAGGACGGGTTGTGCCACAGCCGCCAGGCGTCCAGGTAGGCGGCCGCGCCGACCGTGGACTGCATCACCGCGGAGAGCAGGCTCGCCGCGACGGGCGAGAGCAGCACCCAGCCGGCGGCCCACGCGGCCAGGGCCCGGGCCCCGAGCCCGAGGAACGGCAGGGCGGCCAGGAACAGCACCGCGTAGTGGGCCAGGATGACGGCCACGCCCATGTCCAGGGACCCGCAGGCGAGCCCGACGGCGAACAGCAGCACCGCGCGCACCGCCACCCGGCGCCGGTCCCACCCCCGCCGCGCGGGCTCCGGCCGCGCGCCGCCGGTCAGCAGGGCGAGCCCGACGCCGGCCAGGGTGGCGAACAGGGCGGAGGACTTCCCGGCGAACACGAGCCCCACCGGCGTCGGCTCCGTGCCGTCGGCGGAGACCAGCAGGACCAGGTGGGTGGCGATCATCCCGAGCAGGGCGAGCCCGCGGGCGGCGTCCACGCCGGGCAGGCGCCGGGCGGCGGGGGGACGGGCGGTGGCCATCGTCGGGGGAGTCCTCTCTCGGGACCGGGCGGCGACCCGGCGGGCGCCGCGGGATGCGTAGCACCGGCAATTCTCGCAGGTAGGCTGGAGGCCATGATCGACACCCCTGCCGCGCGCCCCGAGCCCACCTTCGGCACCGTGGTCCCCGCCATGGTCACGCCCTTCCACGAGGACGGCAGCCTCGACCTCGACACGGCCCAGTCGCTCGCCGCCCACCTCGTGGACGGCGGCGCCGACGGGCTCGTCATCACCGGCACCACGGGGGAGACCTCCACGCTGCAGGACGAGGAGAACATCGCCATGTTCCGCGCCGTCGTCGAGGCGGTGGGGGACCGGGCCAAGGTCATCGCCGGGACCGGCATGAACGACACGGGCCACTCGGTGCACCTGTCCCAGCTGGCGGCGAAGACGGGCGTGGACGGGCTGCTGCTCGTGACGCCCTACTACAACAAGCCGAACCAGGCCGGCATCCGCGCCCACTTCGAGACGATCGCCTCCTCCACCGACCTGCCGGTCATGCTCTACGACATCCCCGGCCGCTCGGTCATGCCGATCCACGCGCCAACGATCCTCGAGCTCGCCGCGCACCCGAACATCGTGGCCCTCAAGGACGCCAAGGGCGACTTCCAGTCCACCACCCTCGTGCTGGCGGGCACCGACCTGGACGTCTACTCGGGCGAGGACTCCCTGACCATGCCGCTCATGGCGCTCGGCGCCGTCGGCGTCGTCTCGGTGACCGCCCACGTGGCCCCGGGCCTCTACCGACGGCTCGTGGACGCCATGGCCGCGGGGGACCTGGCGACCGCGCGGGAGCTGCACTTCCGGCTCGACCCCTACCAGCGGGCGGTGATGACCCACATCCAGGGCGCCGTGTCCGCCAAGACGATCCTGCACTGGCAGGGCATCCTGCCCAGCCCGGCCGTCCGCCTGCCGCTGGTCGCCGCCACCGAGGACGAGCAGACCATCATCCGTGCCGATCTCGCGGAGGCCGGACTCACCTTCTAGAAGGGACGCAACCCCATGGCTCCAGGCACGCGCCTGTCCACCCCGCCCACGCTGTCGCCCGGGACGTGCCGCGTGGTGCCGCTCGGCGGCCTCGGCGAGGTCGGCCGGAACATGACCACGTTCGAGATCGACGGCAAGATCCTCATCGTCGACTGCGGCGTGCTGTTCCCGGAGGAGACCCAGCCGGGGGTCGACCTGGTCCTGCCGGACTTCGGGTACCTGCGCGACCGGCTCGACGACGTGGTCGGCCTGGTCCTGACGCACGGCCACGAGGACCACATCGGGGCCGTGCCCTACCTGCTGCGGCTGCGCCCGGACATCCCGCTGATCGGCTCCACGCTGACGCTGGCGCTGATCGAGGCCAAGCTCGAGGAGCACCGGATCCGGCCGCTGACCCTGGCCGTCACCGAGGGGGACACCGAGCGGTTCGGCCCCTTCGAGTGCGAGTTCGTGGCCGTCAACCACTCCATCCCGGACGCCCTCGCGGTGGCCGTGAAGACCACCGCCGGGACCATCCTGCACACCGGCGACTTCAAGATGGACCAGTTGCCCCTCGACGGGCGCATCACCGACCTGCGCGCCTTCGCCCGCCTCGGGGAGGAGGGCGTGGACCTGTTCCTGACCGACTCCACGAACGCCGAGGTCCCCGGCTTCACCACCACGGAGCGGGAGATCGGCCCCGTGCTGGAGGGGCTGTTCGCCCGCGCCGGCCGGCGCATCATCGTGGCCTCCTTCGCCTCCCACGTGCACCGCATCCAGCAGGTGCTGGACGCCGCGGCGGCCCACGGGCGCAAGGTGTGCCTCGTGGGCCGGTCGATGGTGCGCAACATGGGCATCGCCGCCAGGCTGGGCTACCTGGACGTGCCCGAGGGCATCCTCGTGGACCTCATGCAGGTCGACGAGCTGCCGGACGACCAGGTGGTGCTGATGTGCACCGGCTCGCAGGGCGAGCCGATGGCGGCGCTGTCCCGGATGGCCAACGGCGACCACCGCATCCAGCTCAACGCCGGGGACCTCGTGGTGCTGGCCTCCTCGCTCATCCCCGGCAACGAGACCTCGGTGTTCCGCGTGGTCAACGGGCTGATGCGGCTCGGCGCGGAGGTGGTGCACAAGGGCATGGCCAAGGTGCACGTCTCCGGCCACGCCTCCCAGGGCGAGCTGCTGTACTGCTACAACATCGTCCGGCCCACGCACGTCATGCCGGTCCACGGCGAGACGCGCCACCTGATCGCCAACGGGCGGATCGCCGAGGCCACGGGCGTGCCCGCCGAGCGGGTGCTGCTGGCCGAGAACGGCTCCGTGGTGGACCTCGCCGAGGGCACGGCCCGGATCACGGGAGAGGTCGAGTGCGGGCTCGTCTACGTGGACGGGTCCTCGATCGGGGAGATCACCGACGCGGACCTCAAGGACCGGCGGATCCTCGGCGAGGAGGGGTTCATCTCCGTGATCTCCGTGGTCAACCGCCAGACCGGGACGATCGTGTCCGGCCCCGACATCCACGCCCGCGGCGTGGCGGAGGACGACGCGGTGTTCGACGACGTCAAGCCGAAGATCGCCCGGGCCCTGGAGGAGGCGGTGCAGTCCAACGCGGACCACACCACCCACCAGCTCCAGCAGGTCGTGCGCCGCGTCATCGGCACGTGGGTCAACCGCCGGCTGCGGCGCCGCCCGATGATCGTCCCCGTGGTCCTCGAGGCCTGATCCGGGGCCCGGCCGGTCCGCCCGCGGAGGTGTTGGTCCCGGCAATCGGGCCCCGGTCCCGGTACCGTAGCCTGCATGGCGACCCGTACCTCCCCCACGCGTTCGCAGTCCCCGCGGTCCTCGGCCACCGGCTCCCGCAAGGGCTCCGGCTCGCGGTCCGGCGGGTCGTCCGCCCGATCGTCCGGGCCGGCGCCGCGCAAGCGCTCCACCCCCGAGGCGGCCCCCGAGCCGCAGGCCCCGGTGCTGCTGCGCGCCGTGCGCGGGTTCTGGATGGCCCTGGCCACGCCCGTCGGCGCCGGGGTGCGCAAGGTCGGCCGCGACGCCCGGATCGCCCCCGAGGACCGGCGGGACGGCACGGGGTTCTTCCTCGTGGTGCTCGCCGCCGTCATCGGCTCCGTCGAGTGGTGGGGGCTGCGCGGCACCCCCGGCTACGGCACGGTCGTGCACAACGTGGCGGCCGGCACCCTCGGCTGGGCCGCGCTCGTGTTCCCCGTGGTGCTGCTGGTCGTCGCCGTGCGCTACTTCCGCACCCCGCAGGAGCACCGGGACAACGGCCGGATCGCCATCGGCCTGCTGGTGATGACGGTCGGCATCGCGGGACTGGCCCACCTCGTCGCCGGGCTGCCCACGGTCTCCGAGTCCTTCGCCGAGCTGCTGGCCGGCGGGGGGATGGTGGGCTACCTGGCCACCACCCCGCTCGCCTCGCTCGTCACCCCGTACCCCGTGTGGGCCCTCATGGCGGTGCTCGTGCTCTTCGGCCTGCTCGTGGTGACGGCCACCCCGGTGGGACAGGTCCCGGAGCGCATCGGCCGGGCGTACGCCTGGCTCACCGGCCAGCACGAGGGCGCCGCCGGCCGGGCGGCCGGCCGCGACGGGGCGGGCGGACGGGAACCGCACGACCAGTCCTACCTCACCCAGCACGACCGGCCCTCGGGCCGCGGCTCGCGCGCCGGCCGGCGCCCGGGCAGGGGCATCCGCCTGTTCGGCCGCGACGACGACCAACCCACCGAGGAGCTCCGCGCCGCCGCCCCCGGCGGGGGGACCGAGGCCTACGAGACCGCCGTCATCGACGACGACCCCGCCGAGGCGGGCGCCGCCGGCGGCCGCGGCCGGAGGTCCTCGCGCCGCGGCGCGGCGAAGGGCGGCGCCGCGAAGGGCGAGGGGGACCGGGACGACGCGGTGCCGGAGACGGCCGCGGCACCGGCGGTGCCCGCCGGCGTCAAGCGCCCGACCGCCGGGGAACTGGCCATCGCCCGCGCCCGGGAGGCGGCCGGCGTCGGGCCCGAGGGCACGGAGGCGGACGGGGCCGATCCGGCCACCGGTCCGGCGACCGAGCCGATCGGCGTCGTGTCCCCGGGGGCCTCCGGCTCCCCGGCGGCGCCCGCCCCCGCGGTGAAGGCCGCCCCCGTGGCCCGCCCCGTGGACCTGCCGCCCATGCCCGCGCGCTCCGAGCAGCTGCACCTGGGCGGGGACGTCACCTACACGCTGCCGGACTCCACGATGCTGCCGGCCGGGCCGCCGCCGAAGGAGCGCACCGAGGCCAACGACCAGGTGGTGGCCGCCCTGACCGAGACCCTGCACCAGTTCAAGGTGGACGCCGAGGTCACCGGGTTCTCCCGCGGCCCGACGGTCACGCGCTACGAGATCGAGCTGGCGCCGGGCACCAAGGTCGAGAAGGTCACGGCGCTGTCCAAGAACATCTCCTACGCCGTGGCGTCCTCGGACGTGCGCATCCTCTCGCCCATCCCGGGCAAGTCCGCGATCGGCATCGAGATCCCGAACGCGGACAAGGAGGTCGTGGCGCTCGGTGACGTGCTGCGCTCCAACGCGGCGCGCAAGACCGACCACCCCATGGTGATGGGCGTGGGCAAGGACGTCGAGGGCGGCTACGTCATGGCCAACCTGGCGAAGATGCCGCACATGCTCGTGGCCGGCGCCACCGGTGCGGGCAAGTCCTCGTTCGTGAACTCGATGATCGTCTCGATCCTCATGCGCTCCACGCCGGACGAGGTGCGGATGGTGATGGTGGACCCCAAGCGCGTGGAGCTCACCGCCTACGAGGGCGTGCCGCACCTGGTCACCCCGATCATCACGAGCCCCAAGAAGGCCGCCGAGGCGCTGCAGTGGGTCGTGCGCGAGATGGACACCCGCTACGACGACCTGGCCGCCTTCGGCTACAAGCACGTGGACGACTTCAACAAGGCCATCCGCGCCGGCAAGGTGCACCTGCCGCCGGACTCCAAGCGCGTGCTCAAGCCCTACCCGTACCTGCTGGTCATCGTGGACGAGCTCGCCGACCTGATGATGGTGGCCCCGCGGGACGTCGAGGACGCGATCGTGCGCATCACGCAGCTGGCGCGCGCCGCCGGCATCCACCTGGTGCTGGCCACCCAGCGGCCCTCGGTGGACGTGGTCACGGGCCTGATCAAGGCCAACGTCCCCTCCCGCATGGCCTTCGCCACGTCCTCGGTCACGGACTCCCGCGTGGTGCTGGACCAGCCGGGCGCCGAGAAGCTGCTCGGCCAGGGCGACGCGCTGTTCCTGCCGATGGGCAAGTCCAAGCCCATGCGCGTGCAGGGCGCGTGGGTCAACGAGTCGGAGATCCACGCCGTCGTGGAGCACGTCAAGGCGCAGATGACCGCGCAGTACCGCGACGACGTGGTGCCGGAGAAGACCGAGAAGGTCATCGACGAGGACATCGGGGACGACCTGGACCTGCTGCTGCAGGCCACGGAGCTCGTGGTGACCACGCAGTTCGGCTCCACCTCGATGCTGCAGCGCAAGCTGCGCGTGGGGTTCGCCAAGGCCGGCCGGCTCATGGACCTCATGGAGTCCCGCGGCGTCGTCGGGCCCTCGGAGGGCTCGAAGGCCCGCGACGTGCTGGTCAAGCCGGACGACCTGGCCGGCGTGCTGGCCACGATCCGGGGCGACGCGCCGCCGGCCGCCGCCCCGAGCGAGCAGGCCCCGGAGGCCTACGCCGAGGACGTGGTCCACTCCGACCGGGACGCGGACGGGGACGGCGTGCCGGTGCCCGGCCGCGGCCCCGGAGCGGGGCCCTCGGACCGGGAGCTCGTGCGCGGCTCGCTGCCGCCGGAGGACGGCTACGGGCGTGACCTCGTGGCCGAGGACCTCGAGGGCCGGCGCCGGGCCGACGAGTGGTACGACGGGGACGACGAGGCCGACGCCGGCTCCGAGGACGCCTGGCAGCTGACCGGGCGCTGACCGGCGGTCGGCCCGCCGCCGGCCCGCGGGCTGAGCGTCCCCCGCCGCCGGTCCGTAGACTGCAGGGATGAGCGAGAACTGGAACCTGCCCAACGTCCTGACGACCGTCAGGATCCTGCTGGTCCCGTTCTTCGTCTGGTTCCTGCTGGCCGGGGGCCCCTTCGGGGAGGACTCCGTGGCCATCCGCTGGGCGGCGTTCGCCGTGTTCGCGGTGGCCATGTACACGGACAAGCTCGACGGCGACATCGCCCGGGCGCGCGGGCTCGTCACCAGCTTCGGGAAGATCGCGGACCCCATCGCCGACAAGCTGCTCACCGGCTCGGCGTTCATCGTGCTCTCCCTGCTGGGGGAGCTGTGGTGGTGGGTCACCGCGCTGATCCTGCTGCGCGAGTGGGGCATCACCGCGATGCGCTTCGCCGTGCTGCGCTACGGCGTCATGCCGGCCTCCCGCGGCGGCAAGCTCAAGACGGTCCTGCAGGCCGGCGCCCTGCTGCTGATGCTGGCCCCGCTGGCCTCCCTCGTGGGGGACTGGTACCCGTGGGTCGGCTGGACGGCCATGGCCGCCGCCCTGGCCGTCACCCTGGTCACGGGGGCGGACTACGTGGCCAAGGCGGTCCGGCTCCGGCGCTCCGCGCTGGCCGGGCAGGCGCCCTCGTGAGCCGGTCCCAGGACGTGGTGGCCGCCCTGCTCGGGCGCGGGCTGACGATCGCCACCGCGGAGTCGCTCACCGCCGGGCTGCTCGCGGCCGCCCTCGCGGACGTGCCCGGGGCCTCGGGCACCCTCGTCGGCGGGGTCGTCGCGTACCGCAACGACGTCAAGGAGCGGCTGCTGGGGGTGGACCCGGACCGGCTCGCCCGCCACGGGGCCGTGGACCCGATGGTGGCGGCCCAGATGGCCGAGGGGGCCCGGCGCGCCACCGGTGCGGACATCGGCGTGGCGACCACCGGCGTCGCCGGCCCCGAGCCGCACCAGGGACGGGCGGTGGGCACCGTCTACCTGGGCTTCGCCGGGCTGGGCGGGGACACGGCCGAGGAGCTGCACCTGGCCGGGGACCGCGCCGCGATCCGCCGGGGCACGGTGGACGCCGTCCTCGCCGGGGTGCTGCGCCGCCTGGGGGACGTCCCGGAGGGCCGCCCGGAGGGCCGCCCGGAAGGCCGTCCGGAAGGAGGACCGGCATGACCGCCGTCGTGGGGCTCATGGCCGACCCCGGCCTGCCGGCCGCGCTGGCCCGGAAGGTGCGCCGGGACCTGGAGGAGGAGCTGCACCGCCGGGTGGACGACCGGACCGACTGGCGCGTCGACGTGGTCGACGAGACGGTGGCCCTGGACGCCGAGGGCGGCATCGACCTGGTCCGCTGGACGGACCAGATGAGCGACCGCGAGGACTGGGACATGGTCCTGTACATCACGGACCTGCCCCGCTTCGAGCGCGGCCGCCCCGTGGTGGCGGAGGTCTCGCGCGAGCGCAGCGCCGCCATCCTGTTCCTGCCCGTGCTCGGCGTCGTCCGCCTGCGCCAACGGGTCACCGAGACGCTCGCCCGGATGGCCGGGCACCTGTACCGCGGGGCCGTGGACACGGGCTCCGGGGGGCGCCTCGTCACGCGCGACCCCGACCATCCCGAGGCCCTCAACGCCCTCACGCCGCTGTCCGGGACCACCTCCGAGGCCGCGGCCTCGAGCGAGCAGATCCAGTCCGGCGGCCCCTGGGCCACCGTCCGGCTGCTGACCGGCATGGTCCAGTCGAACCGGCCCGGCCGGCTGCCGCGGGCCATGACGAAGTCGGCCGCCGCCGCCGCGGCCGCCGGGGCCTACGGCGTGTTCTTCGGCAGCATCTGGACCCTGGCCACGGACGCCGGCGTGGACCGCCTCGGCCTGGTCAGCGTCCTGGCGATCGCGGCCATGACCACCTGGCTCATCGCCACCAACGGCCTGTGGGCCCGGCGCAGCGGCTGGTCCTCGCGCCGCTGGTCCGCGCTGGACAACCTCGCCACCGTCCTCACCGTGGGCGTGGCGGTGCTGATGATCTACGCCGGGCTGTTCGTGATGCTGCTGCTGGCCGCCGCGGTGGTGGTGCCGCCCCACCACCTCACGGAGGTCCTCGGCGTGGCCGCGGGGCCGGAGCACTACCTCAAGCTCTCGTGGCTCGCCGCGAGCCTGGGGCTGATCGCCGGTGCCATCGGCTCGAGCTTCGACGACGACGAGGCCATCCGCAATGCCACCTACAGCCGCCGCGAGGCCGAGCGCCGCGCCCTGCACCACCGGATCGACGAGCGCGAGGACCGGGACTGAGCCCGCGCGCGTGACGATCGCGTCACGATCGCGACCGGGCCGGGCGGGGCCTTGCCCCGGGCCGCGGAGCGGTCGCTACAGTGGGGCGCAACGGGCGCCCGGCCCTCCGCCGGGAGGACGGGGAGTCCGCTGGGAGACGCGCGCTGCCGCGGGGGTCCGGGAACAAAAACCGGCCTCCGGAGGGTTGTACAGGGCAGTGGTCCCGCCCCCGCGCCGCGGACGGGAGGGGCCCGGTTCCCAGACCGCACTCAGGAGAGACCAGTAGACATGATGAAGCAACCGGTTACCATCAACGGCATCACCCGTTGGCTGGCGACCGGCGAGACAGTCCCAGCAGACACCCCCGAGACCAAGGAGCGCGCCGTGCCAGTCCTTCGCCAGGAGATCGGAGACGTGCTGCGAGACGTGCGCCAGCGCCAGGGGCGGACCCTGCGCGAGGTCTCGCACCACGCCCGCGTGTCCCTCGGATACCTCTCCGAGGTCGAGCGCGGCCAGAAGGAGGCCTCCTCCGAGCTGCTCTCCTCCATCTGCTCCGCCCTCAACGTCCCCATGGCCCTCATGCTGCGCGAGGTCTCGGACCGGATCGCGGTGCAGGAGGGCGTGCACATCCCGGACCACATCCCCGCCGACCTCGAGGCCGACTACGGCCGTCCCGCGCTGGGGACCACCGTGCCGGACGAACTGCCGGACGACCTCACCCAGCTCGCCGGCAGCCACTGACCACCCGCGGGCTCGCCCGCATCCACCGCCATGGCCGCAGACCGCCCGGTCTGCGGCCATGGCCGTCCCGTGCCCGGAGGGGGACCACCATGAGGCTCAGCGAGTTCCGCCGACTGATGGACGAGGAGTTCGGCCCGGCCAACGCCGGGATGATCGCGGCGTCCCTCGTGCTGCCCACCCTGGGCACCACCGCGGACAGCGCCCTCGACGCCGGCTGGGACCCCCGCCGCGTCTGGCTGGACGTGTGCGAGCTCCAGGGCGTCCCCGAGGAGCGCCGCCTGGGCCGGGACATCCCGCCGCGCGACTGAGGAGCGCGGGCGGCCCGGGGCGCCGGTGCCGCGACACGCCGGCCGGCGGGATTCGAAAACAGTTTCGAAGGAGAGTAGTCTCCTGCACGGGACGTCGAGCGGGGCGGGAGCCAGGCATGTCGTCCACAGCGGCCACGGGGCCACGTTAACTCGTCCGGGGTGCCGGATAGGTTCATCTACAGCATCAGGGACCGGCCGACCGGCCGGAAGCCACCAACACACACCCAGGGGTGAATCATGGCGTCAGCCACTGACCGCGAGAAGGCACTGGAAGCCGCACTGGCCCAGATCGACAAGCAGTTCGGCAAGGGATCGGTCATGCGCCTCGGCGACGACGCCCGCGCGCCGATCGAGGTCATCCCCACCGGCTCGGTGGCCCTGGACGTGGCCCTGGGCATCGGCGGCCTGCCCCGCGGCCGCGTCGTGGAGATCTACGGCCCCGAGTCCTCCGGCAAGACCACGGTGGCGCTGCACGCCGTGGCCAACGCCCAGCGCAACGGCGGCATCGCCGCGTTCATCGACGCCGAGCACGCCCTGGACCCGGAGTACGCCCGCAAGCTCGGCGTGGACACGGACGCGCTGCTCGTCTCGCAGCCGGACACGGGCGAGCAGGCCCTGGAGATCATGGACATGCTGGTGGGCTCCGGCTCGCTGGACATCATCGTCATCGACTCCGTGGCCGCGCTCGTGCCGCGGGCCGAGATCGAGGGCGAGATGGGCGACAGCCACGTGGGCCTCCAGGCCCGGCTGATGTCCCAGGCCCTGCGCAAGATCACCGGCCGCCTGGCCCAGACGAAGACCACGGCCATCTTCATCAACCAGCTGCGCGAGAAGATCGGCGTGTTCTTCGGCAGCCCGGAGACCACCACGGGCGGCAAGGCGCTGAAGTTCTACGCCTCCGTCCGCGTGGACGTGCGCCGCATCGAGACGCTCAAGGAGGCCGGCAACGCGGTGGGCAACCGCACCCGGGCGAAGATCGTGAAGAACAAGATGGCCCCGCCGTTCAAGCAGGCCGAGTTCGACATCATCTACGGCGAGGGCATCTCCCGGCAGGGCGGCCTGATCGACATGGGCGTGGAGGAGGGCATCGTCAAGAAGTCCGGCGCCTGGTTCACCTACGACGGCGACCAGCTGGGCCAGGGCAAGGAGAACGCCCGGCGGTTCCTCAAGGACAACCCGGACCTGGCCGACGAGATCGAGTCCCGCATCAAGGAGAAGCTCGGCATCGGCGTGAAGGCCGAGGAGGAGGCCGCCGAGCCTCAGCTGCGGGCCGTCTCCGGCCAGTCCCCGGCCTGATGACACGCCGCCATCTCCGCGTGGTGCCGGATCCGGACGTCCCCGAGCACCTCGCGGGCGATCCGGAGCCGGCCGCCGAGGAGGTGGCGCGGACCATCGTCCTGCGCCTGCTCACCGCCTCGCCGAAGTCGCGCCGCCAGCTCGAGGACAAGCTCGCCGAGCGGGGCGTGGACCCGGAGGTGACCGCGCACGTCCTCGACCGCCTCGAGGACGTGCGGCTCGTGGACGACGAGGCGTTCGCCGAGTCCTACGTCTCCACCCGCCAGCGCACCCGCGGGCTGGCCCGCGGGGCGCTGCGCCGGGAGCTGCAGCAGAAGGGCGTCACCGGGGAGACGGCCGAGCACGCGCTCGGCACCATCAGCGAGGACGCCGAGCGGGCGGCCGCGGTCGAGCTCGTGGAGCGGAAGCTGCGCGGCCGCCCCGTGCCCACGGGCAACGACCCGGAGGCCCGGGCGGAGCGGGACAAGGCCGTGCGCCGGCTGGCCGGGATGCTCGCGCGCAAGGGCTACCCGCCCGGCATGGCCCTCGGCGTGGTCCGGGACGTGCTGGGCGGGCTGGAGGACGAGCCGGACGAGCTCGACGACTAGAATGCTGCGGTGACTTCCACCGCCTCCCTCCCCGACGACCGCACGTACCAGGTCCGCACCTTCGGGTGCCAGATGAACGTGCACGACTCCGAGCGCATCTCCGGCCTGCTGGAGGCCGCCGGGTACACGGCGGCCGGCGAGGCCGTGGAGCCGGACCTCGTGGTGTTCAACACGTGCGCCGTGCGGGAGAACGCGGACAACCGCCTCTACGGCAACCTCGGCAACCTGCGCTCCGTCAAGGAGGGCCACCCCGGGATGCAGATCGCCGTGGGCGGGTGCCTGGCGCAGAAGGACCAGCAGGCCATCCTGGACAGGGCCCCGTGGGTGGACGTCGTCTTCGGCACCCACAACATCGGCTCGCTGCCGGTGCTGCTCGAACGCTCCCGCCACAACCGGCAGGCCGAGCTGGAGATCCTCGAGTCGCTCGAGGTCTTCCCCTCCACCCTGCCCACGAGGCGCGACTCCACGTACTCCGGCTGGGTCTCCATCTCCGTGGGCTGCAACAACACGTGCACGTTCTGCATCGTGCCGTCCCTGCGCGGCAAGGAGAAGGACCGCCGGCCGGGGGACGTCCTCGCCGAGGTCCAGGCCCTGGTGGACGCCGGCGCCGTGGAGGTGACCCTGCTGGGCCAGAACGTGAACACCTACGGCGTGGAGTTCGGCGACCGCGGGGCGTTCGCCAAGCTGCTGCGGGCCTGCGGGAGCATCGAGGGGCTCGAGCGCGTGCGGTTCACCAGCCCCCACCCGGCCTCGTTCACGGACGACGTCATCGACGCGATGGCCGAGACGCCCAACGTCATGCCCCAGCTGCACATGCCCCTGCAGTCCGGCTCGGACAAGGTGCTCAAGGACATGCGCCGGTCCTACCGCTCCAGGCGGTTCCTCGGCATCCTCGAGAAGGTCCGCGAGCGGATCCCGCACGCGGCGGTGACCACGGACATCATCGTGGGCTTCCCCGGCGAGACGGAGGAGGACTTCCAGGACACCCTCGCGGTCGTGGAGGCCTCGCGCTTCTCCTCGGCATTCACCTTCCAGTACTCCATCCGGCCCGGTACCCCCGCGGGCGAGATGGCCGACCAGGTCCCGAAGGCCGTGGTGCAGGAGCGCTTCGAGCGGCTCACCGCCCTGCAGGACCGGATCAGCGCCGAGGAGACCGCCCGCCTCGTGGGCACCCGCCAGGAGCTGCTCGTGACCGACCAGCCCGGCACGAAGGGCGCCGCCACGGGCCGGCTCTCCGGGCGGGCCCCGGACAACCGGCTCGTCCACTTCAGCGTCCCGGCCGGCCACCCCGTGCCCCGGCCGGGGGACTTCGTCACCGTGACCGTCACGGAGTCGCACCCCTACCACCTCGTCGCCGACCCCACGCCGGCCCAGTACGGGCTGCGGCGCTCCCGCGCCGGGGACGCGTGGGACCGGGCCCGGGCGGAGTCCTGCGGCGTCCCGGCCGGCTCGGGGGCAGCACCCGCCGGCGTGAGCCTGGGCATGCCGACCCTGCGCGTCGGGTCCTGAGCGCCGCGGTGCCCGGGGCGCACGAGCCGGTGATCGCCGTCGTCGGGCCCACCGGCACCGGCAAGTCCGACCTGGCCCTGGACCTCGCCGAGCGCCTCGGCGGGGAGGTGGTCAACACCGACGCCCTCCAGCTCTACCGCGGCATGGACATCGGCACCGCCAAGCTGCCGGTGGCCGATCGCCGCGGGATCCCCCACCACCTGCTGGACGTGCTCGAGGTGACCGAGGAGGCCTCCGTGGCGGCCTTCCAGGCCGCCGCCCGCGCGGCGATCGAGGACATCACCGGCCGCGGCCGGACGCCCGTCCTGGTCGGTGGCTCGGGGCTGTACGTGCGGGCCGCCCTCGACCACCTCGAGTTCCCGCCCACCGACCCGGGCGTCCGGGCCGGCCTCGAGGAGCTCGCGGAGCGGATCGGCGTGGAGGGGCTGCGCGAGCGGCTGCGGGCCGTGGACCCCGTGGGGGCCGAGCGGCTCGGCGACGCCCGCCGGCTCGTGCGCGCCCTCGAGGTGCACGCCCTGACCGGCCGGCCGTTCTCCTCGTTCATGCCGCAGCGGCGCTACCTGCGGCCCACGGTGCAGGTCGGGCTGGACCTGGACCGGGCCCTGCTGCACGCCCGGTTGCACGAGCGCGTGGTGGGGATGGTCGGGGCGGGCCTCGTCGAGGAGGTGCGTGCCCTCGACGCCGCCGGACTGCGGCAGGGCCGGACCGCCTCGCGGGCGATCGGCTACGCCCAGGTCCTGCGGGTCCTCGACGGCGAGGCGGACCTGGACTGGGCCGTGGAGGACACGGCCACCGCCACCCGCCGGTTCGCCCGCCGCCAGCTCACGTGGTTCCGTGCCGACCCGCGCGTGGCGTGGTTCGACCCCACCGGCCCGGACCTCGCCGGCCGGGTGCTCGCGCACGTGCGCGGCGCCGGCTCTCCTAGACTGGAGGCATGACCCTGCCGATCGCCCAGGACCCCGACCGCCTCCGGACCGCCCTCGACCAGCTGTCCGGACTGCGCTACGCCAAGGGCCAGGGCACCGGCAACGACTTCGTGCTCGTCCTCGACCCGGACGGCGAGACCGAGCTGTCCCCGGACCACGTGGCCGCGCTGTGCGACCGCCACTTCGGGGTGGGCGGGGACGGGCTGATCCGCGTGGTGGAGTCGCGGCACCTCATCGAGGGCCGGGACCTGCTGCGCGAGGCCCCCGGGGCCACGTGGTTCATGGACTACCGCAACGGGGACGGCTCCGTGGCCGAGATGTGCGGCAACGGCGTGCGCGTGTTCGCCCACTACCTCGCCGAGCGCGGGCTGGTGGACCTCGCCCCCGGCCGGGAGCTGACGATCGGCACCCGCGCCGGGGTCCGCACGGTCACCCGGCTGGCGGACGGCGGCTACGCGATCGACATGGGCCCGTGGACCTTCATCGACGAGGAGCTGGCCCGCGAGAGCGCCTCCGACTCCCTCGTGCTGGCCGCCGGCCTCGTGGACCCGCGGCCGGCACTGAGCATCTCGATGGGCAACCCGCACACCGTGGTGGCCCTGGCCGAGGACGCCGAGCTGCGCGAGCTGGACCTGCACCGTGCCCCCACCGTGGACCCGCTGCCGCCCAACGGCACGAACGTGGAGTTCGTGGTCGCCGCCGACCCGCTGTTCCTCGACGGCGTGGGCCGGGTGCGCATGCGCGTGCACGAGCGCGGGGTGGGGGAGACCCAGTCCTGCGGGACGGGGGCGTGCGCCGCGGCGGCCGCCGTGCGGGTGTGGGCCGGTGACGAGCAGGCCACCCGCTGGCAGGTCGCGGTGCCCGGCGGCACCGTGGGGGTCGAGTTCCGTCCGCAGGCGGACGGAACGGAGCACGTCGTCCTGTCCGGGCCGGCCCAGCTGGTGTTCGAGGGCACCGTCCTCTGAGGCCTCAGGCCCGGTCCACGCGCAGGATGCGGAACCCCTTCTCGGTCGCGTGCCGGATGGCCGTGAACTCGCCGGGGTGGCGCTCCTCCAGCGCGGCGGCGAGCCACGGCAGCAGCGAGTCCGCGCCCAGGTTCTTCTGCACCACGAGGTAGGCCCGTCCGCCCGGGGCGAGCCGGGGCAGCCATTGCAGCAGCAACGCGTGCAGGGCCTCCTTGCCGATCCGGATGGGCGGGTTGGACCAGACCAGGTCGAAGCGCGCGGAGTCCGGCACGTCCTCGGGGCGGGCCACCGTGAGGTTCTCCACCCCGAGGGCCGCCGCGTTGTCCCGGCACAGCCGGGCCGCCCGGTCGTTCACCTCGACGGCGGTGACCTGCGCGGCGGGGCTGCGCAGGCCGAGCGTGAGGGCCAGCGGCCCCCAGCCGGCCCCGATGTCCAGGAACCGGCCCGACGGCGGCGGGTCCGGGACCGTGTGCAGCATCGCCGCGGTGCCCTTGTCCAGTCCCTCGGGCGAGAAGATGCCGTTGGCGGTCTCGACCTCGACCTCGCGGCCGGCGAGGGTGAGCGAGATCCGGCGCCGGCGCTCCGGGGTGGCGGGATCGGCGGAGAAGTAGTGTGCGGAGTCCATCACCGGTCGATGCTACCGGGCCGCCCCCGGCCCCGCCTTGACACGGCCCGTAGACTGGACGGCATGTGGATCCCCCTCTCCTGAGCCGCTCGGGCTGCCCGCCGCGGCTCCCGGACCCCGGACCTCCCCGCCCGTCGGGTCGAGGACGGCGTCCGCGATGACCACCCCCACGTCCCCCGTCGTGACGACGGACCCCGCCGCCCCGTGCGCGCGCCCCCGCCGTGTCGCCTCGTGCGCCCGTGCCGCCGCCGGCCCGCCACGGCGCCGACATCCCCAGGAGGTCCCGGATGACCCCGATGAACCCCGTTTCCCGCAGCACGCCAGACCGTTCCGGCGTCCGCCCCAGCGACTACCCTAGAGACCACGCATCTTCCAAGGAGACCATGACCGAGCACCCCCAGAACGGGAACGACCAGCACGGCGCCGGGGCCCCCGGCCCGGACGAGACGCAGATCCAGGACGTCATCGACCGCATCCTCGCGGCCGACGCCGCCAGCGCCTCCTCCACCCACGGCACCCGGCCGGCCTCCGGCCGCGCCCTGGCCCTCGCCGAGGGCGGCGACGGGCACACCGAGGCGGACGGCGCCCAGTACGACCTGGCCGAGCGCCAGGCCCTGCGCCGCGTCGGCGGGCTCTCCACCGAGCTCGAGGACATGACCGAGGTCGAGTACCGCCAGCTGCGCCTCGAGCGGGTCGTCCTGGCCGGCGTGTGGTCCGAGGGCACCGCCGAGGACGCCGAGAACTCCCTGCGCGAGCTCGCCGCGCTCGCGGAGACCGCGGGCTCCGAGGTGCTCGACGGGGTCATCCAGCGCCGCCACACCCCGGACCCGGCCACGTTCCTGGGGAAGGGCAAGGCCGAGGAGCTGCGGGACATCGTCGCCATGACGGGCGCGGACACCGTGATCGTGGACTCCGAGTTGGCCCCGTCCCAGCGCCGCGCGCTGGAGGACGTGGTGCGCGTAAAGGTCATCGACCGCACCGCGCTGATCCTGGACATCTTCGCCCAGCACGCCAAGTCCCGCGAGGGCCGGGCCCAGGTCGAGCTGGCCCAGCTCGAGTACCTGCTGCCCCGACTGCGCGGCTGGGGCGAGTCGATGTCCCGCCAGGCCGGCGGCCGCGCCGCCGGCGGCGAGGGCATCGGATCCCGCGGCCCCGGCGAGACGAAGATCGAGCTGGACCGCCGGCGGATCCGGACCCGGATGGCCAAGCTGCGCCGGGAGATCGCCGCGATGAAGCCGGCGCGGGAGACCAAGCGGGCCAACCGGCGCCGGAACCGCGTCCCGTCCGTGGCGATCGCCGGCTACACGAACGCGGGCAAGTCGTCGCTGCTGAACCGGCTCACGCACGCCGGCGTGCTCGTGGAGAACGCCCTGTTCGCCACCCTGGACCCCACGGTGCGCAAGGCCGTCACCCCGGACGGGATCGGCTACACGCTCTCGGACACGGTCGGGTTCGTGCGCTCGCTGCCCACGCAGCTGGTCGAGGCGTTCCGCTCCACGCTGGAGGAGGTCGCGGACGCGGACGTCATCCTGCACGTCGTGGACGCCTCCCACCCGGACCCCGAGGGGCAGATCGCCGCGGTCCGCACCGTGCTCGCCGAGGTGGACGCGCGCCGGATCCCGGAGATCGTCGTGCTGAACAAGGCCGACGCCGCCGACCCGGTGGTGCTGGCGCGGCTGCGCCAGCGGGAGCCGCGGTCCGTGGTCGTCTCCGCCCGCACGGGCGAGGGGATCCCGGAGCTCGAGCGGGCGATCGCGGACGCCATCCCGCGCCCCAACGTCGCGCTGGACCTGCTGATCCCGTTCACCGCCGGGGACGTGGTGTCGCGGCTGCACTCCCCGGACGCGGACATCATCTCCGAGACGTACGAGGCCGGGGGCACCCGCCTGCGCGTGCTGGTGCGCGAGGACCTCGCCGAGGACCTGCGGCGCTTCGCGGTCGACCGGCCGGAACCGGCCGGCGCATGACGGGGACGGTCCAGGAGGAGGTCCTCGCCCGCACGGAGGCCGAGCGGCAGGCCCTCGACTGGCTCGATGCCGCCGTCGAGGCCACCGGCGGGCAGCGCCGGGACGGGCAGCGGCGGATGGTCGTGGAGGTCGCGCGCTCGCTGGAGTCCGGGACGCACCTGCTGGTGCAGGCCGGCACCGGCACCGGCAAGTCGCTGGCGTACCTCGTGCCGGCCCTGCAGCACGCGGTGGACGCCGAGCGGCCCGTCGTCGTGGCCACGGCCACCCTCGCCCTGCAGGCCCAGATCATGCGCCGGGACGCCCCGCGCCTGCTCGAGGCCCTGCGGGACGAGCTGCCGCGGGAGATGACCGTCGCGCTGGTCAAGGGCCGCTCGAACTACCTGTGCCGGCACAAGGTCGACGGAGGGTTCCCCGAGGAGGACGGCGCGGCCCTGTTCGGCCTCGCCGACGACGGCGAGGCGATGGTCTCCGGCGACGACGGCCCCACCAGTCCGCTGGGCCGGGAGGTCAGGCGCCTGCGCGAGTGGGCCGAGGAGACGGACACGGGGGACCGCGACGACCTCGAGCCCGGGGTGAGCGACCGGGCCTGGCGCCAGGTCTCGGTGTCCGCCGTGGACTGCATCGGTCCCCAGCGGTGCCCGATGGCGGCCGAGTGCTTCTCCGAGCGGGCCCGCGCGGACGCCGCCGAGGCCGACGTGGTGGTGACCAACCACGCGATGCTCGCCCTCAGCGCGTTCGAGGGACTGGCCGTGCTGCCCGAGTTCGACGCGGTGGTCGTGGACGAGGCGCACGAGCTGCAGGACCGCGTCACCGGGGCGGTCACCGGACAGCTGTCCGGGGGCATCGTCCAGGCGGCGGCGTCCTCGGCCCGGAAGCACACCGCCGTCGCGGTGGAGGACCTCGTCCAGGCCGGGACCGGGCTGGACGCCGCGTTCGCGGCCACGCCCACCGGGCTGATCGCGCGCGGCCCGGACGAGGTGCAGGCCGGCGCGCTGCGCGCGGTGGCCGCCGCGGCCCGCCAGGCGCTGAGCGACTCCAAGGGCGGCGGGTCCGCCGGGGACACCGCGGCCGACGGCGGCCGCCAGATGGCCCGCTCCCGCCTCCAGGAGGTCCTCGAGGTGGCCGAGCGCATGCTCGGCACCACCCCCGAGGCCGAGTACCCGGAGGTGCTGTGGGCCTCCCGCCCGGGCCGCTTCGAGCCGGGGACCGGCTGGGTGCCCGGGGACGAGACGGCGGCGCCGATGCTCTCCGTCGCCCCGCTGTCCGTGGCCGGCCGGCTCCGGGATGGGCTGTTCGGCCAGGCGACCACCGTGCTGACCTCCGCGACCCTCGCCGTGGGCGACTCCTTCGACCCCGTGGCCGGGGCCCTCGGGCTGCTAGGGGAGGGGGCGCCCCGGTGGACGGGCGTGGACGTGGGCAGCCCGTTCGACTACCCGCGCCAGGGCGTGCTCTACGTGGCCCGGCACCTGCCCCGCCCCGGGCGCACCGCCGCACCGGAGTCCTACGACGAGCTCGAGGAGCTGCTGCGGGCCTCCGGGGGCGGGGCGCTGTGCCTGTTCTCCTCCCGGCGGGCCGCGGAGGACGCCGCCGCGGAGATGCGCTCCCGGCTGGGGTCCGCCCCCGAGGTGCTGTGCCAGGGGGACGCCACCCTGTCCGCCCTCGTCCGCCGGTTCGCCGCCGAGCCGGACACGTGCCTCTTCGGCACCATGAGCCTGTGGCAGGGCGTCGACGTGCCGGGCCCCTCGTGCCGGCTCGTGGTGATCGACCGCATCCCGTTCCCCCGGCCGGACGACCCCCTCGGCACGGCCCGCTCCCGGGACGTCAGCCGCCACGGGGGCAATGGGTTCATGGCCGTCTCCGCGACCCACGCGGCCGTCCGCCTGGCGCAGGGCGCGGGGCGGCTCATCCGGACCGCCACCGACCGCGGCGTCGTGGCCGTGCTGGACCCGCGGCTGGCCACCGAGCGCTACGGCGGGTTCCTGCGGTCCACGCTGCCCGACTTCTGGCCGACCACGGACCCCGCCGTCGTGCGCGGCGTGCTCGGGCGGCTGCGCGGCTGAGGGACCGGGCGGCCCCGGGGCTGCCCCCGACGGGGCGTCCTCGACGGGGTCTCGACGCGGGACGGTCTCGACGCGGGACGGTCTCGACGCGCGCGGTGCCGTCAGGCGGGCGCGGTGCCGTCAGGCGGGCGCCGCGGCGGAGAGCAGCTCGAGGGACTCCACGGTGCGGATCCCGCGCCACTCGTGGCCCTGGGCCGGGCACCAGGCCGGCCAGTCGACCGTCCAGCCGCCGTCCGCGTGCTGGCCGCCGGCGACGCGCTCGAGGTCGGCGGCCAGCTGCGCGGCCGTGAAGACGGCCCCGGCCGCCCCGCCCGCAGCCCCGATCGGCCCGGAGCCGTCCGGTCCCGACCGGGGGTCCGTGCCGGACCAGGGATCCCCGGCGAAGTCCCACGGGCGTAGCCGCTCGCCCTCCGCCCCGCCCGCCACGGGCAGGCCGCCGTCCTCCCCGAGCCGCTCGCGCAGCCGCGCCAGGTCCGCCCGGACCGCCTCGGCGGCCCGGACGCCGGGACCCGCGGAGGCCGCGGCGGAGGGGAACGCGCGTGGGGCGGGGTCATCGGGCGCCGGGCTCGCCGTCGCGGGGAGCGCGGGCGGGGCGTCGGCCCCGGGCGCGGAGGCGGACGCGCCGAGCACGGCCAGCTCGGCGGACAGGAACCGCAGCGCGTACTTGACCTCGTAGGCGGGCAGCGGCGCCGGGCCGCCCAGGCGTGCGTGGCACCACGCGACGGCCGCCTCGGACCAGCCGCCGGTGAAGCCCGTGCGCAGCGCCGCCGCGGCGAAGCCGAACGTCAGGAGGGAGCCGGCGGGGCCCGGCTCGACCCAGGGCGCCCGGGGCCAGGGCCGGGACGGCTCGGTCATGAACGGCAGGGACCCGTCGAGGCCGGACGTGGCGGCGGCCCACTCGAGGCCGGTGCGGACCCACGGGTGGTCGGCCAGCCCCCAGCCGGCCAGCAGGTCCAGGGCGGCCAGGGTGGACAGCGGCTCGCTCAGCGGGGACCGGAGGTCCGGCTCGAGCCCGTGCCCGAAGCCGCCGTCCGGGTTGCGGTAGGCCCCCAGCGCGGCGAGGACCCCGTCCTGGTCCCCGCCGTGGAGCAGCAGGTCCACCCGCCGGCGCTCCAGCAGCCGGGCATGGGTGAACACGAAGCGCTCGGCGTCCGCGACGCGCACGCCGGTCGGGAAGGGACGGTGGTTCCTCATCGGATCCTCCTCCGTTCGTCATCGACCCGGGCACGGTGCGTCCCCGTGCCGGGCCCCGGTCAGAGGGAGCGCAGCACGGTGACGACCTTGCCCATCACCGTCGCCTCGTCCCCCAGGATCGGCTCGTAGGCGGAGTTCTGCGGCAGCAGCCAGGTGTGGCCGTCCCGCTGGCGGAAGGTCTTGACGGTGGCCTCGTCGTCCAACAGTGCGGCCACGATGTCCCCGTTCTGCGCGGCGTGCTGGCGCCGGACCACGACCCAGTCGCCGTCGCAGATGGCGGCGTCCACCATCGAGTCGCCCGAGACGCGCAGCATGAACAGCTCGCCCTCGCCGGTGAGCTGCCGGGGGAGGGTCATGACGTCCTCGACCTGCTGCTCGGCCAGGATGGGGCCGCCGGCGGCGATGCGGCCGACCAGCGGCACGGGCACCCCGTGCCCCTCGACGGCGCCCGTGTGCAGCGTGGCCACCGGCGCCGGCGCGGCCTCCGGAGCACCGCCGGCAACGGGCCGGCCGTCCTCGTCGAGCAGGACCTCCATGGCCCGCGGCCGGCCCGGGTCCTTGCGGATGTAGCCCCACTTCTCCAGCTGCCCCAGCTGGTGGGTGACGGAGGACAGGGACGCCAGGCCCGCGGCGTCGCCGATCTCCCGCATGGACGGCGGGTAGCCGTGCTGGGCGATGGCGGACCGGATCGAGCCCAGGATGACCCGCTGGCGGGGGTGAGGGGACGCGCCGCGGTCGGGGACGGGGCGTCTGGCGTGGGCAAGGGGTTCCGGGTGGCCATGCGTGGGTCCGTTCTTATCGTGTCCGTGGGGCCGACTGGGCTGTGCCGTGGCCGTCCCGCCGGGCGGCGTCACGCCACGTCCTGCCCCCGATGCTACGGGAGGAGACGGCCGGATTCAAAGGTATGTTCGAACTTTCGCTTGGCGTGTCTCGAACATGCGTGCTAGACATGGCAACGAGGAACTAGAACACACGTTCGATCAGCCCGCTCGCCGGGCGGAGAGGCAGGAGAGCATGAGCACTGCAGCATCGATCGGGGTCCCCGTCCACCGCGTCGCCGGGTTCCGCCTGAACCGCCGCGGCCGCCTCCTGCTGCTCGGGCTGCCCGTCATCGTGCTGGCCGTGCTGGCCGCGGCCGCCGCCGTGTTCTTCGGCGCCCACGCCGTGGCCCCCGCGGCCGCCTCGCCCGAGCGCTCCGCCCCCGCCCTGCGGTCGGTCACCGTGGACTACGGGGACACGCTGTGGTCCCTGGCCGGTGAGGCGGTCCCGGAGGGTCCGCGCAACGAGACCATCCTGCGCATCGGCGAGCTCAACGACCTCTCGGGCCCGGACCTGCAGCCGGGGCAGGTCCTCTTCGTCCCGGCCGCGGGCTGACCCCCGCCGCCGGCCTCGGCGGCGTAAACCGGCGAGACCGGAGCGGGGCGTGGCCGCGGCCGGTCCTAGACTGGACCGGGTGAGCACCGACGATTCCCTGTCCAGCCAGGAGGCCCTGGCCGCCCTGCCCCTCCGCGAGAACCTCCGCGGGCTGAGCCCCTACGGCGCGCCCCAGCTGGACGTGGCCGTCGCGCTCAACACGAACGAGAACACGCATCCCGTGCCCCCGGAGGTCGTCGAGGCGATCACGGCGTCCGTGGCCGAGGCCGCCGTCACCCTCAACCGCTACCCGGACCGGGAGTTCACCGAGCTGCGGAAGCGCCTGGCCGAGTACCTGGGGCATGGGCTGTCCGCGGACAACCTGTGGGCCGCCAACGGCTCGAACGAGATCCTGCAGCAGCTGCTGCAGGCCTTCGGCGGCCCCGGGCGCAGCGTGCTGTCCTTCCCGCCGACCTACTCGATGTACCCCCTGCTCGCCGCCGGCACGGACACCGCCTACGTGGCCGGGGAGCGGGGTGAGGACTTCTCCCTGACGGCGGCCTCCGCCGCGGCCCAGGTGAGCGAGCACCGCCCCCACGTGGTGCTGCTGTGCTCCCCGAACAACCCGACGGGCACGGCGCTGGGACTGGACGTCGTGGAGGCCGTCTACGAGGCCGCCGAGGCCTTCGATGGCATGGTCGTGGTGGACGAGGCGTACGCCGAGTTCGCCCTGGCCGGGACCCGCTCCGCGCTGACGCTGCTGCCCGGCCGCCCGCGGCTCGTGGTCACCCGGACCATGTCCAAGGCCTTCGCCCTCGCGGGGGCACGCCTGGGCTACCTCGCCGCGGCCCCGGAGGTCACCGACGCCCTGCGCCTCGTGCGGTTGCCGTACCACCTCTCCGCCGTGTCCCAGGCCACGGCCAACGCCGCCCTCCAGCACTATGACGTCCTGCTGGAGAACGTCGAGGACATCAAGGCCCAGCGGGACCGGATCGTCACGGGCCTGCGCGAGCTCGGACTGTCCCCGGCGATCTCGGACTCGAACTTCGTCTTCTTCGGCGGACTGGACGACTCGCACGCCGTCTGGCGGGGCCTGCTGGAGCACGGCGTGCTGGTGCGCGACGTCGGCATCCCGGGGCACCTGCGCGTCACCGCCGGCACCGAGGCGGAGACGACGGCGTTCCTCACCGCCCTGCGCGAGGTGCTCCACCGGTCCTGACGTGGCAGCATGCCGGGCCGGGCCCGTAGACTGGGAGGGGCCCTCGCGGGGAGGGGCCCGAAGTCTGTGGGGGGAGGGCCGTGGCACGGCCGGACTGGAAGCGCGCGTACACGGCACCGGTGGCCTTCACGGCGGTCGGAGCGCTCGTGGTCACCGGTGCGATGCTCCACCCGGGCTTCCAGGCGGCCGAGATGGACCTGCATGACGGCGGCATCTGGGTCACCTACGAGGACGGTGGGTACGTCGGCCACCTGAACCACCCCTCCCGGACGCTGGACGGCGGACTGAGGCCCCCGTTCGAGGACGCGCAGCTGCACCAGCAGGACGCGGTCGCCGTGATGCTCGACCCGGCCTCCGGTGCCCTGGTGGGCCTCGACCCGGTGGCCATGGCCGTGGGCGACCAGGTGATGATGCCGGCCACCGCGGGCTTCGCCCTGGGTGGCGGGTCGATCTCGGCCAGCGACCAGGAGGAGGGAAGGGTCTTCGCCGGCACCGCGGCGCCCACCCTCCAGGTCCCGGGCGAGGACCCGCTCTACGAGGGGGAGGGCTTCGTCGCCTCCACGACCTCCCTGGCCGGCGAGGTGCTCGTGGCGGACCTGCACGAGGACACCGTGCACCGGTTCGCGCCGCCCGGGCAACCCGGCGGGGCCTTCGAGGAGTCCGGCGTCGAGCGACTGGACGGGTTGGAGGCGATGGGGGAGCCCACCGTCACCGCGGTGGGGGACGTGCCCGTCGTCGTCGACGCCGATGCCGGCCGCCTCGCGTGGCCGGGGGGCAGCATCCGGGACGACCGCCTCGTCGGTGCCGTCCCCCAGCCGGCCGGTCCGGAGGCGACGGCCGTGGCCCTGGCCACGACGCGGGAGCTGTTGACCGTGGACCTCGGCTCCGGGACCGTCACCGCCCTGCCCATCGCGGCCCCGGGGGATCCCGGCGCCGGGGCGTCCCGACCGGGGGGGACCGCCGGGCCGGCGCAGTCGACGGCGCCCGTGCGAGTGGCCGGGTGCACCCACGCGGCCTCGTCGGCGACCGGCTACTACCTCCGCGACTGCGCCGGGGACCGGGACGACGAGGTGCTCCCGCTGGTCGACATGCGACCCGGTGCGGAGCTGGTCTTCCGGGTCAACCGGGACAAGGTGGTCCTCAACGACACGGCCGGGGGCACCACCTGGATGGTGCTCGAGCAGATGAAGGTCGTGGCGAACTGGGAGGACCTCGAACCGCCGAAGGGCGAGGGCGAGGAGGAGGACGAGGACTCCGAGGAGGTCACGCGCGAGACGGCACTGCCGGAGCGGGACGAGGAGAACCGTGCGCCCGTGACCGTCGACGACTCGTTCGGGGTTCGCCCCGGCAGGACCACCCAGCTCCCGGTGCTGGCGAACGACTCGGACCCCGACGGCGACCTGCTCACCGCCCGCCTCGACGGCGACCAGCCTGCGCTGGGCACCGTCCAGCCCATCCTGGACGGTGTGGGACTGCAGGTGGTGGTCCCCGAGTCCGCGTCCGGCACCGCGACCGTGTCGTACGTCGCGGACGACGGCCGGGGTGGGACGGACGCGGCGACCCTGACCCTGCGCGTGGTCCCGGACGAGCGCAACGGCGCCCCGGTCCAGCAGCGGGTGCCCGTGCTGCAGGTGCCCGCCGGACGGTCGGTCTCCGCCGAGGTGCTGGGTGACTGGACCGACCCGGACGGGGACGACCTGCAGCTCACCGGGGCCGTCGCCGAGTCCCCCGACTCCGTGCGGACCCGTCCGGACGGGCAGCTGGTGTTCCAGGACAACACCGGGGATCCGGGCACGCGCGAGGTGCAGCTGACCGTGTCGGATGGCCGGGAGTCGGCCACGGGCACCGTCCGGGTCGAGGTGCTGGACCGCGGCGAGATCCGCCCGCCGGTCACCGTGGCCGACCACGTGACGGTGCGCAGCGGCGAGGACGCCACCCTGAGACCGCTGGACAACGACGACGACCCGCTCGGCGGGGAACTGCGCCTGGCCTACGTGGGCACGGTCCCCGAGGCGCAGGTCTCCTACAGCAGCGCCGCCGGCACCGTCAACGTCACCGGCGGGGCGCCGGGGACCCACTACCTCGAGTACGTGGCCGCGAACGAGTTCGACTCCGCCCCCGGGCTGGTGCGCGTGGACGTGCTCGAGGAGGACGCCGAGGCCGGGCTGCCCGTGGCGGTCCGGGACACCGCACTGCTGCCGGCCGGGGGCGACACGCTGGTCAACGTGCTGGGCAACGACACGGACCCCGGCGGCGGGCTGCTCGTGGTCCAGGGCGTGGAGGAGGCCCGGGGCCACGACGGCGGGCCCGCCCCGATCACGGTGGCCGTGGAGGACTTCCACCACGTGCGCATCGTGGACAGCGGGGGACTGGCCCGGCCGGTCACCGTCACCTACCGGGTCGCGAACGCCGAGGGCACCTCGACGGGCGAGGTCACGGTCGTCCCCCTGCCGTCCCCCGCGACGCTGCACCCCCCGGTCGCCACTGCCGACACCGCGGTGGTGCGCGCCGGGGACATCACCACCGTCGACGTCCTGGCCAACGACAGCCACCCGGACGGCGCCGGGCTCGAGCTGGAGACCGAGCTGGTGGAGGGGCCGGCCGAGGGACAGGGCGTCGCGTTCGTCTCCGACGGCCGGCTGCGGTTCCGCGCCGGCGAGGAGGCCGGGCGCGTGCGCGTCACCTACCAGGTCCGCGGGCCGGACGGCCAGCGCGCCTCGGCCCCCGTCGAGTTCACCGTGACGCCGATGGACCGGGCCGCCAACAACCCGCCGGTCCCGCCTGCCGTGGAGGCCCGCGTGCTGGCGGGGAACTCCGTGACGGTGCCTGTTCGGCTGGATGGCACCGACCCGGACGGCGACTCGGTGCGCCTCGTGGGCGTGCAGTCCCCGCCGGCGCAGGGCTCGGTGCGCCTGGAGGAGGGCCGGCTGGTGTACCAGGCCATGGACGCCGCCTCGGGGACGGATGCCTTCACCTATCAGGTGATGGACCGGCTGGGGGCCACGGCCACGGGCACGGTGTCCGTGGGCATCGCGCGTCCGCTGGGCGTGAACCACCCGCCCGTGGCGCTCGACGAGGAGGTGAACGTGCGCCCGGGACGCACGTTCACCACCACCGTGCTGGCCAACGATGCGGACCCCGACGGCGACCCCGTGGCGTTGGTGCGGGACAGGTTCACCTCCTCCGCCGAGGAGGGCACCGCGGTCGAGATCGTCGACGGCCGGCTGCGGGTCACCGCGCCGGAGGTGGAGGGCCACGTGAACCTGCAGTACACGGTGGCCGACCCCGCCGGTGCCACGGACACCGGGGTCCTGGCGATCACGGTGGACGGGCAGGCGCCCCTGATGCCCCCGGTGGCGCGGGACGACGTCGTGGGCACGGAGGAGATCGCGGGCCGGGACCAGGTCTCGGTGCCCGTCCTGGACAACGACGAGGACCCGGACGGGGCCGTCCAGGACCTGGGGATCACCCTGGACGAGGCGGCCCTGGCGGCGGGCGCCCGGGTGGACGGGGACCGCGTGGTCGTGCCCGTCGCCCAGGACGGGCAGACCGTGATGTACACCGTCGAGGACATCGACGGCGGCACGGGACACGGGTTCATCCTGGTCCCGGGCGACGACGCGCGGGCCCCCTGGCTCACCACCGACGCGCCGCTCGAGGCCACGGCGGGCGAGACGCTGGACATCAGCCTGCAGGACCACGTGGGCGTGCGCGAGGGGCGCTCGCCGCGGCTGACGGGCGAGGACGCCGCCGCCGCGGCACCGGCCTCCTCGCGGCTCGAGGTGCGCTCGGCCACGGAGGTCCGCCTCACCACGGACCCGGGCTACTCCGGCCGCGCCACCGTCAACGTGACCGTCACCGACGGCGAGGGCGGGGGCGATCCCCACGGGCTCGTCTCGACGCTCTCGATCCCCGTCACCGTGACCCCCCGGCCGGAGGACAACGCCCCGCCGGCCGTGCAGTCCAGCGGCGTCGAGGTCGAGCAGGGCGGGGAGCCCGTGGAGGTCGAGCTCGGACCGCTGGCCCGGGACCCCGACGGCGACGACCTCTCCTTCGCGCTCGGGACCGTCCGCGGGGAGTTCGGCGCCGACCTGGACGGCGCCACCCTCACCGTCACGCCGTCCTCGAACGCGGAGCGCGGGACGACGGGGACGGTCCCGTTCACCGTGTCCGATGGCCGGGCCGACCCGGTCGCCGGCGAGATCACCGTCCGCGTGGTGGGCACCTCCCGCCCCCTGCCGCGCGCGGTCGCCGACGAGGTGCCGGACGCCCGGGCGGGGACGCCGGTCACGGTGGACGTGCTGGCCAACGACGTCAACCCGTTCGCCGGCGAGGGTGGGCTGACCGTCGTTGCGGCGGACGTGACCACGGGGGCCGGGACGGCGGTCACCGACGGCTCCACCGTGTCCATCACCCCGGACGCCGGCCATTCCGGCCGGATGCAGGTCACCTACGCGATCGAGGACCTCACGGGTGACCCGGCGCGGCGCGCGGAGGGAACCGTGACGGTCGTGGTCGAGGGCGCCCCGGATGCCCCCGGCGTGCCGCGCGTGGAGGGCGTCGACGACGGCGAGGTGTCGCTGTCCTGGGCCGCGCCGCCGGACAACGGGGCCCCGATCACGGGGTATACCGTCACCGACACGACCACCGGGGCCAGCCGGTCGTGCGCGGCCACCGCCTGCACCGTGACCGGGCTGGCCAACGCGGTCGAGCACCGGTTCTCGGTGACGGCCACCAACGCGGTCGGCGAGTCGGACCCGTCCGGGACCTCCGCGCCCGCGATCCCGGACGTGCGCCCGGGAACGCCGACGGCGCCCGTGGTGGAGGCCGGCGACGGCGTCGCGGACCTGGTCTGGACCGCGCCGGAGAACCGGGGCTCGGCGATCACCGGGTACCGCGTCCAGGTCTCTCCGGCCCTCACCGGCGGGGCGACCCGCACGACCGGGGCCGGGACCTCCCTGCGCTGGGACGGCCTGCGCAACGGCGTGCCGTACCGGTTCCGGATCCAGGCGTCGAACCGGGCCGACGAGCCCTCCGAATGGTCCCCGTGGTCCACCGACGTGACCCCCGCCGGCAGGCCGTTCGCGCCCGGGACCCCCACGGCCGTCCGCGACGAGTCCGTCGTCGACGGCGGCGTGGTGAGGGTCTCGTGGTCCGCCGCGGACGACAACGGCGGCGCCCTCACCGGGTACACCGTCACCGCCTACGCCGGCGGCCGCGCCGTGGCCACCCGCACGGTGGCCCCGGGGACCACGGGCGTGGGCTGGGCCGGGCTGGACACCTCGACGGCGTACGCCTTCTCGGTCACGGCGACGAACGCGGAGGGCGACTCCCCGTCCTCCGGGCGGTCGGCCGCGGTGACGCCCTTCGGCCTGCCCGGGGCCGTGTCCGGAGTGACCGCGCGGGCGACGGGCACCGACCGGCAGCTGCGCCTGTCCTTCGACGGAGCGGCGGCCAACGGCTCCCCGGTGACGTACCAGTACGCCGTCTCCGGTGGCGCCTGGCAGTCCCTGGGCCGGTCCACCGCGGGGACGGTCACCGTGCCGGCCAACGGCACCAGCTACCGGCTCTCCGTGCGGGCCGTGAACGACGCCGGCCCGGGGCCCACCGCCTCGGTGTCCGCCGAGCCCGCCCACGGCCCGTTCCGGATGCCCGCGATCACCGCCACGGCACAGGAGGGCGGTGCCAAGTTCACCTGGAGCCCGACGTCTGCCGCGGCGGTGGGCAACGGCCGACCGGTGACCATCACGCCCCGGGTCAACGGACAGCTGGTGGACAACGACGGCGAGTACACGACCGACCGGTTCCGCGAGGCCCGGGAGTTCACGATGTCGATCCGGGTGTGCGCCGAGGGCACGGAGGACTGCGAGACGGCCACGCGGGCGGTCACCTCCCGGCCCCTCCCGGACCCCACCGCGACCGTGGGCGTCGGCGGGCGGTACCCGGCGGACAGCTGCACCGAGAACGGCAACCCGGACGCCCCGTACACCAACTGCTGGTACACGACCATGGCGTTCTCGGGCATGGAGCCCGGACCGCTGCAGGTCACCTGCACCCCGCGGGGCTCGGCCACCAGCAGCCGGCCCGGCGAGGTCTACTCGTACAAGACCGGGACCGTGACGATCGGCGCGGACGGCAGGTACTCCGGGACGCCCGAGTTCTGCATCCTGCACGACGGCTTCGCGGACTTCCGGCTCACCCTGCCGGAGCTGGGCATGGAGTCCAACGTGATCTACGGTCCCTGGCCGTAGGCCGGCGTCCCGGGCCGGTAGACTGGTCCACCGGATCCCCACCATGTCAAGGAGCTGAGATACGCATGGGCGCAGAGCTGATCACCGGACGCCGGGCCAGGATGCAGCGCACCACCAGTGAATCCGACGTGTACGTCGAGATGGACCTGGACGGCACCGGGACCTCGGAGGTCTCCACCTCCGTCCCGTTCTACGACCACATGCTCACCGCCCTGTCCAAGCACTCCCAGGTGGACCTCGTCGTGCGCGCCACGGGGGACACCCACATCGACGTGCACCACACCGTGGAGGACGTCGCCATCACCCTCGGCGAGGTGCTCCGGGCCGCACTGGGGGACAAGCGGGGCATCCGCCGCTTCGGCGAGGCCTCGGTGCCGCTGGACGAGGCCCTCGCGCGCGCCGTCGTGGACGTCTCCGGCCGGCCCTACCTGGTCCACGAGGGCGAGCCCGAGGGCCAGCAGTACCACCTCATCGGCGGGCACTTCACCGGGTCCATGACGAGGCACGTCTTCGAGGCCATCACCTACCACGCCTCCATCTGCCTGCACATGGACGTCGTACGCGGGCGCGACCCCCACCACATCGTGGAGGCCCAGTTCAAGGCCTTCGCCCGCGCGCTGCGCGCCGCCGTCGAGGACGACCCGCGCGTGACCGGCGTGCCCTCCACGAAGGGCGCGCTGTGATGACCGGCGCCTCCGGCCGCGGCCGGCCCACCGTCGCCGTCCTGGACTACGGCTCGGGCAACACCCACTCCGCCGTGCGCGCCCTGCAGCGCGCCGGTGCCGACGCCGAGTTGACCGCCGACCCGGACGCGGTCATGGAGGCCGACGGGCTCGTGGTGCCCGGGGTGGGCGCCTTCCACTCCGTCATGGCGGCGCTCAAGGACCTGGGGGCCACCCGCTGGATCGGCCGCCGGGTGGCCGGCGGGCGTCCCGTGCTGGGCATCTGCGTGGGCCACCAGATCCTCTTCGACGCCGGCGTGGAGCACGGCGTGCGCACCGAGGGGATGGCCGAGTGGCCCGGCGTCGTCGAGGCGCTGCCGGCGGAGATCGTCCCGCACATGGGCTGGAACACGGTGCGCCCGCCCGAGGGCTCGGCGCTGTTCCGCGGCATCGAGGACGAGCGGTTCTACTTCGTGCACTCCTACGGCGTGCTGCGCTGGGAGTTCGACCAGGCGCACGCCGCGATGACCCCGCCGCAGGTCACGTGGGCGCACCACGGGGCGGACTTCATCGCCGCCGTGGAGAACGGCCCGCTGTCCGCCACCCAGTTCCACCCGGAGAAGTCCGGGGACGCCGGCATGCAGCTGCTGTCGAACTGGCTGGGCACCCTCTGATGCCCTACTGGTCCACGCTGCTCATCGCCCTGGGCGGACTGCTGCTGGGCGGGGCCTGGTCGCTGCGCACGCAGAAGGCCCCCGTCTGGGCGCAGGCCGGCTTCGTCGCCTGCGCCGTGCTGGCGATCATCGCCGGCTTCGTCACCGCCTGACCGCGGCCCGCATCCCCCGAACCGTCCTTCGACCCCGAGAGGAACCCCCTCATGACCCAGTCCCCGCACGGCGCCCCGGCGCTGGAGCTGCTCCCCGCCGTCGACGTCCAGGACGGCCAGGCCGTGCGCCTCGTCCAGGGCGAGGCCGGCTCGGCCACCTCCTACGGCGACCCGCTCGAGGCCGCCCTGGCCTGGCAGCAGGCCGGCGCGGAGTGGATCCACCTCGTGGACCTCGACGCCGCCTTCGGGCGCGGGGACAACCGCGACGTGATGTCCCGCGTGGTGGACGAGCTCGGCGTCAAGGTCGAGCTCTCCGGCGGCATCCGCGACGACGCCTCGCTCGAGAACGCCCTGGCCATGGGCGCCACCCGCGTGAACCTGGGCACCGCCGCGCTGGAGGACCCGGCCTGGACGGCCCGTGTCATCGAGCGCTTCGGCGAGCAGGTCGCCGTCGGGCTGGACGTGCGCGGCACCACCCTGGCCGCGCGCGGCTGGACCAAGGACGGCGGGGACCTGTGGGAGGTGCTGGCCCGCCTCGAGGAGGCCGGCTGCGCCCGCTACGTGGTCACCGACGTCACCAAGGACGGCACCCTGCGCGGGCCGAACACCGGGCTGCTGGCCGAGGTGTGCGCCAAGACCGCCAAGCCCGTGGTGGCCTCCGGCGGGATCTCCTCGCTCGAGGACGTCGCCGCGCTGTACGCCATGGTCGGCACCGGCGTCGAGGGCGCCATCATGGGCAAGGCCCTGTACGCCGGCCGGTTCACCCTCGAGCAGGCCCTGCTCGTGGCCCGCGGCGTGGCCGTCCAGGACGCCGTGGAGCAGGCCCCCGCCCGGTGACGGAGCGCGAGGGCGGACGCCACCTGCCCGGGCACATCCAGGCCGCCATCGAGCGCACCCTGGCCCGGCAGCACCGGGACGAGGCCGGCCGCCCGGCCGACTCGGCGGGCGTGGCGTGGGAGGGCCGGGACCTCACCGGCCCGGGGGTCGGCGACTCGGCCAACCCGCTGCACGCCTTCGACCACGACGACGGCACGGCCGACCCGGCGTGGGCGCCGGTCCTGGACCGGCTGGCCGCGGGGCAGGCGGGCGAGGCCGACGTCGTGGCCGTCCTGTCCCGCATGCGCGTGTTCGCCGCGGTGCTGCCCACGGTGGCCGAGCGCGACGCCCACGGCGGGGACAAGGAGGCCGACGTGGCCCTCGTGACCCTGCGCGCCGCGGACGGGCGCACCGCCATGCCGGTGTTCACCAGCGTCCCGGCCCTGACCGCCTGGCACCCGCAGGCACGGCCCGTCGCCGCGTGGATGCCGCGGGCGTGCCTGTCCGCCGCGGACGAGGGCGCCGAGCTGGTGGTCGTGGACCCCGGGGCCGAGCGCACCTTCGTGGTGCGCCGCCCCGCCGTCTGGGCCCTGGCCCAGCAGCGGGACTGGACCCCCTCCTACCGGGACGAGGAACTGGCCCGGGAACTGGCCGCCGTCGTGGACCTCGTGCCGGGCCTGGAGCGCATCGCCCTGGCCCCCGGCGCCGGGGTGGCCTCGCGCACCGCCTCCGGGGCCGTGCTGCCCGGCGGCGGGTCCGGACCCGAGCTGCGGCTCGTCGCCTACCCCGAGGCCGCGCTCGCCGCCGGCGGGGACGAGGCCGGGTTGCGGCTGATGGCCGCGACGCTGCAGCAGGTGCTCGGCGAGGTCGAGGCGCTGGCCGAGCGGGCCGACTCGGTCGAGATCACCGTCGGCCGGGGCTGACCCCGGCCGACGGCCCCTCTCGCGGCTCGGTCCCGCGGCTCAGTCCCGCGGCGTCCCCTCGAGGCTGCAGCCCAGGCGGGAGAACACGGCGAGCAGGGTCGCGGCCTCCTCCTCGTCGATCCGGTCCAGGAACAGCTCCCGCACCTGGCGGGAGTGCAGGGCCGCGGCCTTGCGGAACAGGGCGCGGCCGGCGTCGGTGATCACGGCCTCCGAGCCGCGGCCGTCCTCGGAGCAGGCGCGGCGGAGCACGAGGCCCTGCCGCTCCAGGACCTTGACCTGGTAGGTCACCCGCGAGGGCGAGAACACCATGAGGCTGGCCAGCTCGCCCATGCGCAGGTGGCCCTCTGCGGACTCGGTGAGCAGCAGCAGCAGGTTGTAGTCGGCCAGGTGCAGGCCCGTCTCCGCCTTGAGGGTGCGCTCGAGCCGGTCCTGCAGCAGGGCCGTCGCCTCGAAGTAGGCGCGCCAGGCCCGGCGGTGCGTGTCCCCGGGGTCCCGCCCCGGCAGGGCGCTGCGGGACCAGCCGGCCGCCTCAGCGTCCACGGAGGAGCTGGTCAAAGGGGATCACCTCCAGCGGCTTGGCCGCACCGGCGGCGCGGCGCGGGCGGGCGGGCAGGCGGGCCACCACCGAGGCCAGGTCCGCCCCGGCCGCGGCGATGCGCTGCTGCAGCGGGTCCGTCCGGGTGGAGGCCTGGCCGCCGGTGACCTCGCCCCAGTCGTCCGAGGCGGCGAACACGGCCGAGGGCAGCACCTTGGTACGCAGGTAGCTGAACAACGGGCGCATGGCCGTGTCGATCATCAGCGAGTGCCGCGGCGTGCCGCCGGTCGCCCCGAGCAGGACCGGCACGTCCCGGAGGGCGCCGTCCTCCACGAGGTCCCAGAAGGACTTGAACAGCCCCGAGTAGGACGCCTTGAAGGTGGGGGAGACGGCGATGACGCCGTCGGCCTGCTCGACCTCGTCCAGCGCGGCCTGCAGGGCCTCGGACCGGGAGGGGTTGACCATCGCCTCGGCGATGTCCGTGGCCAGCAGCCGCAGCTCCACCACGTGCACCTCGGGCACGATCCCCTCGGCGGAGAGCACGTCCGCGGCGGCGGCGGCCATCCGGTCGGCCAGCTGGCGGGAGGACGACGGGTCTCCCAGGCCGCCGGAGACGACGACCAGGTGCCGGGCGCCGGGGGTGAACGGGTCGGTGGCCTCGGGTGCGCCGAACGCGTCCGGGGCCCCGCCCTGCGGGTCGACTGCCATCGCTCACGCCCCCTTGGCGGTGTTCTCGGCGGCGGCCTTCTCGGCGCGCTCCTGGGCGTCCGTCCAGGCCTGCGAGCCCTCGGCGCCGCCGGGCACGGGGGCCTCGCCGCGGCGGGCACGCTCCACGAGGAACTCGTGCGTGGGGGCCTCGGGGACGTCCGCCGGCTTGAGCGCGGCGAACTCCCGGCGCAGCACCGGCAGGACCTCCTCGCCGAACAGGTCGATCTGCTCCAGGACGGTGTCCGTGGGCAGTCCGGCGTGGTCGATGAGGAACATCTGGCGCTGGTAGTCGCCCACCCAGTCCCGGAAGGACAGGGTCCGCTCGATGACCTGCTGCGGGGAGCCCACCGTCAGCGGGGTCATCCGGGAGAACTGCTCGAGGGACGGGCCGTGGCCGTAGACGGGGGCGTTGTCGAAGTACGGCCGGAACTCGTTGACGGCGTCCTGGGAGTTCTTGCGCATGAACGCCTGCCCGCCGAGGGCCACGTAGGCCTGGTGCGCCTGGCCGTGGCCGTAGTACTCGTAGCGCTGGCGGTAGAGCTGCACCATCTGGATGACGTGCTCCTTGTTCCAGAAGATGTTGTTGTGGAAGAAGCCGTCACCGTAGTAGGCCGCCTGCTCGGCGATCTCGGCGGAGCGGATGGAGCCGTGCCACACGAACGGGGCCACGCCGTCCAGCGGCTGCGGGGTCAGGGTGAAGTCCTGCAGCGGGGTGCGGAACCGGCCCTGCCAGTCCACGGACTGCTCGTGCCACAGGCGGTACAGCAGGTGGTAGTTCTCCACGGCGAGCGGGATGCCCTGGCGGATGTCCTTGCCGAACCACGGGTACACGGGCCCCGTGTTGCCGCGGCCCATGGTCAGGTCCACGCGGCCGTCCGCCAGGTGCTGCAGGTAGGAGTAGTCCTCGGCCAGCCGCACCGGGTCCATGGTGGTGATGAGGGTGGTGGCCGTGGACAGCTGCAGCGTCTCGGTCTGGGCGGCGAGGTAGGCCAGCAGGGTCGGCGGGTTGCCGGGCGCCACGAAGGGCGGATTGTGGTGCTGGCCGGTGGCGAACACGTCGAAGCCCGCCTGCTCGGCGTGCTTGGCGATCCGGACGGTGTCCTTGATCCGCTGGTGCTCGGTGGGCGTGGTGCCGTTCGTGGGGTCCGTGGTGATGTCACCGATGGTGAAGACGCCGAACTGCATGGTCTGCTCCTTGCCGCGAGGGTTCGTTGAAATTTGAATCAACGGGTACAACCGGGGCGTGCGGTGATGTATTCCCAGCATCCTCCACCCGGTGCCCCGGCGGCAGGTCCCGACGGCGGCCCGGATCCTCCGCGGCGAGCGTGCGGGCCGGGCCCGGGGCACCGGGTGGCGGGCGCGCGGCGATAGCATGCACCAGTGAACTTCGCCGCCTACGGTCAGCTGCTGCGGGACGTGCGCCTGCGGCGCGTCCTGGGCATCGGCTTCGTCGCCCGGTTCCCGCACTCGGCGGCCGGCATCATCCTGACCCTGCACGTGGCCGTGACCATGGGCCTCGGCTACGGCGCCGCGGGCCTGGCCACCGCCGCCATGACCCTCGGCCTCGCCGTCGGCGCGCCGTGGCGCGGCCGGCAGGTGGACCGCCACGGGCTGCGCCGCGCGCTCGTGCCCTCCGTGGTGGCCGAGGCCCTCGTGTGGACGGTGGTGCCGCACCTGCCCTTCCCCTGGCTGCTCGCCGGGGTGTTCCTCGGCGGGGTGTTCGCGCTGCCGGTCTTCTCCGTGGTACGCCAGTCGATCGGCGTGCTCACCCGCGGACAGCAGCGCGAGACCGCCTTCGCCCTGGACTCCATCATCACCGAGACGATCTTCATGATGGGCCCGGCCCTGGGCGCCGTCGTCGCCACGGGCTGGTCCAGCGCGTGGGGACTGGCGATCATCGGCTGGTCGGCGGCCGTGGCGGGGCTGTACCTGATGTGGTTCGACCCGCCCACCCGCAGCGAGCAGGTGGCCGCGCCCGCCGGGGGAGCGGACGGCGACTACTCCGCCGCGGAGGACCGGGACCGCGCCGTCACCGGGGCCGTCCACGGAGCGCCGGCCCACCTGGAGCTCACCGCCCCCGAGGTGCCGACCGGCGCCCTGCCGCTGGTGCCCGCGGGCGGTGCCGGGACGCCGTCGGGAGGCCCCGACGGCGGCGCCGACCCCGGCGCCCCCGTCCCCGGCGGGTCCCGGCGCCGGGGGGCCGGAAGGCTGCGGGCGGCCTTCAGCTGGCTGACGCCCTCCGCGCTCGCCGTGCTGGTGGTCTCCGGCGCCGCCGGGATGCTCATGGTGGGCACCGAGGTCGCGATGGTGGCCGAGCTCGAGCACGCGGGCCTCGCCGGCCAGGTGGGCATCGTCTACGCCACCTGGTGTGGGGCCTCCGCCGTCGGCGGCCTGCTCTACGGGGCCGCCGGCCGGAGGATCTCCCCGCTGCTGCTGATGGGCGTCTTCGCCCTGGGCACGCTGCCGCTGGCCCTCGTGGACGGGGTGTGGCCGCTGGCCCTCGTGGCGGTGCTGTCCGGGCTGTTCACCGCCCCGACGCTGGCCGCCGCCTCCGCCCAGCTGTCCCGGATCGTGCCCGAGGACCGCCGCGGGGAGGCGATGGGCTACTACGGCTCGGCCATGACCGCCGGTGCGGCGATGGGCGCCCCGGTGGCCGGCATCGTGATCGACGGCGTGGCCCCGGAGGCCGGCTACCTCCTCGCGGCGGGGGTCGCCCTGGCGCTGGTCGGGGTGGCCGTGGTCGCCCGCACCGTGCTGAGGTGGCGGCGGGGTGCGGGCGCGGTCGCCGGTCGGACTGCCGGCCAGGCGGGGGAGCCGGTGACCGAGCCAGCCGGTGCGGGACCGGGGGAACCGGCCGAGGAGGGGACCGGCGAGTGGGCCGACGAGCGCGCCGGGCGCTGAGCGACGAGCCCGGACTGTCGCCACCGGTCCCCGCCCCGTGCTGACCACCGCTGCTGCGGCCGGCGTGCGGCGACCCCCTCGTGTCGGACCGGCGGATCGCTGGTGCTCACGCCGGTTCCGCCGGACGGGCCGGTGGCCTGAGCGCCAGCTGGACGGCGATCCCGGGGGCCGGTTCCCCGGGCGAGACCATGACCGCGCGGCCCGGCACCTCGGGCACCCGGTGCAGGGTCGGCCACACCATGCGCTGCTCCGGCGTGGACCCGGACGGCAGGTAGAACCGCCGGGGCACCTGTGCCAGCACGCGGCCCCCGGCCAGTTCCCGCCCGCCGAACAGGGCGACGGCCAGCACAGAGGGCGGGTGGTCCCGCAGCAGCGTGCCGAGGCGCTCCTCCACCGTCTCGTACCCGGAGCCCACGCGGAGCACCGACCACCGACCCCATCCCGTGATGACCACGTGGACGGGGCGCCGCCCCGACAGCTCGGTGCCGATCCCGTCGAAGGCGGCCTCCAGCCGCTCCGCCGGTGCGGTGGCGGGGGACAGCACCGTCCAGTTGGGCGGGAGTCCGCTCCCGGCCTGGAGGTCCCCGACGCCGTCCAGCACCACGGTGTGCGGCGCCAGGGGTGCCGCCGCGGTCCCGTTCGGCCGGTCGGCGTGCTCCATGGCCCGCCGGGCGAGCTGGGCGATGACCGACCGGGCGGCGTCGTGCAGCCCTCCGGCCGCCACGCCGATCCAGGCCACCGGCACGTCCCGGCCGGGCTCCCAGGTCACCGGTTCCCGGCGGCGGTGGCGGGGGAGGTCGGCCAGCCCCAGGACGACGGCGTCGCGCCCCGCCGCCCGGTGATCGGCCTCCGTGGGCACCCAGCGGTCCGGCAGGGCCGGGGTGACGACGGGCTCCGGGAGGCGCAGGCCGCGTGCGGCGGTCCGGTCCGCGACGGCCTGGACGAGGCCTGCCCACGGGGCCGCGTCGGGGTCCCGCGCCGTCGTGGTGGTGCCGTCCCACGGTTCGAGCCAGGGCGGGCCCGGGGGCCGGGCGAACCGCCCGGCGCGGAAGGCGCGCAGCGGCCCGCCGCCGTGGCGGATGAACGCGTGTCCGGGGCGGTCGGGATCCAGGCCGTGGGCGTCAGGTGCACCGAGGACGTCCCACGACTCCTGCTCCGTCGCCGTGCGCAGGCAGACGACCGTGCCGAGGTTGGACCGGACGTCCGGGCTCACCGCTCCCTGGGCCCGCTGGGTGGCCAGGAGGAGGTGGAAGCCGAGTGACCGGCCCGTGGCTGCCAACCGGGCCAGGACCGACGCCGCCCGGGGATGGTCCTCCACGAGGACGCGGAGTTCGTCCACCGCGACCACGAGCCGGGGCAGGAGCTGATCGGGGTGTGCACGGCGATGGGCGGCGTAGTCGGGACTCCCGGCGGCGAGGAACAGCTCCTCCCGGCGGTGCAGCTCGGCGGTCAGCGCATCGACCGTGCGCAATGACTCGGCCTCGACGAGGTTCGTCTCGACCGACATGGTGTGGGGCAGGCCGGACAACGGCGCGAACGACGATCCGCCCTTGAAGTCCATGAGGACGTACGACACCTCGGCCGGCGGGTACTCCGCGGCCAGGCCCACCAGGGCGGTGAGCAACAGTTCCGACTTCCCCGAGCCGGTGGTCCCCGCGACCAGCACGTGGGGGCCGTCGCCCACGAGGTCCAGGGTGACCGGTTCGGCCCCGCCGGCGAGGGTGCAGCGCAGCCCGGCGGTCGCCGACCCGGACAGCCCGGGCTCCGGCCAGTCGAGCCCCGGGGGCGCCTGCCGGTGCGGGGGGCGGGGGCTCGCCCCCAGCTCGTCCACGAGCCGGGCGGCCGTCGTGGGGGACAGCCCGTCCCAGCGCAGGCCGGTGTACTCCAGGCCCCCCACGGTGGCGGTCCCCTCGTCGGGCCTCACGGCGTCACCCTGCCCGAGCCCCTCGACCCGGTCGCCCCGGCCGAGCACCACGAGGTGCCAGCCGGCCGGGATGCCGGCCCGGGAGGCGTCGGCCGCCAGGATCGCGGTTCCCTCGGCGGCGTCCCGTCCCCCGCCCAGCCAGGAGTCGCCCTCCGCGGTGCGGACCAGGATGCCGCGTGCCGTCGCGACGGCGTCACGGCACAGTTGGACCACCAGCCACGGGACGAGGTGGTCCAGGGTGGAGCGGCGGCCGAACACCCGGGTGGTCGCACCCGGGTGGAGCTCGGTGACCACGGCCAGGCACGTCCTCGACCAGGACGCCCAGTCGTCCCGGTCCTGCGCGGAGCCCACGGGCAGCGTGGCCGTCGCGGTGCCCCAGCGGACCGCCGGGGGGCCGGGGGAGGCGCCGTGGACCCCGAAGCGGTCCGGCACGGCGGCGCGGGAGGCCAGGGCGAGGGCTCCCGGGCCGGGCGCCACCGCCGCGACGCGCGCGGCGAGGTCATCGGCCTCCCGCCGGATCCGGCGGCCGTGGCGTGCCCGCGCCGTGCGGTGCTGGGTCCACATCACCGCCGCGACCGCGACCGAGACGAGGCTGAAGAGCAGGAAGAACCAATGCCCCGTCGCCAACGCCAAGGCCAGCCCCACCACGAGGGGTCCCAGGGCCATGACGACCTGGAGGAGGGCGTTCGGCCGCGTGGGCTCCGGCCCGGGATCCACGGCCAGTGGCGGAAGGGGGGACCGGGGTCCCAGCGGACCGGGACGGCCCCGCACCAGGCGGAAGTCCGTGGTGCCCCGGGTCCACGGCTCGGCGCCGGTGACGTGCCCCCTCGCGGTGCCGGGCCGCCGCCCGGGGTGCCCGGTCGAGTCGCCCAAGGGCTCGATGCGCACGCCCTCCGGCTCCACGACCACCCGGAAGTGCGGGGCCGAGAGGAACGGATCGGCCACCCGGACGTCGCACTGGTTCCGGCCCACCGTGAGCCCGGACCGGGGCAGGGCGGCGAGCAGGCCGGCGTCGGGACCCGACGCGGTCACCATGACCACCTCCGGGCCGCCCTCCCGGCCCGACTCCCCGGACGTGGCTGGACGGGCGACGACGGTGAGGGACGGAACCCCCTGCAGGGCGGCGGGCGTGAGGCGGCCCAGGGGCCGGCCCGCGGCGGTGAAGCGATGCCCGGGCAGGTGACGACGCAACAGGACCTCCACGTCGGCGCCGTCGGCGGTACCCAGGTCGTGCGCGGCCCACCAGGGTGCCGCGCCGTCGGGCAGGCCCAGGATCCGCAGCCACATCGTCCGTCCCCTCTCGTCTCCACGGACAGGGCGGTGGAGTCAACGGCCCCGGGTCCGCCCTCCGGCACATCCTCCCGGCCTGAGGGACGGGCGGCGGGGTGGTCGGCGTCGGCTGTGGACGACACGCCCTGCGGGAAGCGGCACGTCACGGGCGGATTGCGTTGTCCACAGGCATGTGACGGGTGTTACCCGCCGCGGCGGGAACTCGGTACGCTCTGACCGAGGCCGGGGACAGGCCGGTGGCCCGAGGGGCCCGCATGGAGGGGAGACCATGGAAGCCATCCGCATCCTGACGGACGAGGTCCGCGAGTTGATCCGTCGCCGGGGCGTCGATCCGCTCCGTGAGCCGGACGACGTGCGGCGCCTGGTGCAGGACGCCACGGCGGACTACGACGCACGGTCCCTCGTCGGGTCCCTCCCGCTGCTCCCGGACCGGGACGAGGCCGTCCGGAGCGTCTTCGACGCCGTGGCCGGGTTCGGGGCGCTGCAGCCACTGCTCGACGACGACTCCGTCGAGGAGATCTGGATCAACGCCCCGACGGCCGTGTTCTGCGCGCGAGCAGGGGTCTCCGAGCTCACGGACATCACCCTGACCGAGGAGAACGTCCGGGACCTGGTCGAGCGGATGCTGAAGACCTCGGGGCGGCGGCTGGACCTGTCCTCGCCGTTCGTCGATGCCGCCCTGCCCGACGGCTCCCGGCTGCACGTGGTGATCCCCGACATCACCCAGCGGCACTGGTCCGTCAACATCCGCAAGTTCGTCGTGCGGGCGCATCACCTCGAGGACCTCGTGCGCTCGGGCTCCCTCAGCGCGGAGGCGGCACGCTACCTGGACGCCGCCGTCGACGCGGGGTTGAACATCCTCGTCTCCGGAGCGACGCAGGCCGGCAAGACGACGCTCCTCAATTGCCTCTCCGCCTCCATCGGCAGCCGGGAACGCGTCGTCACGGTGGAGGAGATCTTCGAGCTGAAGCTGCCGCTGCGGGACGTGGTGCAGATGCAGTGCCGCCAGCCCAACCTGGAAGGCCACGGGGAGATCGCCCTGCGTCGCCTCGTCAAGGAGGCCCTGCGGATGCGACCGGACCGGCTGATCGTGGGCGAGGTCCGGGAGGCCGAGAGCCTGGACATGCTCGTGGCCCTGAACAGCGGCCTGCCCGGGATGTGCACGATCCACGCGAACAGCGCCTCGGACGCCCTGGCGAAGATCTGCACCCTACCCCTCATGGCCGGGGAGAACATCTCGCGGAACTTCGTCGTCCCCACGGTCGCCTCCTGCTTCGACCTCGTGGTGCACTGCACCCGTGATCGCCGCGGACGGCGTTACGTGGAGGAGATCCTTGCCGTCGGCACCCGGGTCGAGGACGGTGTCATCGAGTCGTCGACCGTCTTCCACCGCGTCGACGGCCGCCTGGTCCTCAACCCCTCCGCCATGCTGGAGAACCCCAAGCTGGAGGCCCACGGGTACGATCCCCGCGCCGTGGCAGGAGTGGCCTGATGTCGCTGCTGCTCGGCCTCGGCCTCGGGACCGGCCTGTTCCTGGTGTGGTGGTCCTTCTGGCCCCGGACGCCGCAGGACCGCGTCCTCGTCCGGGACGGCCGGCTGCGGCAACTGCTGGCCCAGGCCGGCGTCGAGCAGGTGGGACCGGCCGGCGTCCTGGCCGCCACGGTCGGCTGTGGGGTCGTCGCGCTCCTCACGGTCTTCCTGCTCACCCGGACCCTCACGATCGCCCTGTGCTTCTCCCTGTTCGGAGCGCTCGTGCCCTGGGTGACCCTCCGGTGGCAGGCCCGGAAGCGCCGCACGCTGCTGCGCGACGTGTGGCCGGATGCGGTGGACCACCTGCGGTCGGCGGTCCGGGCCGGACTGACCCTGCCGGAGGCGCTCATCCAGCTGGGGGACAAGGGGCCGGAAGAACTGCAGCCGGCCTTCCGGGACTTCGCCCGTGACTACCGTTCCGGCCTGCGGTTCACCGATGCCCTGGACAACCTCAAGTTCCGCATGGCCGACCCGGTCGCCGACCGCCTCGTCGCCGCACTGCGCCTCACGCGGGACGTGGGAGGCGCGGACCTCGGCACGCTGCTGTCCACGCTCTCGGAGTTCCTGCGCGAGGACGCCCGGACCCGCAGTGAACTGGAGTCGCGCCAGTCCTGGACGGTCAACGCGGCCCGGCTGGCCGTGGCGGCCCCGTGGATCGTCCTGTTGCTGCTGGGGACGCAGCCGGAGGCCGTACGGGCGTACCAGTCCCTGACCGGGCTGATGGTCCTGGCCGGCGGCCTGGTCGTCTCGGTGGTCTGCTACCAGCTGATGCTGCGGATCGGCTCGCTCCCGGACGAGAAGAGGGTGCTGTAGATGAGCGCCCTCGCCGTCGCCCTCGTCCTGGGCCTCACGCTGGGCTGCGGCCTGGCCCTCGTCGTGAGCGGCGTTCCCTGGGGGTGGCAGCCGTCCCTGGTCCGTCGGGTGGAGCCCCAGTTGCGCAACCGGACGCCCGCGTCGTCACTCCTGGCCGAGCACCCGAGGGTCACGCCGTGGGGCGCCCTGGGCCGCATCATGCAGCCCGTGCTGGCCGAGGGCGTGCGCCACCTCGACCGCTTCAACCTGGGGCAACAGGCCCTCGAGCGCAAGCTCGAGGCCGCGGGCTCGGAGCTGTCCGTGCAGGACTACCGGGCGCAGCAGCTCATGACCGCGGCGGCGGGCGCGGGTGCGGGCATGGTCGGCTGCGTGGCCCTCGCCGTCAACGGCGGCCTCCATCCCCTGCTCGGTGTCGTCACGGTGCTGTGCCTGGCCGTGGTCGGGTTCTTCCTGAGGGACAACGTGCTGAGCGCGCAGGTGAAGCGGCGTCGCACCCGGATCCTCAGCGAGTTCCCCTCCATCGCGGAACTGTTCGCCATGTCCGTGAGCGCCGGCGACAGCGCGCCCGGGGCCTTGGAGCGGGTCGCGACGTCGGCGCGCGGTGCGCTCGCGGAGGAGTTCGGCCAGGTGCTGGCCGACATGCGAGCGGGCTCGTCCGTCCACACCGCCCTGAAGTCGTGTGCGCGCCGGATCCAGCTGGCCCCCGTGGAACGCTTCATCGAAGGGGTGCTCGTGGCCCTGGAGCGGGGCACGCCGCTGGCCGATGTCCTGAGGGCGCAGGCCAGGGACGTGCGCGAGTTGTCCAAGCGCGAGTTGCTGGAGTCCGCCGGTCGCAAGGAGATCGGCATGATGACCCCGCTCGTGTTCGGCATCCTTCCGCTGACCGTCATCTTCGCGATCTACCCGGGAATCTCCCTCATGAACCTCGGCTTCTGAGTCCGACGGCGGTCGCCCCGGCCGCCCGGCCTTCGACCCCGACCCTTCGACCCCGACCTTTCGACCCCGACCTTTCGACCCCGACCCTTCGAACCCGGCCTTTGGACCCCCGACCCCACGCCATGCATTCCCGGAGGCGCCGCCTTCCCGACCACCACCGACACCACCGACCTCACGACACCACCGACCTCACGACACCACCGACCTCACGACACCACCGACCTCACGCACCACCCATGGAGGGGACACCATGAACCAGGACCACCACGGCACCGATCGGCTGTACCGCGCCCTCGCCGGTCTCCGCGCCTTCCTCGCCGACGCCCGGACCGACGAGCGCGGGGACGTCCCCGGCTGGGTGATGATCACCCTGATGTCCGCACTGCTCGTCGCCGGCCTGCTGGCGATCGCCGGACCGGCCCTGACCGACCTGTTCAACCAGGCCATCAGCCAGGTCTCGACCAACTGACGATGCGGGACGGGGAGCGCGGCTCGGCCGTCGCCGAGTCCGTCATGGTGATGGCGCTGCTGTCCGTCGTCTTCGCCGCCATCCTGCAGTTCGGCCTCGTCATCCACGTGCGCAACACGCTCATCGACGCGGCGAGCGCTGGGGCCCGCCACGGCGCCCTGGGGGACCGGACGCCCGACGACGGCGCGGCCCGGACCCGCGAGCTGCTCGCCGGGTCGATCCCGGGCGGGGCCGACGCCGAGGTCTCGGCCGCCGTCGTCGGCGGACCCGGGGTCCCCCTGGTGCGGGTCACGGTCCGCACCTCGATGCCGATGGTCGGCTTCCTGACGGGTCCGGTGACACTGGAGGCGGACGGCCATGCGTTCCGGTACTGAACGCGAGCGCCGCGGGGAGGAGGGCTCGGCGAGCGTGGAGTTCGTCCTGCTCGCCGCGCTGCTCCTGGTGCCGGTCGTCTACTTCCTCGTCCTCACGAGCCAGGTCCAGGCCGCGGCCTATGCCGCCGCGGCCGCGGCGGACCAGGCCGCCAAGGCCATGGTCGCGGCGCCGGACGCGGAGGCCGCCGCCCGTCGCGCGGACGCGGTCGTGGGCCTCACGCTCGCGGACTACGGACTGGGCGAGGGGGAGCACCAGGCGGCGGTCTCCTGCTCGACCCGTCCGTGCCTCGAACCGGGGTCCACGGTGGCGGTCGAGGTCAGCATCCGGGTGCCCGTCCCGCTGCTGCCCCGGACCCTGGGGTGGGACGCGGCGGTCGCGACCGTGTCGAGCAGCGCCCAGCAACCCGTGCCGAGGTTCGGGTGAGGCCCGCCGTGCCCGGCCGCCGGGCGGACCCGCCGTGCCCCGCCCCGGGACCGGGGACGGGGGAGGAGGGCCAGACCACCGTCCTCACGGTGGGGCTGTCGGTCGTGTGCCTGTTGCTGGCCACGGTCGTGCTGGCCGTGACGGCCGTGAACATCGAGGCGCGCCGGCTCCTCTCCGCCGCCGACGGGGCGGCGATGGCGGCCGCCGACAGCTACCGCATCGACCCCGGGCGGGGCAACGCCCCCGTGCTCACGACCGACCAGGCCGGTGCCGCCGTGGCGGAGTACCTGGCGGCCGCCGGCGCCCCCTCCCGGTTCGACGCCCTGGCGGTCCGGCACGTCGCCGTGACCGACGGCGGCCGGACCGTGGAGGTGGTGCTCACGGCCTCGGCCCACCCGCCGGTGGTGAACTGGATCGTGCCGGCCGGGGTCACCGTGACGGCGGCCAGTTCCTCGCGCACCTCGCTGACCCGGTAGTCAAGGACGCAGCCCGGCGATGACCTTCCGGGCTGCGGCCCGTTGGGCCATGGTGCACGTGCCGCCGTAACCGGCGGTCCAGGTCCGTCCGCCGGACGTGTGGACCCGTTGCGCGCCCATCGCGTCGGCCATGCAGTCCGCCATGTGCTCCACGCCCCCGGCCGGGCCCCCGGGGTAGAGCCGCTCCATCGCGGACACGAGCGCTCCCTCGTCGTAGCGGTAGGCGCGGAACTGGAGGATGTGGGCGCACTCGTGCAGTTGCATCGCCCGGGCGGGGACGAAGTCCGGATCGAGGTCGTCGCCCAGCCCGATCAGTTCCCGGATCCGCAGGGAGGAGGGCCAGTCCGGGTCGCCCGACCACCGGTACCGCGCCCAGGCGGTGGCGCCGTCGAACGTGGTCATGGGGACGTCCCAGCACCACGGCGCCATGGTGTTGGCCGCACGGCCGGTGAGCGATCGCGTGCCCGGGTAGGGCACCTCCGTGGTCCCCGGCCGTCCCCGGGACAGGAAGTCCGTGTTGACCCACCCGCTCGTGGATCCGGTCCGCACCCGTGTCATCCCGTCCTGCTCCGCGAGCCGCAGCACGCCTGTCTGGGCCGGCAGGGTGTGGGTGGCAGGCGTGCGCGGGTCGGCCGTGGCGTGGAGTCCGGTGGCGACGGTCGTCCACCGGTCGACCGCCGGTACGGGGCGCGTGCCGTCCCGCACCTGCGCGAAGGAGTAGAGGAACGTCGCGGCCTCTCCGCGGGAGATGCCTCGCGTGGGCCGGAAGCTGCGGTCGGCATAGCCGGTGACGATCCCCGTGGACTGCAGCCAGGCCGCCTCGCGGAAGAAGGGTGTCCGCGGCGTCATGTCGACGAAGGCGGAGTACGCCGTCACGGGGTGACTGGCCCCGGCCATCCGGTAGAGGAAGGCCGCCAGTTCCCCGCGGCTGACGTCCCGTCCGTAGCCGAAGCTCCCGTTCGCGTAACCCGTGGCGTAGCCCCGGGACCGCATCCAGGACACCGCGGTGAACGCCGCGCTGGAGCGCGGGACGTCATGGAAGACCACCGTGTCCCCGGCCTCGTGGGTCTCGCCGGAGAGGCGGTACAGGACCAGCGCGGCCTCGGCACGGGTCATCCTCCGCGCCGCGCCGAATGTCCCGTCCCCGTACCCGGTGGCCAGGCGCTCGCAGGCCAGCCACGAGACATGGGCGTGGAACGTCGACCCGGCCGGCACGTCCGGGAAGGCGATCGCTTCGCAGGCGGCCGCGGGCGGGGGTGGGAGGGTCGCCGGGGTCCTGGGCGCTTCGTCGCCGCGTGGCGCACGGACCGGCGAGGGGAGCACGGGCAGGTCCGCGGCATCCACGCCGTCGACCGTGAGCGGCACCGGCTCGGAGGTGAGGGAGCCGGCCTCGGAGCGCTCGTCCCCTGCCGGGCCCGACGACGGCCCCGCCGGGGCCGGCGGCGCGGCGGCGGCCCCCTGGGCGGACAGCACCAGGGCCAGTCCGACCAGCGCCACGCGGAGGGGTGAGGCCACGGAGGTCAGCGAGATCACCCGATCATTGTCCGATGTCACCGGCGTCCCGCGCGCGCGACTGGCCGGGAATGACATGGGCCTTTGCCCTGTCGGCCGCCGTTGGTGACGACTACGCTACGGCCATGGAGACGAACCGTCCGGGCGCCGGGGGCAACGCCACGGGCCTGCCGCCCAGCGGCCCGGTTCCCCCGGACCTCGAGCGGGTGCTCCGCTGGGAGGACTCCGGGGGAGGCTGGCGCGTGGCCCGCATCGGAGGAGGATCACTCACCCTCTCCCTCGTCACGTGTGACGGCGGGGAGGAGATGGGGGTCCTGACGTCCACGGACCCCTCCCTGATCGCGCACGTGGCCGGCCGGTCGCGCCACCCCTGAACGGACGGCGTGGTGGTCCCGCCCCTCTCCGGCTGCCGGTGTCCGGACCCCGACTAGGCTCCGGGCCGGTGCTTCAGCCGGTACAGGAGCGCGGCGGCCTGGCCGCGCGTCACGGCGTCGTCCGGCCCGAAGCCGCCGTCCGCATGGCCCCGGACGACCCCCGCGGCGTTCAGCCACGTGATCGGACGGTAGGACCCGTGCGAGGGCGGGACGTCCCAGAAGGGCGAACGCGCCGGCGGGGGCGGGTCGGTCGGGGAGCCCACCGACCGGTGCAGCAGGGCCGCCATCTCGCCCCGCGTGACCGCGCGGTCCAGGCCGAAGGTCCCGTCCTCGTGGCCCCGGGCGATCCCCTGGCCCCGGAGCCAGACGACGGCGGCGTAGAAGCCGTGGCCCCTCGGGACGTCGGGGAACGGTGAGGTCGCCGGGAGGTCCACGGGCGGCTCTCCCGCGAGCCGGTAGAGGAACGCCGCCGCGTGGCCGCGGGTGACCTCCTCGGCGATCCCGAACCGTCCGTCGGCGTAGCCGCGGGCGATGCCCCGGACGGCCATCCAGGACACCTCGCGTGCGAAGGCGCGGCCGACGGGGACGTCCGTGAACCACTGCACGGGGTCGGCGGTGACCTCCACGGTCAGGGAGAAGTGGTCCAGGCCGCGTCCCGAGGCGGACACGGCATGGTACCCGGGCGCCGCCGGCGTGAAGACGGTGCCGTCGGCCTCCACGCGGAGACCGTCGGCGCAGTCCACCGGGACGTCCGCGTAGTCGTCCGCGTGGCAGTCGTCGTACGGCACCGGGACCCCGCGGCTGTCCCGGGCGGCTGGCAGGACACGGCCCTCGCCCACCGGCACCGTGGCCGCGGTGGACTGTCCCGCCAGTCGGATCCGCGCGCCGCGGGCGGCGAGCGGCGCCAGTGCCGAGGCGTCCGTGATCGCGTTGGAGGACAGGTCCACGTCCGCCAGCCGCTCCAGGCCGGCGAGCGCGGACACGTCGCCCACGCGATGGCCCGCCACGCGCAGGGAGGCCAGCCCGGTCAGGTACTGGGCCCCGGTCAGGTCGTCGACGGCACCGGGCCCCCCGGTGGGGCACTCCAGGGACCGCAGGCCCGCCAGCTGCCCGGCGGACACGGGGTCGGCGGGGGACCGCCCGAGGGCGGCGTTCAGGCAGGCCCGGAAGTCCGGGTCGGGGATCGTGACGGTGGCGTGGGCGGGCGCTGCCGCCACGGCGTGGACCGGCAGCGCCAGGGCCAGTGCCGCGGTGGCCGCCAGGGCGCGGGGGATGAGGGTGCGAGTCATCATCGTCCTGTCGTCTGGGGTGACCAACGACCTCGGACGCTACGAGCGCGGCGGGGGCCGGGACAGCGTGGTCACCACTCGTCCGCTACTGGGCCACCCCGGCACCACCCGGCGCCGCCGGCCCCGCGGCTTCCCCGCCCCGCGGCTTCCCCGCCCCGCGGCATCCCGGCCCGCCGCGGCATCCTCCCGCGCGTCCCCGTCGCGCACCGGACCCGGGCCGCCGTCGCGGTAGGCTTGACCCCACCATGGCTGAGACTGACTACACCGCTGAAATCAAGGACCTCCGCTCCACCCTGTCGCAGATCGAGCAGGTGTCGGACGTGGCCCAGATCGAGGCGGACATCGCCGAGCTGGAGCAGCAGGCCTCCGCGCCGGACCTCTGGGACGACCCCGAGGCCGCGCAGAAGGTCACCTCCCGGCTGTCCCACCGCCAGTCCGAGCTCGAGCGCATCAAGCGCCTCGCCTCGCGGATCGACGACCTGGAGGTCATGGTCGAGCTCGCCGCCGAGGAGGACGACGACGCCGCCCGCGAGGACACCGCGCGCGAGCTGGAGTCCATCCGCAAGGCCATGTCCGAGCTCGAGGTCGTCACGCTGCTGTCCGGCGAGTACGACGAGCGCGACGCCGTGGTCACCATCCGCGCCGGCGCCGGCGGCGTGGACGCCGCCGACTTCGCCGAGATCCTCATGCGCATGTACCTGCGCTGGGCCGAGCAGCGCGGCTGGTCCACGAAGGTCATGGACACCTCCTACGCGGAGGAGGCGGGCCTGAAGTCCGTCACCTTCGAGGTCAACGCGCCCTACGCCTTCGGCACCCTGTCCGTGGAGGCCGGCACCCACCGCCTCGTGCGCATCAGCCCCTTCGACAACCAGGGCCGCCGCCAGACCTCCTTCGCCGCCGTCGAGGTCATCCCGCTCATCGAGTCCGACGACTCGATCGAGATCCCCGAGTCCGAGCTGAAGATCGACGTGTTCCGCTCCTCGGGCCCCGGCGGCCAGTCGGTGAACACCACCGACTCCGCCGTGCGCATGACGCACCTCCCCACCGGGATCGTGGTGTCCATGCAGAACGAGAAGTCCCAGATCCAGAACCGCGCCGCGGCCCTGCGCGTCATGCAGTCCCGGCTGCTGCTCGTGCGCAAGGCCGAGGAGGACGCCAAGCGCAAGGAGATGGCCGGGGACGTCAAGGCCTCCTGGGGCGACCAGATGCGCTCCTACGTGCTCAACCCGTACCAGATGGTCAAGGACCTGCGGACGAACCACGAGGAGGGCAACCCGCAGTCGGTCTTCGACGGGCACATCGACGGGTTCATCGACGCCGGCATCCGCTGGCGAGCCGGGTCCCGCGCCGAGGCCTGACCGGTGCCAGACTGGGGCCATGGACACCTCACTGCCCCCGGTCCCCGAACGCGTCGTCACCGCTGAGCGCACGGTGCGCGCGCCGGCGTCGGTCCTCTTCGGCCTGATCGCCGATCCCGCCCGCCAGCCGGAGTGGGACGGCAACGACAACCTCGCCGCCGCCCCCGCGGGGCAGCGCGTGCGCGCCGTGGGGGACGTCTTCACCATGGAGCTCACCAACGGCCAGGGCCGCGAGAACCACGTGGTGGAGTTCGAGCCGGACCGCCGCATCGCCTGGCTGCCGGCGCCCACCGGGGAGCAGCCGCGCGGCCACCTGTGGCGCTGGGAGCTCCAGCCGGCCGAGGGCGGCACGCTCGTGCGGCACACCTACGACTGGACGCGGCTCACCGACGAGACCCGGTTCCCGCGCGCGCTGGCCACCACGCCGGAGTCCCTGGCGGCCTCGATCGACCGGCTCGCCGCCCTCGCGGAGTCCGTGGCCGCGGACGGTGCCGCCGAGGACCACGCCGGCGCGGACGGCGCCGGGCGGGACTGACCGGGCCGTGGAGCGCGAGGCGCTGCGGGCCCTCGTCGACGCCCTCGCCGCGGACGACGCCATCCTGGAGGAGACCGTCGCGGCCCTGCGCGAGTCGCTGCCCGGCTACGAGGGCGTGCCCTCGGAGTCGCTGCTGGCCTCCGCCCGCCGCAACCGCGCCCTGAGCATCCGCACCCTGCTGGACGGCCGGGCCCCGGCCCCGGACGAGATCGACGAGCCCCGGGCCCTCATGGAGGAGCGGATGGGCCAGGGCGTGCCCATCGTCAGCGTGCTGGCGGGCTTCCGCGTGTCCATGTCCGTGATCCTGCGGCACCTGCTGGACCTCGCCCCGGCGTTCGGCGTGCCCGCCGACGCGGCACTGACCTTCAGCACGCAACTGTGGGCCCTGGGCGACGCGTTCACCACGCGCGCCGTGGTCGTGTACCGGGACCGCTCGATCGCCCAGGCCGTGGCGGACTCCGCGCGGCGTACCCAGTGGATCCGGGACGCCATGGTCGGGGTGCTGGACCAGGCCCAGCTGCGCAGCGGGGCCGCCACCTTCGACATCCCGCTCGCCGGGCCCGTGCGGGCGGTGCGCGCCGCCGTCGCGGCCGGGGACACGGAGGACCCGGCGGGCCGGCTCCAGGACTGGGCCGCCTCGGCCGGTGCCCGGGCCCTGGCCGCGCCCCGTGGCGAGGGAGCGGTCGGGATCCTCGTGGGCGACGCCGGCCCGGCCCGTCCGGCCGCGGGCGTCACCATCGCGGTGGGCCCGCCGGTGGCGCTGGCGGACCTGAGGGATTCCTTCGAGGGGGCCACCCGCGTGCTGGAGGCGGCGCGCCGGGTCGGCTGGGACGGTGTCGTCGACGTCGAGCGGTTGTCCTGGCGGATGGCGATCCCCGCGAGCCCGGAGACGACCCGCATGCTGCACGAGCGGCACGTGGAGCCCGTGCTGGCCGAGGGGGCGTTCGGGGGGCTCGTGCTCGAGGCGCTCGAGGCCTACCTCGACCACGGGATGAGCATCCCGCTGGCCGCGGCCGCCATCCCGGTGCACGTGAACACCCTGCGCTACCGGCTCAAGCGGTACGAGGAACTGACGGGGGCCAGCCTGCAGCAGCCGGAGACCCTCATCGAGGCCTCGTGGGCCCTCGCCGCACAGCGCGGCCTGCGGCGGGGCGCACCGGAGCGCCTTTCGTAGCGCGCTACGAAAGGGCGGCGGGACTGTTGAACCGCTCGACGTAGCGTGCGTCACATCCACGGGCCATGCTGGAGGATATCGTCGCCACGACGGCGCGTGACCCACGTCACGCCGCACCACCGTCCCGTCCGCGGCGGGAGGGCCCCGCCGGGCCCGTCCCGCCCGCCCGTCCGAGAGGTAACCCCTATGCTTCTGGGGATTCTAGGCATCATCCTGTCCCTGGCCCTGCTCATCACGCTGGCCTACCGCGGGATGCCCGTCATCATCGCCGCCCCCATCGCCTCGGTCGTCGCCCTCGTGTTCTCCGGAGCCCCGATCCTGGCGTCGTACACCGAGATCTTCATGCCGGCGCTGGCCGGTTTCGTCGGGAACTACTTCCCGGTCTTCCTGCTCGGGGCCATCTTCGGTCTGCTCATGACGGCCACCGGCTACGCGGAGAGCATCGCCCGCACCGTCACCCGGTGGATCGGGGCCCGCAGCGCCCTGATGGCCACCGTGATCACCTCCGCCCTCATGACCTACGGCGGCATCAGCCTGTTCGTGGTGGCCTTCGTGATGTTCCCGCTGGCCCGTGAGCTGTTCCGCATGGCGGACATCCCCAAGCGCCTGATCCCGGGCACGATCGCCCTGGGCATCTTCACCTTCACCATGACCGCCCTGCCGGGATCCCCGCAGGTGCAGAACATCATCCCCGGCCAGTTCTTCGGCACCGGCGGCTTCGCCGCGCCGGGCATCGGCCTGGTCGGCGCCGCGATGATCTTCGGCCTGGGCCTGCTGTGGCTCGAGTACCGCCGCCGCACCCTGATGGCCAAGGGCGAGCACTTCGCCGACACGCTGGACGCCATCGACGTCGCCAACGGCGCCCAGGCCACCGGCCCGGTCCGGCACGGCAAGGGCGTGGGCCCCGGCGCCGCGGTCCGCGAGGAGGAGCGCGTCAACGCCGCCGTGGACACGGAGTCCAACCCGGACGCCCAGCCCACCTCCGCCGCGGTCATGACGCCCCCCAACGCCCTCGTGCCGTTCCTGCCGCTGCTCGTGGTGTTCATCGTGAACTTCGGCTGCACGCTGGTGCTGTTCCCCGCCCTGGACTGGTCCTACCTCTCCGAGGAGAAGTTCGGCGGCGTGACCCTGCAGTCCCGCGCCGGCATCTGGGCCGTCACCGTCGCCCTCGTGGTCGCGGTCCTGGTGATCATCGCCCTGAACGCGCGCCACTTCCGGGAACTGCGCAAGGCCTTCGCGGACGGTGCCAAGGGCGCCATGCTGCCGATCTTCTCCACCGGCTCGGAGGTCGGCTACGGCGCCGTCGTCGCCTCGGTGGCCGCCTTCGCCGTGATCCGCGACTCCGTGTTCAACCTGGGCGGCAGCGCCCTCGTCACCTCCGTGGTGTCCACGTCCATCACCGCGGCCATCACCGGCTCGTCCTCGGGCGGCATGACCATCGCGCTGAACGCCTTCGGCGAGCAGCTGCGGCAGATGGCCGTGGACCAGGGCGTCAGCCTCGAGGCCATGCACCGGCTCACCGCGATGGCCGCCGGCGGCCTGGACACCCTGCCGCACTCCGGCGCGGTCGTGACCCTGCTGATCGTCTGCGGCATGACCCACCGCCAGTCGTACAAGGACATCGGCATGGTCACCCTGGTGATCCCCGTGATCACCGTGGCCGTGCTGACCACCGTGGCGTCGTTCACCGGGGCGTTCTGACCCCGGCCGACCGCCACACCCACCGCGCGTGGCCCCGGGCCCCGGGGCCACGCGCACCGAGACCACGACGGGCCCGGCCCGTGAAGGAGACCACCATGAGCACCACCACCCCCTCCCCGCAGGACGCCGTGATCGTCGGCGGGGCCCGCACGCCGTTCACCCGGTTGCTGTCCCAGCAGGCGTCCCTGACGGCCATGGACCTCGGCGCGCACGCCATCCGCCATGCGCTGCAGCGCTCCGGGGTGGCCGCCGGGGACGTGGACACGGTGATCATGGGCCAGGTGGTCCAGGCCGGACAGGGCCAGAACCCGGCGCGGCAGGCCGCCCTGGCCGCGGGCATCGGCTGGGACGTCCCCGCCGTGACCGTCAACAAGGTGTGCCTGTCCGGGCTCACCGCCGTGATCGACGCGTCCCGGATCATCCGGCTCGGCGAGGCCGAGGTCGTGGTCGCCGGCGGCCAGGAGTCCATGACCAACGCCCCGCACCTGCTCATGGGGGCCCGCAAGGGCTACAAGTACGGCCCCACCACCGTGCTCGACTCCGTCGCCCACGACGGCCTCACGGACTCCCTGACGCACGAGGCGATGGGCGAGCTCACCGAGTCCGGCAACGCCGAGCGCTCGATCGGCCGCGGCCCGCAGGACGAGGCCGCCGCGGCGTCCCACCAGCGCGCGGCCCGCGCGCAGGCCGAGGGCGTCTTCGACGCCGAGATCGCCCCGATCGAGATCCCGCAGCGCAAGGGCGATCCCCTCGTCGTCGCCCAGGACGAGGGCGTCCGCCCGGACACCACCGCTGAGTCCCTCGGCGCGCTCAAGCCCGCCTTCGCCCGCGACGGCACGATCACCGCCGGCAACTCCTCGCCGCTCACGGACGGCGCCGCCGTCGTCGTGGTGACCTCCCGCGCCTACGCGGAGGCCAAGGGCCTGGAGATCCTGGCGACCGTCGGCGCCCCCGGGCAGGTGGCCGGGCCGAGGGACTCCTCCCTGCACGACAAGCCGGCCGATGCGGTCTCCGCCGCGCTGGCCCGGGCCGGCTGGTCCGTGGAGGAGTTGGACTTCCTCGAGATCAACGAGGCCTTCGGCTCGATCATCGTGCACTCGCTGGACAAGCTCGGCTATCCGCTGGAGAGGACCAACATCCACGGCGGCGCCATCGCCCTGGGCCACCCCATCGGGGCCTCCGGCGCACGGCTGGCCCTGACCGCGGCCCTCGAACTGTGCCGCCGGGGCTCCGGCCGGGCCGGCGTGGCCCTGTGCGGCGGCGGCGGCCAGGGCGAGGCCCTGCTGCTCAGCCGCTGAGCCCCGCGCCGGGCCGCCCCCGCGGCCCGGCGCCCGGGACGGGCCGCCCGCCCGCCCCCACCGGACTTCCACCCCACGTCAGAGCACGAGAAAGGCAGCCCGCCGTGACCGAACAGACTGCAGTGAAGAGCACCGACACCGCCCCCGGGGCCGCCCCGGCCCCCGCGGACGGCGTCCTGGCCGGACGCCGCGCCGTGGTGACGGGCGGCGCCTCCGGGATCGGCGCGGCGTGCGTGCGCGCCTTCGCCGCCGCGGGCGCCACCGTGACGGTCGCGGACGTCAACGCGGAGGCGGCCGAGGCGCTGGCCGCCGAGGTGGGCGGCACCCCCTGGGCCGCGGACCTCGCGGACACCGCCGCGCTGGAGGAGTTGAGCCTGGACACGGACATCCTGGTCAACAACGCCGGCATCCAGCGGATCGCGCCCATCCACGAGTACGACCCGGACACGTGGCGGTTCATCCACCGGCTCATGGTGGAGTCCCCGTTCCTGCTGATCCGGGCGGCGCTGCCCGGGATGTACGAGCGGGGCTTCGGCCGGATCATCAACGTCTCCTCCGCCCACGGCCTGCGGGCCTCGGCGTTCAAGAGCGCGTACGTCTCCGCCAAGCACGGGCTCGAGGGCCTGTCCAAGGTGGCGGCCCTGGAGGGCGCCGAGCACGGGGTCACCTCCAACTGCGTGAACCCCTCCTACGTGCGCACCCCGCTCGTGGAGAAGCAGATCGCGGACCAGGCCCGGACGCACGGGATCAGCGAGGACGAGGTGGTGGAGAAGATCATGCTCACCGAGTCCGCCATCAAGCGGCTCGTCGAGCCGGAGGAGGTGGCCTCGCTCATCACCTGGCTGGCCTCCGACCACGCCGCGATGGTCACCGGCGCCTCCTACACCATGGACGGCGGCTGGACCACCCGCTGACCCGGGGGCCGGTGCCGCCGGCCCCGGCCCGAGCAACGACCACCACCGGAGCGAGGACGCTCCACCGAACCGTGAGAGGTGAACGATGACCCTGGACAAGACGGTGCGATCGGCCCGCGAGGCCGTCGCCGACATCCCCGACGGCGCCTCCCTGGCCGTCGGCGGCTTCGGCCTGTCGGGCAACCCGATCCAGCTGATCGAGGCCCTGCTGGAGCAGGGCGCGAGCGGCCTGTCGATCGTGTCGAACAACTGCGGCGTGGACGGCTGGGGCCTGGGCATCCTGCTCGGCGCCGGCCGGATCGCGAAGATGACCTCCTCCTACGTGGGGGAGAACAAGGAGTTCGCCCGCCAGTACCTGGAGGGCGAGCTGGAGGTCGAGCTCGTGCCGCAGGGCACGCTGGCCGAGAAGCTGCGCGCCGGCGGCGCCGGGATCCCGGCGTTCTTCACGCGCTCGGGCGTGGGCACGCAGGTCGCCGAGGGCGGGCTGCCGATGAAGTACAACCCGGACGGCACCGTGGCCAAGGCCTCGCTGCCCAAGGACATCCGCACCTTCGACCTCGGCGGAGCGGGGGAGCAGCAGTACGCCCTGGAGGAGTCCATCGTCACCGACTTCGCCCTCGTGCACGCCGCGGTCGGGGACCGGCACGGCAACCTGGTCTTCAACAAGGCCACCCGGCAGTTCGCCCCGCCGGCGGCCATGGCCGGGCGGGTGTGCATCGCGCAGGTCGAGCGCCTCGTCGAGCCGGGCGAGATCGACCCGGACCAGGTGCACCTGCCGGGCGTGTACGTCCACCGGGTCGTGGAGGTCGGCCCGGACATCGAGAAGCGGATCGAGAAGCGCACGGTCCGCACCGCGGGAACCACGAGGAAGGACGCCTGATGAGCACCCAGCAGACCGAGGAACAGCAGGCCCCCGCGCGCCACGGGTGGACGCGGGACGAGATGGCCGCCCGCGCCGCCCGCGAGCTGCCGGACGGCGCCTACGTGAATCTGGGCATCGGCATGCCGACGCTGATCCCGAACCACATCCCGGAGGGGCGCACGGTCGTGCTGCAGTCCGAGAACGGGATCCTGGGGGTCGGCCCGTACCCCGATGAGGACCGCGTGGACCCGGACCTCATCAACGCCGGCAAGGAGACCGTGACGGTCAACCCGGGCGCCTCGTTCTTCGACTCCGCGACCTCCTTCGGGATGATCCGCGGCGGCAAGATCGACGTCGCCGTGCTCGGCGGCATGCAGGTGGCCCAGAACGGGGACCTGGCCAACTGGATGGTGCCCGGCAAGATGGTCAAGGGCATGGGCGGGGCCATGGACCTCGTCCACGGTGCCGGGAAGGTCATCGTCCTCATGGACCATACGGCCAAGGACGGCACGCCGAAGATCCTCAAGGAGTGCGACCTGCCGCTCACCGGCAAGGGCGTGGTGGACCGCATCATCACCGACCTGGCGGTGATCGACGTCGACCGCTCCGACCCGGCCGCCCCGCGGCTGGTGCTGGTCGAGACGGCCCCGGGGGTGGACGAGGAGGAGGTGCGCCGGTCCACCGGCGCGGAGCTGCACTGAGGCGCCGGGCCGGCGTCGGGATCCCCTCGGGGGCCCGACGCCGACCCCACCGGTCCGCAGGCCCGGTCACCCTGTCCAGGGCGGCCGGGCCTGCGGCGTCCCCACCCCCGGCCGGCGGGAGCGGCCGCGCGGTTCCCCGCGGTGGGCGACTCCCGTGCGCTCCGTGGACCCGTGGCCCGGGCGCCCCGTGCCGGCCGACCCGGGTCACCCGCCTGAGGGAGTCCGTCCACCCCTTGACGGCGCCGTGACGGGTGTCACATACTCGGTCCATAACCTGAATCGCCTTTCAGGTTGAGCCCCCGGGGGCGGCGTGCGAACGGGCACGGCCGGACCGCCGGGAGCAGCCCCGACCGGATCACCGCACCAGGTCCTCATGGAAAGGCCACCCACGTGAAGAACCCCGCCCGCATCATGGCCGCCGGCCTCCTCGCCGCCGGACTGACCCTCACCGCCTGCGCCCCGACCGCCCAGTCCGGGGCGGACCCCGAGGGCGGCGGCGCCGACGCCCAGGCCCCCGAGAGCGTGGACGTCGGCATCGTGTACTCCAAGACCGGCCTGCTGGCGGCCTACGGCGAGGAGTACTACGCCGGGCTGCAGGCCGGCATCGACTACGCCACGGACGGCACCGGCAAGGTCGGCGAGACCGAGATCAACCTGACCTACCACGACGACGGCGGCGACCCGGACAAGGCCGTCTCCATCGCCAAGGAACTGATCGGCAAGGAGTACAAGATCCTCGCCGGCACCACCGCCTCCGGCATCGCCCTCAAGCTCGCCGAGCAGGCCGAGCAGAACCAGGTGCTCTACATCTCCGGCCCCGCCGCCACGGACGCGGTCACCGGGATCAACGACTACACCTTCCGCTCCGGCCGGCAGTCCGTCCAGGACGTCGCCACCGCCGGCCAGTTCGTGGACGACCTGGACGGCTCCAAGGTCCTCGTGTTCGCCCAGGACAACGCCTTCGGCCAGGGCAACGTCGCCGCCGTCGAATCCGTGCTGGGCGCGGAGGGGGCCCAGGTCTCGGACATCCTGGTCCCGGAGGACGTCACCGAGTTCACCCCCTTCGCCCGGCAGATCGTGGACGCCAAGCCGGACCTCGTGTTCGTCGCCTGGGCCGGTGCCAACGCCGGGTCCATGTGGCAGGCCCTGGAGCAGCAGGGTGCCTTCGAGGCCGCCCCGATCGTCACCGGCCTGGCCAACAAGGCCACCTACGGCGCCTACGGTGCCGCCGGCGAGAAGATCTCCTTCCTCTCCCACTACTTCCCGGGTGCCGCGCAGAACGAGGTGGAGGAGTTCATGATGGACCACGTCGAGGAGCAGGGCGCCGAACCGGACCTGTTCACCCCCGACGGCTTCGTGGCCGGCCAGATGATCGTCCGGGCCATCGAGGAGGGCGGCGGAACCGACGTCGACTCCATGGTCCAGGCCCTCGAGGGCTGGGAGTTCGAGGGCCCGAAGGGCACCACCACGGTGCGCGCCGAGGACCACGCGCTGATCCAGGACATGTACCAGGCCAAGCTCGTCCAGGAGGGCTCGGAGTGGACGCCGGAGCTGGTCGACACCGTCGGCGCGGCCGACGCCGCCCCGCCGGTCGCCGGCCAGTGACCTGACCCGGCACACCCCGACCGTCTCCCGCAGACCCTCCCCGAAAGGACCACCATGCCCACCCAGACCCCTGCCCTGAGGTTCCAGGGCATCGGCCTGCACATCGGCGGAGCGCGCATCCTCCAGGACATCGACCTGGAGATCGCGCCCGGGGAGATGGTCGGGGTGATCGGCCCCAACGGGGCCGGCAAGACCACCCTGTTCAACCTGGTGTCCGGCCTGCTCCGCCCCACCGAGGGCAGCATCCAGATGAACGGCCGGGACATCACCCACCTGCCGGTCGACCGCCGGGCCAAGGCCGGGCTGGGACGCACGTTCCAGACCTCGTCCCTGTTCCCCGGACTGTCCGTGCTGGAGAACGTCCGGCTCGCCGCCCAGGCCAAGCAGGGCGGCTCGCTGTCCCTGTTCCGCTTCCCCCGGTCCTCGGACGCGGCCACCACCCGGGCCACCGCCTGTCTCGAGCAGGTCGGGCTGCAGCACCGGGCCGAGGCCACCGCCGGCGGGCTGTCCCACGGTGACAAGCGCAAGGTGGAGATCGCCATGCTCCTGGCCACGGACCCCGAGCTCATCCTGCTCGACGAGCCGATGGCCGGCGTCGGCTCCGGGGACGTCCCGGGCCTGGTGGAGATCATCCGACGCATCCACCGCGAGTCCGGACGCACGCTGATGATGGTCGAGCACCACATGGAGGTCGTGCTCGGCCTCGTGGACCGCGTGGCCGTCATGCACCACGGCACGCTGCTGGCCGTGGACCAGCCCGAGAAGATCATGGCCAATGCCGAGGTCCAGTCGGCCTACCTCGGCGAGATGGGAAAGGTGGCCTGACCCATGGGCACTGCAGCACGGACCACGTCGGCGCCCGCTCCCTCCGGCGGCGCCGGCACCGGCCCCGTCCTGGCCGTCACCGGCCTGCGGGCCTCCATCAACGGCCAGCAGGTGGTCGAGGACGTCACGTTCTCCGTCCCGGCCACCGGCATCACCGCCCTGCTCGGGCGCAACGGCGTGGGCAAGACGTCCTCCATCAAGGCCATCCTCGGCCTGATCCACCGGGACGGCGGGACGGTGGAGCTGGACGGCGAGCCCATCCACGCCCTGCCCACCCACCGGATCGTCCAGCGCGGCGTCGGCTACGTCCCGGAGGACCGCGAGGTCTTCGCGGGCCTGAGCGTCGCCGAGAACCTGCGCCTGTCCGAGCGGGACGACCACCCGCGCCGGGACCTGGTCGAGTCCCTGTTCCCGGACCTCGTCAAGCGGGCCCAGCAGCCGGCCGGCACCCTGTCCGGTGGCCAGCAGCAGATGGTCTCGCTGGCCCGGGCGCTGATGAACGACAACCGCGTCCTGCTGGTGGACGAGCCGACCAAGGGGCTGGCGCCCAAGATCGTCGGCGAGGTCGCCGAGGCCCTCGAGGAGGCCGCCAGGACCGTGCCCATCCTGCTCGTGGAGCAGAACCTGACGGTCGTCCGACAACTCGCCGCCGGCGCCGTCGTGCTCTCGGACGGCCGCGTGGTCCACGCCACCGACTCCGCCACGTCCTTCCTGGACGACGACACCCTCGTCACCCGCCACCTCGGCGTGGGCACGGGGCCGGCACCGGAAGGAGCCTGACCCATGAGCACCATCCTCCTGTTGCTGGTCACGGGGATCGGCCTCGGTGCCGTCTACTTCCTGGTGGCCTCCGGGCTGTCCCTGATCTACGGCCTGATGGGGGTGCTGAACTTCGCCCACGGCGCGTTCCTCACCCTCGGGGCCCTCATCGGCTGGGAGACCGCCCGGGTCATGGGCGCCGACTCCTGGGGCGGCTTCGCGCTGTCGCTGCTGGTCGGCTGCCTCGTCGGCGCCCTGCTGGCAGCCCTGACGGAACTCGTCCTGATCCGCCCGCTCTATGAACGGCACATCGAACAGGTCCTGGTCACGGTGGGCCTCAACCTCGCGGCGATCGCCCTGTTCGAGGGCATCTGGGGCACCGACCCGGTCTTCATCCAGGCACCCACCTGGATGGGCCTGACCACGGACGTCCTAGGGGCGCAGGTCCCCAACCACCTGTTCATCACCATCCTCGTCGCCGTGCTGGTCCTGGCCGCCATGGTGCTGTTCCTGCAGAAGACCCGCTACGGCATGATCATCCGCGCCGGCGTGGAGAACCGTTCCATGGTCACGGCCCTGGGCATCGACGTGCGGCGCGCGTTCACCCTGGTCTTCACGATCGGCGGGGCCGCGGCCGGGCTGGGCGGGGTGCTGGCCAGCCACTACTTCGGCTACGTCTCCCCCCTGCTGGGCGGCTCGCTGCTGATCTTCGCCTTCATCGTCACCGTCATCGGTGGCCTCGGGTCCCTCTCCGGCGCGGCGGTCGCCTCCGTGCTCGTGGGGGTCCTGCAACAGTTCGCCAACTACTACTGGAGCATCGGCGACTTCGTGGTCGTCATCCTGCTGGCCGTCGTGCTGCTGACCAGGCCATCCGGACTCATGGGACGAAAGGTGGCCAGGGCATGAGCACCTCCACGGACGAACTGACGGACCGCCAGGGGGGCAGTGGGGGCCAGGAGCGCCGGTCCGCCCGCGGCCGGCTCCGGTCCTCGCTCACCCCGCCGCCGCGGACCCGCGCGACGGCGACCGGCCGGCCGGGTGCCCGGCGCCGGCTCCTCGGCGCCGGGGCCGCCGTCGCGGGGGTGGCGGTCCTGGCCCTGCTGCCGCTGCTGGACCTCCGGCTGCCCGGCGTCCTGCCCACCGCCACGTACCAGCCCGGGGCCCTGCAGTTGATGGCGCTGTGCCTGCTGATGGGGGCGGCGGCCCTGACGTACCACCTGCTGATCGGCGTGGCGGGGCTGCTGTCCTTCGGCCACGCGCTCTACGTGGGCGCCGGGTCCTACCTGCTGGGCATCCTGCTCGAGCGCACCGGCCTGGGGCTCGTCCCGGCCATGCTGGTCACCCTGGTGGCCGTGGTGGTGCTGGCCAACGTCACCGGGGCGGTGGCCCTGCGGGTCAGCGGCATCCCCTTCGCCATGGTCACCCTGGCCTTCGCCCAGGCCGGCTCCGTGCTGGTCCGGCGCAACCCGGGCGGCTCCACCGGCGGCGAGGAGGGTCTCAGCCTGAACACGGACCAGGTCCCCGCCGTCCTGGTCGGGGTGTCCAACACCCGGAACCTGTACTGGCTGGCGCTCGCCGTCCTCATCGTCGTCTTCGCCGTGGTCAGCTGGATCCAGAACTCCCGGGCCGGGCACCTCGCCGAGGCCGTGCGGGAGAACGAGGACCGCGTCCGGGTGCTGGGCCTGCGGCCCTACCTGGCCAAGCTGCTGATCTTCGTCGTCGCGGGCACGCTGGCCGGCTGCGTGGGCATGGTGCACCTGCTGCTGCAGTCCGGTGCCGTGCCGCGGACGGTCTCGGCGGACCTCACGATCTCCCTGCTCGTCATGGTCGTCCTCGGCGGGGTGGGGTCCCGGTGGGGCGCGGTGCTGGGCGGGGTGCTGTACACGCTGCTCGACCAGCGGCTGACCGTGCTGGCCCAGTCCGAGTCCCTCCAGGCCCTGCCCGCCGTGCTCCGGGTGCCGCTGTCCGAGCCGCTGTTCCTGCTCGGGTCCCTGTTCGTCCTGGTCGTGCTGTTCCTGCCCGGCGGCCTGGCCGGGTCCGTCCGGCGCCTGTCCGCCCGCACCGGCCGCCGCCGGCCCCGCCGGGACCCCGCCGAGGTGCTGGGGCAGGCCGGATGAGCGCCGGGCTGCACACGCTGGGGCGGTGGACGGCCGACCGCGCCGTCGCCACGCCCGGACGCACCGCGATCCTGGACACGGGCGTCGCCGTGACCTACCGCGAGCTCGAGGATCGTGCCACGCGGCTGGCCGCCCGGCTCGTGGCGGCCGGCTACCGGCCGGGGGAGCGGATCGCCACCCTCTCCGGCAACAGCGCGGACCACGTGGTGCTGTTCTTCGCGTGCGCGAAGTCCGGGCTCGTCCTGGTCCCGCTGTCCTGGCGGCTGCGCGCCGCCGAGGTGGCCGTCCAGCTCGAGACCGCCGACCCGGCCCTGCTCGTGGTGGAGGAGGAGTTCGGCTCCCTCGCGGCCGAGGCGTGCGCCCAGGTGCCGATGCCCCCGGCGCTCGTCCGGCCGGGGCGGGCGGGCCTCGAGGAGGCCGTCCCCGCCCCGCACCGGCGCCCGGCCGCCGCAGAGCCCGGACCCGGCCGGGCCCCGGGCAGCGGGGTCCGGGACGACGACCCCGTGCTGATGCCCTTCACCTCCGGCACGGAGGGGGCCTCCAAGGCGGTCGTGCTCACGCACGCGAACTGCTTCTGGAACAACCTCGCCCTGTCGCGGACCCTGGAGATCACCTCCTCGGACGTGGTGCTCGCGGTCCTGCCCCAGTTCCACACCGGGGGCTGGAACATCCAGCCCCTGCTGGCGTGGTGGTCCGGGGCCACGGTGGTGATGGAACGGACCTTCGACGCCGGCCGCGTGCTGGCGCTCATCGGGGACCGGCGGATCACCACGCTGATGGCCGTCCCCGCCCAGTACCGGATGCTCGCCGAGCACCCGCGGTTCGCGGCCACGGACCTGTCCAGCCTGCGGCTGGCCGTGGTGGGCGGCGCCGCGATGCCCCCGGCCCTGATGCGGGCGTGGCACGCCCGCGGGGTGCCCCTCGTCCAGGGGTACGGGCTCACCGAGGCCGGCCCCAACGTGCTGTCCCTGCCGGCCGAGGACGCGCGGGACCGGGTCGGCTGGATGGGCCGGCCGTACCCGCACGTGGAGGTCGCGGTGGCGGACCCGGTCACCGGCCGGCTGCTGGAGGGGGCGGCCACGGGCGAGCTGCTCGTGGCCGGGCCGAGCGTCTTCGCGGGCTACTTCCGCGACCCCGGCGCGACCGCCCGGGCGCTGGCCGGGGGCTGGCTGCACACGGGTGACCTCGTGGAGCGCGACGCCGAGGGCTACTTCCGGATCGTGGACCGGCTCAAGGACCTGTTCGTCTCGGGCGGGGAGAACGTGGTGCCGGCCGAGGTGGAGCAGGTGCTCACCGACCACCCCGGGGTGGCGGCGGCGGCCGTCGTGGGGGTGCCGGACGAGCGCTGGGGGGAGACCGGGCACGCCTTCGTGGTGCCCCGGGCGGGCGCGGCCGTGGACGAGGCCGCGCTCCGGGAGCACTGCCAGGGAAGGCTGGCAGGATTCAAGCAGCCCACCGCCTACACCTTCGTGGCGGACCTGCCCCGGACGGGGCTGGAGAAGATCGCCAGGGGCCGGCTGCGGCCGCCCGCGCGGGAGAGGACCCCCCATGGCCATTGAGCCGCTGCACCCGGACACGGACGCCCCGGGACCCGAGGAGGTGCCGACCACCACCAAGGGCACCACCCTGACCGCGCGCGGGCTGCGGACCCGCCGCCGGCTGCTCGACGCCGCCGAGACGGTCTTCGCCGGCCTGGGCTATCCGGCCGCCTCGATCGTCAAGATCACCGAGGAGGCCGGTTGCGGCCTGGGCACCTTCTACCTCTACTTCGAGGGCAAGCAGGAGATCTTCAACGAGGTCGTCCTGGACCTCAACCGCCGCGTGCGCCGGGCCATGGCCGACGCCGCGCGCGCGGAGGCGCCGGCCGGGCGGATCGCCGCCGAGCGGGCCGGCTTCCGGGCCTTCTTCCGCTTCACCGCCGAGCACCCCGCGCTGTACCGGATCATCCGCCAGGCCGAGTTCGCCTCCCCGGACGCCCTGCGCCTGCACTACGCGCGCATCGTGGACGGCTACGCCCAGGGGCTCGAGCAGGGCCAGCGCGCCGGCGAGGTCCACCGCATGGACCCGGAGGTCGTGGCCTGGGCCCTCATGGGCATCGGCGAGATCATCGGCATGCGCTGGGTGCTGTGGCCGCAGGAGGGGGACGGGGCCCCCGGAGAGGGCGGCGCCGGCACCACGGGCGACGTCCCCGACCACGTCTTCGACACCATGATGGAATTCATCGAACGGGCCCTGGCGCCATCGGCGGCGGACCGGGAAGGAGCGGACCATGACCGGGACACCGCAGGCCACTGACGCGGCCTCGCCACTGGAGGACAACCACCGCCACACCGGGGTCGGCCCCGGCTACCGGCAGGCCACCGTGGCCGTGGCCGGCGGCCCCATGACCGTGGGGCTCTGGGGACCGGAGGACCCGGGCGCCCCCACCGTCCTCGCGGTGCACGGCGTCTCGGCCTCGCACCGCAGCTTCGGGCTGCTCGCCGCCGCCCTGCCCGGCGTGCGCCTGGTGGCCCCCGACCTGCGCGGCCGGGGCCGCTCCAACCGGCTGCCGGCGCCCTACGGGATGCCCGCCCACGCGGACGACCTGGCCGCGGTCCTCGGCGAGCTGGCCGCCGGGCCGGTGGTCGTCGTCGGGCACTCCATGGGGGCCTTCGCCACCCTCGTGCTGGCCCACCGCCACCCCCGGCTCGTCTCCTCCCTGGTGCTCGTGGACGGCGGGATCCCGCTCGCCCTGCCGCCGGGGCTGGACCCGGACCAGGTGGTGCAGGCGGTGCTCGGCCCCGCCGCCGACCGGCTGGCCATGCGGTTCGGCTCGGTCGATGACTACCGCCGGTTCTGGTCCGTGCACCCGGCGTTCCAGGGGGCCTGGGACCCCGCCGCCGGCACGGCGGGGCTCATGGACGACTACATCACCTACGACCTCGAGCAGGACCCTGAGCCGGACCGCACCGGGCTGCGTCCGGCCACGCGCTACGAGGCCATGGCGCAGGACACCGCCGAGCTGCAGGGCGGGGAGTCGCTACTGGCTGCCCTGCAGCACCTCGCCGTCCCGGCCCGGCTGCTGTGGACCCGCCGCGGGCTGCTGGGCGGGGAGCCGGGGCTGTTCACCGCCGAGTACATCGCCGACTGGCAACGGCGCGTTCCCGCGCTCGCGGAACACCTCACGGTGCGCGAGGTGCCGGGGACGAACCACTACACGATCGTCATGGCCCCCGACGGCGCCGCGGCCGTGGCGGAGGAGGTCACCGCCGCGCTGGGCGCGGGGGACGGCCGCACCTGAGGCGGCGTCCCCGCCGGACCCATGACCCCACGACACGCGCGGGCAGCGGGGACACGCCCCGGTCAGGGGGGCCCGAGATCCCACGGTTGTTACCGTCCCGTGACTACGGTGGACCGTGCCGGCACCGAGCCCTCCCCGATCCAGCCCCGGGTGCCGCAGGGCGTCGCGCCCGGGGCGAGTGTGGAAGATGATCCGGTTCGAGCAGGTCACCAAGCTGTACGACCGCCGTTCCCGTCCGGCGCTGCAGGACGTGACGGTGGAGTTCGAGCGCGGGGAGTTCGTCTTCCTCGTCGGCGCCTCGGGCTCGGGCAAGTCCACGTTCATCCGCCTGATGCTGCGGGAGGAGCGGGCCAGCACCGGGGCCGTGTACGTGGCCGGGCGCAACGTGGCCCGGCTGCCCTCGTGGCGGGTGCCTCGGCTGCGCCGGGGGATCGGCGTCGTCTTCCAGGACTTCCGCCTGCTGCCCACCAAGACCGTCTTCGCCAACGTCGCCTTCGCCATGCAGGTCCTCGGCAAGGGCCGCGCGCAGATCCGCCAGACCGTGCCCGAGGTGCTGCGCACCGTGGGCCTGGACGGCAAGGAGCGGCGGATGCCGCACGAGCTCTCCGGCGGCGAGCAGCAGCGCGTGGCGATCGCCCGCGCCATCGTCAACCGTCCGGACATCCTGCTCGCGGACGAGCCCACCGGGAACCTGGACCCCGAGACCTCGCTGGGCATCATGGCGGTGCTGGACCAGATCAACCAGAACGGCACCACCGTGGTGATGGCCACCCACGACCACGACATCGTCAACCAGATGCGCCGCCGCGTGGTGGAGCTGCGCGACGGCGCCATCGTCCGGGACGAGAGCGCCGGCGGCTACCGGACCGCCCCGGTCGATGCAGCGCCGGCCACCGTGCCGGACACCGCGCCGGACGCCGCGCCGGACACGGCCGAGCTGGACGTCGTCGGCACGCCGGGGGCCCCGGAGGCGGGGCCGGCGGACCCGGACCGGGGTGACCCGGGGCGGGCGGAGCCGCGCCCGGGGGAGCCGGCCTGGGCCGGCGCCGCGGAGGCGGACCGGTGAGGGCCGCGTTCGTCCTCGGGGAGACGTTCTCCGGCATCCGGCGCAACCTGTCCATGGTCGTCTCCGTGGTGCTGGTGACGTTCATCTCGCTCACCTTCGTGGGCGCGGCCGGGCTGCTCCAGCTGCAGATCACCCAGATGAAGGGCCACTGGTACGACCGGGTGGAGGTGGCCATCTTCCTGTGCACCGACACCTCGACCACCACGTCCTGCGCCTCCGGGGCCGTCACGGACGAGCAGCGCGAGGACGTGGAGGCGCTGCTCGAGTCCCCGACGGCGGCCCCGTATGTCAAGGGCTACGAGTACGAGTCGCAGGAGCAGGCCCTCGAGATCTTCCGCGAGCAGTTCCGGAACTCGGCCATGGCCGGGACGGTGACGGCCGACCAGCTCCCGGAGTCCTTCCGGGTGGCCCTCGTGGACCCCGAGCAGTACGAGGTGGTCGACGAGCTGTTCTCCTCCCTGCCCGGGGTCGAGCTCGTCTCGGACCAGCGGGAACTGCTCGAGCAGATCTTCTCGCTGATGAACATGGCCTCGGTCATCGCCGTCTCGGTGGCGGTGGTGATGCTCGTGTGCGCCGTGCTGCTGATCGCCACGACCATCCGCCTCTCGGCGTTCTCCCGCCGCCGGGAGACCGGCATCATGCGCCTCGTGGGCGCCTCCAAGACGATGATCCAGCTGCCGTTCCTGCTGGAGGGCGTGGCCGCCGCCCTCCTGGGGGCGGTGCTGGCCAGCCTGGCCACGTGGGCGATCGCGGAGTCCTTCATCGGCGACTGGCTGACCCGGCAGTATCCCGGCACCGGGTTCATCGCCGGCGCGGACGCCGTCGTGCTCGTGCCCGTCCTGCTGGGCATCGCGGTGGTGCTGGCCGCCGCGTCCTCGCTCCTGACCCTGAGGCGGTACCTCCGGGTCTGAGCCCGGACCGCCCCGACCCCATCACGTCCGCACCGGACACCCGCACCGACGGAGGAACTGCAATGTCACGAGGCCGGCTCTCCCGCGCCATCCTGGGCGCCGGGCTCGTCACCGTGCTCTCGCTGTCCCTGGGCGGCACCGCCGCCGCCCAGGACGGCATCGACGACCTCGAGCGACAGATCGAGCAGGCCGAGGAGGAGCGAGAGCGCCTCCAAGGGCAACTGGGGGACCTCGGCGGACGCCAGTCCACCCTCGAGGACCGCCAGGGGGACCTGGACGCCGCCCTCGAGGGGCTCGACGAGGACATCACGGCGAAGATCCGCGAGCTGGACCGGCTGCAGGGCGAGCTGCCCGCGGCCCAGGAGGCCCTCGCCACCGCGGAGGGCCGGGTCTCGGCCGCCGTGGCCGAGGTCTCCTCGCTCACCGAGCGCGTGCAGCGCGCCGAGGCCGGCCGCTCGGAGATCCTCGCCGAGATCGAGCGCAGCGACCGCGAGCTCGACGCCGCCCGGGACGAGATCGGCCAGATCGCCAACCAGGCCTACAAGCAGGGCGGGGTCTCCTCCGAGCTGGCGTTCATGCTGGGGCTGAGCGACTCCTCCCTGCCGGACGCGGTGGGGCTGGCCCACCAGGCGCTGCGGATCCAGGACGGCCGGATCTCCTCCGTGGCCCAGGAGCGCTCCACGGACGTCGACGCCGAGACCCGGCTGGCCGCCGTCGAGGGCGAGATCCGGGACCTGCGCGCGGAGGCCGAGCGGGCCCTGGAACGCGAGCAGCAGGCCCGGGACGAGGCGGCGGGCGCCAAGGCCGAGCTGGACCGGATGGTGTCGGCCACGTCCCGGCTGACGGACGAGCTCAAGGCCCAGCGTCCCGCCATCCAGCGGCAGCTCGACAAGAACCGGGCGGCGCAGGAGAGGGTCAACGACCAGATCGCCGAGCGGCAGCGGGAGCTGACCGCCGAGTCCGAGCGCCAGGGCGACCTGCGGCAGCAGCACCGCGCGGCCGTGGCGGAGGCCGAGCGCAAGCGCCGGGAGGCGGAGGAGGCAGCGCGCAGGGCGCGCGAGGCCCAGGCCGCCGCCGAGCGCGCGGCCGCGGCGCAGGCCGCGGCGCGGCAGGCCGCCGCCGAGCGCGAGGCGGCCGCGGAGGCCGCCGCGCAGCGTGCCGCGGCCGAGCGCGCGCGGGCCGCCGCGGACCGCGCGGCGCGTGCGGCCGACGCGGCCGACGAGCGGGCCCGGCAGGCGCAGCGCGGCGCCGCGCGGGCGTCCTCCGGCTGGGGCCTGCAGCTGCCGGTCGACACCTACATGACCTCCGGGTTCGGCTGGCGCGCGACGCCGGCCGGGACCTTCGACTACGGCGGATCGGGCGGGTACGTGCACACCGGCATCGACTTCGGCGGCGGTTGCGGGATCCCCGTGCGGGCCGCCGCGGCGGGCGAGGTGTGGAACGCCGACTGGGCCGTGTGGACCTCCGGCAACCGCGTGGTGGTCTCCCACGGCGTGGTCAACGGCCGGGCGCTGGCCACCAAGTACCACCACCTGACCCGCTCCGTCGTCTCGCCCGGCCAGCGGGTCGAGCGGGGGCAGGTCATCGGCTACACCGGCTCCACGGGCAACTCCACGGGGTGCCACCTGCACTTCGAGACGATCCTCGACGGCCAGGCCGTCGACCCGCTCGGGCTGTACTGACCCGGCCGTCCGACCGGGCCGCCCCGGCGTGCGGCCGCGCCGCCCGCGGGGAGGCCGCCCCGGCACGCCGGGGCGCGCTCAGGCCCGGGAGGCCAGGTCGTGGCGGTAGTGGGGGCTGTCCACGTTGAGCACGGAGTGGCGCCGGCCGTACGCGAAGTAGATCACGAGGCCGATGGCGAGCCACACCGCGAAGCGCAGCCAGGTCTCCCAGTGCAGCTGCAGGATGAGGAACAGGGAGGCCAGCACGCCGAACGCCGGCACCACGGGCATCAGGGGCAGGCGGAAGGTCCGCGGGGCCTCGGGGCGGGTGTAGCGGAAGACGATCACGGCCGTGCACACGACGACGAAGGCGGACAGGATGCCGATGTTGGTCAGGTCGGCCACGGCGCGGATGGGGAAGATGCCGGCCAGCACGGCCGAGGCGATGCCCGCGATCCAGGTGACCCGCTGCGGGGTGCCCCGGTGGTCGACCCGCGCGAACCACGGCGGCAGCAGGCCGTCGCGGCTCATGGAGAACCACACCCGGGTGACGCCGAGCAGGAACGTCACCATCACGGTGAGGATGGACAGCACGGCGAACATCGAGATGATCGAGGCGATCACGGGCAGGCCCACCGAGCTGAAGGCCGAGGCGAAGCCCGCCTCGGGATCGATGTCCCGGTAGTTCTGCATCCCCGTCAGCACGAGGGTGGCGGCCACGTAGAGCACCATCGCGATGACCAGCGAGAGGAGGATGGCCCGCGGCATGTGCCGCGTGCCGTCCCGGGCCTCCTCCGCGGCCGTGCTCATGGCGTCGTAGCCGAACACCGCGAAGAAGACCGTGGCGGCGCCCGTCAGGACGGGGCCGAACCCGGAGGGCATGAAGGGGTCGTAGTTCCCGGCGTCGATGTAGAACAGGCCCAGGCCGATGATGAACAGGATGAGCACGATCTTGATGCCCACGGCGACGAGCTCGAACCGGCCGAAGGACTTCGTGCCGCCGCTGAGGATGAGGGTCACCACGAGGCAGATGATGATGGCCGGGAGGTTGATGATCCCGCCCTCGCCCTGGTCCGGCGTGGAGGCCATCCACGCGGGCAGCTCCACGCCGAAGCCGTTGAGGAATGCCTCGGCGTAGCCGGAGATGCCGATGGCGACCACCGCCACGATGGCGATGTACTCCAGCAGCAGGTCCCAGCCGATGAACCAGCCGATGATCTCGCCCAGGGCCACGTAGCCGTAGGTGTAGGCCGAGCCGGCGCGGGGCACCATGCCGGCGAACTCGGCGTAGGACAGGGCCGCGGCGGCGGAGGCGAGGCCGGCGATGAGGAAGGAGATCAGCACGGCCGGGCCCACCGGGGGGTTGTTCGCGTCCCCGTGCGCCACGAGTCCGGCGAGGGTGAAGATGCCGACGCCGATGATGCCGCCGACGCCGAGGGCGGTCAGTTGCCAGAGCCCCAGGCTCTTGGACAGCACGCCGTGCTTGCTCTCCTCCTCGATGAGGTCGATGGGCATGCGGCGGAAGACCGAGGCGTATCGCTGTGGTGCCATGACTGTTCACCCTCGAGAACCCCCTCCGGTGATGGTGGCTCGAAGATACCCGCCGCCACCGGGCACGCCAAGGAGCGGCGGTCGCCGTCCGCGGCACCTCCGCCCGCCGCCGGTGCCCCGTTCCCACGGCTCGCCCCGTCCCGGTGCCCGGGCGGGCGCCTTGACCGCGGCAGTACACTGGGAAGTCCGTGTGCGGGACGTCCGTGGGGACGTCCGCGCGCGACGACCGGGGACGATCGTGGACGACGTCCACGGCGACGACGAGGGCCGGAAGGAGCACCGTGGCCAAGAAGACAGCCGGTGTGTCGGCGAAGACCGACGCCGCGGGACGCCAGGTCATCGCGACCAACCGCAAGGCCCGCCACAACTACCTCATCCTCGACACCTACGAGGCGGGGATCTCGCTGATGGGCACGGAGGTGAAGTCCCTGCGCGAGGGGCACGCCTCCCTGGTGGACGGCTTCGCCGTGTTCTACGGCAACGAGCTGTACCTCGAGCAGGTGTACATCCCGGAGTACCTCAACGGCTCCTGGACCAACCACGCCGCCCGGCGCCGCCGGAAGCTGCTCCTGCACCGCCAGGAGCTGACGAAGATCGCCCGGCAGGTCCAGGAGGCCGGCCACACGATCGTGCCGCTGCAGCTGTACTTCCGCGACGGCCGGGTCAAGGTGGAGATCGGCGTGGCCCAGGGCAAGAAGGACTACGACAAGCGCCAGGCCCTGCGTGAGAAGCAGGACAACCGCGAGGCCCAGCGGGCCATGCGGATGCGCAACCGCCGCGCCGCCTGAACCCGCGGGACCGGCCGGACCCCCGGGGCCGTGGGGGCCGTCGGGGCGATCCGGCCACGGGGGAATACCCGCGCGCCGGTCTCGGTTATACTGGGCAGTCCGGACCAGGCGGGGGATCAGTGACACCCGCAGGGAACGGTTGATTGACAACAGAACATGGGGATGATCGGTTTCGACGATGCACGTCGCGACAGGGGAAGCGGGCCGAGGATGCAGAGTTATCTCGGAAACGCCCTCTGCACACCAATAAGTGCCGAATCTAAGCGCACTGACTTCGCTCTCGCTGCCTGATCAGTGAACGAGTCCGTCAGCCCGGGGATGCTATCGCCCCGGATCCTGGCGTCGATTAGATAGCCACTGTCCACCACCCTCGCCGGGGGTCGTGGTGGAGACATCAATCCGGCTGGGCCCGGGTTGGCTGCCTGTTTGCGGGACAGCCAGGGCCGAGTAACACCCAGCGCAAACTGCGCCCGGAGAAGCCCTGACAACACTGCATCGGACGCGGGTTCAATTCCCGCCATCTCCACTCCCCGTGTCGGACCCGGGACATCGCCTCGGCGGTGTCCCGGGTCCGCTGTCGTTGACGGGCGTCGTCGACGGGCCCGCCTAGACTGGGCTGTCGTACCCCCTCGACATCCCGCGAACCCGTCGCCGAGCCCGAAGGTGTGCCCATGAAGTCCGGTACCGCGATCCAGGCCGTCCTCTCCTTCCTGCTGGAACTCGGCCTGTTCGGGGCCGCCGGCCTGTGGGCCCTCGCCGCGGTGGGCAGTCCGTGGGCCGCGGTGCTGGCGGTCGTCGTGGTGGCGGCCGCCTGGGGACTGCTCCTCTCCCCGAAGGCCCCCGCCCGCCCGCCGTGGCCGTGGCACGCGGTGGCCGGACACGTGCTGTTCCTCGCGGCCGCCCTCGTCCTCCTCGCCGTCGGCCACCCGGCCCTGGGCTGGACGGTCCTGGTCCTGGCGCTGGTCTCCGCGGCGCTGGTGGTGCGGTTCCGGACGGACCTGGCCGCCGAGTCGGCTCGCGCCCGCGCCGAGTGGGTCCGGGCCCGCGCCGAGCGGCACGGCAGGACCGGGGGAGGGGGCCGGGTCGCGGACGGCGTGCCCGGGCGCCCCGGGGACGCCTCCGTCCCGCCGGCCTCGGGGGACGGGGGCGGCCGCTCCGCCCGGGGCGGCGGGCGGCGCTCGGCGTCCCGCCGCTGATCCCCGCACGCCGTTCCTCGCCGCGGCCCGGCGGGTCCGGATCAGCCCGCGGCCAGGGCGGTCCCGGCGACCAGGCCCAGCACGACGGCGGCGAGACCCGCCGCCAGGTGCACCGCCCAGGCGCCGAGCACGGCCCCCCAGCGGCCGCGCTGGACGTCGCGGGCGGTGGAGACGGAGACGGTCGAGAACGTCGTCAGCGCCCCGGCCAGGCCGGTGACGAGCACCAGCGCGAGGCCGGGCGGGGCCGCGCCGGGCGCGCCCTCGGCCGCGGGACCGAGGCCGGCGGCCAGCCCGGCCACCGTCCCCGCCACGAGGCAGCCGAGCACGTTCGCCAGCACGATCCCGCCCCGGGGCAGCCAGTGGTCGCAGGCCAGGCGCAGCACGGCGCCCAGGGCCCCGGCCAGCAGCAGCAAACCCAGGACCCCGGCCCCCGCCCCCTCGAGCGGGCCGCTCACCGCGGCCCGCCGGCGCGCTCCGGTCGCGGCCAGCCCCCGGCGCGCAGCCCGGCCCAGCCGGCGGCGGTCCCCAGGACCGCGCCGAGGGCGAGGGCGCCGAGTGCGGCCCCGGCGCTGGCCACGACCGTGGCCGGGTCGGCCCCCGCGCCGGCCCCGGGGCCTGCGGCGGACATCACCGCCGGCGCGACTCCGGGCACCGCCACGAGGGCCGCCGCGAGCAGCACGGCGGAGAGCGAGGTGAAGGAGCCGAGGACCCCGACGCCGAGGCCGGCGGCGAGCCACCGCGGCCACGGCCGCCGGGCGGCGAGGCCGTTGAACAGCCCGAGCAGGAAGGACCCGGCCAGGTTGACGCCGAGCAGGGCCAGCCAGCCGGCGAGGGGGGCGTGCGCGGGGGAGGGGGCGACCTCGACGAGCAGCCAGCGCGCGAGCGTCCCGGCCATCCCGCCGCCCGCGACCGCGAGGACGACCGCCGGGGCGGGCCCCGGGCGGCTCACCCGGCCTGGTGCTGGCCGACCAGGTCGGGGTTCAGGGCCTCCAGCGCGTCGGGGTGCAGCAGTCCGTTCGTGGCCAGGGCGTTGCCTCCGTAGGGGCCGTCCTCGCCCTCGAGGGAGGTGAACCGCCCGCCGGCCTCGGTGACGATCGGCACCAGGGCGGCCATGTCGTACAGCTCGAGCTCGGGCTCGCACGCGATGTCCACGCAGCCCTCGGCCACCATCATGTAGGACCAGAAGTCGCCGTAGGCGCGCGTGCGCCACACCGTGGAGGTCAGCTCGAGGAACTCGCGGATGTTGCCGCGCTCGCGCCAGCCCTCGAGGGAGGAGTAGGACAGCGAGGCGTCCTCGATGCGCGAGACATCGGAGGCGTGGATGCGGGTGGCCGAGGCCAGGGACTTGCCGGTGTAGGCGCCGGTCCCCTTGGCGGCCCACCAGCGGCGGTTCAGCGCGGGGGCGGAGACCACGCCGACCACCGGCATGCCGTCGTCGATCAGGGCGATCAGCGTGGCCCAGACGGGTACGCCGCGCACGAAGTTCTTCGTCCCGTCGATGGGGTCGATGACCCAGCGGCGCGGACCGTGGCCCTGCTCGCCGAACTCCTCGCCGAGGACGGCGTCGCGCGGGCGGGCGCGCGCGAGGTTGCCGCGGATGAGCTCCTCGGCGGTGCGGTCCGCGTCCGTCACCGGCGTGAGGTCCGGCTTCGTGTCGATCCGCAGGTCCTGCGCCTTGAAACGGGCCATCGTCTGGGAGTCCACCGAGTCGGCCATGATGTGGGCCAGCCGAAGGTCGTCCGTGTAGTTCTTGGGCGCGTCACTCATGCAGGCAACGCTACCGTGGGGCCGGCCCGCCCCCGGCCACCGGCACGGTGCGGGCCCGCGGCTCAGCGGCCGGCGGGGCTCTCGCGCCCGTCCGCCCCCGCACCGGCGTCGCCGGTGCCGTCGGCCGGGTCCCCGGACGGGACGTCGCCGCGCGCCTCGGGAGGGACCTCGCCGCGGGCGTCCGCCCGTGCGTCCGCCCGCCCGTCCGACCGCCCGTCCAGCAGCCGGCGCAGGGAGGCCAGGCGCTCCGGGCCGGAGACCCCGGCGTTGCCGGCGGCGACCCAGCCGTCGAGGGCGCAGCCGGGCTCGCCCTCGGCGTGCGTGCAGCCGCGCGGGCAGTCGGCCAGGGCGGGGGCGAGGTCCTCGAAGGCCTCCACCACGCGGTCGCGGTCCACGAGGCCGAGGCCGAAGGAGCGGATGCCGGGGGTGTCCACGAGCCAGGACGAGGGGTCGCCCGTGTCCGGGTCCTCGCCGGCGGCCGGCAGCGGGATGGCCAGCGCGGAGGAGGAGGTGTGCCGGCCCCGGCCGGTGACCGCGTTGACGTGGCCCGTGGCCCGCCGCGTGCCGGTCAGGGCGTTGAGCAGCGTGGACTTCCCGACGCCGGACGGGCCCACGAGCACGGAGACGTGGCCCTCCAGCCGGGTCCGGAGGGCGGCGAGCAGGGCGGGGTCCAGCGCGGCGTCGCCGGCCGCCGGTCCGGCCGTGGCCGGGGCGGCGGCGCCCGAGGTGAGCACCTCCAGGTCCAGGTGGCGGTAGTGCGCCAGCAGGCCGGCGGGGTCCCGCAGGTCGGTCTTGGTGATGCACAGCACCGGCTCGATGCCCGCGTCGTAGGCGGCGACGAGGGCGCGGTCGATGAAGCCGGTCCGCGGCTCGGGGTTGGCGGCGGCCACCATGATCACGAGGGTGTCCACGTTGGCCACCACGACGCGCTCGTAGGCGTCCGAGTCGTCCGCGGAGCGCCGCAGCACGGTGCTGCGGTCCTCGATCCGCACGATGCGGGCCAGCGTGCCCTCGCCCCCGGAGAGGTCGCCGACGACGCCGACCAGGTCCCCGGTCACCACGGGCTGGCGGCGCAGCTCCTTGGCGCGCATGGCCGTGACCGTGCGGAACCCCTCGCGGCCGGGCAGGTGCACCGTGTACCGCCCCCGGTCCACCGTGACGACGCGCCCGGTGACGGCGTCCTCGTGCGCGGGCCGGTCCTTGGTCCGCGGCCGCGAGCCCCGCTTGCTCGGCCGGGCGCGCACGTCCGACTCGTCCCAGCGAGAGGGATCGAAGCCACGGCCCGGCCGGCTCATGCCCCGGCCCCGCCGGCCCCGGCCGTGCCGGCCACGAGGGCCGACCACATCCGCGGGAAGTCGGGCATCGTCTTGGCGGTGGTGCCGACGTCCCGCACCAGCACCCCGGGGACGGCGAGGCCCACGACGGCGGCGAAGGTCGCCATCCGGTGGTCCTCGTAGGTCTCCAGCACCGCACCGTGCAGCCGGGCCGGGCGGCCGTCCGCGTGGAAGCCGAGGTGGTCGGCGCCCTCCTCGACCACGCCGCCCAGCCGCCGCGACTCGGCGGCGAGGGCCGCGAGCCGGTCGGTCTCGTGGCCGCGCAGCTGGCCGATCCGGCTCAGCCGGCCGGGGCCGTCCGCCAGCAGGCACAGCGCCGCGACCGTGGGCGCGAGCTCGCCGGTGTCCGGCAGGTCGCCCGGGGCGGTGATCCGCGGGTGCCCGTCCTCGCCGACCGTCCCCGTCACCGTGAGCGTCCCGGCGTGCCCGGAGGCGTCCGGGGCGAAGTCGACGGTGGCGCCGAAGGCGGGCAGGATCGTGCGCCAGCGGTCCCCGATCTGGGTGGTCCGCGCGGGCCAGTCCGGCACCGAGACGCTGCCGCCGGTGGCGACCGCGGCGGCCAGGAACGGCCCCGCGTTGGACAGGTCCGGCTCCACGGCCAGGTCCAGGGCGCTGATGGGGCCGGGGGACACCCGCCACTGACCGGGGACCGAGTCGTCGACCGCGACGCCGCAGCGGCGCAGCACCGCCACGGTCATCGCCACGTGCTCGGGGCTGGGCACCGCGGCGCCGGTGTGCACCAGGTGCAGCCCGTGCCGGAACCGCGGGGCGGCCAGCAGCAGGGCGGAGACGAACTGGCTGGAGCCGGAGGCGTCCACCTCGACCCGGCCGCCCTCCACGCGCCCCGTGCCGCGCACGGAGAAGGGCAGCGTGCCGCCGGCGGTGCCCGGGCCGTCCACGGCCACGCCGAGCGCGGCCAGCCCGGCCAGGACCGGGCCCATGGGCCGGGCCAGGGCGGAGGCGTCGCCGGTGAAGTGGCTCGTGCCGGCCACGAGGGCGGCCACCGGCGGGACGAAGCGCATGACGGTGCCGGCCAGCCCGCAGTCGATCGTGCGGTCGCCGGCCGCGCCACCGTCGGCGGGGCCCGCCGCGCCGCCGTCGGGGAGGGGGGTGACGCGCACCGCGCCCTCGCCGGCGGGGCGCACGGTGGCGCCCAGCGACTCCAGCGCGGCGATCATCAGCCGCGAGTCCCGGCTGTCCAGGACGCCGCGCAGCACGCTGGGGCCCTCGGCCAGGGCGGCCAGGACGAGGTAGCGGTTCGTGAGGGACTTCGAGCCCGGCACGCGGACCGTCCCGCGCACCGGACCGTGGGGCTCGGGGGCGGGCCAGGGGTCGGGCAGCGGCGGGGTCGGGGCTGTACTCGTCACCCGTCCACGATACCGGGCGCGGAATATCCGCGCCGGGTGGATTGCTGTACCGGGCGACCCCAGCACCCACGGCAGCGCCGCGGGGGCGGCACCGGCACGGTGTGGCCCCGCCGGCGAGGAAGGACGGACCATGGCCCCCGCCGCGACCGCCCTCGCCGAGCGCCCCGTCCGCGAGGGCCCCGCGGACGTAGACTGGGCGGCGATGGAAACGCACAACACCGCCCAGGTCCCCGCCGACCACGATGACCCGGACGTGGACCTCGACACGGAGTCCGATGCCGCCCGGCGCGAGCGCTTCGAGCGCGACGCCCTGGAGTACGTGGACCAGCTGTACTCCGCCGCGATGCGCATGACGCGCAACCCGCAGGACGCCGAGGACCTCGTGCAGGAGGCGTTCACCAAGGCGTACTCGTCCTTCCACCAGTACCGCCCCGGCACGAACCTCAAGGCCTGGCTGTACCGGATCCTGACGAACACGTACATCAACCTGTACCGCAAGCGCCAGCGCCAGCCGCAGCAGGCCACGACCGACACGGTCGAGGACTGGCAGATGGCCCAGGCCGCCGAGCACACCTCGTCCGGGCTGCGCTCGGCCGAGACCGAGGCGCTGGACCACCTGCCGGACTCGGACGTCAAGGACGCCCTGCAGGCCATCCCCGAGGAGTTCCGGCTCGCCGTGTACTTCGCGGACGTGGAGGGCTTCGCGTACAAGGAGATCGCGGAGATCCTCGACATCCCGATCGGCACGGTGATGAGCCGCCTGCACCGCGGGCGCAAGCTGCTGCGCGGGCTGTTGACGGATTACGCGCGCGACCGCGGCATCCGGGTGGAGGACAAGCCCGCGAAGGCGCCCCGGAAGACCCAGTCCCGCAAGGCCGCCACGGCGGCCCGGGAGACCACCACGACGGAACCCGATGCCGGCGCCACCGGCGGGAACGAAGGACAGGAGGCGGGCAGATGAGCGCGGACTGCCAGAGGATCGGCGACTGTGAGGACGCCCGCATCCAGCGGTTGTACGAGTACCTGGACGGGGCGCTGACGCACCGTGACCTGGAGGAGGTGCGCAGTCACCTCGAGGAGTGCCCCGACTGCGCGCACGAGTACGACCTGGAGTGCATCATCCGCTCCGTGGTGCGGCGGAGCTGCTCGGAGAAGGCGCCGGAGACGCTGAAGGTGAGCATCATGACCCGGATCAGCCAGCTGCGGGTCGAGGCGGGCCACTAGACCCGCACGCCGCCCGGGCCGTCCGGCCCGGGACGCAACAGACCCCGCCGGGGCGGACGGCTGGCCGTCCCGATCGGCGGGGTCTGTACGTTCCGGTGGCGGTGCCGCCGGCGGGGCCTCAGGAGTTGGGCCGCCGGCCGTGGTTGGCGCCGTTCTTGCGGCGATCGCGCCGCTTGCGTCCACGCTTGCTCATCGCGTTTCCTTCCGGTGGTGGGAACGGACCCGCGCCGCACGGGCGCGTTCCAGTGCTGTCCCGGGAGCGTGACAGCACCATCCAGTTTCTCACACGCTCCCCTCGCGCCACAAAGCGGACCGGGCGCCCCCGGGACCTGTCCGGCCGCCGTCGGGACCGGGGGAATGGGGCACTGGCGGCGGGCAGGGACGGCGGCGAGGGGGAGGGGGCTAGGCCGTGGGCTCCGGCACGTTGAGCCACTGGTACCAGCCGCGGTGCAGCACGAGCCACGCGATGAGCCCGTAGCCGGCCTGGCCCGGCATCCCCTGGCCGGCGGCGAGGTCGTTGCGCCACTGCTCGTGGTTCACGAGCGGGGTGAAGGTGTCCACGTAGTAGTGGTGACGGCGGTCCGCGACGTCCATGTAGGCGGCGTTGAGCTCGGAGAGCCGGGCGTTGCGCTCCCCGTCGAGGGACGGCACGGGGCCGACCACGAGGGTCGCGATGTCCGCCTGGGCCGCCCGGTCCAGGATGTTCGCCAGGTTGAGCCGGGCGCGGGCCGTGGAGGACTCGAGGTCCAGGTCGAGGTCGGACAGGCCGATCACGAGCCGGTTCTCGGTGTCGGGGGAGTAGCGCAGGGCCGTCTCCGACTGCCAGCGATGGGACAGCGCCTCCGTGCCCTCGCCGGGGCGGGCCAGCACGTAGCTCTCGAGCTGGACCCCGGGGGCCGAGGTCTTGGCGAGCACGCGGCCCAGCCAGCCCAGGGCGCGGGGGTCGCCCACGCCCGCCAGCAGTTCATTGCCGACGGACGCGATGCGGATCCGACGAATCTCCACGGTATACCTTTCGATTGCGGTGGTCGCCACTGTAGCAAGGCCCCTCCGTGCGTTCGGCCCGGCCGCCTCGTGGCGGCCGGGCCGAACCCCGGTGGGGGACCCGGCCGCGGGCGCGAGGGCCCGGGGCGTCCCCAGTGGTGTGTCAGCGGGCGAAGGCCTGGTCCAGCAGGACCGACGCCTCCTGGTCGTGGCGGGTCTTCGAGCCGGCCGCGGTGGAGGCCGAGGCGGGCCGGGAGACGAACCGGACCTCGCGGTCCAGCCGCGGGAACAGGTTGAGCTCCATGAAGGGGCCCGGGCCCTGGTTCGCCGGCTCGTCCTGGACCCAGGTGACCTGGGCGTCCGGGTACTTCTCCAGCTCCGCCGCGATCTCCCGGTCCGGCAGCGGGTAGAGCTGCTCGACCCGGACGATCGCGGTGCGGTCGTCCTTGTCCTTGGCGCGCCGGGCCAGCAGGTCGTAGTACAGCCGGCCGGAGACCAGCAGCACCTTGTCCGCGTCCTGCCCGACCTCGCGGTCCGGGATCACGGCCTGGAACCGGCCGCGGGTGAAGTCCTCCACCGGCGAGGCGGCCGCCTTCAGGCGCAGCAGCTGCTTCGGCGTGAAGACGATCAGCGGCCGGCGCGGGCGGGCGTAGGCCTGCTCGCGCAGCAGGTGGAAGTGGTTGGCCCCGGTGGAGGGGTTGGCCACGCGCATGTTCTCCTGGGCGCACATCTGCAGGAAGCGCTCGATCCGCGCGGAGGAGTGGTCCGGCCCCTGGCCCTCGTAGCCGTGCGGCAGCAGCAGCACCAGCGAGGAGTGCTGGCCCCACTTCTGCTCGGAGGAGGACAGGAACTCGTCGATCATGGTCTGCGCGCCGTTGACGAAGTCGCCGAACTGCGCCTCCCACAGGACGAGGGCGTCGGGGCGCTCCACGGAGTAGCCGTACTCGAAGCCCATCGCCGCGTACTCGCTGAGCAGGGAGTCGTAGACCCAGAACTTCGCCTGGTCGGCCGAGAGGTTCTTCAGCGGCGTCCACTCGTCGTCGGTGATCCGGTCGTGGAACACCGCGTGGCGCTGCACGAAGGTGCCGCGGCGCGAGTCCTGGCCGGCGAGCCGGACCGGCACGCCCTCGAGCAGCAGCGAGCCGAACGCGGCCAGCTCGGCGAAGCCCCAGTCGATGTCCCCGTTGACGGCCATCTTGGCGCGCTTCTCCAGCAGCGAGCGGAGCTTGGGGTGGACGGTGAAGCCCTCCGGGATCTCCAGGTGGGCCTCGCCGATCCGCTGCAGGACCTGCTCGCTGATGCGGGTGCCGTCCGGGGCCTGGCGGCCGTGGTGGACCTCCCGCGAGGGCGTCTCGAGCCCGGCGCCGACGACCGGCAGCGGGGAGGTCTGGGCCTCGTGGGTCTCCGCGAACACCCGCTCCAGGCGCTGCTGGTAGTCCTTGAGCGCCGAGTCGGCCTCGTCCTGCGTGATGTCGCCGCGGCCGACGAGGTTCTCCACGTACAGCTTGCGCACGGAGCGCTTCTGCTCGATGAGGTTGTACATGCGCGGCTGGGTCATCGAGGGGTCGTCGCCCTCGTTGTGCCCGCGGCGCCGGTAGCAGATGAGGTCGATGACGACGTCCTTGTTGAACCGCTGCCGGTACTGGAAGGCCAGCTGGGCCACGCGGACCACGGACTCGGGATCGTCGCCGTTGACGTGGAAGATCGGCGCCTGGATGGTCTTGGCCACGTCCGTGGCGTAGACGGAGGACCGGGCGGAGGACGGCGGGGTGGTGAAGCCGACCTGGTTGTTGACGATCACGTGGATCGTGCCGCCGGTGCGGTAGCCGCGCAGCTGGGACAGGTTCAGCGTCTCGGCCACCACGCCCTGGCCCGCGAAGGCGGCGTCGCCGTGGACGAGGATCGGCAGCACGGAGTAGGAATCCACGGACTGCCCGCCGTGGTCCAGCCGGTCCTGCTTGGCTCGCACCATGCCCTCCAGGACCGGGTTGACGGCCTCGAGGTGGGACGGGTTGGCGGCCAGGTAGACCTTGGTGCGGTTGCCGCGGTCGGAGATGAACGTGCCCTCGGTGCCGAGGTGGTACTTCACGTCCCCCGAGCCCTCGACGGAGCCGGGGATCGCGGTGCCCTCGAACTCGCGGAAGACCTGGGCGTACGTCTTGCCGGCGATGTTGGTCAGCACGTTGAGGCGGCCGCGGTGGGCCATGCCGATGCCCACGCCCTCCAGGCCCTGGTCGGCCGCGCCGGAGAGCACGCCGTCCAGCAGGGCGATGAGCGACTCGCCGCCCTCGAGGGAGAACCGCTTCTGGCCGACGAACTTGGTCTGCAGGAACGTCTCGAAGGCCTCGGCCGCGTTGAGCCGGCCCAGGATGCGCAGCTGCTCCTCGCGGGTGGGCTTGGAGTACGGGTGCTCCAGCTCGTCCTGGAACCACTTGCGCTCGGCCGGGTCCTGGATGTGCATGTACTCCACGCCCGTGTTGCGGCAGTACGCGTCCCGCAGGACCCCGAGGATGTTGCGCAGCGGCAGCATGGTCTTGCCGCCGAAGCCGCCGGTCGGCCACTCGCGGTCCAGGTCCCACAGGGTCAGCCCGTGCTGGAGGATGTCCAGGTCGGGGTGCTGGCGCATCGTGTACTCGAGCGGGTCCACGTCCGCGATCAGGTGGCCGCGCACGCGGTAGGCGTGGATCAGCTGCTGGATCCGGGCGACCTTGTTGATCTCGTCCTCGGGGTTGACCTGGACGTCCGGCTTCCAGCGCACCGGCTCGTAGGGGATCCGCAGGGACTCGAAGATCTCGTCGTAGAAGTCCTGCTCGCCCAGCAGCAGGCCGTGGATGAGCTTGAGGAACTCGCCCGAGGCCGCGCCCTGGATGACCCGGTGGTCGTAGGTGGAGGTCAGCGTGATCGTCTTGGAGACGGCCAGCCGGCTCAGGGTCTTCTCGGAGGCGCCCTGGAACTCGGCGGGGTAGTCCAGCGCGCCCACGCCGATGATGGCGGCCTGGCCCTCGGAGAGCCGCGGCACGGAGTGCACGGTGCCGATGCCGCCCGGGTTGGTCAGCGAGACGGTGGTGCCGGCGTAGTCGTCCAGGGCCAGCTTGTTGTCCCGGCCCCGCTTGACGAGGTCCTCGTACGAGCGCCAGAACTCGATGAAGTCCATGGTCTCGGCGGCCTTGATGTTCGGCACCACGAGCGTGCGGGAGCCGTCCTTCTGCGGCAGGTCGATCGCCAGGCCGAAGTTGACGTGGGCGGGCTGGACGACGGAGGGCTTGCCGTCCACCTCGCGGTAGAGCACGTTCATCGCGGGGTACTGGGCCAGCGCCCGCACCAGCGCGTAGCCGATGAGGTGCGTGAAGGACACCTTGCCGCCGCGCGTGCGCTTGAGGTGGTTGTTGATGATGATCCGGTTGTCGATCAGCAGCTTGGCCGGCACGTCGCGCACCGTGGTCGCGGTGGGCATGGACAGCGAGGCGTCCATGTTCTTGGCCACGGCGCGGGCCATCCCGCGCAGCGGGGTGACGGCGTCCTCGGCGGGCTCGGTGGTGCCCTTCTTCTTGGACTTCTCCGGCTCGGAGGGCACGGGGGCCGTGGCCGGGGCGCCGGACTTCTTCACCGACGGCGCGGCGGAGGGCTGGCGCTCGGCCGGCCTCGCCGCCGGGGCGGCGGGCTTCCGGTCCGGCTTCGCGGGCGCCGCGGTCGCGCCCGTCCGCGGGGCGGACTGCGGAGCGGCGCCGTTGGCGCCGGCGGGGGCCGCGGGGCCGCGCTTGCCGGCGTCCTGCGGGGCCTCCGGCACGACCTCCTTGGTGGCGGCGGCCGGGACGCGGGCGGACGTGCCGCCCGCCGCGGGGCCGTCGGCCTCGAGGCGCTCGAAGATCTCCACCCACTTGGCGTCCACGGAGGACTTGTCCGCCCTGTACTTGTCGTAGATCTCCGCGACGAGCCATTCGTTTCCGGGGAACTCCGCGGAAAGCCGGTCGGAGGTCAGTTCTGGCACGGTGGATACGCCTCTTCCGTAGTCATGTGTGGTTCACCGGCGGATCTTCGCCTGCACCCCGCCCCGGTCCGGTGGTCGCCGGACCGGTCGGTCCGGTCCGTGGGCGGGCCTCATGACAGCATAGTGACACTTGGCGTCCCGGCACCAACGACCCGGCGCGATTTCCCCGGTCCCCGCGCGGGGGTGCGACGATGGCCCCATGGAGTTCCTCACCGCGCCCACGACCGACCTCACGTACTCGGACGTCTTCCTGGTCCCCTCGCGGTCGGAGGTGACGAGCCGGATGGACGTGGACATCGCCGCCGACGACGGCACCGGCACCACCATCCCGGTCGTCGCGGCCAACATGACCGCCGTGACCGGGCGGCGCATGGTGGAGACGATGGCCCGCCGCGGCGGGCTAGGCATCCTGCCCCAGGACGTGCCGCTGGAGGTCATCCGCCAGGTGGCAGGCTGGGTCAAGGACCGCCACCCCGTCTTCGAGACGCCGCTGCGGGTCCGCCCCACCCACACCGTGCTGGACGTGCTGCACCTGCTGGGCAAGCGCGACCACCCGGCCGTGTGCGTCGTGGCCGAGGACGGGTCCTTCGCCGGCATCGTCCGGCACGAGGACTGCGAGGGCGTGGACCGGTTCTCCTCCGTGGCCTCCGTGCTGCGCCAGCCCTCCGTGGCGTTCCGGGCGGAGGACTTCCCGGCCCTGCGGGACGGCCGGCTGCCCGAGGCCGCCCTCGAGCGGGCGTTCCTGGCGCTCGACGGCGCCGGCACCCCCTACGCGCCGGTGCTGGACGGCGGCGCCCTCGTCGGGGTGCTCACCCCGGCCGGCGCGCTGCGCTCGGGCATGTTCGCCCCCGCCCTGGACGGCGCGGGCCGGCTGAAGGTGGGCGCCGCCGTCGGGATCAACGGGGACGTGGCCGGCCGCGCCGCGGCGCTCGCCGAGGCCGGCGTGGACGTCCTCGTCGTGGACACCGCGCACGGCCACCAGCGCAAGATGCTGGACGCGCTGGCCGCCGTGCGGGGACAGGACCTGGGCCTGCCCGTGGTCGCCGGCAACGTCGTCTCCGCGGACGGCGTGCGCGAGCTGGTGGCCGCCGGGGCGGACATCGTCAAGGTCGGGGTGGGGCCGGGCGCCATGTGCACCACGCGCATGATGACGGCCGTGGGCCGGCCCCAGTTCTCCGCCGTGCTCGAGTGCGCGGCCGCGGCCCGCGAGCTGGGCCGGCACGTCTGGGCCGACGGCGGCGTGCGCTACCCCCGGGACGTCGCCCTCGCGCTCGCGGCCGGGGCCAGCCAGGTGATGATCGGGTCCTGGTTCGCCGGCACCGTCGAGTCCCCGGGGGACCTGGTGACCGACGCCGACGGGCGCCGCTACAAGGAGAGCTTCGGCATGGCCTCGGCGCGCGCCGTGCAGAACCGGACCCGTGCGGAGGACGCCTACTCGCGCGCGCGCAAGGCGATGTTCGAGGAGGGCATCTCCACCTCCCGCATGTACCTGGATCCCGAGCGGCCCTCGGTCGAGGACCTGCTGGACATGATCACCGCGGGCGTTCGCTCGTCCATGACCTACGCCGGCGCCGCCGACCTGGCCGCGTTCCGCGAGCGCGCCGTGGTCGGCGTGCAGTCGGCGGCCGGCTACGAGGAGGGGCGGCCGGTCCGGCAGTCCTGGTGACGCCCGGGGCGGCCCGGAGGCACTCCGGGACCCGCGCCGGGTCGCGGGGCGGCGTCGGCGCAGGTGGGGCGCCCGGGGCAGGACCGCCCCCTATACTGGGGGCACCATGGACAGACACCGATCCGGTGCCACCTCCCGCCGCCGCGCCTCGGGCGCCGTGGCCGGAACGGAGCCCTCCAGTACGTGCTCACCCCACCCCGTCGGTCCGGCCCCCGGGGCCGTCGTCGGCGTGACGACCGCCGGGGGTGAGCGCTGACCGTGGAATGGCTCCTGCTGGGCCTCGGCCTGCTGCTCATCCTGGGCACCGGCTTCTTCGTGGCCGTCGAGTTCTCGATGATCGCCCTGGACGTCCCGACCGTGCAGCGGCTCGTGGACGAGGGCGACCGCGGGGCCGAACCGCTGCTGCGCTGCCTGAAGTCCCTCTCCACCCAGCTCTCGGCGTGCCAGCTCGGCATCACCCTGACCACGCTGCTGACCGGCTACCTCATGGAGCCCTCCCTCGGGGCGCTGCTGGCCGGGCCGCTGACGGCGTGGGGCGTGCCCGCGGCCTCGGCCACCGTGGTCTCGCTCGTGGTCGCCATGGTGGTGGCAACCCTGCTGTCGATGCTGATCGGCGAGCTGGTGCCCAAGAACCTCTCGATCGCCCGGGCGATGCAGGTGGGCCGTGCCCTGGCCCGTCCCCAGCTCGTGTTCACCGCCGTCTTCCGGCCGGTGATCTTCGTCCTCAACGGCTTCTCCAACCGCGTGCTGCACCTGTTCGGGATGGAGGCCAAGGAGGAGATCTCCGGCGCCCGCACCCCGGACGAGCTGTCCTCGCTCGTGCGCCGCTCGGCCGAGATGGGGACCCTGGACGCCAAGACCGCGACCTTCGTGGACCGCACCCTGCGGTTCTCGGACCGCACCGCCTCCGACGTCATGACCCCCCGCATCCGCATGGAGTCGATCGCGGCGGACGAGCCGCTGGACTCGGTCATCGACATCGCCCGGCGCACCGGCTACTCCCGGTTCCCGGTCATCGGGGAGTCCCCGGACGACGTGCGCGGCGTGCTGCACGTGAAGAAGGCCGTGGCGGTGCCGCGGGCCAAGCGGGCCGAGCTCGTGGCGGCGACCATCATGACCGACGTGGGGCGCGTGCCCGAGACCGTGCACCTGGACCAGCTGCTGGGCGAGCTGCGCTCGGCCAGCCTGCAGGTCGCCATGGTCGTGGACGAGTACGGGGGCACCGCCGGCATGGTCACGCTCGAGGACCTCGTGGAGGAGATCGTCGGCGAGGTCTCGGACGAGCACGACCGGGTCACCCCCGGCGTGCTCCAGACCGCCTCCGGCAAGTGGTACTTCCCCGGGCTCATGCGCCCGGACGAGGTCGGGGCCCAGGTCACCGGCCTCAGGGTCCCGGAGGATGGCTCCTACGACACCGTCGGCGGCTACGTGATGGCCCGGCTGGGCCGCGTGGCCGAGGTCGGGGACGCGGTCGAGGCCGACGGCGGCACCCTCGTGGTGGAGCGCATGGACGGCCGGCGGGTGGACCGCGTCAAGTTCATCCCCGCGGCGCCCGAGCCCCGGACCGCCCCGGGCGCGGCCGCGAACGGGGAGGTGGCCCGATGAGCCAGGACGTCGTCGGCATCCTGTGGCTGGTCGTGCTGCTCGCGGCCAACGCCTTCTTCGTCGCCGGGGAGTTCGCCGTCATGGGCGCCCGGCGCAGCCAGATCGAGCCGCGGGCCGAGGCCGGCTCGGGGCGCGCGCGCACGGCGCTGTTCGCCATGGAGCACGTCAGCCAGATGCTCGCGGTGTGCCAGCTCGGCATCACCGTGTGCTCGCTGCTGATCCTCAACGTGTCCGAGCCCGCCCTGCACCACCTGCTGGTCACCCCGCTGGAGGCGGTGGGGGTCCCGACGGCGGTCGCGGATGTCTCCGCGTTCGTCATCGCCCTGCTGGTGGTCACCTTCCTGCACGTCACCTTCGGCGAGATGGTCCCGAAGAACGCGGCCGTGTCCCTGGCCGACAAGGCCGTCCTGCTGCTGGCGACCCCGCTGGTGTGGCTCAACCGGGTGCTGCACCCGGTGATCGTGCTGCTGAACTGGTCGGCCAACGTCATCCTGCGTGCGCTGAGGGTGGAGCCCCAGGACGAGGTGAACTCCACCTACACGCTCGAGGAGGTGCAGTCGATCGTGGCCGAGTCCACGCGCACGGGCCTCGTGGACGACGGCTCGGGGCTGCTCTCCGGCGCCCTGGAGTTCTCGGACTACACCGCCGAGGCGGTGATGGTCCCGGACTCCCAGCTCGTCACCCTGCCGGCCGACGTCTCGCCGCAGGCCTTCGAGCGGGCCGTCGGCCGGACCGGGTTCTCCCGCTTCGTGCTCGAGGACGCGGACGGCTCGTACACGGGCTACCTCCACCTCAAGGACGTCATGACGGTCCCCTCGGAGCGCTACCGCGAGCCGGTGCCGGTGACCAAGGTGCGCTCGCTGGCCAACGTGGGGGTGCAGGACGAGATCGAGGACGCGCTCTCGCTCATGCAGCGGACCGGCTCGCACCTGGCCCGGGTCATCTCGGCCACGGGCCGGACGGTGGGCGTGCTGTTCCTCGAGGACGTGCTCGAGGTGCTCGTGGGCGAGATCCACGACGCCACGCAGTCGAGCAACCCGTACCGCCTGCGCCACCCGCGGGCGGCCGGCGCCGAGGGCTGAGGCCGGTCCCGCGGCCGCGGGCCGGGCCTGCCCCCCGGGGGGCGGGGCCCCGTGACGGGGCACCCGCCGCCCGCCCGGACCGCCGGTGTTATTGCGAACGAGTCGCACCTGATATTCTTGACAACGATTCGCAATAACCGTCCGATCCCGGAGGATCCCGCCATGCCCCACCGCCCCCGCCGCGACCGCCGGCTGATGCCCGCCCTGGGCCTCGCGGCCGTCACCCTGCTCACCGTCACGTCCTGCGCGGACGGAGGGGCCTCCGGGGACACCGCGGGGGGCGGGGAGGCCGCGGGCGAGCCCGTGGCCGTGGCGACCACCACGCAGCTGGGCAGTGTCCTGGCGGACGTCACCGCGTGCGCCGGGACCGGGTCCACCACGTTGATGGGTCCCGGTGACGACCCGCACGACTTCTCGCCCTCCTCCCGGCAGGTCGCCGAGATGGCGGGGGCCGAGCTGGTGGTGGCCAACGGCCTCGGCCTGGAGTCGGGGATGGCCTCGGCGCTGGAGAACGCCACGGCGGACGGGGCGCGAGTGCTCGAGGTCGCCCCCGAGCTGGACCCGCTGCCCTACGCCGAGGAGCCGTCCGAGGAGCTCACCGGCGAGCACGCGGGGGAGACCGCCGAGGAGCACGCGGCGCACGCCGACGAGGCCGAGGACGCCCACGCGGGGGAGACCGCCGAGGAGCACGCGGCGCACGCCGACGAGGCCGAGGACGCCCACGCGGGGGAGACGGCCGAGGAGCACGCGGCGCACGCCGACGAGGCCGAGGACGCCCACGCGGGGGAGACGGCCGAGGAGCACGCGGCGCACGGTGACGAGGACCCGCACGTCTGGATGGACGTGGCGCGCATGGCGCGGGCGGCCGAGGTGATCGGCGACGCGCTGGCCGAGGCCACCGGCGACGACGCCTACGCCGACTGCGGCCGGCAGGAGCGCTCGGCCCTGGAGGAGGCCGACGGGCAGATCCGCGAGATCCTGGCCGGGATCCCCGAGGACCGGCGCACGCTGCTGACGGACCATGACGCCTATGCCTACTTCGCCGACGCCTACGGCTTCGAGGTCGCCGGCGTGGTCGTCCCGGGCGGGTCCACCGACTCCGAGCCGTCCTCGGAGCGCCTGGCCGGCCTCGTCGACCGGGTCGAGCGGGAGGGCGTGGACGCCCTCGTCATGAGCGCCGGGTCCGGCAACCGGCTCATCCCGGCCCTGGCGGCCGAGACGGGCGGCGGGGTCCCCGTGGTCGAGCTCTACGAGGGCGGCGTGGGAGGCCCGGGCTCCGGGGCGGAGGACTACGCGGAGGCCATGGTCACCAACGCGAAGACCCTCGCGGACGCGCTCTCGTGACCGGGACCTCCGGACGGCGTCGCCGCCCCCGGGTCCGGTGCGGCGAGCGGGCACTAGGGTGGTCGCCGTGGACTGGTTGATCGAGCCCTTCGCCCTGGGCTTCCAGCAGCGCGCCCTCGTGGGCGGGCTGGTCGCCGCCGTCATGTGCTCCGTGGTCGGGGTCTGGCTGGTGCTGCGCGGGATGAGCTTCTTCGGGGACGCCTTCGTCCACGGGGTGATCCCCGGGATCGCCGCCGCCGTGCTGTTCGGGTTCTCCCCGTACGCGGGGGCCGCCGTGGCGGCCGCGGCCATGGTCGGCGGGATGCAGCTGGTCTACCGGACCACTACCCTGAAGGAGGACACCTCCATCGGCCTGCTCTTCGTGGGCATGATGGCCCTGGGCGTGGTGATCATCTCCCGCTCGGAGTCGTACACGGGCTCCCTCACGGCGATCCTCTTCGGCGACGCCCTCGGGGTGACCTGGGCGGACATCCGGATCCAGTCCGTGCTGGCCGTCGTGGTGGTCCTGTTCGCCGCCCTGCTCTACCGTCCCCTGATGGCGCTGTCCTTCTCCCCGGCCAAGGCGCGCTCCCTGGGCCTGCACCCCCGGCTGACGCACGGGCTGCTGCTGGTGCTCATCGCCACGGCCGTGATCGGCAGCTTCCAGGCCGTGGGCACCATGCTCGTCTTCGGCCTGCTGGTGGGCCCGCCGGCCACGGCGGCCCTGGTGTCCCGCTCGGTGCCGGCCATGTTCGCCTGGTCGGTGGGCATCGCGATGGCCTCCGTGGCCGTGGGCCTGTCCCTGAGCTACCACTGGGGCACGGCGGGGTCGGCGACGATGGCGCTGACGCCCATCGTCCTGTTCTTCGTGGTCCTCGCGGTCCGCGAGGCGGTGCGCGTGCTGCGCCGCCGTTCGGGCCGCCGCGGTGGGGGACGCGGCGTGCTCGCCCCGGAGATCGCCGCCCCGGGACCCGCCGTCCCCGCCTCCGTCGCCCCGGGGGGCTCGGCCCCGGGTCCCGTCGCCGCGCCGCGGCCGGCCGGGGAGGTGGGTCCGTGAGCGCCGCGACGACGCCGGGCGGGCCGCTGGTCGAGGCGAGGGACCTGGTCCTCTCGCACGGCCACCACGTGGCCCTGGCCGCCTCCACCTTCCGGGTGCCGCTGGGCGGGGTGACCGCCGTGATCGGGCCCAACGGCTCGGGCAAGTCCACCCTGCTGCAGGCGATCGCGGGGGTGCTGGAGCCGACGTCGGGCTCCCTGCAGGTGCTGGGCGGCTCCGCGCGGGCCAACCGCCGGCGGATCTCCTACGTCATGCAGTCGGTCGTGTTCCCGGTGGGCACCCCGATGACCGTGCGCGACGTCGTGCGGATGGGCCGGTACCCGGCTCGCGGCTGGCTGCGCCCCTTCGGGCGGGCGGACCGGGAGGCCGTCCGGGCCGCGCTGGAGCAGATGGACGTGGCCGACCTGGCCGGCCGCCACCTCGAGGAGCTCTCGGGGGGCCAGCGCCAGCGCGTCTACGTGGCCCAGGGACTGGCCCAGGGCCACGAGGTGCTCATGCTCGACGAGCCGATGACCGGACTGGACATCACCTCGGCGCGGACCATCGACCGGATCATCCACGCGGAGACGGACCACGGGCACTCCGTGGTGCTGACGACCCACGACCTCGAGGAGGCCGGGGCGGCGGACCACGTCATCCTGGTGAACGGCCGCGTGGTGGCCTCGGGACCCCCGGCCGCCGTGATGACGCGCCGGAACCTGGAGGACGTGTACGGCCTGGGCTCGCTGCACCGCTCCGCCACGCCATTGCTGGTGGACCCGGACTGCGGCCCGCCGGAGGCTCAGGAGCGGGAACAGTCGGGGCAGGTCCCGTAGATCTCCACGGTGTGCTCCACGTCGGTGAAGCCGTGCTCGCCCGCGATCCGCTCGGTCCACCGCTCCACCGCGGGGGCCTCGATCTCCACGGCCCGGCCGCAGCGGCGGCAGACCAGGTGGTGATGGTGGTCCTGCGCCTCGCAGCGCCGGAACAACGACTCGCCGTCGTCCGGGTTCAGCACGTCCACGGTGCCCTCCTGCTGCTGCTGCTGCAGGACGCGGTACACCGTGGCCAGCGAGACCTGCTCGCCGCGCTCGCGCAGGACGTCGAACAGCTCCCGGGCGCTGACGAAGTCGCGCAGCTCGTCCAGGGCGCGGTTCACCGCCGTCTTCTGCCGGGTGGACCGTCCCCGGGGAGCCCGGGCGGTCGGCGGCGTCGGGGTGGGGGAGGTCTGGTCGGGTCCGGCTTCCATCGAGGGTCAAGGCTACCAGCGCGTGCCGGGCCGGGTCCCGGGCCGCGGGCGCTCGCGCCCGGCCTGGCCCTGGCCGGGCCGTCATCGAGGATCGACCGCGGCCGGACCGGATCCCGGTCACGTCCCGGTGGGGGGCCGACCGGCTCCTGACCCGGGGCGTCGGGCGCCCGGGCCGTCGGGGGTGCTGCCGGGGCGTGGCGGTCGGGGCTACGCTGGACGGGTGCATTCCCAGATCTCGCTGACGAAGTTCGGCCACGCGTGCGTGCGCCTGGAGAAGGACGGCCGGCGGCTGGTGATCGATCCGGGGACCTTCACGGACGTCCCCGCGGCCCTGGAGGGCGTGGAGCACGTGCTCGTCACCCACGAGCACGCCGACCACCTGGACGACGGCCCCGTGCTCGCGCACCTCGCCGCCCACCCGGCCGTCACGGTGCGCGCCCCCGCCGCCGCGGCCGCCCGGCTCGCCTCCGCCGCCGGCGCGGCGGGCGTGGACGCGGGGCGGGTCATCGCCACCGGTCCGGGCGAGGAGTTCGAGACGGCGGGCTTCGCCGTGCGCACCCTGGGCGGCCAGCACGCGGTGATCCACCCGCAGATCCCCGTGGTCGCCAACACCGGGTACCTCGTGGACGGGCTCGTCTACCACCCCGGGGACAGCTACGTGGTGCCCGCCGGCCCGCCGCCGGACACCCTCCTGGTCCCGCTGAGTGCCCCGTGGTCCAAGCTCGCGGAGATGGTCGACTTCATCACGGCCGTCCGCCCGCGGCAGGCCGTGCCCGTCCACGACGGCCTGCTCAACGGCCGCGGGCTGCCGATGTACCGCGGCCACGCGGGCACCTTCGCCGAGCGCTACGGTGCCGTGCTGACCGTGCTGGAGGAGGGGGAGAGCACGTGGATCGGCTGACCGGGGCCGCGCCCGTGCTCGTGGACGCCGCGACCGTCGCCGCCTGGCAGGGGCAGGCCCCCGCCGGCGGTGGGTCCCCCCGGACGGGGTTCGTGCCCGCCGAACCGGCGCCCGGACCGGAGGCACTGAAGCTGCTCGACGTGCGCTGGACCGCCCTGGGCGGCGGCTCCGGGCACGCCGAGTACCTGTGCGGCCACCTGCCCGGGGCCGTGTACGTGAGCATGGACGGCCAGCTCTCCGGCCACGGCGGCCCGCGCGAGGGCCGGCACCCGCTGCCGGACCCGGACCGCTTCGGGGAGACCGTGCGCATGCTGGGCATCGACGACGGCGACACCGTGGTGGTCTACGACGACGCCCAGGGCACCTCCGCGGCGCGCGCCTGGTGGCTGCTGCGCCACGCCGGGATCGAGCGCACCTTCCTGCTCGACGGCGGCCTCGCGGCGTGGCGCCAGGCCGGGCTGCCGCTGCAGGCCGGGGACGTGATCCCCGTGCCCGGCACGGCCCGCACCTCGTGGGGGCGGATGCCCGTGCTGGACATGGACGCCGCGGCGGCCCTGCCCGGCGACGGCCTGCTGCTGGACGCCCGGGCCGCGGCGCGCTACCGCGGCGACGAGGAGCCCCTGGACCCGCGGGCCGGGCACATCCCCGGCGCGGTGAGCGCCCCCACGAGCGAGAACGTGGACGCGCGGGGACGCTTCCGGCCGGCCGAGGAGCTGGCCGCCCGGTTCCGTGCCCTCGGCGCCGACGGCGGGGTCCCCGTGGGCGCCTACTGCGGCTCCGGCGTGACGGCGGCCCACGAGGTGGCCGCCCTGCAGGTGGCCGGCTACGAGGCGGCGTTGTACCCGGGATCCTGGTCGGCCTGGTCCAACACCCCCGGCCGGCCCGTGGCCACCGGGGACCGGCCGTGACACCCGCCCCGCGGGGACCGCTGCCCGTGCCGCGCGGCGCAGTCGAGGCGGCCCTCGCGCGCGACGGCATCCGTCCGCGCCGGACGGCCCGGCAGGACGGTGCCGACCAGGAGGACGGTGCCGACCAGGAGGACGGTGCCGATCGGCAGCACCGCCCCGTGGGGCATGATGGCGGTACGGACGGCGGCGACGGCGTCCCCGCCGGGGACGCCCGGCCCGTCGCCCCGCGCTCCACCCCGACCCCGACCGCTGAAGGAGACCACACCATGAGCACCGTCTTCACCCGCATCCTCGACGGGGACCTGCCCGGCCGCTTCGTCTGGAGGGACGAGACGTGCGCCGCGTTCCTGTCCATCGGGCCGATGACCCCCGGCCACACCCTCGTGGTGCCGCGGGCCGAGGTGGACAAGTGGACGGAGGCGGACCCGGAACTGGTGGCCCACCTCGTCCGCGTCGCCCAGGTGATCGGCGCGGTCCAGGTGGAGGCGTTCGAGGCCCACCGGGCGGGGCTCATGATCGCCGGCTACGAGATCCCGCACCTGCACGTCCACGTCTGGCCCTCGAACTCCCTCGAGGACTTCGACCTGTCGAACGTGGACAACCACCCCGAGCCGGAGGACCTGGACGAGGCGGCCGAGAGGATCCGCGCCGGGCTGCGCGTGGCCGGCCACGGGGAGTTCGTCCCCGGGGACTGACGCCTCCCGCGGACGGGTCCCCCGGCGGGGCGGTCCCGGCCCGGCGCCGGCTCAGTCGGTGGCCCGGCGCAGGGCCTGGCGCACGCGCTTCTCCGACACGCTGACGGCGGTCCCGAGCTCCTGGGCGAAGAGGCCCACGCGCAGCTCCTCGAGCAGCCAGCGCACCTCCTCCAGCTCCGGGGGCACGGGACGGCCGGCGGGCAGCGCGGCCACGGCGGCGTCGAAGTCGTCCTCGAGGGACTGCACCACGGCCATGTCCCGGGCGTCGCGCTGGACGTGCCCACCGGACTGGAGCCGCTCGATCCGGCGCAGCATCCCGTCCAGGTACCGGGGCAGGTGCTGCAGGTGGCGCCAGCCGGTCGCCGCCACGAACCCCGGGAAGACGAGCTGCTCGAGCTGCGCCTTGATGTCGCTCAGCGCCGGGGCCATCGCCAGGGAGACCGATCCCTTGAGCTGGCGGCGCACCTGTGCGGCGCGGGCGAGCACGCGCTCGACCACCGCCGTCACGGCGAACACGGTGTCGATCAGCTCGGCGCGCACCGTGCCGAACAGCGCCTCGAAGCCGGCCGCGGTGTACGGCAGCTCCTCCGGCAGCAGGCGGTCCACGGCGGCCCGCGTGCAGTCGGCCACGAGCTGGTCCACGGAGCCGTGGGGGTTCTGCGTGAAGGTCAGCTTCTCCCGGTTGTCCAGGTGGTCCAGGACGTAGCGCTGCGGGCTCGGCAGCCGGGCCAGCAGCAGCGCGGCCACCCCGCCGCGGTGCGCGGCGTGCTGGTCCTGCTCCGTGCGGTGCACGATCAGCCCGGCCGCGGGGGACCCGTCCGGCAGCGCCTCCGCCACGAGGCCCGGGTATCCGGTGATGCGCTGGGTCCCGGAGCCGGCCGAGACGGTCGTGTCCAGCTTGCGGGGGATGTCCCCGAGGTCCCAGGTCGTCAGCCCGTGCCGCTCGGCGAGCACCGGGCCGGCCGCCGCGCCGCGGCCCCCGCCCCGTCCGCGACCGCGCCCGCCGCGGCCGCCGTCGCCCGCCGTGCCCGGGGCACCGGCGAGGGCCGCGGGGGAGGGGGCGCCGCCGTCGGGCCTGCCGGCAGCCGGGGACGAGCCCGCACCGGAGGCGCGGGCGAGGGACTCGGCGATCGCCGTCCGGTTCTGCCCGGCGAGGCGGTCCTGCAGGGCCGCGAGGTCCTGGCCGGCGCCGATGACGGCGCCCCGGGCGTCCACCACCCGGTAGTCGGGCACGAGGTGGGCCGGCACGGCCGAGAGGTCCCAGGAACCCGGCGGGATGACGACCCCGCGCAGCCGGCGCAGGACCAGCTCCAGCGCGGGCAGCAGGTCGTCCCGCTGCGGGTCGGCCTCCTCGGCGAGGCGCTCGACGGCGGCGCGCGCCACGTCCGGGGCCGGCACCACGGTCTTGCGCACGGCCTTGGGCAGGGACCGGATCAGCGCCGTGACGAGCTCCACCCGCAGGCCCGGGACGAGCCAGCGGAACCGCTCGGGGTCCATCTGGTTGAGCAGCAGCACGGGGATGATGACCGTGATGCCGTCCGGCTCGCCCGCGGTGGCGGCCGGGTTGAAGTCATAGGACAGCTCCAGGTCCACCCCGCCGCCCTCCGTGGGGTGGTGGAACGTGGTGGGGAACTGGTCCGTGTCCAGGTCCTGGGCGTCCACGGCCAGCAGCGCCGCCGGGTCGAAGTCCAGCAGCTCCGGGGTGCGGTGGCGCTGCTTCTTCCACCACGCGTCGAAGTGCCGCTCCGAGACCACCGAGGCGGGCACCCGCGCGTCGTAGAACTCGAACAGGTCCTGGTCCGAGACCCGCAGGTCCCTCCGGCGCAGGCGCGTCTCCAGCTCCTCGACCTCCGCGAGCGCCTGGCGGTTGCGCGCGAAGAAGTGGTGCCGGGTGCGCCAGTCGCCCTCCACGAGGGCGTGCCGGATGAACAGCTCGCGGGACAGGACGGGGTCGATCCGCCAGAACTGGACGGTCCGGTCCGGGACCAGGGTGACGCCGAAGAGGGTGACCTTCTCTCGCGCCACGACCGATCCGGAGCGGCGGGACCAGTGCGGTTCGTTGTAGGTGCGCTTGGCCAGCGGGCCGGCCGCCTCCACCGCCCAGTCGGGGTCGATGCGCGCGACCATGCGCGCCCACAGCCGGGAGGTCTCCACGAGCTCGGCGGCCATCACGAACGGATGGCGCTTGCGGAACAGCGCCGAGCCGGGGAACACCGCGAACCGGGTGTTGCGGGCGCCGGCGTACTCGCGCTTGCGCTCGTCCCAGGACCCGATGTGGGACAGCAGCCCCGCCAGCAGGGACCGGTGCACCGGCTCGTGCTGGCCCACGGGGTCCACGGGCCCGGGCGAGACCGAGATGCCCAGGGGCTTCGCCAGCTGGCGCAGCTGCTGGACCAGGTCCTGCCATTCCCGGACCCGCAGGTAGTTGATGTGCTCGGCCCGGCACAGCCGGCGGAACTGGTTGCCGGAGAGCTCCTTCTGCTGCGTGCGCAGGTAGGACCACAGGTTCAGCAGGGCGGAGAAGTCCGAGTTCTCGTCCGCGAACCGGGCGTGCTGCTCGTCCGCCTGGGCGCGCTGCTCGGTGGGCCGCTCCCGGGGGTCCTGGATGGTCAGCGCCGCCGCCAGCACCATGACCTCGCGCACGCAGCCGCGCTCGCCGGCCTCCACGATCATCCGGCCCAGCCGCGGGTCCACGGGCAGGCGCGCGAGCTTGCGGCCAACGGGGGTGATCGTGCCCTTGGGGTGGGTCCGGCCCGCGGCGTCCGGCCGGCCGCTGGCCAGGGCGCCGAGCTCGGTCAGCACGGTGGCCCCGTCCGCCACCTGGCGCGGATCCGGGGCCTGCAGGAAGGGGAAGTCGCCCACGTCCGCCGGGGTGCGGGCCACGCCCATGGAGCACATCTGCAGGATGACCGCGGAGAGGTTGGTGCGCAGGATCTCCGGGTCGGTGAACTCGGGGCGGGAGAGGTAGTCCTCCTCGGAGTACAGCCGGATGGCGATGCCGTCCGAGGTGCGCCCGCACCGTCCCGAGCGCTGGTTGGCGCTGGCCTGGCTGATCCGCTCGATCGGCAGGCGCTGGACCTTGGTGCGGTGCGAGTACCGCGAGATGCGCGCGGTGCCGGTGTCGATCACGTACTTGATGCCCGGCACCGTCAGGGACGTCTCCGCCACGTTCGTGGCCAGCACGATCCGGCGCCGCCCGCCGGGGGAGAACACGCGGTGCTGCTCGGCCATGGAGAGCCGGCCGTACAGGGGCAGGACCTCCGCACCGGCCAGCCGGCGGTTCGCGGCCACGCGCGGGGCCAGGGCCTCGGCCGTGTCGCGGATCTCCCGCTCCCCGGAGAAGAACACGAGGATGTCCCCGGGGGCCTCGCGCGAGAGCTCGTCGACGGCGTCGCACACCGCGTCCACCGGGTCGCGCGCGTCCTCGGCGTCGTCCGCGTCGTCCTCGGGATCGTCCAGCGGGCGGGGCTGGTCCAGCGGCCGGTAGCGCACCTCCACCGGGTAGGTGCGCCCGGAGACCTCGATGACGGGGGCCGGCACCGGCTCCCCGCCCTCCTCGGCCGGCGGGGCGGCGAAGTGCGCCGCGAAGGACTCCGGGTCGATCGTCGCGGAGGTGATCACCACCCGCAGGTCCGGCCGCTCGGGCAGGATGCGCTTGAGGTAGCCCAACAGCACGTCGATGTTCAGGCTGCGCTCGTGGGCCTCGTCGATGATGATGGCCGCGTAGCGCGAGAGCAGCCGGTCGTGCTGGATCTCCGCGAGCAGGATGCCGTCCGTCATCACCTTGATGCGGGTGTCCGCCGAGGTCTCGGCCGTGAACCGGACCTGGTAGCCGACGTCCGTGCCGATGGGGGTCCCGACCTCGTGGGCGATGCGCTCGGCGACGGAGCGGGCGGCGAGCCGCCGCGGCTGGGTGTGGCCGATCATCCCGGTGCCGGACACCGCGGGCTCGTCCGGGTCCTGGGCCAGCTCCAGGAGCATCTTGGGCAGCTGGGTGGTCTTGCCCGAGCCGGTCTCCCCGGCCACGATGACGACCTGGTGGCCGCGGATCGCGTCCTTGATGGTGTCCCGCTCGGCCGAGACCGGCAGCTCGGGCGGGTACTCCAGGCGCGGGCGCCGGTCCCCGGGCGGCACGGCGGAGGCCGGCGGGGCGGTGGCGGGAGCGGGCGCGGAGGAGGCCGCGGCGGGGGCGGCGGAGGCGTCGGACATGGCACCGGACAGTCTAGTCGCCGGGGGGCCTGCGGCCCCGATCGTCTGCGGGGTCCTCCCGGGGAGCGCCGAGTCGTCCCGGCGGGGTCCGGAATCCGGGCCGAGGGCGAGCAGAAGTTCTGCGGATCGGCGTTGCGGATGCGGATTTTCCACGGACAGGAGGTCTTATGGTGCATTGTGTTGTGCGTCACGTCTATTCTTGACTACCAACGTCCCCGGTCATCCCACCTCGGCGCAGCCTGCGTCCAGCCACCGCGGGACCGGATCGTGGAAAGGACCACCCTGATGATTCGCACCCACAAGGCTCGCACCGGGATCCGCGCCGGGGCCCTCCTGGCCGTCTCCGCCCTCGCCCTGACCGCCTGCGGCGGCTCCGGGAACGACGGCGGCGCGGGCGGCGGGGCGTCCGACGGGGCCGGCGCGTCCGGCGAGACGTACTCGATCGGCGTCTCCCAGTACGTGACCCACCCCTCCCTCGACGCGGCCCTCAAGGGCTTCGAGGACGGGCTGAAGGACGCCGGGCTGGACGCCGAGCTCGACGTGCAGAACGCCCAGGGCGACCAGGGCACGGCCAACACGATCGCCGGCACCTTCGCCGGTGCGGACAAGGACCTCATCCTGGCCATCGCCACCCCGTCCGCCCAGACCGTGGCCCAGGCGGTCACCGACGTCCCCGTCCTGTTCACCGCCGTCACCGACCCGGTCTCCGCCCAGCTCGTCGACTCCAACGAGGCGCCCGGCGGCAACGTCACCGGCACCTCGGACGCGAACCCCGTCAAGGAGCAGCTGTCCCTGCTGAAGGAGCTGGCCCCGGACGCCAAGCGCGTCGGCGTGGTCTACTCCTCGGGCGAGGTCAACTCGCAGGTCCAGGTCGACTGGGCCAAGGAGGCCGCCTCCGAGCTCGGCCTGGAGATCGTCGAGGCGACCGTCTCCAACTCCTCCGAGGTCCAGCAGGCCGCGAACTCGCTGGACGTGGACGCGTTCTACGTGCCGACCGACAACGCCGTGGTCTCCGCGCTGGAGTCCCTGATCGGCGTGGCGCGGAACGAGCAGGTCCCGGTCATCGCGGCCGAGGGCGACTCCGTGGAGCGCGGCGCCGTGGCCACCTACGGCCTGAACTACGAGAAGCTGGGCCAGCAGACCGCGGACATGGCCGCCCGGATCCTCACCGAGGGCGCCGACCCGGCCACCATGCCGGTGGAGACCCAGACCGAGCCGGAGCTGTACGTCAACCCCTCCGCGGCCGAGTCCATGGGCGTGGAGATCCCGCAGTCCGTGCTGGACGAGGCCGACCACACTGTCGGCGAGTAACCTCCTCCCCGTCCCCTTCGACTCCTTCGCGGTGCCGCCCCGGCGACCCCGGGGCGGCACCGCCCGATCCAGCCACATTGGAGCTGCCATGACGACCGCCATCGAACTCGGTCTGATCTACGCCATCATGGCGCTGGGGGTCTACCTGACCTTCCGCATCCTCGACTTCCCCGACCTGACGGTGGACGGTTCGTTCACGACCGGGGCCGCCGTCGCCGCCATCTCGATCACCAACGGCATCGACCCCCTCGTCGCGATCGTCATGGCCTTCGTGGCCGGGCTCATCGCCGGCGTCATCACGGGACTGCTCAACACGAAGGGCCGCATCAACGGCCTGCTCGCGGGCATCCTCACCCAGATCGCCCTGTACTCGATCAACCTGCGCATCATGGGCAAGGCCAACGTCCCGCTGCTCGGCGAGGAGACCGCCATCACGCCCCTGCGCACCGCCGGGGTCCTCGGCGGGCCGCTGGGCATCGCCGCCTTCGCGGCGCTCGCCCTCGTCCTGGCGCTCGTGCTCGTGTGGTTCCTGCACACGGACACCGGCCTGGCCATGCAGGCCACGGGCGACAACGAGCGGATGATCCGGTCCTTCGGCGTCAACACCGACAACCAGAAGATCCTCGGCCTGGCCCTGTCCAACGGGCTCGTCGGCATGTGCGGCGCGGTGATCGCCCAGTACCAGGGCTTCGCCGACATCGGCATGGGCATCGGCCTGATCCTGGCGGGGCTGGCCTCGGTCATCATCGGCCAGGCGATCTTCGGCACGCGCACGATCCTCGTCGCCGCGCTCGCGGTGGTCATCGGCTCGGTGATCTACCGCGTGGTCATCCAGCTCTCCCTCGAGGCGGGGCTGAACCCGAACGACATGAAGCTCATCTCCGCGGTCCTCGTGGTGCTGGCCCTCGTCGTCCCGCAGCTGCCGTTCTTCCGCCGGCGCCGTCGCACCAAGGCCCGCACGGGCCAGGCGGCCGTGGTGGACGAGACGCCCGGCGCCCCCGCCCTGGCCGCCGGCGCCCCGGGCGCCGGCACCGCCACCACCACGATCGAGCAGGGAGAGCGCTGATGCTGACCGTTTCCTCCGTCTCCAAGACCTTCTTCGCCGGCACCGTCAACGAGCGCCGCGCCCTGCGCGGGGTGGACCTGGACCTGGCCGAGGGCGACTTCGTGACCGTCATCGGCTCCAACGGCGCCGGCAAGTCCACCGTGCTGAACATCGTCTCGGGCGACCTGTCCCCGGACGAGGGCACCGTGGTGATCGACGGCCGGGACGTCACCCGGCTGCAGGACCATCAGCGGGCGGCCTTCGTCGGCCGCGTGTTCCAGGATCCGATGGCCGGCACGGCGCCGCACCTGACGATCGAGGAGAACATGGCCATCGCGGACCGCCGCGGGCAGTCCCGCCGGCTGTCCCTCGGGGTCACGCGGGCCAAGCGGCGCCGGTTCGCCGACGAGCTCGCCACCCTCGAGCTGGGGCTGGAGAACCGGCTCAAGGCCAAGGTCGGCCTGCTCTCCGGCGGCCAGCGCCAGGCCCTGAGCCTGCTGATGGCCACCTTCTCGGACCCGAAGATCCTGCTGCTGGACGAGCACACGGCCGCCCTGGACCCGCAGCGCGCGGACCTCGTGACGCGGCTGACGAGGCAGGTCGTCGAGGAGAAGGGGCTGACCACCCTGATGGTCACCCACAACATGGAGCAGGCCCTGCGCGTGGGCAATCGGCTGATCATGATGCACGAGGGCCGGATCATTCTGGACCTGTCCGAGGAGGAGAAGCGCGGGCGCACCGTGAAGGACCTGCTCGGCGAGTTCGAGAAGATCAAGGGCGCCACGATCGACGACAAGACCCTGCTGCAGTAGGCCCGCGGACGGACCTGCCCGGGGAACGGCGCGGCCGGGGCGTCGGCTGGTGATCCGTGCCGTCCCGTGGCAGGGTGACCCCGGGCACCCCGCCACGGGGGCCCGAGCCGTGCCTCCCCGGACGGTGCCTGACCGCTGCCGGGACGGGGCACGGGTCCCGGAAACGAGGAGACCATGGACTACACCTTCAAGATCATCGCGATCGGCCTGTACTTCGCGGCCATGCTGGCCATCGGGTTCTACGCCGCCCGCAACAACTCGGACCTCGACGACTACATGCTGGCCGGGCGCAGGATGCGGCCCTCCGTGGCGGCCCTGTCGGCCGGGGCCTCGGACATGTCCGGCTGGCTGCTGCTGGGCCTGCCCGGTGCCGTCTACGCCGCAGGCCTGGTCGAGGCCTGGATCGCGATCGGCCTGACGGTCGGCGCGTGGCTGAACTGGAAGTTCGTCGCCCCCCGGCTGCGTGCCTACACCGAGGTGGCCCGCAACTCCATCACCATCCCCTCGTTCCTGGAGAACCGCTTCCGGGACCGCACGCGGGTGCTGCGCATCGTGGCGGGCCTGGTCATCCTCGTCTTCTTCACCTTCTACGTCTCCTCCGGCATGGTCTCCGGCGGCAAGTTCTTCGAGTCCTCCTTCGGCTCCACCTACCTGTTCGGCATGTTCCTGGTCGCCGGCATCACGATCGTCTACACGCTCTTCGGCGGGTTCCTCGGGGCCTCCCTGACCGACGTGGTCCAGGGCCTGATGATGCTGGCCGCCCTGGTCGCCGTGCCCGTCGTGGCGATCATCCACCTCGGCGGCTGGGGCGAGGTCGTCTCCTCCATCCAGGCCGCCGACGCCGCCGGCGGCGGCGACCGCCTGTCCCTGCTCGGCGGCGCCACGGTGGTCGGCGTCGCCTCCGCGCTGGCCTGGGGCCTGGGCTACTTCGGGCAGCCCCACATCATCGTGCGGTTCATGGCCCTGCGCTCGGCGAAGGACGCCGTGGTCGGCCGGCGGATCGGCATCGCCTGGATGGCGATCTGCGCCCTCGGGGCGATCATGACGGCCCTCGTCGGCATCGCGTACGTCCAGGCGAACCCGGGGATGACCCTCGAGGACCCCGAGACCGTCTTCCTGGCCCTGTCCCAGGTCCTGTTCCACCCGCTCGTGGCCGGCCTGGTCCTGGCCGCCGTGCTGGCGGCCGTCATGTCCACCATCTCCTCGCAGCTGATCGTGTGTTCCTCGGCCCTGGTGGAGGACCTCTACAAGCTCGTGGGTCGCGAGGCCAGTCCGCGGGCCGGGCTGTGGCTGGGACGGACCGGCGTGGTCGTGGTCTCCGTCGTCGCCCTGCTGCTCGCCCTGGACCCGGAGTCCAGCGTGCTGGAGCTCGTCGCCTTCGCGTGGGCCGGCTTCGGGGCGTCGTTCGGGCCGATCGTCATCCTGTCCCTGTTCTGGCGGCGCTTCAACGCGGCCGGTGCGATCACCGCCCTCGTGGTCGGCACCGTCGTGGTGTTCTGGTGGGGCAACATGCCGGACGAGGCGTGGGGCGGGACCTTCGCCCTCTACGAGATCGTGCCCGGCTTCGTCCTCGCGGCCGTCGCCGGCATCGCGGTCTCGCTCGCGACCCACCGCCGGGACCCCGAGATCGACGCCGAGTTCGACGAGGCCGTGGCGGTGTCCCGCGGCGCGGAGCCCGCCGAGCGCGCCGTCCGGGCCTAGGACCGCCCCGGGCCTAGGCCCGTCCCAGTCTCCCGGAGCCCGCCGGCGCCGGGCGCGGGCCCCGGTAGCCGCGCAGCGCCGCGTCCTGCCGCATGCCGAGCGAGCGGTACAGCGACCGTGCGGCGGTCCGGGACTCGCGCACCGTGAGGTGGACGTGGCCGGGGGACCCCTCGGCCAGCAGCTGCCGGACGAGGGCGGTCACCACGGACCGGCCCACGCCCCCGCGGCGGGCCTCGGGGGCCACCGCCGTGAAGTCCACGTAGGCCTGGCCGTCGTCCTGGATCCGGCCCGCGGCGTAGCCGAGCAGCGTGCCGGCGCCGTCCTCCGCGACCACCGTGCGGTGGCGGGTGAGCAACTGGTCCACGGTGGCGTAGGCCTGGCCGAACTCGGGCTCGTGCAGCCGGGCGAGCCCCGGCCGGTCGGCCGGTACGGCGAGACGCACCGACACGCCCGGCGGCGGCTCCGGCACGGGCCAGCGGGCGGCCTCCGCCGCGTCCACGACCATCGCCAGGCTCACCTCCGTGGCGCTCCACCCGAGCCGCCGCGCGAGGTCCGCCATCGCGGTGTTGGCCACGTGTCCGCACATCTCCAGCCGCTCGATGCCCGGCGGCACCTGCCCGGCCGCGGCGCGCACGAGGGCGGGACCGTGCTCGCGGACCGCCGCGGCCGGGCCCCACGGGCCCTGCAGCCACGCCATCGAGGGCTCCTCGTCCCACTCCACGGCGATGGCCGCACGGAGCCGCCCGCCCTCGGTGACGGCGCGCAGCGTGGACAGCCACGGCTGGGCCAGGCCCTCGAGCTCGGCCTCCACCCCGGCGGGCTCCTCCCCGAGGAACGCCGTGCCGGTGGCCGGGTCCCGCTGGCAGGCCACGATGAAGCCCAGGGCCGCCCCGCGGTCGCGGAACGGCCGGGGAGTGCCGACGGCGGGCGGGGGCCCGGGAGCGGTCGTCATGCCATCCTCGTGTCGCCGGGGTGGCCCACGCGGAACCACCGGTGGCCGTAGCCGTCCAGGCGCACCTCGAGGGTCCCGTCGGCGCCGATGGCCAGGTCCTCGCCGTCGAGCAGGTCGTGCAGGGGCCAGCCGGCGATCCGGTCGGCCTCCCACCGGCCCCCGCACAGGTCCACGCGGACCGACTGGGCCTCGGCGGAGAAGTTGTGCAGCATCACCGCGGACAGCGGGACCTCCTCCGGGTCCGGCCGCTCGCGACCGGGCCCCTCGTCCTCCGGGGTGCCGTACCAGGTGACCCGGTGCGCCAGGACCGCCGTGCCGCCGTCGGCCTGGGCCAGGACCTCGAACCGGCCCCAGCCGATCTCGGGGGACCGGCGGTAGGCGTGGATGAGCCGGCGGACGTGGTGGTACAGCGAGTCCGGGTCCCGCCGCGCCTGCGCGACGTTGACGTGCTCCGGCCCGTAGGCCCCCGTCACCGGGCGCCGGGCCAGCCGGGACGGCGCCGCCGCCGAGAACCCGCCGTTGCGGCCGGCGTCCCACTGCATGGGCGTGCGCACGGCCATCCGCCCCGGGGCCTCCGGGTCCTCGCCCATCCCGATCTCCTCGCCGTAGAAGAGCACGGGCGAGCCCGGCAGCGAGAACAGCAGCGAGTACGCCATCCGCAGCCGGCGCGGATCGCCCCCCAGCATGGGAGGCAGCCGGCGCTTGAGCCCGCGGCCGTAGAGCTGCAGGGCGGGGTCCGGGCCGAAGGCGGCGAAGACCTCGGCGCGCTCGTCCTCCGAGAGCTTGTCCAGGGTGAGCTCGTCGTGGTTGCGCAGGAACGTCGCCCACTGGCTGTCCGGGTCCAGGCGGGGCCGGCGGGACAGCGTGTCCGCCAGCGGACGGGCGTCGCCGCGGGCCAGGGACAGGTACGCGTACTGCATCACCATGAAGTCGAACATCATGGTCAGCTCGTCCCCCTCGTCCCCGCCGAAGAACCGCAGCTGTTCCGCGAACGGCAGGTTCACCTCCCCGAGCAGGACCGAGTCGCCCTTGCGCCGCTGCGTGAAGGAGCGCAGGTCGCGCAGGACCTCGTGGGGGTCCGCGGCCACCTCCGCCGGCCCGGGGGAGGACGCGTCCCCGGTCCCGCCGCTGGCGCCCTGCCCGCCGTCCCCACGCTCCCCGCCCTCCTGGCCGGCCGCCGGGTCCCGCGGCCCGGCGGGGGTCATCTCCAGGAAGAAGGGCACGGCATCGATCCGGAAGCCGTCCACGCCCAGCTCGAGCCAGAAGCCCATGGCCTTGGCCAGCTCGGTCCGCACCCGGGGGTTGCGCACGTTGAGGTCCGGCTGGTGGCGGTAGAACCGGTGCAGGTACCACTCCCCGGTGGCCTCGTCGCGCGTCCAGACCGAGTCCTCCTGGTCGGGGAAGACGACCTGGGCCGAGGTGTCCGGGGGCGGGTCCGCGCGCCAGACGTAGAAGTCCCGGTACGGCGACTCCCGCGAGCGCCGCGCGGAGCGGAACCACGGGTGCCGGTCCGAGGTGTGGTTGACGAGGAAGTCCACGATCACGCGCATGCCCCGGTCCCGCGCGGCCCGGAGGAACTCCACCAGGTCGCCGTGGTCGCCCAGGCGGGGGTGCACGCCGTAGAAGTCGGTGACGTCGTAGCCGTCGTCCCGGCCCGGGGAGGGGTAGAACGGCATGAGCCACAGGCACGTGACGCCGAGCTCCTGCAGGTAGTCGATGCGCTCCGCCAGCCCCACGAAGTCCCCCACGCCGTCGCCGTCGGCGTCCATGAACGTCTCCACGTCCAGGCAGTAGAAGACCGCCGTCTTCCACCACAGGTCCGAGGTCCGCGCGGTCCTCACGGAGCCGGCTCCCCGGCCGGCGGTGCCCAGGCGGTCCCCGTGGACGCGCCCGCGTCCGCCCCCGCGGACGCGCTCGCCGAGGCCGTCGCCAGGACGGGCAGCACCGCCGCGCCGAAGGCCTCGAGGAACGGTCCCTGGTCCTGGCCGACGAAGTGCAGGTAGACCTCGTCGAAGCCCAGGGCCGCGTACTCGGCGAGCCAGTCCACGTGCTGGTCCAGGTCCGCCGAGACGTTCACCGCGCCGCCCACGTCCTCCGGCCCCGCGCCGGCCGTGGCGGCCTCGAAGTCCTCCGGCAGCGCTAGGTCCCAGCACCGCGGCGGCGGCAGCACGTTGGACTGCCACTGGTCCATCGCGATCCGCTCGGCCTCCGGCCGGGTGGGAGCCCAGGACAGGTGGACCTGCAGGGCCGCCGGCCCCCGCCCGCCGTGGGAGCGGTAGGCGTCCAGCAGCTCCCGGAGGGTGTCCACCGGCTGGTTCACGGTGATCAGCCCGTCCGCCCAGCCGGCGGCCCGGACCGCGGTCCGTCGGGTGATCGCCGGCGCGATGAGCGGCACCGGCTCCGGCGGCGTGTCCCACACCCGGGCGTGCTCCACCGTGACGTGCCCCCGGTGGGTGACGGTCTCCCCGCGGTGCAGGCGGCGGATGACCTCGACCGACTCCTCGAGCCGCCGTTGCCGGTGCTCCTTGTCCGGCCAGGGCTCGCCCGTGACGTGCTCGTTGAGGTTCTCCCCGGACCCGGGCGCCATCCAGAACCGGCCCGGGAACATCTGCGCCAGGGTGGCGGAGGCCTGGGCGATGATGGCGGGGTGGTAGCGCTGGCCCGGCGCGGTCACGACGCCCAGGCGCAGCCCCGTGGTGGCCAGGGCCGCGCCGAGCCAGGACCACGCGAAGCCGGAGTGGCCCTGGCGCCGCGACCAGGGGGCGAGGTGGTCGGAGCACATCGCCGCGCCGAACCCGGCGCGCTCGGCGGCCTGGACGTCGGCGAGCAGGCGGCGGGGGTCGACCTGTTCGTGGCTGGCGTGGAACCCGAAGACCGTCACGGCCGCCCCCTCAGTGCCCGTCCCGCACGTAGTACAGGCGCTTGTTGACGAACTCGTCCATGCCCAGCGGACCGAGCTCGCGGCCGTAGCCGGAGCGCTTGACCCCGCCGAAGGGCATGTCCGCGCCCTCGGCGGAGGGGGCGTTGGCGTGCGTCATGCCCACCTGCAGCCGCTCGGCCACGCGCTCGGCCCGCCCCGGCTCCGTGGCGAACACCGCGCCGCCGAGGCCGTAGGGGGAGTCGTTGGCCAGCCGCACGGCCTCCTCGTCCGAGGACACGCGGTAGACCACCGCGGCGGGCCCGAAGAGCTCCTCGCGGTACGCCCGGGCCTCGGGGGTGACGCCGGTGAGCACCGCGGGCTCCACGTAGTAGCCCGGTCCGTCCACGCGCCGGCCGCCGGCGTGCAGCGTGGCGCCGTGGGCCACCGCGTCCTCGATCTGCTCCACGAGCGCCGTGGCCGCCGCCTCCGAGGACAGCGGCGGGTAGGTGTCCTCGCCGGGCTGCGCGGGGTCGCCGGGGGCCAGGGCCCGGGCCCGCTCGGCGAGCTCCGCCACGAACTCGTCGTAGACGTCGTCCATGACGATCATGCGCTTGTTCGAGGTGCAGGCCTGGCCCGCGTTCTCCATCCGGGTGGCGAAGGCCTCCCGCGCCGCGGCGCGGGGGTCCGCGGCCGAGAGCACGATGTAGGGATCGGAGCCGCCGAGCTCGAGCACGACCTTCTTCAGGTGCCGGCCGGCCTGCTCGGCCACCGCCGCCCCGGCCCGCTCCGAGCCGGTCAGCGAGACGCCCTGGACCCGGTCGTCGGCGATGATCGTGGAGACCTGCCCGTGCGTGGCGAACAGGTTCTGGTACACCCCGGCGGGCACCCCCGCGTCGTCCATGAGCTGCTGGAGGGCCAGCGCGGACCCGGGGCAGATCTCGGCGTGCTTGAGCAGGATGGTGTTGCCGAGCATGAGGTTCGGCGCCGCGAACCGGGCCACCTGGTAGAAGGGGTAGTTCCACGGCATGATCCCCAGCAGCGGCCCGATGGGCCGGCGCTGGATGACGGCCCGCTGGCCGGTGATGTCCTTGATGAGCTGGTCGGCGGCGAGCTCCGGACCCTCGACCGCGTAGTAGGAGAAGATCTGGCCGCAGAACTTCGCCTCCCCGCCGGCCTCCCGGACCGGCTTGCCCATCTCCCGCGTGGCGATCTGCGCCAGGTCCCGGCGCCGCTCGAAGAACAGCTCGCCGGCGTGGCGGACGATCTCGCCGCGCTCGGCCATGGGACGGGCGCTCCAGTCGGCGAACGCCGCCGCGGAGGCCGCCAGGGCCGCCTCGACCTGCTCGTCCGTGGCGTGGGGGTACTCGCGGAGGACTTCGCCGGTGGCCGGGTTCTGGGTGCGGTAGCCCAGGGCCGCCGTCGATGGTGCCGTCATGGGGGACTCCTCGGTCGGGAACGGGGACGTCCTCCCATCCTTGCCCGGGCGGGCCGCGTCCGTACAGGCCCGGCGGCGGTCCGCGGGACGGGGGCGCCGCCGGGCCCGACGGCGGCCGGGGCGGCGTTGCCGCGGACGGGGCGGGACACGCGGCGGGGACGGAGCGCGCGACGGCGGACTCCGGGCAGGGAGTCGAGGAGGGGGAGTGCCCGAACGGGCGAGGGAGGAGATGGTGCCCCCGGCAGGATTCGAACCTGCGGCCTTCTGCTCCGGAGGCAGACGCTCTATCCCCTGAGCTACGGAGGCGGGGGTCTCGCGACCGGGCGGGCCGGTCGGGACTTGACAACCCTACCGCATGGACGGCGCGGAGGAGAAATCGCCTGTCGGGTCACGCTCCGGCCCCGTTTCGCGAGGGCCACCCGCGGAACACTAGACTGTCGCGGGTGACCCCCGAAGACCTTTCCTCAGCCCTGGCCGCCTGCCTACAGGACGCCGTCGACTCCGGCGAGATCGCCGTCGAGGTCCCGGCCCAGGTCAAGGTGGAGCGACCCCGGAACCGGGAGCACGGCGACTGGGCCACCAACGTGGCCATGCAGCTCGGCAAGAAGGCCGGGATGGCCCCGCGCGAGCTCGCCGCGATCCTCGTGCGGCGCCTCGGGGACGTGCCCGGCGTCGCCGCCGCGGAGATCGCCGGGCCCGGGTTCGTCAACATCACCCTCGACGCCGCGGCGGCGGGGGAGCTGGCCCGCACCGTCGTCGAGGCGGGCGCCGACTTCGGGCGCAACACCGCCCTGGCCGGCCGCGTGGTGAACATGGAGTTCGTCTCCGCCAACCCCACCGGCCCCCTGCACATCGGGCACACCCGCTGGGCCGCGCTCGGCGATGCCATCGCGCGGCTGCTGCGCGCCTCCGGGGCCGAGCTGACGGCCGAGTACTACATCAACGACGCCGGCAACCAGATGAACGTGTTCGCGCGCTCCGTCTACAACCGGCTGCACGGGCTGCCCGTGCCGGAGGGCGGCTACCCCGGCGAGTACATCCAGGACCTCGCCACCCAGGTGCTCGCGGACCACCCGGACATCCGCACCCTGACGGAGACGGCGGCGCTGCCGGTCATCCGGGAGTCGGCCTACGCCCACCAGATGCGGGACATCAGGGACACGCTCGCGGACTTCGGCGTGGACTTCGACGTGTGGTTCTCCGAGCGGCGGCTGCACGAGTCCGGGGCGATCGAGGACGCCGTGGCCCGCCTGCGCGAGCAGGGGCACATCGACGACCGCGACGGCGCGGTGTGGCTGCGCACCACCGACTTCGGCGACGACAAGGACCGCGTGCTCATCCGGGCCAACGGCGAGCCGACCTACTTCGCGGCCGACGCCGCCTACTACCTGTCCAAGAAGGACCGGGGCTTCACCGAGAAGATCTACCTGCTCGGGGCCGACCACCACGGCTACGTGGGCCGGCTCAAGGCCATCGCGGCGTGCGCGGGGGACGACCCGGAGCGCAACATCGAGGTCCTCATCGGCCAGCTGATCTCCGTCAACGGGGCCCGGCTGTCCAAGCGCGCCGGCAACATCATCGAGCTCAAGGACCTCGTCGAGTGGCTCGGCGCCGACGCGCTGCGGTACTCCCTGGCCCGCTACCCCGCGGACTCGCCGATCACGATCGACCCCGAGATCCTGACCTCCCGGACCAACGACAACCCGGTGTTCTACGTCCAGTACGCCCACGCCCGCACGCGGGGCGCGGCCCGCACGGCCGAGGCGGCCGGCGTGGACCGCTCCGCCTTCGACGCCTCGCTGCTCACGCACGAGACCGAGTCCGACCTGCTGGCCCGGCTCGGCGAGTTCCCGTCCGTCGTGGCCCAGGCCGCGGAGTTCCGCGAGCCGCACCGCGTGGCGCGCCACCTGGAGGTCGTCGCCGGGGCGTACCACGCCTGGTACGGCGCCTGCCGGATCGTGCCGGTCGCGAGCGACGCCGCGGGCGAGGCCCGCGGGGAGGTCACCGACCTCAACCGCACGCGGCTGTGGCTCAACGAGGCCACCGCCCAGGTGCTCGCCAACGGGCTGGGACTGCTGGGCGTCAGCGCCCCCGACCGGATGTGAGGACCCCCATGACCACCGCCGACTCCGCGCCCGCCACGGCGGGCGCCGTGCCGAACCCCGCCGCCGTGCCGAACCCCGCCGCCGGGCCCTCCCCGCTCGCGCCGGCGTGGCTGGACTACCCCGAGGATCCCAACGCCCTCGTGGCCAAGCTGTGGGCCGCCGGAGTGGCCCGTGGCGACGACGGCGAGATCGCCGTCCAGGGCATCCCCGCCTCCCGGCTCGCGGCCGAGTACGGCACGCCCCTGCTGGTGCTGGACGAGGACGACTTCCGCGCCCGCGCCCGGTCCTTCAAGGAGGCCTTCGACGCCGCCTTCGCCGAGCTGTGCGGGGGAGTGGACGTCTACTACGCGGGCAAGTCCTTCCTGTGCACCGCGGCGGCCCGCTGGGTCACCGAGGAGGGGCTGCGGCTGGACACGGCCTCCGGCGGCGAGCTGGCCACGGCGCTGCGCGCGGGCGTGGACCCCGCGCACATCGGGCTGCACGGCAACAACAAGTCGGACGCCGAGCTGCGCCGCGCCCTGGGGGCCGGCGTCGGCCGGATCGTCGTGGACTCCCTCGACGAGCTGGACCGGCTCGCGTCCCTGGCCGCCGAGGCCGGGGTGCGCGCCCCCGTCATGCTGCGGCTGACCCCCGGCGTGCACGCGCACACCCACGACTTCATCGCCACCGCCCACGAGGACCAGAAGTTCGGCCTGTCGATGGCGGGGCCGGACGCCGGCGCGGACCCCGCCGCGGGCGGGACGGCCGGGTCACCGGCCGCGGCCGCCGTCGCCCACGCCCTCGCGGCGGACTCGATCGAGCTGCTCGGGCTGCACTGCCACATCGGCTCCCAGATCTTCGAGGCCGAGGGCTTCGGCGTGGCCGCGGAGCGACTGCTCGGCTTCCTGGCCGGGATCCGGGACGCCCACGGGGTGGAGCTGGCCGAGCTCGACCTCGGCGGCGGGCACGGCATCGCGTACACGGCGGCCGACGAGCCCCGCACCCCGGCGGAGATCGCCACCGCGCTGGCCGGCGCGGTGCGCGCGGCGTGCGAGCGGCTGGGGCTGGCCTGCCCGCGCATCTCGATCGAGCCGGGCCGGGCCATCTCCGGGCCCTCGACCTTCACCCTGTACGAGGCCGGGGTGCGCAAGACGGTGTCCGTGGACGCGCCCGCCGGCGCCGGCGGCGGCACCCTGCCGCGGCGCTACGTCGCCGTGGACGGCGGGATGAGCGACAACGCCCGCCCGGTGCTCTACGAGTCCGACTACTCGGTGGCCCTGGCCTCGCGCACGTCCGCCGAGCCGGCGGTGCTGACCCGCGTGGTCGGCAAGCACTGCGAGTCCGGCGACATCGTGGTGCGCGACGCCTACCTGCCCGGGGACGTGGCGCGCGGCGACCTGCTCGCCGTCCCGGCCACCGGCGCCTACTGCCACTCGCTGTCCAGCAACTACAACCAGCTCACCCGCCCGGCCATCGTGGCCGTGCGTGGGGGGCAGGCCCGCGTCATCATCCGCCGCGAGACCGAAGAGGACCTCTTCGCCCGCGAGACCGGCCTCTGACGCCACCATCCACCCACGCAACGGAGGACCATGACCGACACCCCCCAGTCCCTGAAGGTCGCGCTGCTCGGCGCCGGCAACGTCGGGTCGCAGGTGGCCCGCATCCTCACCGAGGACGCCGCGATGCTCGAGGCCCGGATCGGGGCCCGGCTCGAGCTGGTCGGCGTGTTCGTGCGGAACCCGGACGCCCCGCGCGACTACCAGCTGCCCCGCGAGCTGTACACCGCGGACGCGGCCCAGCTGGTGGACCGGGCGGACATCGTCATCGAGCTGCTCGGCGGGATCGAGCCGGCCAAGACGCTCATCGAGCGCGCGATCGCCAACGGCTCGGCCGTGGTGACCGGCAACAAGGCCCTGCTGGCCCAGAGCGGCTCCGAGCTGTTCCGGGCGGCCGCCGACGCCGGCACGCAGCTGTCCTTCGAGGCGTCCGTGGGCGGGGCGATCCCGATCCTGCGGCCCCTGCGCGACTCCCTGTCCGGGGACCGCGTCACCCGGGTCATGGGCATCGCCAACGGCACCACCAACTACATCCTGGACCAGATGGACACCACCGGCGCGGCCTTCGCCGACGCCCTGGCCGAGGCGCAGCGCCTCGGCTACGCGGAGGCGGACCCGACGGCCGACGTCGAGGGCCACGACGCCGCCGCCAAGGCCGCGATCCTCGCGAACCTGGCCTTCCACGCGCCCTTCTCGCTCGACCAGGTCCACTGCGAGGGGATCACCTCGATCACCGCCGCGGACAACGAGGCGGCCGCCGAGGCCGGCCACGTCATCAAGCTGCTGGCCATCGCCGAGCGGATCCGGACCGAGGACGGCACCGACGGCGCCGTGCTGCGCGTCCACCCGACCCTGCTGCCGCGCGAGCACCCGCTGGCCGCGGTGCACGGGGCCTACAACGCGGTGTTCGTCGAGGCCGAGAACGCCGGGCACCTCATGTTCTACGGGCCCGGCGCCGGCGGCGCCCCCACGGCCAGCGCCGTCATGGGGGACACCGTCTCCATCGCCCGCCGCCTCGTGCGCGGGGGCGCGGGGCGCACGCACACCCCGAAGGCCGTCTTGCCGGCCCTCGAGGTCGGGGAGGCCACCACGAGCTACATGATCGTGCTGCGCGTGGCCGACCAGCCGGGCGTGCTGGCCGCGATCGCCACGGTCGTCGCCGAGCACGGCGTCTCGATCGAGGCCATGCGCCAGGTGCCGCTGGCCGAGGACGACGCCGTCTACGACGCCCACGAGGGTACCGGCGTGCCCGCGTCCCACGAGCCGGCCGAGTCCCTGCTGCGCATCATCACCCACCGGGCGAGGGAGCGCGCCCTCGCCTCCACCGTCACCGCCATCAAGGAGCTGGACGTGGTCACCGACGTGGTCTCCGTCCTGCGCGTCGAAGGGAACTGAACGAGAAGTGGCACACCAATGGCGCGGAGTGATCCGCGAGTATGCCGACCGCCTGCCCGTGAGCGAGTCCACCCGGGTGGTCACCCTGGGCGAGGGCGGCACCCCGCTGATCGAGGCGCCCGCGCTGTCCGCGCTCGTCGAGGGCGAGGTCTGGGTCAAGTTCGAGGGCATGAACCCCACCGGCTCCTTCAAGGACCGGGGGATGACGATGGCGATCACCGCTGCCGTGGAGCAGGGCGCGAAGGCCGTGGTCTGCGCCTCCACGGGCAACACCTCGGCCTCGGCCGCCGCCTACGCCACCCAGGCCGGGCTGACCTGCGCGGTGCTCGTGCCGGACGGCAAGATCGCGATGGGCAAGCTGTCCCAGGCGATCGCCCACGGCGCCACCCTGCTGCAGGTGGACGGAAACTTCGACAACTGCCTCGACGTGGCCCGCAAGCTCTCGGAGAACTACCCGGTCTTCCTGGTCAACTCGGTCAACCCGAACCGTATCGAGGGCCAGAAGACGGGCGCCTTCGAGGTCGTCGACGCCCTCGGCGACGCCCCGGACTACCACCTGCTGCCCGTCGGCAACGCCGGCAACATCACGGCCTACTGGAAGGGCTACCGCGAGTACGCGGCGCCCTACACCAACCCGCACCCCGGCGCGGCCGCCGGCGAGCTGCCGGCCGTGGCCACCCGGACCCCGGTGATGTGGGGGTTCCAGGCCGCCGGCGCGGCGCCGATCGTGCTGGGCCACCCCGTGACCGAGCCGGACACCGTGGCCACGGCCATCCGCATCGGCAACCCGGCCTCGTGGGAGCAGGCCGAGGCCGCCCGCGACGAGTCCGGCGGGATGATCGACTCGGTCACGGACGAGGAGATCCTCGCCGCGCACCGCTGGCTCTCCGCGAAGGAGGGCGTGTTCGTCGAGCCCGCCTCGGCCGCCGGCGTCGCCGGCCTGATCAAGCACCACGCCCTCGGCAACGTGCCGGCCGGCAAGCGCTGGGTCATCACCGTGACGGGCCACGGCCTGAAGGACCCGCAGTGGGCCCTGCGCAACGCCGACGGCTCGGAGGTCGAACCGCAGAAGGTGCCCTTCGACGTCGTGGCCGTGGCCGAGGCCCTGGGGCTGTCCTGATGCCCGCGGCCGAGCCCCGGACCGCCGGCCCCGCCGTGCCCCCCGGGGCCCCCGCCGGGGCCGGGCACGGCCCCGGCGAGCGGCGGAGCGTCCCCGCGGGCCTCACCGTCCGCGTCTCCGTCCCGGCGACGTCCGCCAACCTCGGCCCGGGGTTCGACTCGATGGGCCTGGCGCTGGACCTGCGCGACGAGGTCGTCGTCACCACCGTCCCCACGGGCTTCTCGGCCCGCGTGGAGGGCGAGGGCGCCGGATCCGTGCCCACGGACGGGTCCCACCTGGTGATCGCCACCCTGCGGGACCACCTGGCCGCGCGCGGCTGGGACGTGCCGGGGCTCGAGCTCACCGCCACCAACCGCATCCCGCACGGCCGCGGCCTGGGCTCCTCCGCCGCGGCGCACGCCACCGCGGTGCTGGCCGCCGACGCGCTGCTGCCGGCCGCCGAGCGCGCCTCGGCCTCCGGCCTGCTGGACGCGACGAGCGCCCTGGAGGGGCACCCGGACAACGTGGCGCCGGCGCTGACGGGCGGGCTGTCCGTGTCCTGGGAGGAGGAGGGGGCCTACCGCTCCGTCCGCATGGACGTGCACCCGGACGTGGTGCCCGTCGTGGCGATCCCCGAGGAGCCGCTGAGCACGGAGACCGCGCGCGGGCTGCTGCCCCCGCAGGTCTCGCACGCGGTCGCCGCCGCGAACGCCGGGCGCACCGCCCTGCTGGTGCACGCGCTGACCGTCGACCCGGCCCTGCTGCTGCCGGCCACGCGCGACTGGCTGCACCAGGACTACCGGGAGCCGGCCATGCCGGAGTCCGTGGGGCTCGTGCACCGGCTGCGCGAGCGCGGCCTGGCCGCCGTGGTGTCCGGGGCGGGGCCCACCGTCATGGTGCTGGCCGCCGGCGACGCCGCGGCCGGCGAGGCCCGGGAGGCCCTCGAGTCCGCCCTCGGCGGATCCGCGCAGCGGTGGCGTGTCCGCGTTCTGCCGGTCGACACCACGGGTGCTAAGGTGGAGGCACACCGCGCAGGCGAGCCCGCCCAGGGCTGACGCCGGCCGGGTGTCCCTCCTCATGCGGGACCCCGGCGGACGGTGCGGATCCAGGCACCGAGCGGACCGAGGACGGTCTCGCGGGCTCCGGCCTGTCACGGCATCATGGATCCACTCCTCCCGGACCCTCTGCGGCCCGGTCGGCGCCAGCCGGCGCCATTCCGCCGACCATCATCATGGCCGGCGGACCTGAATCCCGGTCTCCAGTCCATGCGCCCCGATGCACGTCGGGGCCTACGGGCGGCCGGGGCACACGTAGCGGGACCCCTCCAGCCGGGTCCCGCCTGACGAGGGAGAAGGAACCTTCGTGACCGAAACCACTGAACTGCCCACGGCATCCGAGGGCACTTCCCCCCAGGCCCCCGCCGCCGGCGGCGGCCTGGCCGGCCTGAAGCTGGCCCAGCTGCAGGCCCTGGCCTCGCAGCTCGGCATCACCGGGGGATCCCGGATGCGCAAGTCCGACCTCGTGGCCGCCATCTCCAGCCACCAGCGCGGCGGCTCCGTGGCGGACCGCAAGGCCGCCCAGCCCGCCACCGGGGACGCGTCCCAGGAGGCCGCCGGCAGCGAGGCCGGCGCCCCCGCCCGCAACGGCCGGCGCTCCGCCGCTCCCGCCGCCGAGACCGCGGGCGCCGCGCCGTCCGCCGAGACCTCCGGTGACTCCGCCGACGCCGGCCGGGCCCCCGAGCGCCCGGCCCGCCGGTCCCGCTCCCGCCGCGCCGAGTCCCCGGCCGGCGCCTCCGCCGAGGCCGGCGCGGCCGGGACCGCGGTCGCCGCCCCCGCCGAGGGCGAGGGCCCCGCGCAGCAGGCCCCGGCCGGTTCCGAGGACCAGGCCCAGCAGTCCGGCCGTGGCGGCCGCTCCGAGCGCGGGGGCCGCGGCGAGGGCCGCGACTCCCGCGAGCCGCGCGAGGGCGGCCGGGACTCGCGGGACTCCCGCGAGGAGGGCGAGCAGGAGCAGTCCTCCGGCCGCGGGCGCCGTTCCGAGCGCGGTGGCCGGGACAACGGCCGCGACGCCAAGGACGGCCGCGAGGGCGGCCGCGGTGAGCGCGGCGACCGTGCCGAGCGCGGCGACCGCGACGGCGGCCAGCAGGAGCAGTCCTCCGGCCGCGGTGGCCGGGACGGCCGCGGCGGCCGCAACGACGGGGACGACGACGGCACCGGCCGCCGCAACCGCCGCAACCGCAACCGCAACGACCGCAACCGCAACCGCCGCGGCCGCGGCGGCCCGGAGGTGGACGACACCGAGGTGACCGAGGACGACGTGCTGCTGCCCGTGGCCGGCATCCTCGACGTGCTGGACAACTACGCCTTCGTGCGGACCTCCGGCTACCTGCCGGGCTCCAACGACGTCTACGTCTCGCTGTCCATGGTCAAGAAGTACGGCCTGCGCAAGGGCGACGCCGTCACGGGCGCCATCCGCGCCCCGCGCGACGGCGAGAACTCCTCGGGCGGCTCCGGCGGGAGCAACCGCCAGAAGTTCAACGCGCTCGTCCGCCTGACCTCGGTCAACGGCCAGGCCGCGGACGAGAACCCCAAGCGCGTGGAGTTCAGCAAGCTCGTGCCGCTGTACCCGCAGGAGCGCCTGCGCCTGGAGACCGATCCCAAGCTGGTCGGCCCGCGCGTGATCGACCTCGTGGCGCCGATCGGCAAGGGCCAGCGCGGCCTCATCGTCTCCCCGCCGAAGGCCGGCAAGACGATGATCCTGCAGTCCATCGCCAACGCCATCACCACCAACAACCCCGAGGTGCACCTCATGATGGTGCTGGTGGACGAGCGTCCGGAGGAGGTCACGGACATGCAGCGCTCGGTCAAGGGCGAGGTCATCGCCTCGACCTTCGACCGCCCCGCCGACGACCACACCACGGTGGCCGAGCTCGCCATCGAGCGCGCCAAGCGCCTCGTGGAGATGGGCCGCGACGTCGTGGTGCTGCTGGACTCCATGACCCGACTGGGCCGCGCCTACAACCTGGCCGCCCCGGCCTCCGGGCGCATCCTGTCCGGCGGCGTGGACTCCTCGGCCCTGTACCCGCCCAAGCGCTTCTTCGGCGCCGCCCGCAACATCGAGAACGGCGGCTCGCTGACGATCCTCGCCACCGCCCTGGTGGAGACCGGCTCCAAGATGGACGAGGTGATCTTCGAGGAGTTCAAGGGCACCGGCAACATGGAGCTGCGGCTGTCCCGCCAGCTGGCGGACAAGCGCATCTTCCCCGCCGTGGACGTCAACGCCTCCGGCACGCGCCGCGAGGAGAACCTGCTCTCCCCGGAGGAGATCAAGATCATGTGGAAGCTGCGCCGGGTGCTGTCCGGCCTGGACACGCAGCAGGCGCTGGAGATCCTGACCAACAAGATCCGGGACACCCAGTCCAACGCCGAGTTCCTCATGCTCGTCTCCAAGACGACCCTGGGGCCCAAGGGCGAGAAGTAGCGCCGACGCCGGCCCCCGGTCCACCGCATGCACGCGGCGGGCCGGGGGCCGAGTCGTTCCCGCCCGGCGCGGCGGCGCCGGGGCGCAGGCCCCCGTCCGGACCGCCGGGCGACCGACCGGACCACTCCCCGGACCACTCCCCGGACCACCGACCGAAGGAAGAACCATGTTCGAGTCCGTGCAGGACCTGCTGGACGAGCACCGCGAGCTCACCGAACGCCTCGCGGACCCGGCCGTGCACCAGGACCAGGCGCTGTCCCGGCGGCTCGGCCGCCGCTTCGCCGAGCTCAACGGCATCGTCGCGGCGCACCGGGCGTGGCGGCAGGCCGAGGACGACCTGGCCGACGCGCGCGAGCTGGCCGAGGACGACGCGGAGTTCGCCGCGGAGGTGCCCGGTCTCCAGGAGGCCGCCGAACGCGCCACCGAGCGGCTGCGCCGGCTGCTGATCCCGCGCGACCCCTCGGACGCGCGGGACGCGATCCTGGAGATCAAGGGCGGGGAGGGCGGCGAGGAGGCCGCGCTGTTCGCCGGTGACCTGCTGCGGATGTACACGCGCTTCGCGGAGTCCAAGGGGTGGCGCACGGAGGTCCTCTCCGCCACGGAGTCCGACCTCGGCGGCTACAAGGACGTCCAGGTGGCCATCAAGGGCTCGTCCACGGACCCGGCCGAGGGCGTGTACGCCCACCTGAAGTTCGAGGGCGGCGTGCACCGCGTCCAGCGCGTGCCGGTGACCGAGTCCCAGGGGCGCATCCACACCTCCGCGGCGGGCGTGCTCGTCTTCCCCGAGGTGGACGCCCCCGAGGAGATCGAGATCTCCCCGAACGACCTCAAGATCGACGTCTTCCGCTCCTCCGGTCCCGGCGGGCAGTCCGTCAACACCACCGACTCCGCGGTGCGCATCACCCACCTGCCCACGGGGATCGTGGTGTCGATGCAGAACGAGAAGTCCCAGATCCAGAACCGCGAGGCCGGGATGCGCGTGCTCCGCTCCCGGCTGCTCGCCCACCAGCAGGAGCAGCTCGACGCCGAGAACGCGGCCACGCGCGCCTCCCAGGTGCGCACCATGGACCGCTCGGAGCGGATCCGCACCTACAACTACCCCGAGAACCGGATCGCGGACCACCGGACCGGGTACAAGGCATACAACCTCGACGCCGTCCTCGACGGCGACCTCGGCCCGGTGCTGCAGTCCTGCATCGACCTGGACGAGCGGCACCGCCTCGAGGCGCTGGGACAGCACGGCCAGCAGGGCCGGGGCGGGACGGGGGAGCGGTGACGATCCGGACGGGCACCGTGCCCGCGAGGCCGGCCGGTACCGGACCGGTCCGGGCGCCCCACCCGGCGGGGCGGGCACGGCCGGTGGACGACCTGGACCTGGGCGCCCTCCTGCGCTCGGCCACCGAGCTGCTGGCCGCCGCGGGGGTGGAGTCCCCGCGCGCCGAGGCCGAGCTGCTGGCCGCCCACGTGCTGGGCGCCCCGCGGGGGCGGGTGGCCGCGTGGGCCGTCGCCGGCCGGGAGCTGACGGCCGTGCAGGCCGTCGACCTGCGCCGCCTGGCCATCTCCCGGTCCACCCGGACCCCGCTGCAGTACCTCACCGGCAGTGCCGCGTTCCGCACCGTGGAGCTCTCCGTGGGACCCGGGGTCTTCCTGCCCCGGCCCGAGACCGAGCTCGTGGCCGGCCGCGCCGTCGAGGCCCTCGCGGCCGCCGGCCCCGGCGCCCTCGGCGTGGACCTGTGCACCGGCTCCGGGGCGATCGCCGCCGCGCTGGCCGAGGAGGTCCCCGGTGCCCGGCTGCACGCCGTCGAGGCGGACCCCGAGGCGGCCCGCTGGGCCGCCGCGAACCTGGGGCCCCGCGGGGTCGAGCTGCACGTGGCGGACGCCGCCACGGCCCTGGCCCCGCTCGACGGGTCGGTCGACGTCGTGGTCTCCAACCCGCCCTACGTCCCGGACGGCCGCGTCCCGCTCCAGCCCGAGGCGCGGCGCGATCCCGCGATGGCGCTGTACGGCGGGGGAGCGGACGGGCTGCGGATGCCGGCCGTCGTGGCCGCCGCGGCGGCCCGGCTGCTGCGCCCCGGCGGGGTGTTCGTGATGGAGCACGACGACACGCAGGCCGCCGCGGTGGCCGGTCTGCTGGAGCGCGACGGGCTCTTCACGGCGGTGCGCTCCCACCGCGACCTCAACGACCGGCCACGGTTCACGGAGGCCGTCCGCACGGACCTCCCGGCCCCGCGGCCCCAGGGCTCGGTCACCGGCTCGGTCACCGGCTCGGTCCACGACTCGGCCGCCGGACCGGGGGCCGGACCGGCCGCCGCGCCGGGCGCGGGACCGGCCCCGGACGCGGTCGGTGGGAGAATGGACCCGTGAGCACCCTCATCGACTGCACCACGGACGCCGGACTCGACGAGGCCATCGAGGCCGCCCGCGCGGCACTGGGCCGCCAGGAGTGCGTCGTCCTGCCGACCGACACCGTGTACGGGATCGGCGCCGACGCCTTCTCCCCCCAGGCCGTGGCGGTGCTGCTGGCCGCGAAGGGCCGCGGCCGGAACATGCCCCCGCCCGTGCTGATCGGCGCGCCGCAGGTGATGGACGGCCTCGCGGCCGACGTCCCGGACGGGGCGCGCGCCCTGGCCGAGGCCTTCTGGCCCGGTGCCCTCACCCTGATCCTCCCCGCCCAGCCCTCCCTGGCCTGGGACCTCGGCGAGACCCGGGGGACGGTGGCGCTGCGGGTCCCGGACGACCAGGTCGCCCGCGAACTGCTCCGCGAGGTGGGGCCCATGGCCGTCTCCAGCGCCAACCGCACGGGGCTCCCGGCCGCGACGTCGGCCGCCGCGGCCCGGGAGATGCTCGGCGAGTCGGTGGCCGTGTACCTCGACGACGGCGACCGGGACCTCTCGGCCCCGTCCACGATCGTGGACTGCACCGTCACCCCCTTCCGCGTGGTGCGCCAGGGCGCCCTGCCGCACGCCGAGCTCGCGGCCGTGGTGCCCGACCTCGTGCCGCTCGACGGCGCGGGATCCGCGGATGCCGCCGGTGCCGGGACCGGCCCGGCCGCGCCCGCCGCCGCCGAGCCCGCCGAGGTCGCCCCCGCCGACGCCGAGCCCGCCGAGGTCGCCCCCGCCGACGCCGCGCCCGCGACCGGTCCGCATGACGGTGCCGGAGCCGACGCCGGGCCCGGGGACACGCCGGGCGGGGCCCCCGCCGGTCGATGAGGGCCTACCTGCTGCTGCTCGTGCTGTCCGCCCTCGTGAGCTTCGCCCTCACGCCGGCGGTCCGCGTGCTGGCGCTGCGGGGGCGCGTCTACACCCCCCGCCGCCAGCGGGACGTGCACCGGCAGCCGGTGCCCAAGCTCGGCGGCGTGGCGATGCTGGCCGGCGTCCTGGCCGCGCTCGGGGTGGGCGCCATGGTGCCCTTCCTCGGCGGCATCTTCACGGACCCGGTCCCGGTGCGCGGCGTGCTGCTCGCCCTGGCCGTGGTGCTCGTCATGGGGGTCGCCGACGACCTGTGGGACCTGCACTGGTCCCTCAAGCTCTCCGGACAGGTCGCGGCCGCGGGACTCGTGGCGCTGCACGGGGTGCGCGTAGAGGCCATGCCCGTCGGCTGGATCCCGGTCGGCAGCGAGCCCCTCCAGCTGGGCCTGACCGTGTTCATCCTCGTGCTGACCATGAATGCCATCAACTTCGTGGACGGGCTGGACGGGCTGGCCGCGGGCGTCGCGGTGATCGGCGGCTCGGCCTTCTTCATCTACTCCTACCTGCTGACGCGCACCATCAACCAGTTCGACTACTCCAACCTCGCCACCCTGCTGATGGCGGTGCTGGTGGGCTCGTGCCTGGGCTTCCTGCCGCACAACCTGAACCCGGCGCGGATCTTCATGGGGGAGGTCGGCGCCATGGTCATCGGCCTGCTGATGGCCACCGCCGCGATCGCGGTGACCGCGGACCTCGGCGCCCTGGCGGGCTTCCGCTTCCGCAACGTGCCGGCCTACATGCCGGTGCTGCTGCCGATCGCCGTGATGGCCCTGCCGCTGGCCGACCTGGCGCTGGCCGTGGTGCGCCGCACGGCGCGGGGGGCCAGCCCGTTCTCCGCCGACCGCGGCCACCTGCACCACAAGCTCGTGGACGGCGGCTACACGCACCGCCAGGCCGTGCTGCTGCTGTACCTGTGGACGTTCCTCATCGCCTACGGCGTGGTGTCCCTGAACTTCCTGGACTGGCGGCTCGTGCTGCCGGTCATGGCCGCGCTGCTGCTGGGTGCCGGCTACCTGACCCTGCATCCCTGGGTCCACCGTTCCAGAAGGGGGAGCCCGTGAGCACCATGCCGACCAGACGACGCCCGCGCCGCGTGAACACCCGGGGGTGGTGGGGGATCCTCGCCGCGTGCCTGGCCGTCTGCGTGCCCCTCGTGGCGGTGGCGGCGGGCGCCGCCTGGCCGCTGGCCGGCGGCGCCGCCGCCGCCTCGCTGGGACTGGCCGGGGCCGTCGTCGTGCTGCTGTCCGCCATGACCCTGGCGCTCACGGCGTGGTCCTGGGACCGCTGGCGGGACCAGGCCATCTTCATCGCCATGTTCGGCTTCGTGGTGAAGATCGTCCTGATGGCCGTGCTGCTCACCGTGGTGCCCGCCCCGGGCTGGCTGGACACCCTCGGTGCGGGGGTGGGGGCGCTGCTGGCCATCGTCGCGTGGCAGGCCACCGAGGTGCTCGTCTTCGCCCGCACGCGGCGCCAGGTGTACGACGACTGAGGGCCCGCCGGCCGCCGAACTCGCCCGGATTTCGACACGTCGTAGAAATAAATCGCCATGACCCCCGGAAACCGTGCCGAATGGGGGGTTTTTGGTCAGGAGGACCCTGCCCGGTTTGGTAGGCTCATCAACGATCAATAACGACGGCCGGGGCGCAGCCATGTCGCCGCCCTGTCCGCGTGGAGGGAACGCCCACGTCCGCGTTCCGCTGACGGACACTGCAGAGAGGATCAGCGTGCTACCGATCGTGCTCGCCAGCTCCACCGATCAGGGTGGATTCGCTCCGCCCACGATCGACCAGACCCACCTGCCGGACATCCTGCCCTGGATGGCCGAGTACGGCACGGGCTTCGGCAAGCAGATGCTGATGATCATCCTCTCGGTGATCCTCATCTCGGCCTTCTTCATGATGGCCATGCGCAAGCCGGGCCTGGTCCCCGGGAAGGTCCAGTGGCTCGCCGAGTCCGGCTACGCCTTCGTGCGCAACGGCATCGGCCGGGACATCATCGGCGAGAGGGAGTTCAAGGCCTGGGTGCCGCTGCTGTTCGGCATCTTCTTCTTCGTGCTGCTGAACAACTTCTTCGGCGCCATCCCGTTCCTGCAGCTGCCGAGCTTCTCGCACGCCGGCTCCGCCTACGCGCTGGCGCTCATCGTCTACATCATCTGGATCGGCGTGGGCGTCAAGCACCACGGTCCGAAGTACTTCAAGCTCGCCGTGGTGCCGACCGGGGTCCCCGGCTGGATCCTGCCGCTGCTCGTGCCGCTGGAGATCATCTCCAACTTCATCGTGCGGCCGCTGACCCACTCGCTGCGTCTGATGGCCACCATGCTCTCGGGCCACATGATCGTGATGCTCGCCGGCTCCGGCGCGGCCTTCCTCATCACCGAGACCGGCAACCTGGCCCTGCAGGGCACCGGCGTGCTGGTGATCCTCGGCTCCGTGGCCATGTACTTCCTCGAGCTGCTGATCATGTTCCTGCAGGCGTTCGTCTTCACCTTGCTGACCGCGATCTACATCCAAGGGGCCCTGGCCGCCAACGACCACTGACCTTCCGGGACCGTGACCGGCCGGCCGAGCGCCGGACGGGCCACGGGAACGGATCGGCGGGCACCGTCCGCCACCGCAGCACTTCCCGGTGCCGGCAACCGCCGGGACCACGCCGGGGATACCCGCACAACCTGCCGACTGGCATCTTGAAAGGAACACAATGGAACTGCACGGTTCTCTGAACATGATCGGCTACGGCCTGGCCGCCATCGGCTCCGCGATCGGCGTGGGCCTGATCTTCGCCGCCTACATCAACGGCGTCGCCCGCCAGCCGGAGGCCCAGCGCATCCTGCAGCCGATCGCCCTGCTCGGCTTCGCCCTGGCCGAGGCCCTCGCCATCCTGGGTCTGGTCTTCGCCTTCGTCGTCGGCGTCTGACCCCTCCTGCCATCTGCAGGCCGCTCCGCCGGCCGCCCATGACAGGAAACATCACCAAAGGATGGTTGAACCATGATCAGGTCTGAACTGATCCTCGTCGCAGCCGAGGAGGGGCACAGCGCCAATCCGCTGCTTCCGAACTGGTGGGAGGTGCTGGTCACCGCCGTCGGCTTCGCCGTGCTGATGTTCCTCGTAGTGAAGTACATCGCCCCGGCCCTGGAGAAGGCGTACCAGGACCGTGTCGACGCGATCGAGGGCGGCCTCGAGAAGGCCGAGAAGGCACAGGCCGAGGCCAATGCCCTCAAGGCCAGCTACGAGCAGCAGCAGCAGGACGGCTACGTCGAGGCCAACCGCATCCGCGAGGAGGCCCGCGCCGAGGCCGCCCAGATCCTGGCGGACGCCCGGGAGAAGGCGTCCACGGAGGCTGCCCGCATCGCCGAGCAGGCCCAGGCGCAGATCGCCGCGGAGCGCGTGCAGGCCGAGGCCTCGCTGCGCACCGACGTCGGCAGCCTGGCCACCACCCTGGCCAGCCGCATCGTGGGGGAGTCCCTCGAGGACGACGCCCGCGCCCAGCGCGTCGTGGACCGGTTCCTCGAGGACCTGGAGCGCAGCGAGGCCACCGGCCGGACCGCCACCAGCGCAGGTGCTGCTGAGTAATGGCCGGCACTTCTTCCGACTCACTGACGGCCGCCCGCCGGGACCTGGACCCCGTCCTGACCTCCGGCGGCCTGCCGCTGGCGGCAGAGCTGTTCACGGCCCTGCGGACCGTCGACGACAACGCGCCGCTGCGCCGCGCCATGACCGATCCCTCGTGGACGGTCGAGCGGCGCGTCGGCGTGGTGCGGTCGCTGTTCGGCGGCCGCGTCTCGGAGGGCGCCACCACGGTCCTCGCGGACCTGGCGGCCCGCCGCTGGACCCGTGACCGGGACTTCGGCGACGCCCTCGAGCAACTGGCCACCACCGCGGTGGCCGCCTCCGCCGAGCGCGAGGGACTGGACGGACTGGGCCGGCTCGCCGACCAGCTGCTGGCCTTCAACCGCGCCGTCGGGGAATCCCACGACCTGCAGCGTGCACTGACGGATCCGCAGGCGCCGACGGCGTCGCGGGGCACCCTGGCCGAGCGACTGCTGGGCGGTGCCTCCCCGGAGGCCCGCCTGCTGGTGCGCCAGGCCGTGGAGCACCCGCGGGGGCTGAAGCCCGTGGACCTGGTCCGGGACTTCGTGGACGCCGTGGCCGAGCGCCAGCGGCAGTGGATCGCGGAGGTCACCGTGGCCCGTCCCCTCGCGGCCGGGCAGCACGAGCGTCTCGCGGCCGGGCTGCGTCGCCTCTTCGGCCGTGACCTGAGGCTGGACGTGGCGGTCGATCCCGAGCTGGTCGGCGGCATCCGGGTCCAGGTGGGGGACGACGTCGTCGACTCCTCCGTCCAGTCCCGTCTCCACGACCTCCAGCGGAAGCTGGCCGGCTGAGGCCGGCGAACCACGAAACAGACACCTTCGGTCATCGGCATCTCGATGATCACCAACTGAGAGAGCAGGGAATGCAGATGGCCGACTTGACCATCAACGCTGATGATGTTCGCAATGCCCTGAATGAGTTCGCGGCATCGTACGAACCCGCCGGCACCGAGCGTGTGGAGGTCGGCCACGTCGTCTCCGCCGCGGACGGCATCGCCCGGGTGGAGGGCCTGCCCTCCGCCATGGCCAACGAGCTGCTTCGCTTCGAGGACGGCACCCTGGGCCTGGCCCAGAACCTGGACACCCGCGAGATCGGCGTCGTCGTGCTCGGCGACTTCCAGGGCATCGAGGAGGGCCAGGAGGTGCAGCGCACCGGCGAGGTCCTCTCCGTCCCGGTGGGCGACAAGTTCCTGGGCCGCGTCGTGGACCCGCTGGGCGCCCCGATCGACGACCTCGGCCCCATCGAGGCCGAGGGCCGCCGCGCCATGGAGCTCCAGGCCCCGGGCGTGACGCAGCGCAAGTCCGTGGACGAGCCGCTGCAGACCGGCATGAAGTCGATCGACGCCATGATCCCGATCGGCCGCGGCCAGCGCCAGCTGATCATCGGTGACCGCCAGACCGGCAAGACCGCGATCGGCATCGACACGATCCTGAACCAGAAGGCCAACTGGGAGTCCGGCGACCCGTCGAAGCAGGTCCGCTGCATCTACGTCGCCGTGGGCCAGAAGGCCTCCACCATCGCCGCGGTCCGCCACACCCTGGAGGAGCACGGCGCCCTGGAGTACACCACGATCGTGGCGTCCCCGGCCTCCGACCCGGCCGGCTTCAAGTACCTCGCCCCCTACGCCGGCTCGGCCATCGGCCAGCACTGGATGTACGGCGGCAAGCACGTGCTGATCATCTTCGACGACCTGTCCAAGCAGGCCGAGGCCTACCGTGCGGTCTCGCTGCTGCTGCGCCGCCCGCCGGGACGCGAGGCCTACCCGGGCGACGTCTTCTACCTGCACTCCCGCCTGCTGGAGCGTTGCGCCAAGCTCTCCGACGAGCTCGGCGGCGGCTCGATGACCGGCCTGCCGATCGTGGAGACCAAGGCCAACGACGTCTCGGCGTACATCCCGACCAACGTCATCTCCATCACCGACGGCCAGATCTTCCTGCAGTCGGACCTGTTCAACGCCAACCAGCGTCCCGCCGTGGACGTGGGCATCTCGGTGTCCCGCGTGGGCGGTGCCGCGCAGATCAAGGCGATGAAGAAGGTCTCCGGCACCCTGAAGCTGGACCTGGCCCAGTACCGCGACCAGCAGGCGTTCGCCATGTTCGCCTCGGACCTGGACCCGGCCACCCGCCGCCAGCTGCAGCGCGGTGAGCGCCTGACCGAGCTGCTCAAGCAGCCGCAGTACTCGCCGTACCCGGTCGAGGAGCAGGTCGTGTCCATCTGGACCGGCGCGAACGGCCACCTGGACGAGGTGCCGGTCGAGGACGTGCTGCGCTTCGAGCGCGAGTTCCTGGACCACCTGCGCCACAAGGACCTGGTGCTCGGCTCGATCCGGGAGACCGGCAAGCTCGAGGACTCGGCCCTGGAGACGCTGAAGGCCGAGGTGGAGGCCTTCAAGAAGGGCTTCTTCGGCGAGGGCGACAACAAGCTCGTGGCCGCCGGGCACGAGGAGCACGATCCGCTGGCCGCCGACGCGGTCACCCAGGAAAAGATCGTCAAGCAGAAGCGCTGACCGCCGCCGAGCACCGGTGCCCGCCCCCGCGGCGGGCACCGGTGCTCGGGAGCGAAGGAAAGGACAACCATGGGAGCCCAGATCCGGGTCTACCGCCAGAAGATCGCCTCGACGCAGTCGATGCAGAAGATCTTCAAGGCGATGGAGCTGATCGCCACGTCCCGCATCGGCAAGGCGCGTGAGCGCGTAGCCGCGTCGCTGCCGTACGCCAACGCGATCACCCGCGCCGTGTCCGCCGTGTCGTCGCAGCAGGACATCGAGCACGTGCTCACCTCCGAGGTCGAGGACCCGAAGCGCTCGGCCGTGCTGGTCCTCTCCTCCGACCGCGGCATGGCCGGCGCGTACTCGGCGAACGTGCTGCGGCACGCCGAGGAGCTGCTGGAGAAGCTGCACGCGGAGGGCAAGGAGACGGACATCTACCTCGTGGGCCGCAAGGCGCAGGGGTACTTCGACTTCCGGAACCGCGAGTACAAGCAGTTCTGGGCCGGCGACACCGACAGCCCGAAGTTCGCCCGCGCCCGCGAGATCGGCGAGATCCTCGTCGAGTCGTTCCTGCAGGACACCGAGGCCGGCGGCGTGGACGAGATCCACGTCGTCTACACCGAGTTCCAGTCGCTCGTGACCCAGGTCCCGACCGTCGTCCGGCTGCTGCCCCTCCAGGTGGTGGAGGAGGAGGTCTCCGAGGACACCGAGCTGTACCCGCTGTACGAGTACGAGCCGGCTCCCGAGGAGGTCCTCGACGCGCTGCTGCCGAAGTACATCGAGTCGCGGATCTTCTCCTCGATGCTCCAGTCCGCGGCGTCCGAGCTGGCCAACCGCCAGCGCGCGATGAAGGCGGCCGGCGACAACGCCAAGGAGCTCGTCCGGGAGTACACCCTGAAGATGAACAACGCCCGCCAGGCCGAGATCACGCAGGAGCTCACCGAGCTCATCGCCGGTGCCGACGCGCTCAGCGCGTCCTGACGCCGCACCGCCCCGCAACACTGCACCCGCCATCCACACCAAAGAAGTGAGAGAGATGACTGCCACCACGAACGAACAGGGCACCGGTACCGCCACCGGCGGCGCCATCGGTCGCATCGCCCGCGTGATCGGTCCGGTGATCGACGCCGAGTTCCCCGCGGACGCCATGCCGGCCGTGTACAACGCCCTGACCGCCGAGCTGACCGTCAACGGCCAGACCCGCACCATCACCTTCGAGACCGCGCAGCACCTGGGCGACAACCTGGTCCGCGCCATCTCCCTGCAGTCCACCGACGGCCTGGTCCGCGGCGCCTCCGTCACCGACACCGGCGCCCCGATCTCCGTGCCGGTCGGCGAGGTCGTCAAGGGCCACATCTTCAACGTGCTCGGCGAGTCCCTGGACGTGCCGACCTCGGAGCTGCAGGTCACCGAGCGCTGGCCGATCCACCGCCCGGCCCCGAACTTCGCCGCCCTCGAGGGCTCCACCGAGATGCTGGAGACCGGCATCAAGGTGATCGACCTGCTCACCCCGTACATCAAGGGCGGCAAGATCGGCCTGTTCGGCGGCGCCGGCGTGGGCAAGACCGTGCTCATCCAGGAGATGATCACCCGTGTGGCCCGCAACTTCGGCGGCACCTCGGTGTTCGCCGGCGTCGGTGAGCGCACGCGTGAGGGCAACGACCTGTGGGTCGAGATGGACGAGGCGGACGTCCTGAAGGACACCGCGCTCGTGTTCGGCCAGATGGACGAGCCGCCGGGAACGCGACTGCGCGTCGCCCTGACCGGCCTGACCATGGCCGAGTACTTCCGCGACGAGATGAACCAGGACGTGCTCCTGTTCATCGACAACATCTTCCGCTTCTCCCAGGCCGGTTCCGAGGTCTCCACGCTGCTGGGCCGCATGCCCTCCGCCGTGGGCTACCAGCCGAACCTGGCCGACGAGATGGGCGTGCTGCAGGAGCGCATCACCTCCACGCGCGGCCACTCCATCACCTCGATGCAGGCCGTGTACGTCCCCGCGGACGACTACACCGACCCGGCCCCGGCCAACGTGTTCGCCCACCTGGACGCCACCACGAACCTGACCCGTTCGCTGGCCTCCCGTGGCCTGTACCCGGCCGTGGACCCGCTGGCCTCGACCTCGCGCATCCTCGACCCGCAGTACGTGGGCCAGGAGCACTACGACGCCGCGACCCGCGTCAAGCAGATCCTGCAGAAGAACAAGGAGCTGCAGGACATCATCGCGATCCTCGGCGTCGACGAGCTCTCGGAGGAGGACAAGATCGTCGTCTCCCGCGCCCGCCGCATCGAGCAGTTCCTGTCCCAGAACACCTACACCGCCAAGCAGTTCACCGGCGTGGAGGGCTCGACCGTGCCGATCAAGGACACCATCGAGGGCTTCAACGCCATCGCCAACGGTGACCTGGACCACGTGGCCGAGCAGGCGTTCTACAACGTCGGCGGCCTCGACGACGTCGAGCGCAACTGGGCCAAGATCCAGTCGGAGAACTGACCATGGCGGACAGGCACGAGCTCGAGGTGGAGATCGTGGCGGAGGACCACTTCGTGTGGTCCGGTCCGGCACAGGCCGTCAGCGCGCGGACCATCGACGGCGAGATCGGCATCCTGCCCGGGCACACGCCGCTGCTCGCGGTGCTGGGCGACGGCGACGTCGTCGTCCAGCAGGCCAACGGCCAGACCGTCACGGCCCACGCCGAGGGCGGGTTCTTCTCCGTGGACAACGACCGCGTGGTGATCGTGGCCGGCGCCGCGACGCTGGACCCCGCCTCCGCCGGACAGGGCGCAGCCTGAGGTGAGTCCCGGCTGGTCGGCCCTGGTCGCCGCGGTGGCAGCCGCGGTGCTGGTCGTCGCCTTCATGGTGGGGTGGCGCTGGCGGACGCTGGTGCGGACACCCGGGACGTTCTCGGCCCGGGTCCGCCCGGCTGGCCGGTCCGGCCGCGGGGCCCGGGTCATCGGCCGCTACGACGAGGCCGGCCTGGACCTCATGAGCGTCTGGTCGGTCGACCCGCGGCCCCGGTGGCGGGCGGCGCGGCACCTGCTGCACCTGCGGCGCTCGGGGCCCGGCCGCCAGGACGGATCGGTGGTGGTGCGCGTGGATGGCGGGCCGTCACCGATCGACCTGGACATGGACTCCGATGCGTGCGCCGGGCTCTCCGCCTGGATCGAGGCCGGCCCCGTGGCGGGCCTCGGCACGTGGCGCGAGGTGCCCCGGCGCTCCTCCCGGCTGCTCCGGCTGCACCGGGGACCTCACCGCCGGGCCCCCTGACGGGCCCGGTCCGCGGGCCGGGCCGTCACCCGTACACCGACGCGGCGCCACTCCAGCGCACCGCACTCCAGCGCACCGCCCCCGGGGCGGTGCGCTGGAGTCGTTAACGGCCGGGAGCGGCGTCCGGAGGAAGGGGCCGCGCCGGCCCGGCGCCCCGCGGGCGCGGCGCGGGACGCTGCGGGAGCACGACGTCGGCCGCCCGGCCGGGAGCGTCCCACACCACCCAGCCGGAGGGGCGCCGGGAGGGCGGCAGCCCGCGGGCGGGGGTGGTGGTGACCGTGCGCACGGCGGTCTCCCACGGCACGCCCCACTCCACGAGCAGTGCGAGCGAGCGGTCCAGGGCCACGGCGCCGGAGGCGAGGGTCGCGCCGGCGGGCCCCGCCGGGCGCCGGGCGGCCGGGGTGCCGGACGGGTCCGCCGCGGCAGCGGACCCCCGCCCCGGCGGGGTGCCGGCCGGCACGGCCGCGGGCGCCAGCGTCGGCGCGGCGGATCCGGCCGCGCGCTCGAGGGCCACCGCCCCCAGACGGTAGCGGCCCGGCGGGGCCTCCGTGGCGGCGGAGGCGTCCGAGACCACGCACACGGCGCCGGGCACCAGGCGGACGACGTCCCGGACGACGGCCGGGTCCACGTGGTGGCCGTCGGCGATGAGCTCGAGCCGCAGCCGTCCGGCGGCCGCCGCGGCGAGGGCTGCGGGCACCGGGCCGGGGCGCCGGTGGTGGAAGCCGGCCATGGCGTTGAACAGGTGCGTGACCGCCGGGACGCGGCCCCCGTCGTGTCGCTCGTCGCGTCCCTGCTGCGGGTCCTCAGGGCCGCCTCGGTGCCGTCCGCCGGGCCGCGAGTCCTCCCGGCCATCGGGGGCACCGCCCGGCCGGTCTGCCAGGCGCTCCAGGGCCGCGACGAACTCCTCGGCCGTCGCGTCGGTGTGGCCGGGGCTGGGGAGCACCCCGGCCGCGAGCAGGGCGGCCTCGAGCCGGTCCGCGCCGGGCAGCTCGGGGGCGTAGGTCATGGCGATGATGGCGTTCGCCCCGTCCGGGGAGCCCGGGGGAGCGTCCTCCCGCGGCCCGGCACCCACACCGGCCGGGGCCGCCCGGCCGGCGCCGGCCGCGAGCAGGGCGCGGACGAGGCCGGGAGCTCCCGGGGCGTCCGGCCGGAGCACGTCGGCGGGGGACTGGGCCCCGCAGCGCCGGGGCGAGAGGAACGGCCCCTCCAGGTGGATCCCCGCGAGCACGCCCTCCCAGACGAGCGGGGCGAGCCGGTGCACGGCGTCGAGCAGCTCGGCGGCCGGCATGGTGGGCACGGAGGCCACCACGCGCGTGACCCCGCGTGCGGCGAGCCCGGCCACGGCCGCCCGGACGGCCGCGGGGGAGGCGGTGGCGAAGTCGACGCCGGCGTGGCCGTGGCAGTGCTGGTCCACGAGCCCGGGCGTGACGAGCCGGCCCGGCGCGTGCGGGCGGCCGGGGGAGGGGTCAGAAGAGGCGGGACTCGGCATCGTCCACGCCGCGCATCGCGTCGTAGTCGAGCGTGAGGCAGCGGATGCCGCGGTCCTCGGCGAGCGTGCGGGCCTGGGGGCGGATCTGCTGGGCCGCGAAGACCCCGCGCACCGGGGCCAGCAGGGGGTCGCGGTTCATCAGCTCGAGGTACCGGGTGAGCTGCTCCACGCCGTCGATGTCCCCGCGGCGCTTGAGCTCCACGGCCACCGTGCCGCCCTCCGCGTCCCGGGCCAGGATGTCCACGGGGCCGATCGCCGTCATGTGCTCGCGGCGCACGAGGGAGTGGCCGGCCCCCAGCAGCTCGATCTGCTCGGCGAGCAGCCGCTGCAGGTCCGCCTCCACGCCGTCCTTGACGAGGCCGGGGTCCACGCCGAGCTCGTGCGAGGAATCGTGCAGCACCTCGAAGAGGTGCACCACGAGCCGGTCGTCGGTCTTGGTGGACTGCACGGTCCACACCTCCGCCACGCCCTCCTCCGCGAGCTCCTCGCCGGGCGGGGCGACGCGCAGGGTGGCCGGCGGGCTCATCCAGTTCAGCGGCTTGTAGGACCCGCCGTCCGAGTGCACCAGCACGGCGCCGTCGGCCTTGACCATCAGCAGCCGGGTGGCCTGGGGCAGGTGGGCGCGCAGGCGCCCCTCGTAGGTCACGGAACACCGGGCAATCACCAAACGCACGTCCGGCAGTCTACTGCCTGGCCCATCCGGTCCCGCGCCGGCACTGTGACACCATGAGGGGGTGCCCCGCTCCAACCGTCCCCGTCGCCGCACCGGCGGTCCCTCCGGCCGCCCCGGCACCGGCGGACCCGCGCGCCGCCGGAACGGGCCGGCGTCGGGCACGGGGACCGGGGGAACGGACGAGCTGGACCGGCTGCTGGGCCTGGACTCCGGGTACCGGCACGAGGACGGGCACGACGGCGGCTGGCACGTGCGCCGGATCCCGGCCTGGCGCGCGGTGAAGGACTACACCTGCCCCGGCTGTGGCCGGCCGATCCCGCCGGGCCTGGCCCACCTCGTGGCCTGGCGCAGCGACTCCGTCCTGGGCGACGAGGCCGCCGCCGCGGACCGGCGGCACTGGCACCCGATGTGCTGGTCCTCCCGCCGCCAGGACGGTCCGTACTGACCGCCCGCCTGGCCGAGCGTCCGACGGACCTGCCGCACGCACCGCACTGACCGCCCTGACCGACCGCCCTGACCGAGCCCGGAAGGACCCCGATGCGCGACCTCTCGCCCGTGCCGGCCACCCCGCCGCCCGCCGGACCCGTCGAGCAGCACTACCGCCGCACGGCCGGCCCCGAGCCGCTGCAGGCGCGCACGGTCCTGCCGGCCCGACGGGAGCGGCTCGTGCTGCGCACCGCCGACGGCCTCGACCTGGTCGGGGAGCTCGCCCTCCCCGAGGACGCCCCGCCGCGGGCCACCCTCGTCACCTTCCACCCGCTGCCGACGGTGGGCGGGCACATGGACATCCACCTGTACCTCAAGGCGGCCCAGTGGCTGCCGGCGACCGCGGGCCTGGCGGTGCTGCGGTTCAACACCCGCGGCACGTGCTCCCGGCGCGGGTGCTCGGACGGGGCGTTCGGCGACGGCGTCGCCGAGCGCGAGGACGTGGCCGCCGCCCTGGCCCTCGTGGCCGAGCGGGGACTGCCGGACCCGTGGCTGGTGGGATGGTCCTTCGGCACCGAGCTGGTGCTCCAGCACGGCACCTCCGTGCCGCACGCCGGGCACGTGCGCGGCGGCATCCTGCTCTCGCCCCCGCTGCGCCGTTCCACGGACGCGGACCTGGACCGCTGGGCGGCCGACGGCCGGCCCCTGCGCGTGCTGGTCCCGGGACTCGACGACTTCCTGCGCCCGGAGGAGGCGCGCCGCCGGTTCGCGCGCGTGCCGCAGGCCGAGGTCGTCGGGGTGGAGGGCGCCCGCCACCTGTGGATCGGCCGGACCTACACCCGCGGGGTGCTCGACGACGTGGCCTCCACCGCGCTGGGCCGCCCCGTGGCGCTGCCCACGGCCTGGGACGGGCCGGTCGTCGCGGACGCCGGCGAGGGCTGACGGCCGCCGCGGCCTGACGGCGGCCGGAGGCCGACGGCCTACAGGCGGTCCTGCCGGGGGATGAGGACCTCCTTGACGACGAGCATGACGGCCGCGGCCAGCGGGATCGCCATCAGCGCGCCGAGGACGCCGAGCAGGGCGGCCCCGGCGATCACCGCGATGACGGCCACGGAACCGGGCACCGCGACGGCCTTGCTCATCACGCGCGGGGACACGAAGTACGCCTCCACCTGGAGGTAGATGAAGTAGATGGCCGCGAACACCACCGCCTGCTGCCAGCCGCCGGCCAGGGCGATGAGCGTGATGATGACCCCGCCCGTGAGGGCGCCGACGAGCGGGATGAACGCCATGAGCCCGGCGAAGAAGGCCAGCAGGGCGCCGAAGGGGATGCCGGCGATCGAGATCGCGACGAAGGCCACGAACCCGTTCAGCACCGCCACGAGGGACTGCCCGATCACGTACAGGCCCACCGAGGACGTGATCTCCTCTCCGAGGTACTCCACCCGGTGGCGGCGCGAGCGCGGGGCGAGGCGGTAGGCCCAGTACTTCATGGCCGGCAGGGAGACCAGGAAGTACAGCGTCAGCACCAGGACGATCAGCACGGAGAAGCCCGTGTTGACGATCGCGGAGCCGACGCCGAAGAGCCCGCCGAAGATCGCCGTGACGTTCGCGGAGTTCCCGACGAACTTCTCCATCTCCGTCGCGGCGAGCTCACGGATGCCGAACCGGGCGTCGAGGTCGTGGAGGAACTGGGACTCCAGGAAGTCGGAGACCATGCGCGGCAGGTCGCCGATGAAGGTCGTGGTCTGCTCCACCACGGTGGGGATCAGCAGCGAGAAGAACGCGGTCAGCAGCGCCGCCAGCAGCAGCACGGCGGCCGCCACGCCCACCCCCCGCGGCGCCCCCCACCCCTCGATACGCCGCACGAGCGGGTCCAGGCCCAGGGCGATGAACAGGGCGGCGCCGATCCACACGAGCAGCTGCGTGTTGGCGGAGAGGATGCCGTAGAGCAGCAGGGCCAGCCCGACCCCCACGGTCAGCAGGAAGCCGGTCTGCACGGGGTGGGCCCAGCTGACGAGGCGCTGGCGGTCCACCGCCGGCGCCGCCTCCCCCTCGGCGCCCTGCTCCGACTCCGGACGCAGCTCGAAGCGGGGCCGGGGCCGGGCCCCGGGCAGCCGATGCCCGGCCAGGAGCCGGCCGACGAGGCCGGAGGCGCGCGCGGTGCCCGGGTGGCCGGGCCGCCGGGGACTCCCCGCCGCACCGGACGCCGCGGCGGGATCGGGTGCGCCGGCCGGGCCCGCCGGGACGGTGGTGCCGTGCGGACCGGTCCCCGGGGTGCCCGCCGGTCCGGCGTCGGGCGACCCCGCGACGGGCTCGCCGGGAGCGGCGGGGCCGGCCGGGTGGGCCTCGGGGGCGGGTCCGGGACCCGGGCGGAGGGAGTCGTGGTCCTGCACAAGCGACAGGCTACGGCACTGACCTGCCGTTATCGTTCGGTGACCTGACGGCTATACTGGGGGCGGGCCATTATGCCCTTCCCCGCCCCCCATGGACAGGTGAGCTGTGCGCGTCGTTTCCGGAATCGTGGCCCTACTGCTGGGGCTCGTGGCCCTGTTCGTCGCCGGCGGACTGCAGACGGTGTGGGCGCCACCGGAGTCGCTGGCGGCCACGGTCCCCGCCGGCACGGAGGAGGCGCCGCTGACGGTGATCACCGAGGGCATCGGCGAGGTCGACGAGGACCCCGTCGAGTTCACGCTGACCGGCGAGGGCTACTTCAACGTCATGCTCGGGCGCGCCCGGGACGTCGAGGCGTGGGTCGGGGACGCCGCCCACAACACCGTCACCGGCGTGGACACCGGCGCGGACCGTGGCGAGGCGCCGCGGATCGAGGTCGAGCACGCCGAGGGGGAGGCGACCGTGCCCAATCCCCGCGACTCGGACCTGTGGCTGGACGTCCAGGTCGGCCGGGACCGGCTCGAACAGCGCTGGACCGTCCCCTCCGAGGGGGAGTGGGCCCTGCTCGTCGCCCGTGACGGCACGGATCCCGCCCCCACCGACCTGACGGTCACCTGGACCAACCGCGCCGGTGACAGCCCGTGGATCGTCCCGCTCTACGTCCTCGGGGGGCTGCTCGTGGCCGCCGGGATCGCCCTGCTCGCCTGGGCCTTGCTGCGCCGGCGCCGCGGTGGCCCCGGTGCGGGCGGCCGCCCGGGTGGGGCCGTGCGCACCGGGACGGTGGCGCACGCCGCCGGCCGGTCGTCCGCCGCCGGCGCCGCCCGCGGCTCCGGGACCACGGCCGTGCGGTCGGCCCGGGGGATCGGTGCCGGCCTCGCGGTGCTGGCCCTCGGCGTGGCCGGCACCGTCCCGGCGGGGGCCCAGGGCCCCGCGGCGACCGACGGCGCGGTCGATGCCCCGGCGGACGCCCAGGAGGAGGCCTACCCCGTGCTGGTGGACAGCCAGCTCGAGCGCATCCTCGGGGATGTCGCGAAGACGGTCGCGGCCGGGGATGAGAAGCGCGACGCCAAGGTCCTCAAGCCCCGCGTGGGGGGAACGGCCCTGCAGATGCGCGACCTGAACTACCGCAACCGGGACATCGACGAGGAGCGGAACGCGCCCGCCCCGATCGCCGCCTCGCCCGTGCTGTCCGCCGTGGCGGTCTCCGACCCGGCGTTCCCGCGCACGGCCATGGCCGTGACCGAGGGCAAGGGCAACGACACCCCGCAGGTCCTCGTGCTGCGCCAGGAGTCGGCGCGCCAGCAGTACCGGCTCGTGGACACCGTCCCGATGACCCCCGGCGCCGAGCTGCCCGGCGGGACCCTCGAGCAGGCCGGCGTGGCCACCCTCGACCCCGCGGACGCCGCCGGACTGGTGATGTCCCCCGCCGACGCCATGGCCGGGACGGCGCGGTACCTGAACGTCCCGGAGCATGACTTCTCCGAGCGCATCGCGCCCAACCCCTACGCGAAGGCCGTGCACGACTACCAGCGCGAACAGGTGGAGTCCGCGGACGACGCGCGGCTGCGCTTCGAGCGCACCGAGGTGCAGGACTCGGTCACCGCGCTGCGGCTCGCGGACGGATCGGCGCTCGTGGTCGGCGCGCTCGACGCCGACACCCTCGCCTCCCCGCGCGAGCGCGGTGGCTCCGTGATCGTGGACGACCTCGTCGCCGAGGTGGGCGGGGGAGACCGGGAGACGGGCGGCGGCGTCCGCATGACGTACCGTGAGGTCGTGGCCCTGCACGTCCCGGCGGACGGGACGCGCGGGAACGAGTCCAAGGTCTCCCTCGTGGGCGTGGCCGACGAGCTGCGCTCGGTGGAGTTCCTGGACTGACGCCGCCCGACCCACCGACGAGACCCAGGAGACCCGCCATGTCCCAGCAGCCTCCCGCCATGCCGTCCCACCTGCGGGGCGCCGTCGACCTGTCCGGACTGCAGCGCTCCTCCTCCGGGGCCCGCCCCGCCGGGCCCGCGGCCGTGCCGGGGACCGCCCGTCCCGGGGCCGGTCCCGCGGGAAGGGACCAGCCGGCCGAGGGCACGTGGGTGCTCGACGGCGTCCGGCAGGCCGACCTGCAGCAGCTCGTGCAGCTCTCCGGCCGGGTCCCCGTCCTGATCCACCTCGCCGCCCCGTCCGACCCGGTCAGCGGCGAGCTGGACGCCCTGCTCGCCCCCGAGGTCGACCGCCGCGGCGGTCGCCTCGTGCTGGCACGCATCGACACCGATGCCGAGCCCCAGGCCCTGCAGGCCTTCGGGCTGGCCGCGGGGCCGGCCGTCGTCGCCGTCCTGGGCGGCCAGCCGATCCCCGTGCTGAACCAGGCGGTGCCCGCCGAGCAGCTCGCCCAGCTCCTCGACGAGCTGCTGGCCGCCGCCGCCCAGAACGGGATGACCGGCGCGGTGCCGCCGCTCGGCCCGCCGCGGGACCGGGCCGCCGGCGGGGAGGCCGCGGCCCCGCCCCCGCTGCCGCCGCTGCACCAGGAGGCCATCGAGGCGATCGACCGCGGCGACTACGCCGCGGCCACGGACGCCTACCGGCGCGCCCTGGCGGAGAACCCCGGCGACGAGGACGCGAGGATCGGCCTGTCCCAGGCCGGGCTGTTCGCGCGCACCGCCACGATGGACGCCGCCGCCGTGCGCGAGCGCGCGGCCGGGGCACCGGACGACGTCCAGGCGCAGCTGGACGTGGCCGACCTCGACCTGCTGGGGGGCCACGTGGAGGACGCGTTCGCCCGCCTGGTGCGGTTCATCGCCGCCCACCCGGGGCCCGAGCGCAACACCGCGCGCGAGCACCTGGTGGACCTGTACGCGGTCGTGGGGGACCAGGACCCCCGCACCGCGGCCTCCCGCAAGGCCCTCGCCCGCGCCCTGTTCTGAGCCGGGCCGGGCCGGTCCTTGCTACGGTGAGGCCATGAGCGCGCCCGAGCCCCTTCCCGGATCCCTCCCGCCCCCCGGCCGGCCGCTCCGGGTCCCGGACGGAGCGGCGGACCGCCCGGACGACCGCAGGACGGACGACCGCGGGGACCAGGCGGCGGACGGCCCCTCCGGGCGCGACGGCGAGGACCTTCCGGACCCGCACTTCGCCCTCGCCGTCCGGGGCCTGGCCAAGCGCTTCGGCGAGCGGATCGCCGTCGACGGCCTCTCCCTCGACGTCCCGGCGGGGTCGTTCTACGGCCTCGTGGGACCCAACGGCGCCGGCAAGACGACGGCGATGTCCATGGTGACGGGACTGCTGCGCCCCGACCACGGCCGCGCCTGGGTCCACGGCACCGACGTCTGGGCCGAGCCCCTCGTGGCGAAACGGCGGATGGGGGTGCTCGCCGACGGGGTGCGGCTGTTCGACCGGCTGACGGGCGAGCAGCTGGTGACCTACGCCGGCCTGCTGCGCGGCCTGGACCGGCAGACCGTGGCCCGGCGCACCGCCGACCTGTTGCGCGTCCTGGACCTCGCGGCGGACGCCGGCCGGCTCGTGGTGGACTACTCGGCCGGGATGACCAAGAAGGTCGCGCTCGCCTGTGCCCTCGTCCACGCCCCGCGGGTGCTCGTGCTGGACGAGCCCTTCGAGGCGGTGGACCCCGTCTCGGCCGCCACCATCCGCGCCCTCCTGGCGGAGTTCGTGGCCTCGGGCGGGACCGTGGTCGTCTCGAGCCACGTCATGGACCTCGTCCAGCGCATGTGCGACCACGTGGCCGTCATCGCCCGGGGCACCCTGCTGGCCGCCGGGACGGTGGACGAGGTGCGCCGGGGCCGCTCGCTCGAGGAGCGGTTCGTGGAGCTCGTGGGCGGCGCGGCCACGCCGGAGGGGCTGACGTGGTTGCACACCTGATGCGGATGAGGCTGGCGCTGGCGGTCAACGGGTGGCGGCGCAGCACCTTCCAGCTCGTGCTGGCCATCCTGGCGATGCTCTACGCCGTGGCGATGCTCGGACTGTGGGGGATCGGGGCCGCCGCGCTGGCCCAGCTCGAGGTGCCGCTGCGCGGCACGGTCCTCGTGCTCGCGGGAGCCCTCGTGGTGGTGGCCTGGATGACCATCCCGGTCTTCCTCACCGGCGTGGACCTCACGCTGGACCCGGCCGCCTTCGCCACCTTCGGCATCCCCACCCGCACCCTCGTGGCGGGCCTGGCGCTCGCCGGCCTGGTCACGGTCCCCGGTGCGGCCACCCTGGCGGCGTGGCTGCTGTCCTGCCTGGCCTGGACGGACGCCCCGGCCGCCCTCGTCGCCGCCGTCCCGGCCGCGGTGCTCGGGGCGCTGACCTGCGTCTGCCTGTCCCACGCGGTGACCGGGCTGCTCGCGGCCTACACGGGGCGCCGGCGCATCCGCGAGGTGATCTCCCTCGTGGCGATCGTGCCCCTGATGTTCGGCGGCCTCGCCGTCTCCGCCGTCGCCGGGTCGGTCGCGGACGCGCTGCACGCCCTGCCCGGCCTAGCCCGGGGGCTGGCGTGGACCCCGCTGGGCTCGTTCGCCGCCGTGCCGTGGTCCGTGGCGGAGGGGCGCTGGGCGGAGGCCGCCGGCCAGGGGCTGCTGTGCCTGGCCTGGCTCGCCGGCGCGCTGCGCCTGTGGCAGGCGGCCGTGGACCGCGCCGCCGAGCGCGTCGGCACCGCCGGGGCCGGCGGCCGGCCGCCCCGCACGGGGCCGGGCCTGCTCGGCATCCTGCCGGCCACCCCGGCCGGGGCCATCGCCGCGCGCTCGCTGCTGTACTGGGTGCGGGACCCGCGGTACACGGCCTCCCTCGTGGTGATCCCGCTGCTGGCCGTGCTGTTCTGGCTCCTCGGTGCCCAGTCCGGGGACCACGTCATGGTCCTGGTGGTGGGACCGCTCACCGGGTTCCTGCTCGGCTACGCCATCTCGGCGGACATCGCCTACGACGGCTCGGCCTTCGCCCTGCACGTCACCTCCGGGGTGTCGGGCCGGGACGACCGGACCGGCCGGGTCGGGGCCCTGCTGCTCTGGGCGGTGCCCGTCACCACCATGGTCACGGTGCTCACGGCGTGGCCGGCCGGCGCGTGGACGGTCCTGCCCGGCCTGCTGGGCGTGGCCCTCGGGGCGCTGCTCACGGGGGCGGGGGTGTCCGCGGTCTCCTCGGCCCGGTTCATCTACCCCGTGCCGAAGCCGGGGGCGAGCCCCTTCGCGACGCCGGAGGGCTCCGTCCTGCGGGTCATGGTCGTCTCGCTGGGCGCCCTCGTGGTGATCGGCCTGCTGACCCTGCCCGAGCTCGCCCTGTTCGCCGCGGGCCTGGTGACGGGCTCCGTGCTCCTCCACTGGCTGTCGCTGGCCGCGGGGCTGGCGTGCGGCTCCCTCGTGCTGTGGCTGGGGATCCGCGTGGGCGGCCGGTGGTTCGACCGCGCCCAGGCCGAGACCTACCAGTCGGTGCTGGACTTCGCCTAGGGCCGGACTCCGCCCGGGCCAAGCGGCGCGCCCGGCCCGGCCGGCGCGGTGGGTCCGGCGGGACCGCCCGGTCCGCGCCGTCCCGGTCCGCTCCGTCCCGGTCCCGGCGTGCCGCCACGGGCGGAGCGCTAGACTGGTCGGCATGAGTCTGCCTGCCGAGCCCGATGTGAACGAACCCGGCGCACCGCAGGGTCCCGGCGGTGCCGGGGCCGCCGTGCTGGACCGCAAGGAGCAGCTGCAGGACGCCGAGCCGGGCGACCACGAGCGCTTCTCCCACTACGTCCGCAAGGAGAAGATCATGGAGTCCGCCCTGACGGGCGAGCCCGTGGTGGCCCTGTGCGGCAAGGTGTGGACGCCGGGCCGTGACCCGGAGCGCTTCCCGGTGTGCCCGGAGTGCAAGGAGATCTACGAGGGCCTCAGGCCCGGCGGCGGCGACGGCTCCGGCTCGGGGGGCGGCTCCGGTTCCGGGGGCGGCGGTCGCGGCTGGTTCGGCGGCCGGGGTCGCGGCTGACCCCTTCCGCGCGTCCAGGAGCACACCGGCACGGCCCTGCGGCCCGCCCCGCGGCGGACGTGGGACGGGTCGCTCCCGGCCCCCGCGTCGGGGCCGCAACGGTCCCGGACCCGGTTCCGCCCCGGTCCTGGGCCGGCGTCGATCCGGTCCCGTGACCTCCGGTGTCCGCGCCGCGGGCCGGGGACGGACGGCAGGGGTCGCCGAGGCCGCCCCGGACGCCCGCACCACCCGCACCCCGCACACCCCGTCGTCCCGCGAGCCGGCCCGTCACCCGCGGGTGACCACGCCACCGTCCGTCCCCGACGGCCCACGCCCCGGACCCGCCCGCCGCGGACCGGCGGCACGCCCACACCCCGCCCTGAGGAGGCCAGCGAAACTCCGTGTCCGATGCACTGTTCCATCTCGGTGAAGACCTCCCCCCGGCGCTGCCGGAGCGGGCCGCGTGGGGTACCGCCCCGAAGCTGCGCCAGTGGCAGCAGGAGGCGCTCGAGCTGTACTTCTCGAAGCAGCCCCAGGACTTCCTGGCCGTCGCGACCCCCGGGGCCGGCAAGACGACCTTCGCCCTGCGCGTGGCGAGGATGCTCGTGGAGGCCGGGACGGTCAGCCGGATCACGGTGGTGGCGCCCACGGAGCACCTCAAGCGCCAGTGGGCGGACTCCGCCGCCCGCATCGGCCTGGCGATCGACCCCAACTTCAAGAACGCCGACGGCCGCCACGGCGACGAGTACATCGGCGTCGCCCTGACCTACGCGCAGGTGGCCTCCAAGCCCATCCTGCACCGCAACCGCACGGAGAACGCGCGCACGCTCGTGATCCTGGACGAGATCCACCACGGCGGTGACGCCCTGAGCTGGGGCGATGCCATCCGCGAGGCGTTCGAGCCCGCGGCCCGGCGCCTGGCCCTGACCGGCACCCCGTTCCGCTCGGACACCGCGGCCATCCCGTTCGTGCAGTACGCGGACGACGGCGACGGCATCCGCCGCTCGAAGTCCGACTACACCTACGGCTACGGCCCCGCGCTGCGCGACCACGTGGTCCGCCCGGTGATCTTCATGGCCTACTCGGGCCAGATGCGCTGGCAGACCTCCACGGGCGACGTCATGGAGGCCCAGCTCGGGGAGGCCGCCACCAAGGACATCACCGCCCAGGCCTGGCGCACGGCCCTGGACCCGGAGGGCGAGTGGATCCCCTCCGTGCTGCGGGCGGCCGACCGGCGGCTGACCGAGGTGCGGCGCAACGTCCCGGACGCGGGGGCGCTCGTCATCGCCACCGACCACGAGGACGCCCGCGCCTACGCGGCGCAGCTGCAGGCGATCACGGGCGAGGAGGCCACCGTCGTCCTGTCCGACGACAAGGGCGCCTCCGAGCGGATCGAGGACTTCTCGGCCGGGACCCAGCGCTGGATGGTGGCGGTGCGCATGGTGTCCGAGGGCGTCGACGTGCCCCGGCTGTGCGTCGGCGTCTACGCCACCTCGACGTCGACCCCCCTGTTCTTCGCCCAGGCCGTCGGGCGCTTCGTGCGCTCCCGGCGGCGCGGCGAGACCGCGAGCGTGTTCCTGCCCTCGGTGCCCCAGCTGATGCTGCTGGCCAACGAGATGGAGGCCGAGCGCGACCACGCCCTCGACCGGCCCGAGGCCGGTCCCGGCGTCCTCGAGTCGGAGAACCTGTCCCTGTCCCCCGAGGAGGACCTGCTGGCGGCCGCGAACCGCCAGGAGAGGGCCTCGGACTCCCTGACGCGCTCGGAGTTCAAGGCCCTCGAGTCCCAGGCGGCGTTCGACCGGGTCCTGTTCGACGGCGCCGAGTTCGGCACGGGCGGTGCGATCGGCTCGGAGGACGAGCTGGACTTCCTCGGCATCCCCGGGCTGCTGGACCCGGACCAGGTCGGCCAGTTGCTGCGCCAGCGGCAGGCCGAGCAGCTGCGCCGCCGGCCGAAGGCCGGGCACGCCGGCGCACCCGAGGCCCCGGCCGGCGTCGTGGACCACCGGCGGCTCAAGGAGATGCGGACCCAGCTGTCCAAGAACGTCTCCGCGTGGTCGGCGCGGTCCGGCACCCCGCACGGGGTCATCCACAACCGGCTGCGGGAGATCAGCGGCGGCCCGGCGGTGGCGCAGGCGACGGCGGAGCAGATCGAGACGCGGCTGAAGACGCTGCAGGGCTGGTTCGTCGGCCGGACGTGACGGGCGGCGGCCGGTGCCGCCGGACTACTCGGCCGCGCCGCCCCAGGACTCGAGCACCGCGCCGTGGTCGGCCATCAGCTCGAGCGCCTCGGCCGAGCGGTCCTCGTCCACGCCGGCCACGAGGTCGGTGTAGACGACCGTGTCGTAGCCGGCGTCGATCGCGTCGAGCACGGTGGCCCGCACGCAGTGGTCGGTGGCGATGCCCACCACGGCGACCGCGTCGATGCCCCTCGACCGCAGCCAGTCGTCCAGGCCCGGGGCGTCCTCCTCGACCGCGGCGGCCGCCGCGGCGGTGGCCCCCCACGGTCCGGCGGGGCCCTCGGGGGCCCCGGAGCGGACGAGGTCGGGACTGCCGAGCTGCCCGTCGAAGCCGGAGTAGGCGCTGTCGTAGCGGCCCTTGAGGAACTGGGCGTCCACGTGCTCCGCGTCCAGGCCCGGGTGCAGCTCCGCGCCCGGGGTGCCCGCGACGCAGTGCACCGGCCAGGAGCGCGCGTAGTCCGGCGCCGTACCGGCGGGGGCGAAGTGGTCGCCCGGCTCGACGTGCCAGTCGCGGGTCGCCACGACGGCGTCGAACTCGGGGCCGTGCTCCTCGAGGAAGGCGGTGATCCGCTCGGCGGTGGCCGCGCCGCCCTCGACGGCGAGGCTTCCCCCCTCGCAGAAGTCGTTCTGCACGTCCACGATCACGAGCGCTCGCATGGTGATTCCTTCCTCTGGGGTGCCGTCAGGACTGGCTGAAGACGGTGGGGATGGCCGGTTCGCCCGGCTGCAGCCGGTGCACGGAGGCCGGCAGCTCGGCGAGGGACTGCCGGTGGCGCTCGGCCGCCCGGGCCACGCCCTCGGGCCCGGTCCACCCGGGCTGCAGCTCCCCGTCCCGGACGAGGACGTGCTGCAGCGGGCGGTCGTCGTCGTCGAGCTCGGGGGAGGCGCCCACGCCGACCAGCTCGGCGGTGGCCCGGCCCGCGGCGTCGAGCCGGCGCGCGGCCACCTTCCGCCCGCCGTGCGAGACCTTCCCCGAGGCCGCCTTGGCCACGTCCACCCACCGGCCGTCGTCGTCCTGGCGGCTCACGAGCTTGTAGACCATGGACGCCGTGGGCGCGCCGGAGCCGGTGACGAGCCGGGTGCCCACGCCGTAGGAGTCGACCGGCGCCGAGCGCAGGTAGGCGATCGCGTACTCGTCCAGGTCGGAGGTGACCATGATGCCCGTGCGCGGGTTGCCCAGGTCGTCGAGCAGCCGGCGCACCCGGTGCGCCTGCTCGACGAGGTCGCCCGAGTCCAGGCGGACGTTGCGCAGGTCCGGGCCGGCGACCTCGACGGCGGTCCGCACGCCCTGCTCGACGTCGTAGGTGTCCACGAGCAGGGTGGTGTCCCGGCCGAGCGAGGCGACCTGGGCCTCGAACGCCTCGCGCTCGGAGTCGTGCAGCAGGGTGAAGGAGTGCGCCGCGGTGCCCACGGTGCGCACGCCGTACCGCAGGCCCGCGGCGAGGTTCGAGGTGGAGCGGAACCCGGCGATGACGGCCGCCCGGGAGGCGGCCACGGCCGCTTCCTCGTTGATGCGCCGCGCGCCCATCTCGATGCAGGGCCGGTCCCCGGCGGCGGAGGTCATCCGGGACGCGGCCGAGGCCACGGCAGAGTCGTAGTTCAGCACCGAGAGCAGGTAGGTCTCGAGGATGCACGCCTCGGCGAAGGTCGACTCCACCTGGAGGATGGGAGAGTGGGGGAAGAACGCCTCGCCCTCGGCGTAGCCGTGGACGTCGCCCGAGAAGCGGAAGTCGGCCAGCCACGCCAGGGTCTCGTCGTCGACCACGTGGTGGTCGGCCAGGAAGTCCAGCTCCTCCGTGCCGAAGCGGAACGTGCACAGCCCCTCCAGGAGCCGGCCCGTCCCGGCGACCACGCCGTAGCGCCGCCCCTCGGCCAGCCGCCGCGTGAAGACCTCGAACACGCTGCGCCGGTGGGCGGCGCCCGAGCGCAGGGCGGCCTGCAGCATCGTGAGCTCGTAGTGGTCCGTGAACAGCGAGGTGGGCAGGAGCCAGTCGGGGGTCGCCGTGGGTTTCTGCTCGATCACGGGTGCCACCCTACAACCCCCGGCGGCCCCGGGCGGGCGCCGTCCCGCGCCGTCCCGGCGCTGTCCCGGGGCTGTCCCGGCGCCGCCCGGGCACGGCCCGCCGGGGAGGCGGGCCGTAGAATGGAGGCCATGTCCGCCAGCAGTCACCTCACCCTGCCCCCGGCCCCGGGACCCGGACCCGGACCCGGCACCACGCCCGGCGGCGCCACCGGCGTGCTCGAGCGCCCGGAGGCCGGCGAGCTCACCGCGCTGGACCGTCCCTGGCGGGTGGTCGTGTGGAACGACCCCGTGAACCTCATGAGCTACGTGTCCTACGTCTTCCGCTCCTATTTCGGCTTCAGCCGCGAGAAGGCCGACCGGCTCATGCTCCAGGTGCACGAGGAGGGCAGGGCCGTGGTCGCGACCGGCGGCCGCGAGGAGTCCGAGCGCCACGTGCAGGCGATGCACGGCTACGGGCTGTGGGCCACCCTGCAGCACGACGAGGGGGAGGGCGACTGATGGCACGGGCCTTCAAGAGCACGCCGAGGGGCTTCGTCGCCGACCTCGAGCGGGCGGAGCGGCGGCTGCTGCGGACGCTGTTCCAGGACGTCATCCAGCTCCTGTCCGAGGAGGACGAGGGGGACCGCCGGGACGTCGGCGCGCCCGGACCCGTCGGCGCGCCCGGCGCCGGCGCGCCCGGCGCCGGCGCGTCCCGGGACCCGGACCGGGACCCGGACGGGGACGCCGCGTTCTGGGACATCGTCGCCGGCCTCGGCGCCCTCGGCGAGGGTGCGGCCGGCGGCCCCACGGCGGCCGGCGGCCCGACGGCGGCCGGCACCGTGCCGTCCGCGGGCCCGTTCCCGGACGCGCATCCCGGCGCCGGCCCGGTCGGGCCCCGCCGCCGGGCGCCCGAGGACCCGGCGCTGGCGCGGCTGCTGCCCTCCGGCGTCGAGGGCGACGAGGAGGCGGCCGGCGAGTTCCGTGCGCTCACCGAGGAGGCCGTGCGCCGGTCCAAGACCGACGACCTGCAGCGGGCCGTCGCGGCACTGCAGGCCAATCCCGTGGTGCTCTCCGAGGCGGAGGCCGTCTCGTTCGGCCGCGCGCTCAACGACGTGCGCCTCGTGCTGTCGGCGCGGCTGGGCATCGAGACCGAGGAGGACGCTGAGCGCGTCCACGAGGTGGACGACTGGTCCGAGGCCACGGACGTCGAGTCCTACATGGCGCTGCTGTACAACTTCACGACGTGGCTGCTCGAGACGCTCATGACGGCGCTGTCCTCCCGGCTGTCCGACTGAGGCCGCGCCCCCGCCGGTCCGCGACCCCCGTCGCCCCGCGCCGTCGCATCCGGCCCACGGACGCGGCACCTGCGCGAACGGCACGCTCGCGGGGCCTATCCTCGGAAGGACCATGACCCAGATCCCCGATACCTCCCCACGCCCCGCACCGGCGGCCTCCGCGCCGACCGCCACCGTGCCGGCCCCCGCGCCGCTGGCGCCCATCGGGGTGTTCGACTCCGGCGTGGGCGGGCTGACGGTGGCCCGGGCGATCATCGACCAGCTGCCGGGCGAGCAGATCGCCTATGTGGGGGACACGGCCCACGGGCCCTACGGTCCCCGGCCGATCGCGCAGGTGCGGGCCTTCGCGTTGGGCATCATGGACGAGCTGGTCGACGCCGGGGTGAAGGTCCTGGTCATCGCGTGCAACTCGGCGTCCGCCGCCGTGCTCCGGGACGCCCGGGAGCGGTACACGGCCCGGTACGGCATCCCCGTGGTCGAGGTCATCCAGCCGGCCGTGCGCCGGGCGGTCGCGGCGACGCGCAACGGGCGGATCGGGGTGATCGGCACCGCGGCGACGATCGGCTCGCGGGCCTACGAGGACACGTTCGCCGCGGCGCCCCAGCTGGAGATCACCTCCGTGGCCTGCCCCCGGTTCGTCGAGTTCGTCGAGGCCGGCATCACCACGGGCCCCGAGCTGCTGGCCACCGCGGAGGAGTACCTGGCCCCGCTCAAGGCCGCGGGCGTGGACACCCTGGTGCTCGGGTGCACCCACTACCCGCTGCTGACGGGGGTCATCTCGCTCGTGATGGGCGAGGACGTGACCCTGGTCTCCTCGGCCGAGGAGACCGCCAAGGACGTGTACCGCGCGCTCGTGCGCCACGGGCTGGAGCGTCCCGCGGGCGACGGCGGGGCGCCGTCCTCCGCGGGTACCGCGGGACCGGACGGGGCCGGCGTCGGGAACCCGGGCGAGCGCCCGGGACACCAATTCATGGCCACCGGCGACCCGGCGCAGTTCGAGCGCCTCGCCCGGCGGTTCCTCGGTCCCGAGGTGGGCGGCGTCCAGCACGTGGACCACATCGCCGAGCGCTACCCCACCGGGGTGCTGGCACGGATCACCCCGGAGATGATCGCCGCCGCACGCGGTCGCGGGTCCCGGGCGGGCAGTACAGTGGACGGCAGCCCGTCGGGCGCCGGGTACGCCGGCACGAGGACGGGTGCGGCGTCCGCGGCGCCGTCGACCGCCATCGAGGGAAGGCCTGAAGCAGGGTGAAGCTCACGATCATCGGTGCCTCCGGATCCTTCCCGGGCCCGGGCTCGCCGGCATCGTGCTACCTCGTCACCGCGGAGGGCCGGACCCCGGACGGTTCCGCGCCGAAGACCTGGCGGATCCTGATGGACCTCGGCAACGGCTCGCTGGGCACCCTGCAGCGGTACATGGCCCTCGACGACCTGGACGCCGTCCTGCTCAGCCACCTGCACCCGGACCACTGCATGGACCTGTGCGGCCTGCACGTGGCGATCCGGTGGAACCCCTACGGCTGGAACGGCATCCACGTGCCCGTCTACGGCCCCGAGGCCACGGCGGACCGGATGGCCACCGCCTACGGGCTGGACCCGGAGCCGGGGATGCGCGAGGAGTTCGACTTCCGGCCCTGGCGGTCCCGCGAGCCGGTGACGATCGGCCCCTTCACCGTCACCGCGGTGCCGGTCCGCCACCCCATCGACGAGGCGTACGCGCTGCGCGTGGAGACGACCGAGACCGGTCCCGAGGGCGAGCGCGTCCACCGGGTCCTGACGTACTCGGGGGACACGGACACGTGCGAGGGCCTCGTGGAGGCCGCGCGGGACGCCGACCTGTTCCTGTGCGAGGCCGCCTTCCAGGAGGGCCGGGACGACGGCATCGACGGCGTGCACCTCACCGGCCGCCGGGCCGGCCAGATGGCGACCGACGCCGGCGCTCGCCGCCTGCTGCTGACCCACCTGCCCGTGTGGACGGACCCGCTCGGGGCCTCCCTCGAGGCGCGCCAGACCTACGACGGCGACCTGGCCGTGGCCGTCTCCGGCGTCACCTACCGCGTCTGAGGGGTCCGTCACCTCCCGTGGCCGGTCCGCGCGGGGCCGTCCGCACGCTCGGTAGGATGGCGGTCATGACCTCACCGACCTCCGGAGACACCGCCCTGCCCGCGAACAGCACCCCCGCCGGGGGATCGGTTCCCACCCCGGGCCCGCGGCAGGACGGCCGCGCGGTCAACCAGCTGCGGCCCATCAGCATCACCCGGGGCTGGTCGCGCCAGGCGGAGGGCTCGGCCCTCATCGAGTTCGGCAACACCCGCGTGCTGTGCACCGCCTCCTTCACGGAGGGTGTCCCGCGCTGGCTCAAGGGCGAGGGCACCGGCTGGGTCACCGCCGAGTACGCCATGCTGCCCCGGGCCACCTCGACGCGCTCGGCGCGGGAGTCGGTCAAGGGGAAGATCGGCGGGCGCACGCACGAGATCTCCCGGCTCATCGGCCGGTCGCTGCGCGCCGTGATCGACCTCAAGGTGCTCGGCGAGAACACCATCGTGCTGGACTGCGACGTCCTGGAGGCCGACGGCGGCACCCGCACCGCGGCCGTGACCGGGGCCTACGTGGCCCTGGCCGAGGCGGTCGCGTGGGCCAAGGGGCAGGGCATCATCCCGAGGGCCGCCGAGCCGCTCAAGGACTCGGTGGCCGCCGTCTCGGTCGGCATCATCGACGGCACCCCCATGCTGGACCTGCCGTACGTGGAGGACGTCCGGGCCGAGACCGACATGAACGTGGTGGTCACCGGCTCGGGCGACTTCGTCGAGGTCCAGGGCACGGCCGAGGGGGCCCCGTTCCGCCGCGCCGAGCTGGACGTGCTGCTGGACCTCGCGGTGGAGGGCACCGCCGAGCTGACCCGGATCCAGCGCGAGACCCTGGCGGGGGAGCGATGAGCGCCGGCGAGGGCGGCGTGGGGTCACCGCGGCTCGTGCTGGCGACCCGCAACCAGGGCAAGCTGCGGGAGCTGCGCGAACTGCTGCGCGGCCAAGTCCCCGGCCTGGACGTGGACACGCAGGTGATCGATGCCGAGGCCGCCGGCGCGCCGGACGTCGTCGAGGACGGCGTCACGTTCGCCGAGAACTCCCTGAAGAAGGCGCACGCCGTGGCCGCGCACACCGGGCTCGTCGCCGTGGCCGACGACTCGGGCCTGGCCGTGGAGGTCCTCGGCGGGGCGCCCGGCATCTTCTCCGCCCGGTGGGCCGGCCGGCACGGCGACGACGCGGCCAACCTGCGCCTGCTGCTGGACCAGCTGGCGGACGTGCGTCCCGAGCACCGGCAGGCGGCCTTCGTCTGCGCGGCCGCCGTCGCGACCCCGGACGGCACCGAGTACGTGGAGACCGGCGTCCTCACCGGCACGCTGCTGACGGAGCCGCGCGGCGAGGGCGGGTTCGGCTACGACCCGGTCCTGCAGCCGCACGGGCGCAGCGAGTCGGTCGCCGAGCTGTCCGCCGAGGAGAAGAACGCCATCAGCCATCGCGGGATGGCGTTCCGCCAGTTGCTGCCGGACCTCGTCCGCGTGCTGGGCGGCGGCGCCCCGGCCGCGGGGACGACGGCCGGACCCGAGTCGCGTTGATGGGCCTGGACTTCACCGCCCTGGACTTCGAGACGGCCAACGGCTTCCGGGGCTCGCCGTGCTCGGTCGGGCTCGTCCGCGTGCGGGACGGGCAACCGGTCGAGCGCGCCCACTGGCTCATGCGGCCCCCGTCGGGATTCGACCGCTTCGACGCGCGCAACGTGGGCATCCACGGGATCACGGCCGGGATGGTCGCCGGTGCGCCGCGGTTCGGCGAGCTGTTCGCCGACCTGGCGGACTTCATCGGGGACGACCCGGTGGTGGCGCACAACGCCGGGTTCGACATCGGCGTCATCGAGTCCGCCCTCGAGGTCTCCGGGATGGACATCCCCGGCCTGGACTACGCCTGCTCGCTCGTGATGGCCCGGCGCGCCTATGAGCTGCCGTCCTACGCGCTGCCGGTGGCGGCGCGCGAGGCCGGGCATCCGCTGGAGAACCACCACGACGCGCTCGCCGACGCGGAGGCCTGCGCCTGGGTGATGATCGACTCGGTCCGCCGCCGCCAGGCCGGCGCGACGGACCTCGCCGGCGCGACGGACCTCGCCGGCACCGTCCCCGCCGCGCTGCGGCGGTCCGGGACGGTTCCCGCAGCCGCCGGTGGACGTGCCGCCGGACGTCCGGACGCACCGGGTGGCCCGGGCGGCCCCGGCGGACAGGGCACGCCCCGGGCGGCGACGGCCCTCCTGGAACCGGGGGGCGGGCCGGCGCGCGCACCGGGGTGGGTGCCGGGGCTGGAGTCCGGCCTCGCCGACCTCCTGGAGCGCGACGGTATCCGGTTGCGCCGGCTCGAGCCGCGCCGCGCCGGGGAGGGGCCCGAGTCGCGGGCGACCCGCCAGGCCCGAGGCCTGGGACCCGTGTTCGACGCGACCGTGGTCCTGCCCCACGAGGCGCGGATGCCGGACCTGATGCACTGGCCGGACGAGGGGACCAACCCCGCCCCGTCGCCGGACGCCGACCCCGGCCACCCCCTGTTCGGGCAGTCCGTCGTGTTCACCGGCAACCTGGGGATGTCCCGGCAGGACGCCAAGAACCGCGCCGCGGCGTGCGGGGCCCGCCCGGCCAGCCGGGTCAACGGACAGACCACGATGCTCGTGGTGGGGGACGGATTCCGCGCCGAGGACCTGGCCTCGCGCCCCCGCGGCGGGGCCACGGGGCACCGCAAGACGCGGGACGCCCTCGCCCGCCGCGCCCAGGGACAGCACGTGGAGCTGGTCTCCGAGCCCGAGTTCCTGCAGATGCTCGACGGCAACTGGCCCTCCACCGCGCCCTGAGGCCCGCACCCGGGCCGGCTCATGCCCGCCAGTGACGGTTGCGCCGGGGCACCCGTCGCACGTCCAGGTGGGGCGCCGGCGTGAACCACGGGACGCCGTCGCGGACCGCGACGGCCCAGGAGCCGCCGTGCACGGCGTGGTGGTGATGGCTGCACAGCAGGACCCCGTTGTCGACGCTCGTCGGCCCGCCGTGCTCCCAGTGGTGCACGTGGTGGACCTCGCACCACGGCGCCGGGATGGTGCATCCGGGCGCCGCGCAGCCCCCGTCCCGCGCGGTGATCGCCTTGCGCAGCCGCGCCGGGAACAGGCGCTGGGCGCGGCCGACGTCGAGGACCTGTCCCTCTCCGCCGAGGACGACAGGAAGGAGCTCGGCGTCGCAGGCGAGCGTGCGGACCAGCCGCGGGGAGACGATGCCCGTGAAGGACGCCTCGGAGCGGAACGTGCGCAGCAACGGGGGTCCGCCGGGCTCCCCGGGCGCGTCCGGGTCGTGGGGATCGTGCCGGTCGGATCGGCCGGCCAGGCGGCCCGCCAGGGTTTCGTGGTCGATCGTCACCAGCACCTGGGGCCTCAGGCCACCCGAGGCCGGCAGGCCGTTGTCCCCGGTGAGGGCCAGCGCCCCGGTGAGGGCCGCGACCAGCCCGTCGAGTCGGCGCTGGGCCGTGCTCCGGCGGTCGGTGGTCTCCGGGTCGTCGCCGGGCGAGCGGGGATTGGCGGCAGTGCGCGCGACCACGCTGAGCACCTCGTGCTGGTGGTCGTCGGCCTCGAGGTGCCACACGTGCAGGCCGCGACGCCGGCCCCGGTACCGCAGTCCCTGGCGGGCCGCGCGCTGCGCGTCGGTGGGCTCGGCCCCGTCCGGGTCGGTGGCGTGCTGGGCCCACTGCGCCCACCGCTCACAGGCCTTGCGCAGGCTGTCCGGCGCCAACTCGCGGGCGTGCCGGGCCAGGAGCCGCTCTCCCTCGCCGATCATCGTGTCCACGAGGCCGGGCGCGACCCCGGCCAGCACCGCGTCCTGCCGCGCCTCCTGCAGCACCGAGGCGACGAGGTCGACGGCGGCAGGGTCCACCTCGCCCCCGTCGAGGGCCTCCGCCAGCCGCGGCAAGGCGGGTCCGGGCTGGTGGCCCGACGGCTGCGGCGGCGGGGGCAGGACCACGGAGGCCCGGTGGACCCGCCGGCGCGCCTCGGCGCGGGGGATCCGCACCTGGTGGACCAGCCAGTCCGGCGCGTCCCGGAACGGGCACTTCCCCGGCGGGATGCCGAGCACCTCCTCCCGCAACCCGGCCGTGTCCAGTGCCGCGGCGGCGTGTCCGGCCAGGGAGGTCTGCACCGCGGCGATGACGCGGGAGAGCCGTTCGACGCCTTGGTGGGCCTCGGGCAGCGTCCAGGGCCCGACGGCGTCCGGCGCGGCCTGCTCTCCCGCGTCTCCCTCGTTCCCCTCGTCGCGTTCGTCCCGCTCGTCCCGCTTGCGCCGCAGGCACCGCTCGCCGTGGGCTCCGCCCGGTGCACGGGCCGAGCCCGGTGGCAGGGGTGCCGTGCCCGCCCCGGCCGTTGGGATCCCGGCGGCCGGGGGGCCGGACAGTCCGGACCAGTCCGAGGGGCGGGGGCCCGGGCCGCCCCCGGGCCCGGGGGACAGCGTCCCGAAACCCTGGAGGGCCCCCGGGGCCGAGAGGCGTTCGGCGAGACGGGAGGCGGCGGCGAGCGCCAGCTCCAGCAGCTCCGCCTCGTCGGCGCCCTCCAGCGCTCCATCCCAGTCCGGCTCCATGTGCCCACCGTCCTCCCGGTCCGCTCCGCCGCGGGCTTCGTACACATCTTCGAACGGGGCGGCATGCCGGCGCGGGGCGGATCGTCCGGGCAGCGCGGGACACGCCCGGGTGGGTCACCGGTGCAGTAGCGGGCCACGGCGCTCGCGGCCGGCACGGCGCCGCGCCCGCAGGAGGCGGCGCGGCGCCGGCGGGCCCGGGCTGGAGGGTCCGTGGAGAGAGATACCAGAGGGGTACCAGAGGGGTACTCGAGAGGCAGCCGGGGCGCGCCGCGGCGCCACCGGTACAGGACGACCTCCCGGGGAGCCGCCGCCTCAGCTCGTGGCGGCGACCCAGCGCTCGGCGGCCTCGATGACCACGTCGCGCTCGCCGATCCACCGCGGCACCTCGCCGCCGGGGAAGACGTCCAGGCCGTAGCGGGCGCCCAGCAACTGTCCCGCGAGGGACGCCGTGGAGTCGGAGTCGCCCCCGTGGTTGACGGCCAGCGCGATCGCGGCCCGGAAGTGCGTGGCCGGCTCGGCGGTGGCCGCCGGACCCGCACCGTCCCCCTCGTCACCGTCGTCCCCCTCGTCCCGGGCCGGGGCGGTCGCGAGCGCCGCGTACACGGCCAGGGCCAGCGCCTCCTCGGCCACCCACCCCTCGCCGAGCTCCGCCGGCAGGGTCGTCGGCAGCGGGGCCGGCCGGCCGGCCGAGCCGGCCGCGGACCGGGCCAGCTCGAGGGCCGCGGACAGCGCGCGGGCGGTGCCGCCGTCGTCGGGCACGGTGCCCAGCCATTCCAGGGCGTGCGCGACGGCCGGGACGAGGCCGTGCCCGGCCATGAGCCGGGAGACGACGAGGCCGTGGGCCGCGGCGGCGGTCCAGGCCGCGGGATGCCCGTGCGTCAGCACGGCGCCCTGGCGCGCGAGCCCCACCACGTGCTCGTCCTCCAGCCCGGGCACCATGCCGTACGGCGCGGAGCGCATCACGGTGCCGCAGCCCTTCGCGTCCGGGTTGTGCGGCTTCTCGGGCAGCCCCATGTCCCGCTGGGCGAGCCCGGACAGGCAGGCGTCGCCCGGGGCGCGCTGCACGTGCAGCTCCGGGCGCGCGTCCAGCCAGCGCGACGGCGGCTCCGGCGCCCCCTCCGGGACCTGCCCGGCCTGCGTGCGGTACCACCGCAGGCAGGACAGCCAGACGCAGGCGGCCGGATCGGCCATGGAGCCCTCGTTGGCCCACTCGATCCACTCCAGCAGCCCGTCCAGCACGAACAGGGTCATCTGCGTGTCGTCGCTGACGGGCACGGTCCCGCCCGCGCGCACCGCGGCCAGCTGCGCGGGATGTGCCAACCCGCCCTCGCCGTGCTCGGCCCGGATCTGCTCGAGCGAGGAGAACTCGACGGTGTAGCCCAGCGCGTCCCCGGCGGCGCCGCCCGCGAGCAGCCCGAGGACCCGGGAGGCGTAGGAGGGCGCGGACGAGGGGGCCGGCACGGCGGCCGGCGACGCGGGAGGGGTCATGGGTTCCATGGTAGGGACACCGGCCGTGGAGATCCGACAATGTCGTCCCCGGAGGCGGATAGCGTGGGACGCATGCTGATCCTGCACACCTCCGACTGGCACCTGGGCCGGTCCTTCCACGGCACCGGCATGCTCGAGGCGCAGCGCGAGGTGCTCGCGCAGCTCGCGGAGACCGTCCGGGACCGCGGGGTGGACCTGGTCCTCGTGGCCGGGGACGTCTACGACCGCGCCCTGCCGTCCGCCGACGCCGTGGAACTGCTGGACCACACCCTCGCGGAGCTGAGCCGTGCCGGCGCCCGCGTGGTGCTCACGAGCGGCAATCACGACTCGGCGATCCGCCTGGGCTTCGGCGGGCACCTCATGGACGCCGCGGGCGTCCACCTGCGCACCCGGCTGGACGGCATCACCGAGCCGGTGGTCCTGGAGGATCCGGACGGCGGCCGGGTCGCCGTCTACGGCGTGCCGTACCTCGAGCCCCGGCAGGCGGGGCAGTCGTGGGGCGTCCCGGCCAACCACACGGCCGTGACGGCGGAGGCCGTCCGGCGGATCCGCGAGGACGCGCAGGCGCGCTTCGGGCCGCGCGCGGAGGCCGCCGGGACCGGCGACGGCGGGACCGCCCTGGTCGTGATGGCCCACCTCTTCGCGGCCGGCGGGGCGGGCTCGGACAGCGAGCGGGACATCGGCGCCGGGGCGCCGGCCGTCTCCGGCGACGGAGCGGCGGAGACGGGCGCCGACGGGGACGGCGCCGAGGCCACGGCAGCCGACGGTGCGGGCCGCGCGACCGGCGGGGACGACGGCGCGGGCGACGGCGCGGACGGTGTCCCGGCCGAGGGTGCCCTCGTCGGCACGCTCGGGCAGGTGCCGGTCTCCGTGTTCGAGGGCGTGGACTACACGGCGCTGGGCCACCTGCACGGCCGCCAGGCGATGACGCCCACCGTGCGCTACTCCGGCTCGCCGCTGCCCTACTCCTTCTCGGAGGCCGGCCACGTGAAGGGCGGGCTGCTCGTGTCCACGGCGGGGGGCGCCGTCACCGGCGTGGAGACGGTCGACTGGACCGCGGGGCGCCAGCTGGCCGTGCTGCGGGGACGGATCGACGACCTGCTCCAGGACCCGGCGCACGCGTGGGCCGAGGACCGGTGGTGCCAGGTCACGGTCACGGACCCGGTCAGGCCCCCTCAGGCCTACCGCCGGCTCAAGGAGCGCTTCGAGGGGCTGCTGAACTTCATCCTCGAGCCCGAGGGCGGCTCCACGCGGGCGCCGTCCACCTACGCGGCGCGGATCGCGGCCGCGCGCTCCGAGCTCGAGGTCTGCACCGGGTTCGTGGACCACGTCCGGCAGCGCCCGGCGAGCGAGTCCGAGACCGGCCTGCTGCGCGAGGCCCTCGCCGGCACCCGGACGGGGGGCGAGGCGTGAGGCTGCACCGACTGGAGCTGCAGGGGTTCGGCCCCTTCGCCGGCCGCGAGACGGTCGACTTCACCGTGCTCAACGAGGCGGGGCTGTTCCTGCTGGACGGGCCCACCGGTGCCGGGAAGTCCACCGTGCTGGCCGGGGTCTGCTTCGCCCTCTACGGGTCCGTGCCGGGGGACCGCACGCCCGAGGCGCTCGCGAGCACGCAGTCGCCGCTGGGCACCCGGCCGGAGGTGCTGCTGGACTTCACGGTGGGCGGCCGCCGCTTCGAGGTGCAGCGCTGGCCGCGGTACCGGAGGCCGGCCCGCCGGCGGTCGAAGGACGGCACGGGACTGACCGAGGAGAAGGCCGGGGCCGTGCTGCGCGAGCAGCGGGACGGGCACTGGCACGAGCTCTCCGTCCGTGCGGACGAGATCGGCCAGCTGCTGCGGGACGTGCTGTTCCTGGACGCCGACCAGTTCATGCGGGTGGTGCTGCTGCCGCAGGGGGAGTTCGCCACGTTCCTGCGGGCCCGTTCCGCGGAGAAGGAGACCCTGCTGCGCAAGCTCTTCGGCACCGGCCGGTACGACGGCGTCGAGGACTTCCTGGCCGCCCGGCACCGCGCGCTCGAGGCGGCCGTGAGCCGGGACCGCGACCAGGTCGCGGCCTCGCGGGCCGACCTGCTCTCGTGCCTGGCCGACGGGCTGGGCGAGCGGTGGTGGGAGGAGGCCGAGGAGGCCCTGGACGAGCCCACCGCGTGGACCGACGAGGACCTCGCCGACCAGGGCAGCGCCGTCATCGGCGGGGCCGTGGAGGCCGCGGCCGCGGCCCGGGCACGCGCGGCCGAGGAGCTCGCCGCGGCACAGGACCGGCTCCAGGACCTCACGCGCCGCCAGCAGGACATCCGGGCCGCGGTGGAGTGGCAGGAGCGCTCCGCGCGCCACGCCGCGCTCGCCGACCGGACCGCCGCGGACCGCCGGGCCGTGGAGCTGCACCGGGCGGCGCTGCCCGTGGACCGCCGGGCCCGGGACGCCGAGGAGGCCGCGGCGGCCCTGCGGTCCGGCCTGGCCGCACTGGACGCCGCGCGGGCGGCCGCCGCGGCCGATGAGCAGTGCCGCGCGTGGGGTGCCGCCGGACCGTCGTCCGCGGCCGGACCGGAGGCCGGCTCCGCGAGGGCCACCGCGACGGTCGCGGACCCCCTGGCGGTCGTCGACCTCTTCGACGGGCTCCGCCAGCGGGTCGACCGTGAGCTGGACCGGCTCGCGGACCGTGAGCGGGACGCCGAGCGGCTGCGGCAGGCCCGGGACGAGACGCGGCGCCTCCGGGAGTCCATCGCGGCGCTCACCGAGCGGGGCGAGGAGGCGGCCCGGCGCCGCGCCGGCCTGGAGGAGGCGCAGGCGGCGCTGCAGCGGCGCGTGGAGGAGCTGGGCGGTCCCGCCGCGGCAGCCCAGGGCGCCGGGGAGGCCGTCGAGGCGGCCGCCCAGCGGTTCCGGGCCGCGCGGGAACACGAGGACCACCGCCGGCGGCTGACCGAGGCCGAGGACGCCCTGCGCACCACCACGGACGAGGCGCAGTCCGCCGTGGACGCGTGGCACGCGGTCGTCGAGCGCCGGCTGGCCGGGGCGGCCTCCCTGCTGGCCGCCGAGCTGCGTCCCGGCGAGCCGTGCCAGGTGTGCGGCTCCGCGGAGCACCCTGCGCCGGCGGCCCCGGGCGGTGCCGAGATCTCCGCCGAGGCCCAGGAGTCCGCCCGGGGCAGGATGGACGAGCTGTCCGGCCGCCGTCGGGAGGCCCAGGAGCGGGTGGACAGCGCCCGGGCGGCCGCGGAGGCGCACCGGCTGGAGGCCGGCGGCCTGGCACCCGGGGAGGCCGAGGCCGCGCTGGAGTCCGCCCGGGAGGTCCTCCGGGCGGCCGAGCGCGCCGTGGAGGACCTGGCCGGGGCACGGGCGGCGCTCGCCGCGAACGAGCGCGAGCAGCAGGACCAGGCGCGGTCCGCGGAGGCGGCCCGCGAGGAGGCCGCGGTCGCGCGCACCCGGCTCGCCGCGACCGAGGAGGAGGCCACGCGGCTGGAGCGGGCGGTGGAGCAGGCGCTGGACGGCCGGGGCTCCCTCGCGGACCGGCGCGACGGGCTGGAGACGGCGCGGGGGCTCGTGGACGCGGTGCTCGAGGCGGCGCACGGCGTGCTGACGGCGCAGTCGGTGTGCCGCCAGGCCGAGGAGGCCCTCGCCGAGCACGTGTCCGCCAGCGGCTTCGGCAGCGTCGAGGAGGCCCGCGCGGCGCTGCTGGACGAGGAGGACGAGCGATCCCTGGCCGGGCGCGTGCGGGACTGGGACGGGGAGGAGGCCGCCCTGGCCGCCCTCGCCTCCGGCGAGGCCGTCGTCCGGGGCCGGGACCTGGTGGCCGGGGAGGTCCCCTGCCCGGCGGACGAGGAGCTGCGGGAGGCCGCCGCGGCCGTGGCGGAGGCGGCCCGGGTGCGGGACGAGGCCGCCGCGCGGGCCGGGGGACTGGAGAGCCTGCACCGGCAGGTCCGGCGCCAGGCGGACGTGCTGCGGGACGTGGCGGGGCGCTCGGCCGGCCAGGTCGCCGAGCTCGAGGAGGCCGAGGGCCTGCTGCGGCTCGTGCGGGGCCAGGGGGAGAACGCCCTGAAGATGACCCTGGGCAGCTACGTGCTGGCCGGCCGCCTCGAGGAGGTGGTGGCCTCGGCGACCGAGCGGCTGCTGGGCATGACGCAGGGCCGGTACGAGCTGCGCCACGACGACGCCGCGCGGGGCCGTGGGGTCCGCGGGCTCGACATCACGGTGTTCGACCGGTACACCGAGGACGAGCGGCCGGCCGGCACGCTGTCCGGCGGCGAGACCTTCATGGCCTCCCTCGCCCTGGCCCTGGGCCTCGCGGACACCGTGCAGGCCGAGGCGGGCGGCGTGGACATGGACACGCTCTTCGTGGACGAGGGCTTCGGCTCGCTGGACTCGTCCTCGCTGGCCGACGTCATGGAGGTCCTCGACGGGCTGCAGGCGGACGGCCGGGCCATCGGGGTGGTGAGCCACGTCGAGCGGATGCGCCAGGACATCGGCTACCGCCTGCAGGTCGTCAAGACGCGCCAGGGCTCCCACCTGCGGGTGGTGGTGCCGGACCAGCCGTGAGGCGGACGGCGGGGTGGTTCCGGACCCGCCGTGGGGCGGACGGCGGGGCCGGACCGGGGTGGTCCCGGACGGCGGTAGCGTGGAGTCCATGCGTCGCCAAGCCCGTTCCTCCCTGACCGTCCGCCCGTCCGAGGGGACCCGCATGGTCCTGGCGGTCGCGGCGGCGGACGCCGAGGGGGTGAGCCGGGTGTCCGAGCGCCTCGCCGTGAGGACCTCCACCGGCCGGCTGCCGGTGCAGGAGGTCCGTGACCACCACGGCGGGCGGTTCCACGTCGTCGACGTGCCGGCGGGCTTCGGCGATCCGTCCGGGGCCGTCGGCTGGGAGGACGACGCGGAGGCGCCCACGGACCTGGCGGCCGGCTTCTCCACCGAGCCGCCCGCGCCCGGGTCGCTGCGGATCGAGTACGCCTGCACCGTGCAGGGCGCCGAGTCGCGGCCCGTGGGCGAGCCGGCCGACCTGATCCGCTACGTCCGTCCGTCCCGCTACGCCGAGTCGGACAAGCTCTTCCGCACGGCCGCCGCGAGCTTCGGCACGCTGGACGGCCTGGACCTGCTGGCCGCGGTGGACGAGTGGGTGCACGACCACGTGCACTACGTACCCGGCTTCTCGCGGGGCACCGACGGCGCCGTGGACACGTTCCTGGCCCGCCAGGGCGTGTGCCGGGACTTCGCGCACCTCGTCGTCGCGCTGCTGCGGGCGCGCAACGTCCCGGCCCGGGTCGTCGCCGCCTACGCGCCCGGCCTAGACCCCATGGACTTCCACGCGGTGGCGGAGGCCTGGGTCGGCGACGCGTGGCACCTCGTGGACGCGACCCGCCTGGCCGACACCACGACGCTGCTGCGCATCTCCACCGGCGCCGACTCCTCGGACACGGCGTTCCTGTCCACCGTCCGCGGCGGCCTGTACCTGGACCGCATCAGCGTGGACGCCGTCCTGCTCGACTGAGGTCGCCGCTCACCACCGCGCCCGGCGGCGCTCGATGAACCCCTCCACGAGCCGGTAGAGCACGGGCACCAGCAGCAGCGTCAGCAGCGTGGAGGACACCAGGCCGCCGATGACGACGACCGCCAGGGGCTGCGAGATGAACCCGCCCTGCCCGGTGATCCCCAGCGCCATCGGCGTCAGGGCCAGGATGGTGGCCAGCGCGGTCATCACGATCGGCCGCAGCCGGTTCAGGGCGCCCTGCTCCAGCGCGGAGGCCAGGGTGTGCCCGGGCCGGCGCCGGTACTGGTTGATGAGGTCGATCAGGACGATCGCGTTGGTCACCACGATGCCCACCAGCATGAGCATGCCGATGAGCGAGGGCAGCCCCAGCGCCGTGCGGGTCAGCAGGATCAGCGCGATGGCCCCGGTCGCGGCGAACGGGATGGACACCAGCAGGATGAGCGGCTGCACGAGGGACTTGAAGGTCGCGACCATGATCACGTAGACGATCGCCACGGCCGCGATGAGCGCCAGGTACAGGTCGCGGAACGTGTCGGCCTGCTGGGTCGCCGCGCCGCCCACCTCCGCCGTGGTCCCCTCGGGCAGGTCCAGGTCCTCCAGGACCGTCCCGACGTCGGCCGCGACGGCCCCGAGGTCGTCCCCGGCCGGGGTGACGGAGACAACGGCGATCCGGTCGCCGTCGGAGGAGGTCACCGAGGACAGCACCTCCTGGCGGGACACCTCCGCGAGCCCGGACAGCGCGACGGGGCCGTCGGCGGTCCTGACCTGCACGTCGCGCAACTGCTCGAGCGTGGTGATCTCCTCGGGGTCGCCGATCCGCACGGGGTAGTCGGTGTAGCCCAGCCGGACCGTGCCGGAGGGGACGGGGTTCAGGGCGGCCGCGGCCTGGCCGGCGACCTCCTCCTCCGTCAGGCCCGCCTCGGCGGCGGCCAGCCGGTCCACGTCCACCTGGAAGGTCGGCCGCGCCGCGGACAGGTTGGAGGAGACCTCCTGTGCCCCGTCCACGTCCTCCAGCGCCGCCGCGACCCGCTCGGTCGCCTGGGCCAGCAGCTCCGGGCTGGGGGCCCCGACGGTCACCTCCACGTCCGAGGAGGTGCCGAAGCCGCGGGCGGTGCTGACGCTGAGCTCGCCCGCGCCCTCGAGGCCGTCCAGCCGGGAGCGGGCCTCGTCGTGGAGGCGTTCCTGGTCCGCCTCGGGGTCCGTCAGCACGGTGAAGGTCGCCTCGTCCGAGGTGCCGGTGAGTCCCGGGATGAAGCCGGCCGAGCCGGCCGTCCACTGCACGTCCTGCACACCCTCGAGTCCCACGAGGACCTCCTCGACCCGCGTGGCGGCCTGCGCCGTCGCCTCGAGCGAGGTGCCCGGAGCCTGCGTGGCCGTGACGGTGAACGTGTTCTGGCCGGTGTTGCCGAGCAGGTTGGTCGGCAGCAGGGGCACCATGGCCACCGTGCCGCCGAGCACCAGGAGCGCCGCCAGGAGGGTGAGCACGGGGTGGCGCTGGGTGCCGCGCAGGGCCGGCAGGTAGGCCCGCTGCAGGGGCCCGCGCGCGACGACGGCGGGCACCGCCGCGGCGGGGGCGTTCCCGGCCGGGGCACCCGGGGCGTCCGGGACCGGGGCGGTCGTGGCCCGCGCCGCCGTCGGGCCCGCCTCCGCACCGGGGACGTGCCGCCCGGAGGCCGTCCGCGGGCGGCGGCCCAGGAACCACCAGGACAGCACCGGGACGATCGTCAGGGCCACGAGCAGCGAGGCCAGCAGGGCGATCGTCATGGTGATGGCGAACGGCCGGAACAGCTCGCCGGCCACGCCGCCCACGAGGGCGATGGGGGCGAACACGGCCACGGTGGTCAGGGTGGAGGCGGTGATGGCCGTGGCGACCTCGCCGGTGCCGCTGAGGATCGCGGTGCGCTTGTCCTCGCCGCCGGCCAGGTGGCGCTTGATGTTCTCCACCACCACGATCGAGTCGTCCACCACGCGGCCGATCGAGATCGTCAGCGCGCCGAGGGTCAGGACGTTCAGGGAGTAGTCGGAGACGCGCATCCCGATGAAGGTCACGAGCAGGGACAGCGGGATGGAGATGGCCGTGACGAGCGTGGAGCGCAGCGAGGCGAGGAAGACGAGGATCACCAGCACCGCGAAGGCCAGGCCCAGCAGGCCCTCCACGGCGAGCGTGTCGATCGACTGCTCGATGAACGGCGCCTGGTCGAACACCACCGTGATGGTCGCCTGCCCGCCCAGCAGCGTCTCCAGCTCCGGGATGAGGTCGTTGATCGCGTGCGAGAGCGTCACGGTGTCCGCGTCCGGGGTCTTGGTCACGGACAACCCGAGGGTGTCCACCCCGTTGGTCCGGGTCACCGAGGTGGGGTCGTCGTCCCGGATCGCGACGTCGGCCACGTCGCCCAGGCGGACCGGCTCGGCCGAGGCCTCCGGCGCCGGGGGCGCCTGCGGGCTCCCGGTGGGGGCCCCTCCGGCCGCACCGGCGTCCGCTCCGGTCGCGGCGCCGGGATCCGTGCCGAGACCCGCGGGAGCGCCCGGGACCGCGCCGGCCCCTGCCGGGGTGCCGGCGGCGGAGCCCGACCCGCCGCCGTCGCCGGCCGCCACGAGCGGCACGTCGCGGACGTCGTCGAGGGAGTCGACCGGGGCTCCGGCCTGGACGGGCAGGGTCACGGTGCCCTCGGTGACCTGGCCGATCGGGAACAGGCCCACGTTCTCCTCGAGGGCCGTGACGATGTCCCCGGTGCCGAGCCCGGCGGCGGCCAGCTCCTGCTCGTCCGGCAGGACCGCGATGTGCTGGTCCGTGCCGCCGGTCACCGCGGCCGTGCGGACACCGTCCACCTTCTGCAGCCGGGGGGTCACGAGCCGCTCGACCTCGGAGCGCAGCTCGTTGAGCCGGGCGTCCGGGTCCTCCGAGCCCACGGCCATGAAGACCACGGGGAAGTCGGAGATGGAGCCGGCGAAGGACGTGGTCTCCGTGGAGTCCGGCAGCTGCTCGGAGACGTTGGCCACGGCCCGGTCCACCTGCGCGCGGGCCCGGTTCAGGTCCGTGCCGTACTCGAAGCGCAGCGCGATCGTGTTCAGCCCCGTGGTCGAGGTGGAGGTGGAGGACTCCAGGCCCTCCACCGCCTGCAGGGCCGACTCGAGGGGCTCACCGACCTGCTGGTCCACGACCTCGGGGGAGGCCCCGGGCATGATCGAGCTGACGGAGACGACCGGCAGCTCCAGGGAGGGGATGAGCTCCTGCTTGAGCTGGCCGGCCATGAGCACGCCGAAGACGGCGGTCAGGACGGTGACCAGGGCGATGAGCGCCCGGTTCGCGAGGGAGAATCGAGCCAGGGCGCCCATCGTCGGTCAGGCCCCGCCGGTCAGGCGAGCTTGAGCGCGGCGTTGGTCGATCGCTCGACCTCCTCCATGAGCGCGCGGTCCTCGTTGAGCTTGCGGCCCAGGGACGGGATCATCTCCCGCAGCCGCGGCGTCCACGCGTCCATCCGGGACGGGAAGCAGGTCTGCAGGAGGTTGATCATGATCGGGGCCGCGGTGGAGGCGCCCGGGGAGGCGCCCAGCAGGCCGCCGATCGTGCCGTCGGCCGAGGTCACGACCTCGGTGCCGAACTGCAGCACGCCGCCCTTCTTCGGGTCCTTCTTCATGACCTGCACGCGCTGGCCCGCGGTGATGAGCTCCCAGTCGCCGCCGTCGGCCAGCGGGTAGAACTCCTGCAGGGTGTCCACCTTCTTGGCCTGGCTCTTGGTGACCTCGGTGACGAGGTACTTGACCAGGTCCAGGTTGTCCTTGGCCACGTTGAGCATGGGCAGCAGGTTGTGCGTCCGCACGGACAGCGGCAGGTCCAGGTAGGAACCGGACTTGAGGAAGTTGGAGGAGAAGCCGCCGTAGGGGCCGAACAGCAGTGAGCGGCGGCCGTCCACGAAGCGCGTGTCCAGGTGGGGCACGGACATCGGCGGGGCGCCCACGGAGGCCTGGCCGTAGACCTTGGCCATGTGCTGGTTGACGATCGTCTCGTCCGTGCACTTGAGGAACTTGCCGGAGACGGGGAAGCCGCCGAAGCCCTTGGCCTCGGGGATGCCGGAGGACTGCAGCAGGTGCAGCGAGCCGCCGCCGGCGCCGAGGAAGACGAAGCGGGCGCGCGCGGTGAAGGTCTCGCCGGCCGCCTTGTTCTTGACCTTGGCCTCCCAGCGGCCATCGGTGCCGCGCTCCAGCGAGGTCACCTTGTGGCCGAAGCACACGTCCACCCCGGAGTTGGACAGGTTGGTGGTCAGCTGGCGGGTCAGCGAGCCGAAGTCCACGTCCGTCCCGTTGGCCTGGCGGGAGGCGGCCAGGCGCTCGGAGCCGGTGCGGCCCTCGACGAGCAACGGGGCCCAGTCGCGGATCACGTCCCAGTCCTCGGTGTACTCCATCGTCTCGAACAGCGGCTGGGCGCTGAGGGAGGCATGCCGGGTCCTGAGGTAGTCCGCGTGGGCGTCGCCCCACACGAAGCTCATGTGCGGCAGCGGGTTGATGAAGGTCTTGGGGTCGCCCAGGCGGCCCTCCGTGACCAGGTGGGACCAGAACTGCCGGGAGACCTGGAACTGCTCGTTGATGGCCAGGGCCTTGGTGGGGTCCACCGTGCCGTCGGGGCCCATGGGGGAATAGTTCAGCTCGCACAGCGCGGCGTGGCCGGTGCCGGCGTTGTTCCAGGGGTCCGAGGCCTCGAGCCCGGCCTGGTTGAGGTTCTCGTAGAGGGCGATCGACCAGTCCGGCTGGAGCTGCCGGAGAAGGGTCCCCAGCGTGGCGCTCATGATGCCACCCCCCACCAGGACGACGTCGTAGGTGGTGGTGGCGGACTGCTGACTCACGGTGCTCTCCCGGGGTGGCGAACTGGTTGTTTCCACCCGACTTTACTACTGGGTCGGGTGCGGTCGGTCCACGGGGACGATGCGGTCGAACCGCTCGTCCAGGACCGGGGAGGTGGGGTAGGAGACGAGGTCGTGACCCGTGGCCACGGCCGAGATCGGGAACGCGAGCGGCAGGGCCGGCAGGTCCAGCGCCAGCGATTCCGCGGCCTTCTGGTACAGGGCCGTGCGGCGTTCGGGCACGGTCTCGGACACCGCGTCGTCCAGCGCCTCGACCACCATGGGGTTCTCGTAGCCGAACTCCACCGAGCCGTGCCCGAACAGCGGGTGCAGGAAGTGGTGGGGATCACGGTACTCACCGGTGCGGCCGGAGAGGTGGAACGCCCGGTCCGTGCCGGACCCGAGCCGGGCGAGGTAGCCCTCCTCCCACGGCACCGGGACCGGGTTGATGACGAACCCGGCCTCGGCGAGGTCGCCGGCGATCCGCGCGTACACCACCTCGGGGGCGGGCAGGTAGGGGCGGGAGGTCTCCACCGGGTAGAGGAAGTCGAGGGGCTCGCCGCGGTAGCCGGCGAGCTCGAGCAGCCGCGTGGCCTCGGCGGGGTCGTGCCCGTAGCGGGTCAGCTCCGGGTTCTGCACGCCGAGGGAGGGCGGGACGAACTCGTGGGCGGCGGAGGAGCCGGCCAGGAAGCACTCCTCGGCCAGCGCCCTGCGGTCCACGGCGTGGGCCACCGCCTGGCGTACGTAGAGCTGGCGCATCACCGGGTGCCGCGCGTTCATCCCGAGGTAGAGCACCGAGAGCGGGTCCCGCTGCAGCACCTGCGCCCCGCCCTGGACGAGCGGGCGCAGCGTGTCGGGGGTGACGTAGTCGAAGGCGTCCAGCCGGCCGCGGCGCAGTTCGCGCAGCCGCTGGTGGGCGTCGGGCACCACGGCCAGCGTGACGGGGCCGACGGCGGAGGCCCCGCCCCGGTAGTCCGGGTCGGCCTCGAGCACGAGGGCGTCCGCCCCGGCCGGGTCCCCGCCGGTCGTGGCGTCCGCGGCGGTGGTGCCGCCCGCGGACCCGGCCGCGCCGCCGTCGGGGCCTGCGGTGCCGTCCGGGGCGACGGCGGCCGGCCAGCGGAACGGCCCGGTGCCGGCCGGACGGGCGGGGGGCAGGGCGTCCCCGGGCGTGGCGGCCAGCGCGTCGTCGAAGGCGGCCCAGGAGGGGGGAGAGCTGAGGGCGAACGCGGGGGCCGCCAGGGCCGCGGGGAGGAAGACGATGGGCTCGCGCAGCACGAGGCTGACGGTGCGGGTACCCACGGGCTGGCACTCGACGTAGCGGCAGCCGTCGTCGCCGGCGTAACCGCCGAAGACCGAGGCGAAGGACAGGTGCGGCAGGGCGGCCATCCGCCGGCGCCCGAGCAACTCCGGCAGGCGGGCCCACCGCTCGAAGTTGGCCGCCACCGTGTCGGCGTCCAGCGCGGTGCCGTCCTGGAAGACGACGCCCGGCTCGAGGGAGAAGGTGTAGCGGCGGCCGTCCCCGCTCACGCGCCAGTCGCTGGCCAGCAGCGGGACGGGGGCGCCGGTGTTGGGGTCCACGCCCAGCAGGGTCTCCAGGACCTGGCGCGTGCAGCGGTGGGACTCGGCATCCACGGCCAGGGCCGGGTCGAGCGTCAGCGGGCCGGCGGGTACCCCGATGGTCACGGGGACGGTCGGGGCCGGGGTGGCGGGCGTCCCGGCCGGGCCGGAGGCGGACTCGGCGCGGATCTGTGCCGCGCAACCGGTGAGGGGCAGGGCGACGGCCGCCGCCAGGGAGGTGAGCACCGTCCGACGCGAGATGTCCACTCGGTGGGGCCTCCCTGTCCTGGCGTGTCTGGCGTGTCTGGCGTGCCCTCGCGTCCCCCGGCGTGCGGGCCGCTGCCGGCGGGCGGCCCCCGGTCCGGGTGTCCCCGGCACCCTGCGTCCGCGTCGCCGGGGACGCGTCATCGTGCGGGCGGGGGGACTTGAACCCCCACGTCCGAAGACACTGGAACCTAAATCCAGCGCGTCTGCCAATTTCGCCACGCCCGCGGGCCCCCGCGGGGACGGGGACAACGGCCCATCCTACCCGGTGGCCCGGCGCCCCGGAGGCGGTCGGCCGCCTCCCCGCGCGGTGGGGGCGAGGCGGCCGGGACCGGTCAGTCGAGGCCGAGGTCGCGGCGCAGCTTGGCCACGTGGCCCGTGGCCCGGACGTTGTACTGCGCGAGCTCCACGGTGCCGTCCCGGCCCACCACGACGGTGGAGCGGATCAGCCCCTCGTAGGTCTTGCCGTAGTTCTTCTTCTCCCCCCACGCGCCGTAGGCCTCGGCCACGGCGTGGTCGGCGTCCGAGAGCAGGGGGAACGTCAGCCCCTCCGCCGCCGCGAACTTCTGCAGCTTGGCCGGGGCGTCCGGGGAGATGCCCACCACGGCGAAGCCCTCGCCCGCGAAGGCGTTGAGGTTGTCGCGGAAGTCGCACGCCTGGGTGGTGCACCCGGGGGTGGCGGCGGCCGGGTAGAAGTACACGATGACGCGGCGGCCGGCGAAGTCGGCCAGCGAGACGGCGTTGCCGTCCTGGTCGTCGAGGGTGAAGGCGGGCGCGGTGTCGCCCTGTTCCAGGCGCTGGGGAGTGGTCATGGCACCACTGTAGGGCGTGGGCGGCGAGGAGGCGGCGAGGGCGCCCGCCGCGGGACCCGCTGGGTCAGCCCGCGGTCCGGGCCTGCCGCGCGGCCCGGAGGAAGTCGGCGTTCGTGCAGGAGGGCAGGGCATCCAGCCAGGCGGCTCCCGGGGCGACCTCGGCCAGGGTCGCAGCGGTCACCGGCACGGGCGTGCCGCCGGCGTCGAGCACGGCCACGGACTCCGTCAGCTCCCGCGCGGAGAGGCCCGCCAGGGTGGGGGGCCGGGCGTCGTCGGTGGCGGGCAGGCACCACTGGGCCGCCTCGGCCGCGGACAGGGCCGGGGGAGGCGGGACCGGGGCGGCTGTCCCGCCCGGTGCGGCGGTGGGCGTGGGGCTCGGGGCGGGGGCCGACGTCGGGGCGGGCGTGGGGCTCGGGAAAGGGTCCGACGTCGGGGCGGGCGTGGGGCTCGGGGTGGGGGTCGGCGTCGGGCTGGCGGCGGGCGAGGTGGGCCCCGCGGATCCCGTCGGCTCCGGCGACGGGGTGGGGGTCGGCGACGGGGTGGGCGAGGGTGCGGTGGTGGGTGAGGTGGGCGACGGCCGCGGCGTCGTCGGCGAGGGCGATGGCGAGGGCGATGGCGAGGGCGATGGCGAGGACGTCGCGGCGGGCCGCGCCGGGGGCCGGGCGGCCGGCTCGACGGCGGGGGCCCTCGTGGGGGCCGGGGCGGGGGCCGGGCCGGTGGTCGGGCTGGGGCTCGGGGTGGGAGTCGGGCCGGGGCGGGCACCGGACGCCGGCGCGCTCGGCGCGGCGGGCCGCGGGCGTACCGGCTGCGTGCCCTCCTCGGCCCGGGCCCCGGACGGCCTCGGTGAGGGGGCGGACGGCGCGGTCCGCACCGGCCGCGGCGCCGGAGGGCCGCCGTCCTCCCCGCCGGCCGTGGGCCGTCCCTCGGGGTCCCGCACGTCGGCGGCGAGGCGGGGGAGGCCGGCCCGGTCCCGGGCGCGGTCGAGGTGCTCGGGGGACAGGGGCCGCGGCTGGCCCGGCACCGGCGGCAGCAGCAGCGCGGGGTCCACGTGGAGCCCGTCCACCAGGGTGTCGAAGTGCACGTGGCAGCCCGTCGAGTTGCCGGTCGTCCCGGCCAGGGCGATCACGTCCCCGCGGGCCACCCGGTCCCCGGGGGAGACCAGGAGGCGTGAGTTGTGCCGGTAGGCGGTGGCGAGCCGGCCGTCGTGGCGCACGTCCACCCGGAGCCCGCCCGTGCCTCGGAACCCGGCGGACGTCACCGTGCCGTCGGCCGCGGCGTGGACGGGGGTGCCGCACGCGACCGCGTAGTCCTGGCCGACGTGGAACTGCAGCGCCGGGCCGACGTCCGTGGGGTTGACCCGCCAGCCGAACGCCGAGCTGAGGATGAAGGGGCCGGCGACCGGGTGGTCCAGCGCGGGCCCGGTCACCACGACCGGGCCGGCGTGGACGGAGGGGGGCACCTCGCCGGTGTAGCCGGCGAGGAGGCGCCGTGGGGACCAGGACGCCACCAGGGTGGCCCGGCCGGCCAGGTCCTGCGCGCCGGTGGCCGGACCGACCCCCGGGCCGGCCACGGGCCCCACCGGGCCCCGGGCCGCCGCCAGCGCCGGACCGGCGTCGGCACGCACGACCGCGGGCGCCGCGGCGGCGGTGCCGGGACGCGCTGGCAGGGAGAGGGTGGCGCGGGTCGCCGGCTCCGTCCGCGGGGTCGAGGCGGGGGCGATCCCGCCGGTGGAGGCCAGGACCGCCAGGGAGGCCAGTGCTGCGAGCGCGGGCGCCCATCGACGTGTCACGGGGGTGCACCTTTCAGCGGACCGGCGCGGGAACACGCCCATCGTGGCACGCTTGCCCGGACACGGTAAGACCCGGAGTGGGCGGTAGGTGCCGTTAGGGTGTGCCCGCTCCGGGGCCGGCCCCGGAGCACGTGGCGGGGGGAGTGGGGTGGAGGCCGGCGGAGGGGCCGCCAGGGAAGGACGGCGGGGCCGGGAAACGCAGGAGGCCCCGGTCGAACGACCGGGGCCTCCTGCGTGCCATCCCGGGCGGGATGGTCCGTGTGGTGCGCCCCCCGGGACTCGAACCCGGAACCCATTGATTAAGAGTCAATTGCTCTGCCAGTTGAGCTAGAGGCGCAGTGTGCGGGGCCGGAAACCGGTCCGTGCAACGAGGAAAGACTCTAGCAGAGATCTGGCCCGGACGCGAAACCGGGGCGGGGGAGATCTCCGTCACGTCCCCGGTCGGGGCCCTGCCGCACGTCCCAGCACGCCGTCCCGCGGCGGGAGGACCCGCAGTCGGCCGTCAGGCGCGTGGGAGCCGGTAGTACGAGTCGAGGGTGTCCATGAAGTGGGTCATGAACTGGTGGAAGTCCTCGGCGTCCTCCTCCTGGTGGACCACCACGGTGCCGTCGCCGTCCCCGGTGGGGCCGCCGTCGCGCATCCGCCCCGGCAGCGGGACGCGGGGCGCACCGGTGACCTCGAACCACGTGCGGAAGCCGGTGACGGTCTCCACCTGGTAGCCGGTGCCGGTGTCCGCGAGCGTGGCGACGTTGTCCAGGGCCACCGTGGCGATGCCGTCCGCGACCGGGACCTCCGGCAGCGTCCCGAGCTCCACGGGGCACAGCAGCATCTCCAGGGGCTGGTGCCGGTAGCCGATCACCCAGGCCGCGCCGCTGCCGGAGGGCTGGCCGTAGACGAGGTTGAAGTCCCCGTAGTTGAGGACCCGGGCGTCGAACGCCCCGCGGAGCAGCTGCTTGAGGTCCTCGCCGTTCATGCCGCCCAGTCTACGGACCGCCCCCCGGGCGGCCCGGAGGGACCCGACACCCGTCGTCACGCGCACCCCGCGCCGGGGGCCGGCGCGTCACGTGCGCCCTGCGGGGCGGCCCCCCGCCCTAGGATGGTCGCCATGACCAGCCCCAGCGCAGACACGACCCTTCCCGGCGGTCGAGACGGCCAGGACGCCGCCGCGGACCGCACCCCGGACATCAAGCCCCGCTCCCGGGCGGTGACCGACGGCATGGAGCGCGCTCCGGCCCGTGGCATGCTGCGAGCGGTCGGCATGGGGGACGAGGACTTCGCCAAGCCGCAGATCGGCATCGCCAGCTCGTGGAACGAGATCACCCCGTGCAACCTGTCCCTGGACCGGCTGGCGCAGGCCTCCAAGGAGGGCGTGCACGCGGGGGGCGGCTACCCGCTGGAGTTCGGCACCATCTCCGTCTCGGACGGCATCTCCATGGGCCACGACGGCATGCACTACTCGCTCGTCTCCCGCGAGGTTATCGCCGACTCGGTCGAGACCGTGATGCAGGCCGAGCGCCTCGACGGCTCCGTGCTGCTGGCCGGCTGCGACAAGTCCCTGCCGGGCATGCTGATGGCGGCGGCCCGCCTCGACGTCTCGAGCGTGTTCGTCTACGCCGGGTCCATCATGCCCGGCTACGCCAAGCTCGAGGACGGCACCGAGAAGCAGGTCACGCTGATCGACGCCTTCGAGGCCGTGGGCGCGTGCGCCCGCGGGCTGATGAGCGAGAAGGACCTGGACGCCATCGAGCGGGCCATCTGCCCGGGCGAGGGCGCGTGCGGCGGCATGTACACCGCCAACACCATGGCCTGCATCGGCGAGGCGCTGGGCATGTCCCTGCCGGGCTCCGCGGCCCCGCCCTCGGCGGACCGCCGGCGTGACTCCTTCTCCCGCCAGTCGGGCGAGGCCGTCGTCAACCTGCTGCGCCTGGGCATCACCGCGCGGGACATCATGACCAAGAAGGCGTTCGAGAACGCGATCGCCGTGACCATGGCCTTCGGCGGCTCCTCCAACGCCGTCCTGCACCTGCTGGCGATCGCCCGCGAGGCCGGCGTGGACCTGACCCTGGACGACTTCAACCGGATCGGCGACCGCGTCCCGCACCTGGGCGACCTCAAGCCCTTCGGCCAGTACGTCATGACGGACGTGGACAAGGTCGGCGGCGTCCCGGTGGTCATGAAGGCGCTGCTGGACGCCGGGCTGGTCCACGGCGACGCCCTGACCGTCACGGGCAAGACCGTGGCCGAGAACCTGGCCGGCATCAACCCGCCGGACCCGGACGGCAAGGTCCTGCGCGCCCTGGACGACCCGCTGCACCACAACGGCGGGCTCGCCGTGCTCAAGGGCTCGCTCGCCCCGGACGGCGCCGTGGTCAAGTCCGCCGGCTTCGACGCCGACGTCTTCGAGGGCACGGCCCGCGTGTTCGAGCGCGAGCGCCAAGCGATGGACGCCCTCGAGGCGGGCACCCTGCAGGCCGGGGACGTCGTCGTCATCCGCTACGAGGGCCCCAAGGGCGGCCCGGGCATGCGCGAGATGCTGGCCATCACCGGCGCCATCAAGGGCGCGGGCCTGGGCAAGGACGTCCTGCTGCTCACCGACGGCCGGTTCTCGGGCGGGACGACCGGCCTGTGCATCGGCCACATCGCCCCGGAGGCCGCCGACGGCGGCCCCATCGCCTTCGTGCGCGACGGGGACCGGATCCGCGTGGACATCGCCGCGCGCACCCTGGACCTGCTGGTGCCGGAGGACGAGCTGGCCGGGCGCCGCGCGGACTGGGAGCCCCTGCCGCCGAAGTTCACCACGGGTGTGCTGGGCAAGTACGCCAAGCTCGTCCACTCCGCCGCCGAGGGCGCGTACCTGGGCTGAGCCGGCCCGCTCCGTGGGCGGCGCCGCACCCCGGCGCTGTCCACGGAGCGGACACCCGTCTCACGATGTGAGACACGGGCGGGGGCGATTGGCACCCGGCCGACCGCTCGGGAATACTGATGCACATGTCCGACATGCGACTAGTCGTCGTCAGCCAGCGCGGGGCCTGAACCACGGTTCGGCCGGCGGGTCCGCCCGCCGCCACGCGCGAGACCCCGAGCGAGCCGACCGGCCGCCCCCGGGGTCTTTTTGTTGGACAGCAAGCATGGCGCCGGCCACCACATCGGCGCCACGGACTGCTCCGCCGGCAGGCGGACGCCACGGGGGACACCCGCGACGGGCACCAGAGGTACACAGCCGTACACCGGACACGCCAGTACGAGGCAAGAAGGCACAGCAATGAGTAACGGATCCCGCATCACCCCGTCGGTGATGACGTCCCATGCGCCCCGCGACCAGCGGGACCGGAACGACTCCCCGAGCGAGAGCCTGGTCCCCGGGCCCAACCGCGTCGTCGAACCGGTCGCCATGACCGGTTCGCAGGCCATCGTCAGGTCCCTGGAGGAGCTCGGCGTCACCGACGTCTTCGGCCTCCCGGGCGGGGCGATCCTGCCCACCTACGACCCGCTGATGGACTCCCCGACCATCCGCCACGTCCTCGTGCGCCACGAGCAGGGCGCCGGGCACGCGGCCCAGGGGTACTACCTGGCCACCGGCCGGCCCGGCGTGGCGATCGCCACCTCGGGCCCGGGCGCCACGAACCTCGTCACCGCGATCGCGGACGCCCACATGGACTCCGAGGCCTGCGTGTTCATCACCGGCCAGGTCTCCTCGAGCGCCATCGGCACGGACGCCTTCCAGGAGGCGGACATCGTCGGCATCACGATGCCGATCACCAAGCACTCCCGCCTGGTGACCAAGGCCCAGGACATCCCGCAGGCGCTGGCCGAGGCCTTCCACATCGCCACGACCGGCCGGCCCGGCCCCGTGCTGGTGGACGTGGCCAAGGACGCCCAGCAGGCGCAGATGGAGTTCTCCTGGCCGCCGCGGATCGACCTGCCCGGCTACCGCCCGGTCGTGCGCGGGCACTCGAAGCAGGTCCGCGAGGCGGCCCGGCTCATCCAGCACGCCGAGCGCCCCGTGCTCTACGTGGGCGGCGGCGTCTCCCGCGGCCACGCCAGCGCCGAGCTGGCCGAGCTGGCCGAGCTGACCGGCGCCCCCGTGGTCACCACGCTCACCGCGCGGGGCGTGTTCCCGGACTCGCACCGCCAGCACCTGGGCATGCCGGGCATGCACGGCTCCGTGGCCGCCGTCTCCGCGCTGCAGATGTCCGACCTGCTGATCACCCTCGGGGCCCGCTTCGACGACCGCGTCACCGGGCTGCTGTCCAGCTTCGCGCCGCGGGCCAAGGTCATCCACGCGGACATCGACCCGGCCGAGATCTCGAAGAACCGGACCGCGGACGTGCCGATCGTCGGCTCCGTCAAGGAGATCATCCCCGAGCTGACCGCGGCGGTGCGCGACCTGCGCGAGGAGGCCGGCGCCCCCGACCTCGGCGAGTGGTGGACCGTGCTGGACCGGCTGCGCGAGACCTACCCGATGGGCTACACGCCCACCGCGGACGGGCTGATGTCCCCGCAGAAGGTCATCGAGCGCCTCGACGCCCACTCCGGCCCGGAGGCCGTGTACGTGGCCGGCGTGGGCCAGCACCAGATGTGGGCCAGCCAGTTCATCCGCTACGAGCGGCCGCACCAGTGGCTGAACTCGGCCGGGCTGGGCACCATGGGCTTCGCCGTGCCGGCGGCCATGGGCGCCAAGGTCGGGGACCCGGACCGCGTGGTCTGGGCGATCGACGGCGACGGCTGCTTCCAGATGACCAACCAGGAACTGGCGACCTGCCTGATCAACGACATCCCGATCAAGGTCGCGGTCATCAACAACTCCTCCCTCGGCATGGTGCGCCAGTGGCAGACGCTGTTCTACGAGTCCCGGTACTCCAACACGGACCTGAACACCGGCCACGACACCATCCGGGTCCCGGACTTCGTCAAGCTCGCCGAGGCCTACGGCTGCCTCGGGCTGCGCTGCGACCGCGAGGAGGACCTGGACGCCACGATCGAGCAGGCCATGGCCGTCAACGACCGCCCCGTGGTCGTGGACTTCGTGGTCTCGCGGGACTCCATGGTCTGGCCCATGGTGCCCGCCGGCGTGAGCAACGACGAGATCCAGGTGGCCCGGGACATGACCCCGGACTGGGACGAGGAGGACTGACCCATGGCACGACACACCCTGTCCGTCCTGGTGGAGGACGTGCCCGGCGTGCTGACGCGCGTCGCGAGCCTCTTCGCCCGACGGGCGTTCAACATCCACTCCCTCGCGGTCGGCACCTCGGAGATCGAGGGCCTGTCCCGGATCACCGTGGTGGTGGACGCCGAGGGCGACCTGCTCGAGCAGGTGACGAAGCAGCTGAACAAGCTCGTCAACGTCATCAAGATCGTCGAGCTCAGCGCCGGCAACTCGGTCCAGCGCGACCACCTGCTGGTCAAGGTCCGCTCCGACGCCGCCACCCGCTCGCAGGTGGTCCAGGCCGTCGAGCTGTTCCGCGCCTCGGTGGTGGACGTGTCCACCGACTCGGTGACCATCGAGGCCACCGGCGCCGCGGACAAGCTCGCCGCCCTGCTCGAGGTCCTCGAGCCCTTCGGGATCCGCGAGCTCGTGCGCTCCGGGACCATCGCCGTCGGGCGCGGGGGCAAGTCGATGACCGACCGAGCCCTGGCCAAGTCCTGAGCGCCACGTCCCGGGCGCTTCCTCCCGAGGCCCACGGCCCGGGCCGGACGCGCCCCACCCTTCTTCCGACCCCAACGACCCCAACACCACGAGGAGATCTCCTGTGACCACGAAGTACTACGAGGACGACGCCGACCTGTCGATCATCCAGGGCCGCACCGTCGCCGTCATCGGCTACGGCTCCCAGGGCCACGCCCACTCGCTGAGCCTGCGCGACTCCGGCGTCGACGTCCGCATCGGCCTGGCCGAGGGCTCCACGTCCCGCGCCAAGGCCGAGGCCGAGGGCCTGCGCGTCGTCTCCGTGGCCGAGGCCGCCGCCGAGGCGGACCTCATCATGATCCTGACCCCGGACCAGGTCCAGGCCGCCGTGTACAACGAGCACATCGCGCCGAACCTGCAGGACGGCGACGCCCTGTTCTTCGCGCACGGCTTCAACATCCGCTTCGGCTTCATCCAGCCGCCGGCCGGCGTGGACGTCGCCCTGGTCGCCCCCAAGGGCCCGGGCCACGTGGTCCGCCGCGAGTTCGAGGCCGGCCGCGGCGTGCCGGCCCTCATCGCCGTGGAGCAGGACGCCACCGGCAACGCCAAGGCCCTCGCGCTGTCCTACGCCCGGGGCATCGGCGGCACCCGCGCCGGCGTCATCGAGACCACCTTCACCGAGGAGACCGAGACCGACCTCTTCGGCGAGCAGGCCGTGCTGTGCGGCGGCGCCTCCAAGCTGATCCAGTACGGCTTCGAGACCCTCACCGAGGCCGGCTACCAGCCGGAGATCGCCTACTTCGAGGTCCTGCACGAGCTCAAGCTCATCGTGGACCTGATGGTCGAGGGCGGCATCGCCAAGCAGCGCTGGTCCGTCTCGGACACCGCCGAGTACGGCGACTACGTCTCCGGCCCGCGCGTGATCGACCCGCACGTCAAGGAGAACATGAAGGCCGTGCTGGCCGACATCCAGGACGGCACCTTCGCCAAGCGCTTCATGGACGACCAGGCCGCCGGGGCCCCGGAGTTCAAGAAGCTGCGCGCCGAGGGCGAGGCCCACCCGATCGAGAAGACCGGTCGCGAGCTGCGCCAGATGTTCTCCTGGCTGAAGGACTCCGACGACGACTACACCGAGGGCACCGCGGCCCGCTGAGCCGCCCCCTCGGCCCGGTCCTGCCGGTCCGCGACGGCCCCCCGCCCACGGCGGGGGGCCGTCGTCGTTCCCGTCGCACCCCGGCGAAGTTCGGGCCGGTGCCGCGGCAGGTCCTAGAATCGGGAACGGCCGACCTGTACCGTGCCGGCGCCACTGTCTACCCGAAGGTGATTGTCCCGTGTCTGAAACCAAGCCCGTCGTCCTCATCGCTGAAGAACTCTCCCCGGCCACCGTGGACGCCCTCGGTCCGGACTTCGAGATCAGGACCACGGACGGTTCCGACCGCGGACAGCTGCTGGCCGCCCTGCCGGAGGCCGACGCCGTGCTGATCCGGTCCGCCACGAAGATGGACGCCGAGGCGATCGCCGCGGCCCCGAAGCTGAAGGTCATCGCCCGCGCCGGCGTCGGGCTGGACAACGTGGACACCAAGGCCGCCACCCAGGCCGGCGTCATGGTCGTCAACGCCCCGACCTCCAACATCCTCTCCGCCGCGGAGCTGACCTGCGGCCACATCCTCGGCGTGGCCCGCAACATCGCCCCGGCCAACCGCGCCCTGAAGGGCGGGGAGTGGAAGCGCTCGAAGTACTCGGGCGTCGAGCTGTACGAGAAGAAGCTCGGCATCATCGGCCTGGGCCGCATCGGCTCCCTCGTGGCCGAGCGCATGCGCTCCTTCGGCATGGAGATCCTGGCCTACGACCCCTACGTCACCTCCGCCCGTGCCCAGCAGATGGGCGCGCGCCTGCTGGGCCTGGACGAGCTGCTGGCCGAGGCGGACTTCATCACCATCCACATGCCGAAGACCCCGGAGACGGTGGGGATGATCTCGGACGACCAGTTCGCCCGGATGAAGGACACCGCCTTCGTCGTCAACGTGGCCCGCGGCGGGCTCATCGACGAGGACGCGCTGGAGCGCGCCCTGGCCTCCGGCGCCATCGGCGGCGCCGCGATCGACGTGTTCTCCTCCGAGCCGGCGATCGACCTGCCGTTCTTCGCCCACGACAACGCCGTGGTGACCCCGCACCTGGGCGCCTCCACCACGGAGGCCCAGGAGAAGGCCGGCGTCTCGGTGGCCAAGTCCGTGCGCCTGGCCCTGGCCGGCGAGCTCGTCCCCGACGCGGTCAACGTCGCCGGCGGCGTCATCCACGAGGACGTGCGTCCGGGGATCCCGCTGGCGGAGAAGCTCGGCCGGATCCTCACCGCGCTGTCCGTCGGGGACTCCCTGACCGTCGTGGAGCTCGAGGTCGCCGGCGAGATCGCGGACAAGGACGTGAAGTCCCTGCAGCTGGCCGCGCTCAAGGGCGTGTTCACGGACGTGGTCTCCGACCAGGTCTCCTACGTCAACGCCCCGGTCCTGGCCGAGCAGCGTGGCGTCGAGTCCCGCCTGACGACCACCTCGGAGTCCCCGGCCTACCGCAACACCGTCACGGTCAAGGGCGCCACCTCCAACGGCACCCAGCTGTCCGTGGCCGGCACCCTGACCGGCCCCAAGCAGGTCCAGAAGGTCGTGGGGATCGACGGCTACGAGCTCGAGGTGCCCCTCGCCGAGCACCTGCTGGTCTTCCGCTACGCGGACCGCCCGGGCGTGATCGGCACGATCGGCAAGATGCTCGGGGACGCCGGCGTGAACATCGCCGGCATGGACGTCTCCCGCCAGGTCGAGGGCGGCGAGGCCCTGGCCCTGCTGACCCTGGACGCGGCCGTGCCGGCCGGCGTCGCCGAGGAGCTCGGCCGGGCCATCGGCGCCTCCCGGGTCGCCGGCATCGACCTGGAGGACTGAGCGCCCGTGTCCGAGAGCTACTTCCTGTCCACGGCCATCTCGTACCCGAACGGCGAGCCGCACATCGGCCACGCCTACGAGTACGTGGGCGCCGACGTCATGGCCCGGTTCCAGCGGCTGGACGGCAAGGACGTGTTCTTCCTGACCGGCACGGACGAGCACGGCCAGAAGATGCAGCAGACCGCCGAGGCGGAGGGCATCACCCCGCTGGAGCTGGCCACGCGCAACGCAGCGGCCTTCCAGGCGGTGGACGACGACGTGCTGGACGTGTCCTACGACCGGTTCATCCGCACCACGGACGCCGACCACCGCGCGTCCGTGCAGGAGATCTGGCGTCGGATGGAGGCCGCGGGGGACATCTACCTCGGCAGCTACGCCGGCTGGTACTCGGTGCGGGACGAGCGGTTCTTCGGCGAGGACGAGACCCACGTGGGTGAGGACGGTGTGCGGTACGCCACCGAGACCGGCACCGAGGTGACGTGGACGGAGGAGGAGAGCTACTTCTTCCGCCTCTCGAGGTACCAGGAGCCGCTGCTCGAGCTGTACCGCACCCGGCCGCAGTTCGCCGCGCCGCAGTACCGGTTCAACGAGGTCATCCGCTTCGTCGAGTCCGGCCTGGAGGACCTGTCCATCTCCCGCACCTCCTTCGACTGGGGCATCGACGTGCCCGCCCCGGCCGGCGGGACCGCCGTCGGGCCGGACGGGCAGCCGGTGACGCCGAGCCGCGAGCACGTGATGTACGTGTGGGTGGACGCGCTGACGAACTACCTCACCGGCGCGGGCTTCCCGGATACCGGCTCGGAGCGGTTCGGCCGGTACTGGCCCGCGGACCTGCACGTCATCGGCAAGGACATCTCCCGGTTCCACTGCATCTTCTGGCCCGCCTTCCTCATGAGCGCCGGCCTGGAGCTGCCGCGGCGGGTCATGATCCACGGCTTCCTCAACAACGAGGGCCAGAAGATGTCCAAGTCGCTGGGCAACGTGGTGGCCCCCGCCGACTGGGTGGCCCACTACGGCCTGGACGCCGTGCGGTTCTTCCTGCTGCGCGAGTTCCCCTTCGGCGCGGACGGCTCCTACAGCCACGACGCGGTGGTGGGCCGCAAGAACGCGGACCTGGCCAACAACCTGGGCAACCTCGCCCAGCGGTCTCTGTCCATGGTGGCCAAGAACCTCGGCGGCGCCGTGCCGGAGCCGGGGGAGTACACCGCCGCGGACCGGTCCCTGCTGGACCGGGCGTCCGGGCTGCTGGAGACCGCCCGGGCGGACTTCGCCGTGCAGGACTTCCACCACGCGCTGGAGACCACGTGGGCCGTGCTCGGCGAGGCGAACGCCTACTTCGCCGAGCAGCAGCCGTGGGTGCTGCGCAAGACGGACCCGGACCGGATGGCCACGGTGCTGTACGTGACCCTGGAGACCGTGCGCCGGGTGGCGCTGCTGGTCCAGCCCGTGATGCCGGGCTCGGCCACGCGCCTGCTGGACCTGCTCGGCGTGGCGGCCGGGGGCGACGCCGGCCGCACCGGTTCCTCGGCCACCGGCCCGCGGTCCTTCGCGGCCTGGGACGAGGCCCTCGTCCCGGGCACCGCGCTGCCCGCCCCGGTGCCCGTCTTCCCCCGGCACGAGGAGCCCGAGGCCGGCTGACCGGTCACCCTCCCACCCCCGATGACTTTGCGGGCAGGAACCACCGGTGGTTCCTGCCCGCAAAGTCAAGGGAGGGGATGAGGCATGGGCGGGGGCGGAGTGGCGTCCACATGGTGGACGGAGGGACCACATGGTGGACCTCCGGACGGGGCGCGGCCTAGCCTGAACGGCATGGAACGCGTCTCCTTCCCGGCCTCCACGTCCGCCCCGTCCGCCACCGGCAGCACCCCCGGCGTCCTGGACCTCGCCGTGATCGGCGGGGACGGGATCGGCCCCGAGGTCACGGCCGAGGCGCTCAAGGTGATGCGGGCCGCCACGGCGCAGGCGGGCGACCCGGAGATCCGGGCCACCGAGTACTCCCTCGGGGCGGCCCACTGGCTCGAGACCGGCGAGACCCTCACGGACGAGACGCTGGAGCGCCTGCGCGGCCACGACGCGATCCTGTTCGGCGCGGTGGGCGCGGACCCCAACGACACCCGGATCCCCTCGGGCCTGATCGAGCGCGAGCTGCTCCTGCGCCTGCGGTTCACCCTGGACCACGGCGTGAACCTGCGCCCCGCCCGGCTGTACCCGGGGGTGCCGAGCCCGCTGGCCGAGCCCGGGGACATCGACTTCGTGGTGGTGCGCGAGGGCACCGAGGGGCCCTACGTGGGCAACGGCGGGGCGATCCGCACCGGCACGCCCCAGGAGATCGCCACCGAGGTCTCCATCAACACCGCCTTCGGCGTGGAGCGCGTGGTGCGCCACGCGTTCGCCCTGGCGGACTCGCGTCCCCGCCGGCACGTCTCGCTCGTGCACAAGCACAACGTCCTGGTGCACGCCGGGCACCTGTGGCGGCGCACCGTGGAGGCCGTGGCCGCCGAGTTCCCGGACGTCACCCACGACTACATGCACGTGGACGCGGCCACCATCTACCTGACCACGGACCCGGCCCGCTTCGACGTGATCGTCACGGACAACCTCTTCGGCGACATCCTCACGGACCTGGCCGCCGCCGTCACCGGCGGGATCGGCCTGGCGGCCTCCGGCAACCTCAACATCTCCGGCACGGCGCCGTCCATGTTCGAGCCGGTCCACGGCTCGGCCCCGGACATCGCCGGCCAGCAGAAGGCCGACCCCACCGCCGCGATCCTCTCGGGCGCGCTGCTGCTGGAGCAGGCCGGCCGGGCGGACGCCGCCAAGCGGATCAACGAGGCCGTGTGGGCGGACATCGCCGCCCGCGGCGAGGCCGGCTCGGCCCAGTCCGGCCCGCGCACGACCGCGCAGGTCGGGGACGCGATCGCCGCCGCCGTCTGAGCGGGCCGCGGCCTGCCGGCCATCGGCGCCGGGCGGTGACCGGGTCCTATGATGGACTCACCCCTCCCGGCGCCCCAGCGCTCCGACGCTGTCCACCGGGTCCGTCAAGGAACCCACCGCGCGCCCGTGCCGGCGCGCCCGGCCCAACGAGAAGGAAGCAGTCGTGACCATGGAATTCGCCGTCCACCCCCAGACCTCGCCCGTCACCGAGGAGAGGCGGCGGGAGATCCTGGCAGACCCCGGCTTCGGCCAGCACTTCACGGACCACATGGTCTCGATCGACTGGACCCGCGGCGGCGAGGGCGGGCAGGACGGCGGCACGTGGCACGACGCCCGGATCGAGCCCTTCGGACCGCTCACCCTCTCCCCGGCGGCCGCGGTGTTCCACTACGCGCAGGAGATCTTCGAGGGCCTCAAGGCCTACCGCCACGCCGACGGCTCCGTGTGGACGTTCCGCCCGCAGGCCAACGCGGCCCGGCTGAACCGCTCCGCGCGCCGGCTGGCCCTGCCGGAGCTGCCGGAGGAGGACTTCCTCGAGTCCCTGCGGCTGCTGGTGTCCACGGACGAGGCCTGGGTGCCGGACGGCGAGGGCCAGTCCCTGTACCTGCGCCCGTTCATGTTCGCCTCCGAGGCGTTCCTCGGGGTGCGCCCGGCCAACGAGATCGCCTACAAGGTGATCGCCTCCCCGGCCGGCAACTACTTCGGCGGCGAGCTCAAGCCCGTCTCCATCTGGGTGTCCCGGGACTTCGCCCGCGCCGGCCACGGCGGCACGGGCGCCGCCAAGTTCGGCGGCAACTACGCGGCCTCCCTCGCGGCCCAGCTGGAGGCCTCGGCGCACGGCTGCGACCAGGTCCTGTTCCTGGATCCCGTGCGGGACAACGCGGTCGAGGAGCTCGGCGGCATGAACGTCTTCTTCGTGTTCCGGGACGGCTCGCTCGTCACCCCGGAGCTGACGGGCACCATCCTCGAGGGCGTGACGCGCTCCTCCGTGCTGCAGCTGGGCCGGGACCGCGGACTGGACGTGGTGGAGCGGCGGATCACCCTGGACGAGTGGCGCGAGGGCGTGGCCGGCGGCGAGATCACCGAGGTCTTCGCGTGCGGCACGGCCGCCGTCATCACGCCGATCGGGCGGCTGGTGGACGGGGAGGAGCACTTCGACTCCCCGGCCGTCACCCCGGGCGACTCCGTGGCCCTGGACATCCGCCATGAGCTGCTGGACCTGCAGACCGGCCACGGCGAGGACCGCCACGGCTGGCTCTACCGCCTGGCCTGAGCCGGCGGGGCGCCCCCGCTCCCACGGCGCACGACGACCTCCCGCCCTGCCGGCAGACAGTACGCTGGGAGCATGCGCATCGCCCGTTTCGTCGCCCAGTCAGAGCCCGTGTACGGCATCGTCGAGGGGGAGCCGGATGCCCCCGCGGAGGAGCTGACGGTCACCGAGCTGCACGGTGACCCGTTCTTCCAGGGCATCCAGCCCACCTCCACGCGGCACGCCCTGGCCGACGTGCGGCTGGTGGCCCCCATCATCCCGCGGTCCAAGGTGGTCGGCGTCGGGCGCAACTGGGCGGACCACGCCGCCGAGCTGGGCAACGAGGTCCCGGACCGCCCGCAGTTCTTCCTCAAGCCGAACACCTCCGTGGTGGGCCCGGGGGAGCCGGTCACGCTGCCGTCCTGGTCCGAGGAGGTCTCCTACGAGGCGGAACTGGCGGTCGTCATCGGGACGATCTGCAAGGACGTCCCCCTCGGCCGCGTGGACGACGTGGTGTTCGGCTACACCGTGGCCAACGACCTCACCGCCCGGGACGCCCAGCGCTCGGACCTGCAGTGGGCCCGGGCCAAGGGCTTCGACGGCGCGTGCCCGCTGGGGCCGTGGATCGAGACCGGCCTGGACTCCTCCGCCACGGAGGACCTGCGCATCACCATGGCGCTGGACGGCCGGACGGTGCAGGACGGCACCACGGCGGACATGGTCTTCGGCGTCCGGGAGATCGTGGCCGCGGCCTCCGAGGCCTTCACGCTGCTGCCCGGGGACGTCATCCTCACCGGGACGCCGGCCGGCGTCGGGACGGTCGAGGCGGGCCAGCGCACCGAGGCGAGCATCGAGGGCATCGGGACCCTGGCCAGCGTCTACCGCCGCTGAGCGCCGGCCGGGCCGGCCGGCGTCGATAATAGACTGGCAGTCATCATGACGACTGCACACTCCGCCACGGCCCCTGCCGACATCCCCGCCGTCCCCGCCGACGCCCCCGTCCGCGTCCGCTTCTGCCCCTCGCCCACCGGGACCCCCACGTGGGGCTCATCCGCACGGCCCTGTTCAACTGGGGCTGGGCGCGGCACACGGGCGGGACCATGGTGTTCCGGATCGAGGACACCGACGCCAAGCGCGACTCCGAGGAGAGCTACCGCCAACTGCTGGACGCCATGGCGTGGCTCGGGATCGACTGGGACGAGGGCGTCGAGGTCGGCGGCCCGCACGGGCCCTACCGCCAGTCCCAGCGCGGGGAGGTCTACCAGGACGTCATCGCCCGCCTGCGGGAGGCCGGCTACATCTACGAGAGCTTCTCCTCCCCGGAGGAGATCGAGGCCCGGCACCGGGCCGCCGGCCGCGACCCCAAGCTGGGCTACGACGGCTTCGACCGGGACCTGAGCGAGGAGCAGGCCGCGGCCTTCCGCGCCGAGGGCCGCCAGCCGGTGCTGCGCCTGCGCATGCCGGACGAGGACATCACCTTCACGGACACCATCCGCGGGGACATCACCTTCCAGGCCGGCTCCGTGCCGGACTTCGTGGTGGTCCGCGCCGACGGCTCGCCGCTGTACACGCTCGTCAACCCCGTGGACGACGCCCTGATGGAGATCACCCACGTGCTGCGCGGCGAGGACCTGCTCTCCTCCACCCCGCGGCAGATCGCCCTGTACCGCGCGCTGCACGCGGTGGGCGTGGCCAAGTACCTGCCGGAGTTCGGCCACCTGCCCTACGTCATGGGCGAGGGCAACAAGAAGCTGTCCAAGCGCGACCCGCAGTCCAACCTGTTCCTGCACCGCGAGCACGGGTTCATCCCCGAGGGGCTGCTGAACTACCTCGCGCTGCTGGGCTGGTCCCTGTCCGCGGACGAGGACATCTTCACGCGCGAGCAGTTCGTGGAGCACTTCGACGTCCACGACGTGCTGGCCAATCCGGCCCGCTTCGACGAGAAGAAGGCCACGGCCATCAACGGCACGCACGTGCGCCTGCTGGACGGCGCGGACTTCCGCGACCGCCTGGTGCCCCACCTGCGGGCCGCGGGCCTGGTGTCCGACCCGCTCACCCGGCGCCAGGGGGAGATCCTCGACGCCGCCGCGCCGCTCGTGCAGGAGCGCGTCGCCCTGCTGGGCGAGGCCGTGGACATGCTCGCCTTCCTGTTCCAGGAGGACGAGCAGGTCACGACGGCGGACGGGGCCCTCAAGGGGATGCCCGCCGACCTCGGCGCGGCCCTGGCGGCCGCGCGGTCCGGGCTCTCCGGGATCCCCGAGGGGCAGTGGACCACCGCGGTGATCGAGGAGGCCCTCCGGTCCGCGCTGATCGACGGCCTGGGCCTCAAGCCGCGGCAGGCCTTCGGGCCCGTGCGCACGGCCGTGTCCGGCAAGAAGGTGTCCCCGCCGCTGTTCGAGTCCCTCGAGATCCTCGGCCGGGACTCCGCGCTCGCCCGGATCGACCGCTTCGCCGCGGAGCAGGGCGTCTCGACGGCCTCCTGAGCTCTCCCCGCGGCGTCCCGGCACGGTGCCGGGACGCCGCGGGGGGCGGGGCGCGCCCCCGCCGGGACGCCGTTTTGGCATCCCGGCGAAACACCGGTATAGTAAACACCCGTGCCGGAGAGATCCGGTGCGGATGGCCCAAGGGGATCCCGCGAGACCGGGAGATTCACTTGACAGCCATTGGGGTATGGTGTAATTGGCAACACAACGGTTTCTGGTACCGTCATTCTAGGTTCGAGTCCTGGTACCCCAGCGGAATCCACCGAATGCGGTGGAGACCAGCCCCGGATCCACCGATTTGGTGGAAGCGGGGAGAGTATGAAATACTCATGGAGTTGCCCGGGAGGCCACGCCGGAAGGCGCGGAGTCCAGGACAACGGTGACGGCCCCATCGTATAGCGGCCTAGTACGCCGCCCTCTCACGGCGGTAACGCGGGTTCGAATCCCGCTGGGGTCACCACAGCCGAAAGGCCCGGTCCACTGGACCGGGCCTTTCGCGTTCCCGGACACGGCACCACCACGGCGGCCGCTCCGGCGGCCGCCATCGGGCGGGGCGCCGGGACAGTGCCATGATGGGACGGTGAGCACACCGAGCACGCCCAGCACCGCAGGAGCACCCGACGGCGAGCGGCCGGCGGACGCGCCCCGGGTCGCCGCCGAGGCCGTGGACGTCCTCGGTCGCCTGCGCGCGGAACTGGACCTCGTCAGCCTCCCGCTCGCGATCGACGGGGCCGCGCGCGCCGAGGCGCAGCGCCGGGCCGCGGCCGACCAGCTCGACGACTACGTCCTGCCGCGCTACCGCAGCCTGGACGCGCCCCTGCTGGCCGTCGTCGGCGGCTCCACCGGGGCCGGCAAGTCCACCCTCGTCAACGCCCTCGTGGGCTACCCCGTCACGCGCGCCGGCGCCATCCGCCCCACCACGCGGCAGCCGATCCTGCTGCACCACCCGGGGGACGTGGAGTGGTTCACCACGGCCCGGGTGCTGCCGGGCCTGTCCCGGACCACCGGACACCGCGCGGGGGCCGGCGGCCCCGTGCCGGCGGACCGCGCCGGGGTGGACCCGGACCCGGCGGCCACGGAGACCCTCGTGCTCGTCGGCGAGCCGTGGCTGCCGGCGGGCCTGGCGGTGCTGGACGCCCCGGACATCGACTCGATCGCGGACGAGAACCGCCGACTGGCCGCGCAGCTGCTCTCCGCCGCCGACCTGTGGATCTTCGTCACCACCGCGAACCGCTACGCCGACGCCGTGCCGTGGGAGGTCCTGCTGGACGCCGCCGCCCGGGACATCACGGTGGCGGTCGTCCTCGACCGCGTACCCCCCGGCGTGGAGGAGGAGGTCGCCGCGGACCTGCGCGCCCTGCTGGGGCGGCGCGGCCTGGGCGGGGCCGAGCTGTTCGTGGTGGCCGAGTCCCCGCTGGACGAGGACGGCATGCTCCCCGCGGACGCGGTCCGGCCCCTGCAGGACTGGCTGGCCTCGATCGCGGCGGACGCCGGGTCCCGCTCCGCGGTGGCCCGCCGCACGCTCAACGGCGTGGTGCGGCAGCTCGCGGCGAGGACGGAGTCCCTGGCCGAGGCCGAGGACGACCAGCGCCGCGCGGCCGCCCGGCTCGCGGACGACGTGGCCTCCGCCTACGGGCAGGCCCGCCAGGGCGTCCTGTCCGCCACGCACGACGGCACGCTGCTGCGCGGGGAGGTGCTGAGCCGCTGGCAGGACTTCGTGGGCACCGGTGAGTTCTTCCGCTCCCTCGAGTCCGGGATCGGGCGGCTGCGGGACCGGCTCACGGCGTTCCTCACGGGCCGTCCCGCACCGCCGGAGGAGGTCGGCACCGCGATCGAGACGGGGCTGCACGCCGTCCTCGTGGAGCAGGCCGCCGCGGCCGCCGAGGAGTCCGAGCAGCGCTGGCGCCAGGACGCCGCCGGGCGGGGGCTGGTGGAGGGACGGGACCTGTCCCGCGTGCCGGAGGACTTCCCGGACCGCGCCGCCGGCCAGATCCGCGACTGGCAGCAGGACCTCATCCGGCTCATCGAGGCCGAGGGGGCCGGCAAGCGCACCGCGGCGCGGCTGTCCGCCCTGGGCGTGAACGGGGTGGCCGTCACCCTGATGATCGTCTCCTTCGCCTCCACCGGTGGGCTGCTCGGCATCGAGGTGGGCATCGCCGGCGGCACCGCGGTGGTGGCCCAGAAGCTGCTGGAGTCCATCTTCGGCGAGGACGCCGTGCGCCGCCTCGCCCGCCGCTCCCAGGCCGACCTCGCGGCGCGCGTGGACGCGCTGCTCGACGAGGACGCGCGCCGCTTCACGGACCTTCTGGAGGGCGTGCGACCGGCGGAGGACACCGCGCGGCTGCGCGCCCTCGTGCCGTCGCTGCGCCGGCTGGCCGGGCCCGGGCCCGCCGGCGTGGGGCCGGCCGGGACCGATCCGGCCGGGACCGATCCGGCGGGGACAAGGCCGGAGGGGACCGGGCCGGGACCGGACCCGGTCGGGCCGGAGCGCCGGGGAGAGCGGGCATGAGCGCCGCGTCGCCGTCCCGGCGCGGAGACGCCGTGCCCCTGGAGCGCAAGCTCGCGGCCCTCGAGGAGGCCGCGGGGCTCGCCGCGGGCCGCGTGCCGGAGGAGGCCCTCGCCGGGGCCCGGCAGGTGGTGGAGCGAGCCGGCCAGCGGCGCCGGCTCTCCGCCGAGCACACGGTGGTCGGCTTCTTCGGGGCCACCGGCTCCGGCAAGTCCAGCCTGTTCAACGCCGTCACGGGACATCCCCTCGCCCGGGCCGCCGCCACCCGGCCGACCACGTCCGAGCCCCTGGCCGCCGTGTGGGGCGCCGAGGGCTCCGGGCCCCTGCTCGACTGGCTCGGGGTGGACCGGCGGCACCTGCTGGACGGCCCGGCCGCCGGCGCCGAGCTGACCACCCGGTGGGGCGGGCGCCGTCCCTCGGGTGGCCTGATCCTGCTGGACCTGCCGGACTTCGACTCGATCGCCGCGGGACACCGGGAGGTCGTCCAGCGGCTCGTCGGCCAGGTGGACGTCCTCGTGTGGGTCGTGGACCCGCAGAAGTACGCGGACGCGGCCCTGCACCGGGAGTTCCTGGAGCCGCTCGCCGCGCACCGGGCCGTCACGCTCGTGGTGCTGAACCAGGTCGACCGGCTGGCCCCGCGGGACGTGGACCGGGTGGTGGCCTCGCTGCGGGACATCCTCGCCCGGGACGGGCTGGACCGGGTGCCCGTCCATCCCGTCTCGGCGACCACCGGGGCCGGGGTCGACGCCGTGCGGGAGGCGATCGCCGAGGTCGCCGCGCAGCGCTCCGCCGCGACCGAGCGACTGCTCTCGGACGTGCGCACCGCCGCCCGCGCGCTCGGCGACCGGGACGCGGCCGGCGTCCCGGCCGGCGTCGGGACCCCGGCCGAGGACCGGCTGGTGGACGCCCTCGCGGAGGCCTCCGGGGCCGGGACCGTGGTGCGCGCGGTCGAGCGGTCCTACCGGCTCGAGGCCACGCGCCGCACCGGGTGGCCCGTGCTGCGCTGGCTGGCCCGCACGCGCCAGGACCCGCTGCGCCGGCTGGGCCTGCGCCGGGGTGCCGGCGGGGCGAACCGGACCGGGACGGGGGAGTGGTCCGGGCCCGCGCCCGACGACCCGCGGCTGCACCGCACGTCGCTGCCCGAACGCAGCCCCGCGCAGCGCGCCCAGGCCGACGGGGCGATCCGCGCCTTCGCCGACGCCGCGAGCGCCGGGGCCCCCGACGCGTGGCGCTCCGCGGCCCGCCGGGCCGCCCGCAGCCACGCCGAGGCGCTGCCGGACGCCCTCGACCAGGCGATCACCGCCACCGACCTGCGCGCCGGGGTGGGCTCGTGGTGGTGGCACGTGGTCAACGTGCTGCAGTGGCTCGCACTGCTGGCCGCCGTGGCGGGAGCGGCCTGGCTCGGCGGCCTGGCGCTCGCCGCCTACCTGCAGTTCCGCCTGCCGCCGGCCCCGGACGTGGAGGGCTTCCCGCTGCCCACCCTGCTGCTGCTCGGCGGGCTGCTCACCGGGCTGCTGCTGTCCCTGCTGAGCGCACCCCTCGTGCGCCTCGCGGGCCGGTCCCGGGCGCGCCGGGCCCGACGCCGGCTGCGCGCCTCGATCGCGCGCGTCACCGAGGAGCGGGTCGTGGCGCCCGTCCGCGAGGAGATCGCCCGCTACGGGCGGTTCCGGGAGGCGCTGGCGGCGGCCAGCGGGAAGCACTGAACGCCCCGGTGCCCGGGTGCGGGGCCGTCGTCGGCGGGCTCGGCGAGGCGGGCGTCCTGCGCGTGCTCGAGCGGCGCTTCGCGACCGTCCCGGCCGCCGGCGACTGGCCGGAGGGCACGGTGGGCCCGGGGGACGACGCCGCCGTGGTGGCCGCCCCCGACGGCCGCTTCGTCATCACCACCGACGCCATGGCGCAGGACCGGGACTTCCGGCTGCGCTGGCCCGCCGAGGCGTCCCGCCGCGGGGCCCGCGCGGACTTCGCCGCCGGCCATGCGACCGGCTGGAAGGCCGCCGCCCAGAACCTCTCGGACGTCAACGCGATGGGTGCCACGCCCACCGGGATCCTGCTGGCGCTGACCATGCCGGGGCGGACCCCCGTGGCCTGGGTCGACGGGCTGGCCGCGGGCATCGCCGGGGCCGTGCGCCACCTCGGGGCGCGGGACTGCCGGGTGGTGGGCGGGGACCTCGGCTCGGACGACCGCATCACGCTGGCCATCACGGCCACGGGCGACCTCGGCGGCCGGCCCCCCGTGCGGCGCACCCTTCCCCGCGGGGTGCCGGCGGACCGGCCGGTCGACCTCGTGCTGTGCGGGCACGCCGGCTGGTCCGCCGCCGGGCTGGCGGTCCTGGACACCCCGCGGGCGGAGCTGCTGGAGCGGCTCGGCGCCGGCGGCACGGGATCGTCGGCCGCTCCGGCCCCCGGACCCGGGGTGCACCGGCTGGCGGCGCTCGCGGCCGGTCGCCAGTGGCGGCCGCGGCCCGTGCTCGGCTCCGGCCGGGTGGCGGCCCGGGCGGGGGCGCTGGCCATGATGGACGTCTCCGACGGGGTGCTCAAGGACGCCGGTCGCCTGGCCGCCGCGAACGGCCGCCGCGTGGAACTGGACCCGGAGTGGATCCGGGCCGAGGCGGCAGTGCTGGAGCCGCTGGCGCGCGCCCTGGGGGCGGACGCCGGGGACTGGGTGGCCGCGGGCGGCGAGGACTACGGGCTGCTCGCCGTGCTGCCCGCCGGCACCCCGCCGCCAGCGGGCTTCCGCCGCATCGGGCGGCTGCTGCTCGGCTCGCCGGGGGCACCGGACGGGGTCACGGGCGCACCCGCCGGCGGGGGCGGTTGGGACCACTTCTGAGCCCCGCCGGCGGGAGGGCCGGGACGACCCCGGGTCCCGTCGGAGGTGCGGCCGGCACCCGCCGACGGGCCCGGGGCCGGCTCAGCCCCCGCGGCCGGTGTCCGGGGCGAAGCGGTGGCCCAGGGCGGCGAGGGTGAACCCGGCCTCGCGCCAGGCGGTGGGGTCGAGCACGTTGCGCCCGTCGACGATGTTGCGCCGGTTCACGAACGTGGCGACGTGGTCCGGGTCCAGGGCCCGGAACTCGTCCCATTCCGTGAGCAGGATGACGAGGTCGGCCCCGGTGATGGCCTCCCGGCACGTGTCCACGTAGCCCAGGCGGGGGAACCGGGCGGCGGCGTTGGCATTGCCCTTCGGGTCGTACACGGACACCTCGGCACCGGCGGTGTAGAGCCGGTTGGCCACGTCCAGGGCGGGGGAGTCGCGCACGTCGTCGGAGTCGGGCTTGAACGTGGTGCCCAGCATCGCGATCCGCGCCCCGTTGAGCACCTGCACGGAGACCGGGTCCGGCACGTGCCCGGACCCGCCGTTGGCGGTGCAGCGGGTGACGCCGTCGCGGTCGTGGGAGAGCACCTGCACGGCCAGGTCCACCACCCGGTCCCGGCGGCGCAGGTTGATGTCGTCCATCTCGGCCAGGAAGCGCATGGTGCGGTCCAGGCCGAGCTCGGACACCCTGGCCTGCAGGGCGCGGATGTCCTTGGGCAGGCAGCCGCCGCCGAAGCCGACCCCGGCGTTGAGGAAGCGCCGGCCGATGCGCGGGTCGTGGCCGATCGCGTCGGCCAGGGTGCCGATGTCCCCGCCCACGGCCTCGGTGATCTCGCTGAAGGCGTTGATGAAGCTGATCTTCGTGGCCAGGAACGCGTTCGCGGCGACCTTGACCAGCTCGGCGGTCTCGTAGTCGGTGCGGATCCACGGGGTGCCGGCGGCCACGGCGTCGGCGTACACCCGGCACAGCACCTGCTCGGCGTGGTCGCTGGCCACCCCCACCACGAGCCGGTCCGGTGACAGGGTGTCCTGGACCGCGAACCCCTCGCGCAGGAACTCGGGGTTCCAGGCCAGCTCCACCCGTCCGGGCAGCCCGTTGGCCGCCCGCGTCTCGGCCAGCAGGCCGGCCAGCCGGGCGGCGGTGCCGACCGGCACCGTGGACTTGCCCACCACCAGCGCGTCCCGGGTGATGTGCCCGGCCAGCGCGGTCACCGCGGCGTCCACGTAGCGCAGGTCCGCCGCGGACTCCCCGGGCCGCTGCGGGGTGCCCACCCCGATGAAGTGCACGTCCGCCCAGGCCCCGGCCTGCTCGTAGCAGGTGGTGAACCGCAGCCGGCCCGAGGCCACGTGCCGCCTCAGCAGCTCGGCCAGGCCGGGCTCGTGGAAGGGCAGCTCGCCGCGGGAGAGCGCCTCGACCTTGGCCGGGTCCACGTCCACCCCCAGCACCTCGAAGCCCAGCTCCGCCATGCACGCCGCGTGCGTGGCCCCCAGGTACCCCGTCCCGATCACCGCGATCCGCAGCGGGTCGGTGGTGGAGGCGTGCAGGGACGGCGCGGCGGTGGTGGTCACGATCGGTCTCGGTCCTGTCCGGTCGGGGAACGGTGCAGGCCACCCGCCCGGAGCAGGGGCCCTCAGCCGCACGATAGGCCCCCAATCGGCCTGCAGGCCATCCCCCGGCCAACGGCAGGCCAACGCGGGGAGAACTTCCCGGCGCGGTCGCGGTCGCCCGGGGCCGGCCCTCCCGGGGACGCTCGGCGCGCGACGGCGCCGGTGCGGCCTCAGCCGGCCGAGGCCTCAGCCGGCCGGGGCCTCGGCGGACCGGATGAGCTCGGTGAGGTTGTGCGCCGCCCGCACCACCGTCTCGGCGTGGACCCGGCCCGGCTGCCGGGTCAGCCGCTCGATCGGTCCCGAGATGGACACGGCGGCGATCACCCGTCCGCTCGGGCTGCGCACCGGCGCGGAGACCGAGGCCACCCCGGGCTCCCGCTCGCCCAGGGACTGCGCCCAGCCACGGCGGCGGACGGCGGCCAGGACGGTCGGCGTGAACACCGCCCCCGTGAGACCCTCCACGAGCCGCTCGTGGTCCTCCCACGCGAGCAGCACCTGGGCGGCCGAGCCGGCCTTCATGGACAGGCGCGTGCCCACCGGGATCGTGTCCCGCAGTCCCACGGGGCGCTCGGCGCTGGCCACGCACACGCGGCTGTCGGCCTGCCGGCGGAACAGCTGGGAGCTCTCCCCGGTGGCATCGCGCAGCCGGGACAGCACGGGGCCGGCGGCGGTGGTCAGCCGGTCCTCGCCGGCGGCCGAGGCCAGCTCCGAGAGCCGGCTGCCGAGGATGTAGCGGCCCTGCAGGTCGCGGGCCACGAGGCGGTGGTGCACGAGCGCCGAGGCCAGCCGGTGCAGGGTGGGCCGGGCGATGCCGGTGGCCGTCACGAGCTGGGCCAGGCTCGTGGGACCCGCCTCGAGCGCGTCGAGGATCGCGGCCGACTTGTCCACCACGCCCACCCCGCTGGGCCGGTGGAGGGCGTGCAGCCGGGGTGCGGGGGCGTCGTCGCCGGCCGGGGCGGCGTCCGGAGCGGTGATGTCCATACTGTGATACTACCGTCTCATTATGTGAGATTACCACCGCACCGCTGGTCGGCCCGAGCGGCGTGGTGCGACAGTGAGGGGGTCAGTGGCGGAAGGACTTGAGATGGCACACGACGCAACCGGCGCGGCGGCACCGCGCACGCTCGCCGAGAAGGTCTGGCAGGACCACGTGGTCGTGCCCGGCGAGGGGCAGGGCGAGGCCCGCACCCCGGACCTGCTCTACATCGACCTGCACCTCGTGCACGAGGTCACCAGTCCGCAGGCCTTCGAGGGGCTGCGCCTGGCCGGCCGTCCCGTGCGCCGGCCGGACCTGACGATCGCCACCGAGGACCACAACACCCCCACGCTGGAGATCGACAAGCCGATCGCGGACCCGGTCTCGGCCAAGCAGATCCAGACGCTGCGGGACAACGCCGCCGAGTTCGGCATCCGCCTGCACTCCCTCGGCGACGCCGAGCAGGGCATCGTGCACGTGGTCGGCCCGCAGCTGGGCCTGACCCAGCCGGGCATGACCGTGGTGTGCGGCGACTCGCACACCTCCACCCACGGCGCGTTCGGCGCCCTGGCCTTCGGCATCGGCACCTCCGAGGTGGAGCACGTGCTGGCCACCCAGACGCTGCCGCTCAAGCCGTTCCGGACGATGGCGATCACCGTGGAGGGCACCCTGCGCGAGGGGGTCACCGCCAAGGACATCATCCTCGCCGTCATCGCCAAGATCGGCACCGGCGGCGGGCAGGGCTACGTGCTGGAGTACCGCGGCTCGGCCATCCGCTCGCTGTCCATGGACGCGCGCATGACGATCTGCAACATGTCCATCGAGGCCGGCGCCCGCGCCGGCATGATCGCCCCGGACGAGACCACCTTCGAGTACCTCAAGGGCCGCCCGCACGCCCCGCAGGGCGAGGACTGGGACGCCGCCGTCGAGTACTGGCGCTCGCTGGCCACGGACGAGGGCGCGGCCTTCGACGCCGAGGTGTTCCTGGACGCGGACGCGCTGGAGCCCTTCGTGACGTGGGGCACCAACCCCGGCCAGGGCGTCTCCCTGAACGACACCGTGCCCGTCCCCGAGGACTTCGAGGACCCCAACGCCCAGGCCGCCGCCCGGCGCGCCCTGGAGTACATGGACCTCACCCCCGGGATGCCGATGAAGGACATCCGCGTGGACACGGTCTTCCTGGGCTCGTGCACCAACTCCCGGATCGAGGACCTGCGCACCGCCGCGGCGATCATCCAGGGCCAGTCCAAGGCCGAGGACGTGCGCATGATCGTGGTGCCGGGCTCGGCCCGCGTGCGCCTGCAGGCCGAGGCCGAGGGGCTGGACCGCGTGTTCACCGACTTCGGCGCGGAGTGGCGCTTCGCCGGGTGCTCCATGTGCCTGGGCATGAACCCGGACCAGCTGGCCCCGGGGGAGCGCTGCGCCTCCACCTCCAACCGCAACTTCGAGGGCCGCCAGGGCAAGGGCGGCCGGACCCACCTGGTCTCGCCCGTGGTGGCCGCCGCGACCGCGATCCGCGGCACGCTGTCCTCGCCGTCCGACCTGACCGCCCGCCAGCCCGAGACCCAGGAGGCCTGACATGGAGCCGTTCTCCCAGCACACCGGCGTCGGCGTGCCGCTGAAGCAGTCCAACGTGGACACGGACCAGATCATCCCGGCCGTCTACCTCAAGCGCATCACCCGCACCGGGTTCGAGGACGCCCTGTTCGCCGGCTGGCGCAAGGACCCGGACTTCATCCTGAACCGGGAGCCGTACTCGGCCGGCAGCGTCCTCGTGGCGGGCCCCGACTTCGGCACCGGCTCCTCGCGCGAGCACGCGGTCTGGGCCCTGAAGGACTACGGCTTCCGCGCCGTGCTCTCCGCCCGGTTCGCCGACATCTTCCGCGGCAATGCCGGCAAGCAGGGCCTGGTGGCCGCCGAGGTGGCCCAGCAGGACATCGAGCTGATCTGGAAGGAGCTCGAGAACCACCCGGGCACGGAGGTCACCGTGGACCTGGCCTCGCGCACGGTCACCTGCGGCGCGGTCACCGCGGGCTTCCAGATCGACGACTACACGCGGTGGCGGCTGATGGAGGGCCTGGACGACATCGGGCTGACCCTGCGCACCGAGCAGGAGATCGCCGACTACGAGGCGGCACGGCCCGCCTTCAAGCCCGCCACGCTGCCGGCCCGCACGGCCTGAGCCGCTCCGGGCCGTATGCTGGAGGGCGGATCCGCGTCGCCGGGCACTTCTCCCCAGCGGATCCGCCACGACGACACGGCCCGACCCGGCGGGCCACGGAGGATAGCCACTGTCTATGGGAAATCTGCTGACGATCCACGGCGGCAAGCCGCTCGAGGGCCGCGTCCACGTGCGCGGTGCCAAGAACCTCGTGCCCAAGGCCATGGTGGCCTCACTGCTGGGCAGCAAGCCGTCCGTGCTCCGCAACGTCCCCGAGATCCGGGACGTGGACATCGTCACGGGGCTGCTCTCCGTCCACGGGGTCAAGGTGTCCAAGGACCCGGTCTCCGGTGACCTGACCCTGGACCCCTCGGACACCAAGTCCGCCACGAGCTCGGAGATCGACGCCCACGCCGGCGACTCGCGCATCCCGATCCTGTTCTGCGGCCCGCTGATGCACTCCATCGGCGAGGCGTTCATCCCCGACCTCGGCGGCTGCCGGATCGGCGACCGGCCGATCGACTTCCACCTCACCGTGCTGCGCAGCTTCGGAGCGGTCGTGGAGAAGCGCCCCGGCGGCATCCACATCTCGGCGCCGCGGGGCCTCACCGGGGCCAAGCTGGACCTGCCCTACCCGTCCGTCGGGGCCACCGAGCAGGTGCTGCTGACGGCCGTCAAGGCCGAGGGCATCACGGAGCTCAAGGGCGCCGCCGTCGAGCCGGAGATCCACGACCTGATCGCGATCCTGCAGAAGATGGGCGCGATCATCTCGGTCCAGACGGACCGCACGATCCGCATCGAGGGCGTCTCCGAGCTCTCCGGGTTCAACCACCGTGCCATCCCGGACCGCAACGAGTCGGCCTCCTGGGCCTCCGCGGCGCTCGTGACGCAGGGCGACATCTACGTCGAGGGCGCCATGCAGCGCGACCTGACCGCCTTCCTGAACACCTACCGCAAGGTCGGCGGGGAGTTCGACGTGGACGACGAGGGCATCCGCTTCTGGCACGCCGGCGGGCCGCTCAAGCCGCTCGTGCTCGAGACGAACGTGCACCCCGGGTTCATGACCGACTGGCAGCAGCCCCTCGTCGTGGCCCTGACGCAGGCCAAGGGCGTGTCGATCGTGCACGAGACCGTGTACGAGAACCGCTTCGGCTTCACCGACGCGCTCGTGCGGATGGGCGCGAACATCCAGCTGCACCGCGAGTGCCTGGGCTCCGTGCCCTGCCGCTTCGGCCAGCGCAACTTCCTGCACTCGGCCGTCATCTCCGGCCCCACGGAACTGCGCGGCGCCGACTTCGACATCCCGGACCTGCGCGGCGGGTTCTCGCACCTCATCGCGGCCCTCGCCGCCCGCGGGACCTCCCACGCCACCGGGATCGAGATCATCAACCGCGGCTACGAGAGGTTCATGGACAAGCTGACCGGCCTGGGCGCCGACGTGGAGCTCAGCAGCACCGGCGAGCTCGCCGGCACCGTCCGCTAGGGGGAGGGCCGTGACCGCATCCACCGGGCTCCGCGCCGGATACCTCGCCGCGTCCTTCCTCGTCCGCCCCGTCCTGAACGCCCTGATGGCCAAGGACTGGGAGGGCACGGAGCACCTGCCGGACACCGGGTTCATCGTGTGCGCCAACCACGTCTCGAACCTGGACCCGCTGGCCATGGGGCACTTCGTGTACAACCAGGGCCACCTGCCGCACTTCCTGGCCAAGGCCGAGCTGTTCCAGATCCCCGTGGTCGGGGGCCTGCTCGGCGCGATGCGCCAGATCCCGGTGGACCGCGCGCGCGGCGGCAACGACTCGCTCGTGGCCGCCGACGCGGTGCTGGCGGAGGGCGGGGCCATCATCATCTACCCCGAGGGCACGCTCACCTCGGACCCCGGCCTGTGGCCCATGAAGGCCAAGACCGGGGCCGCCCGGCTCGCCCTCAAGACCGGGGTGCCCGTGGTGCCCGTGGCCCAGTGGGGGATCCAAGACGTGCTGCCGCGCACCGCGAAGGTGCCCTCCGTGCGCCCGCGCCGCACCGCGCGCATCCGGGTCGGGGCCCCCGTGTCCCTCGAGGACCTGCGGGGCTCGGCCCTGACGCGCTCCGTGCTGGACGCGGCGAGCGAGCGGATCATGTCCGCGATCACCGCCGAGCTCGAGGTCCTGCGCGGCGAGCCGGCCCCCGCGGGGCGCTGGAACCCCCGCACCGGGCAGCGCGAGGCCGGGCCGCGGGAACCGGGCCGCCCGTGAGCGCCGGGACGGCAGCGGACCCGACGGCGGCGCCCGCCACCGCTGGCGCGTCCCGGACGCGCCCCGAGGGCGTGGCGGTCATCGGCGCCGGCAGCTGGGGGACCACCTTCGCCAAGGTCCTGGCGGACAGCGCGGCCGAGCGCGGCGTCGCCGACCCGCGGATCGTGCTGTGGGCGCGCCGGCCCGAGGTGGCCGAGGACATCACCGTGCGCCGCCGCAACGAGGACTACCTGCCCGGCATCGCCCTGCCGCCGGCGCTCACGGCCACCACGGACCTCGCCGCCGCCGTCGAGGGCGCCGGCCTCGTGGTCCTGGCCATCCCGGCCCAGGAGGTGCGCGGGCACCTGCCGGCCCTGCGCGGGGTGCTGTCCCCGGACGCCGTCGTGGTGTCCCTCGTCAAGGGCCTCGAGCGCGGCACGGACGCGCGGATGAGCGAGCTGTGCACCGAGGGCCTGGGGCTCTCGCCCGAGCGCTTCGCGGTGGTCTCGGGACCGAACCTGGCCCTCGAGATCGCCCGGGAGGAGCCCACCGCCACCGTGGTCGCCTCCGCCGACCCGGAGACCGCCGCGTGGGTCGCCACCCGCGTCGCCGGGCGCTACCTGCGGCCCTACACCAACACGGACGTGGTGGGCGTGGAGATCTGCGGGGTGGTGAAGAACGTCATCGCGCTGGCCGTGGGCATCTGCGACGGCCAGGGACTGGGGGACAACTCCAAGGCCTCGATCATCACGCGCGGGCTCGCGGAGACCGCGCGGCTCGCGGAGCGGCTGGGCGGCCAGGCCGAGACCCTCGCGGGGCTGGCCGGCCTCGGGGACCTCGTGGCGACGTGCGCCTCGCCGCTGTCCCGCAACCGCAGCGCCGGCCGGCTGCTGGGCCAGGGGCTCACGGTCGAGGAGGCCACCGCCCGGCTGCGCCAGACCGCCGAGGGCATCAAGTCCGTGTCGGCCGTGGTCGACCTGGCCCGCCGCCACGGGGTGGAGATGCCCATCAGCGAGGCCATGAACGCCGTCATCGCGGGCCGGCTGGACGTCGGCACGCTCGCCGGGCTCCTGCTGGCCCGGGACCTCAAACCGGAAGGACGACAGTGACCGAGGACTCCACACGCCAGTCGGGCCCACGCCACCCCGGGACCGGACGGGACGGCCGGCTCCGGGTGCTCGTGCTGTTCGGCGGCCGCTCGAGCGAGCACCCCATCAGCTGTATCACCGCGGCCGGCGTGCTCAAGGCCATGGACCCGGACCGGTACGAGGTGGTGCCGGTGGGCATCACCACGGGCGGGCGCTGGAACGCCGTCGCCGCGGACCCGGGCGAGTGGGGCCTGGGCGGCCCCGAGCTGCCCTCCGTGCCCGAGCCCGAGCACCCGGTCGTCCTCGGGGCCCGCCCCGACGGCGGCCACGAGCTGCGCTGCGCCACCACCTCCGAGTCCTTCGGTCCCGTGGACGTGGTGTTCCCGCTGCTGCACGGGCCCTTCGGGGAGGACGGCACCATCCAGGGGCTCCTGGAGATGGCGGACGTGCCCTACGTGGGCCCGGGCGTGCTCGCCTCGGCGGTGGGCATGGACAAGCACTTCATGAAGATCGCCTTCGCCGCCGCCGGGCTGGCCGTGGGCCCGTGGGAGACCATCACGGACCGCGACTGGCGCAGCGCCCCCGAGGCGGCGCTGGACCGGGCCGAGGCGCTCGGCTACCCCCTGTTCGTCAAGCCCGCGCGGGCCGGGTCGTCCATGGGCATCAGCCGGGTGACGGACCGCGACGGGCTGCGGACCGCGGTGTGCGTGGCCCGCGAGCTGGACCCCAAGGTCGTCGTCGAGGCCGGGATCGTGGGCCGCGAGATCGAGTGCGCCGTGCTGGACGGGCACGGCACCGAGGCGCCGCGCGCCTCGCTGCCCGGGGAGATCGTGGTCCACGCCGGGGCCTCCGAGCACGAGTTCTACGACTTCCAGGCCAAGTACCAGGACGACACCGCCGCGGACCTGTCCTGCCCCGCGGACCTGCCGGAGGAGGCGATCGACCAGGTGCGCCGGCTCGCCGTGCGCGCCTTCGACGCGGTGGACGCCGAGGGCCTGTCCCGCGTGGACTTCTTCTACACCCCGGACGGCCGCTTCGTCATCAACGAGATCAATACCATGCCCGGGTTCACCCCGATCAGCATGTACCCGGCCATGTGGGAGCGCTCCGGGCTGCCGTACCCGGCGCTCATCGACGAGCTGCTGTCCCTCGCCCTCGAGCGCGGGACGGGGCTGCACTAGCGGCCCGGACGGGCCGGCCGGACGGACACCCGGCCGGGCCGGCGCCGGTCACGGGGACGGCGAGGCGCCCGGGATGGTCTGCGAGGGCGCGGAGGTGCACCCGCCGCTCGCCGGGACGCGGGCGACCGCGGAGGCCAGGTCCACCATGACGGAGCTCGAGCCGGCGCGGGTGTCGTCGAAGAGGACCTCGATCGCGGGCGTGCGACCGTAGGTCGTCAGGGTCCAGAACTCGCCGTCGTCCCGGGTCACCCAGTCCACGCCGTTGGCCGTGACGCAGTGCTCCGTCGTCGGGCCGGGGGTGGGCACCCCGCAGCGCAGGATGACGGCCGCCGGGTCCCCCCAGGCCGCCGTCGCCTGGCTGTCCGTCTCGCGTCGCTCGTGGCCGGCCACGGCGTCCGGCAGGGAGACCATCGCCTCGGCGCACAGCGGGTCCGTGGCCTCCGGGGCCGGCTCGACGTCGGCGACCGGCGCGGAGCAGCCGGCGAGCACGGCGGCCCCGCCGAGCGCCGCGAGCGCGGTGAGCGCCCGGGCGTGCGCGGGCCGCGGGGAGGCCGGGGGCACCCCCGGCCGCGCGGCGGGCCGCCGGCGGGGCCGCGGGCGGGGGAGGAGGCTGCCGGTCGGGCCGTCGTGACGCATCCGTCCAGCCTACGCCGGGGTCCCGGAGCGGTGCCGTAGCATGGATCACGCACGCCTGACGAGGGGCTGTTCGGGCGGGGACCCCGGGGGCGTGCGCCGACCCAGGACCGACCACCGCGCCCGCACCCCGGAGGACCCCCCGTGTCTCAGCCCGTGCCCCCCGACGTCCCGGCCCCCCGCGGGGAGGGCCCCGGGGGCACCCGGCGGGGCCGCCGCCGGCGGACGGCGTGGATCGTCCTGGGCCTGGTGCTGGCGCTCGTGCTCGGGGCCGGGGTGGTCGCCGTCGGGTACCTCTCCAATCTCGCCACCACGTTCGACCACGGCACCCAGAAGTTCGAGTCGGCCTTCCCGGACGAGACCGCCCGGCCCGGGAAGGCGGAGGCCCGCGAGGGCCGGCACGAGCCGGTCAACATCCTGCTGCTCGGCGCCGACTCGGGCGGCGGCTCCGGCGAGACCGAGGAACTCCCCGGCGTCCCCCAGTCCGGCCGCTCGGACACCATGATGTGGGTGCACGTGCCGGGGGACCGCAGCCGGGTGTACGTCATGTCCGTCATGCGCGACCTCTGGGTGGACATCCCGGACGAGGGCACCCACAAGCTCAACTCGGCCTACTCCTTCGGCGGCGTGCCGAAGGCGGTGCAGACCCTGGAGTCGATGTTCGGCGCGCGGATCGACCACGTCGTCGCGGTGGACCTCGAGGGCTTCCGGGGGCTCGTGGACTCGCTGGGCGGCGTGGAGATCGACAACCCGCGCGCGTTCGAGTCCGGCCACGGGGACGTCTTCCCGGCCGGTCCCCAGGTCATGGACGGGGAGACGGCCCTGGCCTTCGTGCGGGAGCGCTACGCGTTCGCGGACGGGGACTACTCGCGCGTCGCCAACCAGCAACTGTTCCTGAAGGCCGTCGCCGAGCGCGTCCTGACGCCGGAGACGCTGGCGAACCCGGGTAGGATCACGGACATGGTCACCGGGCTGTCTCCCTACCTGACGGTGGACGATTCCCTCGATGCGGGCGAGATGGTCGCGATCGGCCGGACCATGACGGACCTGCGCGCGGACGACGTCGAGATGTTCACGGTGCCCACGAGGGGCATCGGGCGCGCCGGGGGGCAATCGGTCGTCTGGCCCGACGAGCAGGCGATCGAGCAGATCGGCGAGGCGCTGGCCCAGGACGAGATGGCGTCCTATCGAGCCGGTCAGTGACCGGTACCACCACGAGAAAGGATCGCGACTTGGACCTGCGCGACTACATCCGGATCCTGCGGAACAACTGGCTGTCGATTCTGCTGATCACCCTCCTGGGCGTCGCCGTCGCCGCCGGCGCCACGGCGCTGACCAAGCCGACCTACACCGCCCGGACCCAGATCTTCGTGGCCGTGAACTCGGGGGAGACGGCCACCGACATCCTGCAGGGCTCCAGCTTCTCGGAGAAGCGCGTCACGTCCTACGTCACCCTCGCCACGAGCCCGCGCGTGCTGCAGCCCGTCGTCGACGAGCTGGGCCTGGACACCTCCGCCGCCGGCCTGGCCGCCGCCGTGGAGGCCACCGCCCCGCCGCAGACCGTCCTGATCAACCTCACCGCGAGCGACCAGGACCCGGCCCAGGCCGCCCGGATCGCCAACGCGGTGGCCGAGTCGCTGATCACCACCGTCTACGAGGTGGAGGACCCCGAGGGCGGCAACGACCCGATCGTGGACCTGTCCGTGGTGGAGGCCGCCGCCGTGCCGCTGTCCCCCTCGAGCCCGCGGGTGGCCCTGAACCTCGTCCTCGGCCTCGTGGTGGGCGCCGCCCTCGGCGTGGCGTTCGCCCTGCTGCGCAGCCTGCTCGACTCCCGGATCCGCAGCCGCGAGGACGTCGAGCGGATCACGGACGCCCCCGTGCTCGGCTCCTTCCCGGACCACAAGGGCGCGGAGGAGGAGCCGCTCATCTCCCTGGACGACCAGTTCGACCCGCGCGCGGAGAACTACCGGCAGCTGCGCACCCACCTGAAGTTCACCAACGTCGACGGCGGCACCCAGTCGGTCGTGGTCACCTCCTCCATCCCCGGCGAGGGCAAGACCACCACCACGTGCAACCTCGGGATCATGCTGGCCGAGTCCGGCAGCCGGGTCCTGGTCATCGACGCCGACCTGCGCCGTCCGCGCGTGGCCAAGACCCTCGGCCTCGAGGGCGCCGTGGGCCTGTCCACGATCCTCTCCGGGCAGGTCGACCTCGAGGACGCCGTGCAGTCGTGGGGCCCGGACGGTGAGCTGGACGTCATCACCTCCGGCGAGATCCCGCCGAACCCCTCCGAGCTGCTCGGCTCCGAGGCGATGCGCCGGCTGCTGCGCCAGCTCGAGGGCCGCTACGACGTGGTGCTGCTCGACGCCCCGCCGCTGCAGCCGGTCACCGACCCGAGCGTGCTGGCCGCGATGACCTCCGGCGTCATGCTGGTGCACCGCGTGGACGGCTACGTGCACCGCGAGCAGCTCCAGGGCGGCCTGGACAGCCTCGCGTCCGTGGAGGCGCGCCTGCTGGGCCTCGTCCTGACCCGCGTGCCGAGCCGGCGCGGGGCCTACTACGCCTACCAGTACGCCTACGAGTCGGACCCGGCCCAGGTCGCCACCGGCCGGCGCTCCTCCGGCGGCGGCCGGCCCTCCTCCGACGGCCAGCCCACGTCCCGCCGCGGCGCGGGCGAGCAGAAGGCCCTGACGGGTATGCGACTCCGGTGAGCCGCCGCTCATGAGCGCGGACGACGAGACACCCCGACCGCGGCCCGCCTCGCGGGTCCACCAGTGGCTCGCGCTGGCCGAGACGGCCCTGGGCAACGCCTCGGACCGCATGGACGCGATCAACATCTTCCCGGTCCCGGACGGGGACACCGGGACGAACCTGTACGGCACCGTGCGCGCCGCCCGGGCGGCGCTGGAGGCCGAGACGACCGAGGACGTCGGGGCCCTGCTGTCCGTGGCCGGCCGCGCCGCGCTGGACCAGGCCCGCGGCAACTCCGGCACGCTGCTGGCCGTCATCCTCATCGGGATGTCCGAGCCGCTCACGGGCCACGAGCGCCTCGCGGCCCCCACGCTGGCGGTGGCGCTGGACCGGGCCCGGACCAGCGCGTGGGCCGCGCTCTCGGACCCGCAGGAGGGCACCATGCTCACGGTGCTCGCGGCCGCGGCCCGGGCCGCCTCGGAGTACGTGGCGGCCCGGTCCGGCCTGTCGGCCGACCAGGCGATGGGCCGCAAGGAGCTCGGCGGGGCGCTGGACGCGATCGTCGCGGCCGCGTGGAGTGCCGTGGTCCAGACCGAGGGCCAGCTGCCGGCCCTGGCGGAGGCCCACGTGGTGGACGCCGGCGGCATGGGCCTGCTGCTCGTGCTGGACTCGCTGCGGGCCACCGTGGCCGGCACGGGGATCGACCCCGGCCTGCTGGACGGCCTGCACGGCTTCGCCCCGCAGGACCCGCACATCCACCGGGACCGTGACCTCCCGGTGGGCTTCGAGCTGATGTGCAGCATCTCCCTGGAGCCGCTGGCCGCCGCCACCCTGCGGTTCGAGCTCAACGAGGTCGGCGACTCGGTGATCATGAGCCCGGTGGACGCCACGGGCGACGGCGAGGGCCCCGTCCGCTGGCGCGTGCACGCCCACGTGGAGGACCGCGAGGCGGCCGTCGCGCTGGTCCGCCGCGCCGGGGACCCGGAGAACCTCGTCATCACCGCCCTGCGCGATCCGGAGCAGCCCCGGTGAGCCCGGACCCGTTGCGGCAGCCGCTGGACCGGCTCCTGGGCGGGAAGACCGGCCAGCGGCTGGGGCGGGAGCTGGGGCTGGAGACGGCCCAGGACCTGCTGGAGCACTTCCCGCGCCGCTGGATCGAGCGCGGGGAGATGACCCCGATCGCCTCCCTGCCGGTGGGGGAGCAGGTCACGGTGGTGGCGCGGGTGGTCTCCGTGGACCGGCGGCCCATGCACTCGCGCCGCGGCTTCATCGTGGACGTCACCGTCACCGACGACGACACCGCCCGCCCGGCCTCGCTCGACATGGCCTTCTTCAACGGCTACGACGCCCAGCGCCGGCTGCGGCCGGGACTGCGCGCCATGTTCCACGGCCGGACCGTGCTGTACCGGGGCGCGCTGACCCTCAACAACCCCGACTTCACCGTGCTGGACGAGTCCGAGGAACCGGGCCGGGAGGACCTGGCCCCCGTGCCGCTCTACCCGGCCACCGCGAAGGTGCCCAGCTGGGTGCTGCGCAGCTCGGTCGCCACCGTCCTCGACGCGCTGGACTGGGCCGGCGTCGTGGACCCCGTGCCGGCCGGGCTGCTGGAGGAGGGCTCGGACGACGCCGTGCCGCTGCCCGGGCTCGCCCAGGCCTACCGGGACGTGCACCGACCGCTCGAGGTGCGGGAGGCCCGGCGGGCGCTGCGGCGGTTCGCGCTGCAGGAGGCGCTCGTGCTGCAGGGCGCGCTGGCCGTGCGCCGGCAGGCCGCGGCCTCGGGGCGGGCCGTCGCCCGGCCGCCGGCCGCGGACGGGCTGCTCGCCGCCCTCGACCGGCAGCTGCCCTTCACCCTGACCCCCGGCCAAGTCTCCGCGGGGCAGGCGCTGTCCGCGGACCTGTCCGGCGACCGGCCGATGAGCCGGCTGCTGCAGGGCGAGGTCGGCTCCGGCAAGACCCTCGTGGCCCTGCGGGCCATGCTGCAGGTGGTCGACGCCGGCGGCCAGGCCGCGCTCGTGGCCCCCACCGAGGTGCTGGCCGCCCAGCACCACCGCTCCCTGACGGAGGTCCTCGGCCCGCTCGCCCGGGCCGGGCGCCTCGACGCGCCGGACGGGCCGGCCACCGAGGTCGTCCTGCTGACCGGCTCCATGCCCGCGGCCCAGCGCCGGGAGGCCCTCCTGCGGATCGCCTCGGGGCAGGCGGGGCTGGTGGTCGGCACCCACGCCCTGTTCTCCGGCACCGTGCAGTTCGCCGACCTCGGCCTGGCCGTGGTGGACGAGCAGCACCGCTTCGGCGTGGACCAGCGCGAGGCGCTGCGCCGCGCCAATCCCGGCACCCACCTGCTGGTGATGAGCGCCACCCCGATCCCGCGCTCCGTGGCCATGACGGTGTTCGGCGACCTCGACCTCACGGTGCTGCCCGGGCTGCCCTCGGGCCGCCGGCCCGTGGCCACCCACCTGGCCCGGATGGCCCACGGGCCGCGGATCATCGCCCGGGTGTGGGAGGTCATCGCCGAGCAGGTGGCCGCGGGCCGCCAGGCCTTCGTGGTCTGCCCCAAGATCGACCCGGCGGACGCCGCGGACGCGGACGAGGGCGGGGGCGACCTGGCCGGCCCGGACGGCGCCGACGGCGGCGAGGGCGCGGGCGGCCCCGCCCCCGCGCGCGATCGCCGGCACGACGCCGCGGTGGAGGACATGGTCCCGCGCCTGGCCTCGCTGCCGGCACTGCGCGGCGCGCGCGTGGCCGGGCTGCACGGGCGCCAGGACCAGCAGCTCCAGGCCGAGACGATGGCCCGCTTCGTCGCCGGGGACGTGGACGTCCTCGTGGCGACCACCGTGGTCGAGGTGGGCGTGGACGTGCCCAACGCCACCGTGATGGCCATCCTCGACGCGGACGCGTTCGGGCTGTCCACCCTGCACCAGCTGCGCGGCCGCGTGGGCCGCGGGCCGGCGGCCTCGACCTGCCTGCTCGCCACCCGGCTGCCGGACGGGCACCCCGCCGTGGAGCGGCTCGAGGTCGTGGCCGGCACCCAGGACGGCCTCGAGATCGCCCGGGCGGACGTGCAGCAGCGCGGCGAGGGGGACGTGCTCGGCGCCGCCCAGCACGGCGGCAGCCGCCTGAGGGTGCTCAAGGTGCTGCGCCATGCCGACCTGATCGAGCTGTCCGCCGGCTGGGTGGCCGAGCACCAGGCGCCGGACGGGACGCTGGCCGGGCACCCCGCCCTGGCCGAGGCGGTCCGCGCGTGGGAGGCCGGGCACCAGGACAGCGGCGAGTACCTGCAGAAGGGCTGAGAGGACCACACATGCCGAGGATCATCGCCGGCCGGGCCGGCGGACTGCAGCTGGCCTCCGTCCCGGGGGACGGGACGCGGCCGACCACCGACCGGACGCGGGAGGCGCTGTTCTCCTGGCTCGCCACGCGCGGCTGGCTGGAGGGCACCGCCGTCGCCGACCTGTTCGCCGGCTCCGGCGCGCTCGGCGGGGAGGCGGCCAGCCGGGGCGCGGACCGCGTCCTGCTCGTCGAGCGGGACCGGCGGGCCGCCGCGGTGTGCCGGCGCAACGCCGCCGAGCTCAACCGGCGGCTGGGGCGGCCGGTCGTCGAGGTGGCGGCGGGCGCCGTCGACCACGTCCTGGCCGGCGGGACCGGGGCCGGGCCCTGGGACCTCGTGCTCGCCGACCCGCCCTACCCGCTGGAGGGCCCGGCCCTCGCCGCCACCCTCGGGCGCATCGCGGCCGTCCTCGTCCCCGGCGGGCTGCTCGTGCTCGAGCGCTCGGCCCGGTCGGCCGAGCCGGACTGGCCGGCCGGGATGGAGCCGCTGGAGTGGCGCGACTACGGCGAGACCCGCCTGTACTTCTGCCTGCGCGCCGATGAGCCGGAGGCCGCCGGGGCACCGGGGACGGTGGAGGCTCCCTAGGCCCCGGGGGAGAGCGCGCCGGGCAGCGCCGCGAACCGGCGCACCGCCTCCTCGATGACCTCGGGGCGCTTGCAGAACGCCCACCGCATCCAGGACCGCAGCCCCGCGGGGGGCGCCGCGGCGTGCCCGGCCGCGCCGCCGCCGTCGTTCCCGCCGTGACCGGGGCCCGGAGCGCCAGCGGGCGCCGGCGCCGCCCCGGGACGGCACAGCGCGCTCACCGGGATGCCCACGACGCCGGCCCGGGCGGCCAACGCGCCGGCGGCGGCCGCGGCGTCCGGCAGGCCCAGGGGCGCGAGGTCCGTCACCGTGAAGTAGCCCGCGGCGGGCACCACGGGGTCGAGTCCGGCGGCCCGCAACCCGGCCACGAGCCGGTCCCGGGACCGCCGGTACCGGTCCCGCTGCTCGGCCAGGAAGGCGTCGCCCTCCGCCAGCGCCTCCGCGACCGCCAGCTGGTAGGCGGGCCCCGAGGAGTAGGTCAGGTACTGCTTGACGGAGCGCACCGCGGCCACGAGCTCCTCCGGGCCGGTCACCCAGCCCACCTTCCAGCCGGTCAGGGAGAAGCTCTTGCCGGCGGAGGAGACCGTCAGGGTGCGCTCCCACGCGCCGGGCACGGCGGCCACCGGGTGGTGGCGCCCCTCGTAGACGAGGTGCTCGTACACCTCGTCGCTGAGCACGAGCACGTCGTGCCGGGCGCACGCCGCGATGAGCCGACCCAGCAGCGCCCCGTCCGGGACGGCCCCCGTGGGGTTGTGCGGGACGTTCAGCACGGCCAGCCGCGTGCGCGGCGTCAGGGCCCGGGCGAACGCCTCGGGGTCGGGGAGGAAGTGCGGCGGCTCCAGGGGCACGGTGACCAGGCGGGCGCCGGTGAGCGCGGTGACGAAGGCGTAGGAGTCGTAGAACGGCTCGAACGCCACCACCTCGTCCCCGGGTCCGACGAGCGCCAGCAGGGCCGCGGCGATCCCCTCGGTGGCCCCCGTGGTCACGACCACCTCGCGGTCCGGGTCCGGGTCCAGCCCGTGGTGGCGCCGCTGGTGGCCGGCGATCGCCTGCCGCAGCACGGGCAGGCCCACCCCGGGGGCGTACTGGTTCGCCAGGTCCGCCCCGGTGCGCACGGCCTCGGCGGCCCGCGCGCGGATCCACTCCGGGCCGTCGGCGTCCGGGAAGCCCTGGCCGAGGTTGACGGCCCCGTGCCGCCGGGCCAGTCCGGTCATCGTCTCGAAGACGGTCGGGGTCGGGGCGTCACCGGCGAGCAGCCCGGCCGCCGCGGCGCCCCGCTGCCAGGGCCGGTGCGCGGGGCGGGGACCCGGGGCGCCGACGGGGTCGCCGGCGGCCGGGGCGGTGGTGGCGGGCCCGCCCGGGGCGGCCCGGTCCGGGGGCGTGCGGTCGGCTGTGGTTCCCATGCGTCCCCATAGTATGTTCGGTCCATGCGCCGCGCTGTCTGCCCCGGATCCTTCGACCCCCTGCACAACGGCCACGTGGAGGTGATCGCGCGGGCGTCCAACCTCTTCGACGAGATCATCGTGGCGGTGTCCACGAACTACGCCAAGAGCCACCGGTTCGACGCGGACACCCGGATCGAGATGATCCGCGAGACCGTCTCCTCCCTCCAGGGGATCTCCGTGGTGCCCATGGGCGACGGCCTGCTGGCCGAGTTCTGCCGCAAGGCCGGGGCCAACGCGATCATCAAGGGCCTGCGCAACACCACGGACCTGAACTACGAGATGCCCATGGCCGCCATGAACCGGCACCTCACCGGCGTCGAGACGGTGTTCCTGCCCACGGACGGTCGCTACGCGCACCTGTCCTCCTCCCTCATCAAGGAGGTCAGCCAGCTCGGCGGGGATGTCTCCGAGTTCGTCCCCCGCGCGGTGATGCGCCGGCTCGCGGAGTCCACCGGCGCCTGACCTGCGCGGTCGCCCCGTGGAGAGCCGGTCGACGGGCGTCCACCTCGGCGGGTTATCCTGCCCCCATGACTGATCGCTCGAGGACCTCACGCACCCACAAGGCCGTCATCCCCGCCGCGGGGCTGGGCACCCGCTTCCTGCCGGCCACCAAGGCCATGCCCAAGGAGATGCTCCCGGTGGTGGACAAGCCGGCCATCCAGTACGTCATCTCGGAGGCCCGCGCCGCCGGCCTCGACGACGTGCTCATGGTCACGGGGCGGAGCAAGCGGGCGCTGGAGGACCACTTCGACCGGGTGCCGGCGCTCGAGCGCACGCTCGAGCTCAAGGGCGACTTCTCCAAGCTGGACAAGATCCAGGAGGCCACCAACCTCGGGGACATCCACTTCATCCGCCAGGTGGACGCCAAGGGGCTGGGCCACGCCGTGCTGTGCGCCCGCCAGCACGTGGGGAACGAGCCCTTCGCCGTGCTGCTCGGCGACGACCTGATCGACGAGCGGGAGCACCTGCTGCAGCGGATGATCGACGTGCAGCAGGAGCGGGGCGGCTCGGTGGTGGCCCTCATGGAGGTGCCGCGCGAGAACATCTCCGCCTACGGCGTGGCCGAGGTGGAGCCGGTGCCCGGCGCGTCCGAGGACGTGGTCCGCGTGACCGGTCTCGTGGAGAAGCCGGCCGCCGAGGACGCCCCGTCCAACCTGGCCGTCATCGGCCGCTACGTGCTGGACCCCGTGGTGTTCCAGATCCTGCAGCGCACCGGCCCGGGCCGCGGCAACGAGATCCAGCTGACCGACGCCCTGCAGGTGCTGGCCGAGGGCACGGGCGAGGGCTTCGGCGTGCACGCCGTGGTCTTCCGCGGCACCCGCTACGACACGGGGGACAAGCTCAGCTACCTGAAGGCCGTGATCGAGCTGGCCAGCGCGCGCGAGGACCTGGGCCCCGAGCTGCGGCCCTGGCTCAAGGAGTTCGCCGCGACCCTCTGAGCGCGCACGGCGCCGTCCGGGGCGGACGGCGCCGGCCGGTACCGGCCACCGGTGCGCCATTTGGACCGATGCGTCGCGAGCGGCTAGACTGGGGAGCCGGTCCTGAGGGTTCTGCCCTGCCCGGATTCCACCCGGAGTCCGAACCGTCGTCCATTGTCCGTCCGGAAGGAATGCTGATGCCCGCGTCATCGTCCCCGGCGGCCAGTGACGCCTGGGTGGTCTCCGTCAAGGACCTGGTGCGCAGCCCGGGGTCCATGCGGACCCTCGAGGAGCGGTGGCCAGCCCCTGAGGCACTGTCCACCCCGCTCATCGGCATCCCGGAGGACTCTCCCGTGGACGTCGAGCTGCGCCTGGAAGCGGTCCATGAAGGCATTCTGGTCACCGGCGAGGCGCATGCCGAGCTCGTGGGAGAGTGCAGTCGCTGCCTGGACCCGATCCGGGACGGGATCACCGTGGACCTGCAGGAGCTCTTCCTCTCCGCCCCCTCCGAGGGCGGCGGGGACGAGGAGCGCCTGGTGGTGCACGAGACCGTGGACCTGGAGCCCGTCCTCCGGGACGCCGTGGTGACGGCCCTGCCGTTCCAGCCGGTGTGCCGGCCGGACTGCCAGGGCCTGTGCCCCGAGTGCGGCATCCGCCTCGAGGACGCCCCGGACGACCACGTCCACGAACAGCTGGATCCGCGCTGGGCGGCGCTGGCTGCACTGACGAAGGACCCAGCCGAGGCCGGCACCGCCGGCCCGGACCAGAAGACCTCATCCGACGAGACAGAAGAGAGATAGCCGTGGCAGTTCCGAAGCGGAAGATGTCCCGTTCCAACACGCGTGCCCGCCGTTCGCAGTGGAAGGCCACCGTGCCCCCGCTGGTGAAGTCCGTGGAGAACGGCCGCGTCACCTACCGCCTGGCGCACCAGGCGCAGGTCGTGACCGACTCGGCCGGCACGCCGTTGTTCCTGGAGTACAAGGGCCGCAAGGTCGCCGACGCCTGAGGTGCCCATGGCGCCCCGTTCGTCCGGTCCGCACCGGTCGGAAGCGTCCGGCCGGGCGACAACTGAAGACCTGCTCGAGCGTCTCGGGGTCGGCATCGACCCCGGGACGCTCGCGCTTGCCCTGACGCACCGCTCCTACGCGTACGAGCACGGCGGGCTGCCCACGAACGAGCGCCTCGAGTTCCTCGGGGACTCCGTGGTCGGCTTCGTGGTCACGGACCACCTGTACCGCACCCACCCCACGCTGCCCGAGGGCGACCTGGCGCGGATGCGCGCCGCCGTGGTGTCCACGCGCGCGCTGGCCTCGGTGGCCCGGTCCATCGGCGTCGGCGCGGCCATCCTCCTCGGCGAGGGGGAGAAGCGCACCCGCGGCCGGGACAAGGACTCCATCCTCGCGGACACCATGGAGGCGCTCATCGGCGCCACCTACATGGAGTGCGGGATGGACGAGGCGCGCGCGCTCGTGCACCGGCTCGTCGTGCCGCTGCTGGACGACGAGCTCGCGATGGGCGCCGGGACCGACTGGAAGACGTACATCCAGGAGGCCGCCGCCGGCGGCGGGCTCGGCGGCATCGAGTACCGCATGGAGTCCACGGGCCCGGACCATGACAAGGTCTTCACCGCCACGCTCGTGGTCGGCGGGACCCCCTACGCCTCCGGCACCGGGTCCTCCAAGAAGGAGGCCGAGCGGCAGGCGGCCGAGCGCTCCTGGCCGCTGGTCTCCGCCGCGGCCGGGGCGGCCCCTCCCGGCACCGGCACCCCGGCGGGCGCCGGTGCCTGAGCTGCCCGAGGTCGAGGTCGTCCGGCGCGGCCTCGAGCGCTGGGCGGCCGGCCGCCCGGTCTCGGCCGTCGAGGTCCTCGACGTCCGCTCCACCCGACGGCACGGCGCCGGCCCGGACGACTTCGCCGCCCGGCTCGCCGGGTCGCGCCTGGCCGTGCCCGAGCGGCGCGGCAAGTACCTCTGGATCCCGCTGGCGGGGGAGGACAGCGCCCTCGTCGCGCACCTGGGGATGAGCGGACAGCTCCTCGTGAACGATCCCGCGGACCCCGCCCCGCGGCACCTGCGCATCCGGCTGCTGCTCGAGCCGGGCGAGGACGACGCGGACCGTTCGCGGGAACTGCGGTTCGTGGACCAGCGCATCTTCGGCGGGCTGTTCCTGGACCGGCTCGTCCCCGCGGACGACCTGCCGGGCCAGCTGCTGCCGGCCTCCGTGGCCCACATCGGGCGGGACCCGCTGGACCCGGCGTTCGACCCCGAGGCGGTGCACCTGCGGCTGCGCGGCCGCCGGACCGGTCTCAAGCGCGCGCTGCTGGACCAGTCGCTCGTCTCGGGGATCGGCAACATCTACGCGGACGAGGCCCTGTGGCGTGCCCGGCTGCACTATGCCCGCCCCACGGACACGATCAACCGGACCGAGTCCGCGCGCCTGCTCGCCGCCGTCCACGAGGTGATGGAGGAGGCGCTCGCCCAGGGCGGGACGAGCTTCGACTCCCTGTACGTCAACGTCAACGGCGAGTCGGGATACTTCGACCGCTCCCTCGACGCCTACGGCCGGGCCGGCCTGCCGTGCCGCCGGTGCGCCGCCGAGGGCCGCGTCTCGCTCATCGTGCGCCGGCCCTTCATGAACCGGTCCTCCTCGTACTGCCCCCGCTGCCAGCCGGTGCCGCGCCGGGCCCGCTGGTAGCGGGGCGCCGCGTCCGCCCCGGCCACGCCGTTGCCCGGGCCGACGGGCCGCCCCGGTCTACCATGGGACGGATCCGCCCTGTCGATAGGAACCCTTCGTGCCCTCCACTGACCCAGACCAGTACGCGCCGCGCCGTGCCAGCGGGGCCCCGTCCCGGCGGCGCCGCACCGTGAGGAACGTCCTGCTCGCCCTCGGGGCCCTGGTGCTGGTGGTGCTCGTGGTCGCCGGCGTCTACGTCTGGCAGGTGGCCTCGGCGTTCAACGACAAGCGCCAGACCGTGGACGCGGGGATCGCCACGGAGCAGGCCCCGGACGGTGCCCTGAACATCCTGCTGATGGGCTCGGACTCCCGGGGCGAGGGCCGGGACACGGCGGAGAACAAGGGGGAGGAGGGGCAGCGCTCGGACACGATGATGCTCGTCCACGTCCCCGCCGACCGGCAGGACGTGTACGTCATGTCGATCGTGCGCGACCTGTGGGTCACCATCCCCGAGCATGGAGCGCGGAAGGTCAACGCCGCGCTCGACCTCGGCGGCTACCCGCTCGTGACCCAGACGATGCAGGACCTGCTGGGCGTCCAGGTGGACCACCTGGCGGTCATCGACTTCGAGGGCTTCAACGGGCTCACCAGCGCCCTGGGCGGGGTCACCGTGTGCAACCCGGCCACCTTCTCCTCCGGGCAGGTCAACCCCTCCTACTTCCCCCGCGGCGAGGTCCTCCTGGAGGGCTCCGACGCCCTGCGCTACGTGCGCGAGCGCAAGGCCTTCGCGGGCGGGGACTTCGACCGGGTGCAGAACCAGCAGCGGTTCGTGGCGGCCGTCGTGGACCGGCTGCTCACGGCCAGGACCCTGGCCGACCCCCAGCGCGTCATGGACGTCGTGGACGCCCTGGCCCCGTTCATCACCGTGGACGAGGGCCTGGACGCCGCGACCATCGCCGGCTACGGCCTCCAGCTCAACGGGATCCGCAGCGGCGACATCCACATGTTCACCATCCCGCACGGCCCCCCGACGGCGGGCCCCGGGGGCGCCTCGATCGTCGAGCAGGACTTCGAGGCCATGGACGACCTGCGGGCCGCCCTGGCCGGCGACGACCTCGGCTCCTTCCTGGACGAGGGGTCCGGGGACGACGGCGAGAACTCCGGCAGCGCCTCCACGGATGCATCGAGCGCAGGAGCCACGGCGACCCCGGACGGCGCCGGAGCCAGCGCCGACGGTGGATCGGCGCCCTCGGCGGACGCCACCGCGTCCGAGGAAGCCCCGTCCCCCTCGGACGCCGGGGCCACCCCGAGCCCCACGGAGCCGGCGGCCAGCGCGACCCCCACCTCGCCCGCGGCCGCGTGCGCGGGGGCCTGACCCGTGCGCCTGCTGCTCCTCACGCACTCCTACCTCCCCGAGCGCACGCCGCCCCAGCGCCGCTGGCAGGCGTTCGTCCGGTCGTTCCGCGAGGCGGGCTGGGAGGTCGACGTCGTCGTCCCCGAGCCGGACGCCGGTGCCGTCCCCGCCACCGCGCGGGCTGCCGGCCGCGCGCCCGCCGGCGGTGCCGGCGAGCCGGTGCGGTCCTCGCGGCCCGGCCGCGCGGCCGTGGGACCGGTGGGGGAGCGCATCTGGCGCACGCCCCGCATCCGGCGGCTGGACGCCACGCGCGACGGCCGGTTCCTCGGGCACGTCGTCCACGCCCTGGCGGCGATCCCGGTCGCGCTGCGCGCCAAGGCGCCGGACATCGTCGTGGTCACCGTCCCCGCCCTGCCCACCGTGGTGGCCGGCTGGGCGGTGTCCCGGCTGCGCCGCCGGCCACTCGTGGTGGAGATGCGCGACGCCTGGCCGGACCTCGCCCGGGAGTCCGGCGCCGCGCCCGGGTCCCTCAGCCGCCTCATGGAGGCGCTCGTGACGGGCACCCAGCGCGCCGCCGACCTGGTGGTGACGGTGACGCAGGGCTTCGGCGACCGCCTGGCCGAGCGCGGCGTGGGACCGGTGGCCGTGGTGGGCAACGGCGTGGAGCTCGCGGACATCGAGGCGCTGCCCCAGCGCGAGCGGCCCGCCGGGGAGCTCCACGTGCTCTACCTCGGCAACCACGGTGAGAGCCAGGGGCTGGAGACCGTCATCCGCGCCGCGGCGCTGCTGCGCTCCGGGCCCGAGCGGATCGAGGTCCGGCTGGTCGGCTCCGGCACCCGGCGCCGGGAGCTCGAGGAGCTCAACGACGCCCTGGGCCGGCCGGTCACCATGCTGGGGCCCGTCCACGGCCGGGCGCTGCGGGAGCAGTACGAGTGGGCGGACACCTGCGTGGTCGCGCTGCGCCCGGACTGGCCGAGCTTCGCCTGGACGATCCCCTCGAAGACCTACGAGCTGCTCGCGGTGGGCCGGCACGTGACGGGACTGGTCACGGGCGAGGCCGCGGGGGTGCTGGCGGCGTCCGGCGCCGCCGACCTCGCCGAGGCCGAGCCCGGGGCCGTCGCCGCCCTGTGGCGGCGCCTCGCCGCAGACCCCGCGGCGACGCGGACGGACGGCTCGGGCCGGCACTGGATCGCCGACCACGCGGACCTGCCCGTGCTGGGCTGGCGCTTCGTGGACCTGGCCACCGCGGTGGCGCGGGAGGCTGCCCCGCGCGGGGCGGGCGCGGGCGGCGGTGTCGGGCACACCGAGGCCCCGGGCCTATAATCGCCACTGACCCACCGGCCCCGTGGCCGGGCCACGGTGCCGCGCTCGGCCATCCTCGATGCCCCGGCCCCACCGGTCCGTGGCAGGGACCGACGAACGAAGGATTCACTGTATGACGGACATTTCCAGCGTTGCCGTGATCGGGCTGGGCTACATCGGACTGCCGACAGCCGCGATCCTGGCCGAGAACGGGATCCGCGTCCACGGCGTGGACGTGAGCCAGCGTACGGTCGACGCGGTCAACGCGGGCGAGGTGCCGTTCGTGGAGCCGGACCTGCACGGCTTCGTGGCCCGCGCGGTGTCCAAGGGGCTGCTGTCGGCCTCCACCGAGACCCCGGCGGCGGACGCGTACATCGTGGCCGTGCCGACCCCGTTCCACGCGGACAAGAGCGCGGACCTGTCCTACATCGAGGCCGCCGGCCGGGGCCTGGCCCCGCAGCTGCGGGGCGGGGAACTGATCATCCTGGAGTCGACCTCCCCGCCCGGGGCCACCGAGCACCTGGCGGACGTCGTCTACGCCGAGCGCCCGGACCTGGCCGAGGCCCGGTCGCTGCAGTTCGCGCACTGTCCCGAGCGGGTGCTGCCGGGCAAGGTGATGACCGAGCTGGTCACCAATGACCGGATCGTGGGCGGCTCCACGCCCGAGGCCGCCGAGCGCACCCGCGCCCTGTACGCCACGTTCTGCCAGGGGCAGATCCTGCTGACGGACACGCGCACCGCCGAGCTGGCCAAGCTCGTGGAGAACTCCTTCCGGGACGTGAACATCGCCTTCGCCAACGAGCTGTCGATGATCTGCCAGGAACTGGACATCGACGTGTGGGAGCTCATCGAGCTGGCCAACCACCACCCGCGGGTGAACATCCTGCAGCCGGGCCCGGGCGTGGGCGGGCACTGCATCGCGGTGGACCCGTGGTTCATCGTGGACGCGGCCCCGGCCCAGTCGCGGCTGATCCGCAGCGCCCGGGAGATCAACGACTCCAAGCCCGGCTGGGTCATCGACCAGGTCAAGGCGCGCGCGTTCGACGTGCAGCAGGCCACCGGCCGGGCACCGGTGATCGCGGCGCTGGGCCTGGCGTTCAAGCCGAACATCGACGACCTGCGCGAGTCCCCGGCGCTGGGCATCACCGCCCGGCTGGCCGAGGAGTTCCCGGCCAGCACCATCCTGGCGGTCGAGCCGCACGTCGACGAGCTGCCCGCGGTGCTGGCCGGGCGGGAGAACGTGCGCCTGTGCCCGCCGGCCGAGGCCGTGGAGGCCGCGGACATCGTCGTGCTGCTGGTGGACCACACCGCGTTCTCCGGCCTCGGCGAGCGCGCCCGCGGCAAGGCCGTGGTGGACACCCGCGGACAGTGGCGCACCGAGCCCGCCCTGGTGTCCTGACGCGCTAGTCAGCGCACGACGCGCCGTGCCCAGCGGAGGATCCTCCGCAGGGCACGGCGCGTCGGTGTCCGGGCCGGGGCCCCTCCGGGCGCGGACGGGCGGGGCGAGGCCGGCCCCGGCGCGCTCGTGCCGTCGGCCCCGTCCGCGGGCACGGCATAGGGGCTCGAGGACCCCCACGCCAGCTCCCCGCGCGCCTCCCACGGCACGACGCGGACCCGCTCGACGGCCAGGGTCGCAGCCGGTCCCCGGCCCCCGTCCCCGCAGTCCCGCAGGGCCTCCAGGCGCAGGCCGAGGGAGGTGGTCGCCGACGCCGCCCGCAGGGCCACCCAGACGGACTGCCGCTCGTTCCACGCCGTGACGTCGTGGGTGAACAGGGCGCGGCCGCCGACGGAGAGGGTGTAGACCAGCTCACCGGCAGGCCTGCTCCCCTCCACGCACTCCCCGCGGAGGGACAGCTCCATCCGCAGCCCCTCCCCGGGTGCGGTGTCCACGGGGAGGGTCCACTCCACGTAGTCCCCCCGGCGGGGGCCCCCCGAGGCGAGCGCGATCTCGTCGCCGGCCGCCGAGGTGCGGCGCGTGGCCTCCACCCGGCGCGCGGCGTCCACGGTGCTCCCGGAGGTCAGCACGGCCCGGCCCGGGTCCACCGACTCGGCGGCCGGCCACCACGGATCGGGCGCCGGCGCCGGGCGCGGGGCCGCGGCGGGCGGCAGGTGGCGGACCCAGCCAGGGTCCGGGTCCCGGCGTGGCTCGGCCGCGAGCGCCCCGATGAGCCGGTCGAGCTGGCGGGAGGCCTCGAGCTCGAGGGCGTCGAGGCGCTCCAGGGTCTCCGGCGGCAGCCCCGTCTCGTCCAGCCGGCGCTCGAGCGCCGCGAGCACCTGCTCGGGCGGGTCCGCGAGCGCGCAGACGGCGTCCGGCCGGCCCAGCTGGACGAAGTGCGAGCGGACCTTGGGGTCGTAGGCCAGGCCCAGTGCCGGACGGCGCAGCCGGTGCATGAGCAGGTTCGCGTGCAGCCGCATGGAGACGAGGGCCTCGGCGTGGCGCAGGACGTCCAGGAACTCGTCCAGGGGCAGCCCCGGGGGCAGGACCTCCACGTCGACGTCCTCCGGTGCCCATGCCGCGAGCTCCTCGAGGACCGGGACATCGGTGGCCTGCATGGGGACGGCGACGATGGCCAGCCCGCGGCGACGGGCGCCGTCCACGAGGGCGTCCACGAGGCGGCGGCGGCCGGCGGCGTCGTCCAGCCAAGGCCGCAGGTTCACGGCCAGGTAGGGCGGCCGGCGCGGGGCCGGGCGCCGGGGAGCGGGCAGGGCCAGTCCGTAGACGGCGTCGGGGGCGACGACGACCTCCGCGGGCCACGAGGCGGGCAGCGGCTGGAGCACGTCCAGGGACTCCGGGTCGCGCACCGAGACGGACCGCGCCAGCCGCCCGGTGAGGTGGACCGCGGCCCGGGCGGCGGGGTCGGCCAGCGGGCCGACGCCCATGCCGTAGACGTGGACGGCGCCGCCGTAGGCCGAGACCAGCAGGGGGAGCTGGGCCATGTGCGCCGGTGAGACGCGGGCGCCGCGCACCATCCCCGCGGCGCCGCCGGCCCGCCGGATGGAGTAGTCGTGCCAGTGGCCGCCGGGGCCCAGGACCATCGCCGTGGCCCGGCGGGCGTGGTCCTCCGCCGCGGTGGGGTCCGCCCGGCGGAAGGCCTGGACGCCGTGGGTGCGTTCCACCTCGCCGGCGTCCGCCGCGGCGACGACGGGGTGGACGTCGGGCAGGGCGGCCTCGAGGTGGGCCAGCAGCGACTCCAGCAACAGGTCGTCCCCGCGGTTGCCCGCCCCGTAGTAGCCGGAGAACAGGACCGTGCGCGGCCGGGGCGCCCCGCCGGCCCGGGGGTCCGGCAGCGCGTCGGGACGGCGGCCACGCAGGGCGGCGAGGACCGCCTCCACCCGGTGCTCGTACAGGTGCGCCTCCGCCACGCGCCGGAACGCCCGCCGGGCCACGTCCGCGGGCAGGGCGGAGGCGGACCGGTGGGCGAGGACCTCGTCCCGGAGCGGATCGGGGGACGGGCCCGCGCCGAGGACGCGGGCGAACTCCCCGGGCGAGGGCAGGGGGTCCTGCAGCAGGTCCGCCCGGGCCAGGGCGGGGGCGGGGCGCAGGGCCAGGTCGGCGGACTCGGCCGCTCCCGGGCCGTCGTGCAGGCAGGCCGTGGCGATACCGGCCTCCCGCAGGAAGCGCGCCGTGGCCTTGTCCGGGACGAGCCCGTCGCCGGCGAGGAGCACCACGTGGGGCGCGAAGCGGTCCACCACGGCCGTGACCGGCTCGTGGTGGAACCGCCGGCGGGCGGCGGCCGGCGCCGGGCCGCCCGCCGGTGGGCCGTCCGCCGCCGGTCCGGCCAGGACCGCGGGATGCCGGCCGACGTCGAGGTCGAACACGGTGTGTCCCAGGCAGTGCAGCGCGTCGAGGACGGCCTGGTCGTGCGGGGCCCCGGGGTGCCTGCCTCCGCGGACCAGCAGGATCCGGTACCGCACGGGCGCCTCGCACGGTGCGGACCGCAGGGCAGCGCGCTGGTCGTCGAGCGAGGGCGGCCTCATCGGCCGTGCTCCGCCGCGGCCCGTGACCGGGGCATCAGGTACGCGGTCCAGCCCGGGGATCCGGCTCCCTCGCCGTCGTCCACGGTCTCCCCGGCCGGTCCCCCCACCGCGTTGCCGGGACCACCGGCGACACCGGGGCCGTCCTCGATGCGGGTGGCCACGCGCACCCGGGCGGGACCGGGCGAGCGGTGGAGGGGATCGCCGAGGACCTCGACGCACAGCGGACCGCGCTCCGGGTCCACCACCCCGGCCACCGTGACGTCCACGGCGTCCGCCGTGCCGGCTGGGAAGCGGGTCTCGGCCACCGTCACGCCGGCTTGCCCGATCCCCAGGCCGGCGACGAGGCCGGGGTGGGCGAAGGCCAGGCGGATCCGCAGGCTCCGGTCGTGACCGGTGGCCACGTGGCGGGTGTCCAGCGCGTAGCGGTGGTCCAGCCGGACGGCGTGGTCCGTGCCGTCCGCGAGCCGGACCCCGTCGGCCCCCGGCCGCCCCCGGACGCCCCGCGCCGCGTCGACGGCCCGGCGGAACCACGCGGCCAGCTGGGGACGGGCCCCCAGGGCCTCGTGGCGGGCGGCCAGCACGGCGGCCGTCCCGGCGGGTCCGGCGGCCGCGCCGAGCCAGCCGAGCTTCCGGGCGGCCTCCGCCGGCGACTCGGCCCGCACCAGCCAGTCGCCGAAGGGATCCTGCTGGCTGCCCGGCGGGTGACGCGTCGTGACGACGGCCGGGCTCGCGCACACCGCGTACGCGGTGACCGGCAGGTGAGCGCGGCGGCGCCCGTTCACGGAGGGCTGCAGGTAGACCACGGGGCGGGCCAGGAGGTCTGCCAGCCCGTCCGGGTCCGCCGCGGCCAGGTCCTCGGGGGAGACGTCGCGGCGCGGGCCGGGGAAGGAGCCCAGCACCCAGTCGGCCAGGGCGTTCTCGCCCGTGCGCACCGCTGTGGCCCCGGGCCGGCCGGTCCGGGCGGTGCGCTCGCGGACGGCCGTCAGGAAGGCGGTGTCCACCAGCCCCGGGCTGTGCACGGCGTTGTCCGCCGCGCGCAGCAGCGAGCCGCGCTCGACGGAGGTGGGCCCCACCCCCACCACGAGGTCGAAGACGGCCGTCCCGTCCCGGACGAGGGGCTCGCCGTGGAGCAGGTACACGCTCGCGATGCCGGCCTCGCGCAGCGCGGCGGCGCCCTCCGGTGCCAGGCCGACGCCCTCGGAGAGCAGCACGATGCGCGGCGTGGCCGTGCCGAGCCGCTCGAGCAGGGCGGCGGTGTCCAGGACCGTGGCGAACGGCGACCCGGCGGGGGCGGGGGCCACGATCCCGGGGAGCTCCTCGGGACCCAGGACCACGGGCGGGACCCCGGCGTCGCACAGGTCGCGCAGCACCGCGTCCAGGGGGCTGAAGCGGGCGGGGACCCGGCCGTGGAGCACCACGACGCCGGCGAGGTCGGCCGGGTCGACGGCCGGGTCAGCGGCCCGGTCAGCCCGGTCGGCGGGCTCGGTGGGGGTGGTGGTGCCGCCGGTGACGGACACCGGTCCGGCTCCGGCCCGGTCGCGCCCGGTCCCGGCGCCCCCGCCGGGCACGCCGCCCCCGGGCGCAGCGGTCCCGTCGAAGCCCAGGAACCACACGGCACGCTCGGCCGCGTCCAGGGACCGCCAGCCGTCGTCGGTCATGAGGGACTCGAGTGCGAGCACCCGGGCGGCGGCAGAGAAGGACCGGTCGAACCGGTCCAGCACGCGCTCGCCGAGCCCCGGCAGGCGTCCGTCCCGCAGGGCCTCGGCGATCCACTCGTCCGCGGCCCCGACCGACTCGCACACCACGAGCTCGGGGAAGGCCGGGACGCGGGACTCGCCCGGGACGACGCTGATCGTCGGCAGGCCCATGGCGGCGTACTGGACGACCCGGCTGGGCAGGTCGAAGAAGCCGAGCCCCTCGAGTCCCGGGAACCAGGTCCGCAGCCCGCGGTGGTCCCGGAAGAACTGGGGGATGTTCAGGGCCACCCGGGCCCGGCTGCCGGCCCGGACGACCTCGGCGTCCGTGTCCAGGAAGCCGCCGCCGAGCCCCGCCGGGTCCTCGCCCGCCTGGCCGAAGATCCGCACGGGGTGCCGCATCCCGGCCAGCAGGTCGTACCGGCCCCGCCGGACCGGGCCGGCCACGTTGCCCAGGAACAGCGCCGTCGTGTCCGGCTCCTGCCGGCCGTACACGGCGGGGAAGGCCTCGTGGTCGGTCCAGAACGGGAAGTTCACGCCGGTCGGCCGGCCGAAGCGCTCCTCGTAGAAGCGCAGGACCCGCTCGTTGCCGCAGTGCAGCACCAGGTCGTACAGGTCGACGGCGGGACCGTAGGACAGCTCGAACGGCACCGGGTCGTCGGAGAACCAGACGGCGAGCGCGGCCCCGGTGCCGCGCAGCTCGCGCAGGACCGGCAGCGGCGCCGAGCCGGGACGGAAGACCAGCACCCAGTCGGGCCGGAAGGCGGCGATGCGGTCCAGGTGCGGTCGGACGGTCGCCAGGAAGTCGTCGGTGTCCCGGAACAGGAAGCCCTTGCCGAAGCGGCCGGTGTTGTAGACCTCGTGGCCGGCGGCGACGAGGGCCCGCTCCAGGGACGAGCCGACGTGCGCCTCCTGGATTCCGTCGAAGAGGACGATCCTCATGCTGCTCGGGGTCCCCCTGCGGTCGTCGGGTGGTCATGGTCCCCGGACCGGGGGACGTCGGAGTGCCGGACGAACCGGACGCCGTGCGCGGAGACCGGGACGGGCAGCAGGACGCCGTCGGCCAGCTCGCCCAGCCGGGCGGCCCGCAGGGGCAGCAGTGCGGGCACCCGGGTGAACCCGGCCACGGGGACCTCCGGACGCAGCCACCGCAGGAAGGTGGCCAGCGCGCGGCCCCCGGTCCCGGCCGCCCGGTCGAGGTCCACGAGCACGGCGCCCACGGCGTGCGCGGGCGTGGCGGGAGCGCCCGCCGGGGCCCCGGCGGCGGGGTCCCACGCCTCGACCGCCGCGCCGGGCCGGCCGGCGGTGCCGTCCGCGAGCGCCAGGACGGCCGCGGCGTCGTCCGGCCCCACCATCAGGCAGCAGACCCCCTCGCGGCGCCGGCCGGACAGCCACCGCCACGCCGCCAGGGCCGGGGACTCGGCGAGCACCGGGGAGCCGGCGATCGCGGCGACGTCCGTGGACAGTTCCGCGACGCCGGAGCGCAGCTCGCCCGCGGCGGCCCGGACCTCGTCCCCGAGCCCGGACTGGCCGGCGGCGAGCGTGGCGGCGGCCTCGTCCACGCGGGCGGCCAGGGCCCGGACCTCGGCGCGGGCCTCCTCCAGCAGGGCCTGCTGGTCGGCGGCCCGGGACCGGACGAGCGACTCGGTCCGGTCCCGCCCCACCGCCACGCCAGCGCGCAGGGTGCGCACCTCCCGCAGGATCCCGCGGGCGGTCCACGCCAGGTAGGCCAGGACCAGCCACGTGCCCGCCGCGGACAGCAGCAGCACCCACCGGGCGGAGGTGACGGTGAGGGCCACCACGGCCCCGGCGGCGAGGGCCAGCCCGAGCAGCGCGACGACCCCCGGAAGACGATTCATGCCCCTCATGATCGCAGACCCGCGCCCGCCCCTGCGCGCCCGTGCCGTCCGGGCCGCCGTGGCGGCGTGGACTAGGGTGACTCCGGACGACAGGCCCGGCGGCCGGGGCAGGGGATCCCGGGGCCGGCGGACGACGAGAGGACGAGGGGCCCATGACGGTACCGGACCGGATCGCACGGCTGCGGGGGGTCCCGTGGGCGCGCAACGCCAGCCTCACGGCGCAGACCGTCGCCGAGCACGTCGTGGACGACCCCGTCCAGCTGCTCCTGCAGGTCTCCCGCCGCGTCCCGGACGCGGTCTCGCGCCCCCTGGGCGCCGCCCTGGGCGTGGCCGGGCGCCCGGGCAACGGCGTGCTGGCCGCCGTCGGGCACGAGATGCGCGGGGAGCGCGAGCGGGCCGAGCGGGCGCTCGCCGCCGGGGCCCGACGCCGGCCCTCGGCCCGCGCGACCGCCCACCGGGCGGACGCGCTGCTGGGCTGGGGCGATCCGGAGGCCGCGGAGCGGCTGCTCGGTTCCGTACCCGAGGACCGGCGCGGTCCCGACTGGTACGCCGTGGCCGCCCGGCTCGCGGCCTACCGGGGCGACCTGGACGCCGCCGCCGCGCTGGCCGGCGTCCATCCGCGCAACCGCGCGCTGCGCCGGCGCCTGGAGGGGGAGCGGGACGCCTTCGGCGACCACGTCCCCGTGGTCCCCGCGCCGGCCGGCTATGCCCCCGTGCCGGGCAGGGTGCTGCACGTGCTGACCAACTCCCTGCCCCACACCGCCAGCGGCTACGCCCACCGCAGCCACGCCATCCTGCGCTCGCTGGTCGACCGCGGGTTCGAGGTCCGGGCCGTGACGCGCCCCGGCTACCCCGTCCAGGTCGGCATCCCCTGGGGCGCCCGGCAGGACACCCTCGACGGCATCGACTACGTCCGCCTGGTGCCCCGGCGGATGGCCCAGGGGCAGGCCGCCCGCCTGGACCAGTACGCCGCCCTGCTGGCGGAGCAGGTCGAGCGGTTCCGGCCGGCCCTGCTGCACACGACCACGCACTTCACCAACGCCCTCGTGGTCCGGGCCGTCGCCGCCGCCTACGGGATCCCGTGGGTCTACGAGGTGCGCGGACAGCTGGCGGACACGTGGGCGGCCGCGCACGGCCCCGGGGCCGCGGACTCCCAGCGCTACCGGCGCTTCGTCGCCCGGGAGGCCGAGGTGGCGCGGTCCGCGGACGGGGTGGTGACGCTGGGCGAGGGCATGCGCCGGCGGCTGGTGGAGGCGGGCGTGGAAGCCGCGCGCATCTCCGTGTGCCCCAACGCGGTGGACGAGCGGTTCCTGGCCGAGCCGACGCCCCGCGACGAGGCGCGGGCCCGGCTCGGTCTGGATCCGGCGGACCTCGTGGTGGGCACCGTGTCCAGCCTCGTGGACTACGAGGGCCTGCACCTGCTCGTGCGTGCGGTCGCGCGGCTGGCGCCGGCGTATCCGCGGCTGCGGCTGCACGTCGTGGGCGACGGGGTCTCCCGGCCCCGGCTCGAGGTCCTGGCGCGGCAGCTGGGCATCGGGGACCGCTGCGCCTTCCCGGGCCGCGTCGACCGCTCCGAGGCCCCCGTCCACCACGCCGCCCTGGACGTCTTCGTGGTCCCGCGCCGCGACCTGCCGGTGACCCGCACCGTCACGCCGATGAAGTCCGTGGAGGCCTCGGCGGTCGGGCGACCGGTCGTGGCCTCCCGGCTGCCCGCCCTCGAGGAACTGGTGCAGGAGGGCCGGACCGGGCTGCTCTTCGAGCCCGAGAGCGAGCAGGACCTGGCGCGGGCGCTGCGACGGCTCTTGGACGATCCCGCCGAGGCCGCACGGTTCGGCGCTGCCGGTCGCCAGTGGGTCCGCGAGACCCGGACCTGGGCCCGGAACGCCGAGACCTACGCGCGGCTATATGACGGCCTCGGCGTCCACGTCGATATAGTGGACCGCGGCCCCGGGGCGTGAGCCCGCCCGCGCTCGAGCCGGCAGCTGCGCCGCGGCCCCGGCCCGGCGGCAGGCCCGCCCCCCGATGACCCCACCGACCGTCCACGAAAGGACCCGTCCATGCCCAGCTCCGTGACCCGGTTGCCGCGGAACGCCGTCGGGACCCTCGGCCGGAAGCTGCGCAGCGGTTCCCGTCTCGGCCAGGCCACCTTCCTGGCCGTGGTCCTCGGCACGGTCCTCGTGGCCCTCCAGGCCGTGCTGTCCGGACTGTGGCTCGCCGCGGCGGGCATCTGCCTGCTCGGGGCGGCGGCCTCGGTCCTCGCGCTCAAGGTCTTCACGGCGGCCCTGCTGGCGGCGCGGACGGAGCGCTCCCTGCGCCAGGGGATGTCCGCCGCCCCGCCGGCCCGGGCCCCGTCCCGGCCCGTTGCGGCGGCGGATCCCGCGACCGCCAACCGGCTGCGCGCCATCGGGGTGGTAGAGCCGAGCGTGGTGAACGCCGCGGCCAAGGGCCGCCAGGCCGCCGCCGTCCGGGACGATCCGCAGCGCTCGTTCCGCCTGTACGCGGCCACCCGCGGGGCCAGCCTGCCGGCCGACCAGTCCTCCGCCGGCGCGGCTGACGGCGCCGGCAGGCGCAGGATCGCGGCCATCGCCACGGCCGAGCAGGCCGCGGCGTGGGGCCGGGAGTTCGCCGTGACCCGCCTGCACCCCGAGCTGGCGCGTGCCGAGTTCGAGGCGGCCCAGCCCACCGCCCTCGTCATCCACGAGGACGCCCTGCGCACGGGAGCGTGGTACTCCACCCTCCAGGCGGGCGGAGTGGGGCTGCTGCGCCAGGTCTTCGACCTGATCGCCACGTGCCGTCGCAACGCGATCATGGTCTACGTGGTCGCCTCCGACACCCTGGAGCTGTCCACGCCCACGCTGCGCCGCCGCGCCACCCTGGTGGTCCGGCCCGGCGAGGACGACGATGCCCTGCCCGGCACCGCCGCCCACGGTGCGGACGTGGACCGCCCGCTCATCCGGGCGTTGCGCTCGCGCCGCGTCCCCGGCCCCGTCGGGGTGTCGACCGGCGCGACCGCCCCGCACGGCCCGACCGACCACCACAAGGAGGAAGTGTCCTCGTGACGGAGACGACCCCGCGGCCGGACCTGGCCCCGAACCCGGACCCGGACCGCCGCCCCATCCTGCTCTACGGGGACGTGGTGCTGGACGTGATCGACGGCTCGGCCATCTGGCTCGTGTCCATGGCCGAGGCGCTCTCGCAGACCCGTTCCCAGGTGCACGTGGTGCTCAAGAGCAAGGTCCGCAACGACCGTCTCCTACGCCGGCTGCAGGGACTGGACCACGTGACCGTCCACGAGGCGGGCCCCGGTGCCGTGGAGCTGTGGGCCGGCCAGCCCGCGGAGCTCTCGCCGGAGGCCGCCGCCCGGCGGCTGGCGGAGGTGGACGCCACCGTGGGCGCGCGCGCGATCGTGGTCCGCGGCCGCGCCGTGTGCCGCCAGGTGGCCGAGGACCCGGAGCTCGCGCCGCGGCTGTGGGCGTACGTCACCGACCTGCCGTACCCGCTCGAGCACGCCACCACGCACGCCGTCTCGGAACTGGGCTTCGTGGCGGAGCGGGCCCGGCGCATGTTCGCCCAGACCGAGGACGCGCGGGCCTACCTCGAGGCCGTGGTGCCCGCCGCCGCGGGCAAGACCATCCTGCTCAACCCCATGATCCCAGACGAGTTCTTCGTGGACCTCGACGCCGAGCCCCCCGTGGACCTGTCCGGGCGCCCCCTGGAGCTCGTCTACGCCGGCAAGTTCGCCAAGGACTGGCGCACCCTGGAGATGTGCACGCTGGCCGAGGCCTTCGGGGACGGGGACCACGGCGTCACGGTGCGGATGATCGGGGACAAGTTCCAGCGGGCCAAGGACGACCCGCAGTGGATCCCGCGGATGCGCGAGGCACTCGGCGGCCCCTCGGTGGACTGGCTCGGGGGGATGTCCCGCGAGGAGACCCTGGAGAACGTCCGCCGGGCCGACATCGGCCTGGGCTGGCGCTCCCCGGAACTCGACGCGAGCCTCGAGGTGTCCACCAAGGCCCTCGAGTACGCGGCCGTCGGCACGCCGCCGCTGCTCAACCGCACCGCCGCGCACGCGGCGCTCCTGGGGGAGGACTATCCGTTCCTGCTCGAGGAGGACAGCGTGCAGGAGGTGGTGCGGGTCCTCGGCCGGGCCCCCGAGGTCCTCGAGCACGCCCGCCGCCGGGCCCAGGACGCCGTGCGCTGGTACGCCCTCTCCGAGTCCGCCCGGCGCCTGGAGGGCCACTTCGCCGCGGCCGAGTCCCGGCGCCGGCGCCCCGGGGCCGAGCCGGTCCGGGTGCTGATCGCCGGGCACGACCTGAAGTTCGCCGGCGAGCTCATCGAGATGCTCCAGGCGGACGCCGGGATCGAGCTGCTCTTCGACGAGTGGCCCTCGCTGCACGAGCACGACGAGCAGCACTCCACCGAGATGGTCGCCCGCGCCGACGTGGTGCTGTGCGAGTGGGCCGGCCGCAACGCGGTGTGGTACTCGCGCCACAAGCGGCGCGGCCAGCGGCTGCTCGTGCGGCTGCACGGCTTCGAGGTCCGGGCCCCCTGGCTGCAGGACATCGACTTCGGGGCCGTGGACGCGCTCCTGACCGTGTCCACCCTCATGGTGGGCCGGGTCGTCGAGGCCACGGGCTGGGACGCGGCCAAGGTGCACGTCATCCCCAACGCCGTGGACACCCGCGACCTCTCCCGGCCGAAGCTCCCGGGGGCCTCGCGCCGCCTGGGCCTCGTGGGCATGGTTCCCTTCCTGAAGCGCCCGGACCGCGCGCTCGACGCCCTGGAGGCGGTGCTGGACCAGGACCCGCGCTTCACCCTGCACCTGCGCGGGCGCCTGCCCTGGGAGTACCCGCACGTGTGGAAGAAGCCGGCCGAGCAGGAGGCCTACCTGGCCTTCTTCGACCGCATCGGCCGGAGCGACCGGCTGCGCGACGCCGTCGTCTTCGAGCCCTTCGGGCCGGACATGGGCTCGTGGCTGCGCAAGGTCGGCTTCGTGCTGTCCCCGAGCTCCGACGAGAGCTTCCACCTCGCCCCCGCCGAGGGCATGGCCTCCGGGGCGTTCCCGATCGTGTGGGACCGGCCCGGGTCCGCCGACGTCTTCGGCGAGGACCTCGTGGTGCGGGACGCCGCGGCCGCCGCGGAGCAGATCCTCGCCGTCGCCCAGCCGGAGGTCTTCGAGGCCCAGTCCACGGCCATGCGCCAGCGGGCTGTCCAGTGGGACCTGCGCACCGTCAACGACCGGTGGATGGAGTTCCTGCTCGAGGGTGCGGAGGCCTAGCCCCCGAGCACCTCGCGCGCCAGCGCCGGCAGCACCCGCCGGGCGTCGAAGTGCGACTCCACCCAGTCCCGGGCCCGGGCGGAGGCCTCCGCCCGGGCCCCGGGCTCCCCGGCGAGCCGCCGGATGGTCCCGGCCATGTCAGGGACCGAGGCATGGAGCCAGTCCACGGGGTACAGCCCGTCCGCCCCGGGCCACGCCAGGGACACGGGGACGGCGCCGTGGGCCGCGCCGTCCGGCAGCGTGAAGTGGAAGGACTCGAAGTCGGAGGTCGAGAGGGCGAAGCCGATCCCGGCATACCACCCATCCATGTCATGGCCGAAGTCGTCGAGGTGCACAGCCCCCCTCAGCGACGGATCGGCCTCCATCCTGGCGAAGTGCCGACGGTAGTACGCCGCCTCGTGCGTCCGGGCCGCCATCCAGGCCTGGTCCGACGGCAGGTGGCCCTTGATCCGCAGCGTGAAGCGCCGATCCTGCCCCCGTAGCTCGGCAAGCAGGTCCAGGGCTCGGTGCAGGCCCTTGCGCGCGGGGGTCATGCCGACCAGGCCGAGGGTGAACGCCCGGTCGGTGGCCCGGGTGGCGCTCCCGGCCCGGGCCGGGGGCTGCGGCGGCACGTGCACCGCGTTGGGGACCACGGTGGTGAGCGCGGGATCGATCCGGTGGTCACGGATGACCTGGCGCCGGACGTGGTCGGCCACGAAGACGAACCGGTCCATGCGTCCCCGCCGGACGAGCCCCGGGTAGTCGAGGGCCGCCTCCTGGAGGTGGAGCCGGGTGGTCAGGCGGGTGCCAGGGGGTGCATGCTCGGCGTACCAGACGGCGTTGCCCAGGGCCCACTCGCACAGCACGGAGTCGGCCCATCGCGCCAGTTGCCGGCTGCGGGCCGGGTCGTGGCGTTGGTGGCCGGTCCACTCGTCGAGCCGGACGTCGTGGCCGAGGCCAGCCAGGTGATCGATCAGTCCGCGCGCGAACTTCAGGTCGTGCCCGGCCACCACCACGCGGCGCGGCTCCACCTCGACGGTGACCCGCGACTCTGGCCCGGGCGGTGGTGCCGCTGGCGTGCCCGCCACCGTGTCGCGCGCCGGGGAACTGCGGAGCACGGACAGGCGGGCCCGCCGGCCCTCGTCACCGAGCCGCTCGGTGTCCGCCATCAGGTACCCCAAGGCCGGGGCATCGACGTCCTGGCCGAGGACGTACACCGGCACGCCACTGGAGCGTGCCTCGAGTTCCCAGGCGGACGCATCACTGGCGGTCGGGGGCTTCACGACGGCGGCGAGGGCATTGAGCAGTGCGGACCGCCGCGGCGAACCGGGCACCTGGACGACCAGGCCACTCCTGCCGTGCAGGAGCCGGCGAAGGGTCGGCACGATGTCGGCATCGGCGACCAGGACAGGGACCGGTACATGGCCGCGGACGGCACCGCGCGCGTCGGGCCAACGGGCCAGCAGTGCCGGCAGGGCCTCCACGGTGAAGCCGACCTCGGCGGAGGCCGACGGTCCCCCTGCGGAGACGACGCGCAGGCCCACGAGGGGAGCGGCCGGATCCACGGGCAGCCAGCGGCGCAGCCGGGGGGACACCGGCTGTGGCGCGAAGGCCTCCGTGTCCAGCCCCGTCCCGGGCGTGGACCCGTGCTCCGGAGTGTCGGGCACCGGCCACGCCCACTCCGGCACCGTCGTGGATCCCAGCCGTGCCGAAACGCGCCGTGCGGCGACCGCCAGGGCATCGCGCGCCGTGTGCCGGGCCTGTCGGGCACGGTTGCGCAGGACGGGCACCGCGCTCGACCACCTCACCATGGGCGGGTCAGGTCCAGGCGATGTCGGCCTGCACCAGGTCGCGCTGGCGGGCCTCTCGGATCAGGCGGGCGCCACGGGGCTTGTTCTGGGCCAGCTTCTTCGTATAGAGGTTGTAGCTCGCGGTGACCTCCTCGGGGTCGCCGTCCATGATCAGTTCGCCCTTCTCGAGCCAGATGACTCGCGAGCACATCTCCTTGATCGTGGCCAGGGAGTGGCTGACGAGGAACACGCAACCGGCCTCCTGCCGCAGCACGTCCAGTCGTTTCCGGGTCCGGGCGCGGAATTGGGCATCGCCTGTGTTCAGGGCCTCGTCGATGATGAGGATCTCCGGGTCCACGCTGGTGGCGATGGCGAACTGCAGCCGGGCTGCCATGCCCGATGAGTAGGAGCGAAGCGGCAGGTGCAGGGCGTCCTGCAGGCCGGAGAGCTGGACGATGGAGTCGAACTTGGCGTCCGCCTCGGCGCGGGTCATCCCCATGGCCAGGCAGCCGAGGATGATGTTGTCCCGGCCAGAGATCTGCTGGACCAGGGCGGCATTGACGCCCAGCATGACGGGCGTGCTCGAGGCATGGACGGACCCGCCCGTGGGAAGGATGCGACCGGTCAGGAGTTTCATCAGGGTGGACTTGCCCGAACCGTTCGTCCCGATCACCCCCAGCGACTCACCAAGGTGCACGACCAGGCTGAGCGGCTTGAGCGCCTCCACGTCCACCGTGTGGGTGCCCGAAGCGCCGCGCACGCGGTCCATCAGGGTCTTCTTCGTGCCGGCCTCCTGGCGGGAGCGCACGGTGTATGTCATGGAGACGTTGTCCACCACCACCGCGATCTCGTCGAGGATCCGCGGGGGAGTGGGCTCCGGCTCCTCGACGTCCGACTCCTCCTCGGCGTCGAGGTAGGTCTCCTGGGCGATGTCCTTCTGCGTCATCAGATCTCCCGTCCGTAGGCTTCCTCGGCCTTCCAGAACACCACGGTGCCGACCACCAGCAGCCCCACGGTCCAGGCGCCCAGCACCAGCCAGCGCTCTGCCGAGGGAAGGGCATCGTAGAGCAGCACCTCGCGGGCGATGTCCAGCAGGCAGAACATCGGGTTGGCCTCCATGAACGCCATCATGACGGGGACCGAGGCGAAGCGGTCCGCGGCGTAGAAGACCGCCGAGAGGTAGAGCCACAGCCGGGTGCCGAACGAGATGAGGTGGGCGAAGTCCTTGACCTGCGTGACGATCCTGGCCAGGAGCAGGCTGAGGCCGATGTTGAACAGGAACTGCAGGATCACGGCGGGGATGAACAGCAGCCACTTCCACGTGATCGGCTCCAACGGGGGGATGGCCAGGATGAGGACGAACATCACCACGTACGCCGGGACATTGGCGAGCAGCTCGCGCACGCACGTGGCGATCGGCAGCGTGGCCCGGGGGAAGTGGAATGCCTGGACGATGGCGCGGTTGTTGTTGATCGACCGCGCTCCATTGAGGATCGACTGGGTCGTGAACCGGAACATGAAGACGCCGATGATGAGGTAGGCGATGAAGTTCTCCACACCCCGGCCCGTGCCGAGCAACAGGCCGAAGACCAGGAAGTACGTGGCCCCGTTGAGGATCGGATTGAGGACCATCCAGGCCTTGCCGAGGGTCTCCTCGGTGTTGCCGGAGGCCACGCGTGACTGGGAGTCGAAGAGGATGAAGGACCGGAAGTCCCACAGCTGCTTCAGGTAGCGGCCCAGCGTGGGTCGCCGGCCGACCGGGATCAGGCCGCCACGCTCGACCGTGTACCGCCGCACTCCGGCCGTGGACGTGTCGTCCGGGTGGCCTGTCTGGGCCATGGGGCGTGCCTTTCGCTCGAGGGAACAGGAGAACCGGTCCACCGGTGCGGATTGCCGCGCCAGCCCGGGCGCACTGGTCAGGATGTACCACAGGGCGCCGATCACTCTAGCATCGTCGGAATGGCCTTCGGCCGACCTTCGCGGCCTCGCCACGGCGGTCGGATAGTCTGTCCCGCAGAGAACCTGTCGACGCGTCCCGGACGGGATGGCGCCCGTGTCCGCGGCCGGGCTGTCCCCTGACCGTCCCGTCTCGACGTGTCCGACCCCCAGCAACCCGTGAGGATGTCCATGCCCATCATCATGCCGATCTACGGCACCCGGCCCGAGGCCATCAAGATGGCCCCGATCGTCAAGGCGCTCGAGGAGGACGAGGGCCTGGACTGCGTGGTGACGGTAACGGGGCAGCATCGCGAGATGCTGGACCAGGTCAACGACCTGTTCGGCATCGTCCCCGCTCACGACCTGAACATCATCCAGCCCCGGCAGACCCTCAACGGCGTCCTGACGCGCACCATCCAGGGCCTGGACGCACTCTTCGACACCGTGATGCCCGACGCCGTCGTGGTCCAGGGCGACACCACCACCTCGACGGCGGGAGCCCTGGCAGCGTTCAATCGCGGCATCCCCGTGGTCCACGTCGAGGCCGGCCTGCGCAGCTTCAACCTGTTCTCGCCGTTCCCGGAGGAGGCCAACCGGAAGATCACCTCCCAGGTGGCCAGCCTGCACCTGGCGCCCACCACCACGAGCCGGGACAACCTGCTGCGGGAGGCCGTGCCGGCGGCGGCGATATCCGTCACGGGGAACACCGTCATCGATGCCCTGCTCGAGGTCGTGGAGAAGGAGGTGCCGTTCTCGGACCCGGTCCTGGAGGAACTGGCGGCCAACGACCGGCGCCTCGTCCTGGTGACGACGCACCGGCGCGAGAACCAGGGCGACGCCATGCGCGGCGTGGGCCGGGCGCTGGCCCGGCTGGCGGGCGCCTATCCGGACGTCGATTTCGTGCTGCCGGCCCACCGCAACCCCGTGGTGCGGGAGGCCATCCTGCCCGCCGTCGAGGGTGCCGCGAACGTGATCGTCACCGAGCCGCTGGCCTACGGGGAGTTCACCCGGCTCATCGCCCTGAGCGACGTGGTCCTCACGGACTCCGGTGGAGTCCAGGAGGAGGCCCCCGGCCTCGGCAAGCCCGTCCTGGTCATGCGTGACAACACCGAACGGCCGGAGGCCGTGGTCGCCGGGACCGTGAAGCTCATCGGCACGGACGAGGAGCGGGTGGTGTCCGAGGTGTCTACGCTGCTCGACGACCCGCAGGCCTACGCCGCCATGGCGAACGCGGTCAACCCCTACGGCGACGGCCACGCGGCCGAGCGGACCGTGGCCGCGATCCGCCAGCTGCTGGGTCTCGGGGATCGGCTGCCCGACTTCTCCAGCTGACCCACATCGTCCGTCCGGATCGAAGGACACATCCTTGTCAGAGTTCGTCATCGCCATCCCCACCCTGTGGCGTCCCCAGTTGGAGGAGAAACGGTCCAGCGCGTGGCTCAGGGAGCGCCTGGAGCGAACCGCCGTCGGGTACGCACCCTTCCTGGGCCCCGACCTGGACCCCGTGCCGGAGATCAGTGAACCTGCTGCGAGAGGCACCCTGGCCGTCCTGTCCTTCGTGCGACGCGGGGAGTCCGGTCGCGTCCAGGCCTCGGGGGACCACTGGTCCGTGAGCGCCGGCAGTCCCGTGAGCGCGCAGCTCCTGGACTCCCTGTACCGCCACGCGGGGCGGCTCGTCTATGACCTCCCGGTCTGGGGGCAGTACGCGGCCGTGTTCGGTGAGCGGTACCTCGACCGGGTGACGGCCTGGAACACGGTGCCCGCCCTCGAGGCCATCCACTACGCGGTGACCGACGAGTACGTGTTCCTCGGCAACCGTCCGCTCCTCGTGGCCATGGCCATGGCCGCCGGGGCGAGGTCGGCGCTGTCGCTGTCCACCGACTACCTGACGGAGTACCTGCTCTACGGATACTCCCTCAGCGGGCAGACACCCTTCACCGGCGTCCGGACCCTGTCCGTCGATCGGTCCCTGTGCGTCCACCGTGGGGAGGTGAGCCTGCACGAGGTGCCCTCTGGACTGACGGGACCGCTTTCGGCTCGGCACACCCTGGAGGAGGGGACCGAGGCCCTCGCCGCGGCGCTGACATCGGCGATGGACCGCACGGAGCGGGCACTCGACGGCCGGAGGCTCCAACTCCGGCTCAGCGGCGGCAAGGACAGCCGGGTCATGCTGGCACTGCTGCGTGGCCGAGACCTGGACGTGGGTGCGGTGACGTTCGGCCGCGAGGGGGACGCCGATGTCCGGCTGGCCCGTCTCCTGGCGCACCGCTCCGGGGTGCGCCATGAAGTGCGGTTCCCCGAGCTGGGTGATGCCGCGGACCTCGCCGGGCAGGTCGCCCTGACGATTGCCGGGAGCGGGGGCATCCCGGCCTCCGAGCCCCACACTGCGCGGTACCGCGGAGCGGACGCAGGGGGTGCGGGGGAGGGCATCATGCTGGGGCAGTGGCCGTTGACCAAGGGTGGCATGGCCAAGCGACTGCGCTACCCGGCCGGGGGCATCGAGTCTGCGATCATGCACCAGGGTGGATCCCTGGTGGGAGAGGGGGCGCGGGCTCCCCTCGATGACCGCCTGCAGCACTGGTTCAACTCCGTGCACGCGGCCTCGGAGCTGGAGAAGCTGTATCTCTTCGCCCGCGAGTTCCGCTCCGGTCGTTACCTGCATGCGCACATCGCCCACTACGCGGGAGAGGCCCAGATCGCCTACCCCATCTCCGATGCGGAGGTCGCCGCGGTGTGTGACGCGCTGACCATGCCGGAGAAGGTGTCCGAACGGGCCCTGTTCGGGGCGCTGTCTCGACTCTGGCCCGAGGTGATGGAACTGCCGCTGGACCGGTCGGTCTGGCGATTCGAGGCCGCCGGCCCGGATCCGGAGTTCTCCGGTCCCCACTACGAGGCCCGGTCCACGCCGTTGCCGCCGGCGGAGGAGGATCCCCACCGGAACCTGCCGACGCGTCCTTCGGAGTTCTCCGGAGTCGTGGCGGCTCAACTGGCGCGGGAGATCCTGGACAGTGATCGCGCACCGCTGTTCGCCTCGTTGCTCACGGCCGAGATGTGGGCCGCGCTCACGCCGGCGGCCGCCGGCCACGTCCAGGCCCCCGCATCGATGTCCCGGCTCGAATTCGTCAAGTACCTGTGGCGGGTCTACGTCGCCGATGTGTGGCTATCGCGCCGTTGGATCCCCGCCTGACCCGGTGACCTCCCGTCCATGTACCTGAAGACCCTCACCGTCCGCGGCTTCAAGTCGTTCGCCTCGGCCACCACCTTCCGCTTCGAGCCCGGCGTGACCGCCGTCGTCGGCCCCAACGGCTCCGGCAAGTCCAACGTGGTGGACGCCCTGGCGTGGGTGATGGGCGAGCAGGGGGCCAAGAACCTGCGCGGCGGCAAGATGGAGGACGTCATCTTCGCCGGCACCTCGGGCCGGGCCCCGCTGGGCCGGGCGCAGGTCTCGCTGACCATCGACAACGCGGACGGCGCCCTGCCGATCGAGTACTCCGAGGTCACCATCTCCCGGACCCTGTTCCGCAACGGGGGCTCCGAGTACGCGATCAACGGCAGCGCGTGCCGCCTGCTGGACATCCAGGAGCTGCTCTCGGACTCCGGGCTGGGCCGGGAGATGCACGTCATCGTGGGGCAGGGGCAGCTGGACCGGATCCTGCAGGCCACCCCCGAGGAGCGCCGGGGCTTCATCGAGGAGGCCTCCGGCGTGCTCAAGCACCGCCGGCGCAAGGAGCGCAGCGTCCGCAAGCTCGAGTCCATGCGCGGCAACCTGGACCGCGTCCGGGACCTCTCCGAGGAGGTCCGCCGCCAGCTCGGGCCGCTGTCCCGGCAGGCCAGCACCGCCCGCAAGGCCCAGCGGATCCAGTTCGACGTCCGGGACGCCCGCACGCGGCTGCTGGCCGACGACGTCGCGCGCCAGGAGGCCGAGCTGGCGCGGCTCGGCGAGGGGGACCGGGGGCTGGAGGAGGACCTGGCCGCGGCCGAGGCCGGCGTCGTGCGCGCCGAGGAGGCCGCCGCCGCCGTGGCGTCCCGGGCCGCCACCGCCGCCCGGGCCTCGGCCGCGGCGCGGGACCACTGGTACCAGCTCTCCACGCTGGCCGAGCGCTACCGGTCGCTGGCCGCCGTCGCCGCCGAGCGCGAGCGGTCCCGGCGCCAGCCGGTGCCGCCCCCGGCCGGTCCCGACCCGGACACCGCCGCGGAACTGGCGGACCGCGCCACCGCGGACGCCGGGGCCGCCGCGGAGGAGGTCGAGCGCTCCCGCGGCGAGCTCGCCGCGGCGACCGCGCACCGCCAGCAGGCCGAGCGCGAGGCCCGCGAGGCCTCCGAGGCCCACACCCGGCTGCTGCAGGAGGCCGCCGACCGCCGCCAGCGGGCCGCCGTCGCCGCCGGCCGCGTGGAGGCCGCGCAGGCCACCGCGCGCACCCTGCGCTCCCAGCTCGAGCGGGCCCGGACCCGGGTGGCGGAGACCGAGCAGGCCGCGGCCGCCCTGCGGGCCGAGCTCGCCGACGAGCAGGACCGGCTCGCCGGGTCGCTGGACTCCGAGGAGCGCCTCGACGCCGCCTACGAGCGGGCCGCCGAGGTGGCGGAGGACCTGCGGGAGCGGCTGCGCGTCGTGGAGGAGGCGCTCGCCGTGGCCGAGTCGGCGCACGGGGCGGCGGTGGCCCGCCGCGACGCCCTCGCGGAGGGGCTCGAGCCGGAGCCGGGAGCGGCCGTCACGGTGCTCGAGGACCTGGCCCCCGTGGCGCTGGCCGGGCTGCTGCACGTGGAGGGCGGCTGGGAGGCGGCCGTCGCGGCGGCGCTCGGCGGCCCCGCGGACGAGCTCGTGCTGTCCGGGCCGGGGCCGGCCGCCGAGGCCGCCGGCCGGCTGGCCGGGGCCGGGGCCGGCGACGCGCGGCTGTTCTTCCCGGCGGGGACCGACGGGGATGCGGCCGAGGACGGTGACGGCGCGGGAGACGGCGCGGGAGACGGTGAGGGGGCGGGCGGGCTGCCCGAGGGCGTGGTGGACGCCGTGGCGGTGGTCCGCCTGGACGCCCCGGAGCACCTGGCCGGGGTCGCCACGACCGTGCGGCGGCTGCTGGCCGGAACCGTGCTCGTGGAGGACCTGGAGGACGCCGTGGCCTGGCGGGCGTCGGGGCGCCTGCCGGAGCTCCTGCACGGCGCCCCGCTGCGCGTGGCGACCCGCGAGGGGCACGTGCTGGGCGCCGGGTGGGCGGACGCCCGCGGCGCCGGGGCCGGCAGCCGGCTCGAGCGCCAGGCGGCCGCCGACGAGGCGGGCCGCGTGGCCGCCGAGGCCGGCCACGAGGTGGAGCGGCTGCGCTTCCAGCGCTCCGGGCTGCTGGGACGGCTCGAGGAGGCGGCCGCCGAGGAGTCGGCCGCGCTCGAGGCGCTGAACGCCTCGGACGCCCACTTCACCGCCGTCACGGAGCACCTGGCCCGCCTGCACCAGCAACTCGCCCATGCCGACGACGGCGCCCGGCGCCAGCGCGCCGAGCTCACCGCGCTGGAGGGCCGGCTCGCGGAGGCGACGGCCGCCGTCGCGCAGGCCGAGGACCGGGCCCGGGCGGCGCGCGAGGCCGAGGCCGCCGGGGCCGAGGGCGAGCCGGCCGACGGGGAGCCTGCAGGGCGCGCGGCGACGGCCGGGGGCCCGGGCGCCGCGGCACCGGACGCCCCAGTGCAGCCCGATCCCGCCGCCCGGGACGCGGCCGAGGAGCGCGCCGCCGCCGCCCGGCACCGCGAGACCGAGGCGCGGCTGGCCCTGCGTGCCGCCGAGACGGTGCAGCAGCAGGCCGCCGCCCGCGCCGAGCAGGCGCGGCGGCAGGTGTCCGCCTCCACGCTCGCGCACCGCGAGCGGGAACGCGCCGAGCGGACCCGGCGGGCCTGGCTGGCCCGCATCGGTGCGGTCTCCGCCGCGCTGGCCCGCGGCCTGGAGCGGCTCGAGGCCGCCGTCGCCCGGGCCGACCGGGACCGCGCCGGGCTGGACCGGCAGGGCGAGGAGCTGGCCGCCGAGCGCGAGCGGCTCCAGCAGGCCGCCGACGCGAACCGCGCCGCGGTGGCCCGCGCCAAGGACCGGCTGCACGCCGCCCGGATGGCGCGCCAGGAGCAGCAGCTGAGGCTCGACCAGCTGCACGCGAAGGCGCGCGAGGACCTGGGGATGACGCCGGACTACCTGCTGGAGCACTACGGCCCGGACGTGCCCGTGCCGCTCGCGCCGCCGGCGGAGGAACCCGGGGCCCGCGCCGCGGGGACCCCGGGGACCCCGGAGGTCGCGGACACCGCGGCGCCGGGCGACGGCCCGGACGACGGATCCGCCGACGGTCCGGACGGGGGACCGGGCGGGGAGCCGGCGGTCGAGACCACGCCCTTCGACCGCGCCGAGCAGCAGAAGCGCCTGCGCCGGGCCGAGCGGGAACTGGCCGCGCTCGGACGGGTGAACCCGCTGGCCCTCGAGGAGTACGCCGCGGTGGAGGAGCGCCACCGCTTCCTCACCGCCCAGCTGGCGGACCTCGACGCCAGCCGCCGTGACCTGCTGCGGATCATCCAGGACGTGGACGACACCGTCCAGCGCGTGTTCCGCTCCGCCTTCGAGGACACGGCGGCCCAGTTCCAGCACGTCTTCGCCACCCTGTTCCCGGGCGGGGAGGGCCGGCTGTTCCTGACCGACCCGGACAACCTGCTGGAGTCCGGCGTGGAGGTCGAGGCGCGGCCGGCGGGCAAGAAGGTCAAGCGGCTGTCCCTGCTCTCCGGCGGGGAGCGCTCGCTCGCGGCGGTGGCCATGCTCGTGGCCATCTTCAAGGCCCGGCCGAGCCCCTTCTACGTCATGGACGAGGTGGAGGCCGCCCTGGACGACACCAACCTGGGGCGGCTGCTGGAGATCTTCCGCGAGCTGCAGCGGGACAGCCAGCTGATCATCATCACGCACCAGAAGCGGACCATGGAGGTCGCGGACGCGCTGTACGGGGTGTCCATGCGCGGCGACGGCGTGAGCGCGGTGATCAGCCAGCGCCTGGACGGTGCTCCGGCGGCGGCGCGGGGCTGACCGTCGGCAGTGCGCCCGTGCGCGGCCCGCCCGGGCGCACCGGCAGGTTCGTCTCGGGGGCGAAGGCCCAGGAGGCGGCGCCCACGGCGAGGATCCCGCCCGTCAGCGCGAAAGCCCACCCGAAGCCGGCGGCGTCCACCACGAGCCCGGCCAGTAGCGGGCCGGAGATGGCCCCGAGGTCGGCGGCCATCTGCGCGGTGGACATCACCGGCCCGGCCTTGCGGTCCTGGCCCACGATGTCCGTGACGGCGGCCTGCTGCGGGGCGTTGAGCAGTCCCGTGCCCGCCCCGGCGAGCACGCACAGCGCCAGGAACGCCCAGACGTCCTGCACCCAGCCGAGCGCGGCCGTGCCGGCCGCCGCGACCAGCAGGCCCGTGATGATCAGCGGCTTGCGTCCGTGCACGTCGGAGAGCCGGGAGGAGAACGTCACCGCCGCGATGTTGCCGGCGGCGAACAGGGACAGGGCGGCGCCGGCCACCTGCGGGCCGTCCAGCCAGAGCCCGGCGCCCGTGAAGGCGGTGGCGGCCAGCAGCGGGGTCAGCGAGTTGCGGACGCCGAACGTGGCCCAGCCGTTGGCGAAGAACGAGGTCAGCGCGGCCCGGTAGGAGTGGTTGTCCCACGCCTCGGCCAGGCGCATCTCGGGGCGCGCGTCGGGACGGCCGCGGTCCGCCAGGCGGGAGTCGCGCAGCAGCACGAACACCAGGCCCGCCGCGAGCACGAGCGAGGTCCCGTAGATCAGGAACGGCACGCGGTGGCCGAACACGGCCAGCAGGGAGCCGATGACGGGGCCGGCGATGTTGCCCACGAGGAAGGCCGAGGCGTAGGCCCCGGAGACCCGGCCGCGGATGGTCGGCGGGGACCGCCGGGCCAGGAAGGCCATCGCCGAGACCGTGAACAGGGTGGACCCGATGCCGCCGAGCCCGCGGAACACGAGCAGTTGCCAGTAGTCCTGGGAGAAGGCCACGAGGAACATCGAGGCGGCCACGATGAGCACCCCGGTCATGTACGTCGGCGTCTCGCCGAAGCGGCTCGTGGCCCGGCCGGAGAGGGGGGCGAAGAGCAGCCGGGTCAGCCCGAACGCGGACACCACGGCCGAGACGGCGGTGGCGGAGGCGTTGAAGGACTGGGCGTACTGGGGCAGCACGGGGGCGATGATCCCGAAGCCGATGGCGATGATGAACGCGGCCGCGATGAGGACCCTGATCTCCCGGGGGATGGGGGGCCGGTCGACCGTCGTGCGTGCCATGCGGCCCATCCTCCCATGCCGCCGCTGTGACAGACTGGAGCGGTGGACCCGATCATTCTGATTTCCCTCGCTGCCATCCTCGTCGTCGGCCTGAGCCTGCTGGGGTTCCTGGACCGGCGCCCCAAGCTGCCCCGGGGCACCTACCCCACCACCCGGGACGCCAACGATCCCGCCCCGGGGTCGACGGCCGTCCTCGAGCGGCCGGAGGCCGAGCCTGCGGGCGACCAGACGGTCGTCGGGGACGTCGCCGCGGCGGACTCCGAGCTGCTGGACACCGACCGTCCGGCCGTCGCCGAGCCCGGGCTCGCCGAGCCGGAGGCGCCCGCCCGCGAACTGGAGACGCCGGCCCCGGTGGCCGGCCGCCTCGCCCGCCTGCGTGCCCGCCTGGCCAAGTCCAACAACGTCTTCGGCAAGGGCCTGCTGGCCCTGCTGTCCACGGACGACATCACCGACGACGTGTGGGACGAGGTCGAGGAGACGCTGCTGCTGGCGGACCTCGGCACCGAGCCCACCATGGAGCTCGTGGACCGGCTGCGCGAGCGGGTCACCGTGGAGGGCTCGCGGGACCCCGAGCGGGTGCGCGCCATGCTGCGCGAGGAGCTGGTCCGGATGGTCGACCCGGCCATGGACCGCCGGCTCAGCGCCAGCCGCAAGGAGGGCCGGCCCGCGGTGATGATGGTGGTCGGCGTCAACGGCGTGGGCAAGACCACCACGGTCGGCAAGATCGCCCGCGTGCTCGTGGCCGAGGACCGCCAGGTGGTGCTCGGCGCCGCGGACACCTTCCGCGCCGCGGCCGCCGAGCAGCTGGCCACGTGGGGCGCCCGCGTGGGCGTGGACACCGTCCGCTCCGAGGAGGACGGCGCCGACCCGGCCTCGGTGGCCTTCGACGCCGTGCGCGCCGGCATCGACCAGGAGGCCGACGTGGTCATCGTGGACACCGCGGGCCGGCTGCAGAACAAGGCCAACCTGATGGACGAGCTGGGCAAGATCAAGCGCGTCATCGAGAAGCAGGCCGCCGTGGACGAGGTCCTGCTCGTGCTGGACGCCACCACCGGGCAGAACGGGCTGAGCCAGGCCAAGGTCTTCGCCGAGGTCGTGGACATCACCGGCATCGTCCTGACCAAGCTGGACGGCACCGCCAAGGGCGGCATCGTCGTCGCCATCCAGCGCCAGCTGGGCGTGCCGGTCAAGCTCATCGGCCTGGGCGAGGGCCCGGACGACCTGGCCCCGTTCCACGCCGAGGGCTTCGTGGACGCGCTGCTGGAGGACTGAGGCCGGGACCTCCCGGAGGGAGGGGACGGGGCACCGGCCATGGGCTGGTGCCCCGTCCCACAGGGGGTGTTAGCCTCGTCACACCCTGTTCGCCTTCCGCCCGGAGGCCCTCATGCCTGGAACGCGCCCCCGACCGTCCCTCCGCCGGATCCTGGCGCTCGCGTTGGCCGCTGCGCTCATCCCCCTGGCGCCAGCCTCGGCCGATTCCCCGCCCGGCGGCGCCATGGACACCCGTGCCGAGACGGGCACTGCGCTGGACGCCAGCGACCAGGCGGGCGAGACGGACCCGTCGGAGGAGTTGGCGGGGCCGGTGGATCCCGACGTGGCCGCGGATCCGGCGAACCCCAACAGCGTCTATCCCTGCGCGGGCTACGGGACGCTCCCGCGCTACAACACGGTCGCCACCAACCGCAGCGATGTCTACAACTGGTATGTCTTCCCGTCGACCAAGGTCGGCAACGGCAGCGGGAACATCAACTGGACGCTCGACCCCCACCGCGACCTCGGCTGGAAGCTGTGGTTCTCCAGCCTGCGCTGGATCGGTCCGAGCATCGAGGCAGGGCGAGCGGGGGACTCGAAGGCCCTCGCGAAGGCCGAGACCATCATCCGGGACTGGATCCGGGACCACGGCACCTCGTGGCTGGCCGACTCTGACGACATGGAGGCGAACACCCACCGGCTCAACGTGCTCACGTGCTTCCGAGAGGTCGTCATGGAGCGCAATGGCGGACGGCTGCCGTCTTCCTACGCGTGGTTGACGACCTCACTGCACCGGCACGCCGAGCACAACATCGCGCGGTGGTCGGGAGCGCACAACCACGGTTCCATGGAGAACAAGGCCCTCCTCGGACTGGGCTGCCTGCTCGACCGCAGGGACTACCAGGACCACGCGATCGCCCGCGTGAAGAAGGCACTGCCCCAGCAGGTGAGTCCCGAAGGCCTCAGCAACGAGGCGGCGCCCCACTACATGCACTTCAACTACCGCCTCTTGGTCCAGATCGGCGAGTTGATGGAGCGTTGTGGGCACGACGCCAGGACGGTGATCCGGCCCCTGACGGTGATGGGCAACAACCTCGCCCACATGACCAATGCCCTGGGGTATTACTGGCAGTACGGTGACTCGAGCGTCACCAAGGCCCCGTCGAACGTTCCGGCACAGGCCCTCTACGCGGCCACCAACGGGGCGCGGGGGACGAAGCCCACCCATCGAGTCCGCATCTTCGACGCCGGATTCGTCTTCGGCCGATCCTCCTGGGGAACGCCCGCCACCGGGTTCGCCAACCACCCCTCCTGGATGTTGCGGGGCGGAAGCGGGCGGGAGAAGAAGGCCCATCGAGGAGACCTGCTCCAATTCCTCTACACCGCCCGGGGCCGGGACATCCTCGTCGACGGCGGGCAGCCGGGCGGTGTCTCGACCAAGTGGCGCGGATGGGCCGTCGGAGAACTGGCGCACAACACCATCTTCGTGCCCTCCGCCAAGATGTCGGACGGGGGGAGGGCACGCCTGACCCGTTCCAGCCTCCCGGCGGACGGACGTGCCGACTTCGTCGAGATGACCCAGCAGTTCAACTCCAGGGGCACGAGGACCCGCGGCGTGCTGGTGATGCCAGACCCCGACCTCGCCATCGTGCTCGATCGCACGGTGATCAACGATTCGTCCAGGCGCCACACGGTCCAGAGCCTGTGGAGCGTCCCGGCCGACCAGACCAGCACATGGGTCAGCCGTTCCACGGTCCGCTCATCCAGGCCCGGATCGTCCTCCCAGACGACCTTCGTGCAGGTGCCCTTCTGGGGCGCACCGACCGTCGGCAAGGGTGAGACGGTGATCTACCGGGGTGCCGAGGCGGGGATCCCGCGGGGACACCACTACCCCCGGCAGCTGGTCCGCCAGCCCACCGACCAGATCACCTTCAGTCGTCATGGCAACCAGGTGGGGACCATCTCGGTCATCGCTCCCGCACTGAAGTCACACCAGGTGAGGGTGACCCGGGGAACGTACTCGAACGGCTCCACGAAGCTGACCATCAAGGTCGGGGCGAAGACCACGGTCGTGCGCATCACCCGGGGCGGGTACATGAGCCGGGAAGGCTGATGTACCCGCGGGTCGCGGAAACACGCCGTTAACGCCACCGGACGGACCGTCACGCGGACGAAACGGGGCGCGAGGCGTCGTGAAACACGGCCGGAGCATCCTCTTAACCGGGACACGTCGCCACCCGTCGCGACGCCGCAGGCCGTCCCGGGCCACCCCCGGCCCGGAGTGCCCGGGGTCCTCGGAGAGAGGAGAGAACTGTGGAAGCAATCGAACTGACCGCATCCCACGTCTGGGTCATGGCCTGTGCCGGCCTGGTGCTGCTGATGACCCCGGGGCTGGCCTTCTTCTACGGGGGGCTGACGCGCGCCAAGGCCTCCCTGAACATGATGATGATGTCGTTCATCTCGATCGGGCTCGTCAGTGTGGTGTGGGTCCTGTGGGGCTACACCATGAGCAGCGGTGACGGCATCGCCCAGCTCTTCGGCAACCCGTTCGCCGACGTCGGCCTCTACGGCACGGTGGGGACCGAGGACCTGATCGGCATCGGGTTCGGGGCCACCTTCGCCATCATCACGGTGGCGCTGATCTCCGGGGCGATCGCCGACCGGGCGAAGTTCAGCACGTGGGTGGTCTTCGTGCCGGTCTGGGTCACCCTCGTGTACTGCCCGCTGGCCTTCATGGTGTGGGGCGGTGGCCTGCTCTCGGCGGACGGCGCCGTGGGCGGTGCCATCGGCGAGGCGGTCGACTTCGCCGGCGGCCTCGTGGTCCACATCTCCGCCGGCGTCGCGGCGCTCGTCCTGGCCCTGCTGCTGGGCAAGCGCAAGGGCTTCGGCACCGATCCGGGGCACCGTCCCCACAACATCCCCTTCGTGATGCTCGGCGCCGCCCTGCTGTGGTTCGGCTGGTTCGGGTTCAACGGCGGTGCCGCCTCCGACGCGGCCCAGGCCGGCCTCATCTGGGTCAACACGCTGGCCGCCCCGGCCGCGGCCATGCTCGGCTGGACCCTCACCGAGGCCGTCCGCGGCCGCCGCGCCACCTCGATCGGCACCGCCTCGGGGATCGTGGCCGGCCTCGTGGCCATCACCCCGGCCTGCGCCTACGTCGACCCGGTCGGCGCCGTCGTCATCGGCCTGCTCGCCGGCGTCGCCTGCGCCCTGGCCGTGAACCTCAAGTACAAGCTCGGCTTCGACGACTCGCTCGACGTGGTCGGCCTGCACCTGGTGGCCGGCATCCTCGGCACGGTCCTGATCGGCCTGCTGGGCCGGCCGATGGAGGACGGCCGCGCCGGCCTGTTCTACGGCGGGGACGGCTCCCTGCTGCTGGCCCAGGCGGTGGCCGTCGTCTTCGCCGTCGTCTACGCCGGCGTGGCCACGCTCGTCATCGGCGCCCTGCTCAAGGCCGTCATGGGCTGGCGCGTCACGGCCGAGGACGAGGAGATGGGCATCGACCAGGCCCTGCACGCGGAGATCGCCTACGAGTTCGGCGGCGGCGGGCTGGGCACCGCCTACGCGGCGAACTCCCCGGCCGAGGCCGCGGCCCCGGCCGGCACGCCGCTCGCCGCCCCGGTGCCCCCCGCGGTGCCGTCCTCGCGGCAGGAAAGGGTTGATACCCTTGGACACCGGTAGTCACCGCCGCGTGCGGTCACGGCCGCACTGAGGCACCCGCCGGGGGCGGGCCGCACGTTGCGGCCCGCCCCCGCCGTCGTCGGTGGGGCCGCCACCGCCGCCCGACCTGTCCCGCGGGCCCGCCCAGGGCCCCAGCCCACCGAAGGAAAGAGCACCGCAGTGTTCAACTCCCTGTCCGACCGCCTGGCCGCCACCTTCAAGAACCTGAAGGGCAAGGGACGACTGTCCGAGGCGGACATCGACGCCACCGCCCGCGAGATCCGCCGGGCCCTGCTGGACGCCGACGTCGCCGTCCCGGTGGTCCGGGAGTTCATCGCCCACATCAAGGAGCGGGCCCTCGGCGAGGAGGTCAGCCAGGCGCTGAACCCCGGCCAGCAGGTCGTCAAGATCGTCAACGACGAGCTCGTGGGCATCCTCGGCGGCGAGACCCGCCGGCTGCAGCTGGCCAAGAACCCGCCGAGCGTCATCATGCTGGTCGGCCTCCAGGGCGCGGGCAAGACGACGCTGGCCGGCAAGCTCTCGAAGCACCTCAAGGAGCAGGGCCACACGCCGATGCTCGTGGCCGCGGACCTGCAGCGCCCCAACGCGGTGCGCCAGCTGCAGATCAACGGCGAGCGGGCCGGGGTGCCGGTGTTCGCGCCGCACCCCGGCGTCTCGAGCGAGTTCGAGGACGCCACGGGCGATCCCGTGCAGGTCGCCCGGGACGGCCTCGCCGAGGCGCGGAACCGCCACAACGACATCGTCATCATCGACACCGCCGGCCGGCTCGGCGTGGACGAGGAGCTGATGCGCCAGGCCGCGGACATCCGCGCCGCCGTCCAGCCGGACGAGGTCCTCTTCGTCCTCGACGCGATGATCGGCCAGGACGCGGTCGCCACCGCGCAGGCCTTCAACGAGGGCGTCGGCTTCACGGGCGTGGTCCTGTCCAAGCTCGACGGCGACGCGCGCGGCGGTGCCGCGCTGTCCGTGCGCTCGGTGACGGGCAAGCCGGTCATGTTCGCCTCCACGGGCGAGAACCTCGGCGACTTCGAGGTGTTCCACCCGGACCGGATGGCCTCGCGCATCCTGGACATGGGCGACGTGATGAGCCTGATCGAGCAGGCCGAGCGCAGCTGGGACAAGTCCGAGGCCGAGAAGATGGCCCGGAAGTTCGTGGACCAGGAGGACTTCACCCTCGACGACTTCCTCGACCAGATGCAGCAGATCAAGAAGATGGGCTCGATGAAGAAGCTGCTGATGATGATGCCCGGGGCCCAGGGCATGCGCCAGCAGCTCGAGCAGTTCGACGAGCGCCAGATCGACCGCATCGAGGCGATCATCCGGTCGATGACCCCGCACGAGCGCGTGGCGCCCAAGATCATCAACGGCTCGCGGCGGGCCCGCATCGCGCGCGGCTCCGGGGTCCAGGTCTCCGAGGTCAACGGGCTGCTGGAGCGTTTCGGCCAGGCCCAGAAGATGATGAAGCGGATGGCCGCCGGCGGCGGCATGCCCGGGGTGCCGGGCATGGGCGGCGGCGCCGCGGGCGCCCGGAAGGCCAAGGCCAAGGGCAAGAAGGCCAAGCCGCGCTCGGGCAACCCGGCCAAGGCGGCGCAGGAGATGCGCGAGCTGGAGGAGCGGCGCAAGCGCTCCGGCGCGGGTGCGCCCGGCTCGGCCTTCGGCCAGGGCATGCCGGAGGAGGGCTTCGACCCCTCGGCGCTGAACCTGCCCAAGGGCTTCGAGAAGTACCTCGGCAACAACTGAGGGGCACGGGCCGGGGCCCGCGGAATAGTTGAAGGGTAAACTGTGTTGGGATGAGGGAGAGGCGAGGTCCCGGTGAGCCCACCGGGAGGTTCGCCGCCCCCGCCCCCCGACCCAGGAGACCACCCATGTCCTTCACCGCCGACGCCGCCACCGCCTCCCTGAACCACCAGTCCATCAGCGGCCGCCCCGTGGACGACCTCCTCCCGGCCGGCCTGTCCATGGGCGTGGTCACCCTGCGCACGGACGACGTGCCACGGCTGCGGTCCTACTACGAGCAGGCCATCGGCCTCGTCGCCGTCGCCGAGGACGGCCCCAACGTGGTCCTGGGCCGCAACGGCGTCCCCCTGGTGGGGATCGAGGAGGCCAACGGCCTGAAGCTGCCCCCGGCCGGGGAGGCCGGCCTGTACCACGTGGCCATCCTCTTCGAGCAGGCGGCCGACCTCGCCGCCGCCGTGTACTCGGCCCTCAAGCTCGACCCCACCCGCTTCGTGGGCAGCTCCGACCACTACGTCTCCGAGGCGTTCTACTTCCAGGACCCGGACAACAACGGCATCGAGCTCTACGTGGACCGCCCCCGCGAGCAGTGGACGTGGCTGCCGGACGGCCAGGTGGACATGGGCACCGTGTACCTGCCGTGGGACCGCTACCTCAACACCCACCTGACGGAGGACGCGCTGGCCCGCCTGCGCACCGCCCCGGCGTCCGTGGGGCACGTCCACCTGCAGGTGGGGGACGTGGACCTGGCCCAGCGGTTCTACGTGGACGAGCTCGGCTTCGAGAAGACCACCGCGTACGGCACCATGGCGCTGTTCGTCTCCGCGGGCGGCTACCACCACCACATGGCGATGAACACGTGGAACTCCACCGGGGCCGGGCCGCGCCGCAACACCCTCGGCCTCGGCCTCGTCGAGCTGACCCTGCCGCAGGGCGAGGGGCTCGCCGCCGCCGAGGACCGGCTGCGGACCGCCGGGCGCAGCGCCCGGCGCACGGACCGGGGCCTGGAGGTCCGCGACCCGTGGAACACGCTGCTGCTGCTCACCGAGGCCGCGCCCGCGGCCTGACCGCGACGGCCCCGGGCGGGCGGTCCCGACCGCCCGCCCGGGCCCGGCTAGGAGAATCCGCGGGGAGTCTGGCAGAATGGGCAGGTACTGAACCGCCGTCCGGGCGACCCTCTATCCACCGGACGGTCGTTCCGTCAGCAGTGCCGGACCCCGCGCCAACCCCACGGCCGGCGTCAGTGCTGCGCCCAGACCAAGAACCAGGAGCTACCACACCCGTGGCCGTTAAGATCCGCCTGAAGCGCTTCGGCAAGATGCGCGCACCCTTCTACCGCATCGTCGTCGCCGACTCCCGCACCCGCCGTGACGGCCGGGCCATCGAGGAGATCGGCAAGTACCACCCCACCGAGGAGCCCTCGTTCATCGAGGTGAACTCCGAGCGCGCCCAGTACTGGCTGTCCGTGGGCGCCCAGCCCACCGACCAGGTCCTGGCCCTGCTCAAGATCACCGGCGACTGGCAGAAGTTCAAGGGCCTGCCGGGCGCCGAGGGCACCCTGAAGACCAAGCAGCCGAAGGAGCCCTTCGTGGCCCCGGAGAAGGGCTCGGTCATCATCCCCGAGGCGATCACCCCCAAGAAGGAGACCGCCGAGGCCCCGGCCGAGGAGTCCTCCGAGGAGACCGCCGAGGCCCCGGCCGACGAGAAGTCCGAGTGACCATGCTGCAGGAGGCGCTGGAGCACCTGGTCCGGGGGATCGTCGATTCCCCGGAGGACGTCCAGGTGGACCTGCGCACCAACCGCCGTGGAGAGGTCCTGGAGGTCCGCGTGGACCCCGCGGACCTCGGCCGGGTCATCGGCCGCCAGGGCCGGACGGCCACCGCGCTGCGCACCGTGCTGGACGGCCTCGCCGGCCACCCGGTCCGCGTGGACGTGGTGGACACCGACCGCCGCCGCTAGCCCCACGGCACCGCCCGGCCCGCATCCCGCGGGCCGGGCGGTCGCATGACATGATGGCCCGTGCCCGGATCCGTCCGGACGCGGGCCATCGTCGTCCCGCCCGACCGGGCCGAGCCCCGGACCCCCGAACCGAGAGGAACCCCGCCATGCCCGAGAGCACGTCCCGGCCGCAGGACCACGTCCGCGTGGCCCGCATCGGCAAGCCCCACGGCATCCGCGGGGACGTCACGGTGCAGCTGTTCACCGACGAGCCCGAGGAGCGCTTCGTCCCCGGCGCGGTGCTCGAGGGCCGGCGGGGGCGCGGGGGCCGGGACGGCGAGCTGACCGTGGCACGGGCGCGCTGGAACAAGGACATCCTGCTGCTCGGCTTCGAGGAGGTCTCCGACCGCAACGGCGCGGAGGAGCTGCGCGGCACCGAGCTGTACGCCGAGCCGGACGCCCCGGGGGAGGACGAGGGCTGGTACGAGGAGGACCTCGTCGGGCTGGCCGTCCTGGTGGACGGGGAACGCGTCGGGGCCGTGACCGGCCTGGTCACCGGCGAGGTGCAGGACCTGCTGGAGGTGGGCCTGGACTCCGGGACCGAGGCGCTCGTGCCGTTCGTCGAGGAGATCGTCCCCGCGGTGGACCTCGAGGCCGGCACCGTCACCCTCGACCCGCCGCCCGGCCTGCTGGGCCTGAACGAGCCGGAGGACGGCCGGGCGTGAGGATCGACGTCGTCACCATCTTCCCCGAGTACCTCTCGGCCCTCGACGTCTCGCTCATCGGCAAGGCCCGCCGTGACGGGCTGCTGGAGATCCACGTCCACGACCTGCGCGACCACACCGTCGACCGGCACCGCACGGTGGACGACACCCCGTACGGCGGCGGCGCGGGGATGGTCATGAAGCCGGAGCCGTGGGCGCTGGCCCTGGAGTCCATCGCCGAGGCCGGCCGCTCGGCCGGCCTCGGCCGCCCCGTCCTGCTCGTGCCCACGCCCTCGGGCGAGCTGTTCCGCCAGTCCGTGGCCCAGGAGCTGTCCGCCGCCGACCACCTCGTGGTGGCCTGCGGGCGGTACGAGGGGATCGACGAGCGGCTGTTCCACTGGGCGCGGGAGCTCTTCGAGGTGCGGCTCGTCTCGCTCGGGGACTACGTCCTCAACGGCGGCGAGGTGGCCGCGCTGGCGATGATCGAGGCGATCGGCCGGCTCGTGCCCGGCGTCGTGGGCAATCCCGAGTCCCTCGTCGAGGAGTCCCACAGCGACGGGCTGCTGGAGTACCCCGTGTACACGAAGCCCTCCTCCTGGCGGGGGCACGAGGTGCCGGACGTGCTGCTCTCCGGTGACCACGGCCGGGTGGCCGCGTGGCGCCGCGAGCAGCAGCTCGAGCGCACGCGCCGGCGCCGCCCGGACCTGCTCCCGGACCCCGCCGCCGACTGAGGCCCCCCGGCTGGCAGCGCCCCGGGTGATCTGGCATAATGGACCGCTGTGTCAACTGGACATCCGACCTGCCACAGGGGGCGGATGCCGACAGTGTGGCCAGCCGGCGCCCGCCACGGGCGGACCGGTCCCCAGCCCGGGCACGCCCATCCCGACGCTCCGCTCCCGGAGCACCGGCCGGCGTGCCACCGACCACGTGGATGACCTGTGGCGTCCACCAGGAGTACCAGCATGCATATCCTCGACTCCCTCGATGCCGCCTCGCTGCGCACCGACGTCCCCGACTTCCGTCCCGGCGACACCGTCAAGGTGCACGTGAACATCGTCGAGGGCAAGACCGCCCGCGTCCAGGTCTTCCAGGGCTTCGTCATGGGCCGCCAGGGCCACGGCGTGCGCGAGACCTTCCGCGTCCGCAAGGTCTCCTTCGGCGTCGGCGTGGAGCGCACCTTCCCGGTGAACTCCCCGGTCATCGACAAGATCGAGCTCGTCACCCGTGGTGACGTGCGCCGCGCCAAGCTGTACTACATGCGCGACCGCCACGGCAAGGCCGCCAAGATCAAGGAGAAGCGCGACTTCACCACCACGGGCAAGGGCGCCAAGGGCGCCAAGAAGGCCTGACCTGACGGTCGAGCCCGGCCCAGGCCGCACCGGGCGCCGGTCCCCCGCGGGGGACCGGCGCCCTTCGCGTACCCGGGAACCGGGCCGGCGCAGGGTGCCGGTCGGCGCCGCGGCGGTGGGCGCCGTCGTCGTGCTGGCGCTGCTGGCCTCCGCGGTGCTGCGCAGCACCGTGGCGGACCTGTACCTCGTCCCCTCGGGGTCCATGGAGCCACTGCTGCAGGCGGGGGACCGCATCAGCGTGGACCGTCACGCCTACGACCACGTCCCCGTGGCGCGCGGGGACCTCGTCGTCGTGGACGGCGAGGGCAGCTTCGCGCCCTACGACGGCCGGCCGGCCGTGCTGCGCGGCACCGAGGAGGCCCTGCAGTGGCTCGGGCTGGCGCCGGACACGACGGCCTACGTCAAGCGCGTGGCCGGGGTGGGCGGGGACACCGTCTCCTGCTGCTCGCCGGAGGGCCTGCTCGAGGTCGACGGCGAGGAGGTCGCCGAGGACTACCTCGCCGGCCCGCCGCCGGCCTCCCGGGTGGAGTTCACGGCCGAGGTGCCCGGGGGCCGGCTGTTCCTGCTGGGGGACAACCGGCACGCCTCGGTGGACTCCCGGTCGCTGCTCGGCGCCCCGGGCGGCGGGATGGTCCCGGAGTCGAAGGTCATCGGCCGCGTGCAGTCCATCGCCTGGCCGCCCGGCCGCCGGACGGCGATCGAGCCGGGCGGGCGGTAGAGTGGACAGCCGGACCAGCGGAGAGGACGGCGAGATGGGCCAGGAGTACACCCGGCGGGCGCAGGACGCCCCGGACGGCCCCGAGGACACCCGCGCCACCCTCGAGGGGGGCGGGACGGCGGGCGCGACCGGCGACCCGGCGGCCCCCGCGCCGACCGGGACCCCCGCCGCGGCACCCGCCGCCGCCCGCCCCGCGGCCCGGCCCTCCGTCGGCCGCCGCGCGTGGCTCGCGGTGCGCGAGATCGTCCTGATCGTCCTCATCACCATCCTGGCCTCGTTCCTGGTCAAGACGTTCCTCTTCCGTGCCTACTACATCCCCTCCGGGTCCATGGAGCAGACCCTGCAGGTGAACGACCGGATCTTCGTCAACCTGCTGGTGCCCGGCCCGTTCGGGGTGGACCGCGGCGACGTCATCGTCTTCCAGGACACCAAGGGCTGGCTCGGCGAGCCCGCGCCCCAGCCGGCGAACGGGGCCCAGCAGGCCCTCGAGTTCATCGGGCTGCTGCCGGACTCCTCCGAGCAGCACCTCGTCAAGCGGATCATCGGGATGCCCGGGGACACGGTCGAGTGCTGCTCGGCCGACGGGCGCGTCGTCGTCAACGGCGAGCCCGTGGACGAGCCCTACCTGCACCCCGGTTCGGCGCCCTCGGACATCCCCTTCACCGTCACCGTCCCGGAGGGCCACGTGTGGGTCATGGGCGACCACCGGGACGCCTCCGCGGACTCCCGCATGCACCGGGACGGCCCGGGCGGGGGCTTCATCGACCTGGACGACGTCACCGGCCGCGCGGAGGTCATCGCCTGGCCCGTCTCCCGCTGGGGCGATGCCGGCGGGGACCGCGAGGCGTTCGCGGACGTGCCGGACCCGGCGGCGGCGCGCGCAGCGGGAGCCGGCGCCGGATGAGCACCCCGGCACCGGCCCGGACCCGCCGCTCGGCCGCCCGCCGGACGCCGGCCCCGCTGCCCGGGCTCGACCTCGAGGCCTCCCTCGTGGCCGGCCGGCCGCAGGGCGGCGCGCTCGTGGCCGGCATGGACGAGGTCGGCCGGGGCGCGCTGGCCGGCCCCGTGAGCGTCGGCGTCGTCGTCGTCCGCCTTCCCGACGCCGGCCCCGTCCCGGCGGTGCGCGACTCCAAGGCGCTCAGCCCGGCCCGCCGCGAGGCGCTGGTCCCGGAGGTGCTGGCGTGGGGTGCCGCGGCCGCCGTCGGCCACGCCGCGCCCGGGGAGATCGACCGGTACGGGATCTCTGGTGCCCTCGCCCTCGCCGGGCGCCGGGCCTGGCACGAGGTGGTCACGGCGCTGGGGGCCCAGCCGGACGCGCTCGTGCTGGACGGCCGCGACGACTGGCTGCCGCGCGCGCCGCGGCCGGAGTGCGCCGGCCTGGCCGCCGGCCCGGGACGGGTCCACCTGCAGGTCAAGGCCGATGCGCGCTGCGCCACCGTGGCGGCCGCCTCGATCCTGGCGAAGGTGGAGCGGGACGCGCTGATGACCCGGCTCGCCGCGGAGCACCCCGCGTACGGCTGGGACGGCAACAAGGGCTACGGCGCCGCCGCCCACCGGCGGGCCCTCGTGGAGCGCGGGCCGAGCCCGCACCACCGGCTCAGCTGGCGGCTGCTGCCCGGGGCCGAGGCCCCCGGCACCGCGGCCCCCGCGGATCCGGGCCGGGGAACGGCACGGATGCCCGTCCCCGGCCAGTCGGCGCTGTCATGGGACGGGGCCACCGGGGAGCTGGGGGCAGAATGGACGGCATGAGCGGCGACGAACTCGAGAACTACGAAGCGGAGATGGAGCTGCAGCTCTACCGCGAGTACCGCGACGTGGTCGGGCTGTTCCGGTACGTGGTCGAGACCGAGCGCCGCTTCTACCTGGCCAACTCCGTGGACCTCAAGGCCCGCAGCGAGGGCGGGGAGGTGTTCTTCGAGATCCTGCTCGAGGACGCGTGGGTGTGGGACATCTACCGGACCGCGCGCTTCGTCAAGCGGGTGCGCGTGCTGAGCTTCAAGGACGTCAACGTCGAGGAGCTCCCGCAGCGCGACGACCTCCAGCTGCCCCAGGACGGCCCCGCGCTGGGCTAGTCCGGGCTCCTCCACGCCGCGCGGTCACCCGCGCGCCCTCCACACCGGGCCGCCCCGGCCGCCCGTCGCGCCGCCGGCCCGGCGAGGCTGGTCGCGGAGGTGGAGCCATGCAGCATTCCGCAGGCAGGGTCACGGGCAGCAGGAGGGGCACGGGCAGCAGTCCGGCCAGGGACACGGGGAGGGGCGCCGGGGCGTCCTCGGCGCACACGGCGCTCGGCCGGTTCGGCGAGGACGTCGCCGCCCGCTGGCTCGAGGACCAGGGCTACCAGGTCGTGGACCGGAACTGGCGCGGCCGCGACGGCGAGCTGGACCTGGTGGCGATCCACCAGGGCTGGTGGGTGGCCGTGGAGGTCAAGACCCGCCGGGGGACCGGCTTCGGCCACCCCCTCGAGGCGATCACCCCGCGCAAGCTCCGCCGGCTGTACTCCCTGGCCCACCAGTGGGCGGCCGCCCACCCCGGCGCCGGGCGGCTGGCGGGGTGGCGGGTGGACGCCGTGTCCGTGCTGCTGCCGGCCGGCGGCGGGTTGGGCGTCGAGGTCCTGCGGGACGTGCGGCCATGAGCGCGGTGACGGTCATGGGGCGCACCCTCGCGGTCGCGCTCACCGGCATGCACGGCCACCTCGTGGAGGTGGAGGCGGACATCGGCCAGACCCTGCCCGGCTTCGTCCTGCTGGGGCTGCCGGACCAGTCGCTGCAGGAGAGCCGGGACCGGATCAAGGCGGCGGCCCGCAACTCGGGCCTGCCCCTCACGCGGCGCCACCTCACGGTCAACCTCGTGCCCGCCGCCCTGCACAAGCGCGGACCGGGCTTCGACCTGGCCATCGTGATGGCGAGCTACGCCGCCGACGGCCAGGTGCGGCACGCGGACGGCCCCGTGTTCCTGGCCGAGCTGGGCCTGGACGGACGGCTGCGCCACGCCCCGGGGATCCTGCCCAGCGTCATGGCGGCCGTGGACGCGGGGCACCCCGAGGTGGTGGTGGCCCGGGAGTCCGTGGCGGAGGCCGCCCTCGTCCCCGGCGCGCGGGTGCGCGGCTACGGGAGCCTGCACGAGGTCATCCGCGCGTTCGGCGGCGAGCCGGAGGCCCCGACCGTCGTCCCGCCCGCCCAGGACGCGGCGCTCGTCGGGGGTGGCACGCCACCGGTGGGGGGTGCGGGCGAGGCCTCCGGGGCCCCCGCTGCCCCCGCGGAGGGTGCGGCACCCGCCGCGGACCTGCGGGACGTCTCGGGCCAGCACGAGGCCCGGTTCGCGCTCGAGGTGGCCGCGGCCGGCGGTCACCACCTGCTGCTGGAGGGCAGCCCGGGGGCGGGCAAGACGATGCTGGCCGAACGGCTGCCGGGCATCCTGCCGCCGCTGGACGACCGCACGGCGCTGGAGGCCACGGCGGTGCGCTCCCTCAGCGGGCGGGTCCAGGACCGGACGGGGCTCGTGCGCGGCGCCCCGTTCCAGGCCCCGCACCACTCGGCGTCGATGGCGGCGCTCGTCGGCGGCGGGTCCGGGATCGCCCGCCCGGGGGCGGCGTCCCTGGCCCACGGGGGCGTGCTGTTCCTCGACGAGGCGCCCGAGTTCGACCGGCGCGTGCTCGATGCCCTGCGCCAGCCGCTCGAGTCCGGAGCGGTGGTGCTGCACCGCTCCGGCGGGACGGTCCGCTACCCGGCCCGCTTCCAGCTCGTGCTCGCCGCCAATCCCTGCCCGTGCGGATGGGGCGGGGAACGCGGCAGCCGGTGCCGGTGCACGGCCCTGCAGCGGCGGCGGTATGCGGGCCGGCTCTCCGGCCCGCTGCTGGACCGGGTGGACCTCCAGGTCACCGTCCCCGCCGTGGACGCCGCGGCGCTGACCTCGGGGCCGGCCGGCGAGGGCTCGGCGACGGTCCGGGCCCGCGTCCTGGCGGCGGTGGACCGGCAGGCCCGGCGGCTCGCGCCCCTGGGGCTGCACCGCAACGCCGAGGTGCCGGCAGGCCTGCTGCGGGAGGGCCCGCTCGCGGTGGATCCCGCCGCACGGGCCGCCGCGGACGACGCCGTCGACCGCGCCGAGCTCACCGCCCGGGGCCACGCGCGGGTGCTGCGCCTGGCCTGGACCATCGCCGACCTGCGCGGAGCGGACCGGCCGGTCGCCGAGGACGTGGACACCGCGCTGTACCTGCGGCGCCGCGGCGAAGGAGAGCACACGGCATGACCACCACCGGAGACCTCCCCGAGCAGGCCGGCACCGGGCAGGCACCCCGCCGCCCCGGGCACGAGGACCGCATCGCCCGCGCCGCCCTGACGCGCCTCCTGGAACCGGGCGACGTCCTGGGCCTCGCCGCGGTGGGGACCTGGGGTGCCGCGCGGGCGCTCGAGGTCCTCACGGGCCGTGACGGCGCCGGCGCCGACGAGCGGCAGGAGCTCGCCCTGGTCCTCGAGGCGGCGGGGACCCCGCTGTCGAGCCGCGGGTGGCAGCGGGGAACCGAACGCTGGGCGGCTCGTGCCGGGGCGCTGGCCCCGGAGCGGGACCTCGAGACGCTGCACCGGCTGGGCGGGGGACTGCTGGTCCCGGGGGACCCCGGGTGGCCGACGGCCCTGCGAGACCTCGGCCCGGCCTCCCCGGTCGCCCTCTGGTACCGGGGCGGCGGGGGCATGCCGGAACGGCACGTGACCCTGGCCGTCGTCGGCAGCCGGGACGCCAGTCCCTACGGCCGCGGCGCCACCCGCCTGCTCGCCGGCGGTGTCGGCGCTCGCGGCATCACCGTCCTGTCCGGCGGCGCGTACGGGATCGACGCCCTGGCCCACCAGTCGGCGCTCGGCGCGGGCACGGGGAGTCCCCCCACGGCGGCCGTCCTGGCCGGGGGACTGGACCGGTACTACCCGGCCGGCAACGCGACGCTGCTGCAGGACGTGGCGGACCAGGGCCTGCTCCTGTCCGAGCTGGCGCCCGGCAGCAGCCCCACGCGGTACCGCTTCCTCCAGCGCAACCGCCTGATCGCGGCCCTCGCGGGCGCCGTGCTCGTGGTGGAGGCCCGGTGGCGCTCGGGAGCGCAGAACACCGCCGGCCACGCCTTGGCCCTCGGCCGGGAGGTGGGTGTCGTCCCCGGGCCCATCACCTCGTCGACCTCGGCCGGGTGCCACCGCCTCCTGCGGGAGTCGCCGGCCGTGCCCGTCACGGACGTCGCCGAGGCCCTCGAGCTGCTGCCCGGCCGGGGCGACCGGCCGTGCGGCGGGGACGCCGCACCCCCCGCCGGCGGGACGGCCGCGTCCCGGGACACCGCCGTGCGCCCGCACGACCACCTCGCGGTGGAGGAACTGCTCGTCTACGAGGCCCTGCCCCTGCGCAGCGCCGCCCCCGTCGACCGCCTCTGCGCGGTCGCCGGCCTCGGGCCCGGCACGGTCATGGGCGTGCTGCAGAAGCTGCGCCGGCAGGGACTCGCCGAGCAGTCGGCCTCCGGCTGGCGGCGTCGGTCCCCGGCGTCCGGGGCGGACGGTGGCAGAGTGGGACCATGACCACCGACCACCGGGACGCCGGGCCCGCCGCCCACACGGGGAGTGCCACGCCCAGCGGCGCCCCTGGGAAGGCCTGCGGGGCGGACGGTGCCGGCCGGGACGCTGCCCGGCGTCACGGCTCGGCGGCGGGCGGGGCGGGGGACGGCGCCGAGCCGCCACGGCTCTCGACCCGCGACCGGTCCTGGGTGGAGGGATTCGCCGAGCACCTCGTCCACGAGCGCAACCGGTCGGCGGAGACGTTGCGGGCCTACGTGGCGGACCTGGAGGGCCTCGTCCGGGACGTGGTGGCGCACGAGCGGCCGGGGATCGTGGACGGGGCGGGTCCCGACGTGCTGGGTGCCCTGGACCTCAAGGACCTGCGCGGCTGGCTCGGGCGGCTCTCGGCCGCCGGCCGCTCCCGGTCCACCCTGGCCCGCAAGACGGCCACCGTCCGCGTCTTCTATGCCTGGGCGGTGCGGGAGGGACTGGTGGAGGTCGACCCCTCGCTGCGGCTCAGCTCGCCGCGGCGCTCCGGCTCGCTGCCGGACGCCCTGAGTGCCGAGCAGGCCGCGCGACTGCTGGACCGGGCCCAGGAGCCGGTGGCACCGGGCCGTCACCCGGAGTCGCCCACGGAGGACCCCGCCCCGGGTGGGCGGACCCGCGAGGAGGTGCGGCGGCGGGCCGTGGCGCTGCGCGACGCCGCCATCCTGGAACTGCTCTACGCCACCGGGCTGCGCGTGTCCGAGCTGGCCGGCCTGGACCGGGCGGACGTGGACCACGAGAGGCGCACCCTCCGGGTGACCGGCAAGGGCGGCAAGCAGCGCACCGTCCCCTTCGGGCTGCCCGCGGCCACGGCGGTGGAGCGGTGGTTGGACCAGGGCCGCCGCCACCTGCTGGCGGGTCCCACGGACGCACTGTTCCTCGGCGTGCGGGGCGGTCGGCTGGGCGTGCGGCAGGTGCGGGAGATGGTCAACGCGGCCCTGGCCGGCCTGGGGGACACCTCGGCCTCCGGACCGCACGTACTGCGGCACACCGCCGCCACCCACCTGCTGGACGGCGGGGCGGACCTGCGCAGCGTGCAGGAGCTGCTGGGCCACTCCTCGCTGCAGACCACCCAGCTGTACACGCACGTCTCCATCGAGCGGTTGCGGGAGGGCTACCGCCGCGCCCACCCGAGGGCCTGACCGTCTCCCCGCGCCATGGCGCGGGCCCCGGCGTACGCCGGGCCTGTTGGCCCCGTCACGCATCGTGGTGCACAATGGTCCCGGAAGCACCCGGGGGACGATCGCGATCCTGACCTCGGACGCTGCCGGCAATCGAACATCGGGGACATCGGGCGCTGGCCGCCACCTCCCGGGACCCGACCGGGTTCCGCAGGCCGTGGGGACGTTGGGGAAGACGTACCGCACAGCACTGGGAGGAACGTATGTCTGACACCATGGCCCGTGGAATCCTGTACATCCACTCGGCCCCGGCCGCGCTGTGCCCACACATCGAGTGGGCGGTGGGGTCCGTCCTGGGTGCCCAGGACCGCCTGGAGTGGTCGGCGCAGCCGGCCGCCCAGGGCTCCTACCGTGCCGAGATCACGTGGACCGCGCCGCAGGGCAGCGGGGCGCGCCTGGCCTCGGCGCTGCGCGGCTGGGCCCACCTGCGGTACGAGATCACCGAGGACCCCTCGGCCGGCTGCGACGGCAGCCGCTGGTCGCACACCCCCGAGCTCGGCATCTTCCACGCGACCACGGACGTCACCGGGAACATCATGGTCTCCGAGGACCGCATCCGCTACGCCTACGAACAGGCCAACGGCGACCCCTCCGCGGTCTTCCACGAGCTCAGCCTGGCCCTGGGCGAGGCCTGGGACGAGGAGCTCGAGCCCTTCCGGCAGGCCGCCGACGGCGCCCCCGTGCGCTGGCTGCACCAGGTCGGCTGAGGCCGGCGGGGACCCCGCGCGCCCGGCCTCCCAGGGGAGCGCGATCCGCACACGACGACGCCCGCCAGGGGGACCCGGCGGGCGTCGTCGTGTGCGGCGTCAGATGCTGCGGAACAGGGAGACGGCGTTGTGGCCGCCGAACCCGAAGGAGTTGTTGACCACCACGCGCGGGCCCTCGGGCAGCTGGCGCGGGGAGCCGGTCACCACGTCGAGCGGGATCTCGGGGTCCTGGTTCTCGAGGTTGATCGTCACCGGGGCCTGGCCGTGGTACACGGCCAGGGTCGAGAGCACGGACTCGATCGCGCCGGAGGCCCCCAGCAGGTGACCGGTCTGGCTCTTGGTCGCCGAGACGGCGATCGAGTCCAGGTGGCCGGCGAAGACCGACTTCATGGCCAGGTACTCGGGCCGGTCGCCGACCGGCGTCGAGGTCGCGTGCGCGTTGACGTGGCAGACGTCCTCCGGGGCGGCACCCGCCGACTCGAGGGCGGCGCGCAGCGCGCGAGAGGCACCGAGTCCCTCGGCCTCGGGGGCGGTGATGTGGTACGAGTCCGAGGTGACGCCGGACCCGGCCAGCTCGGCGTAGATGCGCGCGCCGCGGGCGCGGGCGTGCTCCTCCGACTCGATGACGAGCGCGCCGGCGCCCTCGCCGAGCACGAAGCCGTCGCGGTCCCGGTCGTACGGACGGGAGGCGCGCTCGGGCTCGTCGTTGCGGCGGGACAGGGCCTGCATGGCGGCGAAGGCCGCGATCGGCAGCGGGTGGATGGCGGCCTCGGTGCCGCCGCACAGTACGACGTCGGCCCGGCCGTCGCGGATCATCGCGAGGGCCAGGTCCATGGCCTCGGTGCCGGAGGCGCACGCCGAGACGGGGGTGCGGGCCCCGGCACGCGCGCCGAGGTCGAGGCTGATGGCGGCCGCCGGCCCGTTGGGCATCAGCATGGGCACGGTCATCGGCAGCACGCGGCGCGGGCCCTTGGTGCGCAGGGTGTCCCAGCCGTCCAGCAGGGTCCACACCCCGCCGATCCCGGTGCCGAAGGAGACGGCGAAGCGGTCCGGGTCCACGGCCGTGTCCTCGCCGGCCAGGCCGGCGTCCGCCCATGCCTCGCGGGCGGCCACCACGCCGTACTGGGTGGTGGGGTCCATCCGCTTCATCTCGACCTTGGTTAGGGACTCGGTGATGGGGGAGGACAGCTGGGCGGCGAAGGTCACCGGCAGCTCGTACTCGGCGACCCACTCCTGCTCGAGGGGGCGCGCTCCGGCGGTGCCGGCCAGGGCGTTCTGCCACAGGGTCGGGACGTCACCGCCGATGGGGGTCGTGGCTCCGAGGCCGGTGATCACGGCTGTGCGGGTCATGTCTCTACCTTCGGTCTTCCGGGTCGGTGGACCCGTACGCTTCGGTTCGTCCGCCGGCCGGATCGGCGGCGGGGGAGGGGACGGTCGGTGCGAGGCCGGCCGCACCGCGGACCGACTGCGGGAGTGTCCGCGGGCCGCTGGGGTTCCCGGCCGTCGTCGGGCGCTGCCGCCCGGCGCCGGCCGGGACCCCCACCGGTCCGGCCGGGATCAGGCCTGGGCGTTCTTGATGAACTCGACGGCGTCGTCCACGGTCTTGAGGTTCTTGACCTCCTCGTCCGGGATCTTGACGTCGAACTTCTCCTCGGCGTTGACCACGATGGTCATCATCGAGATGGAGTCGATGTCGAGGTCGTCGGTGAAGGACTTGTCCAGCTGGACCTCTTCGGTCTCCAGGCCGGTCTCCTCGTTGACGATCTCGGCCAGTCCGGCGAGGATCTCTTCCTTGGTGGCCATGTCAGGCTCCTTTCGGGACGCGGGCGTCCACAGTCGTGTTCGTCGGGTGTTCGGGATACTCCGGCGCCCGGCGGACGCGGAGGTCTGGTGGGGTGGCCCGGCTCAGGGGAGCCGGACGACCTGGGCGCCGTAGACGAGTCCGGCGCCGAAGCCGATCTGCAGGGCGAGCCCGCCGCTGAGCGAGGGGTCCTCCTCGAGGACGCGGTGCATCGCCAGCGGGATCGAGGCGGCGGAGGTGTTGCCCATCTCCTTGATGTCCCGGCCGATCGTGACGGTCTCCGGCAGCTTGAGCTGCTTGGCCAGCTCGTCGATGATGCGCTCGTTGGCCTGGTGCGGCAGGAACGCGGCGAGGTCGCCCGCCTCGATGCCGGCCTTGTCCAGGGCCTCCCGGGCCACCTTGGCCATGGACCACACGGCCCAGCGGAAGACGCTGGGCCCGTCCTGGCGCAGGTGCGGCCACAGCTTGTCGTCGGGGTTCGTCAGCGCCGAGGCGTCGCCGGTCTTCCGGGCGGTCTCGGCGGCGTCGCGCAGGTCCAGCAGGGACCGGCTCATGCTCACGGTGTCCCAGCGCTCCCCGTCCGAGCCCCAGACGCTGGGGGAGATCCCGGCCTCCTCGGAGGCCGCCACCACCACGGCGCCGGCGCCGTCGCCGAGGATGAAGGAGATGGACCGGTCCGTCTCGTCGATGATGTCCGAGAGCTTCTCGGCGCCCACGACGACGACGTGGCGGGCCATGCCCGAGCGCACGAGCGCGTCGGCCTGGGCCACGCCGTAGCAGTAGCCGGCGCACGCGGCCGAGACGTCGAAGGCCGGGGCCGGGGTGGCGCCGATGCGGTGGGCGACGGCGGCCGCGACCGAGGGCGTGGCGTACGGCGAGGTGACGGTGGAGACGATGACGGCGTCGACGTCCTCGCCCGTGAGTCCGGCGCGCTCCATGGCCTCGCGGGCCGCCTCGGTGGTCAGGTCGATGAGCGTCAGGTCCCTGTCCGCGCGGCGGCGGGTGACGATGCCGGTGCGCTTCTGGATCCACTCGTCGGAGGAGTTGATCGGCCCGGCGATGTCGTCGTTCGTCACGACGAGGTTGCCGCGTGCGGCGCCCACGGAGAGGATGCGGCTGCCGGCGGCAGGCTGGTACTGGTTCAGGGTGGTCATGGGGGTCCTCGCGGATCTGCTGGAGGTCTGTGGTCAGTGCTGGCGGCGGCCGGCCGTCACGGGGCTCTCACGCGGCGGCGACGGCGTGCTCGGCGATGAAGGCGCGGGCGGCGTCCAGGTCCTCCGGGGACTTCACGGCCAGCGTGGGGGTGCCCTTGAGGGCGCGCTTGGCCAGTCCGGCCAGCGTGCCGCCCGGCAGCAGCTCCAGGATCCCGGTGACCCCGGCCCCGCGCAGGGACTCCATGCACAGGTCCCAGCGCACCGGTCGGGTGACCTGGTCCACGAGGCGGTCCACGGCCTCGCGACCGGAGGCAACGGCCTGGCCGTCCCGGTTGGACAGCAGGGCCACGGCGGGATCGGCGGGGCGCAGTCCGTCGGCGTACGCCGCCAGGTCCGGCACGGCCGGGGCCATGTAGGGGGTGTGGAACGCCCCGGCCACCTTGAGCGGGACGACGCGGGCCTTGGCGGGGGGCTGCTCGGCCAGGGCGGCCAGCGCCCCGAGGGAGCCGGCGGCCACGGTCTGCCCGCCGCCGTTCGCGTTGGCGGCCACGAGTCCGTGGGCCTCGATCGCGGCGGAGACCTCCGCGGGGTCCCCGCCGAGCACGGCGGACATCCCGGTGGGCTCGGCGGCCGCGGCGGCCGCCATCCCGGTGGCGCGGATGCGCACGAACTCGAGCGCCTCGGCCCCGGGCAGCACGCCGGCCAGGGCGGCGGCGGTGATCTCGCCGACCGAGTGGCCCGCGGCGACCCAGGTGCGGGGCTCCAGCGCCTCGACACCGAGCGCCCGGGCGGAGAGCAGGCCGCCGGCCACGATGAGCGGCTGGGCCACGGCGGTGTCCTTGATGGTGGCCTCGTCCGAGACCGTCCCGTGGGCCGTCAGGTCCACGCCGGTGGCGGTGGACCACTCGTCGAGGAGTCCGGCCATGCCGTCCAGCTCGAGCCACGGCGTGAGGAACCCGGGGGTCTGGGAGCCCTGTCCGGGGCACACGATTGCAAGCATGCCGTTAACTGTGTCAAAACCGTGACCTTGTTCCGGGGCACCGGCCGCACCAAGCTCCCCCACCCCTTTTGGAGGTTTCCTACAACGAGGGATGGAGTCGTCCGACGGCCAGCGCGGTCTGGAGGACGTAGGCGTCGCGCGGCACGAGCGGGTCCCAGCCGGTGATCTCGCTCACCCGCCGCAGCCGGTAGCGCACCGTGTTGGCGTGGATGAACAGCTCCCGCGCGGTCCCCTCGAGCGAGTGCCCGAGCTCGCAGTACGTGTCCACGGTCTCCAGCAGCGAGTTCCCCGCGGCGCGCAGCGGGGCGTGGACGCGGTGCACGAGGGCGTCCACGGCGGTGGGGTCGCCGTGCAGCGCCCGCTCGGGCAGCAGGTCCTGGGCGTGCGCCGGCCGCGGGGCGCGCGGCCACGCGGGCGCGGCGGCGAGTCCGGCGAGGGCCTCGCGGCCGCTGCGGTGGGCGTCCACGAGGGACTCGGCCAGCGGTCCGTACACCACGGGCCCGTCCCCGAACCAGGGGGTCAGGGCGGCGGCGGCCTGCGTGGGGTCGGCCACGCCGCCCAGCACGAGCACGAGCCGCTCGGCCTGGACGCCCACGAGGACGTCGTAGCCGGCCCTCGCGGCGGTCCGCCGGGTCCCGGAGAGGCGCCGGGGCAGGTCCGCCTCGGGGGTCGGCCCGGCCATCACCATCACCGAGCCGCCGTTGGACCAGCCCGCCGCCGCGGCCCGGGAGAGGATCTCGTCCGGGCCCTCGCCGCGCAGCACCGCGTCCAGCAGCACCGCCTCGTTGCGGCTGTCCCACGCCCCGCGCGTCTCCGCGGCGCGGGCGTAGACGTCCGCCAGGGCGAAGGCGATCTCCCGCGAGTACCGCAGCACGGCCTCGCGGACCAGGGTCTGGTCGCGGTCCTGCACGATCCCGGGGACCTGGGCCTCGACGACGTCCACGACGGTCCGGATCAGCTGCAGGGCCCGCTGCAGGCTGATCGACCGGGTCAGCTCCGTGGGCGCGCCGCCGAACACCTCCCCGAGCACGGTCGTCATGGTGGTCGTGGGCCGCTCGAACCAGGACAGGAAGCCGGTCAGGCCGCGCTGGGCGATGAGCCCGAGGGAGGACCGCTCGTCCGGGGTGAGCTGGCGGTACCAGGGCAGCGTGCTGTCCAGCCGCTGCAGCGTGGCCGTGTTGAGCGCTCCCAGGTGGGCCCGCAACCGGCGCAGCGACTCGGCGGAGACGGTGCGGGGTGGCGGGGTGACGCGTGCCTCGGACATGGAGTCGAGCATAGGCGGCCGGGCGCCCGCCCCGGTCCTCGGGGCCGCCCGGCCGTTGTGGGAACCCGACAAACCCCCGGGGACGACGACGGCCGGCGGGACGCGTGGTGCGTCCCGCCGGCCGTCGTCGGGAGCGGATCCGGCCGGCCCGCCGGGCGGACCGGCCGGGGGCCGGGACGGTGGGCGGGGCCGGGCCCGGTCACCGTCGGTGCCGTGGCACCGGCCGGGTCAGGAGTCCCCGCCGGCGTTGCCGGTGGTGCCGGCCGTGACGTCGTCGAGGCGGTACTTCTGGAACGCCTTGGCGGCGGTCCCGGCCTCGACCGAGCCGGCCCTCTCGAGCATCTGCAGGGCCTTGACGACCATGGAGTGCGTGTCGATGAGGAAGTGCCGGCGGGCGGCGGCGCGCGTGTCCGCGAAGCCGAACTCGTCCGCCCCCAGGGTGGCGAAGTCGTTGGGGACGAACGGCCGCACCTGGTCCGGCACCAGCGTGGCGTAGTCGGTGGTGGCCACCACGGGACCCTCGGCACCGGCCAGCTTCTGCGTGATGTACGGGACCGGCGCCTCGGCGCCCGGGTTCTCCAGCGCGGCGCGCTCGGCGGCCACGGCCTCGCGGCGCAGCTCGTTCCAGCTGGTCACGGACCACACGTCCGCCGAGACGTTCCAGTCCTCGGCGAGGACCTTCTGGGCGTCGATGACCCACGGCAGGGACACGCCCGAGCCCATGAGCTGGACCTTCGGCCCGCCGCCCTCGCCCGTGCTGTACCGGTAGATGCCCTTGAGCAGCCCCTCGACGTCCAGGTCCTCCGGCTCGTCCGGGTGGATGATCGGCTCGTTGTACACGGTGAGGTAGTACATGACGTTGCGGACGTCGTCCCCGCGGTCGTGCTCGCCGTACATGTCCTCGAGGCCCTGGCGCACGATGTGCGCGATCTCGTAGGAGAAGGCCGGATCGTAGTGCTTCACGGCCGGGTTGGTGCCCGCGAGGATGGGGGAGTGCCCGTCCATGTGCTGGGTGCCCTCGCCGGCCAGCGTGGTGCGTCCGGCCGTGGCGCCGATGACGAAGCCGCGGGCCAGCTGGTCGCCGGCGGCCCAGAAGGCGTCTCCGGTGCGCTGGAAGCCGAACATCGAGTAGAAGATGTAGACCGGGATCATGAGCTCGCCGTGGGTCGAGTACGAGGTGCCCACGGCGGTCAGCGCCGCGGTGGCCCCGGCCTCGTTGATGCCCACGTGGTAGAGCTGTCCCTGCGGGGACTCCTTGTAGGACAGGAACAGGTCCCGGTCCACGGACAGGTAGTTCTGCCCCTTGGGGTTGTAGATCTTCGCCGTGGGGAAGAACGAGTCCATGCCGAAGGTGCGGGCCTCGTCCGGGATGATCGGCACGATCCGCTGGCCGATGTTCTTGTCCCGCATGAGGTCCTTGAGCAGGCGCACGAAGGCCATGGTGGTGGCGGCCTGCTGCTTGCCGGTGCCCTTGCGGGCGTGCTTGTAGGTGGCCTCCGGCGGCATCGGGATCCGGTCGTAGTCCGTGCGGCGCTGGGGCAGCGAGCCGCCGAGGGCGCGGCGGCGCTCCATCATGTACTGGATCTCCGGGGCGTCCGGGCCCGGGTGGTAGTACGGCACGTTGTACGGATCGGCCTCGATCTGCTCGTCCGTGATCGGGATGCGGTGACGGTCGCGGAACATCTTGATGTCGTCGACCGTGAGCTTCTTCATCTGGTGGGTGGCGTTCTTGGCCTCGAAGTGCTTGCCCAGGCCGTAGCCCTTGATGGTCTGCGCCAGGATGACGGTGGGCTTGCCCTTGTAGTCCATGGCGGCCTTGTACGCCGCGTACACCTTGTTGTAGTCGTGGCCGCCGCGCTTGAGGCCCCAGATCTCGTCGTCGCTCATGTCGGCGACCATCTCCTTGGTCACCGAGGAGCGGCCGAAGAAGTGGTCGCGGACGAACCCGCCGGACTCCGCCTTGTAGGTCTGGTAGTCGCCGTCGAGGGTCTCGTTCATGATCCGGACGAGCTCGCCCTCGTGGTCCTTCGCCAGCAGGGCGTCCCACTCGCGGCCCCACAGGACCTTGATGACGTTCCAGCCGGCGCCGCGGAAGTAGGCCTCCAGCTCCTGGATGATCTTGCCGTTGCCGCGCACCGGGCCGTCGAGGCGCTGCAGGTTGCAGTTGATGACGAAGGTCAGGTTGTCGAGCTTGTCGTTCGCCGCGATGTGCAGCGCGCCGCGCGACTCCGGCTCGTCCATCTCGCCGTCGCCCAGGAACGCCCACACGTGCTGGTCCGAGGTGTCCTTGATCCCGCGGTTGTGCAGGTAGCGGTTGAACTGCGCCTGGTGGATCGCGTTGAGCGGGCCCAGGCCCATGGACACGGTGGGGAACTGCCAGAAGTCCGGCATCATGCGCGGGTGGGGGTAGGACGGCAGGGCGTGGCCGGCCTTGGACTTCTCCTGGCGGAAGCCGTCGAGCTCCTCCTCGGTCAGCCGGCCCTCGAGGAAGGCGCGCGCGTAGTTGCCGGGGGAGGAGTGGCCCTGGAAGAAGACCTGGTCGCCGCCGCCGGGGTGGTCCTGGCCGCGGAAGAAGTGGTTCATGCCCACCTCGTAGAGGGTGGCCTGCCCGGCGTAGGAGGAGATGTGCCCGCCGACCTCGACGCCCTTGCGCTGCGCGTGCTGCACGAGCATGGCGGCGTTCCACCGCAGGTAGTTGCGGTACCGGCGCTCGAGCTCCTCGTCCCCGGGGTACTCCGGCTCCTGGTCCACCGGGATCGTGTTGACGTAGTCCGTGGTGGTGACCATCGGCACGCCCACGGACTTGGTCCCGGCGCGCTGGAGCAGCTGCCGCATGATGTACTCGGCGCGCTCGGTGCCGCGCTCGTCCACCAGCCCGTCGAAGGACTCGACCCACTCGGCGGTCTCCTGCGGATCCTTGTCCGGCAACTGGTTCGTCAGTGCGCTCAGGATGTGGGAGCTCTCTTCAGCTGCGCTCACGGCAACCTCTCTGTCGGCGGATCATGTCCGCGGTCTCGGGGGGGGCCATCGTCCGTCCGGGGTCAGCCGTGCGGCGCGTGTCAGGGTGGGCCCTCTGCTTCCACGTCCGACTGTAGCGCCGTGGCGCACGCCACGCCGTCATGTCGGCGGTCATGTGACCGTCCGCGTCACGGGTCCGGACCGCCCCGGGGGCCCCTCCCGGGCGGGGACGTGGCCGCGTGTCCCGGCGCACAGTAATCTGGGTGAGAGGATGCCTGTCATGGGTACCCAGGAACCTGCAAGGAGAGATGTGAACCAGCCAGACTCCGCCCCCGCCGTCGGGCGTACCGCGGAGACCAGTGGGGGGCCGGCCGCGAAGTTGGGCCTGGCCGAAGGCCAGCTGGTCCAGGAACTCGGATTCGACGAGGACATCGACTTCGCCTTCCGGGACGGGCTCGAGGACGACCTCGGCACCGAGCTGCTGACCGAGGACGACCAGGAGCCGGTGGACGCCGTCGTGCTGTGGTGGCGGGCCGCGGACGGGGACGTCGAGGACCTCGTGGACGCCCTGCTGGACGCGCAGACGTCGCTGGACTCCTCCGGCGTGCTGTGGCTGATGACCCCCCGCAACGGGCGAGAGGGCCACGTCCAGCCGGCCGACATCGCCGAGGCCGCCCCGACGGCCGGGCTGCACGTCACCACCTCGGCGGGGGTGTCCCAGGACTGGACCGCCAGCCGCCTGGTCGGCAAGCGCAACCGGTGACCGCGGTTCCCGCCCTGCGGGACCAGCACGGCCAGTCCTGGCCGTGGCCGCCGCTGGCGCCCGAGGCGCCCGGGCCCGACGACGGCCCGGCCCCGGCGCGCTGCTGGCTCTTCTTCCTGCCGGGGGCCTTCACCCCCGTCTGCACGGCCGAGCTGGGCTGGGTGGACGAGCTCGCCTCGCGGCTGGCCCCGGCCGGCGTCGGGCTGTGCGTGGTGGCCCCGGACTCCGCGGCCGTGCTGCGCGCCTTCGGCGAGGGCCTGGGCGTGCGCACCCCCCTGCTGTCCGACTTCTGGCCCCACGGGGCCGCCGCCCGCGCGGTGGGCGAGTTCAACGAGGCCACCGGCCGGCCGCACCGCACGAGCGTGCTGGTGGACGCCCGCGGGGCCGTCCTGGCCCGGGTGCGCGCCGGGGCCGCCGGACAGCGGCGGATGGAGGACCACCTCGAGGCGACGGCGGCCGCCGGAGGAGATGCCGTAGGATGGGCCGGTCCGGATGCACCGGACGCGGGCCTTTAGCTCAGCTGGTAGAGCACTGCGTTTACACCGCAGGTGTCGTCGGTTCGATCCCGGCAGGGCCCACCGACCCCCGCCACCCCCGCGCCCGGACCGCCGGGCGCGCGCGGGCATAATCGCCCGCCGGCTCCTGTTGAAGCAGTGTCGGCCCCCGCCGCCGAGGGGACCGCCCGTCATCCGAAGGGACACCGACCCATGGCCTCCATGACCCGGACCATCTTCAAGTCCAAGATCCACCGCGCCACCGTGACGCACGCCGACCTGCACTACGTCGGCTCGGTGACCGTGGACCAGGACCTGCTCGAGGCCGCGGACATCCTGCCGGGCGAGCTCGTGTCCATCGTGGACGTCACCAACGGCGCCCGGCTGGAGACCTACACGATCGCCGGCGAGCGGGGCTCGGGCGTGATCGGCATCAACGGCGCGGCCGCCCACCTCGTGGACGTGGGGGACACCGTCATCCTCATCACCTACGCCCAGATGTCCACCGAGGACGCCCGGGCCTTCGAGCCGTCCGTGGTCCACGTGGACGCGGACAACCGGATCATCGAGCTCGGCCACGACCCGGCCGAGGCCGTCGCCGCCGGGACGCAGCGGCCGCCGCACGCCCTCGTGCGCTGACCGGCCCGGCCGGTCCGTTCACCGGCCGTTCACCCCAGCCGTCACCTCTCCGACGCCCGGCGTCCCCCTGTCCGACCGATGGTGGACAATGAAGGCGAGCCGTCGCCCGCCGTGAGCCCGGCACCGACCCCACCGTCGTGGTCGGACCGGCGGCGGGCCGTTCCGAAGGAGAGTGCCCATGCTGCTGACGCCGGACGCGCCGCGGGAGAACCTGCGCGAGTTCATCGACAAGATCCGCGAGGGCGGCTACGAGGTCGTGGGCCGGCACACGGCGGACCCGGACCTCATCGCCCCGGACGGCAAGGCCGTGGAGACCTGGCGGGAGGGCTACCCGTACGAGGAGCGGTTGTCCCGCGAGGAGTACGAGATCGAGAAGTACCGCCTGCAGATCGAGCTGCTCAAGCTGCAGTACTGGGGCGAGGACACCGGCCAGCGGCACATCATCGTCTTCGAGGGCCGGGACGCCGCGGGCAAGGGCGGCACCATCAAGCGCTTCACCGAGTACATGAACCCGCGCACCGCGCGCGTGGTGGCGCTGAACAAGCCCTCGGACCGCGAGCGGGGCCAGTGGTACTTCCAGCGCTACATCAACCACTTCCCCACCGAGGGGGAGATCGTGCTGTTCGACCGCTCCTGGTACAACCGGGCGGGCGTGGAGCGGGTGATGGGCTTCAGCAGCGACGAGGAGTACCACACCTTCATGAACCAGGTGCCGTTGTTCGAGAAGATGCTCGTGGACGACGGGATCCACCTGACGAAGTTCTGGTTCTCCGTCACCCAGTCCGAGCAGCGCACCCGCTTCGCCATCCGCCAGATCGACCCGGTGCGGCGGTGGAAGCTCTCGCCCATGGACCTGGAGTCCCTCGACCGGTGGGAGGACTACACGGCGGCCAAGGAGGCGATGTTCCTGCACACGGACACGGACCACGCCCCGTGGATCACCATCAAGTCCAATGACAAGAAGCGGGCCCGGCTCAACGCCATGCGCTACTTCCTGTCCCAGTTCGAGTACGAGGACAAGGACCACGAGGTGGTGGGCAGCCCGGACCCGCTCATCGTGCGGCGCGGCCGGGAGGCCGTCGGCGACTGAGTCCCGGCGCCGGCCCGCCCCGGTCCCGTAGTCTGGCTACCGATCGCCGCGCACGAGCGCGGCCCGGAGCACGGCAGGCAGCGGCACCGAGAGGGTGCCGGGAAGGATGGGCATGAAGGCGGACATCGGCGTCACGGGACTGGCGGTCATGGGGGCCAACCTGGCCCGCAACTTCGCGCGGCACGGCTACGCGGTGGCCCTGCACAACCGGAGTCGGGCGCGCACCGACGCCCTCGTGGCCGAGCACGGCGAGGACGGGACCTTCATCCCCACCGGCAGCCTGGCCGAGCTGGTGGAGAACCTGGCCGTGCCGCGCCGCGTGCTCGTCATGGTCAAGGCCGGCCGGCCCGTCGACGACGTCATCGACCAGCTCGTCCCGTTGCTCGAGCCCGGGGACATCGTCATCGACGCCGGGAACTCCCACTACGAGGACACGCGCCGCCGCGAGGCCGCCCTCGGGGCGCAGGGGCTGCACTTCGTGGGCATCGGCGTCTCCGGCGGCGAGGAGGGCGCCCTGAACGGCCCGGCCATCATGCCCGGCGGCCCGCGCGAGTCCTACGACGCGCTCGGCCCGATGCTCGAGGACATCTCCGCCCACTACGAGGGCGACCCGTGCTGCGCCTGGATCGGCACGGACGGTGCGGGGCACTTCGTGAAGATGGTCCACAACGGCATCGAGTACGCGGACATGCAGGTGATCGGCGAGGCCTACGACCTGCTGCGCTCCGTGGGCGGGATCGAGCCGGCCGGGCAGGCGGAGATCTTCCGCCGCTGGAACTCCACCGAGCTGGCCTCCTACCTCATCGAGATCACCGCCGAGGTCCTCGGCCACGTGGACCCCGCGACGGGCCGCCCGCTCGTGGACGTCATCGTGGACGAGGCCGGGCAGAAGGGCACCGGGCGGTGGACGGCCATCTCCGGGCTGGACCTCGGCTCGCCCATCGGCGCCATCGCCGAGTCCGTGTTCGCCCGCTCCCTCTCGAGCCAGCCCGGCATCCGCGGCACCGCGCGCGAGGTCCTCGCCGCCGGCACGGACCCCGTCTCCGCGCCTCAGGACGCCGACCGGGAGGCCTTCGTGGAGGACGTGCGCCTCGCGCTGTACGCCTCCAAGCTGGTGTCCTATGCGCAGGGCCTGGACATGCTCTCGGCCGCCGGGGCCGAGTACGGCTGGTCCCTGGACCTGGGCACCATCGCCTCGCTGTGGCGCGACGGCTGCATCATCCGCGCCGACCTGCTGGACGTGATCATGAGGGCCTACGGCGGCCGCGACACCGACCGCCACCCCGCGCCGGGCACCGTGGCCCCCGGCCAGCCGCGGAACCTGCTGTTCGCCCCGGAGTTCAGCGAGGCCATCGCCGCGGCCCTGCCGGCGTGGCGCCGCGTGGTCTCCACGGCCGTGGCGGCCGGCGTCCCGGTGCCCGTGTTCTCCTCGGCACTGGCCTACTACGACGGCCTGCGGCGCGACCGCCTGCCGGCCGCCCTGACCCAGGGCCTGCGGGACTACTTCGGGGCCCACACCTACCGGCGCGTGGACCGGGAGGGGTCCTTCCACACGCGCTGGTCGCAGGACCGCTCCGAGGTCCAGGCCTGACCCGGCGCCGGGCACCCGTCCGGGCCGTGGGCACGACGCCGGCCGGCCCCGTCCGCGGGACGGTTCCGGCCGGCGTCGTCCCGGGGCGGAGTGGACGGTTCGGCCCCGGGGAAGGGCCCGGGGGCCGGAGTCGTCCGCGCGGGACCGGGGCCGGGCACGGATCCTCCACGACCCGTTGTGGGCCCTGACCTGCGCCCCTACGCTCCGGTGACATGAGCCACGCCCACGAGAACCCTCGCACCGCATCCTCCCGCTCCGCCCTCGCCCCCGATCTCCCGCCCGCCCGGGCCGCCGTGTCCCGCCGCTCCGCCCTCGGCGCGCTCGGCGCGGCCGCCCTCGTCCCGTTGCTGGCCGGTCCGGCCGGGGCCGCGACCCTGCCGACCCCGAACACCACGCCCACCGCCGCGATCCTCACCTACGCGGACATGGTCCGCGAGCTCGGGCGGATCGAGCGGACCTCGCGCGGCACGGTCTCCGTCACCACGCTCTCCGCCCTGGGCACGGCGGAGTCCCTCTCGGAGCAGGGCCGCGAGCTGTACGTGGCCACGGTGGGCACCGGGCCGCGGGCCGTCTGGCTCCACGGCCGGATCCACGGGGACGAGCCCTACGGCGTGGACTCGCTGCTGGCCGTGCTCTCCGCCCTGGGCTCCCACGGCAGTGCGGAGTACGCGCGCCTGCGCGAGGAGTTCACCGTGCACGTCATCCCCATGTACAACCCGGACGGCACGGAGATGAACACCCGCACCACCACCCTGTGGGACCGCGCGGCCGGCCGGGCCCGGCTCGGTGCCGACGGCCGCCCCCTGGCGGTGGACCTCAACCGCGACTGGACGGCCACGGGCTTCCTCGCCCGCGAGTCCCGCGCCTGGTACGAGTACTGGACGCGGGTGCGCCCCGAGTTCGCCCTGGACATCCACCACCAGGGGCTGAAGACGGACCCGGAGACCGGCGAGGCGATCACCCTGTCCCTCGGCATCTCGCTGGCCCCCGGTGGGCCCACGCTGCCGTCCATCCGCGGCGGGGAGTACGACGTGCTCACCCGGCAGATGGCCGTGCACGTCTGGCAGGACGTGGAGCGGCGCGGGCACGTCAGCGCCGACCGCTACGACGTGGGTCCCGGCCGGGTGATCGACATCCACGGCGGCGTGGTCTCGGCCATGATGCTCGGCCTCGACTGGAACGGACTCAATGCCGCCGGCCACTCGAACGCGGCGATCTTCTTCGAGACCTCCGGCAACACGCGGGACGGCAGCCTCGGCCAGAAGGCGCGCGGCAAGCTCGTGCAGCAGAACGTGGTGGGCGTGCGCTCGTGGCTGGGCGGACTGGCCTCCGGCGCGGTGCAGCGGCTCGACCCGGAGCTGTGGGAGCGGATCCCGCACACCCCGGTGCGGTACTACGTCACCGACTGGGGCGGGACCATCCCCGCCTGAGCCGGTACGGGGACGACGACGGCCGGCGCCCTCCGCGCGGAGGGTGCCGGCCGTCGTCGTGCTCCCCGGGGGACCGGTGCGGGCCTCAGATCCACATGGCGGGGTCCACGTACTCCGCCGGGTCCACGGCGGGCGTGGTCTCCTGGGCCTGGCGGTGTCGCCAGGTGGCCGGGACGCCGGTGGCGATGGAGTCCGGCGGGGTGTCCTTGACGACCACCGCGTTGGCGCCCACGGCGGTGCGCTGGCCGATCTCCACCGGGCCGAGGATCTTCGCCCCGGCCCCCACGACCACCCCGTCCTGCAGCGTGGGGTGGCGCTTGACCTTGTCGAGGGACCGGCCGCCCAGGGTCACCCCGTGGTAGAGCATGACGTCGTCGCCGATCTCGGCGGTCTCCCCGATGACCACGCCCATGCCGTGGTCGATGAAGAACCGGCGCCCGATCGTGGCCCCCGGGTGGATCTCGATGCCCGTCATCGACCGGGCCACCTGCGAGATGACCCGCGCGGGGGTCTTCAGCCGCTCGGTCTGCCACATCCGGTGGGTCAGCCGGTGCGCCCAGATGGCGTGGAGCCCCGAGTAGACCAGGGCGACCTCGAGGTCGCCGCGGGCCGCGGGGTCGTGCGCCCGGGCATTGGCGATGTCTTCCTTGAGGCGGGACAGGAAACCCACGGGTGGCCTTTCGGTCGGTGGCTGGTGCTGGAGGGGTCCGGGGTGGACGGGGATCGGGGGCCGGGGAGGGGCCGCGGCGCTCAGCCGCGGATGTCCTCGTAGAGCACGGTGGAGATGTAGCGCTCGCCGAAGTCGCACACGATGGCGACGATCAGCTTGTCCCGGTTCTCCTCGCGCTTGGCCTGCTCGATCGCCGCGGCCACGATCGCCCCGGAGGAGATGCCGCCGAGGATGCCCTCCTCGGTGCCGAGGGCGCGCGCGGTGGCCACCGACTCCTCGAGGCTCGCGGCGTACACCTCGGAGTAGATCTCTCGGTCCAGGATCTCGGGGATGAAGTTGGCGCCCAGGCCCTGGATCTTGTGCGGGCCGGGCTTGCCGCCCGAGAGGATGGGCGAGTCGGCCGGCTCCACCGCGACCATCTTCACCCCGGGCTTGCGCTCGCGCAGGTAGCGGCCGGCGCCCGTCACGGTGCCGCCCGTGCCCACGCCCGCGACGAAGACGTCCACCTGGCCGTCCGTGGCGTCCCAGATCTCCGGCCCGGTGGTGGAGTAGTGCGCCTGCACGTTGGCCTCGTTGGCGAACTGGCGGGCCCACACGGCGTTGTTCGACTCGGCGACGATCTGCTGGGCCTTCTCCAGGGCCCCGCGCATGCCGTCGGCGCCGGGGGTCAGCACGATCTCGGCGCCGAAGGCGCGCAGCATGACGCGGCGCTCGTTGGACATCGTCTCCGGCATGGTCAGGACCACCTTGTAGCCGCGGGCCGCGCCGACCATGGCCAGGGCGATGCCGGTGTTGCCGGAGGTGCCCTCCACGATCGTGCCGCCGGGACGCAGCTGGCCGGAGGCCTCGGCGGCGTCCACGATGGAGCGGCCGATGCGGTCCTTGACGGAGTTGGCCGGGTTGTAGAACTCGAGCTTGACGGCGACCTTGCCGGGCAGGCCCTCGGTCAGCCGGTTCAGCATGACCAGGGGGGTGTTGCCGACGGCTTCGGTGATGTTGTTGAGCATCGTGGCCATGTGGGGATCCTTCCGGAGGACGGTGCAGGGGCGGGTGCATCGGGTCACGGCGCCCGGGCGCCGGACCGGGCCCGCACGACGGCGCGCGGGCCTGCGGGATTCAGCCTATGACAGGCGCGGGGACGCGGACGGCTCCACCAGCCACGCCGAGTAACGCTGCCTCACCTTGGCCAGCTTGGGCGTGATGATGACGTGACAGTAGCCGACGTCCGGCCGGTTGGTGTAGAAGTCCTGGTGGTACCACTCGGCGGGGTACCAGCGGCCGGCCGGCTCGATCGTGGTGACGATCGGGTCCGGCCAGTTCTCCTGGTTGCGCTCGATCGCCGCGCGGAACAGGCGCTCGTCCCGCTCGTCCGCGGCGAAGAGCGCCGAGCGGTACTGGGTGCCCACGTCGTAGCCCTGGCGGTTCAGGGTCGTCGGGTCGTGCCCGGTGAAGAAGAGGTCGAGGATCAGGTCCGCGCCCACCACGGACTCGTCGAAGGCCACGCGCACCGCCTCGGCGTGCCCCGTGGCGCCCGAGCACACCGTCTCGTAGGTGGGGTCCGGCCAGTCGCTGCCGGTGTAGCCGGACTCCACGGCCGTGACGCCGCGGATCCGCCGGTACACGGCGTCCAGGCACCAGAAGCAGCCCCCGGCCACGGTCAGGACGCGCTGGGCCCCGGGCCGCCCGTCCGTCCCCGCCGCGGGGCCGCGGTGCGCGCCGTCGGGGGTCCCGTGGTCGGTCCGGCCGTCGGTCCGGCCGCCTCTCGCGTCGCCGGTCACGTCGCAGCTCGCCTCGTCAGTCACATCGGTCTACAGCACGCGGGGGCGCGGGTTCATTCCCGCCTCGGGCACAATGGCCCCATGAGTGCCTCCACGCCCGCCCGCCCGGACCCGGACCGCCGCCGCGCCGACGCCCCGCGCACCCCGACCCTGGCCGAGGTGCTGGCGGCCTTCGAGGAGCTGTGGCCGGCCTCGCTGGCCGAGTCCTGGGACGCCACGGGGCTCGTGGCCGGCCGCCCGGACGCCCCCGTGCGCCGCATCCACCTCGCGGTGGACCCGGTCCAGGACGTGGCGGACGAGGCCGTGGCCGCCGGCGCCCAGCTGCTCATCACCCACCACCCGCTGCTGCTGCGCGGGGTGCACTCCGTGGCCGCCACCGGCTTCAAGGGCCGCGTGGTCCACACCCTGATCGAGGGCGGCTGCGCGCTGCTGACCGCCCACACGAACGCGGACTCCGCCGTGGGCGGGGTCTCGGACGTCATCGCCGACGTCCTCGGACTGCGGGACACCCGGCCGCTGGCCCCCGCCGCGGACGGGCTGCCGGAGGAGGGCATCGGGCGGGTGGGCACCCTGGGGAAGGCGATGACGCTCGGCGACTTCGCCGCCCGCGTCTTCGGCGCCATGCCGGCGGTGGCCGGCGGCGTCCGGGTGGCCGGGGACCGGGACGGGCTGGTGCGGACCGTGGCCGTGTGCGGCGGGGCCGGGGACGGCCTGTTCGACCGGGTGCGGGCCTCCGGGGCGGACGTGTACGTCACCGCGGACCTGCGCCACCACCCGGCCTCCGAGGCCCGCGAGGCCGCTCGGCACGCCGGGGGCCGGCCCTACCTCGTGGAGGTCTCCCACTTCGGCAGCGAGTGGCTGTGGCTGCCCGCGGCCGCCGAGGCCCTGGACTCCCTGCTGACGGACCGCGGCCTCGCCGTGGAGATCGCCGTCAGCGGGCTGAACACCGATCCCTGGGACTTCGTCCTGACCCCCGGCGCCTGAGGAGGCACCCGTGACCCCTGCCACCGGCCCCACCCCCACCGGTCCCGCCGCCGGCGGCGACGCCGCCGCGGTTCCCCCGGCCACCACGGCCGATCCCGCCGACCAGCGGCGGCTGCTGGACCTGCAGGCCCTCGACACGGCCCTGGACCAGGCGCGCTCGCGCATGCAGCAGCTGCGCCAGGACCCCCGGTACCGCGAGCTGCAGCAGGCGGTCGCCGACCGGCAGGCCGAGGCCGACGCCGCCGCCGTCGCCCTCGAGCAGGCCCGCGCCGCGGTGACGGCCGCGGACGCCGAGGTGGCCGGGGTCCGGTCCCACCGGGAGCGCAACCAGCGCCGCCTCGATGCCGGCGAGGGCTCGGCCCGGGACCTCGAGCGGATGATGCACGAGCTCGCCACACTCGCCGAGCTGCAGGACCGCCACGAGGAGGCGGAGCTGGAGGCCATGGACGCCGCCGAGCAGGCCGAGGCCGCCGACGCCACGGCGCGCGAGGGGCTCGCCGCGGCCCAGCGGTCCGCCCGGGAGCGAGCCGCCGAGCTCAAGGCCGAGGCCGACGAGGTCTCCGCCCGGGGCCAGGACCTCACGGCCCGGCGCGCCGCGCTGGCCGCCACCCTGCCGCCCGGGCTCCTCGCGCGCTACGAGCGGGTCCGGGCCCGGGCCGGCGGGATCGGCGCCGCCCGGCTCGTGGGCAACCACTCGGAGGCCTCGGGCATGCCGATCAGCCCCGCCGACCTCGAGGCGATCCGGCGGGCGCCGGCCGATACGCTGGTGTACTGCCCGGACTCAGGAGCCATCCTCGTCCGCGGCGACGACGCCTAGACCGTCCGCCGGGCCCCCCGCCCGCGGGGCGGCACCGCCCAGCGAAGCCAGAGAGAAGTGATGCCCGTGTCCGAACGCGTCCTGCAGGTCGAGGCCGACGGCGGCTCCCGGGGCAATCCCGGCGTGGCCGGCTACGGGGCCCTGGTCCGCGACCCCGCCACGGGGCGGGTCCTGGACATCGACGCCGCGCCGCTGGGCCGGGCCTCCAACAACGTGGCCGAGTACTCGGGGCTCATCGCCGGGCTGACGATGGCCCGCGACCTGGACCCGGCGGCGCGCGTGCACGTGAAGATGGACTCCAAGCTCGTGGTCGAGCAGATGAGCGGGCGCTGGAAGATCAAGCACGCGGACATGCAGAAGCTCGCCGGGGAGGCCCGCGCCATCCTGCCGCCCTCCCGCGTCACCTACGAGTGGATCCCGCGGGCGCGGAACAAGGACGCGGACCTGCTCTCGAACGAGGCCATGGACGCCGGGGCCGCCGGCACCTCCTGGGTGCGCTCGCGGTCCGGGATCAAGGTCACCGGCGCCGTGGGCGGGGCGGAGACGGCGACCGCGGGCCCCGGCGGGGGAGTGGCGGCGCCGGGGACGGCGGTTCCCGACGGCGGCGCGCCCGCCCCGGCACTCCCGGCGGACGCCGCGCCGGCCGGCGCCGCAGGACCGGCCGGCGTCGGGACCCCCCGCCGGGTGGGCCGGCTGCACCACGTGGAGATCTGGGTGCGGGACCTGGCGCAGGCCCGCGCGACGCTGGGCTGGCTGTTCCAGGAGCTCGGCTACGCGGTCAGCGGCGAGTGGTCCGAGGGCACCAGCTACCAGGGCGCGGGGGAGTACCTCGTGCTGGAGTCGGGCCCGGACGTCGCCGGGGAGGGGCACGACCGGCTGCGCCCGGGGCTGAACCACCTGGCCTTCCACGCCGGCTCGCGGGCCGACGTCGACGCCCTCGCGTCCGCGGCGCGCGAGCGCGGCTTCCGCCTGCTCTTCGCCGACCGCCACCCCTTCGCCGGGGGGCGCAGCCACTACGCGGCCTACCTCGAGGCGCCGGGCGGCTTCGAGGTGGAGCTGGTCGCCGACCCGCGCTGACCCCGGACGGCACCCTCCGGGGACGACGCCGGGGGCATCCCGCCTCGTCCGCCGCGCCCGCGCGGCGCGAGCGGGCCGGCGGGAGCGGCCGGGTCGCCCGGCTCAGTCGGCCGCGTCCAGCCCCCGCCGGCTCAGCCGCTCGCGCTGGTTCGGGTTGACCGAGGCGCGGAACGGCATCCGGACCACCTCGGCGGGCACGGGCGTGCCGGGCGTCTCGGCGTACTCCTCCGGCAGGTGGACCCACAGCGGCGTCCCCGGGGCCGTGAGCGCGACCGGGACGTGGCCCATCGCGATGTTGTGGCCGAGCTCCGGGGAGTACCACGGGGAGGTGACGTAGCCGACGGGGTCCGCGTCCGCCGCGGCGCCGATGAGCCAGAAGTCCGGCGCGTAGTCCACGATCGGCCGGCCGCCCAGGCGCATCCCGACGAGCTGGTGGGTGAAGGGGGGCGTGCCGGCCTCGACGAGGCGCCGGGCCTCCTCGAGGGCGGCCCGGCCGACGTAGTCGCCCGGCTTGGTCCGCGGCACCTGGTAGCCGAGGTTGGCCTGGAACGGCAGCGTCTCCTGGTCCATGTCCTGGCCCCAGGACAGGATCCCGGCGGCGATCCGCCGGTGGTGGGCCGGGGCCACGACGGCCAGCCGGTGCGGCTCGCCGGCCCGCAGGATCTCCCGCCACATCGTCTCGGCGTGCAGGGTGGAGTCCTTGAGGTAGACCTCGTAGCCCTTCTCCCCGGAGAACCCGGTCTGGGACACGATGACCTCGCAGCCGGCGACCTCGCCCGCGAGCAGCCCGTACGGGGGGAGCTCCGCGACGGCGGGCCCGAACAGGTCGGCCACCAGGTCCACGGACCGCGGGCCCTGGACCTGGACGGGGCAGACGTCGATCTCCCGGATGTCCACGTCGAACCGGCGGCCCACGTTGACCCCCTGCAGCCAGAACAGCAGGTCCGAGTCCGAGAGGCTGAACCAGAACTCGTCCTCGGCCACGCGCAGCAGCACCGGGTCGTTGAGGATGCCGCCGGCCTCGTTGCACAGGATCACGTAGCGGGCGTGCATGACGGGGATCCGGGTGGCGTCCCGGGTGATGACGAAGTCCACGAAGGCCTCGGCCTGCGGGCCCCGGACGCGGACCTGCCGCTCCACGGCCACGTTCCACAGGGTCACGTGGTGCACCAGGGCGTCGTACTCCGCCATCATGCCGCCGTCCTCCGGGGGCACGTAGCCGCGCGGGTGGTACATGCGGTTGTAGACGGAGGCCCGCCAGCAGCCGGCCTCCATGGACAGGTGCCAGTAGGGGGACTTGCGCACGCGCGTGTCGATCAGCATCTGGACCGGGGTGGGCCCGGTCTGGCGCAGGTTGACCGGCACGGTGCGGCCGGACTGGTCCACGGACGGGACGTTGGGGTGCATGGGATCCTCCTCCGGTGCGCGGGCGCGGTCCCTCCCCGGCCTCGGGTCCGCCCACCGTAACGGCGGGGACCGGCGGGGGAAAGGTCCCGGGGACGACGCGGGGCACCGCACCGGCGGGCGGCATGCCGGCGCCGGGCGACGCCGGGGGTGCCGCTCGAGGCCGGCCCCGGGGGAGGCTCAGACGGTGGAGTGCTGCTCCGGCAGCGTGACCTCGAGCCGGCCCGGCTTCGAGCCGGCCGCGGGGAGCAGGTCCACGGTCCAGTCGTGCGGGCCGGCGGCCGCGCCGGCCGCGGCCACCACCTCGGCCGCCGCCGCGGGGGAGTGCACCGCGCGCGGACCGGCCAGCAGCAGCTGCCGGGCCACCAGCCCGCGGGTGTGCTTGGCGAAGTGGGACACCACCGTGCGCCGGCCCTCGCGGACCTGGAAGACGTCCACGGTCACCGTGCGGTCCGCCGGGGCCCTCCACTGGGCCGCGTAGCCCCCGGAGCGGCAGTCGACGACCACCCCGGCGTGCTCGGCCCGGGCATCGAGCAGCGGCGTGAGCCGGGGCTTCCACCACGAGGACATGCGGCCGGTGCCCGGCAGGGTGGCCCCCACGGAGAGGCGGTGGTGCGGGATCCGGTCGCCCAGGGACAGCACGCCGAACAGGCCGGAGAACACGAGCACGTCCTCGCGCGCCCGGCGGCGGGCGGTCTCGGGCAGGGAGGCGTAGTCCAGGGCGTCGAAGAGCACGCCGGTGAACACGCGGTGGGCGGGCGCCGCCGGGGCGGAGTCCAGGACCGTGTTGGCCTCGATGTCCGCGCGCAGCCGCTCGCTGATGCCCAGGACGGCCGGGGCGTCCGGCGCCGCGGAGACGGCGGCGAGGATGCCCATCACCGTGGCGCGCTCGCCGGCGAGGGCCGGCAGCACGAGCGAGCCGAGGTCCAGCGGGGCGCCGGCGGCGGGAGCGGTCTTGCCCTCGGAGGGCGGCAACAGGATCAGCACCCCGACAGCCTAGTCATCGGCGCCGTCCCGGTGCCGGACCCGCGCGGGCCGCGCCCCCGGCCGCGGGCCGCTGCGGCCGGCGTCGGGCCCCAGGCGGTAGACTGGGCGGCCGGGACAGGCCGGCGGACGGCCGCAGGGCACCGGCGACGGTGCCGTGAGGAACGTCCGGGCTCCACAGGGCAGGATGGTGGGTAACACCCACTCGGGGCGACCCGCAGGACAGTGCCACAGAAAGCAGACCGCCGGCACGGCGGGTGCGTGCACCCGCCGGAGCAGGTGAGGGTGAAAGGGTGGTGTAAGAGACCACCAGCGGTCCGGGTGACCGGACCGGCTCGGTAAACCCCATCCGGAGCAAGGCCGAACAGGGTGCGTTCGAGGGCTGCCCGCCCGAGCACCCGGGTTGGCCGCTCGAGCCCGTCGGCAACGGCGGGCCTAGATGGATGGCCGTCACCGTGGCGCGGGCGACCGCCCACGGCACAGAACCCGGCGTACAGCCGGCCTGTCCCCCCGCCCCTCGGCCGACCCCCGCCGGACCCCCGTCGCCCCCCGCGGACTCACCCGGCGGGAGGCGCCCCGTCGGTGGGGCCGCCGTCGTCCGGTCGCTCCGCGGGAGGCCGGACGCCCCCGGCGTGCATCCCGTCCCGCCCGTGCGTCCCGTCCCGCCTCCCGCGCGCGGGCAGCGGACTGTCGTCGCCGGCCGCGGCCCGCGCGGCGTGGACGGTGTCCTCCCGCAGCGCGTCCGCGAGGGACACGTGCTCGGCGGCGGGTTCCTCGACCGGCTGCGTCACCAGGCCGAAGCTGGACGTCGGGTGCTTCTCCACCGCCTCGGCCACGGACTCCTCCAGCACCTGCCGGGCGATCCTGGTCTTCAGCACCAGCGGATCGCGGCTGAGGTCCCGCCAGATCGCCACGCACAGCAGCATCATGACGAGGACGAAGGGCAGTGCCGAGACGATCGTGATGTTCTGCAGGGCGCTCAGCGCGTTCGAGGGGTCCCTGCCGCCGGCCAGCAGCATGGCGGCCGCCGCCGCGCCCACGGCGACCCCCCAGAAGACGACCGTCCGGCGGGTGGGCTCGGTGGTGCCGTGCTCGCTGAGCGTGCCCATGACGATCGAGGCGGAGTCGGCGCCCGTGACGAAGAAGATCGCGATCAGCACCACGGCCAGGACCATCATGACCATGACGGTCCAGCCGGGCAGCGGCAGGGCGTTGAGGTAGTCGAACAGCACGGTGTCGAAGTCGATGTCCGACCCGCCCTCGCCGGGGGCCGCCAGCTGGGCGGCCACCTCGCCGGCCTGCTCGGCGCGCTCCTGCAGGCCGATGGCGCCCCCGCCGAAGACCGCGAACCAGAGCAGGGACACCGCGGAGGGCACGAGCAGCACGCCGATGATGAACTGCCGCACGGTGCGGCCGCGCGAGATGCGGGCGATGAACATGCCGACGAACGGGGTCCAGGACACCCACCACGCCCAGTAGAAGATGGTCCAGGTGCCCATCCACTCGGCCAGGGACGGGTCGCCGTAGCCGGTGCGCGAGGCCATGGACGGCCAGTCGGCGATGAACGAGCCGATCGCGTTCGGCAGCACGTTGAGCACGAAGAGGGTCGGCCCGCCGACGAAGACGATGACGGCCAGCGCCAGGGCCAGCACCATGTTGGTGTTGGACAGCCACTGGATGCCCCGGGCGATGCCGGAGGCGGCGGAGACCACGAAGCAGAGGGTCAGCACGGCGATGACCACCACGAGGATCCCCGTGGTGGCCTGGCCGATGACCCCGGTGGACTCCAGCCCGCCGCCGATCTGGATGGCCCCCAGCCCCAGCGAGCAGGCCGAGCCGAACAGGGTGGCCAGGACCGCCAGGATGTTGATGACCTTGCCGCCCCAGCCGTTGACGGCCCGCTCCCCGAACAGCGGGGTGAACATCGAGGAGAACAGCTGGGACCGGCCCAGCCGGAAGGTGCCGTAGGCGATGCCGAGGCCGACCACCGCGTACATGGCCCACGGGTAGAGGGTCCAGTGGAACAGGGTGGTGCCCATGGCCGTCCCGACGGCGGCCGGGGTGGACCCCTCGACGGTGCCCGGCGGGGGTGCCATGTAGAAGAACAGGGGCTCGCCCACGCCGTAGAACACCAGCCCGATGCCCATGCCCGTGGCGAACATCATGGAGATCCAGGACACCGTGCGGAACTCGGGCCGCTCGTCGTCCCGGCCCAGGGTGATCCGGCCGAAGCGACTGGCGGCCACCACGAGGATGAACAGGGTGAAGACGGAGGCGGCGATGACGAAGAGCCAGCCGGTGTGCGTCAGGACCCAGCCGAGCGCGTCCCCGGCGAAGGAGCCGAGGGACCCGGGGCCGATGAAGCCCCACAGCACCATGGCGAGGGCGATCGCCCCGGCGACGCCGAAGACCACGGGGTCGATCCCCCCGGTCCGGTGCCGCTGGGTGGGTCGGTCGCGGTGCGCCCGGAGCGCGCGGACCAGGTCGGGGGTGGTGGGGACATCGTCCTTCATGGTGTGTCACCGGGGCGGTGCGGTGCCCCGGCCCTCCTTCCGATCGAGGTGGGGTGCCGCGGCGTCGGCGGGGAGGACGAGGCGGCGGTCCGCCCGCCGGCCACGCGGGCCGGGGTCCGCCGGGGCGGGTGGACGCATGGCTGCATACTGGCACTGCCCTCTCCGCGGAGTCACTACACTGGACCCGCCGGACCCCACAGGTCCCGGCGGCCGGACGGGCCGTGACCGTCTGCACACCGCGCGCCCACCGGCGCCCGGAGCGACAGCGCAGTCGCCCCCTGGAGGCAGGGGCTTGAGGGAAGGACCTACCGTGGCAGAACAGACCACCGGAATCGCGCAGGACCAGCGCGCCGCCTGGAACAGCCGGGAGGAGCTGGCCGAGAAGATGGTTCCGCTGATCGGCTCGATGTACCGGGACAACAACGTGGTCACGAGCATCTACGGCCGGCAGCTCGTCCACAAGGGCGTCATCGACATCATCAAGGCGCACCGCTACGCCCGGCAGATCGACGAGTCCGTCCTGCCCGTCGAGGAGACGTACCCGATCGTCGAGGCCATGGCCGCGATGGACCTGGGCGCGGCCTCCGTGGACCTGGCCAAGCTGGCCAACAAGTACCGCGAGGTGGGCGGGGACCTGCAGGCCTTCCTCGACACCGAGCTCGCCGAGGTCGCCGGCAAGGGCGGCGAGGGCGTCCAGGGGCCCACCGACGTGGTGCTCTACGGCTTCGGTCGCATCGGCCGCCTGCTGGCCCGCATCATCCTCTCCCACGAGGGCGGCGCCTCCTCGCTGCGCCTGCGCGCCATCGTGGTCCGCAAGAACTCCGAGGACGACCTCGTCAAGCGCGCCTCCCTGCTGCGCCGCGACTCCATCCACGGCCCGTTCGAGGGCACCATCACCGTGGACGAGGAGAACAACACGATCACCGCCAACGGCACCGTGATCCAGGTGATCTACTCCAACGACCCGGCCTCGGTGGACTACACCGCCTACGGGATCGACAACGCCATCATCGTGGACAACACCGGCCGCTGGCGCGACGAGGAGGGCCTGGGCCAGCACCTGAAGGCCAAGGGCGCCGCCAAGGTGCTGCTGACCGCCCCCGGCAAGGGCGACATCAAGAACATCGTGTTCGGCGTCAACACCGCGGACATCACGGACGAGGACACCATCCTCTCCGCCGCCTCCTGCACCACCAACGGCATCACCCCGGTGCTGAAGGTCATCAACGACGAGTACGGGATCGACCACGGCCACGTGGAGACCGTGCACGCCTACACGAACGACCAGAACCTCACGGACAACTTCCACAAGGGCTCCCGCCGCGGCCGCGCCGCCGGCCTGAACATGGTGCTCACCGAGACCGGTGCCGCCAAGGCCGTGGCCAAGGCCCTGCCCGAGCTCAAGGGCAAGCTCTCCGGCAACGCGATCCGCGTCCCCACCCCGAACGTCTCCATGGCGATCCTGAACCTGGAGCTCGAGAAGGAGACCTCGGCCGAGGAGCTCAACGCGTGCCTGCGCACCGAGTCGCTCACCGGCGAGCTGCGCGCCCAGCTGGACTACATCGCCTCCCCGGAGATCGTCTCCTCGGACTTCGTCGGCTCCAACCGCGCCGGCATCGTGGACGGCCTGGCCACGATCGTCAACCACGGCACGAACGCCATCGTCTACGTCTGGTACGACAACGAGTTCGGCTACTCCTGCCAGGTGGTCCGCGTCATCGAGAAGATGGCCGGGGACGCGGTCCCCGCGCTGCCGAAGGGCTGACCTTCCCGTCCCCGGCACCTGGCCGGGGGCCGTCCCGGACCACGACGGCGGCCGGCCCCCTCCCGCGCGGAGGTGGCCGGCCGCCGTCGGGCATCCGGGCTCTCAGTAGACGAAGACGCGCAGCACGTCCCGGTGGTGGGCGTGCACGATCGCCAGGAAGACGATGACGTCGAAGAGCAGGTGCACCACCACCACGTAGGTGAGGTTGCGGGTCCGGTTGAAGATCCACCCCTGCAGCAGCGTGAAGGGGATCGTCAGCGCCGGGCCCCACGAGCGGTAGCCGAGCTCCCACAGGAACGAGACGAACACCGCCGCCTGCAGCACGTTCGCCGTCCACGGCCCGAGGTGGCGGCGCAGCAGGGCGAAGCACGTGCAGATGAAGAACAGCTCGTCCCACAGCCCCACGAAGTTCACCCCCACGAGGAACCGGGCCAGCTCGTCGGGCGCCTCCACCGGCGGCCAGTTCCGGTAGGCGCCGGAGTGGATGAAGTAGGCGGGCAGCACGGCCCAGCCGAGCACGGGCACCGCCACGACATAGGACCACTGCACGCGCGTCCACGGCCTGCCGGTGCGCCATGGGTAGGTGATGGCGCGCCGCCGGAGCCACCACCGGTCGAGCGCGAGCGGCACGGCCACGGCGGCGGTGAGCACCGCACCGAGCGTGAAGAACCGCTCCCAGCGCAGGTCCGCCGCCACGGAGGTGGTGCTGACGATGGCGATGCCGGCGGCCACCACGGACAGGTCCCGGCCCAGCGCCCGGTCCACGCGCCAGGCGCCGGCCACGCTGAGCACGAGCAGGGCGTGTCCCCAGCCCGGCAGGGCCAGGGCGAACAGCAGGACGGCCGAGGCCGAGACCCCCGCGGCCGCGGCCACGGCCCACGGGGAGGCCTCGCGCGTGGACTCCGCCCATGCCGGGGCCGGCGGCGGGGGAGGGGGCGTCGGCATGCGGTCAGTATCGCACCACGCCGGCCCGGCCCGCCGGGTGGAGATGGCCGCCTGGCGGACTGGTCCGTCACGGTCCGCGAGACCGGTCCGGGGTGGAGCGCACCGGACGAGTCCTCCGGATCCGGACGAACGGTCCGGCAGTGGTCCGGCGTGCCTCAGTCGGCGTGGGCGTCCTCGGCCACGTCGTCGTGGCCGAAGGGGTCGGTGTCCGTGCCGGGCAGCCACGTGTTGCCGGGCACCGTCCAGCCCTCGCGGCGCAGGGACTTCTTCCAGCGCCGCGTCCACTTGCCGTTGAGGCGGTTGACGTAGAGGTAGCCGTCGAGGTGGTCGTACTCGTGCTGCATGACCCGGGCGAACCAGCCGCGGGCCTCGAAGTCGATCTCCCGGCCGTCCAGGTCGATGCCCTGCAGGCGCACGTGGTCCGAGCGCTTGAGGGGGAAGCTGTAGCCGGGGACGGACAGGCAGCCCTCGGACTCCTCGTCCGGGTCCGGGTCCTGCTGCGAGGTCTTGCCGATGCGGGTCAGCACGGGGTTGATGACGTGCCCGCGCGAGGGGGCCTCGCCGGAGTCCTCGAAGGTCCACGTGAAGATCCGCAGGCCCACGCCCACCTGCGGGGCGGCCAGGCCCACGCCCCGGGCGGCGTCCTGGGTCTCGAACATGTCCGCCACGAGGGTGCGGATCTCCTCGTCGATCTCCGTGACCTCCGACGCCCGGCGGTGCAGCACGGGCTCGCCGTGGATGGTGATCGGGCGGATGGTCATGGCGGGTGCACTCCTGGTGGGCGGCGGGGAACGCCGTCCAGTCTATCGGGGCCGCCGGCGCGGACCGGCTCAGTTGCCGATCGGCGGCGGGGGCACGTCGCCGCGGCCGGTGCCCGTGGCCGCCTGGACGGCCGCCACGCGCTGGGGCTCCTGCCGCTCGCGCGGGATGGTCAACAGGATGGACACGAGGGCCACGCCCACCATGAACACGTTGAACAGCAGGCCGATCGCCCCGCCGAAGCGCAGGGCCACATTGTCCTGGTTGCCGATGAAGACGCCCCAGGACTGGATGACCGCCGGGTCCACGCCCCGGCCGGCCGCGTACAGGGCCGCGGAGACGGCCACGCCCATGGCGTTGCCCAGCGAGGAGGCCATCTTGTACATGCCACCGGCGGCACCGCCCTCGCTCTGGGGCACGGAGGCCATGGCCGTGTCCAGGGAGGGGGTGGCGTAGAAGCCGAGCCCCGTGCCGAACAGGGTGAACCCGATCACGGTGAGTACCACGTACTGCTCCAGCAGCAGGAACGTCATGGAGCACAGCAGGACGCCCGTGCCGGTGATCAGGGAGCCCCAGATCATCGGCCGGCGCGGGCCGAAGCGCTGCAGCAGCCTCTCGCCCACCCGGATGGTGGCCAGGATGGCCACGAGGTAGCCGATCGTCAGCGTGCCGGCCTGCAGGGAGCTCCAGCCCGAGGCCATCTGCACGAGCCCGAGCACCACGATCAGCGTCCCCGCGGCGGTGTTGAGCAGGAAGTTGGACAGCACGGCGCCCGCGAAGGCGCGGTCGCGGAAGAGCTGCAGGTTGATGAACGCCTGGCCCCTCGAGGTCTCGATCCGGAAGAAGGCCACCGCGGCCACCGCGGTGACCACCAGCAGCCCCAGCGCCACCGGACTCGTCCAGCCGAGGGTGGGGCCCTGGGAGATGTACACGTTCAGGGCGAGCAGGGCGACGACGAAGCCGATCATCCCGGGCCAGTCGAAGCGGCCGCCCGGGCCCGTCCCGGCCCGTGACTCCGGGGTGCCGCTCACCAGCAGCAGGGAGGCCACGGCCACGATGATCGACAGCCAGAAGATCGAGCGCCACCCCAGCGCGGTGGCGGCCATCATGCCCCCGAACAGCGAGCACAGCCCCGAGCCTCCCCACGTGCCCAGGGAGAAGAAGGACAGGGCCCGCTGCCGTTCCCGGCCGTCGTAGTACGCCTTGAGCAGGGCCAGCGACGCCGGCATGATGCACGCCGTGGACAGGCCCTGCAGGATGCGGCCGCCCAGCAGCATGGTGGAGGTGAGCGCCCCCAGCTCCTCGGGGGTCAGGGCGATGACCAGCGAGCCGGCGATGCTCAGGTAGATCCCCGTGCGCAGCAGCCGCATCCGGCCCAGCCGGTCGGCCAGCTTCCCGGCCACCACGATGAAGATCCCGGAGAACAGCGACGTGATGGACACCGCCAGGTTCGCCAGGGTGGTGGGCACCCCCAGCTCGCCCTGGATCCCCGGGATGACGTTGAGCAGGGTCTGGGCGAAGAGCCAGAAGGTGACGACCGCCAGCACGATCCCGAGCAGGAATCGGTCGGTGGGCCGGAAGGAGACGGCTGCGGGCGATGTCGTGGTGCCGGACACGGGGACCTCTCTCGTGGCACCGGTCCCGGGGCGGACCGGTGCCTTCAACCTACGGGATGGACTGCCGGGACACCGCCTCAGTTGCCGATCGGCGCCGGCGGCACGTCGCGGCGCTCGGCGCGCTCCGCGGCCAGCTCCTGGGCGCGGCGCCTCTCCTCGGTCGGCACGGTGAGGATGATGGACGCGATCGCCACCACCACCATGAACACGTTGAACAGCAGGCCCACCGCCCCGCCGAAGCGCAGGGCCACGTTCTCCTGGTTGCCGATGAAGAAGCCCCACGACCGGATCAGGTCGGGGTCCACGGCCTGGCCGGCCACGTACAGGGCGGCGGAGATCGCCACGCCGATCGCGTTGCCGAGGGAGGAGGCCATCTTGTAGATGCCGGAGGCCGCGCCCACCTGGTTGTCCGGGACGTTGGACAGCGCCGCGTCCGTGGACGGCGTGGCATAGAAGCCCAGGCCGATGCCGAACAGGGTGAAGCCGATGACGGTGAGCACGATGTACTGCTCGATGAGCAGGAAGGTCATGGAGCACAGCAGGATGCCCACGCCGGTGATCATGCTGCCCCACAGCATCGGCTTGCGCGGGCCGAAGCGCTGCAGCAGCTTCTCGCCGACGCGGATGGTCGCCAGGATCGCCACGAGGTAGCCGATGGTCAGCAGTCCGGACTGCAGGGAGCTCATGCCGGCGGCGACCTGCACCAGTCCCAGGGCCACGATGAGCGTGCCGGCCGCGCCGTTGAGCAGGAAGTTCGAGAGCGTGGCGCCCGTGAACGTGCCGTTGCGGAACAGGGCCAGGTCCAGGAACGGGGCGTGCTGGTGGACCTCGACCTGGAGGAAGACGAGCCCGGCCACGATCGTCACGGCCACCAGGCCGATGCCGGCCAGGGAGAGCCAGCCGATGTTCGGCCCCTGGGAGATGTACACGTTGAGGGCCACGAGCATGACGATGAACGCCACCACGCCGCCCCAGTCGAAGCGGCGGTAGCCCCCCGCCGGGGCCTCGGCCCGCGATTCCGGGGTGCCGCGCAGCAGCACGAGCGATGCGAGGGAGACGAGGATCGAGAGCACGAAGATGGAGCGCCAGCCGAGCACGCTGGTGGCCATGAAGCCGCCGAACAGCGCGCAGAGGCCGGAGCCGCCCCAGGAGCCGATCGACCAGAAGGAGAGGGCGCGCTGGCGGGCCCTGCCCTCGTAGAAGGTCTTGATCAGGGCCATCGAGGACGGCATGATGCACGCCGCCGAGAGGCCCTGGACGATGCGTCCGCCGAGGAGCAGGGCCGCGGTCAGCGCGCCGGCGTCCTCCGGCGTCACCACGATCAGCAGCGACCCGACGGCGCCCAGGATGACGCCGATGTTCAGGATCCTCGTGCGGCCGATCCGGTCCGCCAGGCCGCCGGCGACGACGATGAAGATGCCGGAGAACAGGGACGTGATCGAGACGGCGAGGTTGGCGACCGTGAGCTCGATGCCCAGCTTCTCCTGGATGCCGGGGATGACGTTGAGCAGGGTCTGGGCGAACAGCCAGAAGGTGACGACGGCCAGGACGACGCCGGTCAGCCAGCGGTCGTTCGGCGTCCAGGTGGTGGTGGGTGCGGTGGTCGACGGTGCGGACATCAGCGGGCTTCCTCTGCGGCGGGTGACGACGGCGCCAGGTACGCCAGGGCGGCGACGGCCTGGGCCCGGGTGGCGATCTCGAGGGAGGGGTCGATCGCGGGGGCGAAGAACGGCGAGTGGTTGGCCGGGATCTCCGAGCTGACGGTCCCGGAGTCCACGGCGGCGCGGTACCGCTCCGCCGGCACGGTGCCCACGAACCAGTAGGCGTAGGGGACCCCGAAGGCGTCCGGGATGCGGCTGAAGTCCTCGGAGGCCGTGTACGGCGTCGTGGGGAACACCGCCTCCGCACCGAAGTGCGCGGCGAGGGCCCGCGTGACGGTGGCGTTGGCGTCCTCGTCGTTGGCGGTCAGCGGGAACTGGTCGTAGTAGTCGAACTCCGGCTCCCGGGGGGACCCCGCGGCGGCGCACTCCCCACGGACGATCCGCTCGATCGCGGCCATGATGCGTTCCCGCAGGGCGGTGTCGTACGTGCGCAGGTTCAGCAGCAGCTCGGCGCGGTCCGGGATGATGTTCGACTTCGTGCCGGCGTTCGAGGCGCCCACCGTCACCACGGCGAACTGCCCCGGCTGGGTCTCGCGGGAGACGATCGTCTGGAGGCGCAGCACGATCGAGGCGGCCAGGACCACGGGGTCCACGGCGTTGTGGGGCATCGAGCCGTGGGCGCCGCGGCCGTGGACGGTGATCCGCAGCGAGTCCCCGGCGGAGAGCACGGGGCCCGCGGCGGTGCCGATCGTCCCGGCGGCGAAGGGCATCACGTGCTGGGCCAGCGCCACGTCCGGTCGGGGCACCCGGTCCACGAGCCCGTCGTCGATCATGGCCTGCGCGCCGGCGGCGTTCTCCTCGGCCGGCTGGAACAGCGCGACGTACGTGCCGGACCACGCCTCGCGGTGGTCGGCGAGCAGCTTCACGGCTCCCAGCAGGGCGGCGACGTGCATGTCGTGCCCGCAGGCGTGCATCACGCCGGGCACGGTGGAGGAGTACTCCAGCCCGGTGTCCTCGGTGACCGGCAGTGCGTCGGTGTCCGCGCGGGCCAGGACGGTCGGACCGGTCCCGTTCTCCAGCACCCCCACGACGCCGGTGCCGCCCACGCGCTGGACGGCCAGTCCCAGCCCGGCCAGCTCGGCCTCGATGCGCTGGGCGGTCCGGTCCTCCTGCAGGCTCAGCTCGGGATGGCGGTGCAGGTCGCGGTACAGCTCGCGCTGCCAGTCGAGCTGGCCGTCCAGGGTGTCCAGGAAGGGGTGGTCGGACACGGGTCCTCCTCGGTGTCGATGCGTCGGCGAGGATGGCCGGCCCGTCGTCCGGGCCGGTCCCGGGGCGGCGCCGTTGCGACCCCGGACGCCGTCAATCTTGGACCGCGGCCGGGAGGAGGTCCATGGCCGGTCGGCGTCGGGGGGCCGTGAATCCCCTCACGTCGGCCGGTGATCCGGGGTACACCGGCTCCGGAGGGGACCGCCGAGGGGACGGCCGGGGCGGTCGCGGGGCCGTGCCGCCGGGGGAGCAGGCCGCCGTCGTGACGGATCCCCCGCGTGGGGCGCGGCGGACGCGCGGGAGGGGGGAAGCGCAACGGCCCGGCGCGGAGGAGACCTCCGCACCGGGCCGGTGCCGTGGGGTGAGTAACGGGGCTTGAACCCGCGACCTTCTGGACCACAACCAGACGCTCTACCAGCTGAGCTATACCCACCATGCTCGGCCGGGGATCCCGACCGTGACAGCGCGTTCCATCATACACACATCCGGGCCGGATCCCGAACCGGGCCGATCGCGATGCCGAGGGCGGTGCCCGGCGTGACGCCGGTCACGGTGCCGTGGGGGCCGCCGTCCCGAGGGAGGCGGCGATCGCCTGGGCCGTCCTCGAGTCCGGCCCGGGGGCCGGGACCATGACCGCCCGGCGGTAGTAGCGCAGCTCGTCGATGGAGTCCACGATGTCCCCGAGCGCCCGGTGCCCGCCCGTCTTGGCCGGGGCCTGGAAGTAGGCCCGGGGGTACCAGCGCCGGGCCAGCTCCTTGATCGTGGAGACGTCCACGATGCGGTAGTGCAGGTGGTCGGTGATCGCCGGCAGGTCGCGGGTGAGGAACAGCTTGTCCTGTCCCACCGAGTTGCCGGCCAGCACCGCCCTGCCCGGCTCGGGGCAGTGCTCGGTGATGTACGCCATGCAGGCCTCGGAGGCCTCGGCGAGCGTGACGCCGCCGGGGATCCTCTCCAGCAGTCCGGAGGTGGTGTGCATGTCCCGCACGAACGGGACCATCCGGTCCAGCGCCTCCTGCGGGGGACGGATGACCACGTCCACGCCCTGGCCGAGCACGTTGAGCTCGGGGTCCGTCACCAGCACCGCGATCTCCACGAGGGCGTCGGCCACCGGGTCCAGTCCCGTCATCTCACAATCGATCCACACGAGGTTCTCTGCTGTCGCTGCCACGCCTTCCACAGTAGCCGGACGGCCGGTGGTAGTTTGTGGAAGGCCCTCTGACGGCCCGCCCCGCACGGAAGGATGCCGCCCCCGATGAGCGTGCCCAGCACCCGGCAGGAGCCGGTCGCCGCGACGAGGACCGGCTCCGCGTGGATCCCGGTGCTCGTCGGCCTCGTCGGCTCCCTGGCCGTGACGGCCGGCTCGCTGTCCGTCGGCTGGCTCGCCTCCACCTCCCCGGTGAACCGCTGGGGGTGGCTCATCCCGTGGCGCACCACCGAGTCCGGCGTGACCACCGGCACCGTGGTGCTGGTGCTCGGGTGCTGGCTGATGTTCTGGGCCTGGTTGCGGCTGGGCAAGGTGCTGCGGCCGTTCCGCGAGGGGGCGCTGCGCACGGTCACCCTCGCCACGGCCCTGTGGACCCTGCCCCTGCTGGCCTGCCTGCCCATCTTCTCCCGGGACATCTTCGCCTACATCGGGCAGGGCCGGCTCATGCTCGCCGGCCGCGATCCCTACGAGGACGGCATCTCCACGCTCTCGAACTGGTTCCAGCTCGGCACGGACACCACGTGGGCGGAGACGGAGACGCCGTACGGGCCCGTGTTCCTGTGGATCGAGCAGCTCGTCATGTCCGTCACCGGCCCGGACGACCCGGACCTGGCGATCCTCCTGTTCCGCCTCGCCGCGGTGGCCGGGGTGGTGCTCACCATGGCCTACGTCCCGCGGCTCGCACGCCTGCTGGGCACCAACGGGGCCCGGGCGCAGTGGATCACGGTGGCCAACCCGCTGTTCCTCATCAGCTTCGTGGCCTCGGGCCACAACGACGCCCTCATGGTCGGCCTGGCCCTGGCCGGCGTGTGGTTCGCGGCCACGGGGCGCGGCCTGGCCGGGGTGCTGCTCGTGACCGCGTCCCTCGGGATCAAGCCGATCACCATGGTCCTCCTGCCGTTCATCGGCCTGCTCTGGGCGGGCCGGGGCGCCGGCTGGGGCCGCCGGTTCGCCTACTGGTCCCTGACGGCGGGCATCGCGGGGGCGGTCATGGTCGCCGTGGGCTGGCTCAGCGGCTTCGGCTTCGGCTGGCTGGGCGTCATGCTCTCCACCGGGACGGGCTCGGTGCCGTGGTCGCCGATCGGCATCCTGGGGGAGGGCGCGCGCGTGGTCCTCGGCTCCCTCGGCCTGGCCGACGGCTGGGTGCTGGACGCCTTCAAGGCCGGCGGGCGCCTGCTGTCCGTCCTGGTGGTCGTGTGGCTGATGTTCCGGGGCCGGCACGAGCACCTCATGCAGCGGATGACGTGGGCGTTCACCGCGCTGGTGGTGCTGTCCCCGATCATCCAGCCGTGGTACCTGCTGTGGCTGCTGCCGTTCTTCGCGGTGATCGGGATCCGCGGGGACTGGCAGCTGAAGTGGGTGGTCTTCACGGTCGCGTTCTTCGTGGCGTTCGGCGCCGCGGACCAGCTCTTCGTCTGGCAGTTCCTCGGGATCGAGGAGCAGCTCAAGCGCCTGGCCACCGCGCTGTCCTGGGCCTGCATGGCGTGGATCCTGCTGCTGGACCCGTGGACGAGCTCGGTGATGAAGGAGGAGTGGCACGTCCGTCCCGCCCTGCGCCGGCTGGTGACGCGGCGCCGGGGGACCGCGGGGACGACCGCCCCGTGAGCCCGGCGCAGCACTCCCCGGCCCCCCCGGCCGACCGGCCCGCGCCCCGGCTCGAGCGGTTCCGGCGCTGGCTCGACGGCGTCCCCGCGACGGGCTGGCTCGTCGGCGGCGCCGAGTCGGACACCGCCCCGTCCCTGTGGCAGGGGCTGGTGGGCTCGGTCATGATCGTCATCGGCTCCTGGGGCGTCGGCTGGCTGGCGACCACGCCGACCTCCCTGTTCGCCCGGACCACCGTCCTGAACCCGCTGCGCGTGGAGCCGGCCGGGGTGATCGCCTGCGCCGTCCTGCTCGTGCTCGGGTCCCTGCTGCTCGTGCGCGCGTGGCTCCGGCTGGGCCAGCGGCTCGCGGGCCGGTGGGAGGGGGCCGGTCCCGTGGTGGTCCGGGCCACGTGGCTGTGGTCGGCGCCCCTCGTGCTGGCCTTCCCGGTGTTCTCGCGGGACGTCTACTCCTACCTCGGCCAGGGGCGGCTGCTGCACGCGGGGCTGAACCCGTACGAGGACTGGATCTCGGAGCTGCCCGGCTGGTTCATGCAGGGGGCGGACTCGATCTGGGCCGAGTCGCCCTCGCCCTACGGGCCGGCGTTCCTGGCGGTCGCCCGTGCCGTCTGGTTCCTCACCGGCGGCAGCCCGGAGCCGGCCTTCCTGCTGTTCCGGCTGGTCTCCGTGCTCGGGCTGGCCCTGTGCCTGTGGGCCGTGCCCCGCCTGGCCCGCCGCTTCGGCAGCGAGCCCGCCTGGGCCACGTGGGTCTCGGTGACCAACCCCCTGTACGCGCTCTACATGATCGCCGGGATCCACAACGACGCCCTGATGATCGGGCTGCTGCTCGTCGGCTTCGTCCTGCTCGGCCCGGACGCGGGGCCGGCCCGGAACACGGCCGGCCTCGTGCTCGTGGGCCTGTCCGTGGCCATCAAGCCCCTCACCGTCCTCGCCCTGCCCTTCGCCGGGCTGCTCATGCTGCGCGGTGCCCACCTGGGGACGGCGACGGCGCCCGGAGCCCCCGCCCGGTCGCCCGCCGTGGCGCGGGGCCGGGCGGGGGCCGGGGGGCGGGTCCCCCCGACGGACCGCCCGTCTCCGGACCGCCCGACGCCGGGCCGGCAGGACCGCGTGCGGGCGTGGGCGGCGTGCGTGGCCGTCACCGCGGTGGTGCTGGCCGCCGTCGGGGGCCTGACCGGCCTGTGGTTCGGCTGGCTGCCGGCGATGCTCACCTCGGGGGACGCCGCGTTCCCGTACGCGCCGTACGGGCTGCTCGGGCTCGGGATCGGCTGGCTGGTGGACGCGGTCGCGCACACGGGGGTGCGCCCCGTGGCGGACGTGGTGTACGCCGCCGGCAAGGTGGTGGTCATGGGCCTCGTCGCCTGGCTGGCCCTCACCCGCCGGCCGGTCAATCCCGTGCTCGCCACGGGACTGGCCCTCGGGGCGGCCGTCCTGCTCGCCCCCATCATCCAGCCCTGGTACCTGTTGTGGGTCCTGCCCCTGCTCGCCGTGGTGCGCCGGTGGCACGGCCGCCCGGACTGGGTGCTGTACCTGCTCGTGATGGTCCTCGTGGTGATCGGCGTGGTGGACCAGCTCTCCGTGGCCCAGTGGATCTCCCTGCTGTGGGTGCGGATCATCACCGGGGCCGTGGGCGCCGCCTACCTGGTGTTCATCGTCGTGCTGGACCCGAGGACGTCCCGGCTGTTCCCCTTCGCCGAGCGCCGCCGCGCCCGCGCGGCGCGGCGGACCGCCCGCTCCGCCGCCGCGGTGCCCGCGACGATCGACACCGCGACGACCACTCCCGCGACGACCACTCCCGCGCCGCCCTCCCCGGCGGCGCCCTCCCCGACCCCCGGGCCCGGCCACGAGGCCGGCGCCCCCGAGAAGCCCCAGGAGACCCCGTGAGCCAGACCGGACCAGCCACCCCCGAGCGCGGAGGCAGCCGGGCCGCGGCCCGGCCCACGGCCGGACCGGCCCGCCGGACCGCGAACCCGGCGGCGCTCGCCGCCGGCCCGGACCGGCGCCTGCTGGCGGTGCTGGTGGCCGCCACGCTGCTGGCCGGCGTCGTGGCCCTGCTGTCCAAGCAGTGGTGCCGCGTCAACGGCTGGGAGGCCCCCGGCGTCCACGTCCACCTGTGCTACTCGGACTTCGGCCAGCTGTTCCCCACGCGGGGACTCGCCGACGGGTACTTCCCCTTCTACACGCCCCTGCCGGAGGAGCAGTGGATGGAGTACCCGGCCCTGCTGGCCGTGGTGGCCGGGGTGACGGCGTGGTTCGTCCCGGCGGGCGGCACCCTGCTCGAGCGGACGGTCACCTACTTCGACATCAACGCGGTGGGCGCCCTGCTGTGCTGGCTCGTCCTCGTGGTCGCCACGGCCTACACGGCGCGGGGCCGGTCCAAGGACGCCCTGCTGGTGGCCGTGGCCCCCGGCATCATCCTGACCTCGTTCCTCAACTGGGACCTGTGGGCCGTCATGCTGGCGGCGCTGGGACTGCTCCTGTGGTCACGCGAGCGCCCCGTGCTGGCCGGCGCGGTGCTCGGCCTGGGGGCGGCGATGAAGCTGTACCCGCTGTTCTTCTTCGGCGCCATCCTCGTGCTGTGCTGGCGCGCCGGCCGCCTGGGCGTGTTCTTCCGGTCCCTCGCCGCGGGCGTGGTCGCCTGGCTGGCCGTCAACGTGCCGTTCATGCTCACCGCCTTCGACCAGTGGAGCCGCTTCTACACGTTCTCCGGCGACCGCGAGGTGTCGTTCTCCTCGATGTGGCTGGCGCTGGCGTGGACCGGCTGGTCGGGGGAGGCGTTCTCGCTCATCTCCAACGGGCTGTTCGCCCTGTGCTGCCTCGGGGTGGCGTGGCTGGGCCTGTCTGCCCGCACGCGGCCCCGGATGGCCCAGTTGTGCCTGCTGATCGTGGCGGCCTTCCTGCTGCTCGGCAAGGTGTACTCCCCGCAGTTCGTCATGTGGCTCGTCCCGCTCGTGGTGCTCGCGCGCCCGGACCGGCGGCAGTTCTGGGCCTGGCAGGCGGTGGAGGCCTACCACTGGGCCGGGGTGTGGATGGAGTCGGCGCGGATCACCTCGGACGGCGCCTTCGGCGGCGGGGGGATCTGGATCCCCCTGTGGTACGGCTCGGGCATCGTGCTGCACATGGCCGCGGTGGCGTGGATCTGCGCCTCGGTCATCCGGGACATCCGTGACCCGGAGCGGGACCTCGTCCGGCGGACCGCCCCCGCCGGACTGCCGCCGGAGCAGCGGCGCGCCTACGATCCCTCGGCGGGGATCCTCGCGGGGGAGCCGGACCGCTTCGTCCTGCCGCCGGCGGGCCGCGGCCGCGTGCCGGCCTCCTGACGCCCGGCGGGGACGCCGCCGGGATGCCTTGACGGCCCCGCCGCACGGTCACGAGACTGTGGGGTGCGGCGCCTCCGGGCGTGCCGGTCGCGCCGCGGGGGCCTTCGCCGGCAGCCGGGTCCACCGGCGCCCGGGACCACCGCGCGTCCCCCGGCGCGCCGGCACCGCCTCCTCGTCGACGCCGTCCGCCCCCGCCACGGGTCGCTCGTGACCCCGGTGTCCCTCCCCGCGGACGACGCCCCGTCGGCCGACGCGGCCCCGCCGCGGAGCGTGCTCGAGGACCGCGGCCCCTCGGTCGACCGCCCGGCGCTCCCCCGCGAGCCGGCGACACCCCCTGGCGACCACCGGCGTCACCCCGGGACCGGCTCCTCCCGCCCGAAAGGAAGACCCATGTCCACCGACGCACCCGTGCACGGCAGCGAGAGCGAGAACCCGGCGATCGACGCGCCGACCCCGGCGAGGCACCGCCCGCGGACCATCCAGGACTGGTGGCCCCAGCAGGTCGACCTCGGGGTGCTGCGCAAGCACTCCCGGACGACCGACCCGCTGGGCGAGGACTTCGACTACGCCACCGAATTCCGGACGCTGGACGTCGAGGAGCTCAAGCGGGACCTCACCGAGCTCATGACCAGCTCCCAGGACTGGTGGCCCGCCGACTTCGGGCACTACGGCGGGCTGTTCATCCGGATGAGCTGGCACTCGGCCGGCACCTACCGGATCGCGGACGGCCGCGGCGGTGCCGGCGACGGCGCCCAGCGGTTCGAGCCGCTCAACAGCTGGCCGGACAACGCCAACCTGGACAAGGCCCGGCGCCTGCTGTGGCCGATCAAGCAGAAGTACGGCCGCAAGGTCTCCTGGGCCGACCTGCTCGTCCTGGCCGGGACCGTGGCCCTCGAGTCGATGGGCTTCCGGACCTTCGGCTTCGCGTTCGGCCGGGAGGACGTCTGGGAACCCGAGGAGATGTTCTGGGGACCGGAGGACACGTGGCTGGGCGACGAGCGCTACTCCGGGGACCGCGAGCTGTCCGGCCCGCTGGCCGCCGTGCAGATGGGCCTGATCTACGTGAACCCGGAGGGGCCCAACGGCAACCCGGACCCCGCGGCCGCCGCGCGCGACATCCGCGAGACGTTCCGGCGCATGGCGATGAACGACGAGGAGACCGTGGCCCTCATCGCCGGCGGGCACAGCTTCGGCAAGACCCACGGTGCCGGGCCGGCCGACCACGTCGGGCCCGAGCCGGCGGCGTGCCCGGTGACCTCCCAGGGCCTGGGCTGGAGGAGCACCTACGGCTCCGGCAAGGGACCGGACGCCATCACGAGCGGCCTCGAGGTCACGTGGACCAGCACGCCCACGCGGTGGGGCAACGGCTTCTTCGGCAACCTCTTCGGCCACGAGTGGGAACTGACCACGAGCCCGGCCGGGGCCCACCAGTGGGTGGCCGCGGACGCCGACGAGACCGTGCCGGACGCCTTCGACCCGGAGCGGCGGCACCGGCCGACCATGCTGACCACCGACCTGGCGCTGCGGGTGGACCCCGCGTACGAGAAGGTCTCGCGGCGCTTCCACGAGCACCCGGAGGAGTTCGCCGAGGCGTTCGCCAAGGCCTGGTACAAGCTGCTGCACCGGGACATGGGCCCGGTCTCGCGGTACCTCGGCCCGTGGGTCCCGGAGCCGCAGCCGTGGCAGGACCCGGTGCCGGAGGTGGACCACGAGCTGGTCGGGGAGGAGGAGATCGCCGCCCTGAAGCAGGCGGTGCTGGACGCCGGACTGACGGTCCCGCAGTTGGTCTCCACGGCCTGGGCCGCCGCCGCCAGCTTCCGCAGCACGGACAACCGGGGCGGGGCCAACGGCGCCCGCCTGCGCCTCGAGCCGCAGCGCGGCTGGGAGGCCAACGAGCCGGAGCGGCTGGGCGAGGTCCTCGACGTCCTCGAACGGGTCCGGGGCGAGTTCAACGACTCCCGGTCCGACGGCACGCGGGTCTCGCTCGCCGACCTCGTGGTCCTCGGGGGCTGCGCCGCCGTCGAGCAGGCCGCCCGGGCGGCGGGGCACGAGGTCCGCGTCCCGTTCCACCCGGGGCGCACCGACGCCACGCAGGAGCAGACCGACGTGGAGTCCTTCGCCGTCCTGGAACCGGAGGCCGACGGGTTCCGGAACTTCCGCAGGCCCGGCTCGCGGCTCTCGCCCGAGACCCAGCTGGTGGACCGCGCCTACATGCTCAACCTCTCGGCCCCCGAGATGACGGTGCTGGTCGGGGGCCTCCGCGCCCTGGGCGCCACCCACGGGCAGGCGCCCCATGGCGTCCTGACGGACCGGCCCGGGACCCTGACCACGGACTTCTTCGTCAACCTCCTGCAGCCCGGCACGGAGTGGCGGGAGTCGGCGGCGGATCGGGACGTGTTCGAGATCCGCGACCTGGCCACGGACTCCGTCCGGTGGACGGCCACCGCCGTCGACCTGGTCTTCGGCTCCCACTCCCAGTTGCGCGCGATCTCCGAGGTCTACGCCGCCGACGACGCCCGGGAGGCGTTCGTGCGCGACTTCGTGGCGGCGTGGGCGAAGGTCATGGACCTCGACCGGTTCGACCTGCACCGCTGAGCCCGGCGCCACGGACACCCCGTCCCCCCCGGGCGGGGTGTCCCGGTGCGACCGGGGTGGTAGACAGGACGGACCGACGGAAGACCCCGACGAAGGGACACGCACGATGGCACGGATCCTGATGGTCGTCTCGGCGGCCGACTCGCTCGAGATGAAGGACGGCAGCCGGCACCCCACGGGGGTGTGGGCCGAGGAACTGGTGGTCGCCCACCGGACCCTGCGCGAGGCCGGGCACACGGTGGACCTCGCGTCCCCGGGCGGGGCGCGGCCCACGGTCGACCCGGTGAGCCTGGCCGCCGAGATGGCGGGGGGACAGGACCGGGCGGACGACTTCCGGGCCTACATCGACTCGATCGACGAGGAGCTCGCCCACCCCCTGGTGCTGGCCGACGTGGACGTCTCCGGCTATGACGCCGTCGTCCTGCCGGGCGGGCACGGTCCCATGGCCGACCTGTACCGGGACGCCGACCTGGGGCGGATCCTGGCCGACTCGGACCGTGACGGACGCATCATCGCCCCGTTCTGCCACGGGCCGGCGGGGCTGCTCAGCGCGGCGGACGGCGACGGCGGCTTCGCCTTCGCCGGACGGCGCATGACCGTGTTCACGAACGGCGAGGAGCTCTCCGGGGGCACCGGCGAGGCCACCCCGTGGTTCGTCGAGACCGTGCTGCGCGAGCGCGGGGCGGTGCTGGACCTGGGACCCGACTGGTCCTCGCACGTGGTCCGTGACGGCAACCTCATCACCGGACAGAACCCCCAGTCCAGCGAGGACGTCGCCCGGGAGGTCATCAGGGCCCTGTCCTCCTGATCCCGGCGGGCGCCCCGGCCACCATCGCGCGGGCGCACCGGGACCCCGTGGCAGGTCCCCGGGCGGGCGGCTCAGGCGGGAGCGTCCGGCGCGGCGGCGTCCTGCCCCGCCCGCGCGCGCACGGTGAGCTGCAGGGCGGCCGCCTCGCCGAAGATGCGCCGGGCCGCCGGCGGCAGGGGCAGTCGCTTGACCCAGCGTCCCGGGGCAGCGTCCTCGTCGGCGAGCGGCGGCCCGTCCGGGACGTAGTCGCGCAGCGTCACCGGCAGCTCGGAGACCCACGCCGCCCACGCCGCGAGGCCCTCGTCCAGCACGCCGATGTCCACGACCAGCCAGTCGTCGAAGTCGGCCGTCTGCTCGAGGTGGTCGCCGAAGTCGAAGATGCCCCGGTGCTGGCGGACCGAGAAGAGCCTGACGTGGAGGGTGTACCGGACGGTCCCCGCGTCCTCGGGCCGGACCGCGGGATCGGCGATGAGGAAGGTCGTCACCAACGGCTGCGGGCGGTCCGCCTCGTCCGCGGGCAGGTCGAGGATGACCGGGCAGTGGTGGGCGGCGACCTGCTGGTGCATGAGGACCGGCAGGCCCCGCACCGCGAGCTCGACGTCGGCCTGCCAGACGAGGTCCTCCGGCCCACCGGCCCCGGCGGCCGGCAGGCGCAGGCCGACGAGGTCGGCGGTGACCTCCAGGTCTCCCAGCAGGAACCGGCGCAGGTTCTGGTAGCCCTCCTCGGAGTTCACGATGCCGTACCGGCCGGAGTGCGAGCGGTGGACGTAGGCGAACCGGGCCCCCGGCACGTAGGCGTTCTCGATCTGCACCAGCCCGTCGCTCTTGACCCCCACCGCCTTCGAGGACAGTCCCAGGGCCACGTCGTAGTCCTCCGGGTTGGTGCCCACGAGGGTGAAGACCCGGTCCCTCGGGAACGCGGCCTCGGGGATGTCCCGGGGGTCCCAGTCCGGGGGTGCCTCGCCGGCACCGGAGGGGTGGAGGTACTCCCACATCCGGGCCGGGCCGAAGATGTCCGCGCCCTGGACGCCCAGGAGGTCCCGGGCCCGCTCCAGCAGGCCGAACCCGACGGCGAACTCGATGCCGCCGTGCGGCGTCGCGTACGTGAAGAGCCGGTCGACGAGGTCGGTGGCCCGGCCACCGCGCTCGGGGACGACCTTCTGGAGCAGGCTGCGGCAGACCAGCCCGCCCATCGAGTGCGCCACCAGGTGCACCCGGGGCGCGCCGGTCTTGCGCCGCACCAGCTCGACGAGGTCCAGCAGGTCCTCGGCGGCCCCCTCCAGGCGGTACCGCTGGGGGTCCCTGCCGAACGTCGAGGCGGCCTCGTCGTAGAAGCGGTGGATCCAGACCGAGGCCTCGGGCACCGTGCCGTCCGGCTGGGCCCGCAGCCAGGACAGCTGTCCGCCCTTGACGTGGAGCGTGTAGCCGTGGTCCAGCATCAGGCGCAGCAGCGGGCTCTCGAACTGGTAGAAGGCCGGCTCGCCGCCCCCGCCGACGCGCACGTGGGTGGAGCCGACGTTGAACCCGTAGAAGGGGTCCTCCACGAGGGAGTCGATCCCGGCCTGCCCCCCGCCGAACCCACGGACGTAGACGATGGGCAAGGTCCTGGCCATCGGTCCTCCTCGGGGCACCTCCACGGATGGGCCCCACGATATGGGCGCCGGGAGTCCGCCGCCAGACGTGGACGACGCCGCCGGGCCGGACCCCGCGCTACGGCACGTAGTCGGCGCACACCGGATCCACCGGGCGGTCCCGGTGCAGCACCCAGATGCCGTGGTCGTCCTCGCGGACCACCTCGTAGCCGAGGCGCTCGGCGCGCTCCAGCGCCTGCGCGGGCGTCAGCGGGTCCCAGCCGCCGAGCTCCTCGACCGTGGTGTCGATGATCATCCACGTGGCCAGATCATCGCCCATGTCCCCGTGCAGCCCCACGTAGGTGCGGTCCACCAGGTGCGGCACCGCGTTGTCGGCGGCCTCGACGCACACGTCGTCCGGGATCGTCCCCACGGCGCGGTCCAGGGCGTGGGCCCACTCGGTCATCCGCCAGTCCTGGCCCGTCACGGTGCGCTGGAAGGGGAAGACCTGCGGGAAGGCGAGCGTGCCCACCACGCCGCAGCCCAGCAGCACCGAGACGAAGGCGAGCGGGAGCCGGCCGGGGGCGCGGGGGCGCCGCGCCCGCGGGGACGGGCCCGCGGGGGCCGCCGGGCCGGCGTCGGGATCCGCACCGGCGCCCTCGGCGCCGCCCGCCGGGTCCGCCGGCACCTTCGCGCCGCCGGCGTCCGCGCGCCGCCGCACCCGCCACGCCTCGATCCGGGCGAGTGCCTCCAGCGCGGCCAGCAGGAGGACGGGCGCCAGGATGGCGTCGTACTGGTAGACCGGGCTCCACACGTTCAGCCGGTCGTTGAACAGGCGCGAGAGCAGGACGGGCGCGGCGAGGAGCGCGTAGGGGGAGAGGAGCGGCAGCAGCCACAGGGGCACGAGGTGCAGCAGCCACAGGGCCACCTTGAGCGGGTGGTCGAACAGCACGGCCGCCGCCTCCAGCGGCCGGGTCAGGATGAACGCAATCGAGGAGCCCATGTCCGGGCCCAGGGCGGTGAACTGCCAGTAGCCGAACTCGCCCTCGGGCGAGAAGTGCGGGATGACCACGGAGGTCGCGAAGAGGTAGCCGGCCACCCCCAGCACGGCGGTCACGACGGCGGGCGCCCAGGCGCGCTTGAGGGCGAGGAGGAGCGCCACGGCCAGCAGGGTGATCCCCATGTCCTCGCGCACCGCCAGCAGGATCGCGGCGAGGCCCGTGGCCAGCCAGTAGCGGCGCCCGTCCACGGCCCAGGCCACCCAGGCGAGGACCGGCACGCCGAAGGCGATCTCGTGGAAGTCCCAGTTCACCATCGCCTGGAACGGCCACCACAGCAGCAGGGCGGCCGCGCCGACCAGGGCGGTCGCGTGCCTGAAGCGCCGGCGGGCGAAGAGGTAGACGGGCACGGCGGTGGAGACCAGCAGCGCCGTCATGGCGAAGTTGAGCATCCGCGGGTCGTCCCAGATCCAGTACAGCGGGGCCAGCAGCGCCAGGACCGGGTGGAAGTGGTCGCCCAGGATGTTGAAGTCCACGCCCTTGATCGGCACGATCGGCTCGCGCAGCAGCGCGTACTGGCGCACCGCCTGGTCGAAGATCCCGAGGTCGTAGCCCTTGGCCTCGTAGTTGCGGAAGCGCAGGAACGAGTGCACCAGGTACAGCACGGCCGCCGCGGCCATCACGGCCCCCAGCTGGAGCCACTGGCGCCCGGTGGTGGCCGGCCCGACGGTGACGGCGCCGTCGCGGCGCTCCGGCTGGTGGCCGATGACCCAGCGCGGCGGGCGGCGGACGCTCATCGTCGTCTCCTGCACAGTCCACCTTTCGCGCGGGTCCACGGCGCTCGTCTCGGCGCCCCAGGAGGGAGTCGAACCCCCGACCAAGAGATTAGAAGGCTCCTGCTCTATCCACTGAGCTACTGGGGCTGGGCCCGGCCAGTCTACCGGCCGCCCGGAACTGCACAGCGCACGGTGACCGGCGGGGTGAACCCTCCCCGAGCCCGGGGCACTGGCCCGCCGCGCACGCTGGGGGTGTGCTGGAGGAACCGGGCACCCCGCCCGGTGGGCACCGGGCCGGCAGGGTCCGACGCCGTCCCCCGCCGGCCGCGGCCGGCCCACCGAAAGGCCCCCTCATGAGCGAACACATCACCGTCCGTGGCTTCGTGGCCACCGACCCGCAGACCCGCGTGGTCCAGGGCGGGCTGTCCGTCGGCAACTTCCGGCTCGCCGCCACCGACCGCCGCTTCGACCGGGAGTCGAACTCCTGGGTGGACGGGCGGACCAACTGGTTCACCGTCAACATGTTCCGCGCCCTGGCCCTCAATGCGGGCGCCTCCCTGGAGAAGGGCCAGCCCGTGGTCGTCACCGGCCGGCTCCGGGTCCGCCCGTGGGAGTCGGGGGAGCGCTCGGGCACCGCCGTGGAGATCGAGGCCGAGTCGATCGGCCACGACCTCGCGCTCGGCACGGCCGACTTCTCCCGCTCCTCGGCCCGGGGCGGCGAGGGCGGTGCGTCCCCGGCCGCGGCGGGCCCGGCGGGGGAGGCTGACGAGGCGGACGGCGGATTCGCCGTGGACCACGAGGGCCGGCGGGTGGACCCCCACACCGGCGAGGTGCTGGACGAGGAGGGGGAGCCGGCCCCGGGCGAGGACGACGAGCAGCCGGCCGCGGCCTGAGGACCGGGAGCGTCGCGGTGGCCGCCGACTCCCCTCGATGCGGGAAATGCGGCGGCCACCGACTAGCCTTGGCGCATGGCGGAATTCATCTACACCATGGTCAAGGCCCGCAAGAAGGTGGGCGACAAGCTGATCCTGGACGACGTGACGATGTCCTTCTACCCGGGGGCGAAGATCGGCATGGTCGGCCCCAACGGCGCGGGCAAGTCCACGATCCTCAAGATCATGGCCGGGCTGGACCAGCCCTCCAACGGCGAGGCCCGGCTCTCGCCGGAGTACAGCGTCGGCATCCTCATGCAGGAGCCCCCGCTGAACGAGGAGAAGACGGTCCTCGGCAACGTCCAGGAGGGCGTGGGCGAGATCTACGGGAAGATCCAGCGCTACAACGAGATCTCCGAGGAGATGGCGAACCCGGACGCGGACTTCGACGCCCTGATGGAGGAGATGGGCAAGCTCCAGGAGCAGATCGACGCCGCCGACGCGTGGGACATCGACTCCCAGCTCGAGCAGGCGATGGACGCCCTGCGCTGCCCGCCCGGCGACGCGGACGTCACGAACCTCTCCGGCGGTGAGCGCCGCCGCGTGGCCCTGTGCAAGCTGCTCCTGCAGAAGCCCGACCTGCTGCTGCTGGACGAGCCCACCAACCACCTCGACGCCGAGTCGGTGCTGTGGCTCGAGCAGCACCTGGCCCAGTACCACGGCGCGGTCGTGGCCGTGACCCACGACCGGTACTTCCTGGACCACGTCGCCGAGTGGATCTGCGAGGTCGACCGCGGCCGGCTCTACCCGTACGAGGGCAACTACTCCACCTACCTGGAGAAGAAGCGCGCCCGCCTCGAGGTCCAGGGCAAGAAGGACGCCAAGCTGGCCAAGCGCCTGAGCGAGGAGCTGGACTGGGTCCGCTCCAACGCGAAGGGCCGCCAGGCCAAGTCGAAGGCCCGCCTGGCCCGCTACGAGGAGATGGCGGCCGAGGCCGAGAAGACCCGCAAGCTCGACTTCGAGGACATCCAGATCCCGCCGGGGCCGCGCCTGGGCAGCCAGGTCATCGAGGCGAGGAACATCCGCAAGGGCTTCGACGACCGGGTGCTGATCGACGGGCTGTCCTTCTCCCTGCCGCCGAACGGCATCGTCGGCATCATCGGCCCCAACGGCGTCGGCAAGACCACCCTGTTCAAGACCATCGTGGGCCTCGAGCCCCTCGACGGCGGCGAGCTGAAGGTCGGCGAGTCCGTCAAGATCTCCTACGTGGACCAGTCCCGCGGCGGCATCGACCCGGAGAAGTCCCTGTGGGAGGTCGTCTCCGACGGGCTGGACTACATCAAGGTCGGCAACGTGGAGATGCCCTCGCGCGCCTACGTCTCGGCCTTCGGCTTCAAGGGCCCGGACCAGCAGAAGAAGGCCGGGATCCTCTCGGGCGGTGAGCGCAACCGCCTGAACCTGGCCCTGACGCTCAAGGAGGGCGGCAACCTGCTGCTGCTCGACGAGCCGACGAACGACCTGGACGTGGAGACGCTCACCTCCCTGGAGAACGCGCTGCTGGAGTTCCCCGGCTGCGCCGTGGTCATCTCCCACGACCGGTGGTTCCTCGACCGCGTGGCCACCCACATGCTCGCCTACGAGGGCACCGAGGAGGACCCGGCGAACTGGTACTGGTTCGAGGGCAACTTCGAGTCCTACGAGGCCAACAAGGTGGACCGGCTGGGCCCGGAGGCGGCGCGTCCGCACCGGGTGACCCACCGCAAGCTCACCCGCGGCTGACCGCGGTCCCGCCGTCCCGGACCCCTCCGGGACGGCGAGGCCGGCCGGCGTCAGGTCGTGGCCAGGCGGGCGTTCTCCAGGGCGCCGCCGTAGTGGCCGCGGACCTCCAGCTTCCGCTCGAGGTCGGCGATGACCGCCGGGGCGAAGTCGACCCCGTACAGCTGCTGGCACGACCCCAGGCCGCCGGGGGAGAAGACGTTGATCTCCATCAGCTTGTCGCCCACGATGTCCAGGCCCACGAGGAACATCCCGTCGGCGGCGAGCTTCGGGTGCACGGCCTCGACCAGGCCCAGCATCTCGTCCGTGACCTGGACGCGTTCGGCGGTGCCACCGGCGGACATGTTGGACCGGGCCTCCCCGGCCTTGGCGCGGCGGCGGAAGGCCGCCACCTGGCCGTCGACCACGAGCGGGCGGCCGTTCATGAGGAACAGGCGGACGTCCCCGTCCTTGGCCTGGGGCAGGTACTCCTGGGCCACCACGTAGCCGTCGCGGGCGATCGCCTCCACGATCTGGGACAGGTTGGGCGACTCCTTGCGGTCCACGAGGAACACCCCGGACCCGCCCGAGCCCTGCAGCGGCTTGAGCACCGCCCGGCCGCCCATCTCGTCGATGAACCCCGAGATCATGTCCTGGTCCCGCGTGATGAGGGTCCGTGGCCGGACCGCCTCGGGGAAGTGCTGGAAGTAGGCCTTGGAGAGGGCGTTGGCCAGCGTGTGCGGGTCGTTGACCACGAGCACGCCGGTGCTGGCGATCAGCTGGCCGAAGGCGACGGCGGCCGTGGGAGCCCAGGGGCGCTCGGTGGCGTCGTCGGCCGGGTCGTTGCGCAGCATCACCACGTCGAAGTCGTTGACGGAGACGTGGCGCTCCGTCTCCGGCTTCTGCACGTCGTCCAGGAACCGCTCGAGGGAGCGGTATCCCTTGTCGCCGGGACCGCGGGCGAGGACGGACAGGGTGCCGTCCGGCTCGTAGGCGAAGTCGCCCGCCCCGGTCAGCCAGACCTCGTGGCCGCGCTGGCTGGCGGCCAGCGCCAGGCGATTGGTGGTGTAGTGGGCCTTCTCGGTGGCGACGTCGTTGACGACGAATCCGATCTTCATGCGGTGCTCCGTTCGGTCGGTGGGGCGGCGTGCGGGGCCCCGGCGGCGCGGGGCCGGGGCGGCGGGGCGGCAGGGGGCGCCGGGGCGCGGGGCCGGCTCACCGGAGGATGTCCTCCCAGGGGTCGTCGACGGCGGCCGCGCGCGCGAGCCGTCCGGGCGCGTCCTCGTCCTCGAGCCATCGCGGCCGCAGCACGGGCGGCTCGAGCACTCCGCGCTCCTGGAGGTCGCGGACCATGGGGAGGTCCTCGAGGGAGAACTTGCCCAGCAGCAGCAGGTCCAGGGTGCCGCCGTGGCGCAGGTGGGCGAGCAGGTCCAGCATGCCGCGCAGGTAGATGGCGTCCTTCGTCAGCCCGCCGGCGCGGAAGGCACGCATGGTGGTGGTGAACGCGGAGGAGGCCGGGACGCCGTCCTCCACGAGCGCCTCGTGCGCCTCCTGGAAGCTGGCGCCGGTGACCATGCGCTGGACGGTCAGGACGCGCGCGGCCAGCTGGCGCAGCCGGAACCGGGTGAGGCCGCCGCACGCCACCTCGGCCAGCACCGCCAGTCCCTCCTGCGTCTCGTCATATCCGGCCAGGCCGCTGCCGAGCACCTTGACCGGCTGGGCGGCGCCGTTGACGTGCGTGACCAGGTGCGTGCCCACCTCGTGCTGGAGCAGCGCGTGGGCCCGGACCTTCTGCACCTTGGACTCCTGCCCGATCAGCAGGGTGTCCCCGGCGACCATCACCCCGGAGACGTCCGGGCGCACCTCGGCGTGCAGGTCGATGTCGGGGTCCTGCTCGCGGTAGTACTCGATCTCCTCGTGCGCCCGGTCGAGGAACCGCTTCGCGTCGAGGGTCCCGGCCGAGGTGGACTCCGTGACCGTCACGGTCTCCAGGATGGACTCCGCCGAGCGGCGCAGGTCCGGGGTGATCGCCCCGTAGAGGTCGATGCTCAGGGGCATGAAGTCCTCGGTGTCCCGCACGGAGAGCATGTCGATCTGCAGGGACATCTCGCGGTGCTTGTTGCGCAGCAGGGTGCCCAGCACGGTGTCGTCCACCTCGTGGATGGGCACGTCCGCCAGGACCTGCTTGAGCACCTCGGGGTCGTCCTCCAGGTCCCGGTAGAGGAACTCCGGCAGGCGGCCGGAGGACAGGAACTCCCGGCGCGCGTCCTCGACGTTGACGGGGGTGACGTCCAGCAGGAAGCGGAAGGTGCGGGAGAGCAGGGCGAGCTCGTGGTCGATCGCCCGGTCCCGCGTGGACAGCCCCGTGCCGGTGGCGCTCACGGCGAGGGCACCCGCACGTGCCGCAGCGCCTCGGTGACCGCGGGCACCGTGCCGGCCAGGGCGTCCGCGAGCTGGGCCAGGTGGGCCTCGTCCACCTCGCCCGTCCACTCGTCCATGAAGGTCTTCTTGAACTCCAGGGCGAGCACGCACGCGGTGTCCGGGAAGTTGCGGTGCACCCAGCGGCCCTCGTTCTGGCCCCAGAACCGCACGTTCTCGCGCACGTCCAGGCGCTGTCCGGTGGCGGGGATGACCGGGGCGGCCATCGCCTCCATGAAGGCGTCCACCACGGGCGCCCAGGGCTCGCGGTCCAGCGTCCCCGTGCCCACGTTGACGTCCGGGTTGCCCTCCTGGGGCGCGGGCGGCGCGTCGGGCCCGTCCCGTCGGTGGTTGTACGTGTGCAGGTCGAAGACGACGAAGGGACCGCGGGCCGCCAGGCGCGCGATGCGCTTCTCCAGCTCCTCGTACCAGGCGTCGTGGACCTGGCGGCTGCCGGCGGCCACCTCGTCCGGCAGCTGCCCGTCCCGCCACACCTGCAGTCCCCAGCTGTCCTCGGGCGAGGAGTAGACGCTGCGCTCGCGCGGCCGGTTCAGGTCCGTCTCGAAGCGCGAGCGGTGCATGACCATCCCGGAGGCCAGCCGGGCGCCGATCCGGTCGGAGTGCGGGTCCTCCTCGCGCAGCCGCGTGGCCTCGTCCAGCACCATGAGCTCGCGGACCTCGGGGCGCAGGTCGTGGCCGGCGTGGACGGCGGTGAACACGACCTGCTCCTCCCACGGCCCCACGACCGTGAGGATCTGCCCGCCGCCGTCCTGGGCGGTGCCCCGTCCCGGGGTGCTGGGCCCGCCCGCGTGCCCATCGGTGGCCTCGCCCGTGTCCTTGCCCGTGTCCACGTCGTTGTCCATGATCCCAACGTAGACCACCCCCGGTGCGGCGGGCCACGGCCCCGGGGCAGGCGGGTGGCCGCCCGGGAGGCTCAGCGGGACTGCCGGGGCGGCCGCCAGGCGGTCTTGACGAACAGGTCCTGTACGGCCCCGCGGACCCGGTTCCGCGCGTCGTTCGGCACGCGGATCATGCCCTCCTGCGCCACCGAGGCCACGAGCTCGCCCTCGCGGGAGTAGATCCGCCCGTGGCTGAGTCCGCGGGCGCCCTGCGCGGAGTGGCTCGTCTGGACGTACAGCAGCCACTCGTCCACGCGGGCCGGCCGGTGCCACCACATGGCGTGGTCCAGCGAGGCCACGCTCATGCCGGGGCGGACCCAGGCGAGGCCGTGGCGGCGCAGCACCGGCTCCAGGAGCGTGTAGTCGGAGGCGTACGCGAGCGCGGCCCGGTGCACGTTGGCGTCCCCCTCCAGCCCGGAGAACGTCTTCATCCAGACCATGTTGGTGGCCACGCGCTCCTTGCCGGGGGTGGCCTCGAGCGGGGAGTCGACGTGGCGGATGTCGAAGGGGCGGGCCCAGGCCCATTCCTGGGCCACCGGGTGCTGGACGTGGCCCAGCCGCTGGGACGTGGCCGGCAGGGACTCCGGCTCGGGCACCCCGTTCGGCATGGGCGACTGGTGGTCGAGCCCGGGGGAGGGCTCCTGGAAGGAGCACATGAGGGACAGGATCGTCTTGCCGTCCTGGTCGGCATGGACCCGGCGCACGGAGAATGACCGCCCGTCGCGCAGGTCCTCCACCGCGAACCGGATCGGCTGCAGGGCGTCGCCGGGGCGGATGAAGTAGCCGTGCATCGAGTGGATGGCCCGGCCCGCGTCCACCGTGTGGATCGCCGCCATGAGCGACTGGGCCATGACCTGGCCGCCGAACACGCGGCCGCGGGCCTGCGGGGGCGTGAGGCCGGTGAAGAGGGCCTCCCCGGTGCGCTCGTCGGAGCCCTCCGGGGTGAGCGACAGGACGCGGCGCAGGACGTCGGTGGGGTCCTCGGGGAAGTTCTCGCGCAGCCGTCGCACCCTGTCAGACCCCATGGACCGTCCCTCCGTCCGTGACCACCGCTCACGCTACCTGTTGGTAACCTGCGGCTCATTCTAGCCCGCCGACCGGGGGCCGCCGCGGGCGGGCCGCCCCCGGTGGGACAATGGTGGGCATGCCCCCCACGCCCCGCGACACCACCGCCCCGTCCTCCGCCACCCGCCCGGAACTCGTGCTCGAGGACCTCGAGGCGGTCGCGGACCTCGAGCGCTACGCCACCCGTGCCCGCACGATGGCGGACACGGGGATGCGCCTGCAGGTGGCCGGCACGGTGCTGGCGGCATGGGTGTCCGTGCTGCAGCCCCGGGGCCTGGGGGACGGGGTGCCGGTCGCCCTGGGGCTGCGCACGTTCCGGCTCGGCCGCGCGGGGCTGGACGGCTGGGACGCCGTCTACGCGCTGTCCTCGGTCCTGGAGCGGCTGGCCCGCATGGCGTCCACCGGGACGCCGGCCCTCGCCCTGCCGCCGGTCACCGAGCAGGCGGCCTGGACGGCCGTGACCCCGCCGCGCGCCGGATGGCGGCCCGTGGCCACCGTGGCCGACGACGAGCTGCAGCAGGTGGCCCAGGAGGGCATCCGCGAGCTGGGGGAGGCGCTGCCGCAGGACCCGGGGGCCTCGATGGTCGCCCAGGCGCGCGCCGCGGTGTGGGGGCGCCTGCTCGGCGGGGCGGGCCCGGACGACGGCGTGCTGCCGGCCGGGGCGGCCCTCGCCGCCCACGGCCTGGGCTTCCTGCGCCCGGGCGGCTCGACGGCGGTGCACGCCGCCGGCCCGTGGGTACGCCTGTCCGGCCCCTCGGGGTTCGTGCTGTGCCGCCGGCCGATGGCCCTCTGACCCCGCGCCGTCGGCGCGGTCCCGCGCCCTCGGCCCCCGCACCGCCGGCCCGGGAGGACGGGCCGGGCCGGCTCAGGCGGAGTTCACCATCGAGTGGGCCGCGCGCTCGAGGTAGTCCCAGAGCGTCTGCTCGTGCAGCGGCGCGAGCCCGAGCGAGTCCACGGCCGCGCGCATGTGCCGCAGCCAGGTGTCCCGCGCCGCGAAGTCGATGGTGAACGGGGCGTGGCGCATCCGCAGGCGGGGGTGCCCCCGCTGCTCGCCGTAGGTGCGCGGGCCGCCCCAGTACTGCTCCAGGAACATCCGCAGCCGCTCCTCCGCGGGGCCGAGGTCCTCCTCCGGGTACATGGCCCGGAAACCCGGGTCCGCCGCCACGCCCTCGTAGAACACGCGGCACAGCCGGGCGAACGTCTCGTGCCCGCCGACCTGCTCGTAGAAACTCGCGGTGTCCGGCGCGGCGGGTGCCGACGACGGCGCCGCGCCCCCCGGGGTGCCGGCACCCGGGGCGGTGCCGCCGCCCGGGGAGGACCCCGCCCCGGTGGCCGGTGCCGTCGCTCCCGCGGCGGTCGGCGCCGCACTCGCGGGGCTGCCGGGAGCGGCGGACGGCGCCGGCATCATCCCCGGCCGGTCCTCCAGCCCGGTGACCCGGCTGGGCGCCTTGCCCCGGCTGGGCCTCAGCACCGCGACCGGCGCGCCGAGCCGGCTGCCGAAGTCGGGCAGGTGCCGCATCTGCCGGGCCTCCTGCGGGACGACGGTCACGGGGAAGGCGACCGAGCGGGCGATGAAGCACGCCTCGTGGGCCGGCTGGTGCAGGGCCTCGGCCGCCTCGCGCTGCGACTCGTCGGCGAGCCACACCTCCGGGAACAGCGTCGCGGAGGTGACGGCGCCGCCGTCGCGACCGTGGGTGAGCACGCACTCGGCCCGGCAGGAGGCGCCCGTGACCACCACGCCGGCGGCCGTGGCGGCCTGCAGGTAGGACAGCAGGTGGCACTCGGCCAGGGCGGCCAGCAGCAGTTGCTCGGGGTTCCAGCGGGACTCGTCGCCGTGGAAGGCGCGGGCGGCGGAGCCGGTGAGCTCCCCGGGACCCTCGGCCTGGACCACGAGGTCGCGGGCGTAGTCCTTGTACCCGGAGGTCCCGGTGCCCCGGTTCCCCGTCCATTCGGCGCGCAGAGAGAAGGTGTGTTCCACGGCGTCTACGCTACCGCCCGCGGTGTTGACCGGGTCCGTAGACTGGCGGAACGGGAGGGAACATGCACACCATTCACATCCTCACGGTCTCCGACCGGGTCTCCGCCGGGACCGCCGAGGACACCGCCGGCCCGGCGGTGCGCGCGCTGGTGGCCGAGGGGCTGCCCGGATGGCCCGTGCGCCACGCCGTGGTGCCCGACGGCGTCCGTCCCGTCAGCGCGGCCGTCGCGGAGGCCTGTGCGCTGGGCGCCCGCGTGGTGCTGACCCTCGGGGGCACCGGCGTGGGCCCGCGGGACCGCACCCCCGAGGCGGTGGACCAGCTGATCACCCGGGACCTGCCGGGGATCCCGGAGATGCTGCGCCGCGCGGGGCAGGAGCAGACCCCCACGGCGGTGCTCTCCCGGGGCCGCGCCGGGGTGGTGGACCCGGGGGACCCGGAGGCGCACCGCCCGGCCGTCGTGGTGACCCTGCCGGGCTCGCGCCGGGCGGCCGAGCAGGCCGTGCCGCTGCTGGCCCCCCTGCTGCCCCACCTCGTGGACCAGCTGGACGGGGGAGACCATGTCCGCCACTGAGCACGCGACCGGGCACGCCAGCGGGCACGTCACCGCGGACCCCGCCGAGCGGGTCCCCGGCGCCGCCCGGGGCACGGCCGCCGACCCCGGGCCGGCGCTCGCGGGCGTGTCCGCGGCGCCGCTGGACGCGTCGGCGATCGAGGCGTCCGTGGTCACCGCCCGGTGCGGGGCCGCGCTGACGTTCACCGGCGTCGTCCGGGACCACGACCCGGAGGCGGACGGCACCGTCACCGCCCTGGAGTACACCTCGCACCCGGACGCCGGGGCGATCCTGGACGGGATCGTCGCCCGGCACGCCCGCGGCCCGGGCCACCCGGACGGGGAGGTGCGCGTGGCCGCGGTGCACCGGACCGGGCCGCTCGCGGTGGGCGACCTGGCGCTCGTGGTGTCCGTGGCGTCGGCCCACCGCGCCGAGGCCTTCGAGGCCTGCCGGGCCGTGGTGGAGGACATCAAGGCCGAGGTGCCGATCTGGAAGCGCCAGCACACCGCCTCCGGCGCGCCGCACTGGGTGGGCCTGCCGTGAGCCGGGTGCCGGTGACCCTCTCGACGCGGACGGTCTCGGCGCCGGGCGCCCGCCCGGGCGCGGCGGCGGACCCGTCCGCCGGTCCCGAGGCCCTCCGGCACCTGCCCACCCGGGCCGAGCTGGCCGCCGTCGCCACCGGGCCCGTGATGGCCGACGGCTTCGGCCGGGTGCACCGGGACCTGCGGGTGTCCCTGACGGACAAGTGCTCCCTGCGCTGCACGTACTGCATGCCGGAGGACGCCGGCCCGTTCACGCCGGGCGACCAGCTGCTGCGGGCCGGGGACATCGAGCGGCTCGTGCGGATCGCCGTGGACCACGGGATCACCGGCGTCCGGCTCACGGGCGGCGAGCCGCTGCTGCGCCCGGACCTCGAGGACGTCGTCGCCCGGCTGGCCGCGATCGGGCTGCCCGGCGGCGGTCGGCTTCCGGTGGCGATGACCACCAACGGCATCTCCCTGGACCGGCGGCTGCCGGCCCTGCGGGCGGCCGGGCTCTCCCGCGTCAACGTCTCCCTGGACACGCTGCGCCCGGAGCGCTTCCGGGAGCTGACCCGCCGGGACCGGCACGCGGACGTGCTCGCCGGGATCGCGGCGGTCCGCGCGTCCGGGCTGCGCCCGCTGAAGATCAACGCGGTGGCCCTGCGCGGGGTGAACGACGACGAGCTCGCCGACCTCGTCGCCTTCGCCGTGTCGCAGGACGCCCAGATGCGCTTCATCGAGCAGATGCCGCTCGACGCCGGGCACACGTGGCGCCGGGACCACCTCGTCTCGGGCGAGGAGATCCTCGAGCGGCTCGCCGAGCGCTTCACGCTCGCCCCGGTGCCCGGCCGCGGATCCTCCCCGGCGGCCCTGTACACGGTCGACGGCGGGCCCCACACGGTGGGCGTCATCGCCTCGGTCTCGGCCCCGTTCTGCGGGGACTGCGACCGGTTGCGCCTCACCGCCGACGGGCAGGTGCGCAACTGCCTGTTCGCGCGCGAGGAGACGGACCTGCGCACGCTCCTGCGCGAGGGGGCCACGGACGGGGAGCTGGCCGCCGCCCTGCAGCTGTCCGTCGCGGCGAAGCGGGCCGGCCACGGGATCGACGACCCCGGCTTCGTCCAGCCCGGCCGCGGCATGAACGCGATCGGCGGCTGACGCCCTCCCGCGGCGGGTACTCCCACGGACGGTCCGGAGGCCACCTACGGCCCCGCGGCCGCGAGCGCCGGCCCGGGACCGGCGGCTCAGCCCCCCGCGAATGGCGGCAGCACGTCCACGAGGGAGTCGGCGCCCACGGGGTGATCGTCGCCCGCGGCGCGCACGCCGTCCACGAGCAGCGAGCACCGGTCGATGACCCGCTGGGCGCTCACGCCGTGGCCGGCCACGAGGGCGGCGCGCAGCTCGCCCGCCGTGGCGGCCGGCACCTCGAGCTCGGTGGTCCCCAGGATGTCCGCGGCACCCGCGAAGAGCCGGACGCGGGCCATCAGCGGTCCCCGCCCGGGGCCTCGCCGTACCGCAGGGCCAGGTCCTGCACGCGGGCGGCCAGCTCCCGGACCCGCCGCTCCGTGTCGGGGCGCCCGGCGTCCGGCCGGTCGGCGCCGGCCGGGGTGCCGTCCCGCGGCGTCGAGTCCGCGGGCGAGGCGGCGCCGGCCTCCGCCAACTGCAGGCCCAGGGCCACCCCGATGAGGTAGGTGCTCATCGGGGCGCCGGGGCGCACCACGTGGGTGGCGACGTCCCGGGCCGTGTCCAGCAGCGGCCCCGGCACGATCACCTCCCCGGGCAGGCCCAGCTCGGCCACGACGGCGGCCATCCACGCCCGCAGCCCCGGTATCTCGTTGTCGCGGGGTGGGGTCCGGGGCGTCTCCCGCTCGCCGCGCGGCCCGCTCTCGTCCTCCCGGTCGCCGCTCACGGCGCCTCCTCTCCCGGCCCGGACCCGGGCCACGTCGTCGGGGGTGTCCATGTCCTCCCAGAGCCCGGGCGCCCCGGCCGGCTCGGGCCGTTCGGCGAGGTCCAGGCCGGCGAGCCGCTCGCGGACCCGCGTGGTGCCCGGCCGGGCGCCGGCGCGGACCGCGGCCGTCTCCAGCAGCGCGGTCAGGTGCTGGCGGTGGCCGGTGGCGTCCACGGCCACGACGCCGTGGGGCCCGCGCGTCCCGCCCACCAGGGCGCGGCAGGCCTCCTCCGGCCGGGCCAGGTCGCAGGGCACGAGCAACACCCAGTCGGTGTCGACGGCGGCCAGCGCGGCCTCCAGCGCGGCGACCGGGCCGGAGAGGGACGGGTCCTCTCGCACGAACCGGGCGCCGTCCAGCGCGGGGGCGGGCGCCGCCGGCGCCGGGCCGGCCACGACGACCCGCGAGGCCCCCGCCGCCCGTGCCGCCGCGGCGGTGCGCTCCAGGAGGCTCACGCCGTCGAGCTCGAGGGACGCCTTGTCCCGCCCCATCCGCCGGGACGCGCCGCCGGCGAGGATCACGGCGGTCAGCTGGGGGTCCGGCACGTCAGGCGTGCCCCTCGCGGCGCCACGTGCCGGAGCGCCCGCCGGTCTTCTCCAGCAGCCGGATCCCGGTGAGCTCCACGGAACGGTCCAGGCCCTTGACCATGTCCACCATGGCCAGCCCGGCCACCGAGGCCGCGGTCATGGCCTCCATCTCCACGCCCGTGCGGTCGGCCGTGCGGGCGGTGGCCACCACGCGGATCCGGTCCTCGCCGACCTCGAAGTCCACGGTGGCCCCGTGCACGCCGATCACGTGGGCCAGCGGCAGCAGCTCGGCGCAGCGCTTGGCCGCCTGGATCCCGGCGATGCGGGCCACGGCCCACACGTCGCCCTTGGGCACGGTGCCGCCCGTGAGGGCGGCCAGGACCGCCGGGGCCACGAGCACGGTGGCCTCCGCGGTCGCGCTGCGCACGGTGGGGGACTTGGCCGTGACGTCCACCATGCGGGCCGAGCCGTCGCCGGACAGGTGGGTGAAGCCGTCCGCACCGCTGCCGGCGGCAGCGGACGGGAGGGGCTGGGCGACCGGCTCGGGGCCGGGGATGGCGACGGGCCCGGGTTCCGGGACCACGGGGGCGGGACCGGTGCGGGCGGTGCGGTCGGTGGACTCCATCAGGCCTCCAGGGAGCGGTAGAGGACGGTGTCCCCGGGGGACACCTCGGTGGTCGCGGCCGGGACGCGCGCCAGGCCGGTGGCCCGGGCCATGCGCCCGGCCAGGTGGGAACCGGAGCCGCGCTCGGTGGCCTGGGCCACGCGCAGCGGCTCGCCCGGGTCGGACACCACCCGGACCGGGACGTACTGCTCGCGGCGCGGCGGGGAGCGCCAGCCGTCCTCGGCGGTGACGGGCTGCCACGGCGTCACCGGACGCGCCCGGCCCTGCATCGCCAGCAGCCCGGGCTCGACGAACAGCACGAAGCCCACCCACGCGCTGACCGGGTTCCCGGGCAGCGACCACACGGGCCGGCCGTCCGGCAGCAGCCCGAAGCCCTGTGGCTTGCCCGGCTGCACGGCCACGCGGTCGAAGCGCACGGCGACGCCGGCCGCCGCCCGGGACCCGTCCGGGCCGGGGGCGGGGGAGGCGGCGGCGTCCGTGAGCGGGACGCCGCCCGCGGCGTCCGGGGCGAGCACCAGGCGCGCCACGTCGTGCGCGCCCACGCTGGCCCCGCCGGTGACGACCACGGCGTCCGACTCCGCGGCCGTGGCGGCCAGCAGGCGGCGCAAGCCGGCCGGGTCGTCGGAGACCTGTCCCCGGTGGACGACCTCGCCGCCGGCGCCGCGCACGAGGGCGGCGAGCAGGTGGCTGTTCGAGTCCGGGATCTGGCCACGGCGCACCGGCCGGCCGGGCGCGACGAGCTCGCTGCCCGTGCTGACCACGACCACGCGCGGCGCCCGGTGCACCGCCACCTCGGCGACGCCGGCGGCGGCCACGGCGGAGAGCCGGTGCGCGGTGAGCGCCTCGCCCGCCGCGGCGACCCGGTCCCCGGCCCGCACGTCCTCGCCGCGGCGGCGCACGTGCCGCCCGGCGGTCGCGGGCCGGTCCAGGTCCACGTGCGCGGGGGCGGCCGTGCCGGCGGTGGGCGCGGCGGGGTCCCAGCCCACGGTGTCCTCGAGGGGCACGACGGCGTCCGCCGCCGTCGGCATCGGCGCGCCGGTCATGATCCGGGCCGCCCGGCCCGGCCCGAGCGCGGGGTCCTCGGCGGTGCCGGCGGGCAGCTCGGCCACCACCTCGAGCCGGACCGGGACGCCGGCCGCGGCATCGACGGTGTCCCGCGACCGCACGGCGTAGCCGTCCATGGCCGAGTTGTCCCACGGCGGCAGGTCCAGGGCCGCGACGGCGGGGGCGGCCAGCGTGCGGCCCGGCGCGCGGTCCAGGGGCAGGGTCTCCGCCGGCAGCACGGGCACGGTGGCGAGGACGCGGTCGCGGTGGGCGTCGACCGGGAGGTAGCGGAACTCAGGCACGGCCGTCCCCCGTGCCCGGCCCCGGCAGGCCGCCGTCGAGGTAGCCGGCCACGGTCCAGCCCAGGCGCTCCAGGTGCCGGGCCGCGGCGGCGCTGCGGGGGCCGGCGGCGCAGAACGGCAGCAGCGGGCGCGCCGGGTCCACCCCGGCGAGCGGGTGGCCCGAGGGCAGGCCGCCGCCCGGCCCGTCCTCCAGGCGCAGCAGGCGGTCCAGGGGCAGCCGCACGGTCCCGGCCGGGCCGGGCCGCTCCCGGCTCTCCTCGGGTCGCCGCACGTCCAGCCACACCGCGTCCGGGCCCACCTCGCCCCGGGCCACCGGCCGGGGAGCGGCGGTGCGGGGGCCGGCCGGGACCGCCGTCGGGAGGCCCGCCGCGCGGGCCGGCGGCGCGGAGGCGGGGGACGGAGCCAGCGGGACCTCGGTGGTGGTCCCGGCGAGCCCGTCCACGAGCAGCACGCGGCCCAGGAGGGGCCGGCCGGTGCCCAGGACGAGCTTGACCGTCTCGAGTGCCAGGAAGGATCCGGCGATCCCGACGACGGCGCCGAGCACCCCCGCCTCGGCGCAGCCGGGGGAGGCGTGGGTGGCGGCGGTGTCCGGGAAGACGTCCGTCAGCACGACGGGGGCCAGGCCGGAGGCGGCGGGCGGGGCGGACCAGAAGACCGTGACCTGCGCGTTCCACTGGAACAGGGCGCCGAAGACCACGGGGAGGCCGAGGGCCGTGGCCGCCCGGTGCACCGTGAACCGGGTGGCGAAGGAGTCCGAGCCGTCGACGATGACGTCGGCGGCACCCAGCAGCTCCGCGGCGTTGGCGTCGGTGAGGCGCAGGCGGTGCGGGACGACGGTGGTCTCGGGGGACAGCCGGGCCGCGGCGGCCACGGCGCCCTCCGTCTTGGGCCGGCCCAGGGTGTCCACCCCGTGGAGGGTCTGGCGGTTGAGGTTGCTCAGCTCCACGTGGTCGTCGTCGATCACGTGCAGGGTGCCGATCCCGGCGGCGGCCAGGTACTGGATGACGGGCGAGCCCAGCCCGCCGGCCCCGACCACGGCGACCGTGGCCGCGGCGAGCAGCTCCTGGCCCGACTCCCCGACCTGCGGCAGCGTGCGCTGGCGCAGCGTGCGGGCGGACGACGGTTCGCTGGACATGCCCCCACCCTAGTGCCCGGGTGCGCGGCACGCGGTCCGCGACGGCGGTGGCGCGCACGGCGCCGGGGCGTGGATCATGGGGGCATGGGCAGGAGTGAGTCACGCGTGCGCGTGGTACGGGTCAGGGACGGCCGGCGCGAGGCGAGGGCCGACGTGCTGGCCGCCGAGGAGCCGCTCGAGATCCGGGTGAACGGCCGGCGCCTGGCGGTGACCATGCGCACCCCGACCGAGGACTTCTCCCTCGCCGTCGGCTTCCTGCTCAGCGAGGGGCTCATCTCCTCGGCCGCGGACGTGTCCTCCGTCCGCTACTGCGGCCGGGACTTCGGCCCGGGGGCGGAGGAGACGGACAACACCGTGGACGTGGTGCTGTCCCCGGGCGTGGCCGCCCCCGCCCCGGCGCTCGAGCGGTACGTGCTGATGACGAGCGCGTGCGGGCTGTGCGGGCGCACGAGCATCGACTCGGTGCGCACCACCACGCGCCATCCCGTGGCGGGGGACCGCATGACGGTGAGCGAGGAGCTCGTGCTGTCCCTGCCCGAGGTGCTGCGCGAGCGCCAGAAGGTCTTCGACCGGACCGGCGGACTGCACGCCGCCGGGCTGTTCGAGGCCGCCACCGGGGAGCTGCTGGCCGTCCGCGAGGACGTGGGCCGGCACAACGCGGTGGACAAGGTGCTCGGCTGGGCGCTGCTGCAGGACATGCTGCCGCTGGCCGGGCACGTGCTCATGGTCTCCGGCCGCGCGAGCTTCGAGCTGACCCAGAAGGCCCTGATGGCCGGGGTGCCGATGCTCGCCTCGGTCTCTGCGCCCTCGTCCCTGGCCGTGGACCTCGCCCGGGAGTCCGGCATGACGCTCGCCGGGTTCGTCCGCGGCGAGCGGTTCGTCATCTACGCGGGGGACCAGCGCATCGTCCCCGGCGGGCGGGCGGGGGCACCGCAGCCCTTCTCGGCTGCGCGCGCCGAGACCTAGAATCCCGTCACCGGAGCAGCCCCGACCCCCTCGGCGGCGCTGCCCTGGCCGGCACCGACGCCTCCGCAGCCCGGAAGGCGCGGAACCCCTCGAGCACCCGGTCGAGGACCACGCTCCTCCGCGGACGGCCAGGTGATGGTGCGCGAGACGATCCATTACCGGACAGGGGTTCATGATGAAGCGTTCGATCTCCCGCCGCGTGGTCGGCGGCAGTTGTGCGGCGGCCCTGGCCGTGACCGCACTGGCCCTGGGTGCACCGGCCCACGCCGCGTCCCAGCCGATGTTCTCCTACTCCCAGGGCTGGCGGGTCGACCAGCACGTGCGCGAACTGGCCGACGTCAACGGGGACGGCCGCGAGGACGTGGTCGGCTTCGGCGACCCGGGCGTCTTCGTCGCCTACGGCCGGGCCGACGGGACGTTCAGCGCCCCGCGGCTGAAGCTGCGCAACATGGGCGCCGCCCAAGGCTGGTCCAACGCCCGGCACGTGCGCACGGTCGCCGACGTCGACGGGGACGGGCGCGGGGACCTCGTGGGCTTCGGCCACGCCGGGGTCTACGTCTCCTACGCCCAGCCCGACGGCTCCTTCACCCCCGCGGCCCTGAAGGTGCGGGACTTCGGCTACGCCCAGGGCTGGCGGGTGGGGGTGCATCCGCGGCAGCTGGCCGACCTCAACGGCAACGGCACCGCCGACATCGTGGGCTTCGGCTATTCCGGGGTGACCATCTCCCACGGCCTGGCCAACCGCACCTTCGTCGGGACGGGCAAGCGGAGCGACAGCTACGGCTACGACCGGGGCTGGCGGGTGGACAAGCACCCGCGGATGCTCGCGGACGTGGACGGCAACGGGACGGCCGACATCGTCGGCTTCGGCGACGCCGGGGTGTACGTCTCGTACTTCTCCGCCCTCGGCGACACCTTCACCCAGGCCGCGCTCGAGGTCCGCAACTTCGGGTACGCCCAGGGCTGGCGGGTCGACCGCCATCCGCGGGCCGTCGCCGATGCCAACGGCGACCAGCGCGCCGACATCCTCGGCGTCGGCGGGCGCGGGGTCTACGCCGCGTACTCGCGGGCCTTCGATCCCGGGGAGCCGAAGTTCTTCGCCACGTCCCTGGAGCTGCGCGACTTCGGCACCGACCAGGGCTGGCGGGTGGACCGTCACCCGCGGACGACGGCCGACGTCAACGGCGACGGGATCGCGGACGTGGTGGGCTTCGGCCACGCCGGTACCTACGTGGCCTACGGGGACGACAACTTCCTGTTCGGCCCGCAGCGGCTGACCACCCAGTTCGGGTACGCCGCCGGCTGGGTGCCCGACAAGTACCCGCGGCTGCTCGGGGACGTCAACGGCGACGGGCGGGACGACATCGTGGGGTTCGGCCACTCGGCCACCACGGTGCGACTGTCCTGACCCCGGCCCCGGAGCCGACCCCGGGACCCCGTCCGGTCCCGGGGTCGCCTCCGATGGGTGCCCTCGCCTGGTGTCCATCGGATGCGACCCCGGAGGACGCGCGGTCCTGCCGTTGTGGGTGACCTGGCCCGCGGGGCCCTGCGTGGGGGCGGTGACCCCGCCGCTCAGCGGCGGGCGGCGGCGTCCGCGTGGCGGGCCGCCAGGGCGCGCACCATCTCGTCGCGGGCCTCGGCGACCGTCCGGGACAGCGCGGGCTGCGCGCTGCGCGTGCGCTCCACGAGGGCGTTCGCCGCGTCGATGGACCGCTGCGAGACCTGGGCGCCGGGGAACAGCCCCACCGCCGCGGACTCGGCCATCTCGTGCGAGCGCGAGGCCCACAGCTGCTCCACGGTGCCGAAGTACCGCTCGGCGAACGGGGCCAGCAGCTCCGGCTCGTGGACCCGGTTGTAGCCGAGCAGCACGTTGCGCTGGGTCATGTTGGACAGGGCGCCGGAGACCACCTGCTGCCAGGCGGCCTCCTTGGCCTCGGCGGCCGGGACGGCGGCGCGCGCCTGGGCCGCGGCCAGGGCGCCCGTGGCGGTGGCGTCCTCGGCCTCGGCCGAGGCGATCTCCGGCTCCCCGGCGCGGCCGCCGGCCACCAGCCCGGTGAGCATCTCCCACCGCAGGTCCGTGTTGAGGTCCAGCCCCGGCAGCTCCTCCGCGCCGGCATGCAGCGCCGCGAGGGTGTCCAGCTGCGCGCCGGAGCGGGCGTGCAGGGCGAAGGCCTTGACGAACTGCAGCTGGTTGTCGGAGCCGGCCTCGGCCTGCCGGGCCAGCTCGAGCAGGCGGTCGGCGGCGGCGGCCCGCAGCGCGGGGGCGTGGGACGGGGCCGCGTACTGGGAGAGCGTGGTGGCCAGCTGGCGCAGGAGGGTCTGGACCACGGAGGAGTCGCGCTCGTGGCCGATGTTGGCCAGCACCAGGTCGGTGAACCACACGGCGGTGGCGTCGGCGTCCCGCGTGGTGTCCCAGGCCGCCCCCCACAGCAGGGTGCGCGGCAGCGACTCGGCCACGTCCTTCAGCCGGGTGGCCGCCGTGTGCCAGGACCCGGAGTCCAGGCGGATCTTCGCGTAGGCCAGGTCGTCGTCGTTGGGCAGGATGAGGTCGGGCCGCGGCCGGCCCGCGGCCTCGGCGACCTCGGTGACGGCCCCGTGCACGTCCAGCTCGAAGCGGTCCGTGCGCACCAGCCGTCCCGAGCCGTCCTCGGAGTAGAAGCCCACGGCCATGCGGTGCGGGCGCAGCACGGGGTCCCCGGGGGTGCCGTCCCCCGGCGCGGACTGGTGCAGGCGCAGGGAGGTGATGGCGCCGTCGTCGGACTCCTCGGCGTCCACCTCCACGGCGAGCGTGTTGACCCCGGAGGTCTCCAGCCACTGGTGGGTCCACGCGGACAGGTCCCGGCCGGAGGAGGCCTCCAGCTCGCGCATCAGGTCCGGCAGCTCGGTGTTGGACCAGGCGTGCTTGCCGAAGTACTCGCGCACCCCGGCCATGAAGTTCTCCTGGCCGACCCAGGCCACGAGCTGGCGCAGCACGGAGGCGCCCTTGGCATAGGTGATGCCGTCGAAGTTCACCAGCACGTCGTCCAGGTCCCGGATCTCGGCCTTGATGGGGTGGGTGGTGGAGAGCTGGTCCTGGCGGTAGGCCCAGTTCTTCTCCATGGAGGAGAAGGTGGTCCAGGCCCCGGTGTAGCGGGTGTTCTCCGCGGCGGCCAGCGTGGACATGAACTCGGCGAAGGACTCGTTGAGCCACAGGTCGTTCCACCAGCGCATCGTCACCAGGTCCCCGAACCACATGTGCGCCAGCTCGTGCAGCACCGTGATGGCGCGCCGCTCGACCATGGCCTCGGGCACGGTGGAGCGGAAGACGTAGTTCTCCAGGAACGTCACGGCCCCGGCGTTCTCCATGGCCCCGGCGTTGAACTCGGGCACGAAGAGCTGGTCGTACTTCTCGAACGGGTACGGGGTGCCGAACTGGGCCTCGAAGAACTCGAAGCCCCGGCGGGTCAGCTCGAAGATGTTCTCCGCGTCCAGGTACTCGAACAGCGAGGCGCGGCAGTAGGCCCCCAGCGGGATGGTCCGGCCGTCGGCGCTCGTCAGCTCCGCGTGGGTGGACCGGTACGGGCCGGCGATGAGCGCGGTGATGTAGGAGGAGATGCGCGGGGTGGGGGAGAAGGCCCAGGTGGACCGCCCGCCCGCGCCGCCGGCGCCGTCCGTGGCCGGCACCGGCTCGGGGGTGGGGGAGTTGGACACCACGGTCCAGTGCTCCGGGGCGGTCACGGTGAACGTGAAGCTCGCCTTGAGGTCCGGCTGCTCGAAGACGGCGAACATGCGCCGGGAGTCCGGGACCTCGAACTGCGTGTAGAGGTAGGTCTCCCCGTCCACCGGGTCCACGAAGCGGTGCAGGCCCTCGCCCGTGTTCATGTAGTCGCCCAGCCCGTCCACCACGAGGGTGTTCCGGCCGGCCCGCGGGGCCAGGGTGATCCGGGTGCCGTCGAAGGCGTCCGCGGGCAGGGCCGTGCCGTTGAGGGTCACCGTGGGCGCCTGGCTCGAGACGAAGTCGATGAAGGTGGGCCTGCCCTCCGCCTCCGGGGCCGCGGTGAAGGTGACCGTGGTCCGCGAGCCGAAGTGGGCCCCCTCGAGGGCCAGGTCCAGCTCGACCGCGTAGGACTCGACGCTCAGGACGGCGGCGCGCGCGGCCGCCTCGTCGCGGGTGATGTTCAGGGTGGACACGGGACCTCCGGTGGGGACGGGTATGTGAAACGAGTGTTGGCTATCCGGCCATTGTGCCACTCGTCACCGTACCGGGCACAGGGGGGCGCCGGGACCGTGCGGCACCACCCCGCTAGGCTGTTCGCTGGCCCGATCCGTGCCACCCCGACCGATCTCCCCCGACCGTCCCGCAGGAGCAGACCATGCGCGTCCACATCGCCACCGACCACGCCGGCCTCGAGCTCAGCGCCCACCTCATCGAGCACCTGGGGTCCCGGGGCTACGAGATGGTGGACCACGGCCCGCAGTCCTACGACCCGCAGGACGACTACCCGGCCTTCTGCATCAACGCGGCCCACGCGGTGGTCGTGGACCAGCAGTCCGGCGTGGAGGCCCTCGGGATCGTGCTGGGCGGCTCCGGCAACGGCGAGCAGATCGCCGCGAACAAGGTCCGCGGCATCCGTGCCGCCCTGGCCTGGAACCTGGACACCGCGCGGCTGGCGCGCCAGCACAACGACGCCAACGTGGTGGCCGTGGGCGGGCGCCAGCACTCGCTCGAGGAGGCCACCGCGATCATCGAGGCGTTCCTCGCCGAGCCGTTCTCCGGGGACGAGCGCCACGTGCGCCGCATCGGCAAGATCGTCCACTACGAGTCCACCCGCGAGGTGCTGGACTGACCGGCACGGGCCACGGCGCACGGGAGGCCGGGCGTGCCTGAGGGCCACTCCATCCACCGGCTCGCCCGGCAGTTCACGGACGTCTTCGCCGGCCGGCGCCTGCGCGTCAGCTCCCCGCAGGGCCGCTTCGACGCCGGCGCCCGGCTGCTGGACGGCGCCACGCTCGTGGCCGCCCGGGCCCACGGCAAGCAGCTGTTCCTCGACTTCGGGGAGGGCCCCGGCGCCGCGGCCGAGCGCGTGCTGCGCGTGCACCTGGGGCTCTACGGGGCGTGGAGCTTCGGCGGGGACGAGACCTTCCGCGGCGCGTCCTCGATCGGCGCGCCCCGGCGGATGGGGGAGACGGACGCCTTCCCCGAGCCCGACGGCGGCGCCGCCCCCGCGTACGCCGGCCCGCCCGAGCCGGTGGGCCAGGTGCGCGCCCGGCTCGTCTCCGCCCACGGCTGGGCCGACCTGCGCGGCCCCACCGCGTGCGAGGTGCTCACGCCCGCGGAGGCCGCGGCCGTCGTCGGGCGCCTGGGCCCGGACCCGCTCGTGCCCGGGACCGGGCCGGAGGAGTTCCTGGCGCGCGTCTGCCGGCGCTCCGTGGCGCTGGGCCAGCTGCTGATGGACCAGGCGGTGCTGGCCGGGGTGGGGAACATCTACCGCGCCGAGGCCCTGTTCCGCGCCGGACTGGACCCGTGGTTGCCGGGCCGGCGCCTGGGCCCGGACGCCGGCGCCCGGCTGTGGGAGGACATCGCGGAGCTGATGGCGGACGGCGTGCGCGCCGGCCGGATCATCACCACGCGGCCGCGGCACCGGGGCGCCGTGGACGCCCACGGGGTGCCCGCCCCGCTGTGGCCGGACAACGCGCACTACGTGTACCAGCGCGAGGGCCTGGACTGCCGCGTGTGCGGCGAGCCGGTGCGGGCGGCGCAACTGCAGTCCCGCACCCTGTTCTGGTGTCCCCGCTGCCAGGCCCCGGGGTCCGACGGCGCCCCCGGCTGAGCCGGGTTCCCCTCGCCACCTGCGGGGACGGTTTGGCCCCGCCCCCGGGCTACTGGGTAGTATCCCCGGGTTGCCCGATCGGCGACACCGCCCCGATCCCCGTCGAAAGGACCCCCTCGTGGAGTTCACCCCGTGGTCATTGCTGGTCGACGCCGGCCTCATCGGCCTGCTGCTGGCCGTCGGCACCCTGCTGCGGGCCGTCATCCGGCCCCTGCAGGCCCTGATGGTCCCCGCCTCCGTCCTCGGGGGGTTCATCGGCCTGGCCCTGGGCCCCCACGGCCTCGGCGTGCTGCCGTTCTCCGACCAGCTCGGCACCTACGCCTCGGTCCTGATCGTCGTGGTCTTCGCCTGCGTGGCCATGACCGACGACTTCGACCTGCGCAAGATCGGCCGCGGCGTGGCCTCCTTCGCCTCCTACGGCGTCCTGGTCTATGCCGTGCAGGTCGCGCTCGGCATGCTCTTCGTCCTGCTCCTGCTCCAGCCGCTCTTCGGCGTGCCCGACTCCTTCGGCGCCCTGCTGTTCGCCGGCTGGGCCGGTGGCTTCGGCACCGCCGCGGCCATGGGCGCCGCCTTCCAGGAGGGCGGGGACCCGACGATGATGTCCCTGGCCTACACCTCCGCGACGGTGGGCATGCTCGCCGGCATCGTCGGCGGGATCATCCAGGCCCGGATCGGCGCCCGTCGAGGCTGGGCCCGCGAGTTCGCGGGCCTGCACGCGATCCCGCGGGACCTGCGCACGGGCCTGCTGGACCCGTCCGGGCGCCGTCCGGCGATCGGCACGCACACCTTCTCCGCCGCGTCCATCGAGTCGCTGGCCTTCCACGTCGGCATCATCGGCGCCGTGGGCGCCGCGGCCTACGGGGTCAGCGTGTGGCTCGGGGGCGTCCTGCCGGACGTGGCCTTCCCGGTCTTCTCCATCGCCTTCATCGTGGGCCTGGTGGTGCGCGCCCTGATGACCGCCACCCGCGCCTCCCGGTTCGTCGACACCCCGTCCCTGCAGTCGCTGTCCGGCACGGCGACCGACTTCCTCATCCTGTGCGGCATCGCCTCGATCGTGCCCTCGGTCGTCGCCGACAACTGGCTGCCGCTGCTGCTGCTGTTCGTGTTCGGGCTCGTGGTCTGCCTCGCGCTCGGCCTGCGCGTGGCGCCCCGCCTGCTGCGGGACGGGTGGTTCGAGAAGCAGCTGTTCACGTGGGGCTGGGCGACCGGCGCCGTGGCCACCGGCATCGCGATGCTGCGCATCGTGGATCCCAAGCTGCGCTCGGGCACCATGGAGGAGTTCGGCGTGGCCTACATCCCGGTGGTCCCGGTCGAGATCGCCGCGGTGACCTTCGTGCCCACCCTCGTGGTGGCCGGGGCCGCGTGGTCCGTGGTGGGGATCTGGGGGGCCGTGGCCGTCGTGGCCGCCGTGGTGGCGGTCTACCTCGTCCGGACCGGCGGCCGGACGGGGGCCGGGGAGCCCGCGCGCCAGCCCGCCGACGCGGTGTCCTGAGCGTCCGTCGCTCCGGGGCCCCGTCCCCGGAGCGACGGAAGGCCCCCGGAACCGTTCCCGGTCCGGGGGCCTTCCGTGGACGCTGCGGCCACTCGTCACGCGCGAGGGGATGACGGGAATCGAACCCGCGTAGCCAGTTTGGAAGACTGGGGCTCTACCATTGAGCTACATCCCCGCAGTGCGGTCACCGGCGATCGGCCGGGACAGCGTGGGACAGCGTACCAAGGAACGCGTCACCGCCGCAAAGCGCGGCGGGAGCCGGAACCCGCCCCGGACCCCGCGGGAATGCGGAGTAGTGCGCCGGAATGCGTACACTGGTCTCTGGCCAGAAACGGCCAGGGCCGTCTGCGGGGTGTAGCTCAGCTTGGTAGAGCGCGCGCTTTGGGAGCGTGAGGCCGCAGGTTCAAATCCTGTCACCCCGACGTCATGGTCCCCTGCTGGGGCCTGATTCACCGGATGCCCGGCGGCCGGGCACATCCGCGCCCGTTAGACGAGACAAGCAATCCACACAGGAGTCCGAAGTGGTCAAGAGCACCGCAGAAAACCTCAGCCCGACCCGGGTCAAGCTGGACGTCGAGGTCCCCTTCGAGGACCTCAAGCCACGCCTGGATGATGCCTACAAGACCGTGGCGAACCAGATCCAGGTCCCCGGCTTCCGCAAGGGCAAGGTTCCTGCGCGCATCATCGACCAGCGCATCGGCCGCGGCTACGTGGTGGAGACCGCCGTCAACGAGGGCCTGAACGACTTCTACCAGCAGGCGCTCATCGAGACGGAGACCACGCCGATGGCCCGCCCCGAGGTCGAGATCACCTCCATGCCGGGCGTCGACGGCGACCCCGAGGGCCCGCTGACCTTCACCGTCGAGGTGGACGTGCGCCCCTCCATCGAGCTGCCGGATTACAAGGGCCTGAAGGTCACCGTGGAGCCCGCCGCCGCCTCCGAGGAGGACGAGCAGAAGGCCCTCGACGAGCTGCGCTCGCGCTTCGGCACCCTCAAGGCCGTGGAGCGTCCCGCCGCGCAGGACGACTTCGTCACCATCACCCTGACCGCCACCATCGGCGAGGAGCAGGTCGACCACGCCGAGGACCTGTCCTACCAGGTGGGCGCGGGCACCATGCTCGAGGGCATGGACGAGGCCCTCGAGGGCCTGTCCGCCGGCGAGGACGCGGTCTTCGAGACCACGCTGGCCGGGGGCGAGCACTCCGGGCAGACCGCCACCGTCAAGGTCCTGCTGGTGGCCGTCAAGGAGCGCGAGCTGCCGGAGGCCGACGACGAGTTCGCCCAGCTGGCCTCCGAGTTCGACACCATCGAGGAGCTCAAGGCCGACCTCAAGGAGAAGGCCGCCGAGGGCGCCGTCACCGGCCAGGGCCTCGAGGCCCGGGACAAGGTCCTGGAGGAGCTGGTCAAGCTCGTCGAGGTGCCGGTGCCGGACTCGGTCGTCGCCGAGCAGGTCGAGCAGCACTTCAGCCAGGGCGGCCACGCCGAGGGCGATGACCACGACACCGCCGAGCACCGCGCCGAGGTGGAGCAGAACGCCCGCGACGCGTTCCGCAACGAGATCATCCTCGACGCCGTCGCCGACGCCGAGGAGCTCGGCGTGGACCAGGGCGAGCTGATCGAGTACATCATCTCCACCTCCCAGCAGTACGGCATGGACCCGAACCAGTTCGCCCAGATGCTGGACCAGGCCGGCCAGGTGCCGATGATCATGGGCGAGGTCCGCCGCCGCAAGGCGCTGGCCAAGGTCCTCGAGTACGCCGTCGTCACCGACACCGAGGGCAACGCCGTGGACCTGACCGCGTTCGTCACCCCGGGCGGCGCCGTCGAGGGCGAGTCCGCCGACTCGGCCGACAGCGCCGACTCGGCCGACAGCGCCGACTCTGCCGACTCCGCCGATTCGGCCGCCTCCCCGGCCGAGGCCGGCGAGGAGTCGGGCGAGTCGGGCGAGACCGCCGAGGCCCCGGCGAAGAAGGCCCCGGCCAAGCGCGCCCCGGCGAAGAAGGCCCCGGCCAAGACCGCTGCCAAGACCACGGCCGCCAAGGCCGCCGCCAAGGACGAGACGGCCGAGGCCGCCGAGTCGGGTGAGGCGGGCGAGGCCCCGGCGAAGAAGGCCCCGGCCAAGCGCGCCCCGGCGAAGAAGGCCCCGGCCAAGACCGCCGCCAAGACCACGGCCGCCAAGGCCGCCGCCAAGGACGAGACGGCCGAGGCCGCCGAGTCGGGTGAGGCGGGCGAGGCCCCGGCCAAGAAGGCCCCGGCCAAGCGCGCCCCGGCGAAGAAGGCCCCGGCCAAGACCGCCGCCAAGACCACGGCCGCCAAGGCCGCCGCCAAGGACGAGACGGCCGAGGCCGCCGAGGCCCCGGCCGCGGAGTCCACCGAGGCCTGAGCCCCGGGACCACCACACCACCCAGGGATGAGCCTGGCGGGCCGAGCCTGCCGGATTGACCTTCCCTCCGGGAGCTGACCGCCCGGGCCGCGACGACGGGAGACCGTCCTCGCGGCCCGGGCGTCGTGCGTTCCGGGGCCGTCGGGACGCCGCCGTCCGCCGCCGCCGGGGCATCCACGCCAACAGCGAACAGCCGGGTCAGAACCGCCCGGGCGTCTTGCCGGGACAGTAGTCTCGACCCAAGACCCCGTGCCGTGCGGTGGGCCGACCGGTCCGCCGCACGGCACCCGAAGTCCCCCAGAAGGAAGGCAGGGCGCCATGTCCGCATCGTCCACTGCTCCCCGTATGGCGTCGGTTGACCCGGCGGCCCGCGAGGACTACATCTACAACCGCCTGCTCAAGGAACGCATCATCTGGCTCGGTTCCGAGGTGATGGACGAGAACGCGAACGCGATCTGCTCCCAGATGCTCCTGCTCTCCGCCGAGGACCCGGAGAAGGACATCTACCTGTACATCAACTCCCCGGGCGGCTCCATCACCGCGGGCATGGCCATCTACGACACGATGAAGTACATCCCGAACGACGTGGTGACCGTGGCCACCGGCATGGCCGCCTCGATGGGCCAGTTCCTGCTGTCCTCCGGCACCCCGGGCAAGCGCTACGCCACCCCGCACGCGCGCATCCTCATGCACCAGCCCTCGGGCGGCATCGGCGGCACGGAGTCGGACATCCGCATCCAGGCCCAGCTGATCCTGCACATGAAGCAGGTCATGGCCGAGCTCACCGCGGAGCAGACCGGCCAGACGGTGGAGACCATCCTCAAGGACAACGAGCGGGACAAGTGGTTCACCGCGCAGGAGGGCCTGGAGTACGGGTTCTTCGACCACATCGCCGAGCGTGCCGGCTCCGTGTCCGGCGGCGGAGGCGTGGACAACTCCTGATCCGCCCGGATCGGCCCGTCCGCCCCACTCCCTCAGACCCCTCGCCCAGGAGAGACCACTCATGAACCACCAGTTCCCCGTCGGGACGCCCGCCGGCACCACGGCCCCGAGCTCCCGCTACATCCTGCCCCAGTTCGAGGAGCGCACGCCCTACGGCTTCAAGCGCCAGGACCCCTACGCCAAGCTGTTCGAGGACCGCATCGTGTTCCTCGGCGCCCAGGTGGACGACGCCTCGGCGGACGACATCATGGCCCAGCTGCTCGTGCTGGAGTCCATGGACTCCGAGCGGGACATCACCCTCTACATCAACTCCCCGGGCGGTTCCTTCACCGCCATGACGGCGATCTACGACACCATGCAGTTCATCCGCCCCGAGGTGCAGACGGTGTGCCTGGGGCAGGCCGCCTCGGCCGCCGCGGTGCTGCTGGCCGCCGGCGCCCCGGGCAAGCGGCTGGCGCTGCCGAACGCGCGCGTGCTGATCCACCAGCCGTCCATGGGCGGGGACCGGGGCACCGCCACGGACCTCCAGATCCACGCCGACGAGCTGCTGCGCATCCGCACCTGGATGGAGGAGACGCTCGCCGCGCACACGAACAAGACCGCCGACCAGGTCCGCCTGGACATCGACCGGGACAAGTTCCTCTCCGCGGAGGGCGCCAAGGAGTACGGCCTCGTGGACGAGGTCCTGGCTCCCCGCAAGATCACCCGGCCCCAGCTCAGCAACTGATCGCCGCCCGGCCGCGGCCCCTCCGCGGGGGCCGCGGCCGGGCCCGGCGCCGGCCGTTCCGCGGCGTCCCGACGGCGGCCCGCACCCTCCCGCGACCGGCGGCGGGGTGCGGGCCGCCGTTGCAATCACCCGGCCTAGGGCGTCCACCCCCTAAGCTGTAATGGCAGTACCTGGGATCCGGTCCGGATCCAGTCCCCTATCGAGGAGATTCCCGCATGGCCCGCATCGGTGAGAGCGCCGACCTGCTCAAGTGCTCGTTCTGCGGAAAGAGCCAGAAGCAGGTCCGGAAACTGATCGCCGGACCCGGCGTCTACATCTGCGACGAGTGCATCGAGCTGTGCAACGAGATCATCGAGGAGGAGCTCTCCGAGGTCGCGGAGACGGCCGAGGTCGAGTTGCCCAAGCCGCGGGAGATCTACGACTTCCTCGAGGAGTACGTGATCGGCCAGACGGAGGCCAAGCGGTCCCTGGCCGTCGCCGTGTACAACCACTACAAGCGGATCCGCACCGGTCAGCAGACCAAGGAGAACGCCCTGCTGGACCGCCAGGGGGAGGACTCGGAGCTGGCCGACGTCGAGGTCGGCAAGTCCAACATCCTGCTCGTGGGGCCCACCGGCTCCGGCAAGACCTACCTGGCCCAGACGCTGGCCCGCAAGCTCAACGTGCCCTTCGCCGTCGCGGACGCCACCTCGCTCACCGAGGCCGGCTACGTGGGCGAGGACGTGGAGAACATCCTGCTCAAGCTCATCCAGGCCGCGGACTACGACGTCAAGAAGGCCGAGCAGGGCATCATCTACATCGACGAGATCGACAAGATCTCGCGCAAGTCGGAGAACCCGTCCATCACCCGGGACGTCTCCGGCGAGGGCGTGCAGCAGGCCCTGCTGAAGATCCTCGAGGGGACCACGGCCGCGGTGCCGCCCCAGGGCGGGCGCAAGCACCCGCACCAGGAGTTCCTGCAGATCGACACCTCCAACGTGCTGTTCATCGTGGCCGGGGCCTTCGCGGGCCTCGAGGACATCATCTCCTCGCGGGCCGGCAGCAAGGGCATCGGCTTCGGCGCCCCCCTGAACACGATCGGCAAGCGGGACGTGTCCTACGCGGACGTCCGCCCCGAGGACCTGCTCAAGTTCGGCCTGATCCCCGAGTTCATCGGCCGCCTGCCCGTCATCACCACCGTGGACAACCTCGACCACGCGCAGCTGGTCAACATCCTCACCCGCCCGCGGAACGCGCTGCTGAAGCAGTACCAGAAGATGTTCCTCATGGACGGCGTGGAACTGGAGTTCGACCAGGACGCACTGGACGCCGTGGTGGACCAGGCCGAGGAGCGGGGGACCGGGGCCCGGGGGCTGCGCTCCATCATGGAGGAGGTCCTCAAGCCGGTGATGTTCGACCTGCCCTCCCGCGAGGACATCGGCACCGTGGTCATCACCGGGGACGTGGTCCGCCACGGCGCCGAGCCCACCCTGATCTCCCGCGAGGTCCAGCGCAAGCGCCGGACCAAGTCCGCCTGACACCGCACCCGACTCCCAGGAGGAACCACCCCGTGACCCAGACCCCCGCCGCCGAGGTCCAGACCGTCGACTTCTGGTTCGACTCCACCTGCCCGTTCGCCTGGATCACCTCCCGGTGGATGCTGGAGGTGGAGAAGGTCCGCCCCGTCACGGTGCACTGGCACGTCATGTCCCTGTCCGTGCTCAACGAGGACCGTGACCTGGACCCCGGCTACCGGAAGGCGATGGACCGCGCGTGGCTGCCCGCCCGCGCGGCGACCCAGGTCTGGGACCGCCACGGCGACGAGGTGCTCGGCCGGTACTACACCGCCGTGGGCACCCGCATCCACGACCAGGGCAACAAGGACTTCGAGGCGGTGATCGCCGAGGCGCTGGCCGAGCTGGACCTCGAGCCGGGGATCCTCGAGGCCGCACGGACCGATGCCCTGGACGAGAGGATGCGCGCCTCCCACCAGGAGGGCATCGACAAGGTGGGCGATGACGTCGGCACCCCCGTCGTGGCCTTCGGGGGCACCGCGTTCTTCGGCCCGGTCATGACCCGCATCCCGCGCGGGGAGGACGCCGGCCGCATCTTCGACGGCGCCGTGGCGATGGCCGACTTCCCGTACTTCTACGAGCTCAAGCGCTCCCGGACCACGAGCCCCGAGTTCGACTGAGGCCCTCGGCCGACGCCGCGGCGCGGGCCGGCACGCCCGGACCACGGCACGACGCCCCCGGAACCTCGCGGTTCCGGGGGCGTCGTGCTGTCCGCGGGGGACCCTCAGGCGGTCGGGGACTCCTCGGGGACGGCCAGCTCGACCGCGGAGACGGTGACCTCCGCGTCCGACGCCGGGGTGCCCGCCTCGAGGACGAGGTCCCGGACGTTGCCGGCGGCCTTGAGGTCGGCGAGGCCGCCGCGCAGGGCGCCCAGGCGGTTCTCCGGGGCGGTCACGACGGCGGAGAGCACCTCGGTGCGCTGCTTCACCTTGGCCTCGGACTTGGCCTTGCGGATCCCGCCGAGGGCCAGGGCGACCGTGGCCAGCACGTCCGCGGTGGCGCCGTCCGCGGCCGCCTCGATCCCGGCGACCTCCTCGGCCAGGCCCGGCCACGGGGCGCGGTGCACGGAGCCGGAGCGCCACCAGCCCCAGACCTCGTCCGTGGCGAAGGGCTGGAACGGGGCCAGCAGCCGCAGCAGGGCGTCGAGCGTGGTGGCCAGGGTGGCGCGCACCGAGGCCTGCTCGGCCTCGCCGTGGCCGCCGTAGGCGCGGTCCTTGATGAGCTCCACGTAGTCGTCGGTGAACTGCCAGAAGAAGGACTCGGTCAGGTTCAGCGCGCGGGCGTAGTCGTAGGCCTCGAACGCCCGGGTGGACTGGGCCACCGTGTCGTTCAGGCGGACCATGAGCGAGCGGTCCAGCGGATTGGTGATGACGGCGGCCGAGGCGGCGTCGGTCACCACGTCCTGCTGGGTGGCGCCGAGGTTCAGCGCGAACTTCGAGGCATTGAGCAGCTTGATGGCCAGGCGGCGGCCGATCTTCATCTGCGCCACCTCGTAGGCGGTGTCCGCGCCGAGCTTGGCCGAGGCCGCCCAGTAGCGCACGGCGTCCGAGCCGTATTCGTCCAGCACGTCGGTGGGGACCACCACGTTGCCCTTGGACTTGGACATCTTCTTCCGGTCCGGGTCCAGGATCCAGCCGGACAGGGCGGTGTCCGTCCACGGCACCGAGTCGTTGAGCGCGTCCGCGCGGACGACCGTGGAGAACAGCCAGGTCCGGATGATGTCGTGGCCCTGCGGGCGCAGGTCGAAGGGGAAGACCTTGCCGAAGAACTCCTCGTCACGGCTCCACCGGCCCACGATCTGCGGGGTCAGCGAGGACGTGGCCCACGTGTCGAGCACGTCCGGGTCGCCGGTGAACCCCCCGGGCACGTCCCGCTGGGACTCCTCGTAGCCCGGTGCGGGCTCCGCCGCCGGGTCCACGGGCAGCTGGTCGTGGGCGGGCAGCACCGGGTGCTCGTAGTCCGGCTCGCCGTCCTCGTCCAGCGGGTACCAGACGGGGATCGGCACGCCGAAGAAGCGCTGGCGGGAGACGAGCCAGTCGCCGTTGAGCCCCTCCACCCAGTTCTCGTAGCGGTGGCGCATGTGCTCCGGATGCCAGGCGACCTTCCGGCCGCGGGCGAGCAGCTGCTCGCGGCGGTGCTCGTCCCGGCCGCCGTTGCGGATGTACCACTGGCGGGAGGAGATGACCTCGAGGGGCTTGTCCCCCTTCTCGTAGAAGTTCACGGCGTGCATGATCGTCTTCGGCTCGCCGTCCAGGAGCCCGGCCTCGGTGAGGGCGGCCACCACGGTCTCCTTGGCGGAGAACACGGTCTTGCCGGCCAGCCTCGCGTACTGCTCGCGCCCGGCCTCGGTGGTGATCCACTCCGGGGTCTCGGCGTGGAACCGGCCGTCGCGGCCCACCACGGTGCGGGTCGGCAGGTCCAGCTCACGCCACCACGTGACGTCGGTCAGGTCGCCGAAGGTGCAGACCATGGCGATGCCGGAGCCCTTGTCCGGCTGGGCCAACGGGTGGGCCCTGACCTCCACCGGGACCTCGAAGAGGGGGGAGGTCACGAAGGTGCCGAACAGCGGCTGGTACCGCTCGTCGTCGGGATGGGCCACGAGGGCCGAGCAGGCCGGCAGCAGCTCGGGACGGGTGGTCTCGATGAACACCTGCTCGCCGGAGGCGGTGGTGAACGGGTAGCGGTGGTAGGCGCCGGGGACCTCGCGGTCCTCGAGCTCGGCCTGGGCCACGGCGGTGCGGAAGGTCACGTCCCACAGCGTCGGGGCCTCGGCGAGGTAGGCGTCGCCGTCGGCCAGGTTCTGCAGGAAGGCGCGCTGGGAGACGGCGCGGGAGGTGTCGTCGATCGTGCGGTAGGTCAGCGACCAGTCCACGGAGAGCCCGAGCCGGGTGAACAGGTCCTCGAAGACCTTCTCGTCCTGGACGGCGAGCTCCTCGCACAGCTCGATGAAGTTGCGCCGGGACACCACGTCCCAGTCCCGCTGGTTCTTCGCCGGCTTCTCCGGCGGGCGGTAGCCCTCGACGTACGGCTTCGTGGGATCGCAGCGCACGCCGTAGAAGTTCTGCACGCGCCGCTCGGTGGGCAGGCCGTTGTCGTCCCAGCCCATGGGGTAGAACACGTTCTTGCCGGTCATCCGCTGGTAGCGGGCCAGCACGTCGGTCTGGGTGTAGGAGAACATGTGCCCCACGTGCAGCGACCCGGACGCGGTGGGCGGCGGGGTGTCGATCGAGTAGACCTCGCCGCGGACCGTGTCCTCGTCGAAGGCGTAGGTGCCCTGCTCGCGCCAGCGGGCGGAGAGCTTGTCCTCCAGGCCCTCGAGGGCGGGCCTGTCCGGGACGGTGACGGCGGGGGTCGGGGAGGCGGGCGTGTCTGTGCCCGGGATCTGTTCAGCCATGCCCTCGATTGTCCCATGTCGACCACCCCCCTCCCGCACCGCCCCCCACCCGGGGACTTTGCGGGCAGGACCCACCGGTGGGTCCTGCCCGCAAAGTCGGGTGAGGGGAGCGGGCGGCCACCCGCACCCTGCGCGGCGGCCCCGGACGCGTCCTACAGTGGGGCCATGACCGAGACCCGGACCACGCCCCAGCCCGACCGCACCCCGTCCCGCGCCGCCGTCGTGACCGGCGCGTCCTCCGGCATCGGCCGGGCCACCGCCGCCCGGCTCGCGGCGGACGGCTGGACCGTCTTCGCCGTGGCGCGCCGCGCCGAGCGGCTGGAGTCCCTCGCCGCCGCGGTGCCCGCCGGCACCGGGCGGATCGTGCCGCTCCCGGCCGACGTCACCGACGCGGCCCAGGTGGCCGCGGTCCGCGACCGGGTCGCCGAACTGGGGGGAGCGGACACCGTGCTGTGCATCGCGGGCGGCGCCCTGGGCACCGACCGCGTGGCCGAGGGCCGCCTGGGCGACTGGGAGTGGATGTACCGCGTCAACGTCCAGGGCACGCTCACCACCCTGCAGGCGTTCCTGCCGATGGTGCGGGCCACCGGCCGGGGCACCGTGCTCGTGCTGACGTCCACGGCGGCGCTGGCCAGCTACGAGGGCGGGGCCGGGTACAACGCGGCGAAGATGGGCCAGCACGGCCTCGTCGGCGCGCTGCGCCTGGAGGAGGCGGAGCACGGCGTGCGCGTGGTGGAGGTGCTGCCCGGGATGGTGCACACCGAGGAGTTCACCCGCAACCGCCTGCGCGGGGACCAGGCCGCGGCGGACCGCGTCTACGCCGGCGTGGAGGAGCCGCTCACCGCGGAGGACGTGGCGGACGTGTGCGCCTACGCCGTCGGCCTGCCGCACCACGTCAACCTCGACCAGGTGGTGCTGCGCCCGGTGGCCCAGGCCGCGCAGCACAAGGTCATCCGCGCCGGCCGCTAGGAGCCCCGGCAGTACCCCCGTCCACACTCCGGCCGCACCACGCCCGGGCCCCGGCCGCGCCCACGCCGGCGCCGCACTCCGCCGCCGGCCGGGGGCGGGTGCCGGGACTGCGCGGGGCCGGGCCGTGGCGTAGAATCACCCCCAAAGCACCGACCCGGCCATCACCGGCGAGCTTCCGGAAGAACAGGCCCGCGCCCCCGGCGCCCCGGCCCCAGTAGAACCGGACGGGTACGCCCGTCACAGCGGTCTCGAGCGGTCGTCCGCCGCCCGGGAGGTCCCACCGGCGCGCCGGCCGGGACCCCGCCGGAGGGGGACGGCAAGCAGGGTGGTACCGCGCCGCCGTCGACCCCGGGAGCACCGGGGCGGGGTCCGGCGTCCTTGCAGACAGCAGCCCGCAGCCCAGTCGATGCCCGCAAGGACGACGCCAGGACGTAAAGGACGGTCCCCACCGTGTACCCCCTCGCCAGTTCAGCCCCCGCCGCGGAGACCCCGGACGGGACCCCGGCCTCGCCGCGCTTCCCCGAGATCGAGGAGCGCATCCTCCGGTACTGGGACGAGGACGGCACCTTCCAGGCGTCCGTGGACAACCGCCCGGCCCAGCACGAGGACGGCACCGGCAACGAGTTCGTCTTCTACGACGGCCCTCCCTTCGCCAACGGCCTGCCGCACTACGGCCACCTGCTCACCGGCTACGTCAAGGACCTCGTGGCCCGCTACCAGACCCAGCAGGGCCGGCGCGTGGAGCGCCGCTTCGGCTGGGACACCCACGGCCTGCCGGCCGAGCTGGAGGCGATGAAGCAGCTCGGCATGACGGACAAGGCGCACATCGAGACGATGGGCATCGACAGGTTCAACGACGCCTGCCGCGCCTCCGTGCTGAAGTACACGGAGGAGTGGAAGGACTACGTCAACCGCCAGGCCCGGTGGGTCGACTTCGAGAACGACTACAAGACCCTGAACCCCGAGTTCATGGAGTCCGTGCTGTGGGCGTTCAAGACGCTGCACGAGAAGGGCCTCACCTACCGCGGATTCCGCGTCCTGCCGTACTGCTGGAAGGACGAGACCCCGCTGTCCAACCACGAGCTGCGCATGGACGAGGACGTCTACAAGTCCCGGCAGGACCCCTCGGTCACCGTCGCCTTCCCGATCACCGGACTGCCCGCGGACCCGGAGCTCGTGCCCGCCGGCGGCGCGGACGCCGCGCTGGCCGCCGAGCTCACCGGCGTGCGCGTGCTGGCCTGGACCACCACGCCGTGGACCCTGCCGACCAACGAGGCGCTCGCCGTCGGCCCCGAGATCACCTACGCGGTGGTGCCGGCCGGCCCGGACGCGGCCGAGGACGTCGCCGGGCACCGCTACCTGCTCGCCCAGGACCTGCTCGCCCCGCACGCCAAGGAACTGGGCTACCCCGACGCCGGCGCCCTCGCCGGGGCCGTCGAGGCCACCTTCCCCGGCGCCCGCCTGGCCGGGCTGTCCTACGAACCGCTGTTCACCTACTTCACCGACGAGGAGGCGTACGGCACCGCCCGCGCGTGGCGCCTGCTCGTGGACGACTACGTCAGCACCGACGACGGCACCGGCGTGGTCCACCAGGCCCCGGCCTACGGCGAGGACGACCAGCGGGTCTGCGAGGCGAACGGGATCCCGGTGATCCTCTCCGTGGACTCCGGCGCGCGGTTCCTGCCGCTGTTCGGCGACGAGGGCCGCGGCGGCGGGGTGCTCAAGGACATCGCCGGCGTGCAGGCCTTCGAGGCCAACCGGACCATCATCCGCGCCCTGCGCGCGGCCGGGAAGCTGGTGCGGGAGGCCTCCTACGAGCACTCCTACCCGCACTGCTGGCGCTGCCGCACCCCGCTGGTCTACCGGGCCATCACGAGCTGGTACGTCTCCGTGACCGCGTTCAAGGACCGGATGGTGGAGCTGAACCAGCAGATCAACTGGATCCCGGACAACGTCAAGGACGGCCAGTTCGGCAAGTGGCTGGAGAACGCCCGCGACTGGTCGATCTCCCGCAACCGGTACTGGGGCTCGCCCATCCCCGTGTGGGAGTCCGACCACCCCGACTTCCCGCGCCAGGAGGTCTACGGCTCGCTCGCCGAGCTCGAGGAGGCCTTCGGCCGGCTGCCGCGCAACGCCGCGGGCGAGGTGGACCTGCACCGCCCGTGGATCGACGACCTCGTCCGCCCGCACCCGGACCCGGAGGCCGCGGCCGCCGGCGCCGTGATGCGCCGCGTGGAGGACGTGCTGGACGTGTGGTTCGACTCCGGGTCCATGCCGTACGCCCAGGTGCACTACCCCTTCGAGGCGAAGGACTGGTTCGAGACCCACAACCCCGCGGACTTCATCGTCGAGTACATCGGCCAGACCCGCGGCTGGTTCTACACCATGCACGTGCTGGCCACCGCCCTGTTCGACCGCCCGGCCTTCTCCAACGTCATCAGCCACGGGATCGTGCTGGGCTCGGACGGGCAGAAGATGTCCAAGTCCCTGAAGAACTACCCGGACGTCTCCGAGGTCCTGGACCGGGACGGCTCGGACGCCATGCGCTGGTTCCTCATGGCCTCCCCGATCCTGCGCGGCGGCAACCTCGTGGTGACCGAGGAGGGCATCCGGGAGGGCGCCCGCCAGGTGCTGCTGCCGGCCTGGAACGTGTGGCACTTCTTCAGCCTCTACGCGAACTCGGCCACGGACGGCGGCGCCCGCCCGGAGGGCTACCGCGCCCGGGCCCGGTACTCCTCCACGGACCCGCTGGACCAGTACGCCCTGGCGGCCACCGCCCGGATGGTCCGCGAGGTCAAGGCCGCGCTGGACGCCTACGAGGTCTCCGACGCAACGGACGCGCTGCGCACCTACATGGACACCATGACCAACTGGTACGTCCGCCGGTCCCGCCAGCGGTTCTTCGACGAGGACACCCAGGCCCTGGACGTGCTGTACACGTGCCTGGAGGCGTTCTGCCGCGCCGCCGCGCCGCTCATGCCGCTCATCGCCGAGGAGATCTGGCGTGGGCTGACGGGGGGCCGCTCCGTGCACCTGACCGACTACCCGGACGCCGCCCCGTTCCTGTCCGGCTTCGCCTCCGAGGCCGAGGCCGAGCAGCTCGTGGAGCGGATGGAGGCGGTGCGGCGCATCGCCTCGGCCGGGTCCTCCCTGCGCAAGGGCGCCAAGCGGCGGGTGCGCCTGCCGCTGCGGTCCATGACCGTGGTGGTGCCGGACGCCGCGGGGCTGGCCGGAGCGTACGCGGACATCATCCGGGACGAGCTGAACCTGAAGTCCGTGGACCTGCAGGACGCCGCCGCGGTGTCCGCCGCGGACTTCGGCATCAGCCAGTCCCTCGCCGTCAACGCGCGGGCCGCCGGCCCGCGGCTGGGCAAGCAGGTCCAGGCCGTCATCAAGGCCGCCAAGGCCGGCGACTGGTCCCAGGCCGAGGACGGCACCGTGGTGGCCGGGGGCATCGCCCTGGTCGAGGGGGAGTACTCCCTCGAGACGACCGTGGGCCCGCCGGCCGGGGCGGACGGCGCCGCCGAGGCCGACGACGGCGCGGCCGCCGAGCGCGCCGTCACCGTCGTGCCCGGCGGGTTCCTCGTCCTGGACACCGCCGTCCCGGCCGAGCTGGCCGCCGAGGGCACCGCCCGGGACGTGGTCCGCGCGATCCAGGCCGCGCGCAAGGACGCCGGCCTGGACGTCTCGGACCGGGTCCGCACCGTGGTCAGCGGCCCGGCCGCCGTCGTGGCCGCCGTCGAGGCCCACCGCGGGCTCGTGGCGGGGGAGACCCTGACCGTGGAGCTCGTGCTGGAGGACTCCGGGGCGCCGGACCCGCGGAAGGACCCCGCGGACGACGCCACCCGCACCGTGCGGGTGACCGTGGCCCGCGCCGAGGGTGCCGCGTCGCCCCAGCCGGCCGGCGCCGCGGGTGCCGCGGACGGGGGTGCCGCGTGAGCGCCGGGCACCCCACCGCGCCGGGCAAGGGCCCGCGCACCGTGGCGGCCGTGTACCGGGACCTGCTGGCCCGGGCGCCGGAGAACAAGATGGAGCCGCGGATGGACCCGCTGTGGCGGGCCATGGAGCTGCTCGGCGAGCCGCAGCGTGCCGCGCCGGTGATCCACCTGACCGGCACCAACGGCAAGACCTCCACGGCGCGGATCATCGAGTCGGTGCTGCGCGCCTACGGCCTGCGGACCGGCCGGTACACCTCGCCGCACCTGTCCAGCGTGACGGAGCGGATCAGCCTGGACGGCGCGCCGGTGCCGGACGAGACGTTCGTGCGGGTCTGGAACGAGATCCTGCCGGTCCTCGAGGTGGTCGACGCCGAGCTCACCGCGGCCGGGCAGAACCGGCTGACCTACTTCGAGTGCGTCACCATCCTGGGCTTCGCGGTGTTCGCGGACGAGCCGGTGGACGTGGTGGTCCTCGAGGTCGGCCTCGGCGGGATCACCGACGCCACCAACGTGGCCGACGGGGCGGTGTCCGTGGTGACGCCGATCTCGCTGGACCACACCGACCTGCTGGGGGAGACCGAGGCCGAGATCGCCGCCGAGAAGGCCGGGATCATCAAGCCCGGCGGCTTCCTGGTGTCCGCCGCCCAGGACCCCGACGCGGCCCAGGTCCTGCTGGACGCGGCGCGCGCCGCCGGCGTCCCGTTCCGCTTCGAGGGCGTGGACTTCGGCGTGGAGTCGCGGTCCGTGGCCGTGGGCGGCCAGCAGGTCACGGTGCGGGGCATCGCCGGGCGCTACCCGGAGCTGACCCTGCCGCTGCACGGCGAGCACCAGGCCGAGAACCTCGCGGTGGCGATCGCCGCCCTGGAGGCCTTCTTCGGCGGCGAGCGGGAGCTCGAGCACGCGCTGCTGCAGCAGGGCGTGGCCGAGGCGTCCGCCCCGGGCCGGCTCGAGGTGGTGCGCACCGCCCCCACGATCGTGGTGGACGCCGCGCACAACCCGGACGGCGTGCGGGTCTCCGCCCGGGCCCTGCAGGAGGCGTTCGGCTTCGAGCGGCTCGTTCTCGTGGTGGGGGTGCTCGCCGAGAAGGACGCCCTCGAGATGCTCACCGTGCTGTACCGCGAGTTCGGCGACCTCGTGGAGGACCTGTGCCTGACCCAGTCCTCCTCGCCGCGGGCCATCCCCGCCGGGGAGCTCGCCCAGCTGGCGCTCGACGCCGGCTGGCCCGAGGAGGACGTGCACGCCACCGAGTCCGTGCCGGACGCCCTGGAGTGGGCGGTCGGCCGGGCCGAGGCCACCGAGGGGGCCGGCGCCGGCACCGGCGGCGGGGTCCTCGTCACCGGGTCCATCACGCTCGTCGCCGAGGTCCGGGACCTGCTCGGCGCCCCCGCCGCGGGCGCCGCCGTGGAGGGCCCGCCGTCGGTGGTGCCGGTGGCCCCGGGCGTGGAGGTGTTCCGGGACCTCGGGCTCGAGCTCGGGGACGGTCTGGACGAGGACGAGGAGGAGTTCGAGGACATCTTCGCCGAGGACTCCGAGGACTCGGAGGACGCAGGGGACGCGGATGGCGGCGGCGCCGCGGGCCGCCGCGGGAACGGGGGAGCGCGATGAGCGGCGGGGAGTCCTGGCGGCCGGCGCGGGAGACCAGGGCGCAGCGCCGGTGGCGCCCGGGGCAGCCGAAGAGGGCGCGGTCCGTGCGGGCCACGTTCTGCTCCTCCGTGCTCGTCATGGAGGCGATCGTGCTGGTCTTCTTCGGCCTGGGCGTGTACAACCTCAACCGCGGCGACGCGATGGCCCCGTGGGCCCTGGGCCTGGCCCTGCTCCTGGCGCTCGTGGCCGTCCTGGACTGCGCGCTCGTGACGCGGCCGCTGGGCATCGCCATCGGCTGGGCCATCCAGGTGGCCCTGGTGGCGGGGATGTTCCTCGAGTACACGATGGTGATCGTGGCCGCCGGCTTCGGCCTCGCCTGGTGGTACGCCGTCACCAAGGGCGGCGAGCTGGACCGGGTGAACCGGGCCCGCGCCGCCGCCGAGGCGCGCTGGCGCGCCGAGCACCCGGAACAGGCCTGAGGGTCCCGACGGCCCGGCCTCGGGGGCCGCGCACCCCCGCCGGGCCGTCGTCGGGACCGGCCACCGGCGGGGACCCGCGCGCCGGGGACTGCGGACCGGACGCTAGGGTTGACCCGATGGCCGGCGTGCCCGGCGCCGCCGGCCCCTGTCCCCGATCACCCGTCCCGACCGCGTGACCGACCACGTCACCGACAGAGTCCCCAAGGAGTCACCATGACCTCTCACGTCGAAGAGACCCTCGTCCTCGTCAAGCCGGACGGCGTCGCCCGCAACCTCACCGGGCAGGTCCTGGCCCGGATCGAGGCCAAGGGCTACACCATCACGGACCTGCGCATGCTGGTGCCCACGCGAGAGATGCTCGTGCGGCACTACGAGGAGCACGAGGGCAAGCCGTTCTTCGAGCCCCTCGTGGAGTTCATGGGCTCCGGGCCCGTCGTCGCCGTGCGCGTGCGCGGCCAGCGCGTCATCGAGGGCTTCCGCTCGCTGGCCGGGGCCACCGAGCCCACGACGGCGGCCCCCGGCACCATCCGCGGCGACCTCGGCCGCGACTGGGGCGAGGCGGTGCAGAAGAACCTCGTGCACGGCTCCGACTCCACGCTCTCGGCCGAGCGCGAGCTCGCCATCTGGTTCGGCTGAGCCACACCCCCCGGTCCGCGTCCCGGCCACCGGCCGGTACCGATCGCGCGGACCGGACATGGCCCCGGTGCCCTCCCGCTCCCTAGGATCGGGGCGGGAGGCCGGGGTCGACGTCGTCCCGGGGGCGTCCCGGCCCCCGGCCGGCCCGGCCTCCCGACGTCCCGGGCACCCCAGCAGCCCCGGCACCCGAGCCCGCCCGAGCACAGGAGCCCCCCGTGAGCATCGAACCCGACGCGCCCTACTTCCTCGCCGGCCCCTACCCCGAGCCCACCGTCCTGGAGGTGCCGGAGGTCGCCACGGTCGTCAACGTGGCCGCGGACTACCCGCTGGAGCGGATGCGCGAGGTCTTCGACGCCACGTTCGGCGCCCTGCTGCCCGTCCTGGCCGTGCACGGCCTGCAGCCAGTGGGGCCCGCCTTCTCCCTGCATCGCAGGATGCCCACGGAGACGGTGGACTTCGAGGTCGGCCTGCCCGTGGACCGGCCGCTCGAGGGCCCGGTCGGCACGGACTCCGGCATGGTGCTGCGCCCGTCCCGGCTGCCCGGCGGACGCGTTGCGATCGTCACCCACCGCGGCTCCTACGACGGGCTCGGCGAGGCATGGGCGCGGTTCATGGACGCGGTGGCCTCCGCGGGCCACCGCCCCGTCCTGCCCTTCTGGGAGGTCTACGTGACCGAGCCGAGCCCGGAGGCGGACCCCGCCGCGATGCGCACGGACCTCGTGACGCTCCTGGCGTGACGGGGGCCACGCTCCTCCCGTGGCGCCCGGGCACGGCCCGCGCCCTGCGTTCCGTCCTGCACGGCGTCTCCCAGGTCTTCTTCCTGCGCGACGCCCCGCTGGGCGCGCTCCTGCTCCTGGTGCTGGCGGTCGAGGACCCGTGGCTGGCGGCGCTCGTCGTGCTGGGCGCAGCGGTCCAGACGGGCGCGGGTCGGCTGCTCGGCCCCACCGAGCGGGCCCGTGACGGGCTGATGGGCTACAACGGCGCGCTCGTGGGTGCCGCGATGGCGCTGGGCCCGCGGGACTGGACGGCCTCCGTGCCGCTGACGGTCCTCGGGGCGGTGGCGTGTGTCCCGGTCCACGAGCTGGTCCGCCGGGTGTTCGCGCTCCGTGCGCTCCGGGCCGCCCGGCTGCCCGTGTCCACGGCACCGTTCTGCCTCGTCGCGGGGGCGCTCACGGTGATCTTCCTTCCCCCGGCCGGTCCGGCGCCGCCCCCCGCCGACGACGGCGCACTGCCGGGGCTCCTACTGGGGACGGTCCGCAACGTCTCCCAGGTGATGTTCGCGGACGGGGCCCTGACCGGTGCCCTGGTCCTGCTGCTCCTGGCGGTCCGGTCGCGGCCGACCGGCCTGTTCGGGCTGCTGGGCAGCGCGCTGGCGGTGCTGGGGGCGCTGGCGGTCGGCGAGGGCATCGTCCGGATCTCCTCCGGACTGCTCGGCTACTCGGCGGTCCTGGCGGCGATCGGGATCGGGGCCGTGGCCTGGACGGGCCGGCCGTGGTGGCAGCGGCTGGCGGGCGCGGTGGCGGGCGTGGCGCTGACCATGGTGCTGCAGCCGGTGCTCTCCCTGACGCCCGTGCCCGTCTTCACGTGGCCCTTCCTGCTGGCCATGTGGGCGGTGCTGCTGGCCGGGGCCGCCCTGGAGCGGTCGCGGCGCCGGAGCGCGGGCGAGCCCGCCGGGCGGGCCGCCCCGGACGGTGCCGGGACGAGGTCCGGCCCACGCCCGGGCCGGCTCCGGGCCTAGAAGAAGGCGTTGGAGAAGCGCAGCATGATCGAGCCGAGCACGCTCACGTAGAGGATGACGATGACCGGCCACGCCCACTCGGCGGCGAAGCGACGCACGCCGGGGGAGGCCGGGATCACGCCGTGCTGGAGGTTGCGCGAGGTCAGCAGCACGAACATCGGGATCATCATCGCCCAGACGACCATGCAGTACAGGCACAGGATGTTGATGACGTAGACGGCCTGGCTCCACAGCCAGACGCAGAACACGAAGCCCAGGAACACGCCGATGTTCATCCCGATCCAGTACCAGCGCTGGAAGCGCGCGCGGGCGAACAGGGCCATGGCGATCGTGATGACGATCGAGAACGCCACGAGCCCGATGAACTGGTTGGGGAAGCCGAACAGCTGGGACTGCCAGGTCTTCATCACCTGGCCGCAGGACACCCACGGGTTGATGTCACAGCTGGTGACGTGGTCCGGGTCGTTCCACAGCATCACCCGCTCGGCCACGAGGACGACGGCGCCGAACATCCCGCCGAGCCCCGTGACGAGCAGCATCCACGCTGTCCCCAGCGGCCGGGCGTACCACGGCAGGTCCCGCGGGGCGGCATCGTCGTCCGCTGCCGGGGGCCCGCCGGGGCCGCCGGACCTCAGGTCGAGCTCGAGGTCGAGGTCGTGGTCCTGTCCGGGACCGGTGCCGGGGGTCTGTGCTGCGCGGGAGTTCACGGCACCATGGTAGGTCCCCGTCCCTCGTCCCCGGCGAGCCCGGGCGCCCCGACCGGGGCCCGGCCCGCCGGGCTGATCCCGGTGGACCGGGCCGCCATGTGAGAGAATGATCGGTGACCCACCGGTGGCCACACCATCGGCAGGGTCCATCGGACGGCCACCGGGCCGGCGGCACAGGACTGGGGCAGTGTAGGAAGACTGTCCGGCCGGAGGGACGCGGACCACGCGTCCCCGGCCTCGCGAACACCGCCTCCGGCACGCGCCATGTCGCGTGGCACCGGGCAGGCGTCCGATGGTTCCGCCCTCGGCGCCCGCAACCAGCGGAGGCCGCGGCCCGGTTCACCTGAGACTTTCTGGAGTCCGTCGACGGCGGCACCCCGAGGACCGCAGCGGCGGATCGGGGGAAACGCCACCGGGAACGGACCTGGCCGCCCTGGGGGCACGAGTGTGGCGTGCCGGCAGGGCAGGAGGTGCTGTCCATGGCAGCCAACGAACGAGACACCGCTGGACCCGCAGGATCCGTCGAGGAGACGGCCGTCCCGGCCGGCGCCGCGCAGGACGCCACGGCCCTCGAGACCCCCACGGCGGACGCCGCCGAGCAGGGCACCGTCCCCGGCGAGGACGCCGGAGACACCGTCGAGGGGCCCGCGGACGCGGACCCGACGGAGGCCGCGGGGGAGGGCGCGGACTCCGCCGCCGCCCTCGAGACCCCGACGGCGGACGCCGCCGAGCAGCACGCGGCGCCCGCGGACGACACCGCCGCCGGGGCGGGGCCGGAGTCGTCGGTGCCCGCGACGGTCCCCGCCGACGCCGCCCCCGCCGACGCTGCCGAGGCCACCGTCACGGACGTGCCGGCGACCGCCGAGCCCGACGCCGCGCCTGCCGAGCCGGCCGCCCCCGCGGAGGACGCCGCGGCGTCGGACGCCTCTGGGGAGCCGGCGCGGGCCGACGAGGACGACGACGCCGTCGCCGACCCCTTCGCGGTGCCCGCGGACCCGCTGGCCCTGATCTTCCAGGCCCCCGACCTCTCGGCCATCCCGCCGGCACTGTCCCGGCGCCGTGAGCGCGACGACCAGGACGCCGAGGCCGGGGAGGCCGAGCACCAGGACGGCGAGGCCCGAGGCGAGGACGACGACCAGGACGAGGCGGGCCGCACCGCCTCGCGCGGCTCCCGCCGCCGTCGCCGCAGCCGCAGCCGCGCCGACCGGGGCGCCGAGGCGACCGGCGAGGCCGGCACCGAGGAAGGCGAGGCCGCCGAGGGCGGCCAGGACGAGGCGGACCGCGAGGACCGCGCCGCCGGGTCCGAGGGCATGGGCACGCGCCGGCGTCGCAAGCGCCGCCGCGGGGACGTGGACATGGAGCTGGAGGGCGGGGCGGACGACGACCCGGAGAACACCGTGACCCGGGTGCGCGCCCCGCGCCAGTCCGGCAGCACGGGACCGCAGGGCGTCACAAGCCTGAAGGGCTCCACGCGGCTGGAGGCCAAGCGCCAGCGCCGCCGCGACTCCCGCTCCGGGGGCCGCCAGCGCCGCCACGTCATCACCGAGGCCGAGTTCCTCGCCCGCCGCGAGTCGGTGGACCGGAAGATGCTGGTGCGCCAGCGCGAGCAGCGCATCCAGATCGCGGTCATGGAGGACGGCGTGCTCGCCGAGCACTTCGTCTCCAACACCACCCAGGACTCGATGATCGGCAACGTCTACCTGGGCAAGGTCCAGAACGTCCTGCCGTCCATGGAGGCCGCCTTCGTGGACATCGGCCGGGGCCGCAACGCCGTGCTCTACGCCGGCGAGGTCAACTGGGACGCCGCGAACCTCGAGGGCAAGGCCCGCAAGATCGAGAACGCGCTGAAGTCCGGGGACTCCGTGCTGGTGCAGGTCACCAAGGACCCGGTGGGCCACAAGGGCGCCCGGCTGACCAGCCAGGTGTCCCTGCCGGGCCGGTACCTCGTGTACGTGCCGGGCGGGTCCATGACCGGGATCTCCCGCAAGCTGCCGGACGTCGAGCGCTCCCGGCTGAAGAAGATCCTCAAGGACCACCTGCCGGAGAACGCTGGCGTGATCGTACGCACCGCCGCCGAGGGCACCTCGGAGCAGGAGCTGATGCACGACATCAACCGCCTGCGCGCCCAGTGGGAGGGGATCGAGGCCAAGGCCGCCTCCACCAAGGTGCTCGCCCCCGAGCTGCTGTACTCGGAGCCGGACCTGACCATCAAGGTCGTCCGGGACGTCTTCAACGAGGACTTCTCCGGCATGGTCGTCCAGGGCCCCCAGGTGTGGGACAACATCGAGGCGTACGTGACGTACGTGGCCCCGCACCTGCTGGACCGCCTCCAGCAGTGGAAGCCCGAGGACCACGACGGCGAGGACCTGTTCGCCTCGAACCGGATCGACGAGCAGCTGCACAAGGCCCTGGAGCGCAAGGTGTTCCTGCCCTCCGGCGGCTCGCTGGTCATCGACCGCACCGAGGCGATGACCGTGGTGGACGTCAACACCGGCAAGTTCACGGGTTCGGGCGGCAACCTCGAGGAGACGGTCACCAAGAACAACCTGGAGGCCGCCGAGGAGATCGTCCGCCAACTGCGGCTGCGGGACATCGGCGGCATCATCGTCATCGACTTCATCGACATGGTGCTCGAGTCGAACCGGGACCTCGTGCTGCGCCGGCTCGTGGAGTGCCTCGGCCGGGACCGCACCAAGCACCAGGTCGCCGAGGTCACCTCCCTGGGCCTGGTCCAGATGACGCGCAAGCGCATGGGCACCGGGCTCGTGGAGATCTTCTCCGAGACGTGCGAGCACTGCAACGGCCGCGGCATCATCATCCACGACGTGCCGGTCGAGCACCGCCGCGCCCACACCGCGCACGGCGAGCCGCGCACCGGTGGCGGAACCGGCGGCGGAACCGGTGGCGGGTCCGGCGCCGAGGCCACCGACGGCGGCAACCGCAAGTCCTCGCGCAGCGAGCGCCGCCGCCGCAGCCGGGAGCGCCAGGCCGAGCGCGAGCGGGAGGCCCAGCAGGAGCCCGCCGCGGAGCGCACGCCGAGCCCCGAGGAGGAGGCCGAGCGCAAGGCCCGCGCCGAGGCGGCCCGGGCGGCCTTCGCGAGCATCGCCGCCGCCGCCCAGCACGCCCACGAGGGCCACGAGGGCCAGGCGGTGCCCGAACCGGCACCGTCCACCCCGGCCGCGGCCCAGGTCGCCGACGCGGCCGCGGACACGGCCGGTGCCCAGGCCGCCGGCGAGTCCGCCGGTCCCGACGGCGGCGCCCCCCGGGGTGCCGCCCGTCCGGCCGGCACGGACGCCGGGGTGCAGGCTGGCGAGCAGCCCGGCGACCAGGGCGGCGCCGGGGACGAGGAGAGCGAGCGGACGGGCCGGCCGCGGCGCAAGCGGTCCCGGCGCGCCGGCAGCGACCAGGGGCGTCCGGAGGCGCGCGAGGGGGGGTCCTCCGATTCCGCCGGGTCGGCGTCCGAGGCCGGGAGCGGGGCCGGCCGGGACGAGGCCACGGCGGAGCCCGCGGGCCGCGGGACCGGGTCCACGCTGACGATCGGCGGCGAGGCCGTGGAGGTCCCGCGGGGCCGCCGCTCGCCGCGCCGGGCCGGTGGGGGCCGGGACCTGTCCTCCCTCGAGAGCGCGCTGGACCAGCGTGCCCCCCGGGAGCCGGGCGAGGAGCGGCCCGAGACGTCGGCACCGTCCGCGCCGGAGGCCCGGGAGGCGGCGCCGGTCCCGGCCGCCCCCTCCGTGCCGGCCGCCGAGCCGGCCGAGCGGTCCGCCCCGGCCGCACCGGCCGGTGCGGGCCCGTCGTCCGCGCAGTCCGCTCCGGCCGCCCCGAAGGCCCCGGCGCGCCGCCGGCGCCGGGCCGCGTCCTCGGACGGCACCTCGGGGCGGATCCAGACCGTGGACGCCACCGCGGAGGCCTCCGCGGCCGCCGCGGGGGGTCACCGGTTCAGCGCCTCGGCGGCGCCGGCCCCGGCGGCCGGGGAGGCGGAGGCCGCCGGCGGCGGGGCACCCGCCGCCGCGCCGATGATCATCGGCGTGGGCGTCAAGGCCGAGGACATCACCCGCACCCAGTGAGGTGGTGGATGCCGCGACCGGCGCGCCGTCGGTCGCGGCATTTGGCCTAGCAGGGGCCCGGCGGGTAGGATGGACACTCGGTGCTGCGCCGCCGTCGTTTTCTGTCTGCCCCTCGAGCTGGGCATGGGAAAGCCCGCCGGTCCGCCTCGAGGCATCGCCCCCGCTGTCCGGGACCGTCCGCTTTCGGCGGCCGGACACCGCTGGTCAGGGCAGGCCCGAGGGCAGCAGAACAGAATCGTCAATTGTCGAGAGAAGTGAGTCCCAAGTGGTGTACGCGATTGTCCGCGCTGGCGGCCGCCAGGAAAAGGTTTCCGTCGGAGACCTCGTTACCCTTGACCGCGTCGCCGCTGAGGCCGGAAGCTCCGTGGAGCTGCCCGCCGTCATGCTGGTGGACGGGGACAAGGTGACCACCGGTGCCGATGACCTGGCCAAGGTCACGGTGACCGCCGAGGTGGTCGACCATTCCCGTGGCAAGAAGATCGTCATCCAGAAGTACAAGAACAAGACCGGGTACAAGAAGCGCCAGGGCCACCGGTCCGAGCTGACCACCGTCAAGGTCACCTCGATCGCCTGATCCCGGCGTCACCGGAGTCCTCCGGGCACGCACCCCCTAGACCCCGCGGTTCCTGGCGAGACGCCACCGGCCGCACCACACCGAAGGATTGAACAATGGCACACAAGAAGGCCGGTAGTTCCTCGAAGAACGGCCGCGACTCCAACCCGCAGTTCCTCGGCGTCAAGCGCTACGGCGGCCAGTCCGTCAACGCCGGCGAGATCCTGGTCCGCCAGCGCGGCACCAAGTTCCACCCGGGCGCCAACGTCGGCATCGGCAAGGACGACACCCTGTTCGCCCTGTCCGCCGGCGCCGTCGAGTTCGGCAACCGCCGCGGCCGCAAGGTCGTCAACATCGTTCCTGCCGCCGCCGAGTGACCACTCGCGGGACGGCACCGGGGGAGTGAACCCCCGGACCTGAACAGCCCCGGCGGGGGCGGGCCAGCACGGTCCGCCTCCGCCGGAGTCGTTAACGCGCACGCCCGGCAGCAGGCGTGCGCCACACTGGAGACAGACCATCAGCAACACGCCGGCCCGGCGGACCGGGCGCGGCGTCCCTCCCCGGCGGCCGGGAACCGGCCCGGGGATCACGGCAGAGAGGCGGCCATGGCGGCATTCGTGGACCGGGTGGTCCTGCACGTATCCGGCGGGCACGGGGGCCACGGCGTGGCCTCCGTGAAGCGGGAGAAGTTCAAGCCCCTGGGCGGTCCCGACGGCGGCAACGGCGGCAACGGCGGGGACGTCACCCTGCTGGTGGACTCCCAGACCACCACGCTGCTGTCCTACCACCACGCCCCCCACCGGCACGCCGGCAACGGGGCGCCCGGCAAGGGAGACTTCCGGCACGGCGCGCACGGGGAGTCCCTCGTGCTCTCGGTCCCGGACGGCACCGTGGTCAAGGACACCGAGGGCAACATCCTCGCCGACCTCGTGGGCCACGGGGCCTCCGTGGTGGTGGCCCACGGCGGCCAGGGCGGGCTCGGCAACGCGGCACTGGCCTCGCAGAAGCGCAAGGCCCCCGGCTTCGCCCTGCTCGGCGTGCCCGGCGAGGAGCTGGACATCGTGCTCGAGCTGAAGTCCGTGGCGGACATCGCCCTGGTCGGCTTCCCCTCCGCGGGCAAGTCCTCGCTCATCGCCGCCCTGTCCGCGGCCCGGCCCAAGATCGCCGACTACCCGTTCACCACGCTCGTGCCCAACCTCGGCGTGGTGCAGGCCGGGGACGTGCGCTTCACCGTGGCGGACGTCCCCGGGCTGATCCCCGGCGCGTCCGAGGGCAAGGGCCTGGGCCTGGAGTTCCTGCGCCACGTGGAGCGCTGCGCCGCGCTCGTGCACGTGCTGGACTGCGCCTCCCTCGAGTCGGACCGGGACCCGCTGTCCGACTTCGAGGCGATCGAGGCGGAGCTCGCGGCCTACGCCGTGGAGCCCACCTTCGCCCAGGGCGGGGACGGCGTGGTCCCGCTCAACGAGCGACCGCGCATCGTCGCGCTCAACAAGACCGACCTGCCGGACGGGCGGGAGATGGCCGAGATGGTCCGCGCCTCCCTCGAGGCCCGCGGCCTGCGCGTGTTCGAGGTCTCGGCCGTGTCCCACCAGGGCCTGGACCCGCTGAAGTTCGCCATGGCCGCGCTGGTCCAGGAGGCCCGCGACCGGGCCCCGGTGCCCACCGAGCAGGCCGAGCCCGTCGTGCTGCGCCCGCGCTCCGTGCGGGCGCGGGAGTTCGAGATCACGCGCGAGGAGCGCAACCTCGAGCCGCTGTTCCGCGTGCGCGGGGCCAAGCCCGAGCGCTGGATCGCGCAGACGGACTTCACCAACGACGAGGCGGTGGGCTACCTCGCCGACCGGCTGAACCGCCTCGGGGTGGAGGACGAGCTGTTCAAGCAGGGCGCCAAGCCCGGCGACGCCGTGGTGATCGGCTCGGACGCCAACGGCGTGGTCTTCGACTGGGAGCCCACCATGGCCGCCGGCGCCGAGCTGCTGGCCGGGCCGCGCGGCTCGGACCTGCGCATGGAGGAGCGCTCCCGCCCCACGCGCGAGCAGAAGCGCCAGGAGCTGGAGGACCGCAAGGCCGCCCGGGCCCGGACGCAGGCCGAGCTCGAGGCCGAGCGCCGGGCCGGGATCTGGACCGAGCGCTACCGGGACGCGGACGGCGGGACCGGGGTGGACGCGGAGCGCCCGGGGGAGGCCGGGGGGCCCGTGGATGGCTGAGCCCGTCGTCAACCCCGTCACGGGACGGGACACGCTGCACCGTGCCCGGCGACTGGTCATCAAGATCGGCTCCTCGTCGCTGACCACGCCCACCGGGCTCAACCACGAGGCCATCAACTCCCTCGTGGACACCATCGCCGCCGCGCGCGCCCGGGGCACCGAGGTCGCGCTCGTGTCCTCGGGCACGATCGCCGCGGGCATCCACCCCCTCGGGCTCGGCAAGCGCCCGCGGGACCTGGCCACCCAGCAGGCGGCGGCCGCCGTCGGGCAGGGCAAGCTGCTGGCGCACTACGCCGCCTCCTTCGCCCGGCACCAGACCGAGGTGGCGCAGGTGCTGCTCACCGCGGAGGACCTGATCCGCCGCACCCAGTACAAGAACGCCTTCCGGGCCCTGAACCGGCTGCTCGCGCTGGCGGTGGTGCCGATCATCAACGAGAACGACACCGTGACCACCGCGGAGATCCGCTTCGGGGACAACGACCGGCTCTCGGCCCTCGTGGCGAACCTGCTGCGCGCGGACGCGCTGCTGCTGCTCACGGACGTGGACGGACTGCACACCGGGCCGCCCTCCCGCCCGGGCTCGCGGCGGATCCCGTCCGTCACCTCCCGGGCCGAGCTCGAGGACGTGACGATCGGGCGCACGGGCCCGGCCGGCGTCGGGACCGGGGGCATGGTCACCAAGGTGGAGGCCGCCGGGATCGCCACCGGCGCGGGCATCCACGCCCTCGTCACCTCCGCGGCCAACGCCCACCGGGCGCTGGCCGGCGAGGACGTGGGCACCTGGTTCCAGGCCTCCGGCAAGCGCCGGACCGCCCGCAGCATCTGGCTCGGGCTGCTCGCCGAGGTGCACGGCCGGGTGGTGCTCGACGACGGCGCCGTCACCGCCGTGGTGAAGAACAAGCGCTCCCTGCTGCCCGCCGGGGTCACCGCGGTCGAGGGCCGCTTCGACGCCGGGGACGCGATCGAGCTGGCCGACGCCCACGGCACCGTGGTGGCCCGCGGCTTCGTGAACTACTCCTCGACCGAGCTGCCCGAGATGCTCGGGCGCACCACCGCGGACCTGCGCGAGGAACTCGGCCCGGAGTACCAGCGGCCCGTGGTGCACACGGACGACTGTGTCCGTCTCTCCGCGCGGGCCCAGCGCCGCCGGTAGACTTCCGGTCATGTCCACGAGTGCCGTAGAGAACAGTCCCGCAGCCGCCGGCGTGTCCGAGGAGGTGCGCCAGGCCGTCCGCGGCGTCACCGAGCGCGCCCGCCGGGCCCGCCACGAGCTCGCCACCGCCGGCAGCGGCCGGAAGGACGAGACCCTGCGGCTCATGGCCGAGAAACTGCGGCTCAACGCCCGGCACCTCATCGCCGAGAACGCCAAGGACCTGGCCGCGGGCCGCGAGGGCGGCACGAGCGAGGCCATGCTGGACCGGCTCGCCCTGGACGAGGCCCGCGTCGAGGCGCTGGCCGTCGCCCTGGAGGAGCTGGCCGGCCTGCCGGACCCGGTGGGCAACGTGGTGCGCGGACGCAACCTGCCCAACGGGCTGCGCATGACCCAGGTCCGCGTCCCGCTGGGCACGGTCGGCGCCATCTACGAGGCCCGCCCCAATGTCACCGTGGACATCGCGGGCCTGGCGCTGAAGTCCGGCAACGCCGTCGTCCTGCGCGGCGGCTCCGCCGCGCGGAACTCCAACGCGGCGCTCATCGCCATCCTCCGCGAGGTCGCGGTGGACCAGGGCTTCGAGGCGGACGTCATCCAGGGCATCGACGAGTACGGCCGGGACGGGGCCACCGCCCTGATGTCCGAGCGCGGCGGGGTGGACGTGCTGATCCCGCGCGGCGGGCACGACCTGATCCAGTCCGTGGTGCGCAACGCCCGGGTGCCCGTCATCGAGACCGGCGAGGGCAACGTCCACCTGTTCCTGGACGCCACCGCGCCCGTGCAGATGGCCGTGGACATCGCGCTGAACGCCAAGACCCAGCGCGTCTCCGTGTGCAACGCCGCCGAGACGCTGCTGATCCACGCCGAGGCCGAGCAGGCCGGCCGCGAGGTGCTCCGGGCGCTGTCCCGCACCGGCGTGGTCCTGCACGTGGACGAGGGCGCCCGCGCCTGGCTGCCGGAGGGCGTCGAGGCCGCCGCCGCCGGGGACGAGGACTGGGGCCGGGAGTACCTGGCCCTGGAGATGGCGGTGAGGACCGTGGGCTCGCTGGACGAGGCGATCGAGCACATCCAGCGCTGGTCCACCGGCCACACCGAGGCCATCGTCACCAACGACCTGGCCAACGCCGACCGCTTCGTCCAGGAGGTCGACTCCGCGGCCGTGATCGTCAACGCCTCCACCCGCTTCACCGACGGGGGCCAGCTCGGCCTGGGCGCGGAGGTGGGCATCTCCACGCAGAAGATGCACGCCCGCGGCCCCATGGGACTCGAGGAGCTGACCACCACCAAGTGGGTGTTGCGCGGTGACGGCCAGGTCCGGATGTGAGCGCCTGACGTACTAGGATGGGGCCCAGACACCGCCGCCAGACGAGGCCGGCCGACCGGCCCATTCGAGGGAGACCCAGCAGATGAACACCATCACCACCGCCGTGACCGTCCTGGCCGCCGAGGGGGGCCACCACGTGGTCAACGAGCTCATCTTCCCGGCGTGGGTCTTCGGCGTCGGCGCGTTCGTCCTCTTCCTGCTGCTGCTGGCCGCCACCATGTCCCTGCGCTCGGTGAGCCTGCGCCACGACGTCCCGGCCCACGACGACTACCACGCCGGCCGCGGCTACGACGAGCGCCAGCACAGCCACTGGGGCGGGCACTGAGCCCGGCGCGGCCCACGTCCGCGCCCGCCGCGGCCGACTCCACGCCGGCCACCCGTGACGGTGCCGAGTCCGCCCCGGCGGCGGCCGGCGCGGTGACCGGGGAGCGGCGGCGGTTCCGCCTGGGCATCATGGGCGGCACCTTCGACCCCATCCACCACGGCCACCTGGTCGCCGCCTCCGAGGTGGCGGCCGAGCTGGACCTGGACGAGGTGGTGTTCGTGCCCACCGGCCAGCCGTGGCAGAAGAACCACGCGCAGGTCTCCCCGGCCGAGCACCGCTACCTCATGACGGTGATCGCCACCGCCTCGAACCCGCAGTTCACGGTCTCCCGCGTGGACATCGACCGCCCCGGGCCCACCTTCACCGCGGACACCCTGCGCGACCTGCGGATCCTGCGCCCCGAGGCGGAGCTGTTCTTCATCACCGGCGCCGATGCCCTCGCGCAGATCATGACCTGGAAGGACGTGGACACGCTGTGGGACATGGCCCAGTTCGTGGGCGTGACCCGGCCCGGCCATGACCTCGTGGCCGTCGGGCCGGAGACCGGCGTGATGCTCATGGAGATCCCCGCCATGGCGATCTCCTCGACCGACTGCCGCGAGCGGGTCCAGGCGCACCAGCCCGTCTGGTACCTCGTGCCGGACGGCGTGGTGCAGTACATCGCCAAGCACCACCTGTACCTGCCGGACGCCCACGAGCCCTCCGGCGGCCTGGGCGGCAACGCCACCCGGGACACCGCCGAGGCGGCCTCGTGAGCGGGTCCGGGCCGGCGGAGCAGCCGCTCCCGAGCCGCCGCGCGCTGCGCCAGCACCGGCGCGTGGACAGCGCGGCGGGCACTCCCGCGGGGGAGTCGGGGGCCGCGATCCTGGACCTGCCGGCCGCCTCGGTGAGCCCGGCCGACGTCGGCCTGCTCACCGGCCAGCTGCCCCGGGCGTACCGCTGGCCGTTCGCGCCGGGGGAGGTCCCGGCGTCCGGTGCCCCGGCGCGGGCGGTGCCCGCCGAGGACGCCCCGGGGGACACCGCGGCGTTCACCGTGGACCGCGACGGCGTCCCGGTCGGACCCGACGGTCGCCCGCTGACCCGCCGGCAGCTGCGGGCCCTGCGCGAGCGCTGGGACGGCGGGGGTGCCGAGGACGTCGTCCACGGGGCCGACGGCGCGTCCTCCTCCGGCGCACCGGCCCGGCGGGCGGACGCCCCCGCGGGGGCGCCCCTCGGGGCCCTCGCCGAGGGCACCGATCCCGAGGCGACGGGCCAGGCGGGCGGAGCGGCGAACGCCGCGGCGACGCCCGCCGACGATGTCGACCGCGCCCTGGCCGCCGCGTTCGCCCGGGAGGCGGACTCGCTCACCGAACGCGTCGAGGCCACGGGCGGTGAGGACCCCACCGCCGTGGACCCGGAGTTGCTCCGCGAGCAGCTGCGGCTCGCGGACACCGCCCGTCGGCTCAACGAGACCGGCGCGATGGCCATCGTGCCGCCCGCCACGGACCCCGTCATGGTGGTCCCGGTCCGGACGGGCCCGGCGCAGGACGCGCCGGTGCCCGCCGGGGCCGCCGCGACCGTGCCGGAGCCCTTGCGGCACGAGCCGCTGGGCGCCCGCTCCGCCCACGGCCTCGACTCGCTCAGCGCGCGGGAGTGGACCGCGCGGGAGCGCACGCCCATGATCGTGGCGGGCGTGGCCTTCGCCGTCCTGCTCATCGCCCTGGCCCTGGCGTTGGTCTCCTGACCGTCGCCGCCGGCCGCGAGGTCCCGGCGGTCCCGCCCGGGGCCGACCACCCTCCACACCCCTTGACCGCACCATCCCCCAGGAGTTGCCCGTGACCGTTCCCGAGACCACCCTGACCGCGCTGAAGCTCGCGGGCCAGGCCGCCGCGGACAAGCAGGCCACGGACATCGTGGCCGTCGACGTGGCCGAGCGCATGGGGCTGACGGACGCCTTCCTCATCGCCTCGGCCGGCTCGGAGCGCCAGGTGCTCTCCGTGGTCGACGAGATCGAGGAGGTGCTCAGCCGCCAGCTCAAGCTCGACGTGACCCGCCGCGAGGGCAAGGCCGGTGGCCGCTGGGTGCTGCTGGACTACGGCCACTTCGTGGTGCATGTCCAGCACGAGGAGGAGCGGGTGTTCTACGCCCTGGACCGGCTGTGGAAGGACGCGCCCGTGATCGACCTGGGGCTGACCGACGGTGTCGGCGCCGGCGAGGCGGGCTCGGCGATCTCCCCGGACGAGCCGCGGCGCGACTGGACGCCGGGGACGGACCCGGACGCCTCCTGACGCCGCCGGCCCGCCGCGCGTGCCGGGCCCCGCGGGGTCCGGCACCGTGGCCCCGGCGCCGATTTGCGGAGCCGCCGACGGCCTGTGTATATTTGGGGAGTTGCCTCAGACGGTTCGGGAACGGATCGGACGGGACGGCATCCCACTCGGGGGTATGGCGCAGTTGGTAGCGCGTCTCCATGGCATGGAGAAGGTCAGGGGTTCGAATCCCCTTACCTCCACGGTGAAGTCTCCTCGGAGACTGGCGAAGGGCCCGGACCGGACGGTCCGGGCCCTTCCGCGTTCCGGGACGCCGCGCCGCCGCGCCGCGCGGGGCCGATGCGACACGGCGGTCTGGACTCGTGTATAGTGAACGGGTCGCCACGGGCGGGGAGTTCCCACCCGGACGACGACCCACTCCGGGGGTATGGCGCAGTTGGTAGCGCGTCTCCATGGCATGGAGAAGGTCAGGGGTTCGAATCCCCTTACCTCCACCGGACGAAGGGCCCCTCCTCGATCGAGGAGGGGCCCTTCCGCGTTCCCGGGCCCCGCGTGGTCGCCCGCATCAGGGCCGCGTGCCCGGCGCGGCTCCGGTGACGTGCTCGGCGTGGGAGAGCGCCTCCGCCAGCAGGCGGTTCACGTGCGCGTCCGTGGCCGAGTAGTAGGCGAAGGTGCCCTCGCGGCGGCTGTGGACCAGTCCGGCCAGGCGCAGCTTGGACAGGTGCTGGCTCACCGTCGCGGCGGCGGCGCCCACGGCCTCGGCCAGCGCGTTCACGCTGGACTCGCCGCCGAACAGGGCGGCGAGGATCTTGACCCGCGTGGGGTCGGAGAGCATGCGGAAGGCGTCGGCGGCGATCCGGGCGTGCTCGTCGTCGGGAACGGCGCGGAGGGGATGGTCGTGCACGGTGCCACTCTACCCATGTTGCTATCTGCGCAGGCACGCAGATAGCCTCGGGGGGTGACCGCCGAATCCCCGTCCTCCGCTCGCTCCGGCCCGACCGTCCCCGCGGGGGAGCAGCACCACCGCCCCGGGGCGCATGAGCACGACCATGACCACGTCCATGACCACGAGCACGCGCACGGCCACGACCACGCGCACGGCCACGGGCACGGCGGGGGGTGGTCGCGGATCCGGCACGCGCTCGTGCCGCACTCGCACGACCACACCGATGCGATCCGGACCGCCGAGGAGTCCAGCGCCATCGGCATCCGGGCCGCCTGGATCAGCCTGGCCGGGATGGGGGCCACCGCGCTGCTGCAGGTCGCCATCGTGGCGCTGAGCGGCTCGGTGGCGCTCCTCGCGGACACCCTGCACAACCTGGGGCACCTGGCCACCACGATCCCGCTCATCATCGCCTTCCGCCTCGGCCGGCGGGCGCCCACGCGGCGCTACAGCCACGGCTTCCGGCGGGCCGAGGACCTCGTGGGGCTGTTCATCGGCGCGGTGGTCGCCCTGTCCGCCGCCCTCATCGTCTGGGAGTCGGTCCGGGCGCTGACGCAGCAGCGGGACATGACGCACCTGCCCTGGGTGCTGGCGGCCGCGCTCGTCGGCGCGGCCGGCAACGAGGTGGTGGCCGTCTACCGGATCCGGGCCGGCCGGCGGATCGGCTCGGCGGCCCTCGTCGCCGAGGGCCAGCACGCCCGCGCGGACGCCCTGACCTCCCTCGCCGTGGTCCTGGGGGTGGTGGGGGCGTGGCTCGGCCTGCCGTGGGTCGACCCCGTCGTCGGCCTGGCGATCGCCGCCGTCATCGTCGCCGTGCTGGCCGGGTCCATGCGCACGGTCGTGCGCCGGCTCATGGACGGGGTCGACGCCGGCACCCTCGACCGCGTGGAGGGCGCCGCCGCCGCGGTGGCGGGGGTGGAGTCCGTGCCCCGGGCGCGGGCTCGATGGAGCGGGCACCGCCTCGAGGCGGACCTCGACGTCGCCGTCGACGGCGCCCTGAGCGTCCGCGAGGGGCACCGCATCGCCGAGCAGGTGGCGGCCGTCCTGCGCCGCGAGGTCCCTCACCTGCACGGTGCCGTCGTGCACGTGGTGCCGGCCGGACCGGCGGACGCAGGCCGGGAGGGGCGCCGCCCGCCCGGCGTCGGCTAGAGTTGGGACGGTCCTCCCGGCACCGCCGGCACCGCTGCGGGCGTGCGCCCCGCGGAAGCCCTCCTCCGCCGGGACCTCCCCGACGAAGAAGAAGTGATCCTTTGGCCCGTTCGCCCCGCAAGTCCAAGTCCACGAAGAAGTCCCTGCCGGCCCTGCCCGCGGGCGGCCTGCGCGTCACCCCGCTCGGTGGCCTGGGCGAGGTCGGCCGCAACATGACGGTCTTCGAGCACCAGGGCAAGCTGCTCATCGTCGACTGCGGCGTGCTCTTCCCCGAGGAGCACCAGCCCGGCATCGACGTGATCCTGCCGGACTTCACGTCGCTGCGGGACCGCTGGGCCGACGTCGTGGGCGTGGTGCTGACCCACGGCCACGAGGACCACATCGGCGGCGTGCCGTACCTGCTCAAGGAGCGCCCGGACATCCCGCTGATCGGCTCCGAGCTGACCCTGGCGTTCATCAGCGCCAAGCTCACCGAGCACCGGATCACCCCGAAGACCGTGCACGTGGAGGCCGAGGACGTCCACCAGGCGGGGCCCTTCGAGCTCGAGTTCGTGGCGGTCAACCACTCCATCCCGGACAGCCTCGCCGTGGCGATCCGCACCGACGCCGGGCTCGTGCTGCACACCGGCGACTTCAAGATGGACCAGTTCCCGCTGGACGACCGCATCACGGACCTGCGCCACTTCGCCCGCTTGGGCGAGGAGGGCGTGGACATGTTCCTCACCGACTCCACCAACGCCGAGGTGCCCGGCTTCACCACCTCCGAGCGCGAGCTGACCCCGGCGATCGACAAGGTCTTCGCCACCGCCCCGAAGCGGATCATCGTCTCGAGCTTCGCCAGCCACGTGCACCGCATCCAGCAGGTGATCGACGCCGCCCACGCCAGCGGGCGCAGGGTGGCCTTCGTGGGCCGGTCCATGGTGAAGAACATGGGCATCGCCCGGGACCTGGGCTACCTCAAGATCCCGCGCGGGCTCGTGGTGGACTTCAAGAAGCTGCAGTCCATGCCGGATGACAAGGTCGCCCTCGTCTGCACCGGCTCGCAGGGCGAGCCGATGGCCGCGCTGTCCCGGATGGCCAACCAGACCCACCAGATCAAGCTGGCCCCCGGCGACACCGTGCTGATGGCCAGCTCGCTGATCCCGGGCAACGAGAACGCCATCTACGGGATCATCAACAAGTTCACGGATCTCGGCGTCACGGTGGTGCACAAGGGCAACGCCAAGGTGCACGTCTCCGGGCACGCCTCGGCCGGGGAGCTCGTGTACTGCTACAACATCGTCAAGCCCACGCACGTCATGCCCGTGCACGGGGAGTCCAAGCACCTGCACGCCAACGCCGAGCTGGCGGTGCGGACGGGCGTGCCCGCCGAGCGCGTGCTCGTCGTCAACGACGGCACCGTGGTGGACCTCGTCGACGGGCGGGCCTCGGTGGCCGGTCGCGTGGAGGCCGGGCTCGTCTACGTGGACGGCCACACCGTCGGCAAGGTCACCGAGGAGACGCTCGTCGAGCGCCGCCTGCTGCAGGAGGGCGGGGCGGTGACGGTCGTGGCGATCGTGGACCCGGACACCAACACCCTGGCCGAGCCGCTGGAGTTCATCACGAAGGGCTTCATCCAGGACGCACAGATCTTCAACGGCGCCGCCGAGAAGGTCAAGACCGCCCTGGCCAAGCCCGGCGCGGCGCACATCGATGACCTCGAGGAGCTCGAGAAGCTCATCGTGGACACGGTCGGCCGGCACCTCGACCGCGCCTACCGGCGCGCGCCGCTCATCACGGCCGTCGTCATCGACGCCTGATCGCGCGGCCCCGGACGCTGGGCCGGTCACATCGACTCGTTCGACCGCCGGCTCAGCTCCTCCGGGTCGAGGCCTCGCTCGCGCAGCAGCGCGTCCACCTTGGCCTCGAGCCGCTCGTCCGACTCCTTCGACTGGGACGAGCCCCAGAACAGCAGGAAGGTCAGGCCCGCGGCCTGCCACATCAACTGGAGGAACTCGGACTGCCAGTTCTCCAGCGTGGAGGCGAGGAACTGGGGCCAGAACTCTGGCCACTGGAACGGCTGGCCGTGCTCGCCGGCGTCGTTGCGCACCTCGATGAGCTGGAACACGAACTGGCCGATCCACGAGAGCAGGAACAGCGCCCCCGTGATGATCCCGAAGCCGTAGGCGCGCCCGAAGGACGGACGCGGCCGGTCGTTGCTGGTGCCCATGGTGCTCTCCTGGCCTCGGCGGGACACCCCGGCCGGTGCCGACCGTCCGCCGGCCCCCGGCCGGACACCGCGGTCAGGGCCGGAACCGGGCTGACGATCACCAGTGGACCACCGGCGTCCCGGCCGGTCAACGCCCGGTCCGCAGGGCCGGCGTCGGGCCGTCCGCGGCATGCCGCTATCCCCAGCCCGCGCCGTGGCCCACCCACGGGTGCGCCCAGCACACGGCCGCGATGACGGCGGCTCCCGTGGCGAGCACCAGCACGGCCGGCCACGCCGGGCGCCGCCGGGACTCCAGGGCCCGGACGACCTGCAGGGTGCCGAGACCGCCGAGGACCACGGCCCAGGCGAGGAGCGTCCAGCCGAGGATCCACGCGGCCACGGCGAGGGATTCGGGGGCGTCCGCGCGGGACCACGCCGCCTCGCCGACGTCCAGCACCAGGGCCGCCGCGGCGGCGAGGCCGAGCGTGCCGGCCGCCACGGCCGGGTTCACGCCCGTGCGGGTCGCTCTCATGCGCCGACCCTATCCCCGCCGCCGGGACGCCTCAACGGCCCGGCGGTCAGTTCGCGGAGACGATCTGCACCAGGTTGCCCACGGTGTCGTCGAAGACGGCCACGGTCACCGGCCCGGCCTCCATCGGCTCCTGGGTGAAGCGCACGCCCGCCGCTCGCAACCGCTCGGCCTCGGCGCGCACGTCGTCCACCTCCAGCTGGAGCAGCGGGATGCCATCGGCCACGATCGCCTCCCGATAGGGGCCCACCGCGGGGTGGCCCGCGGGCTCGAGCAGCAGTTCCGGTCCGTCCGGGCGCTCGGGGGAGACGACGGTGAGCCAGCGATCGGGACCGCCGATCGGGATGTCGTTCTTCACCCGGAAGCCGAGGACCCCGGTGTAGAAGTCGAGGGCCTTCGCCTGGTCGTCGACGAAGACGCTGGTGACCTGGATGCGCATGTCATGCTCCGTTCGGAGGGTGGGGTTGGATCGGGGATGTCGGGGAGGGGCCGGGACCGTCCGGCGGCGCCGGGGCCGGCCAGCGCCGCTGGATCTCCCGCAGCGGCGCGGTGTGGAGGTGGTGGTGCTTGCTGCGGCCGCGCCGCTCGGCGGTCACGAGTCCGGCCTCGGCGAGCACGGCGAGGTGCTGGGAGATCGCCTGCCGGGAGGAACCGATGCCGTGCCGCGACCGCAGCCGGGCACAGAGCTCGAACAGCGTCTGCCCGTCGCGTTCGGTGAGCTCGTCCAGGATGGCCCGGCGCGTCGCGTCGGCCAGCGCCCTGAACAGCTCCTCGGACATGCCCCGACCGTAGGCAAGTGGGGTCTTGACTGTCAAGCGTGGGCTTGCGTTTCCATGGGAGACTGGTGGCATGCGGTGGACGGTCGAGGCGGTCGAGGTGATGGTGCGGCACCAGGTGTCCCTGTACCTGGCCGCGCTGGTGGTGGGGGTCGCCGTCGGGCTCGGGGTCCCGGCCCTCGCCGGGCCGGCCGGCGCGGCCGTCACGCCCGTCCTGGCCCTGCTGCTCTACGCCACGTTCCTGGGCGTCCCGCTGCGCCGGCTGGGCCGTGCCGCCCTCGACGTGCGGTTCCTCGTCACCGTGCTGGTGCTGGACTTCCTCGTGGTGCCGCTCGTCGTCCTGGCCCTGTCCCGGCCGGTGGCCTACGACCCCGTGCTGCTGCTCGGGGTGCTGATCGTCCTGCTGACGCCCTGCATCGACTACGTGGTCGTCTTCACGGGACTGGCCGGAGGGGCCCGGGACCGGCTGCTGGCCGCCACGCCCGTGCTGCTGCTGGGCCAGCTGGCGCTGCTGCCGGGGTACCTCTGGCTGATGGCCGGCCCCGGCGTCGTCGGTCGGCTGGACCCCGGCCCCTTCCTCGAGGCCTTCGCGGTCCTGCTCGCCCTGCCGCTGGCGGCGGCCTGGCTGACCCAGGCCGCCGCGGCCCGCCGGCCCCGGGTGGGCGCGGTGTCCCGCGCGGCCGACGCGGCGATGGTGCCGCTCATGATGCTCACGCTCGCGCTGGTGGTCGCGTCCCAGGCGCACGACGTCGGCCGGCACCTGCGCTCCCTGCTCGCCGTGGTGCCCGTCTACGTCCTCTTCGCCGCGGTCATGGTGGCCCTCGGGCTGGGCGCGGGGCGGGTGGCCGGGCTCGACGGGCCGGCCCGGCGCGCGGTGGTGTTCACGGGAGTCACCCGGAACTCGCTCGTGGTGCTGCCCCTGGTGCTGGCGCTGCCGGCCTCCCTGGGCGGCTCCGCGGGGCCCGCAGCGGCCGGGGAGCGGCTCGGGCTGGCCCCGCTCGTGGTGGTGACCCAGACCCTCGTCGAGCTGGTGGTGATGGTGCTGCTCGTCCGGTGGCTGCCCCGGCTGGTCAGCGCACCGGGTCGAAGTCCTCGGGATCCTTGTCCAGCCGGCCCTCCAGGGCCTGGCTGAGGTCCTCGTCCTCGAGCTCGTAGGTGGGGTCCACCTCCCGGGCGAGGTCCTCCAGCGTCTCCTCGTCGTCGTCGGCGGCCACGTAGCGCGACCGGGCCTCGGTGATGGCCTCGGCCACGTCGTCGAGGCCGAGGTACTCGTACCCGGCGAGGACGCGCGGCAGGGGGAACTCGTCGTCCTCCAGGTGGTCCTCGATCGCGGACACGAGCCCGTCCCGGCGGACGGCCTCGTGGAAGGTCAGGACATCGCGCAACGCGATGTCGCCGGGGGAGGTGGCCTCGGGCAGGGCATCGAAGTCGAGGGCGCGGTTCCACACCGCCGTCGTGGTGCTCATGGCAGAAGGGTAAGCAGTGCCGCGCGCGGATGTCAGTCGTTCGCCCGCCCGCGGCGGACCGTGTCCACGCCGCGACTCCGCCGCGCCTCCGCCGCTCCTCTGCCGTGGCCAAGAGGGCGCCGGATGCCCTTCACTACTGCCATGAGAGAGCTCATCGCCAGCACGTTCGTCTCCCTCGACGGGGTCATGCAGGCGCCCGGCGGACCGGACGAGGACCGAGACGGCGGCTTCGCCCACGGCGGGTGGACCTGGCCGTTCTTCGACGAGACGGCCGGGGGCTGGCTCGACGAGACGTTCTCGCGGCCCTTCGACCTGCTGCTGGGCCGGCGCACCTACGAGATCTTCGCCGCCTACTGGCCCCGGCACGAGGACACCCCGGTCGGCGCCGCGTTCCGCCGGGCCCACAAGTACGTGGCCAGCCACGGGCTCACGAACCCGACGTGGGCCGGCACCACCGTCCTGTCCGGGAACGTCCCGGCGCAGGTGGAGGAGCTCAAGGGCCAGGACGGCCCGGACCTGCTCCTGCAGGGCAGCGGGAACCTCATCCAGTCGCTGCTCACCGCGGACCTGGTCGACGAGTTCCGCGTCCTGACCTTCCCGGTGCTGCTCGGCGCGGGCAAGCGCCTGTTCGCCGAGGGGACGGTCCCGGCGGGCCTGCGCCTGACCGCCCAGGGCGTCTCCCCGTCCGGCGTGGTCATGGGCACCTACCGGCGCAGCGGGCCGGTCGTCACCGGCAGCTTCGAGGACGAGGACGCGCACTGAGCGACGGCGGGGGCCGGGTCACCTTGTCGCCCGCCTCCCGCGGTCGGAGAATGGGGGTGCGGAGGACATCACGAAGGACACCGCCATGACCACCCACACCGCCTTCGACCTGGCCCGCTTCACCCGCGCCACGGAGGAACGCGACGCCCGGGCGCTGCTCGAGGCCTACGCAGAGGATGCCGAGGTCCGCATCGTGGACCGCAACAACCCGCCGAGGACGCCGCAGGTCCTGAAGGGCAGGGAGGCCATCCGGCCCTGGCTGGAGGACACCTACTCCCGGGACATGACCCACCACGTGGTGGACCCGGTGGTGGGCGGGGACCGGGTCGCGTTGACGACCCTGTGCCGCTACCCGGACGGGACCAACGTGCACTGCGCCTGCACCGCGGAACTCTCCGACGGGCTGATCACCCGGCAGACCGTGGTCCAGGTCTGGGACGAGTGACTCCCGCCCGTGACGCCGGGCGCCGGACCGTGGGGTCCGGCCCGGGACGGCGAACGGCGCCGGACCCCTGGGGGCCCGGCGCCGTCCGTGTCCGGGGGACGTCCGGGGTCAGCGGGTGGGGGTGGGCTGGCCGGTGGTGGCGTGGCGTTGCTGGTACTCCCGGGCCACCTTGGCGTCGTGGGCGGCGCGCAGGGCCTGGTGCTCGGGGTTGCGGCGCAGCACGAGGTAGCCGGCGCCGAGGGCGAGGAACCAGGCCGGGGTGGACAGCAGGGCGGCCAGGGTGTCGGGCTGGGTGGTCAGGGCCCAGACGACGAATCCGAAGAAGCCGAGCACCACGTAGGGCATGAAGGACCCGCCGGGCATCTTGAACGCGCTGGCCGCGTGCAGGTGGGGGCGGCGGTGCCGGTAGACGAGGTAGCTGACCAGGATGATGGACCACACGAACATGAAGCACAGCGCGGAGATGGTGGTGACCAGGGTGAAGGCCTCGGCGACCCCGCCCTCGGCGTAGAGCAGGGCGACCCCGGCCAGCAGGAACATGCAGGAGAACAGCAGGGCGTTGCGCGGCACCTGCCGGGAGGACAGGCGGGCGAAGCGCTGGGGGGCGTCGCCCTCCTGGGCCAGGCCGTAGATCATCCGGGAGGTGGAGTAGATCCCGGAGTTCGCCGAGGAGGTCGCGGAGGTGAGCACGATGAAGTTGACCACCCCGGCGGCCCCGGCGAGCCCGGCCAGGGCGAACATGCCCACGAAGGGGGACTCCTCGGCGCTGTAGGCGGTCCAGGGCTTGACGGCCATCAGCACGACCAGGGCGCCGACGTAGAACAGCAGGATGCGCACCGGGATGGAGTTGATCGCCCGGGGCAGGGTCTTCTCGGGGTCCTTGGCCTCGGCGGCGGTGGTGCCGACCAGCTCGATGCCCACGAAGGCGAACACGGCGATCTGGAACCCGGCCACGAAGCCCATGAACCCGGTGGGGAACATCCCGCCCTCGGTCCACAGGTTGGCGAACGCCGCCCGGGTGCCGTCGGACTCGAAGCCGGTGATGATCATCACCAGGCCCACCACGATCAGGGCCAGGATGGCCACGATCTTGACCAGGGCGAACCAGAACTCGGTCTCGCCGAAGGCCTTGACCGAGGGCAGGTTCAGCCCCACCAGCAGCACGATGCACACCACCGCGGGGATCCACAGGGGCAGCTCGGCCCACCAGAAGGACACGTAGTGGGCGATGGCGACCACGTCGGCGATGCCGGTGACGACCCAGCAGAACCAGTAGGTCCAGCCGGTGAAGAACCCGGCCCAGGGGCCCAGGATGTCCGCGGCGAAGTCCGCGAAGCTCTTGTACTCGGTGTTGCTCAGCAGCAGCTCGCCCATGGCGCGCATGACGAAGAACAGCATGAACCCGATGATCATGTAGACGAAGATCACCGAGGGCCCGGCCACCGAGATGGTCTTGCCCGAGCCCATGAACAGGCCGGTGCCGATGGCCCCGCCGATCGCGATCAGCTGGATGTGGCGGTTGGACAGCGCCCGCTCCAGGTGCGGGGACTGCGGGGTCTCACTCGCAGGACGTGCTTGGGTAGTGGTCATCGAGGAACCGTTTCTGTTCGGGTCGTCGGGGTCAGGGTCGCTGCCCCGGTGCCGGGCGGCGCATGGGCCGCCCGGCAGAGGTCAGCATTCGACGACGTTGACGGCGAGGCCGCCGAGGGCGGTCTCCTTGTACTTGTGGCTCATGTCCTTGCCGGTCTCCCGCATGGTGACGATCACCTCGTCGAGGCTCACGCGGTGCGTCCCGTCACCCCACAGCGCCATCTTGGCGGCGTTGATCGCCTTGGCGGCGGCGATGGCGTTGCGCTCGATGCAGGGGATCTGCACGAGCCCGCCGATGGGGTCGCAGGTCAGGCCGAGGTTGTGCTCCATGGCGATCTCGGCGGCGTTCTCCACCTGCTCGGGGGACCCGCCGAGGATCTCGGCGAGTCCCGCGGCGGCCATCGAGGAGGCCGAGCCGACCTCGCCCTGGCAGCCGACCTCGGCGCCGGAGATGGAGGCCTGCTCCTTGTAGAGCACCCCGACGGCGGCGGCGGCCAGCAGGAACCGGCAGACGGTGTCCTCCAGGACCCGGCGGTGCGCCTCGGCGCCCTCGAGGGCGGCGTCCAGCACGGCGGGGGAGTAGTGGGTCGCGTAGAACAGCACGGCCGGGATGATGCCGGCCGCCCCGTTGGTGGGAGCCGTGACGACGCGACCGCCGGAGGCGTTCTCCTCGTTCACGGCCAGGGCCACGAGGTTGACCCACTCCTGCCAGAACCGCGGATCGCGGTCCGGGTCCTCGGAGCGCAGCCGCGCGTGCCAGTCCGGCGCGCGGCGGGCCACGTCCAGCCCGCCCGGCAGGGTGCCGGTGCGGCGCAGGCTCATGTCCTTGCACTCCTCCATGACGCTCCACAGGTGCAGCAGCCCCCGGCGGATCTCCTCCTCGTCGCGCGAGGCGAGCTCGTTGGCGAGCATCACCTCGCTGATGCCCTTGCCGGTGGACCGGCAGTGCTCGAGCAGCTCGCGCGCCGTGGTGAAGGGGTGCGGCAGCGGGGCCTCCTCGGCCGGGCCGGCCTGGCCGGCGTCCTCCTCGCCCTCCTGGACGATGAAACCGCCGCCCACGGAGAACCAGGTCTCGTCCGCCAGGACGGCACCGTCCGCGGCCAGGGCCTGGAAGCGCATGCCGTTGGTGTGCCGGTCCAGGACGGTCAGCGGGTGCTGGACCATGTCCTCGACCGTGAACGGCAGGTCCTTCCCGGCCCCGAGGGCCGAGCAGAGGGCCAGCGTCCCGGTCGAGGCGATCGAGGCGAGGCGCTCCTCCACCTGGTCCGGGAGCACGACCTCGGGGTCGTAGCCCTCGAGGCCGAGCAGGATCGCGGTGAAGGTGCCGTGGCCGCGGCCGGTCGCGGCGAGCGAACCGTAGACGTCCACCCGCAGTCCCTCCGTGCGCTCCAGCAGCCCGCCCTCGGCGAGGGTCTGGGCGAAACGGCGGGCGGCCCGCATCGGTCCCACGGTGTGGGAGCTGGAGGGACCGATGCCGACGGTGAAGAGGTCGAAGACACTGATGGCCATGCTGCGACTCCTTACAGTCCGGGCGCCAGGGGCGCCAGTTCCGGGTACAGGGGGTGGGTGGTGGCCAGGGCGGTGACGCGGTCGCGCAGTCCGGCCAGGACGGTGTCGGGGACCTCGGTGCCGTTGGCGGCGGCGGTGGCCCCGGCGACCAGGGTGGCGGCGATGATCTCGGCGACCTCGGTGAAGGCGGCCTCGCCGAACCCGCGGGTGGCCAGGGCCGGGGTGCCGATCCGCAGCCCGGAGGTGACCATCGGCGGGCGCGGGTCGAACGGGACCGCGTTGCGGTTGATGGTGATCTCCACCTGCGCCAGCAGGTCCTCGCCCTGCCGGCCGTCCAGGGACGAGTCGCGCAGGTCCACCAGCACCAGGTGCACGTCGGTGCCCCCGGTCAGCACGGTGATCCCGTGCCCGGCCACGTCCTCAGCGGTGAGCCGCTCGGCCAGGATCCGCGCCCCGGCCAGGGTCCGGGCCTGCCGGTCGGCGAACGCCTGGCCGGCGGCGATCCGGAACGCGACCGCCTTGCCGGCGATCACGTGCTCCAGCGGCCCGCCCTGCTGGCCGGGGAACACCGCGGAGTTGACCTTCTTGGCGATCTCGGCGTCGTTGGTCAGGATGATCCCCCCGCGCGGGCCGGCCAGGGTCTTGTGCGTGGTGGAGGTCACCACGTGGGCGTGCGGGACCGGGTTCGGGTGCAGCCCGGTGGCCACCAGCCCGGCGAAGTGGGCCATGTCCACCATCAGGTACGCCCCGACCTCGTCGGCGATCGCCCGGAACGCGGCGAAGTCCAGCTGGCGGGGGTAGGCCGACCAGCCGGCCACGATCAGCTTGGGCCGGTGCGCCCGGGCCAGGGCGGCGACCTGGTCCATGTCCACCCGGTGGGTGGCCTCGTCCACCCCGTAGGCGACGATGTCGTAGAGCCGGCCGGAGAAGTTCAGGCGCATCCCGTGGGTCAGGTGCCCGCCGTGGGCCAGGTCCAGGCCCAGCACCGTGTCCCCGGGACGGATCAGCGCGTGCATCACCGAGGCGTTGGCCTGGGCCCCGGAGTGCGGCTGGACGTTGGCGAAGCCCGCCCCGAACAGGGCCTTGGCCCGCTCGATCGCGATCGTCTCGATCGCGTCCACGTGCTCGCACCCGCCGTAGTACCGCTTGCCCGGGTAGCCCTCGGCGTACTTGTTCGTCAGCACCGAGCCCTGGGCGGCCATCACCGCCGCGGCCGTGTGGTTCTCCGAGGCGATCATCTCCAGGCCCGAACGCTGCCGGTCCAGCTCGGCATCGATCAGCCCGGCCACCTCCGGATCCAGCTCCCCCAGCGACCGCGTCAACTCCGCCGGAACGGCGGTCATCTCCTGGTCGAGGACGCTCATGCCAGCTCACCGCCGTTGGCCTCGGCGTACTCCGCGGCGGACAGCAGCGGGCCCTCCTCGGACACCTCCACGGTGAACAGCCAGCCGGCGCCGTACGGGTCCTCGTTGACCAGGGCCGGGTTGTCCACGACCTGGTCGTTGACCTCCACCACCGTGCCGGTGACGGGGGTGAACAGCTCGGAGACGGACTTGGTGGACTCGATCTCGCCGCAGGTCTCGCCGGCGGTGACGGTGGAGCCGGCCTCGGGCAGGTCCACGTAGACGACGTCGCCGAGCGCGTCGGCGGCCACCTGGCTGATGCCGACGCGCGCCGGCGAGGCGCCGTCGATCCACTCGTGCTCGGCGGAATAGCGCAGTGCGGACAGGACAGTGCTCATGGGTGTTCCTCTCGGACGTGACGGTGAGGCTGGATCTGGAAGGGTTCAGGACACCGGGGCGCCGGCGCACGACCCGGACCCGCGGACCACGCAGCCCCCGGGACCCGGGGCGGAGCACGGCGCGGCGGACCCCGTCAGGGGCCGGGGCGCGCGGGCGGTCCACGGGCGGAGGGAGGTGATGGTCATCGGGGGAACTCCAGGTCTCTGCGCGGTCGCCCGCGGCGTCTGTGGTTCCTCCCCGATCTGTTGCGTGGCCTGAGAGTTTTCGTCCCTCCCGGAGGGGAGGGGGTTGCTCCGTCGGCGAGCCCGGAGTGACTCCGCGCTACTTTCCAGATGTGCCTCTGTGCGGCGGTACGGTTGCCTGAGAGTTTCCCGGGGAGGAATTGCTCCTTCGGCGCCCGACCAGTGCTGCTGGACGGGACTCTCCCGCCGCACGTCAACGGCCCTGCAGCCTGTGACTGCCCTCACAGCGTAGTCGCTCCCGCGCCTCCCGATCAACCGCGTCGCGTGCCACGGGCCCTCGGCGGGACACCATGGCGGCCCTCGACGCCGCTCCGGCGGCGGCCGGTCGCCCACCTCCCGGCGCCCCCCGGCGCCCGCCGTCACCGGCCGGCAGCACCGTCCCAGCGGCTGGCCCGCAGGGACGCGAGGCGGTCCGGCGCGCCCGCCAGGGCGGCGGCGTAGCCGTCCAGGGGCGCCTCGAGATGACGTACTGAGACGCGGTCCGCCGCGTAGCCGGTCGCCCGCGCCTTGAACAGCGCCTCCGACCGCGCCCACGCGGCAGCGCCGGCCGGGTCCTCCAGGTCGGCTGCGCGCTGGACGTCCACCCCCACGGGGCTGCCGGGGTCCAGGGCGACCACGACGAGCAGGCCGGAGTGGGACACGGAGACGTGCGGCACCGGGGGGGTCGGTCCGGCGCCGAGGATCCGTGGCGCGCCGTGGGGCCGGCCGCACTCGGGGCAGGTGCGGTCCACCGCCACCTCGGCGGGGGACTGGCCCAGGTGTTCGGCGACCGCCACGCGCAGCAGCGCCGCGGCGACGAGGGAGCGGGCCCGGTCCGCCGGGCGGTCGAGGGACTCGATCCGCCGGCGCTCGAGCGGGCTCAGGACGGGCAGCAGGCCGGCGTGCGCGGCGGTGAGCAGAGCCCACCGGATCTCCACCGTCATATTTACCTCGTGATTGCCTGGGCTATTTGGGGCAGGTTAGCCTAACCTATGTGACCCTGACCGCCGGGTCGACGCCATCCCCGGTGCTCGACCGTCCCACTCGTCCCTCGCTCGCGCCGCTCGCCGACCCCGTCCACGCCGACCGCCCGGCGGTGGTGTCCGCCTCCGGCCGGGCGATGTCCCACGCCGAGCTGGGCGCGGCCGTCGCCGGCCTCGCGGCGCGGCTGCCGGACGCGGCCGAGGGCCGCCGGCTCGTCCACCTGCCGCTGGGCCGGGACCTGCTGGGCGTGCTGTCCTACCTGGCCACCCTCGAGGCCGGCCACGTGGCGCTCGTGACGGCCGGCGAGGACCGGGCCTCCGCCGTGCTCGAGCGCTACGCCCCGGACGTCACGGCCACGGGGGATCCGGTGCGCCCCTTCGAGGTGCTGCAGGCGGCCCCGCGGCACCTGCTGCACCCGGACCTCGCGCTGCTGCTGAGCACCTCCGGGAGCACGGGCTCGCCGAAGCTCGTGCGGCTGTCCCATGCCAACCTGCACCACAACGCCGCCGCGATCGCCCAGGCCCTGGCGCTCACCGCCGAGGACCGGGCCATCACCTCGTTGCCGCTGCACTACACCTTCGGCCTCTCGGTGCTGCACTCCCACCTCGTGGCCGGCGCCTCCGTGGTGCTGCACGAGGGATCGGTGCTGGACGAGGACTTCTGGTCGGCGGTCGACGGGCTCGGCGTCACCACCCTGGCCGTCGTGCCGCACCTCGTGGAGCTGATGGAGACCACCGGTGCGCTGGACCGGCCGCACCCCTCGCTGCGCCTCGTGGCCCAGGCCGGCGGCCGGATGGGCCCGGAACGGGTGCTCCGCACGGCGACGCTGGGCGAGCGCCACGGCTGGGGGCTGTCCGTGATGTACGGCCAGACCGAGGCCACCGCCCGGATCTGCGTGCTGGACCCCGCCCTGGTCGCAGCGCACCCCGACTCGGTGGGCCGGCCGGTCGCGGACACGACCCTGCACCTGGACACGACCGTCCCCGAGGCCGCCGAGGGGGCCGGGGAGGTGGTGGTCCGCGGGCCGGGCGTCATGATGGGCTACGCCGAGCACCCGGACGACCTCGCCCTGGGCGCCATGCTGGACGAACTGCGCACGGGCGACCTGGGGGGCATCGGCCCCGACGGCCTGCTCCGGCTGGTCGGCCGGCGCTCCGGCTTCACCAAGGTCATGGGCGTGCGGATCGACGTCGGCACGGTCGAGGACCGGCTGGACACGGCCGGGTACCGCGCGTGCGTGGGCGGGGACGGCAGCCGGCTCACCGTGGCCGTCGAGCCCGTGGCCGGGCGAGCGGACCGCGAGGTGTCCACCGAGGTGCGCCGGCTCGCCGGCACCGCCTCCGGGCTCGGCCCGGCGGCCGTCGCCGTCGCCGTCGCGCCCCTGCCCCGGCTGCCCAACGGCAAGGTGGACCGCCCCGCCAGCGCGGCCCTGGTGCGCTCCGTCGCGGAGCAGGCCACGGCGCCCGACGCCGGCCCGCGCACCGCGGCCCCGGCCGCACCGGGACCCCGGGGGACGGCTCCGGAACAGGACCGCGCGCCGGCTGCCGGCGAGCACGCCGGCGAGGCGGCCGACGCCACCGCGCCCCTGGACGCGCGCACGCGCCTGGCCGCCGGCGTCGCCGCGGCCGTCTCCTCGGTCCTCGTGCTCGACGCCGCCGACCTGGACCGGACGTTCGTGCAGCACGGTGGGGACTCCCTGAGCCACGTGCAGGCCTCGGCCCGGCTGGAGCGGCTCCTCGGGCCCCTGCCGCGCGACTGGCACCACCGTCCGCTGTCCGACCTCGTGGAGCTCGGCCTGGAGCGCGGCCGTGCCGCCGGCCCTGACCGTGGGGCACCGGCTGGGCGTGCCGCGGTCGGGGGCGCCGCCCCCACCGCCCCGGGGCGCGGGGACCGCCCGGGTCGCCAGGGGACGCGCCGTGCCCCGGGACGCCCGTGGCGGGACCGCGCCCGCGCGGCGCTGGCCTGGCGCGGCGTGGAGACTTCCGTGGTACTGCGCGCTGTCGCCGTGGTGGCGATCTGCGGCTCGCACGCCGACCTCATCGACCTCATGGGCGGGGCCCACGTGCTGATGGCCGTGGCCGGGTTCAACACCGCCCGCTTCGGGCTGTCCGTGCCCACGGTGGCCGGCCGGTGGCGTTCCACCGCGCGCATCGCGATCGGCGTGGCCGTGCCCGCCATGCTGATCGCCGCCGTCGGCATGCTGACCACGGGCCGCTACGGGTGGTCGAACATCATGCTGAGCCACTGGATCACCGGGGACACCACCGAGGGGTCCACGGCCAACGAGTACTGGTTCATCGACGCCCTGCTGGCCTCGGTGCTCGTGCTCGTGGCGGTGCTCTCGGTCCCCGCGGTGTCCCGGGCCTGGCGGCGGGACCCGTGGCGGGTGGCCGCGTGGTTCACGGCCGCCGCACTCGTGCCCCGGTTCCTCGTCCTGTCCCTCACGGACAGCCACATGGCCCAGTCGATCATGCCGACCACGCTGTGGCTCGTGGGGGTCGGGGCGGCCGCCGCGTGGGCGGACAGCACGCGGCGCCGGTGGATCACCGCCGGGCTCGCCGTGGTCGGCGGGGCATGGTTCTTCCCCGACCAGCCGGGCCGCGAGTTGGCGATCCTCGTCGGCCTGCTGGTCCTGGTCTGGGTGCCGCGGCTGCGCGTCCCGGCGCTCGCCCTGCCGCTCGTGGGGGTGCTGGCCGCAGCCTCGCTGTACGTCTACCTCGTCCAGTTCATGGTGCTGTCCTCCTTCGAGGACGACGTCGTCGAGACGGTCGCCGCCCTGGCCACCGGCTGCCTCGTGTGGTGGCTCGCCGACCGGCCGATGCGGCGGCTGCAGGGCCTCGTCCCCGCACCGCAGCCCTGACCGCCCCCGGCGCCCTCCCGGACCCCGACCCCACCCCCTCGACCATCCCGGATCTCGACCACCGACACGAAGGACCCCCATGCCGACCACGACCCGCTCCCTGCTCGCCCTCGCCCTGGCCCTGCCGCTGGCCCTGACCGCGTGCGGCGGCGGAGCCGGGGAACCGGCGGGCGGAGGGACCTCCGCGGAGGAGGCCTACGAGGCACGGCCGGACACGCTGCAGGTCTACTCCGCCCAGCACATCGAGGTCACCGAGGCCGTGGCGGAGGCGTTCACGGAGGAGACCGGGATCCCCACGCAGGTGCGCGACGGCCAGGACTCCTCGATGGGGCACATGATCGTCCAGGAGGGTGAGGCCTCGCCGGCGGACGTCTTCCTCACGGAGAACTCCCCGGCCATGACCGTCGTGGAGCGCGAGGGCCTGCTGGCGGAGGTGGACCAGGGCACCCGCGAGCAGCTGCGCGAGGACCTGTCGCCCTCCTCCGGACTGTGGGTGCCGATCGCCGCCCGCTCCACGGTCCTCGTCTACAACCCGGACCTCATCAGCGAGGACGAGCTGCCGACGTCCATGATGGACCTCGCCGACCCGGAGTGGGCCGGCAAGTGGGGTGCGGCGCCGGGTGGCGCGGACTTCCAGGCGATCGTGGCCGGGATGCTCGCCGAGCGCGGCGAGGAGGAGACGCGCGCGTGGCTGGAGTCCCTGGCCGAGAACGCCGAGGTGTACCAGAACAACATCGCCACCATGAAGGCGGTCAACGCCGGCGAGGTGCCGGTCGGCATCATGTACCACTACTACTGGTACCGCGACCAGGCCGAGGCCGGCGAGGGCAGCGGCAACACGAGGCTGCACTACTTCGGCGGGGAGGACCCGGGGGCCTTCGTGAGCCTGTCCGCCGGCGGCGTGCTGGCGTCCTCGGACATGCCGGACGAGGCCCAGCAGTTCCTCGAGTACGTCACCGGCCCGAAGGGGCAGCAGGCGCTCGTGGACTCCGGCTCCATGGAGTACGCCGTCGGCGAGGGCGTGGAGTCCGACCCGGCGCTGCCCCCGCTGGACGAGCTCGAGGCCCCCGCCGTCGACCCCTCCGCGCTGAACTCCGGCACGGTGATCGAGCTGATGACGGATGCCGGGATCCTCTAGCCCGCGGGCGGACGCGGACCCGCGTCCCGTCGCCACCCGGCCGGGCCGGGGGAGCCGGACAGCCCGGGCAGCCGGGCCCGCCGGGACCGTCGTGGCCGGCCCCCTCGCGGGCCCGCTGCCGGGTGCCGGCCGCCGCACCGGCCTCGGCCCCCCTCCCGGCGCCGCCCCCTGGCCGGTCGCCCTCGCCGCCGTGCTCGTGGCGGTCCTGACGGTCCTGCCCCTGCTCATCGTGCTGCCCGGCGCCCTCGCGGACGGCTGGGCCGAGGCCGTCGACTACCTGGCCCGGCCGCGCATCGGGAAACTGGTGGGCAACACGGGGATGCTCATCGCCGTGACCGTGCCGGCCGCCGTCGTGGTGGGCACCCTGGCCGCCTGGCTGGTGGAGCGGACCGCACTGCCGGCCGCGGGGGCGTGGCGCGCGCTGCTGCTGGCCCCGCTGGCCGTGCCCTCCTTCGTCAGCGCCTACGCGTGGGTCACCGTGGCCCCCGGGCTCACCGGGTTCGGCGGGGCCGCGCTCGTCACCACGCTGGCCTATTACCCGTTCGTCTTCCTGCCCGTCGCGGCGCTGCTGCGCGCCCTGGACCCGGGCGACGAGGAGGTGGCCCGCTCCCTCGGCCTCTCGCCGACGGCGGCCATGGTCCGCACCGTCCTGCCCCGGCTGCGACCGGCGCTCAGCGGCGGCGCGCTGCTCGTGGCCCTGCACCTGCTCGCGGAGTACGGCGTGCTGGAGATGATGCGGTTCCAGACCTTCACCACGGCGATCATGCAGCAGTATGCCGTGGGCTTCAGCGACACCGCCGGCAGCCTGCTCGCCTCCGTGCTCGTCGGGCTGTGCCTCGTGGCCCTGCTGCTGGACCTCGTCGCCCGCGGCCGGCGCCGCGTCGCCCGCCTCGGCTCCGGGACCCAGCGCCGCGCCGTCCCCCACCGGCTGGGGGCCTGGACGGTGCCCGCGCTCGCGTTCCTGGCCGCCCTCGTCGGCGCCGCCCTGGTGGTCCCGGTGGTCACCGTGGTCCGCTGGCTGCTCGCCGGGCCGGGGCCGGCCGGGCTGCTGGACGGGGACCTGCTCGCCGTCACCCTCAGCACGCTGGGGCTCGCGGCCCTGGGCGCCCTGGCGGCCACGCTCGCCGCCTTCCCGGGGGCCTGGCTGCTGAACCGGCGCCGGTCCGGGCTGACCCTGCTGCTCGAGCGCGTCACCTTCGTGGCCAGCTCCCTGCCCGGCGTCGTGATCGGCCTGGCCCTGGTCACCCTCGCGGTGACCTGGGTGCGGCCGCTGTACCAGACGGTGTGGCTGGTGGTGCTGGCGTATGCGATCCTGTTCCTGCCCCGCGCGATGGTCTCGCTGCGGGCCGGACTGGCCGCGGCGCCGCCCGAGCTGTCCGAGGCCGCGCGCTCGCTGGGACAGGGCGGTCCGGCCGTGCTGGTGCGGGTGGTCCTGCCGCTCATGGCCCCGGCCGTGCGCACGGGGCTGGTGCTCGTGGCGCTGGCCGTCAGCACGGAGCTGACCGCCACCCTGCTGCTGGCCCCCACCGGCATGGACACCCTGGCGCTGGCGTTCTGGCGCGAGGCGAGCCAGTTGGACTACGCGGCCGCTGCCCCCTACGCGGCCGTGATGATCGTGTTGTCCGTCCCGCTGACCCTGCTGCTGCGGCGGCAGATCCTGGAGGAAGAATGAGCGAGCTCACGCTGCGCGGCGTCACCGCCGGGTACGGCCGTGACGCGGTGCTGCAGGACGTGGACCTGACGGTCGCCGCCGGCACCACGACGGCCGTGCTGGGCGGGTCCGGGAACGGCAAGACGACGCTGCTGCGCGTCGTGGCCGGCTTCCTGGCCCCGCGCTCCGGCGAGGTGCGCATCGGCGGCCGCGCGGTGGCCGGGCCCGGCACCTGGGTCCCGCCCGAGCGCCGGGGCGTGGGCTACGTGCGCCAGGAGGGCGGGCTGTTCCCGCACCTGACGGTGGCCGCCAACGTCGCCTTCGGGCTGCCCTGGCCGCGCCGCCGGCACCGCGCCCGGGTGCTCGAGCTGCTCGAGCTCGTGGGACTGCCCGCGGAGGCGGCCGACCGCCGGCCGGACCAGCTCTCCGGCGGGCAGCAGCAGCGCGTGGCGCTGGCGCGGGCGCTCGCCCCGCGGCCCGAGCTCGTGCTGCTGGATGAGCCGTTCTCCTCCCTGGACACCGCCCTGCGGGCCGCCACCCGCGAGGCGACCGCCCGCGCCCTGAAGGCCACCGGCGCCACCGCCGTGCTGGTCACCCACGACCAGGGCGAGGCGCTGTCCTTCGCCGACGAGGTGGCCATCCTCGACGGCGGCCGGTTCCGGCAGGTGGCCCGCCCCCGTGAGGCCTACGGGGACCCCGCGGACGCCGGCGTCGCCGCCTTCCTGGGAGACGCGGTGTTCGTGTCCGGGACGGTGTCCGGCGGCCGGCTGCGCTGCGCCCTCGGCGACCTGCCGGTGCGCGGCACCGCCGCGGACGGCCCCGTCCAGGCGATGATCCGGCCCGAGCAGATCACCGTGGCCCCGTCCGGCACCACCCCGTGCGAGGCCACCGTGCGCGAGGTGGAGTACTTCGGCCATGACGCGATCGTGGAGCTCGACCTGCCCGGGGACGCCGCGACCGTACCCGGCGTGGCCGCAGCCGACGGCCTGCCCGAGGAACTGCCGGAGCCCGTGGACGGCGTCCGCGCCCGCCTGCTCGGCCGGGACCTGCCCCTGCCGGGGGACCGCGTGGCCATCAGCGTGGTCGGGGAGGTGCGGGTGTTCCCCCGCCCCGGGACGGCCGTCGGCCTGCCGTCGCCGAAGGCGGGGCACGCCGCGGCGGGGCTGCAGCGGGCCGGCTGAGCTCCGGCCCTACGGCGCCCGCCGCAGCGCGGCGACGAGGTCCGGGGTGCAGCGGGCGTCCGCGGCGGCGGCGATCACCGTCCAGGACCGGATCCGGGCCGGTCGTGCCACGGCCAGGTCATCGGCCGGCCCGCGTCCCCCGAGGTGCGGTCGACGCTGCCGCGGGCGGAGGTGGTCCGGGCCTCGAGCAGTTCCGGCCCGGGCCGTCAGGGCCCCGGGTCGACGGCGGGCTCGATCGGGGGGAGGCGCGGACCGCCGCGGAGGGACACCTCGTCGTGGGGGAGCACCTTCCGCACCCGGGGACCGTCGCTCGTGGCGGGGGCCTCGCGGGGATCCGGCCCGGGACCCGGCGCCGTCTGCCGGCGGGGCGACCCCGCCCCGTCCCGGACGGACGCCTCCCGGCCGGGGAGGACCACCTCCCAGCCCCAGGGGTGCGCGTAGGCACGGGCGGGCCAGGCGTGGTGGATCATGGGTGGCCTCCTCCGCGGCGGCAGGTCGTCGACGGTCCATTGTCCCCCGCCCGCACCACGGTCGCGTGATCGGCCGGTGAACGGTGCGCGAAGCCTGCCGGGGATGGCGGGTGCGGCCCGCGGCCGTTCCGCTCGGTGGGCGCCGCACCGAGACTGGTCCTCCGGCAGGTGGTCGCCGACCCGGGGCCCGCGGATACCGGGGGCGCGGACGACTAGTCCCGCGGGGCGGAGGGACCGGTCCCGCTGGTGCCGGGCACTCCGTCCTCGTCCGCCCGGGCCGTGGACAGGGTGAGGATCCCGTACCGCATGGCCCCCGTGCGGTAGGCCAGGACCAGCCGGGGAAGCGTCCGCAGGAAGTCGCGGTTGCGGCCGCGGCGGGCCAGCCGGCGGGACTCTCGGTCCCGGAGCAGGGCCACCAGGGCGCGGCGGGCGCAGATCGTCCAGGTCCGGGCGACGCGGCGGCTGACGTCCTCGTAGCCCTCGACCGCGAATCCGGCGGCCTCGGCCATGGCCTCGTACTCCTCGCGAGTGCCCATCGAGGGCAGGCGCCCCTCACGGCAGATCGGCTCGAGCAGGTGGCGGACCCGCCATCCGCTCGCCCCGGACCCCGAGAGCCAGGCGCAGACGACGAGGCGTCCGCCGGGGGAGAGCACGCGGTGCGCCTCGGCGAAGAACCGGGGCTTGTCCACCATGTGCTCGCTCGACTCGATCGCCCACGCGGCATCGAACGAGGCCGCGCGCAGCCCGTTGTCCAACCAGTCACCCCGGCGCACCTCCACCCCGGCCGCGGGATGCGCGGCGGCATGGCGGGCCTGCTCGGCGGAGAGCGTGATGCCGATGACCCGGACCCCGCGCGTGGCGGCGAGGCGACGCGCGGTGGAGCCGTAGCCGCACCCGATGTCGACGCACGCCTCTCCGGGGGCCAGCCGCAGCCGGTCGCCGACGGTGTCCACGAGGGCCTCGACGGCCTCGACGGGCGTCTCGCGGCCCGTGGCCCACAGGCCGTGGTGGACGTGCTCTCCCCACAAGCGGCGGTAGACCGGGTCGAGCTCGTCGTAGTGGTCGGCCACCGCCTCGGGGCCCGGGGGAATCTGGGGGACGATCACGCCCCGACGGTACAACGGCGGACCGGGCCGCCAGAAGGCCTCGCGAGGCGACCACCGGCACGGGGCCGCGCCGTCCCCGGTCAGCTCCCGGCCCGTGCCCCGCCGAGTGCGATGTCCAGGAACTCCGCGGCGGGGCCCGTCGGGGCGGGGTCCCTCCACAGCGCGTGGAGCGTGCGGTCGAGGGCCGCGCCCACCGTGGGCACCTCCACCAGCTGCCCCGTGCGCAGGCAGTTCTCGACGGCCAGTCGGCTGAGCACCGCCGGCCCGATGCCCTCGGCGACGGCCTGGCAGATGGCCGCGTTGCTGTTGAGCTCCAGGAGGGGTCGAGGCCGTCCGGCGCTGACGAGCCGGTCCAGGAAGGCCCGCGTCCCGGAGCCCAGCTCCCGTTCCACGAGCGGGGTGACGGCCAGCTCGCGGGTGGGCACCGGCCGCGCGCGGCGGGCCCACGGGTGTCCCGGACTCGTCACCGCCACGAGGTCGTCGGTCCAGACGGGCGCGGACCGCAGGGAGGAGGGGATGTCCGGGGTCTCCACGAAGCCCAGGGCCACCGTCCCCGTGCCCACGGCCTCGATCACGCTCGCGGAGTTCATCACCTGCAGCCTCGTGGCGACGTCCGGCCGCCGGGCCCGGAACGTCCCGATCCATCCGGGGAGCAGGTGCTCGGCGATGGTCATGCTGGTGCCGATGGTCACCTCGTGACGACCGGAGTCGGCGAGGGCCTCGCTGCCGGCGTGGAGCCGATCGATCGCCTCGAGTGCCTCCCGGGCCCACTCGACCGTGAGCATCCCCTCCGGGGTGAGCGTCGAGCCGCGGGTGGAGCGGAGCAGCAGCGTGTAGCCCAGCCGCCTCTCCAGCGTCCTCAGGGACCGGGAGGCATTCGACTGGGCGATCCGCGCGGCGCGGGCGGAGGCGCTGAGGCTGCCGTGGTCCGCGACGCCGACCAGCAGGCGGAGCATGGACAGGCTCAACCAGTCGTCGAGGTTCGCTGCCAGGGACATATCACCATGATATGGCGGCGATGGCGAACGGAGGGCTACCGGAGGTCCCCGGCGGATGCGAGCGTCGAGGGCGTGAGTTCCCCCGGCCGAGGCGCCGTCCCGCCCCACCCCGCACCCGGCCTCGCCGTCCCCGCGGTCCGAACGGGAGGCGGCCCTCCGCGGCCGACCCGCCGTCCCGCTGCGGTCCTGCCGGGCCTGGGCGTGTGCCTGGCCGGTGCCTTGGTGGCCTGGCTGGGCGCGCAGGCGGTGCCGGGAGCCAGCGCCCTGTTGCTCGCCATCCTGGGGGGTGCGGTGTGGCGCAACGTGGCCCGGGTTCCCGCCGCGCTCTGCCGGGGCGTGGCGTTCTCCTCGAGGAGGCTCCTGCGCACCGGGATCGTGCTCCTGGGGTTCCAGCTGTCCCTCTCCGCCATCCTGGACCTGGGCCTCGGGATCCTGCTGGTCGTCGTGCTCTCCGTGACCCTCACGTTCCTCACCACGCTGTGGGTGGGGCGCCTGCTGGGCGTCGGCCCGGCGCAGCGGCTGCTCGTCGCCGCGGGGTTCTCGATCTGCGGGGCCGCCGCGGTCACCGCCGTGGAGGGAGCGGCCCCGGCCGAGGAGGAGGAGGTGGCCACGGCCGTCGCGCTCGTGGTCCTCTTCGGCACCCTGGTGATCCCCCTCGTGCCGTTCCTCGGCGGCCTGCTGGGCCTGCCGGAGGAGATGACCGGCCTGTGGATCGGTGCCTCCACGCACGAGGTCGCCCAGGTGGTGGCCGCCGGCGGTGCCGTGGGGGGCGGAGCCCTGGCCGTGGCGGTCACCGTGAAGCTGGCGCGGGTCATCACCCTGGCGCCGATCATCGCCGGCATCTCGATCGTCCGGCGGCACCGGGGCGCCGCGGTGGGGGAGCGGAGGCCGCCGATCGTCCCGCTGTTCGTGGTCGGCTTCCTCGCCGCGATGCTGGTCCGCTCGGCGGGCGTCCTGCCCGAGGCCCTGCTGTCCATCCTGCAGGTGCTCCAGACGCTCCTGCTGGCCGCCGCCATGTTCGCCCTGGGGCTGGGCGTCCACCTGCCCAGCCTCGTCCGGGTGGGCCCCAGGCCGATGCTGCTGGGGGTGGCCTCCACCACCGTCATCCTGCTCGTGTCCCTGGCCGGGATCCTCGTCCTCGGCAGCCCGTAGGCACGCCGGTCCCGGAGGTGGTCCTCCGGGACCGGCCGCGAGGCGGCTAGGCGTCGATCACCACGTCGGTCTGCGCGGTGGAGCAGCAGGGCAGGAACTTGCCGGCATCGATCTCCCGCTGGCGGATCCCGCCCTGGTGGTTCATCTCGACCTCCCCGGAGAGCTTGACGACCTTGCAGGAACCGCACATGCCCTCCTTGCAGTTCGCGCCGATCCTGACGCCGGCACGCTGGGCGACCTCCAGGATGTGCTCGTCGGGATCGATGCGCACGTTCAGGCCGGTGCGCAGGAAGGACAGGGTGAGGCTCCCGGTGCCCACCGTGTCGAAGGCCGAGGCGTCGGGGGGACCAGCCTCCGCGCCCGTCTCCCCACCGGCCTCCGGGCCGCCGTCGGGGTGGGGGGCGTCCGGACCGACGGCCTCCAGGGGCAGGCCCGTGGCCCGCGGGGTCCCCTCGGCGTCGTAGCCCGGCTCGTACATCCCGAACGCGCTGGGCTGGCTGTCGTAGTAGTCCTCGGCGGAGTCGGCGATCTCCTCCGCGATCTCCTCCGCGATGTCCGCCGCCAGCGCGATCTCCGCCTCGTACTCCAGAAGGGTCTGCCGGTCTCCCGAGAAGAACTCCATGTTGATGGACGTGTCGTCGACGCCGACCGCCCGGAGCAGATCGGCGGCCGTGTTCAGGTATCCCTCCGGTCCGCAGGCGTAGACCTGCCGGCCGTTGGCATCCGGGGCCACCTCCTCGAGCATGGCCGCCGTCAGCCTCCCGGCGAGCCATTCCCACCCCTCGGGCATGCTGCGGTCCCCCAGGGACCAGAAGACCTTGATGCGCGGATCCACCGAGGCGATGTAGGTCAGCTCCTGGTGGAAGGCATAGCCTCCGGCCTGCGCGCCGTGGTAAAGCACCACGACGTCGGCCTGGCCCGGCAGGGAGTGGATGGTCCGCACCATCGACATGATGGGGGTGATGCCCGCGCCGGCGGCCAGCAGGAGGTACCGGGCCCGCCGGTCGGCGTCGGGCAGGTGGAACGCCCCGACCGGTCCGAGCATCTCGAGGACGGTGCCGGGCCGGACGTTCTCGTGCACCCAGGGCGAGACGAGCCCCGTGGGGTCGCGCTTGACCGAGATGGCGAAGGTCCACGGCTGCGTGGGCGAACTGGACAGCGAGTAGCTGCGGTCCACCGGTTCCTGGTCCTCGCCGTTGACGGGGAAGGCGACGTTCACGTACTGGCCCGGACGGAACGCCAGGGGCGCCCCGTCGCAGCGGCGGAACACGAAGGTCATCATGTCCCCGGCCTCGGGAACGGTCTCGACGCACTCCGCCCTGAACTCCTGCGGATGCCAGGGACCCAGGGCGCGGGCGGCGCCCGCGGGGCCCTCGGCGGCGCCCATCACCCTGTTCCACGGCATCTCGAGACCACGGATCCGCTGTGGTTGCTGGAGGGCCGCCTCGGTGACTCGTCCGGTCATGCCAGGTGCTCCTGGACGCGCTGCACGTACCAGTTGATGAACGCCTCCACCTGGTACTCGCTCTTCATGTAGGGGCCCGGCTGGTAGGCGGGGCTGCCGGCGCCCTTCTGGCACAGCTCCACGAACGCCTTGTCCTGCAGGTTGGTCTGCTTCCAGGTGTAGGTGAGCTTCTCGAGGTCGTAGTCGACGCCCTCCTCGGCGTCGTCGGCCACCAGCCAGGTGGTGCGCACCAGGGTCTGGTGCTCGTTGATGGGGAAGACGCCGAAAGTGATGACGTGGTCCCCGAGGAAGTGGAACCAGCTGTTGGGCTGCAGGTGCATCGAGCACCGGCCGAGTCGGAAGTCCCGCAGGTCCCCGAGCAGCTTCTTGGAGAGCCGGCGCCCGTCGGGCGAGAACGACTCACCGTGGCCGTCGAGCGACTCGCGGGAGATCCGGATGCCCGCGATGCGCGTGTCGAGTTCCTCGACGACCTCGTAGGGCAGGCCGTAGCGGCGGCACCGGTCCTCGAGCGAGGACTGCGCCTCCTTGTTCCGGTCCCACACCTCCTCGAGGTGGGCCGGGATCAGGCCCTCGGACAGGCCCCAGGTGGGGAAGAGGGAGCAGGCCAGCTCGGGGTGGCCATCGCAGTGGTAGCACTCACGGTTGTTCTCCATGACGAGCTTCCAGTTGCCCTCCTCGACGATGTTCTGCTGGTAGGCGATCTTCGTCTTCGACAGCTCGTGGGGCGCCAGGTAGGGCTCGAAGATCTTCGCGGTCTCGTCGAAGTCCGCCGGCGGCTCGTCCGCGATGCAGACGAAGATGAGGCCGGCGACCATGCGGCTGTGGGCGCGCCGCAGGCCGAAGCACCCCTTGTCGAACGTCGCCTCCCCGGGAGCCGAGGCGTGGATCAGGTCACCCTCGGGGGAGTAGGTCCAGGAGTGGTAGCCGCACACCAGGTTTCCCGTGGTCCCCGCGGGCTCGGTCAGGACGCGGGCCCCGCGGTGGCGGCACACGTTGTGCAGCACGTTCACGCCGCCCTCGTCGTTGTGCAGGACGATCAGGGAGTAGGGTCCGTAGTCCACGGTGACGTAGTCGCCCGGCTCCGGGAGCTCGGCGATGCTGGCCGCGAAGATCCAGTGCTGGCCGAAGACGGCCTGCATGTCGACGCCGAAGATCGTCGGGTCGGTGTAGAACGGGGCCTCGAGGGAGTATCCCGCGCGGCGCGCGCTGAACAACTCGCTGATCTCCGCCATCTGCTCGGCGGGCACCGCGGAAGAGAGTGTCCCGCGCGAGGCGAGGGGCGCGTTCACTGCAGCAGTCATGTGTTTCCTCCCGGAGGGGTCTGGCAGGGGCGATCGGTACGACCTGGAACTGGTGGTCACCGGACCGGCTCCCAAGGGGTATGCATGTGACATTAGGCACACTGGCCCTGCGGAAAAAGCGCAAATTCCCGGAGATAACCGTGCACAATATGTGCATGATCGATCCCCGCCTCATCACGCTCCGCGTCTTCGCCCGGTGCGGCACCGTGGGCGCCACCGCAGACCTCCTGGGCTACTCGCCGTCTGCCGTCTCCGCCCAGCTGCGGGGGCTGCAGCACGCGCTCGGCATGCAGCTGCTGACGAAGGACGGCCGGGGAGTGCGCCTGACCGCCGCCGGCCGCTTCCTCGTGACGGGCTCGGACGCCCTCATCGCCGAGTGGGAGAGCCTGCGCACCGCGGCCATGGAGGCCGGCGACCAGATGCCGTCCCGTTTCGGCCTCGGCGGGTTCTCGACGGCGGCCGCCCAGTTGCTCGCGCCGCTGGCCGCCACCCTGCGCGCGACGCACCCCCTGGTGCAGGTCCACGTCCTCGAGGCCGACCCGGCCCGCTGCTTCGACCTGCTGGTCGCCGAGCGGATCGACCTGGCGGTCATGGTGGCCATGCAGTCCGAGGCGTATGCCGAGGACGACCCGCGCTTCGAGCAGACGGTCCTGCTCGACGATCCCCTGGACGTGATCATCCCGGCCGACCACCCGCTGGCATCGCGGACGTCGGTGACGCTCGAGGAGCTGGCGCAGGAGCCCTGGATCACCGAGACGCCCGGCTCCACCTACCATTCCCTGTTCACCGCCGCGTTCACGTCGGTCGGGGTGACGCCGCGGATCGCCCACGAGGCGGTCGAGTGGGAGACGCAGATCGCCTTCGTCGGCGCGGGCCTGGGCGTGGGCCTGCTGCCGCGCCTGGCACCGCTGCACGGCGCGGAGAACGTGGTGCGGCTGCGCCTGGCCGGCGCGGGCAAGCCGGCCCGCCGCATCGTCGCCGCCGTGCGCCGGGGCAGCATCACCTCGCCCCTGGTCCAGGAGTCGCTCGGCATCCTGCAGGTCAACGCCCAGCGGATCCTCGCCGGTCGGCTCGACGACGACCTGTGACCTCTCCCGGGTCCGCCGGCCGGGGTGCGGGGCATGGCCGAGAGTCCTGCGGACCCGGGCCCGCTCGACGGCGCCCGCGGCCGTCCGCGGGGGCGCGGCGGACCGGCGCCCAGTGGCCGGCCGGGGGGTGGACGCGGCGGGGCCCGGCCGGGTCCGGGCCCCGCCGGGGGGCGGGGGGTCCGGGGCCGGCCGGGCCCTGGGGTGCGCGCGTGCGCGCGTGGGGGGTGGTGGGTCAGTCGAAGACGACGGTGCGGTTGCCGTCGAGCAGCACCCGGTGCTCGGCGTGCCAGCGCACGGCCCGGCACAGGGTGGAGCCCTCGACCTCGCGGCCCATGTTGACGAAGTCCCGAGCGGACTGGGCATGGGTGACGCGCTGGACGGTCTGGTCGATGATCGGGCCCTCGTCCAGGTCCGGGGTGACGTAGTGGGCGGTGGCGCCGATGAGCTTGACCCCGCGCTCGTGGGCCTGGTGGTAGGGCTTGGCGCCCTTGAAGGAGGGCAGGAAGGAGTGGTGGATGTTGATGGCCCGGCCCCCGAGCTTGCGGCACAGGTCATCGGAGAGGACCTGCATGTAGCGGGCCAGCACGACCAGTTCGATGTCGTACTCGTTGACCAGTTCCATCAGCCGGGCCTCGGCCTCGGCCTTGTTGTCGGTGCCGTCGGGGCGCTTGATCAGGGGGATGTGCACGAAGGGGATGCCGTAGAAGTAGGCCATCGGCTGCAGCTCGAGGTGGTTGGAGACGATGACGGGGATGTCGATGGGCAGGGTGCCGGCGCGCTGCTGGAACAGCAGGTCGTTCAGGGTGCGTCCGTCCTTGGAGCACATGATCAGGGCCCGGGTCTTGCGGGAGGCCTCCCACAGGCCGATCTCCATGCCGAACTCCTCCTCCACCGGCTCCAGCGCCCGTTCCAGGTCGGCGAGGGGCGCCTCCATGGTGCACTCGACGCGCATGAAGAAGTTGCCCGTGTCCGGGGAGTCGAACTGCTGCGACGAGGTGATGTCGGCCTCCACCGACATCAGGGCACCCGAGACGGCGTGGACGATCCCACGGGCATTGGTGCAGGACAGGGAGAGGACCGCGCGGGTGGTGGAGGCCGGTCCGGTGGTCGCGGCCGACTCGACGGCGGGGGAGGTGGTGGACGTGGTCATGGGTATCTGGCCTTACTGTGCGGGGCGTTGGTCGCCCGGGTCGGGTGGGTGTCTGTCGGGATGCGTGGCGGCCGGGGCCGCCGAGGGGAAGGTCGAGTGCCCTAGAGGGCGGAGACCACCATGTCCTCGAAGTGGGTCACGTGGTCCACGGCGAGGCGTTCCGCCTCCTCCGCATCACCGTCGAGGATGGCCTGGAGCAGGCCGAGGTGTTCCTGCACGTGGGGTTCCATGGTGCCCAGGCGGGGCAGCACGTGGTTCCACATGCGCATGGACAGCGAGAAGTACTGGACCAGGCTCTCCTCGATGTACCGGTTGCCCATGGCGCGGTAGATCGACTCGTGGATCCGTCCATCGACCTGGATGAGGTCCGCCGGGGACCGGGCGTCCAGGGACTGCAGCTCCTGCAGGCAGGACTGCAGGTCCCGGCGGCCGTCCTCCGTGGCCTGCAGGGCGGCCCGCCGGGCGGCGTAGCCCTCGAGCAGCCGGCGGGCGTCGGAGATCTCCCGCAGGTCGCGGACGGTCACCTCCGGGACGAACGTGCCCCGGTGCGAGTAGATGGTGATCAGCCGTTCGGATTCCAGTCTCTTGACGGCCTCGCGCAGCGGGGTGCGGCCGATGGACAGTTCGGTCATCAGCGCCTCCTCGTCCAGGGGGGTGCCGGGGGCCAGGCGGTTGTCGATGATCCGGGTGCGGATCTCCTGGTAGGCACGCTCGGCCAGGGTGATGCGCTTGGGTGCTTTCTCCACGGTGTGCATCGACGCTCCTCGGGCGGTCTCCACGGTTAGGACAGAGCCTAGGAGAGGCTGGGCCGCCGAGCGGGAGGATGCCCGCGGCGCGCGGGCGGGCGCTCCGAGCGCCATGGGCGGGGCGGAGTTCATTCGGGGGACTGCTCCTCGGTCTCGGTGACCCATTGTCCACACGTAGCTGGCATATGAGACGTATATCGCGTTCTTGGGAGACCGTAGTCCACGTGAGGGTGCGGCGCAATAGCCATAGAGGAAGCGCAGACCGGCCCGGGACCCTCTTGACGGCACGTGACCCACCTCACTACGTTGCTCATATACGACTTGTGTATGACTCCCCGCTCCGGGGACCGAAGGATTGGACACACCATGGAATCTCCCCGCGTCGTGGTCATCGGGGCCGGCATCGTCGGCGCCAACCTGGCCGACGAGCTCACCCAGAGGGGCTGGACGGACGTCACCGTCCTGGACCGCGGGCCCATCCCGCGCACCGGCGGGTCGACGTCCCACGCCCCGGGGCTGGTCTTCCAGTCCTCCCCCTCGGAACTGCTCTCCGAGCTGGCGGCCTACACCGGCGCCAAGCTGCTCGGGCTCGTGAAGGACGGGGCCGCCGCGTTCAATCCCGTGGGCGGGCTGGAGGTCGCCACCACTCCCGAGCGGCTGGCGGAACTGCACCGCCGCAACAACTTCAACGCCTGCTGGGGTGTGGAATCCCGGGTCGTGGACCCCGCGGAGGCCAAGCGCCTGCACCCCCTGGTGGACGAGAGCCGGCTGCTGGGGGGCCTGTACGTGCCCACCGACGGGTTGGCCTCCTCCCTGCTGGCGGTCGAGCTGCTGCGCCGCCGGGCCGAGGAGCGCGGGGCGGTGTTCCGGGAGAACACCCTGGTCACCGGGATCGAGGAGGCCTCGGGGCGGGTCACCGGGGTGCGGTGCGGGGACGAGGTCGTCCCCGCGGACATCGTGGTCTGCGCCGGCGGGTTCTGGGGTCCGGAGCTGGGGGAGATGGCCGGGATGACCATCCCCCTGGTGCCCATGGCCCACCAGTACGTCCGGACCACGTCCCTGCCCTCCCTCCGGGGCGAGACGGAGGAGGCGGTGGGCACCGGCAACAATGCCCGGCTGCCGATCCTGCGCCTGCAGGAGGACAACCTCTACTTCCGCCAGCACGGCTCCCGGATCGGCATCGGCTCCTACGGGCACCGGCCCATGCCGACGCGCTACGAGGAGATGCCCCGGCAGGTCGACGTGGAGAACGACCGGATGCCCTCCCGCCTCGAGTTCACCCCCGAGGACTTCGCCCCCGCGTGGGACGACAGCCGCCGGCTGCTGCCCGAACTGGCGCAGACCACCGTGGAGGACGCCTTCAACGGCATCTTCTCCTTCACCCCGGACGGGAACTCCCTGGTGGGCGAGGCCTCGAACGTGTCCGGCCTCTACGTGGCCGAGGCGGTCTGGGTCACCCACTCGGCCGGTGTGGCCCGGTCCCTGGCCCAGCTGCTGGTGGACGGACACAGCGACTCCGACCTGCGGGAGATGGACCTGCACCGGTTCGAGGAGGTCCAGCTCGAGCACGACTACATCCAGGAGACCTCCGCCCAGAGCTTCGTGGAGGTCTACCACATCAAGCATCCCCTGCAGCCCAAGGACTCCCCGCGGAACCTCCGGCTCTCGCCCTTCGTCGAACGGGAGCGCGAGCTGGGGGCCTTCTTCCTGGAGGCGGCCGGGTGGGAGCGCCCGCACTGGTACGAGGCGAACGCGTCCCTGCTCGAGGACCTGCCGGCGGAGTGGGTCCCGCCCCAGCGGGATGCCTGGTCCGGACAGTACTCCTCGCCCATCAGCGCGGCCGAGGCCCATGCCACCCGCACCAACGTGGCGATGTACGACATGACGGCCCTGCGCCGGGTGGACATCACGGGTCCGGGCGCCGAGTCGTTCCTGGACCGCCTGACCACCGGCAACATGCGGCGCAAGGTCGGTGCCGTCGCCTACACGCTGATGCTGGACGACGCCGGCGGCATCCGCAGCGACATCACCGTGGCCCGGCTCGGGGACGAGCGGTTCATGGCCGGCATCAACGGCGGGATCGACGCGAACTACCTGGCGGTGGAGGCCCGGAGGTTCACCGAGGCCCACCCCGAATGCCCGGTGTCCGTGGAGGACATCACCGACGCGACCTGCTGCATCGGCCTCTGGGGGCCCAACGCGCGCAGGGTGGTCCAGCCGCTGACGGACCAGGACCTGACCAATGACGGCCTGCGGTACTTCCAGGGCGTGGAGACCGAGATCGCCGGCATCCCCGTCCGCCTGCTCCGGCTCTCCTACGTCGGCGAGCTGGGCTGGGAGATCTACGCGGCCGCCGAGGACGGCGCCCGGCTGTGGGACGCCCTCTGGGAGGCCGGCGCGCCGCACGGCATCATCGCTGCCGGGCGGGGGGCCTTCAACAGCCTGCGCCTGGAGAAGGGGTACCGCTCCTGGGGCACGGACGTGCACACCGGGCACTACCCCGAGCAGGCCGGCCTCGGCTTCGCCGTCAAGAAGGACAAGGTCGGCTATGTCGGCGCGCAGGCCCTCGCCGAGCAGGCCGGGCTGGCCGGATCGGGCCGCGGCCGGGCCCTGCGCTGCCTCACCGTGGACGACGGCACCACGGTGCTCACCGGCCGGCACGAGCCGGTCCTGGTGGACGGCGCCCCGGCCGGCTTCGTCACCAGCGCCGACTACGGCTACACCGTGCACCGGCCGATCGCGCTGGCCTGGGTGCCGGAGCACCTGGTGCCCGGGGACCGGGTCACCGTCCGGACCTTCGACCGGGAGGTCGCGGCCACCATCGCCCAGGAACCCCTCGTGGACCCGGAGATGGAGAAGCTGCGCTCCTGAGGCGGCACCACGGCACGACGGGAGGGCCCGGGTCGCCGGGCCCTCCCACCCCCACAGACGACGTCGAAAGGCATCTGGCATGACTGCTCGAGTACTGGACGGCCGCGCCACGGCAGCGGCGATCAAGGAGGACCTGGCCCGGAGGGTGGCCGCGCTGGCCGAGCGCGGGATCGTCCCCGGCCTGGGCACGGTGCTGGTGGGCGACGACCCCGGGTCCCGCTCCTACGTGGCCGGCAAGCACCGGGACTGCGCCGAGGTCGGCGTGGCCTCGCTGCGCCGGGACCTGCCCGCCACCACCACCGAGGAGGACCTGCTGGCGGTGCTGGGCGAGCTCAACGAGGACCCGGACTGCACCGGGTACATCGTCCAGCTCCCGCTGCCCCCGCACATCGACACCCAACGGGTGCTCGAGGCGATCGACCCGGCCAAGGACGCCGACGGGCTGCACCCGATGAACCTCGGCCGGCTCGTGGCCTCCGTCTCCGGGGAGCTGGGGTCCCCGCTGCCCTGCACCCCGGCGGGCTGCGTGGAGCTCCTCCGCCACCATGGGATCGACCTGGTCGGGCGCCGGGTCCTGGTCATCGGCCGCGGGGTGACGATCGGCCGCCCCGCCGGACTGGTCCTGACCCGCAAGGAGGTCAACGCCACCGTCACCCTGGCGCACACCGGCACGGCCGACGTCGGGCGGGAGATCCGCGCCGCGGACGTCGTCATCGCCGCCGCCGGGGCCGCTCACATGGTGCGCAAGGACGACGTGAAGCCGGGCGCCATCGTGCTCGACGTCGGGGTCTCCCAGGCGGTGGGCGAGGACGGGCGGACGCGCATCGTCGGCGACGTGGAGCCGGCCGTGGCCGAGGTCGCCTCGTGGGTCTCGCCCAACCCCGGGGGAGTGGGCCCCATGACGCGCGTGATGCTGGTCGCCAACGTCGTCGAGGCCGCCGAGCGGCTGGCGGCGGCCCGGGTGCCGGTGCCCACCGCGACTCCCCGAGGCCACGAGACCGGCGGTCCGTGAGCACCACCTCCCCGAACCCGAACCGTCCCAGGAGTCCCGCATGGCCGCCACGTTCCCCGCCCCGGGCCGCGACCCGGATGCGACCGTGTACGACATCCGGGGGAACCCGATCGGGACGGTCGCGGACATCTACCTCGACGCTCCGTCCGGGACGGCCTCCGAGGAGCAGGCCGAACCCGATGGCGCACGCTGGCCCGGCAGTGTCTCCTAGCTGACACCCACCCGGGCCGACGTCGGCGCAGGCGTCATCCGCCGGCGGTTCCCCTCGGTGCCGGGCCCGCCTCCGCGAGGTCGGGCGCCGGGGCCGGTAGCGTTCAGGGTCATGCGGTCCATGAGTCAGTCGAGCGAAGCGCGGTCCGGCCCGGCGCCCTTCGAGGTGGGGTCGACCGTCACCGTCGCGGGGCGGAGCTTCACGATCCAGGCCGAGGGCCCGGCGGTCGCCTCCCGGTGGGGGCTGGACGCCCGCGGGGCGTGGGAGCTGCTGAAGATGCCCACCAGGTACCGGCCGGCCGAGATCATCCCGACCGGGCTGCCCGGGCTCTCGCACGCGGGGTGGGCCCAGCAGGCCCTGGAACGGGCCGAGGCGATCCGGCGCGGCGTGGCCGTGGAGGGGTGCACCGCCGGCGAGCGGGTCATCCACGCCTCCGCGGACTGCCCCGAGGCGGCCGGACGCCGGGTCGACCGTGGGTTCGGGCTGAACCGGGCGGCCCGCCACGCGCTGGCCACCGCCCTGGCCCGGGAGGACGACGCCCGGGAACTCAACCACTCACCGTCCGAGCGCTACTGCGCGTGCATCGGGCAGGCGACCCTGCCCGGACTCGAACCCGACGCCTGAGGCGCAGTCCCCGGATCGACGGGCCCGGCGCGTCGTGGTCCTCGCGCGCATGCGGTGAACGCGGAGGGCCTGGGATGGCCGGTCCCCTCGGCTTGGGTGGTCCGCGGTGTGATACTGGGGCGGTATCGAACCACCCCCGAGGAGGCGGACATGACCCAGCACGTGGAGCATGTACCCAGCGAGGTACCGGGGACGCCGCTGCGCGCCCTGCGCGAGGCCGCCGGGTTAACCCAAGAGGACGTGGCCGACCGGATGGATATCAGCCGGGCCCAGGTCGCAGCGATCGAGGGCGGAGACCTGGAGACGGTCCGGCTCCACCTGCTGCACCGCTACGCCCGGGCCCTGGGTGCGGCCCTCCACGTGGAGATCGAACACGGTGAAGACCGCCTCCCGCTCATCTGATCCGGCCCGGCAGCCCCAGCATCGCCGTGCCGGTTGCGTACGCGGCTGACGGACGCCCACGCCCCCGAGGGCCCCGGTTTCAGATGCGGCCGAGCGGCCTGGCGATGGCCCGTCCGGGAACCGGCAGCATGGGCCGACCCCTGGGCCGCTGGCCGGTTCACGTCACCGTGTGGGCATAGCGCGGCCGGGTGGCCTCATCGCTGGTGCGGACCAGTGCGCCGATGGCCTCCCGCGACAGGCCTGCCCAACGGCTGCCCCGAATAGCCTTCAGCAGGTGCTGTTCTGCGTGGGACCGTTCGGTCACGGCCCTGTGCAGCGCTGCTTCGGGCTTTGGAGCCAGTCCAACGACCGGGGCTGGGTCATAGTTCTGTAACGTTCCGGTCAGCTCCGCGGGTGCGGGTCTGCGTGCAGGAGGTCATCCTTCCCCAGTCCACTCCTGAGAGGGGTGGGGGCGATCACCGGCCAGGGCGATCAGGGGCGTCATGGCGGAATAGCTGCCGAGCGGGCCTGCCAGAATCGGGCCGGCGATGGGCGCCAGGGCGCCGACGGCGGTCATGGGTGTGGTGAAGGCGGCATTGACGGAGCCATAGTGTTGCGTTCCCCATCGGTCGGAGACGGCGGTGGTCTGGAGCAGGGTGAGGCAACCTCGGGTTGCGCCGGTGATGACGTCCAGGGCGATGAGCAGCCAGTATGGCCCGGGTACCAGGGCGAGGCCCCCGAGTCCGAGCGCCCCGGCGCCGAGGATGGCCACGGTCCGGACCTGCGGGGTGGTGGTGCGGTGCAGGGCTGAGTAGCCGAGGCGTCCGAGGACCTGTCCGGCGCCCACCAGGCCCAGGGTGGGAGCGGCCGTTGCATAGGGCACGCCGCGTTCCAGCAGTATTGGGATGAGGCTGATCGTCACGGTATAGAGGGTGAGGGTGCCCAGTGCCATGGTGGCCTGGGTCAAGGCCACCGGCAGGGAGTAGTAGAGCAGTCCCCAGCTGGTGGTGACCGCCATGCACAGGGCGGTCAGGGCCCCGCGGGGACGGTCCGTGGTGGCCGGGCAGGGTGCGGGGTGACGCTCAGTCATCGTCTCCTGGCTATCGTCTCGGTGACGGCTCCTGCCAGCGGTAACCGGGCCATCGGTGCCGGGACGGGAACGCGTTGACTGGCACAGCGGCATCTCTAGGCGCTGGGGCCAGCCCGAGGTCAAGGAGCCCGCCGTGCAGCGTACGGCGGACTCCTTGCCGGGGCGGTGTCGCCGCTACATGATCAGCACGGTGCGTAGCCGGGGGACATCGTCCCGCAGGAACTCCGCGGCGAGCTCGTCGGCTGCGATGGGGCCGTCCAGGATGTCGGTCCAGGGCAACCCGTCGCCGAGGTCCTCGAGGAAGTCGACGGCCTGTTGAAGGTGCCGGGGCTCGTAGTTGTGGACTCCGGTGAGGGTTCGCCAGCCGCGGACGAGCCACTCCGGGTCCACCTCGATGGTCCCGGCCGGGGCGACGCTGCCGGCCAGGACCGCGGTGCCGCCGATGCCCAGGGCCTCGATGCAGCTCCGGACGCCCGCGGGTGCTCCGGACAGTTCCAGGGACACGTCGACCGTGCCGGGGCGATCGGTCGCGGGGGCCAGGGCGGTGGCGCCAAGCCCTCGGGCCAGGCTGCGGCGCTCCGCGTTCGGGTCCATGGCCACGACCTCTGCGGCGCCGCGCTGGAGGGCTGCGGCCACGGCCACGATGCCAAGCATGCCCAGTCCGTTGACCAGCACGCGTCGGCCGGTGAGTTCACCGGCACGTTCGAGCACGGCCATCACGGTGGCCACGGCGCATCCGGCGGTCGCGGCAACGCCGTCCTGCAGGGATTCCGGGACGGCGACGATGGCCTGCCCGTCACGGAGCAGGATGTGGCTGGCGTAGGTGCCCGAAAGGGGCCAATCGCTGTCGAAGGATTCGTGCCCGGCCTTCTGCACGCTCGTGCACTTGGCGGTGAGCCCCCGGCGGCACGGCTCGCACGTGCCACAGGTGCGCGTGACGCCGAAGACCACGCGGGTGCCGGGGACCACGGCAGCGCCGTCCACGGTCCGTCCCCCATTGGTGGTCACGACCGTGCCGACGCCCTCGTGGCCCAGCACGGAGGGACAGGGGGCCGGGCGCCGTCCGCTGACGGTATGCCGGTCCGAGCCGCAGACCGTGGCTGCGGTCAGGCGCACCAGGGTCTCCCCGGGCCCGGGCTGGGGCAGGTCCACCTCGACCGTCTCGAAGGAGCTGCCACCGCGCCAGACGAGGGCACTTGCCGTACCGTTCACCGGTTGCCTCCGGCGCGGTCGCCGGTCAGCACCGCGTGGGAGGGAAGGACGGCGACGGAATCGATGATGAGCTCGGCCCCGAGGTCCTCGAACTCGGCCCGGGTCAGGTGTCCGGTGAGCACCCCGATCGAGGTGACCCCGGCCCGGCGGGCCGATTCGATGTCCGAGGCGGTGTCACCGGCGCTGATGACGGCGGCGGTAGCCTGCACGCCGAGGTCGGCCATGGTCTTCTGGATGAGGAAGGGCTCGGGCCGGCCGGCCGGCACCTCGTCGCCGGCCACGAGGCGGTCGATGGTCCCGCCCTCGGCCCAGCCGAGACTGCCCAGAATCAGTTCCGCGATCTCCCGGGAGAAGCCTGTCGTCAGGCCGATCTTGATGCCCCGGCCGCGGAGCTCGCGCAGGGCGGGCTCGATACCGTCCAGGGGCGCCGGGGGATTCTGGGTGTAGGTGCGCCGGAGTTCGTCCAGGAACCAGGCGAAGGCCTGATCGATGAACGCCTCGTCGGCGTCGACCCCGCCGATCCGCAGCAGGTTCTCGATGGCCCACCGCTTCTCGGTACCCATCCACTGCTGGAAGACCTCGTCCGAGTAGCGCGCTCCGTGGCGTTCGGTGGCCTCGCGCAGCACGCGGTACACCTCGTCGCGGTCGTCGATGGTGGTGCCGGCCATGTCGAAGATGGCGAGTTCAATCATGATGCGTTTTCCTCTTTCACGGGGAGTTCTTTAAGGAAGGTCCAGAGGGCCCGGGCTCTCGGTGCGGGCGTGGTGCGCGGCGGGTCAACGGACGGTCTTGCGCAGCCACATGGACAGTGCCTCGACGGCCAGTACCACGGCGACCATGAGGATCAGGATCATGGTGACCACCTCGAACTGGTTCACGCGCGAGGCATTCAGGAGCAGGAAGCCGATGCCGCCGGCGCCGACGACCCCCAGCAGGGTGGCGGCGCGAATGTTGGAGTCCAGCAGGTACAGGGTGTGGGCCACAAAGGCCGGGGCGGCCTGGCGCACGGTGGCTGCGAAGAACACCTGGACCTCCGTGGCGCCGGCGGTGCGCATCGCGTCCTGGACCGCGGTGTCGGTCTCCTCGAGGGAGTCCGCCACGAGCTTGGAGAGCAGGCCGACGGCGCCCACGGCCAGGGCCAGGGTGCCGGCCACGCCGCCGAGGCCGGAGATGACCACGAAGATGATGGCCAGGATCAGTTCCGGGATGCCGCGAACCACCACGATGAACACCCGGAAGGTGGTGCGCACGGCGCGGTTGGCCACGACGTTGTTCGCCGCCAGGACGCCGATCGGCAGGGCCAGGACGGCGCCGAGGAAGGTGGCCGCCAGGGCGATCTGGATCGTCACCAGCAGCTGTTGCACCAGCGCGTCCAGGGCACCCCCGGTCGCGGGTGGGAAGAACAGGCCGAGGGTCTCGGGCAGGTCCAGCAGGCCCTGCCACAGCACGGCCAGGGACATCTCGACTTGCCACAGGGATGCCAGCAGCAACACCAGGATGACCACTCCGGCGAGGAACCGCTGGGTCCGGGCGCCGGTCCACGGCGGGGTCAGCCGCACCGCGCCGGGAGCATCGGCGGCGCCGCGGTTGAAGAGCCGGTCGGCCCAGGTACCCCCGACGACGGAACCCCCCGAGCCCTTCATGATCGCTGCCCGGATGGCCCCGGAAAGGAGCTCGATGCCGATACACAGCCCCAGGACGAGCAGGGCCAGGGCCATGCCTCGCTGGTAGTTCAGCGTGCGCAGGGCGTCGGCGATGGCCAGGCCGATCCCACCGACCCCCACGTAGCCCAGCAGCACGGAGGTGCGCAGGTTGATGTCGAAGCGGTGCAGTGCGGTGGCCACGAGCTGGGGCATCAGTACCTGGGGGATGGAGGCCGTGATCTGCTGGCCTCGGCTGCCACCGGCGGCCTCGACGGACTCCCGGGGGCCGTCGTCGAGCTCCTCGATCGCGTCGGCATAGAGCTTGGCGACCATGCCCACGGAGTGGATGCCCATGGCCAGGATGCCGGCTGTGGCACCGAGGCCGAACATCCGCAGGAACACGATGGCCAACACCAGGTCGGGGATCGCCCGGGCCAGGACGATGAGCGTACGCGCCGTGCCCTGGGAGACCTTTCCCCGCGTGGTGGCGTTGGCGGCGGCCAGGGCCACCGGGATGGACAGCACGACGGACAGTAACGTGGCCAGGAAGACGATGGCCAGGGTCTCGAAGATCAACCCGAGGGTCTCACCCAGCGGCGGGAAGTCCAGCGGGAACATCCGCTGGGTGAACGCGACGGCGTTGTCCAGCGACTGGACGATGGTCGCCAGGTCGATGCCCAAGGAGTTGACCGACCAGATCCCCGCCGCCACGAGGCCGATCAGCACGAGCCCGGCCGCGACCGTCCCCGCGAGCGGGGTGGGGCGCGACGGCAGCTGGACGCTGGGCGGGTGGGGGGCGGTCACGGTCATGCGTGATCACCGACCCCGGCACTGGTGCTGGCACTCTGGCCAGCCGGCCGCGGACCCGGCTGCCCTTCCTGGTGCTCGTGATCGTGCTCCGGGGTGTGCTCGTCCAGGTCGAGGCCGGAGACGCTGGTGTAGAGCTGGGAGGCCTCTGCGGCGTGCAGGTTTTCGGTGGTGCGGTCCAAGACGATCCGCCCGCTGCGTAGCCCGATGATGCGGTCGGCGAAGTCGATGGCGAGCTGGACCTGGTGCAGCGAGGCGATCACCGTCAGGTTGTTCTCAGCCGAGATCTCGCGCAGCAGGCCCATGACGTCCTGGGCCGAGACCGGGTCCAGGGAAGCCACGGGTTCGTCCGCCAGCAGGATCCGGGGGTGCTGCATCAGCGCCCGGGCGATGGCCACGCGCTGCTGCTGGCCGCCGGAGAGGGTGTCGGCCCGCTGGAAGGCCCGGTCGGCCAGGCCGACTCGGTCCAGCTTCTCCAGTGCTTCGCGGCGCACGGCCTTGGGATACATCATCAGCGAGAGCCGGGGGCCGGTGAGGGAGCCCAGCCGGCCGGTGCACACGTTCTCCAGCACGGACATCGGTCCGATGAGGTTGAAGTGCTGGAAGATCACGCCGATCTCCCGGCGCAGGGACCGCAGGGACTGGCCCCTGAGCGCGGCCACGTCCTGGCCGAGCACCGAGACGGTGCCGGAGGTCGGCCGCCGCAATCCGTTGAGGTGGCGCAACAGGGTCGACTTGCCGGAGCCGGACAGGCCCAGCAGCACGGTGATCTTGCCGGTCTCGAACTCCGCGTTGACGTCGTCGAGTCCCAGGACGCCGTCGCCGAAGTCCTTGGTCACCTGCTCCAGGCGCACCGCGGTGGTCGAGGCTGAGTGGTCCGGGCTTTGAAGGAGGGCGTTGTGTGTGGTCGTCATGTTCTCTCTGCCCTTCCGGTTAGCCGACGCTGTGGCAGGCATCGGCGTCGGTCGCTGCGCAGATCTCGCGGATGGCGTCGAAGTCGGAGTCATCCACCGGCAGGTAGCCGTACTCGATCTCCTCCGGCAGCACGCAGTCCTCCTCGGAGGCACAGATGCCGGCCTCGACCAAGGCGGGCTTGTTGGCCTTCTCCCGGATGACGGTGGAGATCTGCTCGGCCAGCTCGGGCTCGATGGTGTCCATGTTCAGGGCGATCGGGTCCTCCGTGATCGGCGCGGACTCCCACACCGGCTTGAGGGCGCCCTCGTCGACCTGACCGGAAGTGACCAGGGTGTTGAGCATGGTGTCGTGGGCGAAGGCGGCGTCGCAGGAGCCGGCGTCGAGGGAGAGCAGCGAGGCGTCGTGGCCGCCGGCCAGGACGGCCTCGGTCTCGGTATTCAGGTCGATGCCCTCGTCCAGCAGGCCCTTCATCGGCACCAGATAGCCGGAGGTCGAAGCGGCGTCCACGAAGCACACCTTCTTGCCCTCGAGGTCGGCCAGGTCCTGGATGTCGGAGTCGGCCCGGACATAGGCGAGCGAGGTGTAGGCCGGCTGCTTGTCCTGGTCGCTGGTCGGGGCGGCGACCGGCTCGATGTTCACGCCGGAGTCCTTGGCGATGACGTAGGAGAACGGGCCGTAGGAGGCGATGTCGATCTGTCCGGCGCGCTGGCCCTCGATGACCGCGGCGTAGTCCGAGGCGTTCTGGAACTCGACGTCGACGCCGGTCTCCTGCTCGATGAGCGCGGTGATATTGGAGTAATCGCTCTCCAGGGAGGCCGAGGACTCGGCCGGGATGGCAGCGAAGGTCAGGGTCTCGCCGCCGTCTGCACCGCCGCCGCAGGCGGCGAGGAACGGGACGGTGACGGCAGCCAGGGCGGCAGCGCGGACGGCGGGGGACTCAAGACGGGCGGTCTTCATGGGACGGTTCCTTTCGGAGGGCAGGACAGGTCGAAAGCTCGAGGGAGCAGGATCGGGGTAGGTGATGTCTTTCAGCGGGGGAGCCGGGGAGAGTGGGTCCTCGGAGCGCGGCCCGGTCGGGCCTCATCCAGTGTGCCCCAAGGAAGGGCAACATATATATACAAGTTGGGGTGTTCCGCAAGTGTTCACGGAAACGTCATGCGGACGACGGGCAGGGCCTCAAAATCCGGGGACGTCGCCCCCGTCGAGGGCGAGTTCGGCGATGCCGAAGGACAGGGTCATGCCGATCCCGGAGGTGACCACCGCGACGGTGGTGCGCTCGTCGGGGTGCTCCAGGACGAGGTTGGTGGAGGAGCTGTCCGCGTAGCGACCCAGCCACCGCTGGCCGACCATCGGTGAGTCGATGCCCAGGAGCTGGGTGGCGCGGTCCAGCAGCAACTCGCTGATGCGCTCGTCGATGAAGGGCTCCGGGCTGGTGTCATAGGCGTGACTGTCGCCGATGAACAGCCCGCCCTCGATGCCCGTCACCATGAGGTTGGCGATGCAGTCGACGAGTTCCGGCTCCCGCTCAGCAAGTTCGCGGCGCAGCTGGTCGGCGGACGGCATGGCGGTGAAGCCGTCGTACCGGGTCAGGGAGGTCCCGGTCAGCAGGGCGAGGTCTGCCGGCACGCGTCGGGGCCGATCGATAAGGGACATCACCAGCGTGCTCGTCCGGACTCCATGCTGTTCGGCCAGGGCGGGGAACAGGTCCCTGAGCCCGTAGCCGGGGCAGACGATGATCCGGGAAGCCGTGTACTCGCCGCGGCTGGTCTGCGCGACACCGTCGCCCACGGCGGTGGCGCGCGTGCCCCAGGCGAAGTCGACTCCCTGCGCGCTGAGCCAGCGGGCCAGTAGGGGCGCCGCCTCGCGGGGATTGACTCGCATATCGCGGGGGAGGTGAGCTCCGGACACGGCTTGCAGTTCGGGGTTTCCGATCGCCTCGGCCGCCTCAGCGCCGGTGAGGAGGGTGACCTGGTCGGTGCCGCGGTGCTCGGCGAACTCCCGCAGCACCTGCTGCTCGGTCTCCGTCATTGCCGGGATGTAGGTTCCCGACTCCGCTGCCCAGAAACCCGCCTGCGCCGCTGCGCTCAGCCAGCCGGCCCGGGCGCGGTCGGCGACGTCCTGGATGAGGTCGGCCTGGCCGGTGAAGCAGGCGTGGCCGAAGTTCTGGATCGAGGAGCCCACGGGGCGATCCTCGCCGTCGATCACGCGGACGGACTGACCCTGTTGATGGGCCAGGAAGGCGGTCGCAAGGCCCAGGATCCCGGAGCCGACGACCAAGAGGTCGGAGTGCTTGTTCATACAAGCGATGCTACGGGTGCCACCTATCCGAACTTCCGGATGTATAGACATGTTTGCCAACTGTTCACCCTCGGCGCTGACACCGCGAGTGGCCCGACAGTTCAGGTCGAGCACAACATTGCCGGGGCCAACACGATCTTACCGGTAGTGCTTGGCGGTACCGCACGCTAGTGTGTCTATACATATAGTTGTCAGAAGAACAGCGGTGCCGGTGTCCATGGGGGCTGGCACCGGTCATGCAGTTCGTGTCTGTGGGGTGAAAGGCCGGTGTGTCGCCCCGCACCTATCGTGAGGGGGCCGGTTTACACGCATGGGCAATGGACGGCAGCAACATGAGGAGATCACCGCGTACCTGCGGTCGGCGATCAGCAGCCAGGAGTTCGCTCCCGGAGACCCGCTGCCCTCCGAATCGGAGTTGTGCCAACGGTTCGAAACCTCCCGGGGCCCTGTGCGCCAGGCCATGGCCGCGTTGCGCGCGGAAGGACTGATCTCCTCGGGGCGGGGCCGGCGCACCATCGTCCTGGACACGGTGCCGACCCAGTCCTTCGACGGCGTCATCTCCTACTCGGAGTGGTGCCGGCAGTCGGGGTTCGAACCGGGACAGCTCACCCAGAGCGTCACGCGTCGGCCCGCCGACCCGGCACTGGCTGCCGCCCTGGAGATCGAGCCACGGACTCCCGTGGTCTCCGTCTTCCGGTTGCGGCTGCTCAACGGCAGACCAGCCATGGTCGAACGCTTGAACTACCCCCTCGAGGTGGGGCGGCACCTCCTGACGTTCGACACTGACTCCGGCTCCATCTACCAGCACCTGATCGACTCCGGGGTGGACATCAACAACGCCACGCGCACCATCGATGCCATCGGCGCCGACGCGGACGATGCCCAACTCCTCGGCGTCGCCGAGGGCGCGCCACTGCTGAGGGTCCGACGCAGGGCGTTCACCAGCAACGGGACGCCGGTCGAGTCCTCCGACGACCGGTATCTGCCCGGGACGGCCAGCTTCACCCTGAACACCATCCGCGGGAATCCCTCCCCCCTCTCCATGGTCTCCGCCCGGTAGGCCGACCACACGCGGCCGGCCAGCGAGGCCTCCCGCCGGTGACCCGAGCTCTGCACAGGGCAATGGTGGGGAAATCCACTATCCATTTCCCCACCACTCAATGACAAGGGAGGCCATGTCGGCGCAACGCACCTAGCCACGGCCCGACAGGGGGTCCGGAAGGAGAGGGCGACACTCGTACACCGATTGCGAGACTGGCAGTCACGTACCGGCGCCCCGCACCTCATGATGCGATCTTGGGACTCTCCGGGGCGTCGCTGCCTCACCAGCGTGGTCACCACTCGCCCCGACGGCCTTGGAGGGTAGGTACCCGTCAGCCCACAAGCAGGGACCGTACAAAGCACTACCCGCATCGTTACTCTGTGCGGAAACCGCACCTGGCAAGGCATCACTCGACGTCATCGCGGTTTCCGGGACTGTCCGATAAAGGGTGTGTGGGGTCCGGCGGTTTTCATCAGTGAGTGGTTCTCTCGAACCGTCCGGCGAAGGTGATCGCGAAGGCGTTGAGCGCCGGCTTCCACCTCATCACCCAGCGTGCCCTCCCGCCGCCGGTGGGATCAAGGGACCGGGTGACGAGATACAGACACTTCAGGGCGGCTGCCTCGTTCGGGAAGTGGCCCCGGGCGCGGACCGCCCGGCGGTAGCGGGCGTTGATCGACTCGATCGCGTTGGTCGTGCAGATCACCCGGCGGATCTCCACGTCGTACTCCAGGAACGGCACGAACTCCGCCCACGAGGACTCCCAGAGCTGCACGATCGCCGGATACCGCTGACCCCACTCGTCCCTGAACTCGGCGAAGCGGTCCTTCGCCGCTTGCTCGCTCGGGGCGGTGTAGACCGGCTTGAGGGCCTTGACGATCCCGTCGCGGTGCTGTCGGCCGGCGTAGCGGAAGCTGTTGCGGATCAGATGCACGATGCACTGCTGGACCACCGTCCGCTCCCAGGTGGTCGTGATCGCCTCCGGCAGGCCCTTGAGCCCATCGCACACGGCGATGAGCACATCCTCCACGCCCCGGTTCTTCAGTTCGGAGAAGACCTGCAGCCAGAACCGGGCGCCCTCGGCGCCGTCACCGGCCCAGATCCCGAGGATGTCGCGTTCTCCATTGGTGGTGACGCCCATGACCACGTAGAACGGGGTGTTGCGCACCTGACCGTCCCGGACCTTGACCACAATGGCGTCGACGAAGATCACCGGGTAGAGCGAGTCCAGCGGCCGGGCGGACCACTCCGCGAGTTCCCCGGCGACCTTCTCGGTGATCCTGGAGATGGTGTCCTTGGAGACGGTGGCTCCGTAGACCTCCTCGAAGTGCGCGGCGATCTCCCCGGTCGTCAAACCCCGAGCCGAGAGGGACAGCACGATCTGGTCGATCCCGTCCAGGCGCCGTTTGCGCTTGGGCACGATCACCGGCTCGAAGGACCCCTCCCGATCCCGCGGCACCTCGATCTGCACGGGGCCGATCTCGGTCAACACCGTCTTCGATCTCGTGCCGTTGCGCATATTCTCCGCGATCGGCACCTCACCATGCTCGTGGCCGAGGTGCTCAGTCAGCTCCGCCTCGAGCGCCGTTTCCAGCACGTTCTTCGTCAGCTGGTTGAGCAGCCCGCCGGGGCCGACCAGGCTCACGCCTTGCTCCTTGGCCTGGGCGAGCAGTTGTTCGGCGAGTTGTTTCTGATCGATGATCTCTCCGGTCACGGGATCGATCATCGCCTCTGTTGCCTCGGTCGTGTCAGTCACGGCCGTCTCCTTTCGGATCAGGCCGGACCCTCACACACCGTTTTTCTTACAGTCCCCGGTTTCCGGCCTTCTGTGAGCGTCCTTCGAAACGCAGGGGAGGGATGGATGGCGCGTTCGCACGGCCCTCTCTATCTCGTTCACTCCGGCGGCGTTGTCGTAACGGAAAAGCTAGGGCGCTGATTCCTGTGTTCAAGGATTGGGCGGGTCATGCTGGTGTCGACGGAGGGCCCCACACCGAGGCGTGGGGCCCTCCGTCAGCCTATGTCGTGGGTCAGTCCTTGGTGGGCTTGCCGGCGATGATCTCGATGTCGGTTTTCGACGTGGAGACCTGGCCGTAGGGGTCGGTGCTGCGCACGGTCACGGTGTGCGTGCCGGGGCTGAGGTTCGTAGGCAGCGGTGCCGTCCACAGGTGGGAGGAGGCCTCGGGGCGGGCCGGCTGTTCCGGTGTTCCGGTGAACTGCTGGAACAGGTGGGTCATGTAGGGGTCGTTCTGCGGTGCGACATGCGTCATGGGCTCATAGGCGCGGCCGTCGATGGACACCTCGACGGTGTGGCGTTCTCCACCGTCGAAGACGTTGGCAGTGAGCGTCGGGGCCTGCCACCGTTCGAGGTCCCAGTCACGCGGATGGTAGGTCACCGGCTCGGCGAACTCACCGGATCCGCTCGGCCCGGTCGGCAGGTGGGTCTTGCCACTGGCTCCGCCGGAGAAGGACAGGCGCATCTGGAAGTCTGCCGGCAGGCTTGCCGCCTTGTACCGGGGGGTGTAGTCGGCGCCGTCGAAGTGCATCGTGTAGTAGCCGTTGGGGTTGCCGTCGGCCATGTCCGCGGCGGAGACGCCCCGGTCATCGATCGGTCCGGTGCCCCATCCGCCGCCGCGGGCCTCGGCCAGGACCTGATGGTGGAACGGCTCGGCGCCCGTCCAGCCCTCCTCCTCACCGAGGTACATCTGCCAGCTGTTGGAGGTGTCGTGCCCGGAGAAGCTGTAGACGTGCTTGCGGTCCCCGAGCACCTCGAAGAGTCCATGGAGGCTCTCATCGTTGAGGTTCAAGCGGTTCGAAGACGTGGCTCCGGTGCGCAGCGGGCTGTGGGTGGCGAGCACGACGAGCTTGTCCTCGGGCACCAGGGCGAGGTCGTTGGCAAGCCAGGCAAGCTGGGCCTCGCTCAGGTGCGCGCGGTAGCCGGAGCCGACCTTCTCGATGTTGTCCATGGCCACCACATGCACCTGGCCGTAGTCGAAGGAGTAGTTCGTGGGGCCGAACACCGACTTGTAGGTGTCTGTGGCGTGCTCGTCGCTGGGCGCGTCGTAGTCCATGTCGTGGTTACCGGGCAGGTTCCACCACGGGATCCCGATCTCGGCCACGGCCGCATTGTGCTCGGGGAAAAGATGCAGCGGATCGTTCACCACGTCGCCGACGGTGAGCCCGAACGTTGCGTCGGACCCTTTGAGCTCATTGACCAGGTCTTTCCGCAGTTCCTCGATTTCCCCGGAGGTGCGGGTCTGCGGGTCGGCGAAGACGAGCGCGTCGAAGACGTCGCTGTCCTCTTGTTCCACGAGCGGGAAGTCCACCGAATCCGGCAGCGGACCCGTGGGGGCAATGCCCCCGTAGCGCAGTTCGTGCGGCGTCCCGTTCGGGTAGTGCAGGTAGTAGAACTGCGGGAGCTGCACGTCGTTGACGGGCACCATGTAACCGTTGGGCTTGGTGACGAAGAGGATGGTCTCCTCGTCCACCGGCAGACGGTATGCGCCGTTCTCATCGGTGGTCACCACATCGAGGCCATTGGACACGGCAACGCCGGGAACGCCCGGCTCGTCGGCGTCCCGCTGGTTGTTCTCATTGAGGTCGTTGTAGACGATTCCCTCGGCCGTCTCTCCGGTGGTCGTCGCGGCGGCGACCGCGCCGGGAACGAGGAGGATGCTGGCAAGGGTGGCGCTGGTGGCCGTGGCCACGGTCAGCTTTCGGGCGCGTAGACGCATCTCGGTGCAACTTTCAGCAAGGTGGAGTGGACGACCTCAACGTAGAGAGCACCGGGCACGGGATCATGAACAACACTCGACGGCCATGGCAATAACCAGCTTCACCCTCAGCCGGCAGGACCGCACCGGCCGAACCCAAATCGGGACTGGTTCGCATCGAAGCGATGCGGTGGCAGCACTGGCATACACGCCGTACTCGAGGTGTTCGCGAGCAAGGTCGCGCTGGGCACTGGCGTCGGTGTCGTTGAATGCTCTGGGGCGTGGACCAGCTCGACCACCTTGGCGGGCCCTATCTCAGCGATATCTCCGTAACGTCCACCGGTGCGGGGAGACATCGCAGGGGTGCCAGGACATCCGACCGGACCCGCGCGCCTTCCCGCACCCAAGGCGACGGCGTAGCATCCGGCCTCGTGAGCACCCCCACCGCGGCCCCCGTCATCTCCACCCGCGACCTCCACAAGCACTACGGCCGCGTCCACGCCCTGGACGGCCTGTACCTGGCCGTCGGGGCGGGCCAGGTGCACGGCTTCCTGGGGCCCAACGGGGCCGGCAAGACCACCACCATCCGCATCCTGCTCGGCCTGGCCCGCCGCACCGCCGGGGAGGTCGAGGTCTTCGGCCGCGACCCGTGGACGGACGCCGTGCAGCTGCACCGGCGCCTCGCCTCGGTGCCCGGGGACGTGAGCGTCTGGCCGAACCTCTCGGGCGGGGAGAGCCTCGACCTGCTGGCCCGGCTGCGCGGGGTGCGCCACGACGACCCGGCCTACCGCGCCGAGCGGGACCGGCTCACCGCCGCCTTCGACTTCGATCCGCGCAAGAAGGGCCGCAGCTACTCGAAGGGCAACCGCCAGAAGGTGGCCCTCATCGCCGCGTTCGCCGTGCCCGCCGAGCTGTACGTGCTCGACGAGCCCACGAGCGGACTGGACCCCCTCATGGGCGTGGTCTTCCAGCAGGAGGTCCGGCGGGTGCGGGACGCCGGCGCCACGGTGCTGCTGTCCAGCCACGTGCTCTCCGTCGTCGAGCAACTGTGCGACCGCGTCTCCATCATCCGCGCCGGCCGCATCGTGGACAGCGGAACGCTCGCCGAGCTGCGCCACCTGACCCGCACGGACGTCTCCTTCGTCGCGGACGGGATCACCCCCGAGCGGCTCGCCGCCCTGCCCGGCGCGCACGACGCCACCGTGCAGGACGGCCGGGCCCGGTTCACCGTGGACAGCGACGCGATCGCCACGGTGCTCCCGGCGCTCGCCGAGCTCGGCGTCGTGGGCCTGCAGGTGGCGCCGCCCTCGCTCGAGGAGCTGTTCCTGCGGCACTACGGGGACGACGCCGGCCCCGCCGGCCCGGACGGGCCGCGCCCCCCGGAGGGCGCGGGCGCCTCATCCCACGCCGCCGGGCAGGGCACTGGCCCCGCGTCCGACCAGGCCCCCCGGCACCGGGCCGACGGCGTCCGGCCAGGCCACGGACGGGACCGGCGATGAGCGGCCTGCTGCCGGTGCTGCTGCGCCAGCGGCTGCGGCGGGACCGGATCCAGCTGCTGCTGTGGATCCTCGGCACCGGGGCGCTCGCGCTCTCGGGCCAGTCCGGGGTCGCGGAGTCCTACGGCACCCCCCAGGACCGGCAGACGCTGGTGGCCCTCGCCCTGGCCAATCCCGTGATCCTCGTCTTCCGCGGCCTGCCGTCCGGCACGTCGGAGGGCGCCTTCCTCGCCTTCCTGCTGCTGCCGTGGCTGGCCATCCTCGCGGCCCTGATGAGCGTCTTCCTGGCCGTGCGGCACACCCGCGGGGACGAGGACGCCGGGCGCACCGAGCTGCTGTCCTCCACGCCGGCCGGCCGCACCCTGCCCACGCTCGCCACGCTCGTGCACGGCGTCGCCGCCAACGCGGCCCTGGGCCTGGCCTCGGCCGGCGCGCTGGCGATCGGGGACCTGGAGGTGGACGGCGCGCTGCTGTGCGGGGCCGCGGCGGCCGCGACCGGCGTCGTCTTCCTCGGAGCCGGACTGCTCGCCGCGCAGGTCATGCCGACTGCCCGCGGGGCGAACTCCCTGGCGGTCTGGGTGCTGCTGGGCACGTTCCTGCTCGCGGGGCTGTCCAATGCCGTCGGTACCCCCAGCTCGGACCTGAGCCGGATGGACAGCGCCTGGCCGGTGTGGCTGTCCCCGTTCGGCTGGGCCGAGCAGACCCGCCCCTTCGACGCCGACCGGTGGTGGCCGCTCGCCCTGTCCGTGGCCTGCGCGCTGGTCCTGTCCCTCGGCGCCCTCGCGCTGCAGTCGACCCGCGACGTCGGCGCGAGCCTCGTCGCCGCGCGCGACGGCCGGGCCACCGCCCGGCGCGGGCTGTCCTCGCCGAGCGCCCTGACGTGGCGGCTGGCGGCCGGCTCGGTCCTGGGCTGGGCGGCCGGCGGGGCCGTCGTCGGGATCCTGGCGACCACGCTGGGCAGGCTCGTGGACCAGATCGCCGGGCAGAACACCGCCGTGGAGCACATCCTCGAGCGGATCGCCGGGGCCGGGGCCCTCGAGGAGGCCGTGGTCACCACGTTCTTCACCTTCCTGGGCATCCTCGCGGCGTGCAGCGCGGTCCAGACCGTGGTGCGGGCGCGGCAGGCCGAGGTACACGGCACGGCCGAGCCCGTGCTCTCGACGCCGACCGGCCGGGCGCGCTGGCTCGCCGGGTACCTGGCGGTCGCCACCGGGGCGGTCCTCATCGTCGTGGCCGCCGCGCTGGCGGCCGCCTACCTCGGCCTGGCCGCGAGCGGGGGAGCGGAGTCCCTGTACCGGGTGGTCACGGTGGCCGGGCTGGGGCAGGTGGTCGCGGCCAGCGTCTTCACGGTGCTGGCCGCGCTGGCCTTCGTGCTCGTCCCCCGGGCCACCCTCGGCGTGGCATGGGGCCTCGTGCTCGTGGCCACCGTCCTGGGCATGTTCGGCCCGCTGCTGGGCCTGCCCGAGTGGACCGCGGACCTCTCCCCGTTCGCCCAGTCGCCCGTCACCGTGGGCGGCGAGGTGGACGTGCGCGGACTGTGGTGGCTGCTCGCGGTGGTGGCGGCCGGGAGCGCGGCAGCCCTGGTCCTCATGCGCCGGCGCGAGCTGGCCGGCGCCGGCTGAGCCGGGTCCGGCAGCGGTTCTGGCGGGGGCCGCCGGCAGCGGTCACCGGCGCCGTCCGGGCCGCCCGCTACGGTGGGAGGGTCAAGCCCCACGGAGAGAGGTGGTCCCGAATGAAGGCCGCAGTCATGTACGGCGCCGGTGACGTCCGCGTGGAGACCGTGCCGGATCCCACCCTGCAGGAGCCCCACGAGGCCATCATCCGCACGGTCCGCTCGTGCGTGTGCGGCTCGGACCTGCACCCGTTCCACACCATGCCCGCGCGGGAGCACGGCGCGCCCATGGGCCACGAGGTGATGGGCGTGGTCGAGGAGACCGGCCCGGAGGTCACGAGCCTCAAGCCCGGGGACCTGGTGGTCTCCTCCTTCACCTTCCAGGACAACACCTGCGTGTACTGCCGCGAGGGCTTCCACGTCTCCTGCCTGCACGGCGGGTTCTTCGGCAGCAACGGCCTTGGCGGCCTGCAGGCGGAGTACGTGCGCGTCCCGCGGGCCGACGGCACGCTCGTGGTGGTGCCGGACGTGGACGAGACCGGCAACGGCTCGGAGGAGCTGCTCGCGAGCCTGCTGACCCTCTCGGACGTCTACCTCACCGGTCTCCACGCCGCCACGATGGGCCGCGTGGGCCCGGGGCACACGGTGACCGTCGTCGGCGACGGCGCGGTGGGCCTGTCCGCCGTCCTGGCCTCCCGCCAGCTCGGCGCCGAGCGGATCATCCTCATGGGCCGCCACGCCGGGCGTACGGACCTGGGCCGCGAGTTCGGCGCCACGGACGTGGTGGCCGAGCGCGGCGAGGAGGGCATCGGGCGCGTGCGCGAGCTGACCGGCGGCGAGGGCTCCCACGTGGTCCTCGAGGCCGTGGGCCACCTGCCCGCCTACGAGCAGGCCCTCGGCGTGGTCCGCCCCGGCGGCACCGTCTCCCGGGTGGGCGTGCCGCAGTACCCCGAGGCGCCCATCGGCGGGCCGATGTTCCGCCACAACATCACGCTCACCGGCGGCACCGCCCCCGTGCGCCGGTACATGGAGCAGGCCATCGGCCAGGTGCTGGCCGGGGAGATCGCCCCGGGCCGGGTCTTCGACCGCACCATGCCGCTGGAGCGCACCCCGGAGGCCTACGCCGCCATGGACGCCCGTGAGGCGCTCAAGGTGATGCTGGTCCCGTAGGGGCACCCGTGGTTCCCGAGCCCGTGCCCCCCGGCGACGATGGTGCCATGCCGCCGCCCCACGACCCCGGACTGCTGGAGCTGCGCATCCACGGCGTGCGCAACACCCCGCCGCACCGGATGCTGCAGACCACCCCGTCCCGCGTGGTGTCCACGCGCGGCGACGCGCTCGCCGGCTTCTCCACCGCGCGCGGCTCCACCGCCGGGCACCGGGTGGAGGCGTACGCGTGGGGCCGGCTGGCCCGCTTCACCGGGCTGCCCGCCCTGGGCCGGGTGGGTGACGCCGCCGTGCGCGCCGCGTGGTTCTCGCTCGCCCCGTTCGGCCTGGTCAACACGGCCTACTGGTCCCGGCACCAGCTCGGGACGGGCCCGACGTCGGCGCCCGCCGGTGCCGGGGTGCCGGGAGGACCGGGAGACGGCGAGGAGACGGACACCGTCCACGACGTGATCGGCCGCGGCCGCTCCGCCGGGACCGTGCGCGTCCTCGGGCTCGCACTGACCCTGCTCTTCGTCACGACCGCCACCACGATCGCCCTGGACATGGCCGCCGCGAGCCGCGGCGGCTGGGTCCGCGACCTGCTCGCCCAGTGGCCCGCCGGGGCGCGGACGGCGCTGCTGGCCGGGCTGCCCGTGCTCGCGGTCACCGCCCTGGCCGTGCTGTCCACGGTCTCGCGCACGCGCTACCTCCCCGGCCCGCGCGACAGGGGACCACGGGACAGGGAACCGGACGCCGGAAGGCCGGACGGCGACGCCACCCCCGCACCCGCCGCCGCGGGCCCGGCCGGTCCGCCGCCGGCGCTGGCCCGCCGGGGCCTGTGGCGCGTCGGGGCGGGGATGCGGCGACTGGGGGTGCTGCACGGGGCCGCGGCGCTGGCCTGGACCGGCACCGTGCTGGGACTGGGCCGGGTGCCCTGGGTCCTCGCCGCCGGCTGGCCGGCCGAGCCGCTCGCGAGGTCCTGGGTCGTGGTCGTCGTCCTCGGCGCGGTGGTGACCGCCGCCGTCGGGATCCGGATCCTGCGTCCCCAGGTCCACGACCCGCGCTCCCGCACGCCGGTCCTGCACTGGGTGCTGCTGGCGGCGGGGGCCGGCGTGCTGGTGGCCGGCGTCGCCTGCTCCTTGCTGGACGGCCGGCTGCCCGACCGGGCCGGGAGCACGGTCCTCCCCGGCTCACCTCCCGGCCCGCCCACCGGCACCCCGGCCGCGCCGGTGGAGGGCGGCGGTGGGGGGCTGGCCGTCGTCGGGGTGACCGTGGCCCTGGTCCTGCTGCTGGGGGTCCTGCTGGTCCAGGGGGCCGGCGCCGTCCCGCGGGAGCGCCGCGACGCGGTGGCGTGGCGCGGCCAGGGGCCCTTCGTCTTCGCCGCCCTGGCGTGCGGCTTCGCGCTCGTCCTGTCCTTCTCCGCGGTGATCGTGGCCGGCTGGGTGCTCGGGGACACCGCCCCGCCCGTGCTCTACGTCGTCTTCGCCGCGGGGTTCACGCTGCTGGCCCTGGCCGCGCTGCTCGCCCTGGGCGTCCAGTTCGTACTGGCCTGGCGCGCCGGCGGGGAGGGCGCCGCAGCGGAGCTGGCCGCCGTCCGCGAGCGGCTCGTCACGGACGCCGGCGCATGGGACGAGGCCCCCGTGGTGAGCACCGCCGCCCGTGCCGTGTGGGCCTCCCGGCGGCGCGCCTCGCTGTTCCGGCGCGCCGAGGTCACCGCCGGATGGGCGGCCGCGGCGGTGCTCGCCGGTCTCGTCGCCTCAGCGGTGCTCGGCGGGGCGTGGCTGGCCGGGTGGCCCGTGCTGGAGCAGGCGTGGCCGGTGCTGCGCGCGGCCGGTCAGGCGGGGCTGTGGGCGGCGGTGGCGCTCGTGGTGACCACGGCGGTCCTCTCGGCCCGCGACCAGGGCCGGCCCGTGGGGCTGCTGTGGGACCTCATGTGCTTCCTGCCCACCCAGGCCCACCCCTACGGGCCGCCGTGCTACTCCGAGCGGGTGGTCCCCGAGGTGGTCGACCGGATCGAGGACTGGCTGCGGCCGGAGGGCGCCGGCCGCCGTCGGGTGCTGCTCTCGGGCCACTCCATGGGACTGGTCCTCGCGCTCTGCGTGCTGTTCCACCTCTCCGCGCGCGGGATGCCCGCGGCGCGGTTCCGGCGCCTGGGGCTGGTGAGCTACGGGACGCAGGTACGGCGCTACTTCGGCCGCTTCTTCCCCGAGGTCCTGGGCGCGCCGGTGCTGTCGACCGTGCCGGCCCCGCCGCCCTCGGCCGCGGGCCGGGACCCGTGGCCGCCGCTGCTGGCGGGGGAGGTGCGCCGCGAGGCCGACGCCGGGTGGACGCCCGCACCGGGCAGCCCCGGGCCGGTGCCGGGCCACCTGTGGGAGCTGCTGGGGGAGCGCTGGACCAACCTCTACCGGCCCAACGACCCGCTCGGGTTCACCGTCCGCTACGGCGCCGCGTGGCCCGCGGACGGGATGGACGTGCAGGCCGAGGAGTTCGTGCGCGGGGCCTACCAGTTCACGGTCGCCACGCACGACGCCTACCTGGAGTCCGCGGCCTATGCCCGGGCCGTCCGGGACGTGGCCGGGAGGCTGTGACAGCCGGCGGGATCAGCCGGCCGCATCGCCGTCCGGCTCCCACCGCAGCAGGTCACCCGGCTGGCAGTCCAGGGCCTCGCACAGCGCCTGGAGGGTGGTGAAGCGCACGGCCTTGGCCCGGCCGTTCTTCAGCACGGCCAGGTTGGCCGGGGTGATGCCGACCCTCTCGGCCAGGGTGCCCACGGCCATCTTGCGCCGGGCGAGCATGACGTCGATGTCCACCACGATCGGCATCAGATCACCTCGTCGAGTTCGGCGCGCATCACCCGGGCCTCGGCGTCCCGGTCCACGGCCTGGGCCAGCAGCATCCGCTGGACGTAGACCACGAGGGCCACGCCTGCCACGACGAGCGCCGCGCCGCAGACGAGCCCGACCACGCCGGGGGCCACCGTGGTCGGCGCGAGCGCGACCGCGACGGCGAACACGATCACCGCACCGGCCGCGATGGCCCCGATGATCGTGTCCACCCAGCCGAACGCGGCGCGGGTGAAGACCGTGCCCCGGCGGACCATGGCGAGCAGGCGCCAGACGCACACCCCGACGACCTGGAGGCTGACGACCCCCAGGACCACGAGGATGACCAGGGTGACCCGCAGGCCGTCCGGGGCGCCGTGCAGGTCCGCCCAGAACAGGGGGACCAGCAGGAGCTGGACGGCCAGGGACCCCAGCAGGGCCAGGGCGAGGATGCCCCGCAGGACGATGATGGTGATGGCGCGCATGACGGCTCCCTCGGTCGATGAACGATGCAAATCTATCGTTAAACGATAGCAATGGCCAGGCCGGTCCCACGGTGCCGCCACGGTTGTCGCATGGGCCGCGACCCTGCCGCCGGTCGGCTCTGGCAGGCCACGGGGTCCGGGGCGAAGATCATGCACGGGCTCCCACGGGGGCGTTCTCCCAGGACGGGCGGTACGACCGATGGCGGCAGGGACAGGCGGCGGTGGGCCCCGGGACTGGCGGCGCATCCTCCACGAGAAGGTCGTGGTGGAGCAACGATGCCTCGCGACGGGTGCGAGGAGGGCGCTGTACCTGACCGCGATGCTGCTGGCGGTCGCCGGGCTGTCGGTCTTCTCCGCCACGCTCGTGGGCGTCGTGGACCACGACGGCCTGGCCGGTGTGGACGGGCCCGCGCGCCACTGGTTCCTGACCGTGCGCTCGGACGCGCTGACCGCCGTGATGATGGCCATCGCCGTGGTCTTCGGGCCGGTGGTGATGCCCCTCATCGTCCTGGTGTTCACCGTGGCCTGGGGGGTGCGCGCCCGGCACGCGTGGCGGCCGCTGCTGCTGGCCGGGGCCATGATGGTGGGAGTGGGTCTCGCCCAGGTCATCGCGCGGTCCGTCCAGCGGCGGCGCCCCCCGGTGGACCAGATGATGCTGGGGGCCGACCACACGTTCTCCTTCCCCTCCGGCCATGTCCTCGGCGCCGCCGACTTCCTGCTGGTCACGACCTTCCTGCTCGTGTCCCGGGGCCGATGGCGCAGGGCCGCCGCCCCCGGTTTCGCCGCCGCGTCCCTCGGGGTCCTCCTCGTGGCGGTGAGCAGGGTGTACCTCGGGTACCACTGGATCACCGACGCGGTGGCATCGGTGTCGCTGTCCCTGGTCGTGCTGGCCGCGGTCATCGCGCTGGACACCTGGCGCACGGCCCGCTCACCCGGCCGCCGGGCCGGACCCGTCGGCGGTGGCCCCGCTCAGGGGGTGCGGTGCATCTTGTGGATCGCGGCCTGCGCCAGGGGCTTGACCACCAGCTGGTCGATGTTCACGTGGTGCGGCCGGGAGAGCGTCCACGCGATGCACTCGGCCACGTCGTCGGCCGAGAGCGGGCCCGGCACCCCGGCGTAGACCGCGTCGGCCGCGGCCCGGTCCCCGCCGAGCCGTCGCAGGGAGAACTCCTCCGTGTGGACCAGCCCCGGGGCGATCTCGATCACCCGGATCGGTTCGCCATTGAGTTCCAGGCGCAGGGTCTCGGCGACCACCCGCTCCGCGTGCTTGGCCGCCGCGTAACCGCCACCGCCCTCGTAGGTGACCCGGCCGGCCACGGAGGACACGATCACGATGTCGCCGCGCCCGGAGGCGCGCAGGGCCGGGAGCAGGGCCTTGGTCAGCCGGACGGTGCCCAGGACGTTGACGTCGTACATCCAGGACCACTTGCCCAGGTCCGCGTCGGCGATCGTCTCCACGCCGCGTGCCCCGCCGGCGTTGTTGACCACGGCGTGGACGGGGCCGGCCGCCTCGACGATGCGGGCGACGTCGTCCTCGGAGGTGATGTCCGCGGTCACGACGTCGCAGCCGGTGTCCCCGGCGAGGGCCCGGAGGCGGTCACCGCGGCGGGCCACGGCCAGCACGGACCAGCCTACGGTGGCCAGCTGCCGCACGGTGGCGGCCCCGATGCCGGTGCTCGCACCGGTCACCACGGCACGCCGGCGGTCAGGGGAGGGAGTGTGCTCGGTGCTGTTCGTCATGGTCCCCATCCCACCAGCTCCCGCCCGCCGGAGGGGGCCGCGAGCCCGGCCCGGCCGATCCGGGGTATGGCATACCCCGCCTCGTCCCGGTGCCGCCGCCCGCGGGCCCGGGAAAAGGGGCCGGTGTCGTTGGCCCGGGACGAAGGAGAGGCGGTGGCTGACGCCACCGCCTCTCCGCAGATCGTCATGCGATGGGCCCGTATCCCCCCGGGCTTGATCCATCTGGTGATCCGCGTGCACCGTCTCACTGGGCCCTCTCACCGTACTGAAGGGGGCCCGGGCTGCGGTAGTGGCCTTTCGTCCACATTTCCCGGGCGCCGGCCCGTTCGGGCCAGGGGTGGGTTCGACCTCGCCCTCGACGCCCCGCTCGTGGTCCTGCGCCGGCCGGGGGAGGGGTCAGCGGGCGGCGGCCGCCGTGGGCCGCGCCGCGCCACTCCGGTCCTCGGACCCGAGGGGGGCCAGGTGGGCCGGGGCGAGGTCGATCCGGCGCAGGAGCTGGGCGTTGAGGGCCACCACGATGGTGGAGACGGACATGAGGATCGCCCCGACCGCCGGCGAGAGCAGGAACCCGACCGGGGCCAGGACGCCGGCGGCCAGCGGGACCGAGATGACGTTGTACCCGGCGGCCCAGACGAGGTTCTGGATCATCTTGCGGTAGCTGGCCCGGGACAGGTCGATCATGGACAGCACGGCCCGCGGGTCATTGCCTGCCAGCACGACGCCGGCCGATTCCATGGCCACGTCGGTGCCGGCGCCGATGGCGATGCCGACCTCCGCGCGGGCCAGGGCGGGGGCGTCGTTGACGCCGTCGCCCACCATGGCCACGCCCAGTCCGCGGGACTGCAGCTCGGCGACCGCGGCGTCCTTGTCCTGGGGCAGCACCTCGGCGAAGACCTCGTCGATGCCCAGGTCGGCGCCCACGGCCCGGGCCACCTGCTGCGCGTCCCCGGTGATCATCGCGACCTTGAGCCCGCGGTCCTGCAGGGCCAGCACGGCGGCCCGGGACTCGGGGCGCACCCGGTCCTCCAGGGCCAGGGCGCCCAGGACCTCGCCGTCGGCGATGACGTGCAGGACGCCGGCCCCGCGGCCCACCCAGCCCTCGACGTCGGCCCGCAGCTCGGCGGGCGTGTCCAGACCCAGCTCGCGGAGCATGTTCGGCCCGCCGACGAGCACCTCGGCCCCGTCCACGGTGGCACGGACCCCGCGGCCGCTGGCCGCGGTGAACCCGGTGCCGTGCAGCCGCTGGGCGGAGGCCTCGGGGTGGTCGGCGGCCGCGGTGACGATGGCGCGGGCGACCGGGTGCTCGCTGTCGGCCTCGGCCGCGGCGGCGAGGGCCAGCAGGCGGGCCTCGGAGACGCCGGGCCGGGGCGCGAGGCCCGTGACCGCGTGGGCGCCCTCGGTGAGGGTGCCGGTCTTGTCGAACAGGACCACGTCGATGGTGCGCATCCGCTCCAGGGCCAGCCGGTCCTTGATGAGCACCCCCGCCCGCGCGGCGCGCTCCGTGGAGATCGCGATGACCAGCGGGATGGCCAGGCCCAGCGCGTGCGGGCAGGCGATGACCAGCACGGTGACCGTCCGGGTGACCGCGTCATCCGGGCTGCCCAGCCACGTCCAGGCGATCGCGGTGAGGATGCCGGCAACCAGGGCGAACCAGAACAGCAGGGCGGCGGCACGGTCGGCGAGGGCCTGGGCGCGCGAGGACGACTCCTGCGCCTCCGCGACCATCCGCTGGATCCCGGCCAGCGCCGTGTCCTCGCCCACGGCCTCGATGCGGACCCGCACGGTGTTGTCCGTGGCGACGGTCCCGGCCACCACGGTGTCCCCCACGCCGCGGGAGACCGCCTTCGACTCGCCCGTGATCATCGCCTCGTCGAACTCCGCGGACCCGTCCACGATCTGACCGTCGGCCGGCACCCGGGCCCCGGCCCGGACCAGCACCACGTCGCCCACGGCCAGGGCCGAGATCGGCACGGTGACGGGGTTGCCGTCCACGATCCTCTCGGCCTCGTCCGGCAGCAGCGCCGCCAGGGCGTCCAGTGCCGAGGAGGCCGCCCCGAGGGCGCGCATCTCCATCCAGTGGCCCAGCAGCATGATGGTCACCAGCAGGGCCAGCTCCCACCAGAAGTCGAGGTCGAACCCGCCGAGGCCCAGGGTGGTGACCCAGGAGGCGAGGAAGGCCACCGCGATGGCCAGCGAGATGAGCAGCATCATCCCCGGCTGGCGGGAGCGCAGCTCACGCCAGCCGCCCTGGAGGAACGGGGTGCCGCCGTAGACGAAGATGACCGTGCCGAGCACCGGGGGGATCCACGCGGAGCCGGGGAACTCGGGCAGGTGGTAGCCCAGCAGGTGGGCGAACATCGGGCTGAAGACCACCACGGGGACGGACAGTGCCAGCGAGAGCCAGAACCTGTTCTTGAACATGGCCACGCTGTGCCCGGCGTGCTCCCCGTGGGAGTGGACCTGGTGCTCCTCGTCCACGGCGGAGTGGAAGTGCCCCTCCGGCATCGCCTGGCCGTGCGTGTCGTGGTCGGCGTGGTGTGCGTGCTCGTGCGGATCGTGATGAGGCGCGGTACTCATGGCTTCCTTCCACTCGGTTGCCGGCCAGCCGAGACGATGGTCGTTGATCAGGACTGCGGTTCGGTGCCGGGGTCATGTCCTCCCTCCCGGTATATACCCCCTGGGGGTATAGCGCAAGGGTGGCCCCACCCCCGAGGGGGATGCCGGCCGTCCCCCTCCGGAGCCCTGGCCACGACCGTCGCCGCGGCCTTCGCGGCCCGGGAGGATCCCGGAGGCGGCAGGCGCTCGGACCTTGCAGCGGGGCCGGTGTCTGAGGCCGGCCCCGCTGCTGTCATCACCCGTGTGCGCCCCGTCGAGGTCGCACGCATCCACCATCGGCGCTCCTGTCCACCAGGGCCTGCCACCCAGGTCGAGGTGACGCAAGGAGGCCTCGTCGGTGTATCCACCGCCGACGGAGTTCCACAGGGAGTTCAGCCACACGTCGGTCTAGGCCTCGACGGCGGCCAGGTACTCGGGCAGCGCCAAGGGCGATCGCCCTTCGATGGAGGCGGCCCGTCGACCAGCGCCTCCGGTTCGCTTGGTGCGCTCAGCGCGGGGTGTGGCGCATCAACGTCACACCGGAGGGGAAGGTCTCGGCCGAGAGGAGCCGCAACCGGGTGGGTGAGGCGAACAACGCCTTGCCCTGGCAGATCGCGGTGGGGTGCACCAGCAGGTGGTACTCGTCGATGGCGTCGAGTCCTTGGAGGGAAGCGATGAGGGTCAGGCTGCCGTAGACGACGAGGTAGCCGTCGTCCCCGTCCTTGATCCGGGCCACGGTCTGGGCATCGAGGGCCTCCAGGTGCGAGGTGTTGGCCCAGGCCGTGGTCTGTCCCGATCCCGAGACCACGATCTTGGGCATCTCGTCCACGCGCCGCGCGTAGTGGCGCACCGCCGGTGGCTCCGCCTCGTTCCGGGCGACCGCGGGCCACGTTCCGGCGAAATCCCCGTGGGTCACCCGACCCAGCAGGAGCGCGTCGGCGTCGGCGACGAGGGCCGTCTCGTAGGCCATCATGCGGTCGTCGGGTTCCAGCCAGTCCATCTCGTCGGCGGGGCCGGCCACGTACCCGTCGAGGGTGGTCCACATCGACACGACGATCCTAGTCACGATGCCACGACCACGACGAGGGCCTTGGCGCCGGGGGCGAGGCGGCCCGGATTCCTGGTGACGGGCTTCGGTGCTGGGAGGATCATGACTGCTCCATTCACTGAGCAAGGACGCTCGCGTCAGCGATGCTACGCCAACCCAAGCTCCGACGACCGACCAGCCGACCCCGACCCATCGGCCAGGTCCAGTCCTTCACCAAGGATGACAAGCCCGTCGCCATCACCGGGTTGGCGGACGTGGACCTGCGCGGCGCCCTCACCGGGGGCGTCAACCGGCCCAGGCACGTCCGCGACCACCTCGGTCTGGAGACCATGGCCGTTGCCGGGAAGTCCTGGACGGTGAGGACCAGGGCGGGATCCCCTACGGGTGGCCTTCGACTTAGTCGACTGCCGTGTCGACGCGAACCAACGCCGACGTGCTCAGCGTTCGACGATGACGTCAGCTAGACCGGGTCCGACCGGGTGCCCCCCCAACCTGACGGGGTTGGAGGACTACTCAAGAGTGTTGCCCTAGGCAGAGGCGACTCACGGCGCCTCGCTCTGGGAGGCATGGCGCCGTGAGTCGAAGTCCGGGGCTCCGCGTTAGGACTTCCTGAGGCCCCAGGTCAGCCCTAGCGCGTCTGATACCAGACCGAGCTGACGCCCCACCACCCGCACCACGCGCTGGAACGCTGTCCGACTCCCACCCAGTTGCCATAGGCGGTCCCGCCGAAGCCATTGCACTTTGCGACGGCTCGATACCCCCCATATCCCTGGTAGCACCTCACGTCGCCGTACCACCCCAGGTCTCGGCCGCTCACGGTCATCGTGCAGGCATAGGGCACCGCCTGGGCTGCAGGTGCTGGCCCGGCCGCCACCATCCCTGTCGCCAGGGCAAGGCCGGCCAGTCCGGTGGCTATTCCACGAAATTTCACTGTTCCCCCTGTGCTTTGGTGCGAGTGACGGGAATAACCAATCAGCAGGAGACGCCTCAGTCAACGCCCTGTAGTCGTGCACCGCCCCCTTTACGACTGTCGTTGACACCTAGGTCAGGAAATTCGCTCTGAGGGTCATGGACCATACCTGGACCGCTCCCGCCATCAGTGATCCCTCGCAAGCCCAGGCGCGAGCCGCGGAGAGCCCGTTACGGACAATGGTCCTGGTCGTCCACGATCCAGCGTTCGGCTCGCCGGTTCTTGAATGGAGTCGAAGAGGGTGAGAGGAATGCAAGGAACGATGTCCTTGCCCGGCCAGCAAGAGTTTCTGACAACTCCTGCAGGGGTGGTCTCATGAATGGTCCGTGCCCGGCCTTCTCGTGACCCGGGTGAGCGAGTCACGAAGATCAGACGGCGGGAGGATCTCGGCGTCCTGGAAATCGTGACCCTCCGAGTGACCAGGCCACCCTGTGCCCAACGTTTCAGGAGACGAACCCCCACCGGACCTTCCCGAGTCGACGTGGACCGAGGTCGCAGCCCCTTGGCCAGCGTCCCAGAGGACCGGTCCGGTGGTCTGGCCGGTGGGGGGTGCCAAACGGACACGTCCCGCGATCGGTCGTCGCCAACCCGCAGCCTGGAGGCGGCGTCCACGGGAACCGTGCCTCGGCGTGTTCACCGGCGCCGGGAGGATCATGGTCGTGAGCATCTCGTACGGCAGGCCGTCCGGGCGAACCCGATCGCGGCCGCCGGCCAGCCGGGCCCTCGGGCGTTCGGGGATCAGCTGGCGTTCGAACTCGGCCGTTCCCGCGAAGATGCCGCACATGGGCCTGCCGGTGGCCTTGGCCTCGTGCTGCGTCTCGGGGCTGGCGCCCGGGGCGAGCGGGGCATCGTGCGGCAGGCCGCTCGAGGATGGCAGGTGCGTCCCGACAGGAGCGTCAATTTGGGTATCTCTCCACGGGCCTGTAGGATCAATGTCTCCGACGCGGGGTGGAGCAGTTCGGTAGCTCGCCGGGCTCATAACCCGGAGGTCGCAAGTTCAAATCTTGCCCCCGCAACCATGCAGCCCCCGGCCCCCAGGGCCGGGGGCTTTGCCTTTCCCCAGCGGGCCCTCCCCACCCGCTGCGCACCACCGCCTGCCCGGGCTGCCGTCGTCGGGAATGGGCCGGCTCAGCGGCCCTCGCGGCCGAGGCGGGACTATCCTGCCGTGTACCGACCGCCCAGGCTTCCGGCGAGGTTCCGCAGGTCCGTGGAGTCCGGCATGGAGGGTTCGAGACCGCCCGTCTCGACCACGGCGGACACGTCGGCCACGAACCAGCCCGGGCCCGTGGCCCGCGGCACGGGGCCGCCGGCGTCCCGCAATACCTGTTCGGCGTGGTCCGCCATGGCTGGGTTCTCGGACCAGGCCATCACCACGCCGCTCCCGCACTGTCGTCCCGGCAGCCCCGTCGGCGCGCCGTCGACCATGAAGTAGTGGTCTGCGCTGTCCTCGGGACAGCCCAGCTGCCCGTCCACCTCCCGGAAGAGCTCGTCCAGGCTGGCGAAGCGCCCTGCAGTCTCGTGAGGGGATGACGACGTCACCGCAGGTTCCGGGGGAGGCACGGACCCGGTCGCCGCGAGCGGATCGCCGACCCCGCAGGACGACAGCAGGGCACCGACCATCACCGAGGAGGCCGTGCAGTCCCACCGGCGTCGCAGCGCCACCCCCGCGCTCCTCGCGGGCCCTCCTGCCCGGGCGCGGCGGGCCGGCTCCGCGGCTCGATTCGCCGGGGTGGTCGCCGCAGGTCGCATGGTGGGCCCCCCTCTGCTCGTGACGCCATCTTGCCGCCACCCGCGCCCCGATGTCCCGCCCGCCCGGACCCTTGCGGTGTTGACCCACGCCACGGAGGACCCGTCTAGCCTTGGGAGCGTGAACGGCTTCCAAGTCCTCGGCCTCGCCGCGGAGGTGATGGCCTGGCTCGGGCCGATGATCGGGCTGCCCCTGCTCGTGGGCGGGATCGTCCTGCGGGCCCGGGAGCGTGACCTGGTCACCACGGAGGTCGTCATCGTGGGCCAGCCGGACGACCCCCGCGCCCGCTGGTTCGACGCCGAGGACATCCACGAACGGCCGCTCCGCCCGGGGGAACGCTCCCGGCTGGACGGCCGGGACTTCACGCTCGCCTACGTCAGCCCCACCAATCCGGCGCAGATGCGGCTGGAGCGGCGGCTGCCGATCACCACGGTGTCCCTGGCCCTCGGCGCCACGCTCGTGGCCGCCGGGCTGGTCGGGCTCGTGGTCTCCATCGCCGACGCGTTCGTCGGATGACCCCACCTGGGTGGCGCCCCGTGCGGAGAGCGCCCCGCCGCCCGGCTCACCCCACGAACGCCGCGGTCCGCGCCGTCCCGTCGTAGCCCCCGGCGGGCGCGCCGAGCCCGAGCAGCGAGCCCACCGTGGGCGCGACGTCCACTGTCCGGACCGGCTCCGAGGACACGTGGCCCCGGCGAACCAGCGGGGACCCGCCCGTCACCATGAAGGGGATCGGCTCGGTCGCGGGGTGCCCGTGGTTGCCCGGGATCGGATTGGACACCACGGTGGGGTCCGTGAACCGCCACCCGGCCCGGCAGTAGGCCACGAGGTCGCCGGCCTCGGCGCCGAGCCGCAGCTCGGCCGGGGCATGGACGGAGAGCACCCCGGGGTGGGCGCGCAGCAGGGCCGCCGCGCGCTCGAGTGCGGCAGACCGGCCGACGTCGGGCCCGGTCCAGGAGAACAGGTCCGCCCCGCCGTTCTGGGCCACGGCCAGGTGCTCGACCAGCTCAGGATCGGCGGCCAGGACCTCGGTCGCGGACACCGTCTTCCAGGCATAGGACCAGTCCATGGAGTGGTCGGCCAGGACCACCAGCACCGTGCTCTCCCACAGTCCGCGCCCCACCAGGTGGTCCACCAGCCGCCCCACCTGCCGGTCCGTGGACAGCAGGGCGGCCCCGCGTGCCGCGCGCAGCGTGGTGCCGGTCAGGTCGCTGTGGCCCATCCGGTCGATGTCCCCGAGGTTGGTGAAGCACAGGTCCGGGTCGGCGGCGTCCACCATCGCCAGCAGGGCGTCCATCGTGGACGCGTCCGGGGCGTGTCCGCTGACCGGCACGATCGGCTCCGGCTCCCAGCGGAACGTGGCCCGGTCCCCGAAGACGCCGTACAGGTACTCCTTGCTCAGCACGCTGGCGCTCGTCAGCCCCCGCTCCCGCACCCGCTCCAGCAGCGTGGGGAAGCGCAGGTCCGTCGCGCGGTCCAGGGTGCGCACCTCGCCGAGCGCGCGGTCGAAGACGGCGTTCGCCGGCACCCCGGTGCGGTCCGGCCGGGCACCGGTCATCATCATGACGTGGTTGGGGATCGTCTCCATGACCGGCAGGGACCGGGCCTGGGGGAACCACGTGCCGGCATCCCGCAGGGCCGCCAGCCGGGGGGTGCCCGTCGCCGTGATCTCGTCCGGCCCGCAGCCGTCCACCACGAGCACGTGCACGCGGGTGCGCCCCGCCGCGCTCGCGGCCGTGCCGCCCCACCCGGCCGAGGCGGCCGCGGAGAGCAGCACGCCCGCCCCGGTGGCGCCCGCCGCGCGCAGGAAGGACCGCCGGCTGGTCCCCGGCGCCGAGGGTCGGTGCGGCGCCGCCCCGGCGCCCCGCTCCGGTGACACGTCCGCCCGGGCCCCGCCGCCCCGCGCCCTCACAGCACGCCCCCGGTGGACCGCACGCGCTGGGTGCCGGCGGCAACCGTGTACGACGCCGTCCGCGAGGCCCCCGAGCCCGGCGAGGTGCGCTCGGCGAGCCGGTGGAAGTCCATCCGGACGCCGGAGGGGGTCACGTCCAGCACCGAGTACCCGTGGGAGTCGAAGTCCAGGTAGCGCACGTGCGGGTTCGCGGCCTTCATCGCGGCCTCCACGGCCAGGGAGCCGGTGCGCGGGGGCACGCCGAGGATGTCGTCCAGGTTGTCGCTCGTCACGGACGTGCACACGAGTTCCGTGGCCACGGAGTCCCCGGTGACCGGGTAGGTCAGCGGGTCGGCGGGCAGGTCGCAGGCCCAGGCCGAGTGGATGTCCCCGGTCAGGAAGACGGTGTCCTTCACCGCGTGGTCGCGCAGGTGGCGCACCACGGTGGTGCGGTCGGCCACGTAGCCGTCCCACTGGTCCACGTTGTACGGCACGCCATCGATCGTGGTGGTGCCCAGCAGCTCGTGCATGCCCGCCAGCTCGGCGGTGCTCAGCGTCGAGGGGAAGCGCACCGGGGCGATCATCACCGGGTTGCCGACCAGCTTCCACTGCGGGCCCTGCTCCGTGAGCCCCGCCAGCAGCCAGTCCATCTGCGCGGCGCCGGTGATGGACCGGTCCGGGTCGTCGACCTCCCCGGCGAGCTGGGAGGAGGCCTGCCGGTCCCGGTACGTTCGCAGGTCCAGCATGGACAGGGACGCCAGGGTGCCGAACCCCAGCCGGCGGTACAGCTCCCCGCCCGGTTCGTAGCGCACCGGCATCCACTCGGCGTAGGCCCGCTGCGCCCACGCCCGGCGCTGGGGCCAGGAGCCCTCCGTGCCCTCGGTGTGGTTCTCGGCGCCGTCGTCGTAGGCGTCGTTCGCGGACTCGTGGTCGTCCCACGTGACGATGAACGGCGCGGCGGCGTGCAGGGCCTGCAGGTCCGGGTCCGTCTTGTACTGGGCGTGGCGCACCCGGTAGTCGGCCAGCGTGGTCATCTCGCGGGCCGGCTCGTGCGGGCGGACCACCACGTCGCGCGCCTGGTACTCCCCGGGGCCGTACTCGTAGAGGTAGTCGCCCAGGTGCAGCACCGCGTCCAGGCGCTCGCGGGACAGGTGCCGGTAGGCGGAGAAGTGCCCGGCCTGCCAGTTGGCGCAGGACACCACGCCGAAGCGCAGGTGCTCGACGGCGGCGCCGGCGGCCGGTGCGGTCCGCGTGCGTCCCGCGGGGGAGACGGCGCCCTGCAGTCCGAACCGGAACCAGTGGTCCGTGGCCGGGGCGAGCCCGGCCACGGGGACCTTCACGGTGTGGTCGCGGTCCGCGCCGGTGCGCACGGTGCCGCGGGCGACCACGCGGGTGAACCCGGGGTCCAGCGCGACCGTCCAGGAGACGGTGACGTCCGCGCCGAGGCCGGAGCCGGGGGCCGCGTCCTCGGTGGGGGTCACCCGCGTCCACAGCAGGATCCCGTCCGGGAGGGGGTCCCCGGAGGCGACGCCGTGGCGGAAGGGCCCCGTGGCGGCCGCGGCGGGCCGGGGACCGGGGGAGATCAGGGGCGCGGCGCCGGCCAGGGCGGCGGCACCCGCGAGCGCGCCGGTGCGGACGACGGCGCGCCGCGTGGGCTGGGCGGTGACAGGGGGGATCTGGGATGCGTGCACGGGCACCGAGCGTAGACGGGGGCGCCGGCGGACGGGGAGGGGCGCGGCCGTGTTCACCTACTGTTCGGTAGCGATTCAGGGTGCGCTTCCCGGAGGGGATGACCACAATGGGGGGATGGACGCGCAGCCGATCCGCTCGCCGGGGCCCGTGCCGGAGGGCTCGGCCGCCGGCGATGATGCCCCCGCGGGGACCGTCGTCGCCGTCCGCGCAGGGCCCGTCCGCCGGCAGCACTGGTGCGGGCGGGAGGTCGCGACCGCGGCCGTGAAGCACCTGCTCGCCGGCCCCGTTCCCCTCGGTGTCCTCGGCCTGCCCGGGGACGAGCAGGGGGACCGCCGGCACCACGGCGGCCCGGACAAGGCACTGCTGGCCTACGCGCGCGAGGACTACGCGGCCTGGTGGACCGAGGGGCGCGAGATCCCCGAGGGCGGGTTCTCCGAGAACCTCACCGTCACCGGCTGGCCGGGGGCGCGCGTGCACGCCGGGGACGTCTTCGCGATCGGCGAGGCCCTGGTGCAGGTGACCCAGCCCCGTCGGCCGTGCCGCACCCTGTCCGACCGGTGGGGCATGCCCGACCTCGTGGCCGAGGTCCAGCGGACCGGACGCGCGGGCTACTACCTGCGCGTGCTGCGGGAGGGCCGGATCGGCGCCGGGGACGCCATGGCGCTGGTGGACCGGCCCGGCGGATCGGTGTCCGTGGCCGAGATCCACCGCGTGATGAACGTGGACCGGGGGGACCGCGTGGGCATCGCCCGCGTGCTCGCCTCCCCGGAACTGCCCGCTCCCTGGCGGGCGCAGCTGCGACGGCGCCTCGCGGGCGCGCCGGGCGACGCCCCGGGCGCCGAGGCCTGAGACGCCGGCCCGGACCGCGGGCCGGACGCGGAGCGGGAACCCCGGCCTGCGACCGGGATCACGGGCCACCACCGAATCGTCCCGCGCCGTTCACCTCGCCGTCGTCCATCGGCAGGAACCGGCCCGCCCGGCATGGCCATCATCAGGGTCCATGACCCAGATCTCCCGTCGTTCCCTCCTGCTCGGATCCGCCGCCACCGCCGCCGCGGCCTCGCTCGCCGCCGCCCCGGCCACGGCCGCGCCGCGTCCCGCCGCCGCCCTCGTCCGCTCCTCCCGGCTCACCCTGCCCAGCGGCATCGCCACCGGCGACGTCACCTCCCGCTCGGCCGTGCTCTGGTCCCGCGCCTCCGGGGCCGGTCGTCTCGTCGCCACGGTCCGCGCCGTGGACGCCGAGGGTCGGCCCCTGGCCCGGAAGGACGGCTTCGAGCGCGTGCTGCGCGGCTCCTGGGCGAGCGAGGCCACGGACTTCACGGCCAAGATCAGCGCGGGCAACCTGCCCGCCGGCACCCGCTTCCAGTACACCCTGCGGTTCGAGGACGAGGACGGGAACCTCTCCGAGTCCGGCACCGGCACGTTCTCGACGGCGCCCGGAGCGGCCGCGCACGGCCGGTCCCGCGGGCGCGGGGCCGGACTGGGCCGGCGCGGCCAGTCCTTCGTCTGGACCGCGGACACCGCGGGCCAGGGCTGGGGCATCAACGAGGAGATCGGCGGCATGCGCGGCTACCGGGCCATGCTGGAGACCGCCCCGGACTTCTTCGTCCACGCCGGGGACACCGTCTACGCGGACGGCCCCATCCAGGCCGAGGTGGTGGAGCCGGACGGCCAGGTCTGGCGCAACCTCGTCACCGAGGAGGTCTCCAAGGTCGCCGAGACGCTCAACGAGTTCCGCGGCCGGCACCGCTACACGATGATGGACGCCAACGTCCGCGCGATGTACGCGCAGGTCCCGCTCGTGGCCCAGTGGGACGACCACGAGACCACCAACAACTGGTGGCACGGGGAGACCATCGACGACCCCCGCTACACCGTGCGGGACGTGGACACCCTCGCCGCGCGCGGCCGCCGGGCGTGGCAGGAGTACATGCCGATCGCGGACGCCCGCGCCCTGCGCCCGGGCACCGGCTTCGAGCCGGCCCGCATCTACCGCAAGATCGAGCGCGGTCCCCAGCTGGACCTCTTCGCCCTGGACATGCGCACCCACAAGGGCGAGAACACGGACGGCCTGGAGCCGCACGCCACCGCGCTGCTCGGCGAGGAGCAGGTGCAGTGGCTCATCCGCGAGGTGACCACCTCGAAGGCCACGTGGAAGGTCATCTCGTGCGACCTGCCGCTGGGCATCATCGTCCCGGACGGCAAGGGCCAGGAGTCCATCTCCAACGCCGAGCACGGCGCCCCGCTGGGCCGCGAGCTCGAGCTGGCCCGCGTGCTGAAGGCCTTCAAGGACCACGGCGTGAAGAACGTCGTGTTCATCACCGGCGACGTCCACTACTGCGCCGCGCACCACTACTCCCCGGAGCGCGCCGCGTTCACGGACTTCGACCCCTTCTGGGAGTTCGTGGCCGGCCCCATCAACGCCGGCAGCTTCGGGCCGAACACGATGGACGGCACGTTCGGCCCGGAGGTCGTGTTCGCCAAGTCCGGGGACTACGCCAACGAGTCCCCGCGCGACGGCGAGGGCCAGTTCTTCGGGCACGTGGACCTGGACGAGGACGACACCTTCACCGTCAGCCTGCGCGATGCCAACGGCACCACGGTCTACTCGAAGGTGCTGCGCCCCGAGCGCTGACCCCCGGCCCGTCCCCGCCTCCCACCGCCGCGGGGACGGGCCGCGAGCGCGTGGCACACTGGCGGCATGGACGTCACCACCCACGTCGTCATCGACCGGCCGCGTCCCGAGGTCGCGGCCTTCGCCATGGACCCGGAGAACGTGCCGGCCTGGTACGCCAACATCCACCGGGTCTCGGTGCTGACCGCCGGGCCCCTCGCGGTGGGCTCGCGCCTGGCCTTCCAGGCGCGCTTCGCCGGCCGCACGCTGCGGTACGAGTACGCCGTCCGGGAGCTGGTCCCGGGGGAGCTGCTGGTGATGTCCACCGACGACGGCCCCTTCCCCATGCGCACCACCTACCGGTTCCGCGACGCCGCCGCCCCCGCCGCCCCCGGCGGCCCCAGCGGACCGGGCGCCCCGGTGGCGGCGACGGTCATGGAGCTGCGCAACGACGGCGGCCCCTCCGGTCCCGGACGCCTGCTCGCCCCCGTCCTGGCGCGGATGATGCGCCGCGAGAACCGGAGGGACCTGGACCGGCTCAAGGCGGTGCTCGAGGCCCGCTGACCCGCGCCGTGGTCGGGCGCCGTACGCTGGCCCCATGCCCGACACCCCCGAGACCTCCGGCACCTCCGCCCCCGCCCCGCTCACCGTCCTGTGGTTCCGGGACGACCTGCGGGTGACCGACCACCCGGCCCTGGTGGCCGCGCGCGAGGCCGGCGCCGTCGTCGGGCTCTGGATCCGCGAGGAGCGCGACGCCGAGGGGCGCGGCCCCCGGCCCCTCGGCGGGGCCGCCCGCTGGTGGGCGCACCGTTCCCTCGAGGCGCTGGCCGCCGGGCTGGACGGGCTCGGCATCCCGCTGCTGTTCGCCGCCGGGCCGGCCGCCCGCGTGCTGCCGGCCGTGGCGGAGGGCCTGGGCGCCACGGCCGTGCGGTGGAGCCGGCGGTACGCGCCGGCCTCGCGCGCGCTGGACGAGGCGCTCAAGGACGCGCTGCGCGGCGCGGGGCTCGAGGTGCACAGCCACCCGGGCTCGCTGCTCGTGGAGCCGTGGGAGGTCGCCACCGGCTCGGGGAGCCACTACAGGGTCTTCACCCCCTTCTGGAAGGCCGCGGCGGAGCTGCCGGTGGGCGCACCGCTGGCCGCCCCGGCCCAACAGGACCCGGACCGGGACGCCCCCGGCCTCGGCGGGCGGATCACGGAACTGGAGGAGGCCGGCGTCGTGCTCCCGCTGGCGGGGCTGGGCCTGCTGGACGGCACCGGGACCGGCTCCGGGGCCACCGCGGCGGCGGACACGCCGCGCTGGTGGGAGGAGACCATCGCCCGGCACTGGGAGCCCGGCTGCGCGGCGGCCGAGGCGGCACTGGACGAGGTGGCCGGGACCGTGGACGGCTACGCGGACGGCCGCGACCGGCCCGCGGACGAGCACGGCACCTCCCGGCTCTCGCCCCGGCTGCGCTTCGGTGAGCTCTCCCCGCGCCAGCTCGTCCACGCCGTCACCACGGACCCGCGCACCGCCGCCCCGGACCACGAGGGCCGGCGGGCGTGGGTCCGCCAGCTCTACTGGCGCGAGTTCTCCTGGCACCTCACCTACCACTGCCCGCCGCTGGAGCGCGAGCCGCTGCGCCCCGAGTTCCGCTCCTTCCCCTGGGAGCCCGACGACGGCGCGCTGCGGGCCTGGCAGCGCGGGCGGACCGGGGTGCCCCTCGTCGACGCGGGCCTGCGCCAGCTCTGGCAGTCCGGGTGGATGCACAACCGGGTCCGGCTCGTGGTCGGCAGTTTCCTGGCCAAGAACCTGCTGCACCCGTGGTGGGACGGGGAGCAGTGGTTCTGGGACACCCTCGTGGACGCGGACGAGGCCAACAACCCGGTGTCCTGGCAGTGGGTGGCCGGCTGCGGGGCGGACGCCGCCCCGTACTTCCGGGTGTTCAACCCCGAGACCCAGCGCGAGCGCTTCGACCCGGACGGCGCCTACGTCCGCCGGTGGTTGCCCGAGGCCCTCGAGCCGCTCAGCGGGTACCCGGAGCCGATCGTGGACCTCAAGCAGTCTCGCCGGCACGCCCTCGACGCCTACGAGGAGATGAAGGCCACCGCGTCCTGACCTCGGTCCTCCAGGGTCTCCCCAGTCGGTGCCGCTAGGCTGGAGCGGCCCACGACAGACAGGAAGCACCGTGCCCCTCGACCAGGACCCCTCCGACCCCGAGGGCACCGCTCCAGCCGTGGCGACCCCTCCGCCGCTCGACACCGCCGTGGCCCTCGACCCCACCTCGGCCCTGGACGCCGCGCCCCTCGAGGGCACCCTGCCGTCGCTGGACGCGCCGCCCGCGGGCACGGCGCTGGAGACGCGGCCGCACTCCGCGAGCTCGGGCGGGCTCACCGTGCAGACCGGCAGCGGGCCGCTGACGTTCACCCCCGAGGAGCTCGTCCGGCTGCGCCAGGACATCCAGCAGATGCTGCTGGAGCACGAGTTCGGCCTGCGGGAGATCGAGACGAAGATCGCCATCCTGCGCGAGGAGTTCATGCACCTGCATGACTACAACCCCATCGAGCACGTCTCCTCCCGGGTGAAGACGGCCGAGAGCCTGCTGGCCAAGGCCACCCGCAAGGGCCTGCTGCCGGACATGGACCGGATCCGCACCGAGATCACGGACATCGCCGGGGCGCGCGTGACCTGCAGCTTCGTGGAGGACACCTACCGCATGTTCGACCTGCTCACCGAGCAGGACGACGTCGAACTGGTGCACGTCAAGGACTACATCGCCGAGCCCAAGCCCAACGGCTACAAGAGCCTGCACGCCATCCTGCAGGTACCCGTCTTCCTGTCCACCGGACGGATCGACGTCCACATCGAGGTGCAGTTCCGCACCATCGCCATGGACTTCTGGGCCAGCCTCGAGCACAAGATCTACTACAAGTACGACGCGAAGGTCCCCGACCGGATCCTCCGCGAGCTCCACGACGCCGCCCTGACGGCCGCCGAGCTGGACGGCAAGATGGAGCGCCTGCACCGCGAGCTGCACGGCCCGGTCGTCTAGCCCGGAGCGCGCCCGGCCCGCGTGGGGGTGGGCGTGGGCCAGCGCGGAGGCCTTCCGTCGCGACGCCGTCGGTGGGAGCCTCGGGTCCATGCGCGAACTGGTGGTCCTCGGCACGTCCTCGCAGGTGCCCACCCGGGAGCGGAACCACAACGGCTACCTGCTGCTGTGGGACGGCGAGGCCCTGCTCTTCGACCCCGGCGAGGGCACCCAGCGGCAACTGATCCACGCCGGGGTCCCGGCGAGCCGGATCCACCGCATCTGCCTGACCCACGTCCACGGCGACCACTGCTTCGGGCTGCCCGGCGTGCTGTCCCGCCTGGCGCTGGACCGCGTGGAGCACCCCGTCCACCTGCACTATCCGGCCTCCGGCGAGGATGTGGTCCGGGCGCTGGTCTCCGTGGTCACCGGCCACCTGGACCTGCGCCGGCACCCGCACGGCCGGGCAGGCCCGGTGGCACCGGGCCTGGAGGTGCGCCCCCTGCACCACCGGGTGGAGACCTACGGCTACCGGCTCGCCGAGCCCGCGGGCCTCACCCTGGTGCCGGAGCTGCTCGAGCGCGCCGGTATCCGCGGCCCGGACGTGGGCCGCCTGGTGCGGGAGGGGAGCCTGCGTGGGGTGGACGTGGCCGCGGTCAGCGTGTCCCGGCCCGGCCAGCGCTTCGCCCTCGTCATGGACACGGCGCCGTGCCCGGGCGCCGAGGAGCTGGCCGAGGGTGCCGACCTGCTGGTGGCCGAGTGCACCTACGCCGAGGCCGAGGCCGCGCTGGCCCGCGGCTACCGGCACCTCACCGCCGGCCAGGCCGGGGACCTCGCCGCCGCCGGCGGGGCGCGGCGGCTGGTGCTCACCCACTTCTCCTCGCGGTACCAGGACGTCGAGCCGTTGCGCCTCGAGGCCCTCGCGCGGGCCGGCGGCGCCGACGTCGTGGCCGCCCGGGACCTGGACCGCTTCCGCCTGCCGCGCCGCCGGGTGCGCGGCCCCGCGGGCCGGGTCCACCCGGACCGCCCGGACCGTCCGGACCGTCCGGGAGCGCCGTCCGATGGCCCGGCGCCGCCCCCGGGCGGGACCGGCTGACCGGCCCCCGGGCGGGACCCCGCCGGACCACCGTGGCCGGCGGCCGGCGTCCTCCGCGAGACGCGACAGCGCCCGGCCGGAGGGATCCGGCCGGGCGCTGGGGGAGGGGGCGGCGGTCCCGCGGGCGGGGCCTCCGGCCAGGTGCCGGGGCCAGGGGGGAGGCTCAGGAGGCGGCCGGGGCCGCCACGCCGCGGTCGGTGCTGCGCCCACCGTGGCCCTGGGCGATGATGATCACCTGCAGGACGGCGGCCGCCACGGCGGCGATGCCGAACGCCACGAACAGCGAGCCCGCGCCGTAGCCGTTGTTGAGCAGGAAGCCGGCCACGAGCGGGGCGGTCACGGCGCCCAGGCGGCCCACGCCGAGCGCCCAGCCCAGGGCGGTGCCGCGCAGGTAGCCAGGGTAGTGGTTGCTGACGGCGGCGATGATCAGGCACTGGGTGCCGTGGGTGCCCACGCCGGCCACCATGAGGATCACGTAGACGAGCCACACCGGCGGGGAGAGCAGCAGGGCGAGCAGGGCCACGCCGGCCAGGGCGGCCGCGACCACGCCGGCCTTCACGCTGCCGTAGCGGTCCCCGGCCCAGGCCGTGACGACCGAGCCCACGACGGCGCCGATGTTCAGGGAGAGGGCGAAGGTCAGCGCCGAGCCCAGGTCGTAGCCGAGGGACTCCATCGCCCGCGGCAGCCAGGTGCCCAGCCCGTACCAGGCGAACAGGGTGGCCAGCGTGGCCAGGGCGAACATGACGGACACCAGCAGGTACGGCGGGCGCAGCAGCCCGGCGAAGCCGCCGGCGCGCCGGGGCTCGGCGTCCCCGGCGCCCCGGGCGGGGGCGCGGGAGGACCGCTGCTCCGAGGCCAGGGTCTCCGGCAGGAAGGCGAAGCCGAGCGGGACCACCACGACGAGCGCCAGGAGGGCCACGAGGAACATGGCGGGCCAGCCGAAGGCCGGGATCACGGGGATGCCGATGAGGGCGGCCAGGGTGCCGCCGATCGGCACGCCGGACATCATCAGGGTGGCGATCGAGGAGCGCCAGCGGGCGGGGACCAGCTCGGCCACCATCGCGTTGGCCGAGGGGACGAGACCGCCCAGGCCGATGCCGGCCACGAGGCGGAACGCGCCGAAGACCCAGGCGCTCGGCGCGAAGGCGCACAGGATCGTGAAGACCGAGAAGGTGACCGCGCAGGCCAGGATGGTGCGGCGCCGGCCCAGGGCGTCGGCGAGGCGGCCGGCGAACAGGGCGCCGAGCATCATGCCCACGAAGGCCATGGAGCCGACCACGCCGAGGCCGGCGTCCGTCAGGCCCCAGTCGGTGTCCTGGAGCAGGGAGGTCTGGACGGTGCCGAAGACGATCAGGTCGTAGCCGTCGAAGACGACGAGGAGCCAGCAGACGATGACGGCCATCATCGCCTGCCGGCGCGTGAGCGGACCGGTTCCCGCCGGTGCCGTGGAGGAGGATGCCGGTCGCCCGGGGGCGGACGACGGCTCGGAAGTGTGCTGGATCATAGCGACAACTGTGAGGTAGGCAATGCTTGAAATGCCAGACTGTTCTACCGTGCAGAAAAACACCCCCCTGCGGCAGAAGCCGAAGTACCCCATCGACTCCGTGGACCATGCGCTGGCCCTCATGGAGATGGTCCGCGACTACGGCCGGGTGCGCCTGAGCGTGGCCGCCGACCTGCTCGGCGTCTCCGTCTCCACGGCCCACCGGCTGATGGCGATGCTCGTGTACCGCGGCTACGCCGTGCAGGACCATGCCCGCCGCTACGTGCCCGGGCCCGCCATGGGCCTGCCGCCGGCCGGGGTGGCGTGGACGGTGGAGCTGCGGCGCCTGGCCCACCCGCATCTCGAGGCCCTGGCGGAACGGACGGGGGAGACGTCCAACCTGCTGGTGCTGGCCGGCACGGACGTGCGCTTCCTGGCCTCCGTTGAGGGCGAGCGCCCCGTGCGCGTGGGCGACCGGCAGGGCGTGGTGCTGCCGGCCTCCGGGGCCTCGGGCGGCAAGGCGCTGCTGGCGGGCATGGACCCGGCCGAGGTCGAGCGGGCCTACCGGCGCCGCGCCGAGCAGGAGGGCCACGCCTTCGACGCGCGCGGGCACGCCCGGCTATCCGTGGAGCTCGACGCGGTGCGCATCCGCGGCTACGCCACGAACGACGAGGGCACCGAGGAGGGGATCAGCGCGGTCGGGATGGCCGTCAGGGACGGCTCCGGAGCCGTCGTGGCCGGGATCAGCGTGGCGGTCCCGCAGCAGCGCTTCCGCCAGGCGCTCGACGACGGCCTCGTGGCCGAGGTGACGCGCGCCCGGGCCGCGCTCGAGGCGGACCTGGCGGACTTCCTCGCCGCCCGGTAGCCACTGCCGGTCCGCGCCCCGCGCGGCCGCCCCGGACGTGACCTCGGCCGGCGCCACGTCACGGGAGCGGGGATAGAGTCAGGATGCGCCGGCTGCATTCCGCCGGCCCGGACGCCCGGCGTGCGCCGGGAACCCTGGCGGTTCCGGGTGGCCGGGTGATGTTGCATCATTCCCGTACCCCAGCAGAGGAGCACCCCCGTGTCCGACGCAGACGGCACTTCATCGGCACCGCGCCGACCATCCACCGAGTCCTCCCTCGAGCGCACCCGCCTGGGGGGTACCGACCCGGCGGTCGACCGCCGAAGGCAGCGGCAGAGCCGTGAGGAGGAACTGCGCGCCCCGGTCACCAGCAGCGAACTCGTCCGCGGTCCGGCCGAGATCAATATCGACGACCGCCCCCGGGTGAACTGGCGGGTCCTGGCGATCTCCTCCGCCATCATCATCCTGTTCTCCCTCTGGGCGATGCTCCTGCCCGGGAACGCCTCGGCGGTCATGCAGTCCGTCGTCGGTTGGATCTCCACGAACCTCGGCTGGTACTACGTCGTCACCGTCGTCGCCGTGATCGTCTTCGTCCTGTGGGTGGCCCTGTCCAAGGAGGGCGGCGTACGCCTCGGGCCGGACCACTCCCGCCCCCAGTACAAGCTGTTCACCTGGGTCGCCATGCTGTTCGCCGCCGGCGTGGGCATCGACATGCTCTTCTACTCGGTCACGGGACCGATCCAGCACTACCTCCAGCCCCCGGCCGGTGAGGGCGGGACCCCCGAGGCCGCCCAGGACGCGGTCGTGTGGACCATGTTCCACTACGGCATCGCCGGCTGGTCCATGTACGCGCTGCTGGGCATGGCCATGGGCTACTTCGCGTACCGCTGGGGCATGCCCCTGTCCATCCGGGCCGCCCTCTACCCGTTGCTCGGCAAGCGCGTGAAGGGCGGAGTGGGCGATGCCATCGACGTGGTCACCCTGCTCGGGACCATGTTCGGCGTGGCCACGTCCATGGGCATCGGCGTGGTGCTGCTGAACATCGGCTTCGCGTGGATCTTCGGCCTGCCGGAGGGACTGGCCCTGCAGATCGCCCTGGTGCTGGTGGCCGTGGTGCTCACCGTGGCGGCGTCCACCTCCGGCGTGGACAAGGGCATCCGATGGATCTCCGAGCTGAACATCTGGTCCGCGGCCGCCATGCTGCTGTACATCCTCGTCACCGGCCAGGGCTCGTTCCTGCTGAACGGGATCGTCCAGAACATCGGGCGCTTCGTCTTCACGCTGCCCGAGCGGACGCTGCAGACCTTCGCCTACGAATCGGACGGCGCCGCCTGGATGGCCGGGCAGACCCTCTTCTTCTGGGCCTTCTGGCTCGCCTGGGGGCCCTTCGTCGGCTTGTTCCTGGCCCGCATCTCCCGCGGGCGGACGCTCCGGGAGTTCGTCATCGCCGCGATCACCGCCCCGGTGCTGTGCGACTTCCTCATCGTGTCCATCTTCGGGAACTCGGCCCTGTGGCAGGTGTTCAACGGGAACACGGACTTCGCCCGGCTGGCGATCGACAGTCCCGAACGGGGCTGGTACGCCCTGTTGGAGATGTTTCCCGGCGCGGCCTTCCTGATCGGCCTGGCCACGCTGTCCGGACTGCTGTTCTACCTCACGAGCGCCAACTCGGGTGCCATGGTGATGGCGAACTTCTCCTCCTCCATCCCCAACCCGTCCGATGACGGCGCCAAGTGGCTGCGGGTGTTCTGGGCGCTGGTCACCGCGCTGCTGACGATCGCCATGCTGATCGCGGGGGGCGTGACCACCATGGAGCACGCCACGCTCATCTTCGCCCTGCCGTTCACGGTCATCGCCTACCTGGTGATGCTGTCGTTCTCCAAGGTGCTGCGGATGGAGCGCGCCGAGCGCGAGGGCCAGGTCCTGCGCCGGCCCACGACGGCGGCCCACGGCGGCCACGTCCCCGAGCGGTCGTGGCGCCAGCGTCTCGCGGGAATGCGTTCCTACCCCTCGAAGCGGCAGGTCGCCCAGTTCATGGAGCGCACGGTCCAGCCGGCCCTGGCGGACGTCCTGCGCGAGTTCCAGGCGCAGGGCTACGTGGCGACGCTGGACGTGACCCCGGACCCGGACTCCACGATCGCCGGTCACCGGCTCACGGTGACCATCCCGGACCACCGGGCGTTCCAGTACCACGCCCAGGTGGTGGAGGCCCCGGTGCCGAACTTCGGGGGGCGCGGGTCCATGTCCCGGGCCACCGACGTGTACTACCGCGTGGAGGTGTTCGCCCAGACCGGTTCGGAGGGCTACGACCTCTACGGGGTGTCCCGCCAGCAGGTCATCGACGACGTCCTGGACCGCTACGAGGCGCACCTCGGCTTCCTGGCCTACTCGCATGAGCACGACTACGCCTCCGTCCTGACCCCCGCCCCGCCCACGACCGGAGACATCGCGGCCGTCGACGTGCGCGCGACCACCCCGGAGGCGGCCGAGGACGCCGTGGAGATCCGTGAGGCTCCGGACCCGCACGCCCAGGACCACGGGGCCGATCAGGACTGACCGGGCCGGCCCCGGCCGTCCTCCGGGCCGGCGTCCTACAGGCCGCCGTTCGCGCGCCGGACGAGCCCGGGCAGGCGCACGAGGTCCACGAGCACGAGCAGGATGACGAGGGCGCCGAAGAGGAAGCCGATGCCCCACCGCGCGCTCGCCAGGCCGGTCACGGTCAGCACCGCGTAGACGAGGCCGGCGCCGAGGTGGCCGAGGTAGAAGCGGTGCGCCCCCACGAGCCCGAGGAAGGCGCACAGGGCGTAGGCCACCCCGAGGTCCTTCACCCGGCCCTGAGGCCCCGGCCCGCCGGCGGCCGGCACCTCAGGACCCCCGCGGCACGAGGGCGAGCACGCGGGCGGGGCTGCCGGTGCCGCCGACGATCGGCAGCGGCGCCACGATGATGACGGCGCCGCGCACCGGCAGCCGGGACAGGTTCTGCAGGGAGGTGATCCCGTACTTGTCCGAGCCCATGAGGTGGTAGTGGACCGGGAACGGCGGCTCGAGCACCCCGGCGTTGCCCGCGTCGATCCCCACGGTCTCCACGCCGAAGCCGGCGATCCCGGTCCCGGCCAGCCACTCGGCGCACGCGGCCGAGACGCCGGGGGTGTGGGAGCCGGCCGCGTCCGCGTTGAGGAACCGCTCGCGGTCCTGCGCGAACCGGTCCCAGCCCGTGCGGTACAGCACCCAGCCGGCGGCGGGCAGCGGCCCGTGCTCCTCCTCCCACGCCCGCACGTGCTCCACCTCCAGCAGGAAGTCCGGGTCCGCGGCGGCCTCGGCCGAGAAGTCCAGCACCACGGCGGGGCCGATGAGCCGCGGCAGCGGGATGTCCGCCACGTCGTGGCTGTCCCGGCCGGAGACCCAGTGGATCGGGGCGTCGATGTGCGTGCCGATGTGCTCGCCCGTGTGGATGTTGGCGTGCTTCCAGAACGGCCCCGGCTCGTCGTACTCGCTGACCGTCTCCAGCGAGAAGTCGATGAGGTTGGCGAAGGGGGCCGGCAGCTCGAGCGTGGGCGTGGCGCTGCTGAGCCGGTTGGTCAGGTCGACGATCTCGACCCGGCCGGTGGCCAGGTCGGTGAGCAGCCCGTCCAGGGCGGTGGCGGTGCCGGAGTCGGCGGTCATGGTGGTGGTCCTCCCGGGTCGTGTCCAGGCCATACCATCACGAGTGGACACCCCTGGCAGGAAGTGGAGGCATCATGACCGGTACCGTGGCGGACGTCGTCGGGCAGGCCCTGGCCCGGCTCGGGGCCGGGCACGTGTTCGGCGTGGTCGGTTCCGGCAACTTCGCCGTGACCAACGCCCTGCGCCGGGCGGGCGTGCCCTTCACCGCGGCCCGGCACGAGGGCGGCGCCGCCACGATGGCCGACGCCTACGGCCGGATGTCCGGACGGGTCGGCGTGGTCTCCACCCACCAGGGCTGCGGGCTGACCAACGCGGTGACCGGTATCGGCGAGGCCGCGAAGTCGCGCACCCCGATGATCGTGCTCACCGCGGACGTGGCCGCCGGCGCCGTCCGCTCGAACTTCCGGATCGACCAGGACGCCCTGGCGCGCAGCGTCGGCGCGGTGCCCGAGCGCGTCCACTCCGCCGCCACGGCAGTGGCGGACACGGTGCGCGCCTACCGCACCGCCGTGCACGAGCGGCGGACCGTGGTGCTGTCCCTGCCCATCGACGTCCAGGCCCAGCCCGCGCCGGCCGAGGGGGCCGACGTCGGGCCGGTGCCCGCCCCGGTGCCCGTCCGCCCCGGGGCCGCCGCGGTGGCGGAGCTGGCCGGGCTGCTGCGCGCCGCGCGCCGGCCGGTGTTCGTGGCCGGCCGGGGCGCCCGGGGGGCCCGCGAGCCGCTCGCCGCCCTCGCGCAGGCGACCGGCGCGCTGCTGGCGACCTCCGCCGTCGCCCACGGACTGTTCGAGGGCGACCCGTACGACCTGGGCATCTCGGGCGGGTTCTCCTCCCCGTTCACCGCCGAGGTGATCGCGGGGGCGGACCTGGTGGTGGGCTGGGGCTGCGCGCTGTCCATGTGGACCATGCGCCACGGCCGGCTCATCGGCCCGGAGGCCACCGTGGTCCAGGTGGACGTGGAGCACGCCGCCCTCGGCGCCCACCGCCCCGTGGACCTCGGCGTGCTGGGGGACTGCGCCGAGACGGCGCGGGAGGTCCTGGCGGTGCTGGGCGGCGACGGCGACGCGATCGCCGCGATGGCCGGTGCGGCGGGCGGTGGGGCCGGCTACCGCAGCCAGGGCTACCGGACGCCGCGGATGGCCGCGCGCATCGCGGCCGAGGCCCGGTGGAACCGCGTGGCCACCGAGGACCTCTCCGGGGGCGGGCTCATCGACCCCCGCGTGCTGTCCCGGGAGCTGGACGCGATCCTGCCGGACGAGCGCATCGTGTCCGTGGACTCGGGCAACTTCATGGGCTACCCGAGCGCGTACCTGCGCGTGCCGGACGAGGCCGGCTTCTGCTTCACCCAGGCATTCCAGTCGATCGGGCTCGGGCTGGCCACGGCGATCGGGGCGGCCACGGCCCGTCCGGACCGGCTGCCGGTGCTCGGCACGGGTGACGGCGGGTTCCTCATGGCGATCGCCGAGCTCGAGACGGTGGTGCGCCTGGGCATCCCCCTCGTGGTCATCGTCTACAACGACGCGGCCTACGGCGCGGAGGTACACCACTTCGAGGGCGAGCCCTTCGACTACGAGACCGTGGTGTTCCCCGTGACGGACATCGCCGCGATCGCCCGCGGCCACGGCGCCGAGGGCGTGGTGGTGCGCTCCGTGGCCGACCTGGCCGCGGTGCGGGCCTGGGTGGACGGGCCGCGGCAGGCCCCGCTGGTGATCGACGCGCGCATCGCCTCCGACCGCGGCGCGTGGTGGCTCGCGGAGGCGTTCTCCGGGCACTGAGCCGGGTGCCGTCCGCCGCGACGCGCCGACGACACGCCGCCGCCGCGGGAGATTCCCGTCCCGTTCCCGGCTGTGCACGAAGCGCCCCGCGGTGGTCCACACCTGTGGACGACCGCGGGGGCGCGCGGCCCGAGCCGCGTGTTTCCGGCGTTCCGGGCGCATGGTGCCCACGGCGTCCGTCCACCGGGCCTGTGGACAGCGTGGGGAAACGCGCGAGCGCGGGGAGGGAACAGGATCTTGTGGTTGGTGCATGCGCAGACCACTAGATGTAGTATTGAGGCCATGACTTCGGTTCTCGGCCCCGCGTGCGGCCCGGGGGCCGGGACGGGCCGGATCCGCCCCCTTCCGGGGCAACGGAGCGGTCCATCGCACCACACAGCACAGACATCCACGAACAGCATCGATGCCCGCCGGCCCGGTCTCCGGAGGCGGTAACCGAGGACAGGGGAATGACCATGACCGTCACCGTTTACTCCAAGCCGGCGTGCGTCCAGTGCAATGCGACCTACCGGGCCCTGGACAAGAAGGGCATCGCCTACGAGGTCGTGGACATGTCCCAGGACCCCGCGGCCCTGGAGCGGGTGCGGGCCCTCGGCTACATGCAGGCCCCCGTGGTGATGACCGGCGACGATCACTGGTCCGGCTTCCGCCCGGACAAGATCGAGGAGCTGGCCGCCACGGCCGCCTCCTCGGTGGCCTGAGGTCCCGGCGGTCCCCATGACCAGCGTGGCGGGCGAGGGCACGGTCGCGGCGGCGGGAACCCCGGCGCCGCGGCCCACCGACGCCCGCCTGGTCTACTTCTCCTCGGCCTCCGGCTACACCCACCGCTTCGTCACCAAGCTGGGCCTGGACCCGGAGGACACCGCGCGGCTCCCGCTGATGACCCGGGAGCCGACGCTGCTGGCCACCCGGCCCTTCGTGCTGGTGGTGCCGACCTATGGCGGGGGGGACGGCCGGGGCGCCGTGCCCAAGCAGGTCATCAAGTTCCTGAACGTCAAGGCGAACAGGGACCTGATCCGGGGCGTGATCGCCGCGGGGAACACGAACTTCTTCGAGGCGTACGGCCTCGCCGGGGACATCATCGCGCGCAAGTGCCAGGTCCCCCTGATGTACAGATTCGAGCTCATGGGCACGCCGGAGGACGTCACGGCCGTGCGTGAAGGATTGGAAAGGTTTTGGGCATGACAGTCACGGAGCAGGACATGATCAAGTCGGCCAAGCAGCTGCCGGCGGCGTGGCAGAACCTGGGCTACCACGAGCTCAACGCCATGCTGAACCTCTACGGCGCCGACGGCCGCATCCAGTTCGAGGCCGACCACGCGGCGGCGCGCCAGTACTTCCTGCAGCACGTCAACACCAACACGGTGTTCTTCCACGACCTGGACGAGAAGCTCACCTACCTCGTGGACAACGACTACTACGAGGCCGAGACGCTCGAGCAGTACTCCGCCGAGTTCAAGCACTCCCTGTGGGACCGGGCCTACAAGGCCAAGTTCCGCTTCCCCACCTTCCTCGGCGCGTTCAAGTTCTACACCTCCTACGCGCTGAAGACCTTCGACGGCAAGCGCTACCTCGAGCGCTACGAGGACCGCGTGTGCATGGTCGCGCTGCACCTGGCCCAGGGCGACGAGCAGCTCGCCGTGGACCTGGTGGACGAGATGATCGGCGGCCGCTTCCAGCCGGCCACCCCCACCTTCCTCAACGCCGGCAAGGCCCAGCGCGGCGAGCTCGTCTCCTGCTTCCTGCTGCGCATCGAGGACAACATGGAGTCGATCGCCCGGGGCATCAACTCCTCCCTGCAGCTGTCCAAGCGCGGCGGCGGCGTGGCGCTGTCCCTGACGAACATCCGCGAGCACGGCGCCCCGATCAAGCAGATCGAGAACCAGTCCTCCGGCGTCATCCCCGTGATGAAGCTGCTCGAGGACTCCTTCTCCTACGCCAACCAGCTCGGCGCGCGCCAGGGTGCCGGTGCCGTCTACCTGCACGCCCACCACCCGGACATCTACCGCTTCCTGGACACCAAGCGGGAGAACGCGGACGAGAAGATCCGCATCAAGACCCTGTCCCTGGGCGTCGTCATCCCGGACATCACCTTCGAGCTGGCGAAGAAGAACGAGGACATGTACCTCTTCAGCCCGTACGACGTCGAGCGCGTCTACGGCAAGCCGTTCTCCGAGGTCTCGGTGACGGAGAAGTACTACGAGATGGTCGACGACGCGCGGATCAAGAAGACCAAGATCAACGCGCGCGAGTTCTTCCAGACCCTCGCCGAGATCCAGTTCGAGTCCGGCTACCCGTACATCGTGTTCGAGGACACGGTGAACCGGGCCAACCCGATCAAGGGCCGGATCACCATGTCCAACCTGTGCTCCGAGATCCTCCAGGTCTCCGAGGCCTCCGAGTTCCACGAGGACCTGTCCTACGCCCACGTGGGCAAGGACATCTCCTGCAACCTCGGCTCCATGAACATCGCCAAGACCATGGACTCGCCGGACTTCGGCAAGTCGATCGAGACCGCCATCCGCGCCCTGACCGCGGTGTCCACGATGTCCCAGATCGACTCGGTGCCCTCCATCGTGCGGGGCAACGACTCCTCACACGCCATCGGCCTGGGCCAGATGAACCTGCATGGGTACCTGGCCCGCGAGCGGGTCCACTACGGGTCCGAGGAGGGCATCGACTTCACGAACATCTACTTCTGCACGGTGCTCTACCACGCCCTGCGCGCCTCCAACCGGATCTCGATCGAGACCGGCCAGCGCTTCGGCGGGTTCGAGGACTCGAAGTACGCCTCGGGCGAGTTCTTCGACAAGTACACCGAGCAGCCCTGGCAGCCGGCGACCGCCCGCGTGGCCGAGTTGTTCGCCGAGGCCGGCGTGGCCGTGCCCACCCAGGACGACTGGCGCGCGCTGAAGGCCTCCGTCATGGAGCACGGCATCTTCAACCAGAACCTGCAGGCGGTGCCGCCGACCGGCTCGATCTCCTACATCAACAACTCGACCTCCTCGATCCACCCGGTGGCCTCGAAGATCGAGATCCGCAAGGAGGGCAAGCTGGGCCGCGTCTACTACCCGGCGCCGTTCCTGACGAACGAGAACCTCGAGTACTACGCGGACGCGTACGAGATCGGCTACGAGAAGGTCATCGACACCTACGCCGCGGCCACCCAGCACGTGGACCAGGGCCTGTCCCTGACGCTGTTCTTCAAGGACACCGCCACCACGCGCGACCTGAACAAGGCCCAGATCTACGCCTGGCGCAAGGGGATCAAGACGATCTACTACATCCGCCTGCGCCAGCTCGCCCTCGAGGGCACCGAGGTCGAGGGCTGCGTGTCCTGCATGCTGTAGGGCCCGGGCCCGTCCGCAGGACGGGACCCGGACCCGCGTCCCGACGCCGGCCCGGCACCGGAGGTGCCCCGAGCACCCGCGGTGCCCAGCCGGCGTCGACCCCCATCCCAGACCACCACACCACCGCTTGAGTGAGGACGACACCACGATGATGGCCGACGCTGTCAAGACCCTCGAAACCGTCGAGGCGATCAACTGGAACCGCATCCAGGACGACAAGGACGTCGAGGTCTGGAACCGACTGACCTCGAACTTCTGGCTGCCGGAGAAGGTGCCGCTGTCCAACGACATCCAGTCCTGGGCCACGCTCACCGAGGACGAGAAGACGCTGACCATGCGCGTCTTCACCGGCCTGACCCTGCTGGACACCATCCAGGGCACCGTGGGCGCCGTCTCGCTCATCCCGGACTCGCTGACCACGCACGAGGAGGCGGTCTACACGAACATCGCGTTCATGGAGTCCGTCCACGCCAAGAGCTACTCTTCGATCTTCTCCACGCTGTCCAACACCAAGCAGATCGACGACGCCTTCCGCTGGTCGCAGGAGAACCCCAACCTGCAGAAGAAGGCCCAGATCATCCTGGACTACTACCACGGCGAGGACCCGCTGAAGAAGAAGGTCGCCTCCACCATCCTGGAGTCGTTCCTGTTCTACTCGGGCTTCTACCTGCCCATGTACTGGTCCTCCCACGCCAAGCTGACCAACACCGCGGACCTGATCCGGCTGATCATCCGCGACGAGGCCGTGCACGGCTACTACATCGGCTACAAGTTCCAGCGCGGCCTGGAGACCCAGTCGGCCGAGCGCCAGCAGGAGCTCAAGGACTACACCTTCGAGCTGCTCTTCGAGCTCTACGAGAACGAGGTGCAGTACACCCACGACCTCTACGACTCCGTGGGCCTGGCCGAGGACGTCAAGAAGTTCCTGCACTACAACGCCAACAAGGCGCTGATGAACCTCGGCTACGAGGCCATGTTCCCGTCCAGCGTCACGGACGTGAACCCGGCGATCCTCTCGGCCCTGTCCCCGAACGCCGACGAGAACCACGACTTCTTCTCCGGCTCGGGCTCCTCCTACGTCATCGGCAAGGCCGAGAACACCGAGGACGAGGACTGGGACTTCTGATCCCGCTCCAGTGATATCCGAATCGCTGTCCTTGTGACACGTCCCGAGGGGAGTCGCCTGAGAGATCAGGCGGCTCCCCTTCATTTCGCCCGGGCCGTCTGGGATATTGGCCTCAGGAGAAGTCCACGTCAACGGGGGATTCGGGCGTGATGGCAGCGCGATCCGGTCCCCGCCTATGACCCGTGCGGGGGCCACATGAAAGCACGATCCTTGCCATATCAGCACCTGTCGGTCCGGATACCTTGGCACGATTCGGGGTGGAACGGGCATGTCTGCGCGGACCCCCTCAACAACGGCTCGTGCCTACGCCTCAAGCGCATCGCCGAACAGCGTTGTGACGCACTAGAGGTAGCGCACGCCGGCAAGTCGTGGGCAGAACTGCCAGGAGCGGAACTGCCGCCCTGTCACCTGGAACGCGCCGGATTCATGTCCGCCAGGTCCCGGAGCGTCTCCAAGGAACACCCGTACGCGGAATGGAACGAGGTCTACCGGAAGTTCGAGCCTGTCCGGCTCGACCTGCCGGCGTACTCCGCGGATTGCGTGCCGTTCCGCTGGTTGCTCCGGGACAATGCGGTGCGACTTGCTGACGTGCACGGCATCGACTTCGAATACCGCCTGGAGGAACAGGTGGACGCCGAGGCGAAGTTGAACGACCCCGCCTGGATCCAGCACGGGCGCAACCAGCGGGCCATGCTGGACACCTTCTTCTCAGCGGTCGAGCCCGGTGCGTCATTGGTGTTCTTCTACGCGAAGGACACTCCGTTGTCCGACGATCCGCGGCGCGTCCTGGTGGGCGTCGGCCGTGTGACGGGCTGGACCCCCAGCCAGGCATATGGGAACCGCCGCGGCGGTTTCGAGTCGGTGACGTGGGAGACCCCCGTCCAACACTCCATCCGTCCCACGATGGAGGACGGTTTCCTCCTGCCGTACCAGCACCTCATGGATGTGTCTCAACAGCGGGGCCTCGATCCCAGTGAGTACGTCGTGCTGGTCCCCGAGGAGTTCACGGAGCAGTTCTCGTACGCCACCGAGCACGTCACCCATGACGCGGCCCTGAACCTGCTGCTGGCCCTGACGGCGAGCGTCGAGCGATTCGCCCAAGTGGTGCCCGGCGAGTGGGATCGCGTCCGGTCCTGGTTGAACGCCGAGGTCGCCGCAGCATGGCGGGCGCGCGGCGCCTTTCCCGGCCTGGGAGCGGCCCTGACGGCGTTCGGCATGCCGCAGGGCGTCCTGCTCTCGTACGCCGTCCGGAGCATGGTTCACGAGGGCGATAATCCGTGGGACGTCGTGGACCGGATATTCCGCGACCCCAGTGAGTTCCTGAACCTGCACCCCGTCCCGAGCCAGATGCTGTGCAAGACGTGGCTCGCTCTTCGTCAGGACCGGCGAGACCTGCTCATGCTGCTCTCGCGATTCGACCTCACGATCGAGCAGGCTACGCGGATGTTCGTCGGCTCCGAACGCATCACGGCGGGGATCGACATCAGCGACGGGGAACTGCTCGACAACCCGTATCGCATCTTCGAGGTTGATCGCTTCCGCCCCGATCCCACGGCGTTCTCCACGATCGATCGAGGAGTCTTCCCCACCGACTCCCTCCGGGAGGCACATCCCGTGGCCGGTAAGGCCCGCGTGAAGGACGGCCTGGACGAACGCCGCGTCCGGGCGATGGCGATCGACCAGCTCGAACGCGCCGGCAACGAGGGCCATTCCCTCATGTCCCAGGCCCGCTTGGTTCAGGCCGTCAGGGATGCCCCCCTGGACCCCTCCTGCCCGGTCACGGAGGACGTCATGGCCGTGGCGGAAGGTCACTTCGCCCCAGAGATCACCACGGTGATGATGGGCGACGGCAAGCCTGCCTACCAGTTGTCCCGCCTGCACGCCGCGCGCGACAAGATCTCCACCCTCGTGCGGAAACGTTTGGAGGCGAAGTCGCTACCCGTCGAAGCCGACTGGCGCGGGGAGATCGACCGTCGGCTGGGGGACTTTCCAAAGGGTGACGTGGACGAGGAAAACGCCCGTCGCGAGAAGGCGCGCGCGTTGCAGTCGCTGGCGCAGTCACGGTTGTCCGTCCTCATCGGACCGGCGGGGACCGGGAAGACGACGCTGCTGGAAGTGTTGTGTTCCCTGACGGGGATTGCAAACGAAGACATCCTCCTCCTGGCGCCCACCGGCAAGGCACGCGTGCGCATGCAGTCGGCGATCGGGCGGTCGGCACAGACGATCGCCCAATTCCTCGTGAAGTCGGGAAGGTACGACCCCGAGACCGGACGGTATCGGCGGTCCGATGCCCCGCCCCGCCGGGGATTCGCCACCGTCATCATCGATGAGTGCTCGATGCTCACGGAGGAACAACTCGATGCCCTCCTGGACGGGCTCGCCGGCTACAAGCGACTCGTCTTGGTGGGGGACCCTCGTCAGTTGCCACCCATCGGCGTAGGCCGTCCCTTCGTGGACATCGTTGAATACCTCCGTTCCGCGCATCATGTGACCGGCTTTCCCCTCGTTGACGCGTCATTTGCCGAACTCACCATCAAGCGTCGTCACGTCCAGAAGAAGAGTGGACCGCCTGCAAATTCCGTCACGAAGGTCGATGCCAGGGGGGACGGCGATACCGAACGGCCGGACATGGTGCTTGCTGACTGGTTCTCCGGTGCGGATGTACCCCCGGGATCGGACAGCGTGTGGGACGACCTGCAACGCCGGACCGAGTTCGAGACCTTGGCGGTTCGCCAGTGGTCCACCCCGTCTGAGTTGCACGATCTGCTGCGGACCGAGTTGGCGAACTCCCTGGAGCTGATGAAGGACCCTGACGATGAGTTGGGGTTCCAGGAGTCCTATGGCGGCACGGTCATCGGTGATTACGCGTATTTCAACAGGGGCAGCGCCAAATGCGCCGAATCGTGGCAAGTACTCTCGCCGGTCCGTAGCGTCGCTGGCGGTGTCAACGAGTTGAACCGCTACCTCCAGCACACGTATCGATCCTCCGTCCGCGAGTTGGCCCACGAACAGACGCCATGGAGGCGGAGGATTCCGGCCCCGACTGGACCCCAGGAGATTGTCTATGGGGACAAGGTCATCAACGTCCGGAACAAGGCACGAAAGCACTTCTACCCTCCTGAGGGCAAGGCCTTGGAATACGTGGCCAATGGCGAGATCGGCGTCGTCGTTGGTCCCTTCAGGCGAAAGGGAGCCAAGATCTCGCTCAACCAGTGGGAGGTGGAGTTCGCCACCCAACCGGACGTCGCCTACAAGTACTGGCGATCAGACCTGGGGGACGAGGATGGCAGCCCGGGGCTGGAACTGGCCTATGCCTTGACGGTCCACAAGGCCCAGGGCAGTGAGTTCGGGACGACGCTCATCGTCATTCCCAGCCCTTGTCGCCTGCTGAGTCGGGAGCTCCTCTACACCGCCCTGACAAGGCACCAACACCGTGTCGTGCTGCTCCTGCAGGGGAATCTGAGCGAATTGCGCGATTACGCGTCGCCTCGCTATTCGGAGACCGCGGCGAGGATGACCAACCTGTTCAGCGACCCCCAGCCGGTGGAGGTCGATGGGCGGTACATGGAGAAGGGGCTGATCCACCACGCTCGAAAGGGCATCCACGTCCGATCGAAATCCGAGGTCATCATCGCCGATCTGCTCTATTCGAAGGGAATCGACTTCGCCTACGAGCAACCATTGGTCCGCGGAGGGATGACGCGGCTCCCTGACTTCACCATCGAGGATGCCGACACCGGCGAGACCTACTACTGGGAACACCTCGGCATGCTGAACAACGACTCCTACCGGAGGAAATGGGAGGAGAAACTGCGCTGGTACCGCGACCACGGCATTCACCCGTGGGGTGAGGGGTCAACGAAGCGGGCCGACGGGCGTCTCATCATCACCAGGGACCGCCCCGACGGATCAATCTCCTCGGCGGAGATCGAGGCCTTGGTTGACACGATCCTCTGCACATAAGGCATCAGGCGTGCTGTTCCCTGATCCGATGTCCTACCGCCGGCATTGACGGGTAGCCGTAGCATTCGTCGCCACGGTGGTGCCTGCGGCTGAGAGATCGGGATCAGGGGTGGATGCGCGGCAGTCCCGCTGCAGCGGCCCTGCAGTTTTCCCGCGAGATCCTCAGTTTTGGCTCAAGCGACCCGTCCTCGCGAGAGGCCGGGCACGGGGGATCCGTGCCCGCACCGTGATGCTGCCTTTACCTCAAGGCCCCGGCATCCGGCCAGAACGTCCCTCGTCATGGGCCACTTGGGACCCGATGGAGGCCTACGTCACAGGTCTCGAGACGCACACGAACGACACGCGTAGCTCACGTGAACAGTGGTGAAAATGTGACTGGAGTAACCCAAATGCAACCAATGATTGCTATCCTGAGTGGGTCGCGGCGCCCGAGAGGCGCCCACCACCGCGCGTCTCTCTGAGGGAAACCGTCATGCCTTTGGCCCTTCGCCCTGCCCTGCGTACCTGCGCCGCCACCGCCCTGGCGGCCACGCTGGCAGCGACCACCGTCCTCCCCGCCACGGCAGCCCCCGGACTGCCCCAGGCACCTGCGGCACCGGCCGTCGAGGCAACCCCCTCGACGACAGCCCCCGGCCGGCAGGCCGCCCCGGTCGTCGGCAAGGCGGAGCAGTCCATCCCCGTGGACGGCATCAGTGCCGACGCGCTCCCGGAGGAGGTCCCCGCGGAGCTGCCGGAGGAGGCCATCACCGGCCGGGCCGGCGCCCCGGTCCCCTCGCCGTCGTCCTCGGCCGAGGCGGAGCCCGTGGAGCAGGAACTGGCCGAGACCGCCCTGCCGGAGGACGACGTGGACGAGCTCGCCGCGCTGAGCGAGCCGACCGCCACCAAGGACTTCCTCATCGCTGGCCTGACGTGGGACATCGACGGCACCGACCCCGTATCCGAGGCCTCCATCCGCGTCCGCGAGGGCGGGGAGTGGACGGACTGGTCCTCCCTGGAGGTCCACGACGGCGACGAGCGCCCCGGCGCCGCCCGCACCGGCACCGAGCCGCTCGTCACGAACGGCGCCGACGGCATCCAGGTGCGCGTGCTGACCGCCTCCGGCAAGACGCCTGCCGGCCTCGAGGTCGCCCTCATCGACCCGGGCACCTCCGAGACCGACGGCGAGCTCGCGCCGGCCTCGCCCGCCGGTGCTGCCGCGCCGCTGGACGCCCCAGCCGGCCGGGCCGCGGCAGGCTCCGGCGCCCCGCAGGCCGCCTCCTCGGTGCCCGAGGCCGCACCGGCATCGGGGCCGTCCCCGGCCACGGGCGCGGAGGCCTCCTTCGCCCCCGCCCTGGCCGGGCAGCAGGGGCTGCTCACCGGGACGGCCGCCGCGGAGCCGGTCGCGTACAACACCGACTCCACCGCGGACGCGCTCAAGCCGGCGATCGTCACGCGTGCCCAGTGGGGCGCCGACGAGTCCATCGTCCGGGACTTCGGCACCCCGTCCACGGACCTCAAGGCGCTGTACATCCACCACACGGCAGGCTCGAACAGCTATACCCCCTCCGGTGCCTACGCCCAGATCCGCGGCATCTTCACCTACCACGCCAAGACCCTGGGCTGGGGGGACATCGGCTACCAGTTCCTCGTGGACAAGTACGGCACCATCTACCAGGGCCGCCGCGGCTCGATCGACGCCCCGGTCATGGGGGCCCAGGCCGGGGGGTTCAACACGGACACCATCGGCGTCTCAGCCATGGGCAACTACCAGGAGGCCGCCGCACCGGCGGCCATGGTGGACGCGATCGAACGCGTCCTGGCCTGGCAGGCCTACCGCTACGGCGTGGACCCCACCGGGACGACCCGCCTCACCCAGAGCGGCAAGGGCACGGCACGGTGGACCTCGGGCACGACGGTCACGGTCCCCACCATCCTGGGGCACAAGGTCACGAACTTCACCTCCTGCCCGGGCCAGTACCTGGACGCCAAGATCCCGTCCATCCGCTCGAGCGTGGACCAGCGGGTCAACGCCGCCCTCACGCGCTATGGCCAGGCCACCCCGCTCACCGCGCCCACCCTGCCGTGGAACCGCTACGTCCTGAGCACGCCAGGGCTGAAGGCCACCGCCCGCTGGAACGCGGTCCCCGGGGCCACCGGCTACCAGATCATGTACCGGGCCGTGCCGCACGACGGCGGCGCCGTGGGCAACCAGCCGTGGATCGCGGGCAAGACGGTCTCCACCACCAGCACCACGCTGACGAACGAGCCGGGGGAGACCGCCCAGTACGCCGTGCGCGCGGTCGCCAACGGAGCCGTGGGGCCACAGGCCTATCTCGGCCAGCACACCGGACCCATCGCCTGGGACGACGACGACCTGTACACCGCCCGGATGACCTCCATCTCCGCGCCCAGCGGCATCGAGGGCCGCGCCGTGCGCACGCAGGGCAAGGACTCCGTGATCCGCGTGGAGGACACCGAGCAGGTCCGGCGGGTCTCCTTCGCCACCTACGTCCCCTCCGGCGGCTACGCCCACCTCGACGTGTACCAGGACGACTACCGGTACGTCGGCACCATCAAGATCCTGCAGTCGGGATCCGCCCACTGCGCCCTGTCCCTGCCGGGCGGATCGAACGTCCGCCTCGTGTCGCGCTCGAGCACGCCGGTGACGATCACCCGGCTGCTGCTCAACCGCCAGGGGCAGACCTCGTACCTGGACACGGCGGACCGCTGCGTCCGCGGCTTCGCGGACAACCCCCCGGGCAGCTCGTTCTACGACGCCGTGGACTGGATGCAGACCGCGGGCGTGTCCCAGGGCTACGCGGCCACGAACACGTACGGCAAGACCCGGCGCATCAGCCGCGGCGAGTCCGTGGCCTTCGTGTACCGGTACATGGACCCCGCCTACACCCCCACCTCCACCCGGCCGTTCTCCGACGTCCGCCAGGGGGACACCTTCTACGAGCCCATCAGCTGGGCCAGGGACCGCGGGATCGCCAAGGGCTACGGGAACGGCACCTTCGGCGTCGGCGAGGACGTCACCCGCGCCGAGTTCGCCTCCTTCCTGTACCGGGCCGCCCGTCCGGGCTACACCGTGCCGCGCACGCGGTCCTTCCCGGACGTGCCGACCTGGAGCGCCCACCACGCGGCCATCTCGTGGATGGAGAGCGAGGGTCTCGCGGGCGGCTACGACGATGGCACCTTCCGTCCGGACCGCGACATCACGCGCGCCGAGGTGGCGGCCATCCTGTACCGCTACGACCGGCGATGACGTCGCGCCCCCGGCGCTGACGAGGACGGCCAGGGGCCCGGTGGAGACGACCACCGGGCCCTTGGCCTCTGGCATCATGGCTGCATGACCTCCCGTCCCGCGTCCCCCGTCCGCGCGTCCACCGGTCCGTCCGCGCAGCCGCGGGAGCCCGACGTCGGCGCCGCCAACTTCCGGCGCACGGCGCCTCCCCGGGTGGAGGACGGGACCCGCGTGTCCGCCTTCGACTCGGTGATCCACGCGCAGGGCGCGTGGCGCGACGACGAGCTGCACATGGCCCCCGTCTCCGGGCTGGTGACCGCCGAGCTGCTCGCCCACGCCCCCCGCGAGGACCTGCGGCTGGCGCGGATCTCCTTCGACATCCTCGGCACCCTGCACTACGGGCCGCTGACGGTCACCACGCGCACCATCCGCCCCGGCCGCACGATCGAGCTCGTGGAGGCCACGCTCGAGGCACAGGGCCGGGCCGCCCTCGTGGCCCGCGCCTGGCGCCTCGTGACCTCGGACACCGCGGACCGGGCCCTGGCCAACGACGCCGCCCTGGCACCGTTCGAGGAGTGCGAGCACTACGCCGAGATGGGGGAGCGCTGGCCCGGGGGCTTCATCCGCGCCCTGGACATCCACGTGGCCCCGGACCACGCCCCCGGCCACGGGCGGTGCTGGACCAGCTCGGAGGTGGAGATGATCGCCGGCGAGCCCACCACGGACGTCGCCCGGCTGATGGGCATGGTGGACGTCGCCAACGGCGTGGCCCCCGTGCTGCCCACCGGCCCCGGGGGCTACGGCTACGCCAACGTGGACCTGCAGGTCCACCTGTACCGGGAGCCGGTCGGTACCCGGCTGGGCCTGGCCACCACCTCCCACGTGGGCCCGGACGGCGTCGGCCTGACCTCGGCCGTCCTGCACGACGCGCTCGGACCGTTCGGCCGCTCCGAGCAGGTCCAGACGGTGCGGAGGATGCCCGGGAACGATGACTGAGCGCCGTCCCCCGCACGGGGAACCCCTGCACTGGGTGCACCAGGACGCCTCCCTGGGCGCCGCCGAGGACCTGGACCACGGGCTCACCCTGCTCCGCGGGGTGCAGTCCGGCGCCGCGCCGGCCCCGCTCGTCCGGCTCTACCGGCCCGCCCCCACCGTCGCGTTCGGCCAGCGCGACGCGCGGCTGCCGGGCTTCGAGCGCGCCCGGCAGGCCTGCCGGGCGCACGGCTTCGCCCCCGTGGTGCGGCGTGCGGGGGGCCGGGCGGCGGCCTACCACCCGGGCAGTCTCGTGGTCGACCACCTCGAGCGCGACGCCGAGGCGATGCGCGGGTTCCGCGAGCGGTTCGCGGCCTTCGGCGGGCTGTTCGTGGAGGTGTTCCGCGCCGCCGGCGTCCCGGCCGCCGTCGGCGAGGTGCCGGGGGAGTACTGCCCCGGCGAGTTCAGCGTGCACACCCCCCTGCCGGCCGCGGCCGACGGCACGGCGCGCACGCCGGTCAAGCTGGCCGGCACGGCCCAGCGGGTGGTCAAGGGGGCGTGGCTGTTCTCGTCCTCGCTCGTCGTCGAGGACCCCGGGCCGGTGCGGGCGGTGCTCGTGGACGTCTACGAGGCCCTCGGGCTGGACTGGGACCCGGACACCGCCGGCGCCGCGAGCGACGCGGTCCCCGGACTCACCGTCGAGGACGTGGCCGCGGGCCTGCGGCGCACCTATGCGCGGCACGCGAGTGCGGCGGGCGGCATCGTGGACCGGGACTGGGCGCAGCTGCTCGGCGCGGTCCCGGCAGCGAGCGCCCCCGCCGCGGGGTGATCCCGGTCAGGCCCCGGCCGGCCGCCCCCCGGACAGCCGCCGGTGCAGCTCGGGCTTGGGCACGGGGGTGAAGCCCGAGGCCAGGTAGTGCTCGCGCAGGGTCCGCTCGGTGCGCAGCAGGGACCAGCCGCGCTGGAGGAGGAAGGGCACCGGCTTGCGCCGCTCCGCGAGGTCGCGCGCGAGCCGGCGGGCCGCCGTCGGGAGGCGGTGCTGGTCGATGTACCAAGCCCGGTAGTCGACGCCGAGCCGGGCCAGGGCGCGGGGCAGCTCGGCCGCGAAGATGCCCTCGGCGACGATCGGGCCCCCGGACAGCTCGAGGGTCGCGAAGCCCGTGATGGACGAGGTGGTGATGGAGTACTCCGGCACGCGCGTCCGGCCGGTCTCCAGCAGCTCCACCACGGCGTCCACGGCACCCTGGAGGTTCCAGGTGTCCGCGTGGTCCCAGTCGACCTCGCCGTACGCGGTCCGGGGGAAGAGCGGGCCCGGGCCGCCCGCGGCGGCGTCCTCGGCGGCCTCCCGGTAGAAGGCGTCGAGCTGCAGGTGCGGCCGGCCGTAGGAGCGGGCCAGGTAGGACTTGCCCGAGCCGGAGGCCCCGCCGAGCAGGACGAGGTCCCCGGTGAGGGGATGGGGGGTGGAGGTCACCGTCGGTACCCTAGCCGACGGTGACCTCCACCGACCGCGGCCTCAGTGGCCGCGGTCGATCCACTCCTGCAGGTGCGGGGCCTCGGCGCCGATGGTGGTGGAGTCGCCGTGGCCGGTGTGGACCGTGGTCTCGGCCGGCAGCGTGAGCAGCCGGGCCCTGATGGACTCGATGATCGTGCCGAAGTCCGAGTACGACCGCCCGGTGGCCCCCGGGCCGCCCTGGAACAGGGTGTCACCCGTGAACACCACGCCCGGGGCGCCGTCCTCGCCGGTCAGCCCGGGGGCGTGGAAGCACACCGAGCCGGGGGAGTGCCCGGGGGTGTGCAGCGCGGTCAGGGTGGTGCCGGCCACGGTGAAGGCGTCGCCGTCCTCGATCGTGCCGTCGGGGCCCTGGTCCGGGTAGACCGCGTCCCACAGCATCCGGTCGTCCGGGTGCAGCAGGACCGGGGCGTCCACGAGGGCGCGGAACATCCCGACGGCGCGGATGTGGTCGTCGTGGCCGTGGGTGAGCAGGATCGCCACCACCTGGCGTCCGTTCACGGCCCGCTGGACGGCCTCGGCGTCGTGCGCCGGGTCGATGACCACGCACGTCTCGTCGTCCCCGACGATCCACACGTTGTTGTCCACGTCCCAGGTGCCGCCGTCCAGGGAGAAGGTCCCGGAGGTGACGAGCCGGTTGATGCGCGCCATCAGAGCACCACCACCGAGCGGAGGACCTCGCCGGACTTCATGGTCTGGAAGGCCTCGTCCACCTGGCCCAGCCCGATGGTCTCGGTGACGAAGGCGTCGAGGTCCAGCCGGCCGAGGTGGTACTGGTCGATGAGCATCTGGAAGTCCCGGGAGGGCAGCGTGTCCCCGTACCAGGAGGACTTCAGGGACCCGCCGCGGCCGAACACGTCCAGCAGGGGCAGTTCGAGGGTCATCTCGGGGGTGGGCACCCCGACGAGGACGACCCGGCCGGCCAGGTCCCGGGCGTAGAACGCCTGCTTGTAGGTCTCCGGGCGGCCCACCGCGTCGATCACCACGTCGGCCCCGAAGCCGCCGGTGAGCTCCCGGATCGCCTCGACCGGGTCGGTGGCCCTGGAGTTCACGGTGTGGGTGGCGCCCAGGGCGCGGGCGGTCTCCAGCTTGCGGTCGTCCAGGTCCACGGCGATGATCGTGGTCGCCCCGGCCAGGGCCGCCCCGGCGATCGCGGCGGTGCCGACCCCGCCGCAGCCGATCACGGCCACGGACTCGCCGCGCTTGACCTCGCCGGTGTTGATGGCCGCGCCGATGCCGGCCATGATCCCGCAGCCCAGCAGGCCGGCGGCGGCGTTCTGGTCCTCGGTGACGCCCTCGACCTTGGTGCACTGGCCCGCGGCCACGAGGGTCTTCTCGGCGAACGCGCCGATGCCCAGGGCCGGGGACAGCTCGGTGCCGTCCTCGAGGGTCATCTTCTGGGCGGCGTTGTGGGTGTTGAAGCAGTACTGCGGCTGGCCCTTCTTGCAGGCCCGGCACTCCCCGCAGACGGCCCGCCAGTTCAGGATGACCTTGTCCCCGACGGCGACCTCGGTGACCCCGGCGCCGACGGCCGAGACCACCCCGGTGGCCTCGTGGCCGAGCAGGTAGGGGTAGTCGTCGCCGATGCCGCCCTGGACGTAGTGCAGGTCGGTGTGGCAGACCCCGCAGGTGAGGATGTCCACCACGGCCTCGCCCGGCCCCGGGTCGGGGATGACGATGGTCTGGATGCTCACGGGGGCGTCCTTCGCGGTCGCGACGACGCCCTGGACCTTCTGCGGCATGATGCTCCTTCTCGCTGTGCACGGGTGCCCGCCCGGCGCGGGACGGTGCCGGGCACGCGGCCCGGCCGCCGGCCGGTGGGGCGGGGGTTGCCCCCATCCCACCACACCCCGGGCGCGGTGTGGGTGAGGCTGACGGGGATGACTCCCGGTGACTCCGCGTCCCCGGCTCCGGCCGGCCGAGCGGTCAGGGCACGCCGCGGCGGAGCTGGGCGAGCAGCGTGAGCTCGTCCACCAGGCCGGAGGACTCGGTGATGCGTCCGCCCGCCACCCGGTACATCGCGAACTCGGCCACGTTGGCGTGCCGCCCGGTCGCTGTGATGCCCCGGAACGGGCCGCGGTGGGTGCCGCTGCCGCGCAAGTGCACCGCGAGCCGGTCGTCCTCCACCACGAGGTGGACGCGGCGCCACCGCCAGTCCGGGAACGCCCGGAAGAGCGCGTCCAGGTCGTCAAGCCACGCCCGGTCCCCGCCCGGCAGGTGTGCCCGCCGCACCTCGGGGTCCAGGAACGAGCGGATCGCCTCCAGGTCGTGGCGGTTGCAGGCCTCGAGGTACTCCGCGTGCCACTCACGCATCTGCCACGGTTCCACCCGGTCATGATGCCCCCGTCCCGGCGCCCGGCGCACCCACCGCGCGCCGCGGACCCCGCCCGGGCCGCCCCAGCCCGCCTTCGGCCGCCCGCGGGGCCCCAGGGGCTGGGCAGCGCCCTCCCGGCCGGGCCACCATGGGACCCCGGGTGTCCCCGGGGCGGCACGAGCGCGAAAGGTGCGGCCCTCATGCAGACCACCCCCGACGGCGGCCATCCTCCCCTGGACTCCTATGCCCTGCTGGCCGACCGCCGGACCGCGGCGCTGGTCTCCCGGGAGGGCAGCCTGGACTGGCTCTGCCTGCCCCGCTTCGACTCGGAGGCCGTGTTCGCGGCCCTGCTCGGCACGCACGGCAACGGACACTGGAGCCTGGCCCCCGTGGACGGCGAGGTCGTGTGGCGGCAGTACCTCCGGGACACCTTCGTGCTGGTCACCCGCTGGCGCACGCCGGGCGGCGAGGCGGTGGTCACCGAGTTCATGCCGGACACCGAGGACCGGGTGGACGTGGTGCGCCAGGTCGAGTGCGTCCGGGGCGAGGTGACCGTCCGGCACGAGCTGGTCATGCGCTTCCGCTACGGCCTGAGCAAGCCCTGGGTGCGGCGGCTCACCTCCCACGGCGAGGAGATGCTCACCGCCGTCTCCGGGCCCAACGGCCTGGTCCTGCACGGTCCGCTCCTGCACCCCGACGGTGACCGGCACGTCGGGGACTTCTCCCTCACCGCCGGCCAGCGGCTGTCCTGGTCGCTGACCTGCATGCGCTCCTGGGAGCGGCCGCTGGCCGCCGTGGACGTGCCCGCGGCCCTGGCCGCCACCGTGGGCGCGTGGCGCGGGTGGGCCGAGGGAATCCGGTCCACCGCGCACACCGAGCCGATCCGCCGCTCGCTGCTGGTGCTCCGGGCCCTGACCCACCGGGACACCGGGGGGATCGTGGCCGCCGCCACCACGTCCCTGCCGGAGGCCTTCGGCGGGGTGCGCAACTGGGACTACCGGTACGTGTGGGTGCGGGACTCGGCCATGACCATCGAGGCGATGATCGCCCACGGCGTGGCCGACCGGACCTGGCGGGACTGGCTGCTGCGGGCGATCGCGGGCGACTACGACGACCTGCAGGTGCTCTACGGGATCGGCGGCGAGCGGATCGAGGGGGAGCGCACGCTCGGGCACCTGGCCGGGTACGCGTCCTCCCGCCCGGTGCGCATCGGCAACGGCGCCACGGTGCAGTACCAGGCCGACGTCGTGGGCGAGGCGATGCTCGCCCTCGAGAGGCTCCGGGAGGCCGGCGTGGAGGAGGACTCCTTCTCCTGGAGCCTGCAGCGTACCCTGCTGCGGCGCGCCGCCGAGCGGCTCGGCGAGAAGGACCACGGCATCTGGGAGATGCGCGGGCGCCGGCGCTACTTCACCCACGGCCGGGCCATGCTGTGGGCAGCCTTCGACTGCGGCGTCCGGGCCGTGGAGCGCCACGGGTTGGAGGGGGACGCGACGCGGTGGCGGGCGATCCGCGACGGGTTGCGTGCCGAGATCGAGCACCACGGCGTGGACGGGCGCCGCGGCGTCTTCCTCCAGGCCTACGACAGCGACGAGGCCGACGCCTCCCTGCTGGCCCTGCCCCACACGGGCCTGGTGGCCGCGGACGACCCGCGCATGCTGGCCACCGTCCGGCGGATCGAGGACGAGCTCGTGGACGAGCACGGCCTGGTGCGCCGGTACCGCACCGACTCCGCCGTGGACGGCCTGGACGGCCCGGAGTCCCCGTTCCTCATCTGCGGCTTCTGGCTCGTCTCCCAGTACGCCTGCACGGGGCGCACCGCGGAGGCCGACGCCCTGTTCCACCGCCTCGTCGGGTACGGCGGCGAGCTGGGGCTGCTGGCCGAGGAGTACGACCCGGTCACGGCCCGGCTGGCCGGGAACTACCCGCAGGCCTTCAGCCACCTGGGGATGATCCTGGCCGACGCCGCGCTGCGCGAGGCGGGCGTGCGGTGCACCGCGTCGTGGCCGCCCCCGGCCGCCGTCCCCGGGCCCGCCGCCCCCGACCTCCTTCCCGGCCGGGGGCCCGGGGGCGCCCGCTCCGCCTGAGGCCCCGGCGGCGGTCGCCCGGGACTCACCGGCGGCCCGGCCGTGCGGCACACTGGTCCCATGTGCGGACGGTATGTGATGGCACGGGCCATCGGTGACCTGGTGGCCGAGTCCGGGGCGGTCGAGCCCGAGGAGGGACTCGACCTGCGCGCGAACTGGAACGTGGCGCCCACCGCGGACGTGGCCGTGGTGCTGGAACGCGCCGTGCCGGCGTCGGGAGGGCCGGGCTCCGCGGACGACGACGGCCGGGAGGCCGGGCAGCCCGGGAACGGCGAGGTGCGCCGGGAGGTCCACGTGGCCCGCTGGGGGCTCGTCCCGCCATGGGCCAAGGACCCCTCGACCGGCTCGCGCGCGTTCAACGCCCGGTCCGAGACCGTGACGGAGAAGCCCACCTTCCGCGCGGCCGTGCGCGCCCGCCGCTGCGCCGTGCCGGTCGAGGGGTACTACGAGTGGCTCAAGCCGGCCGCGGGGGAGAAGGGCCCGGACGGGAAGGCCGCGCGCAAGCGGCCGTTCTACGTGCACCCGGCGGACGGGTCCCTGATCTTCTTCGCGGGCCTGTACGAGTGGTGGAAGGACGAGTCGGTGCCGGAGGGCGAGCCCGGCCGGTGGCTGCTCAGCTGCAGCATCCTCACCGGCCCGTCCCCCGAGGCGGGCACCGGGGACGAGACCCTGGAGCGGCTGCACGCCCTGCACGACCGGCTCCCGCTGCCGATGGACGCCGGGACGATGGACGCGTGGCTGGAGCCGGTCAAGCTGCCCTCCGCCGAGGCCGCCGCCCAGCTCGTGGACCGGGTGCGGGAGCAGGCGTACCGGACCGCCTCCGGGTGGACCCTGGACGAGGTCGGCCCCGAGGTCGGCAACGTGCGCAACAACGGCCCGGAGCTCCTCGTCCCGGCGTGCGGTCCCGGCCAGCAGGACACGCTCGTCTGAGGCCCGGCTTCGGCCGCGTTCACCGGCCGGACACCCGCAGTACCCCCGGCGGCAGGACGGTGGCCCCCTGCCCGTCCCGTGGCGCTCCTACGATCGCTGGGCTCGCGTGCCGACGCGGGCGCCATCGATCCTGAGGAGCCTGTCCATGACCCCCACCACCCCCTCCGTCGGCCGCCGCGGAATCCTCGCCGGCGGCGGTGCCCTGGCCGCCGCCGGGCTGCTGTCCGCCCTGCCCTCCGCCGCGCACGCCGCCCCCGCCCGGCGCTCCGCCGCCCCCGGGGGGATGCCGCTGTCCTTCGGCCGGGACGGGAGGTTCACCGTCGTGCAGTTCAACGACACGCAGGACGGTCCGCTCACCGACCGCCGGACCATCGAGCTGATGGAGGGCGTGCTGGAGAAGGAGAAGCCCGGGTTCGTCGTCATCAACGGTGACGTCATCAACGGCTCCCCGCGCACCGACCGCGAGGTCAAGCAGGCCTACAACAACGTGGTCATGCCGATGGAGTCCCGGGGCATCCCGTGGGCCATCACCTTCGGCAACCACGACGAGGACTCGGTCGCGGACAACGGCACCTCCATGGTCGAGGCGAGGATCGTGGAGTTCCTGCGCCAGTACGAGCACAACCTCAACCCCGCGGTGGGCGAGGCCGGCGCGGACGTGCCCGGCGAGTCCAACGCCCAGCTGCTCATCCGCTCCTCGAAGGCCAACCGACCGGCCTTCGGCCTGTGGCTGCTGGACTCGGGCCGCTACGCCCCGGAGACCCTGGACGGCCAGGGCCACGACGGGCTCATGGGCTACGACTGGATCCGCCCGGAGCAGGTCGACTGGTACCGGCGGCTCTCCCTGGAGACCGAGGAGCGCCACGGCACGGTCCCGTCCCTGATGTTCTTCCACATCCCCGTGTGGGAGTTCCACCACATGTGGTACGGCCAGCAGTTCACCTCGGACGAGTCCGGCCACGCCGCCGCCGTGGAGCGCCACGGGATCACCGGCGTCAAGAACGAGGGCATCTACACCGGCCTGGTGAACTCGGGCCTGTACGCGGCCGCCCTCGAGCGCGGGGACGTCCGGGGCATGTACTGCGGCCACGACCACATCAACACGTTCATCGGCAACTACTTCGGGATCGAGCTCGGCTACGGCCCGGGCACCGGCTTCGGCACCTACGGGCTCAACGACGGCACGGCGGACACCCACACCCTGCGCGGCGCGCGGGTGTTCACCCTCGACGAGAACGCCGAGGGCGTCTACACGGGCAGCCACACCGTGTTCGCCCAGGACCTGGGCATCGACATGGACCCCGCGAAGAAGCCGCTCGCGCAGCCGGCCGCCTTCCCGGACTACGTCTCCGCCTGAGTCCCCCTCCGGGACGCGACGGGGCCCGCGTCCGCGGCGACCAGGCCGGCCAGCCGGTGCAGGGCGGCCTGGGAGTCGCTGCCGGGCTCCGTCGTGTAGACGAACAGGGTCTGGTCCTCCACCCCCGTCACGTCCAGGGCCTCGTAGCGCACGTCCACCCGGCCCACCACCGGGTGGACGAGGCGCTTGGTCCCGTCCCGGCGCTCGGCCACCCGGTGGTCCGCCCACCACGCCCGGAACTCGGCGCTGCCCGCGCTGAGCTCGTCCACCAGGCGCTCCAGCAGCGGATCGCCCGGGTGCCGGCCGGCGTCGAGCCGCAGCGTGCCCACCATGGAGGAGGCCACCGCCTCCCAGTCCACGTACCGCCGCCGGGCCTCGGGGTCCAGGAAGGCCCATCGGACGAGCGCGCGCTCGCGGGCGGGGCGCGCGGGCAGGTCCGCCAGCAGGCTCGCGGCGAGGCGGTTCATGGCCAGCACCTCGGTGCGCCGGCCGCGGACGAAGGCCGGGTGCTCCGTGAACGAGTCGAGCAGCAGGTGCAGGGAGGGCCGGACGCGTTGGACCGGCTCCGGCGCCGAGCCCCGAGCGGACACGGGCACGGCCCGGGCCAGGTCGAACAGGTGCCGGGTGGCGAGGTCGTCGAGCTCGAGCGCCTCGGCGAGCGCCGAGAGCACCGCGTCCGAGGGCCGGCGGTGCCGCCCCTGCTCGAGCCGCGTGTAGTAGTCCGTGCTGACCTGCGCGAGGGCGGCGACCTCCTCGCGGCGCAGCCCCGGGACCCGACGCCGGCCGCCACCGTGCCGGGGCGGGTCCACCAGGGCCCGGCGCGCCCGGAGGAACCCTCCCAGCTCCGCGCCCGCCTCCCGGGCCGGGCCCGTCCCCGGGCCCGCGCCCCTTGCCGCCGCGGTGCCGGCCTCCCGCGCCTCGCCCCTCGCGTCCCGCATCGCCGCCCGTTCCGCCGTTCCCGGTGCCGTGCTCATCGTCCTGCCGCCTTCCGTCGTGGACCTGCTGTCCCCACCCTCCGTGCCGATCCCGCCGCCCGCGCCGCCCGCGCCGCCCGCGCCGCCCGCGCCGCCCGCGCCGCCCGCGCCGCCCGCGCCGCCCGCGCCGCCCGCGCCGCCCGCGCCGCCGGCGGAGCCTGGGCATGCCATACCCAGGTTGCGCTGGGCACGCCTGGCGGCGGGGCCGGGGTCCCGGCGCATGATGGACTGGCGTGGCCCGCGTCGCCCGGTGACGCGCTTGGAGCCCGGTCCCGCCGGGGCGATGGGCACGAGAAGCACGAGAAGCACGAGAAGCAGGACGGGGAGGAGCGGGGATGACCGCCACTGAGGACCGACCGGCGCCCGCGGCACCGCGCCGCGAGCCGCTGTTCGAGCGTCCCGGAACGCGGCCGGCGGGGCTGCGCCGCGCGTGGCGCGACCTCGGCCCCGAGTACGCCGCCAACGGCCTGGTCGGGCTGGTGTTCTCCGCCTCCGGGCCGATCGCCGTGACGCTCGCGGTCGGGACGGCCGGGGGGCTGGCCCAGGCCGAGCTCGCCTCGTGGGTATTCGGGATCTTCCTGTCCGCGGGACTGGCCACGCTCCTCATGTCCCTCGTCTACCGCCAGCCGCTGGGCTTCGCGTGGTCGATCCCGGGCACGGTGCTGCTCGGTCCGTCCCTGCAGCACCTGTCCTTCGCCGAGGTGGTCGGCGCGTTCTTCGGCTGCGGCGTGCTCGTGCTGGCCCTGGGCATGACCGGGCTGGTCCGCCGCGTCATGTCCGCGATCCCCATGCCGATCATCATGGCCATGGTGGCGGCGGTCTTCCTGCGCTTCGGCACGGACATCGTGGACGCGAGCCGGGACGACCCCGCGGTGGCCGTGCCCATGGTCATCGCCTACCTCGTGCTGTCCGCGGTGCCGGCCCTCGGGCGGGTCCTGCCGCCGGTGCTGGGCACGCTCGTGGTGGGCGTCGTCGCGGTGGTCGTCAGCGGGCGGTTCGCCCTGCGGGGCGAGGGTCCCGTGCTGGCCGCCCCGGTGTTCACCGTCCCGGAGTTCACCTGGGCCGCGCAGCTCGAGCTCGTGGTGCCGCTGGCCATCACGGTGCTCTTCGTGCAGAACGGCCAGGGCATCGCGGTGCTGCGGGCCGCGGGCCACCGCCCGCCGATCACCGCGTTCGCAATGGCCTCGGGCGTCTTCTCGCTCGTCAACGCCGCCGTGGGGGCCGTGTCCGCGTGCGTCACCGGTCCCACGAACGCGCTGCTGACCGCCTCGGGGCAGCGTCACCGGCAGTACACCGCGGCCCTCGTCTACGCGGTGCTGTCCCTGGCCTGCGCCCTGTTCGCCCCCGCACTGGTCCGGTTCATGCTGGCCACCCCCGAGGCGTTCGTGCTCGCCCTGGGCGGGATCGCGATGCTGCGGGCCCTGCTGCAGGCGTTCGTCACCGCCTTCTCCACGACCTTCACCCTCGGCGCCCTCGTGACCTTCGTGGTGACGATCTCCGGCCTGGACCTGTTCACCCTGCACTCGGCCTTCTGGGGCATCGTGATCGGCTACGCCGTGTCCCGGCTGCTGGAGCGCCGCGACCACGACGGCCTGCGGGTCGCGTCGGCCACGGAGGTCGCCGGGGCGCAGGGGGGCCGCGCGTCGGGCTCCGGGCCGGCGGCCGGCGACGGACCCGGCCGATGACCGGACGTGCACGGCGGGCCGCGGGGCGGTGGCGTCTCGGGGCGCGGGGCACGCCGGGTGCCGATCGGTCATGGCGCCTCCGTCCGTCGTGGGTGTCCGCCGCCCGGGGGGCCGGGGGAGCTCGACCGCGCACCGGTGGGGCCGGCGTCGGGCCGGGGGCGGGATCCCGGTCCCGTACGGGACACGACCCGGGGGACCCCCGGGGTGGCCCCGGATGCCCGGCGGGGGCGGGGGACCGAGTGATCCCGGCGTCCGTGACGCGGGCCACACGGCGCGGTCCCGCGGGCCAGCATAGGCCCGATGACGTGGTGATTTCCAAGAGGGCCCCCCGCGGGACTCTATAGGAAAGGCATATGAATCAGACCCTTGGTCAGGCCTAGGGGTTCCCCTGATGTGAGCGCAGTCACCGTTGTGCAGACTGGCAGGCGTACTTTCCGCCACCGTGCCGGAACACGGGCCCGCCGGCCCGGCGCGCGGTGTCACTGCCAGAAGGAGAACGCCATGACCGAGAACCTGTCCCACGTCCGGGAAGTCCTCACCGACGCCGTGGTCGACGACCGTGAGAAGGGCATCATCCGGGCCAAGCGGGAGATCTTCACCGACGAGGAGATCTTCGAGCTCGAGATGAAGCACATCTTCGAGGGCAACTGGGTCTACCTGGCGCACGAGTCGCAGATCCCCAACGTCGGGGACTACTTCACCACCTACATCGGCCGCACCCCGGTGGTCATCACCCGGGACAAGGAGGAGAAGCTCAACTGCATCGTCAACGCCTGCTCCCACCGCGGCGCGATGCTGTGCCGGCGCAAGACCGACAACCGCACCACCTTCACCTGCCCGTTCCACGGCTGGACGTTCAAGAACTCCGGTGAGCTGCTCAAGGTCAAGGACGGCCGCAACGGCGGCTACCCCGAGGGCTTCAACACCAACGGCTCCCACGACCTGACCAAGGTCGCCCGCTTCGACTCCTACCGCGGCTTCCTCTTCGGCTCGCTCAACGCGGACGTGCTGCCGCTCGAGGAGCACCTGGGCGACGCCACCAAGGTGATCGACTCGATCGTGGACCAGTCGCCCGAGGGCCTCGAGGTCCTGCGCGGGTCCTCCACCTACACGTACGACGGCAACTGGAAGGTCCAGGCCGAGAACGGCGCGGACGGCTACCACGTGACCTCGGTGCACTGGAACTACGCCGCCACCACCGCCCGCCGCACCGCCGGCGACTCCGCCAACACCACCAAGGCCATGGACGCCGGCAAGTGGGGCAAGGTCAAGGGCGGGTTCTACTCCTACCCGCACGGCCACCTGCTGCTGTGGCAGGAGTGGACCAACCCCGAGGACCGTCCGCTGTGGGACCGCCGTGACGAGCTGGTGGAGAAGTACGGGGAGGAGATGGCGAACTTCATGATCAACATCTCGCGCAACCTGTGCCTCTACCCGAACGTCTACATCATGGACCAGTTCTCCTCGCAGATCCGTCACTTCCGCCCGATCTCCGCGGACCAGACCGAGGTGACCATCTACTGCATCGCCCCCAAGGGCGAGTCGGCCGAGAACCGCGCCAAGCGCATCCGCCAGTACGAGGACTTCTTCAACGCCACCGGCATGGCCACCCCGGACGACCTGGAGGAGTTCCGCTCCTGCAACAAGACCTACTGGGCCAAGACCGCCCAGTGGAACGACATGTCCCGCGGCTCCACCCACCAGGTCGAGGGCCCGGACGAGCAGGCCGCCGCCCTGGGCATGAACGACGTCATCGCCTCCGGTGTGCGCACCGAGGACGAGGGCCTCTACCCGATCCAGCACATGTACTGGCACGGGGTCATGGAGCAGGCCGTGGCCGCCGAGGAGGCCGCCGCGGACGGGTCCGGGACCGCCGAGCCCCGCACCGCCGAGCCGGCCCTGGCCTGACCGAGACCACCACGAACTGCGAGGAGCTGCTCCCATGACCACCACTGCCACCGCGGTGCCCACCGTCAAGACCACCGAGGACCTCGTCACGCTCGAGACCGTCCGCGCCTTCCTGTACAAGGAGGCCCGCCTGCTCGACGACCGGAAGTTCGACGAGTGGCTCGAGTGCTACCACCCCGACTCCGAGTTCTGGATGCCGGCGTGGGACGACAACGACGAGCTGACCGAGGACCCGCAGTCCGAGATCTCCCTGATCTACTACGACAACCGGGGCGGCATCGAGGACCGCGTCTTCCGCATCAAGACCGACCGCTCCTCCGCCACCTCCCTGCCGGACCCGCGCACCGGGCACAACATCACGGACGTGGAGCTGCTGGAGCGCGACGGCGACCAGGTCAAGGTCCGGTTCAACTGGTTCACCCTGTACTACCGGTACCAGTCCACGGACACCTACTTCGGCACCAGCTTCTACACGATCGACCTCTCGGGCGCCGAGCCGGTCATCCGCAGCAAGAAGGTCGTGCTGAAGAACGACTACATCCACCACGTGGTGGACATCTACATGATCTGAGGTCCTCCGGGACCGCCCGGCGCGCGCCGGGCACGGACGATCCGCGGCGGGCGGGCCCCTATCGGCCCGCCCGCCGGGCCCGCCCGGACCACCCCTGGCGGCCGCCGGAGCGCGGCCGGCCACCACCACCGATTCAGCGGGCCGCGAGGACGCGGCCCGGACCAAGGAGGACCCATGGGACACAAGGTAGCCCTGAGCTTCGAGGACGGCGTGACGAAGGTCGTCAAGGTCGGCGACTTCGAGACCATCATGGACGCCGCCTACAAGGCGCGCATCAACATCCCGGCCGACTGCCGCGACGGCGCGTGCGGCACGTGCAAGTCGTTCTGCGACTCCGGCACGTTCGACCCGGGCGACTTCATCGACGACGCCCTGACCGAGGAGGAGCTGGAGAAGGGCTACCTGCTCACCTGCCAGGCCGTCCCGGAGTCGGACATGACCATCCAGGTGCCGGCCACCGCCGAGTCCGCCAAGACCTCGGCCGCCGCGTTCACCTCCACGCTGACCCAGCTGGACAAGCACTCCGAGTCCACGATCTCCTTCACCCTGACCCCGGAGAACCGCGAGGACCTCGCCTTCCTGCCGGGCCAGTACGTCAACATCAAGGTGCCGGGCACGGACGCGGAGCGCTCCTACTCCTTCAGCACCGGCCCGGACGTGGAGGAGACCTCCTTCATGGTGCGCATCTCCCCGCAGGGCGCCATGTCCGAGTACCTGCGCGACCGCGCGCAGGTGGGGGACACCGTGGAGTTCACCGGCCCCTACGGCTCCTTCTTCCTGCGCGAGCCCAAGCGCCCGCTGCTGCTGCTGGCCGGCGGCACCGGCCTGGCCCCGCTGCTGTCCATCCTCGAGAAGCTGTGCGAGGGCCCCACCGAGTACCCCGTGCACCTGGTCTACGGCGTCACCCGCGAGGCGGACATCGTGGGCCTGGACTGGCTGCGCGCCTACGAGGACCGCCTGCCGAACTTCACGTGGGACTACATCGCCTCCGAGCCGGGCACCTCCGCCCCGCACACCGGCTACGTCACCCAGGTCATCGAGCCGACCCACGTCAACGAGGGCGACGTGGACATCTACCTGTGCGGCCCGCCGCCGATGGTCAACGCCGTCTCGAAGTGGCTGGACTCCGAGGGCATCGAGCCGGCCAACCTCTACTTCGAGCGCTTCGCCCCGAAGGAGACCACCGGCGGCGACGCCGAGACCGGCGCCCCCGCCTCGCCCGAGAAGGTCGCGGCCGAGGGGGACACGATCACCGCCGCCGAGGCGATCTCCTCCCTGGAGACGGGCCGGCTGGACTTCCGCAAGGAGGACAGCTTCGCCCACCTCGACGCCCGCATGGGCCTGGAGCTGGCCATCACCGAGCTGATGATGGGCCGGCTCAGCGACGAGCAGCTCGCCCAGTTCCGGCGCCTGGCGGAGGCCACGGTCGCGTTCGTCGAGGGCGACCGGGTCGGCGACCCCGAGGAGTACGTGCGCACCAACGAGGAGTTCCACGAGTACCTCTTCACCATCTCCGGCAACCCCACCCTGCTCGAGTCCTACCGCCGCCTGGACATCCACGCCCAGATGGCCGCGACCTTCGAGAAGGGCACGGAGATCTTCTCCCGCGTGGCCCAGGACCACCTGGACGTCGTCACCGCCTTCGAGCAGGGCGACCGCGAGAGGGCGCGCGCGATCATCATGGACCACGCCCGCGACGCCAAGGGCACCATGAGCACCGCGATCGACGCCAAGGAGGGGGTCGCCTGATGGTGGCACCGTATGCCGGGGACGTCATCGCGCCGGGCCGCTTCGCCGGCCAGGTCGCGGTGGTGACCGGCTCGGCCCAGGGGATCGGCCGGAAGGTGGCCGAGCGCATCGCGGCCGAGGGCGGCGCCGTCGTGCTCGTGGACCGCGCCGAGCTCGTCCTGGAGGTGGCCGAGGAGATCGACCGCGAGGCCGGCCGGTCCGGTTCCGGGGGCTCGGCCACCGCCGTGACCGCGGACCTGGAGACGTTCGCCGGTGCCGTCGAGGCCGTCGAGGCGGCCCTGGCCGCCCACGGGCGGGTCGACGTGCTGGTCAACAACGTCGGCGGGACCATCTGGGCCCGGCCCTACGAGGAGTACGACGAGGACAAGATCGAGCGGGAGATCCGCCGTTCGCTGTTCCCCACGCTGTGGTCCTGCCGCGCCGTGCTGCCCGCCATGCTGGAGCAGGGCTCCGGGGTGATCGTCAACGTCTCCTCGGTGGCCACCCGCGGCATGAACCGGGTGCCCTACGCCGCGGCCAAGGGCGGGGTCAACGCCCTGACCCAGTCGCTGGCCATGGAGGTGGCCGGGCGCGGCATCCGCGTGGTGGCCACCGCCCCCGGCGGCACCGAGGCGCCGCCGCGGAAGGTCAAGCGGGGCCCGGAGGCGGAGTCGGAGACCGAGCGCGCCTGGTACCAGGCGATCGTGGACCAGACCGTGGACTCCTCGTTCGTCAAGCGCTACGGCACCCTGGACGAGCAGGCCGCGCCCATCGTGTTCCTGGCCTCGCGCGAGGCCTCCTACCTCACGGGGAGCGTCCTGCCGGTGGCGGGCGGCGACCTGGGCTGACCGCCGTGGTCGTCGCCGGGCCGCGCTGGTGGCCCACGCACTCGGATAGGCTCTCGGCCATGTCCTCCGGTGCCCTCGACGGCGACCCGGCCCACGAGCAGCCGCTCGTGGGCCGGGACGCCGTCTTCGCGCACCTCGAGGAGACGCTGCGCGAGGTGCGCCGCGGCCACGTGCGCACGGTCGTGCTGACGGGTCCCGCCGGCTCCGGCAAGACCGCGGTGCTCGAGGTGTTCCTGCAGCACTGCCGCCAGCTGCTGCGCGGCGTGCGCGTGCTCAGCGCCGTGGGCGACCCCTGGGAGCGGCAGCTGGCGCTGGCCGGCTACTCCCAGCTCATGCAGACGGCGCCGATCCGCTCGGCCAAGGCCTACGACGCCGGCGCCGTCCCCTCCTCCGCGCCCGTGCCGGAGCTGACCCCCGCCCAGGCGGCCGCGCACGCGGCCACCTTCATGACGCACCTGGAGGCCCTCCAGGCCAAGGCGACCGTCGTCGTCGCGATCGACGACGTCCACCACCTCGACGAGGAGACCCTGCGGATCCTCGTCTTCGTGCTGCGCCGGCTGCGCGGCAAGCGCGTGCTGTTCGTCCTGACGCTGGACTCCGCCGGCGCGCAGGGCCTGCCCGCCGGGCTGCTCGGCGCGCTCAACGGCCACCGGGCCGGCCGGCTGCAGCTGGACCCGCTGACCGCGGGCGAGGTCCAGGACCTCGCCCGGCGCGACTTCGGGCTGGACCTGGGCACGACGGCGGCCCAGCGGCTCGTCGCGCACACCCGCGGCTGGCCCCAGCCGATCGTGGAGCTGCTGGGCGAGCTGCCCCCCGAGACGTGGCAGAGCTGGTTCCCGTCGCTGCCGGCGAGCTCGCGGATGGTCGCCCAGGTCTCGGGCCTGCTGGCCGCCGGTTCGCCGGAGCTGACGGCCGTCGTCGAGGCCGTGGCCGTGCTGGGCGACCAGGCCGGACCGGAGGAGACCGGCCGGGTCAGCGGGGTGGGCTCCGTCATGCAGGCGCTCGACGAGGCGCACCGCGCGGGCCTCGTGCGGCTGCGCAGCGACGAGGCCCGGTCGGTGGTGGACTTCGTGGAGCCCGGCGCCGCCGAGGCCGTGTACGACCTGGTGCCGCCGAGCCGCCGGCTCGCCCTGCACCGCCGGGCCGCCGAGGTGGTCGCGGACGAGGGCCAGCGGCTGGCGCACCGGGTGGCGGCGACGCTCGGCGCGGACGAGGACCTCGCCCGGGAACTGGAGGAGTTCGCCCGGCGCCAGGCCCGGCGCGGGGCCTGGCACGACGTGTCCAACGCCCTGTTCGCCGCCGCGCGGCTCTCGCCCGACGGCACCGACCGCGGGGACCGCGTGCTGCGCGCCGTGGACGCGCTCGTCGGCTCGGGCAGCATCGCCGAGGCGCAGGTGTGGACCGCGGCCGTCGAGTCGATGCCCGCCTCGCCGCTGCGCTCCTCCGTGCTCGGCTACCTCTCCACCGCCTCCGGCCAGAACCACAGCGCCCGGACCCAGCTCACCCAGGCCTGGGAGGCCAGCGATCCCGCCACGGACCCCGAGGCCGCGGCGCAGGTGGCCCAGCGGCTCGTGCTGCACGGACTGGCGTCCTGGGACGGTCCGGCCATGACCCGGTGGGCGGAGACGGCCATGTCCCTCACCCCGGCGGGTGCGCCGGCGCACGTCGAGTCGGCCGCGATCTACGGGCTCGGCCTCTACGCCCAGGGCCGCCTGCACGAGGCCGAGGCGGCCTACGAGGAGGCGCTCGGGCTCGCGGGGGAGACGGCCCAGAAGCAGCGGCTGCAGATGGGCGCGGCCTGGCTCGCGCTGCGCGCCGACGACGTGGAGCACGCCCTCGTCAACTTCGAGGCCGCCACCCCCACCGAGCCGCGCGGGGGGTCCCTGCGGATCTCGCTGTGGGCCGAGGCGTGGCTGGCCCGGACCCAGCTGATCCTCGGTGACTGGGACGCGGCCGCGATCACGGTCTCCCGGGCCTCGTCCCGGCTGGAGGCCTCGCGCATGCCCCTCGTGGGGCCGCTGCTGTACTGGACCGCCGCCGAGCTGTGGTCCATGCGCGGGGACTGGGCGCGGGCCCGGCAGTACGTCTCGCGCGCCGCCGTGCACCCGGGCTCCTACGCGGCCATGCAGGTCCCCTCGCACCTGGCGCGGGCCCGCTTCCACGAGGCCCGGGCCGACTACGAGAGCGCGCTCGAGGCCCTCGAGCCGCTCACCGAGATCGACCCCTGGACCCCCGAGCGCGTCTCGTTCTGGCCGTGGCAGGACACCTACGTCAACGCGCTCGTCATGACGAACCGGCTCGACCGGGCCGCCGCGTTCCTGCGGGACCTCGAGGCCGTGCCGCGCGAACGGGCGATCCCCACCGACGAGGCCCGGCTGGCGTGGGCCCGCGGCCGGCTGGTGGCCGCCCAGGGCGACCCGGACTCGGCCCGCGAGCACTTCGAGCGGGCGCTGCTGCACCTGCGCGGGCTGCACCGGCCCTACCTGCGCGCCCGCATCAGCTTCGCCTTCGGGCAGAGCATGCGCCGGGCGGGCAAGCGGCGCCTGGCCTCCTCCGTGCTGCAGGTCGCCCGGGACCTGTACGACGCCCTCGGCGCGACGACCTACGTGGACCGCTGCGACCGCGAGCTCAAGGCGACCGGCATGGACACCTCCGGCGTGGAGGACCCCGCCGATCCGGTGCTGGCCGTCGTCGGCCGGGCCGAGAGCGAGCTGACCGCCCAGGAACTGGCCGTGGCCGAGCTCGTGGCGGCCGGGGCCACCAACAAGGAGGCCGCCCGGTCCCTGTTCCTGGCCGAGAAGACGGTGCAGTACCACCTGACGCGGATCTACCGGAAGCTCGGGATCCGCTCCCGCAGCGAGCTCGCCGCCCGCTACCGCCGCGGGGAGTGAGCTCCCCGGGACCGCGTTGCCGGCCCGCGCGCCGTCGGGGGCGGCCCCGGACATGCCACGGGCGGGCCGGCGTCGTCGACGCCGGCCCGCCCGGTGGTGGGGGGACCCCGGTCCCGCGCGGTGCGGGACCGGGGAAGGGCCTCAGGCCCGCGTGCCCGCGGTGTCCACGGTGGGTGCGCCCTGGCCGGTGCCCGGGCCGGCGAGGTCACCGGAGGAGCCGGCGGCGAGCTCCTCGGCCCGCTCCTCGGCCGCCTCGAGCCGGCGCTGGCGGGGCACCAGGATGGTGACGAGGGCGCCGAAGAGGGCGACCCCGCCGAAGATGTAGAAGGCGGTGCCGCCGGTGATGCCGGCCGCGGCGAGCCAGCCGCCCACGAGCGGGCCGAGGACGCCGCCGATCCGGCCGAAGCCGGCGACCCAGGACACCCCGGCCGCGCGGGCGTTGGTGGTGTAGTAGTTCGAGCTGAAGCCGTAGATCAACACCTGGGTGCCCAGGGTGCCCACGCCGGCGATCGCGATGTAGAGGAACAGGACCGGGGCGGGGAACTGGAAGGTCATCAGCACGAGGGTGATCGCGGCCAGCACGAAGGTGGTGGCGACGAGCCGCTGCGCGCCGAGGCGGTCGGCGGCCATCGAGGCGACGATCCCCCCGAGGACGGCTCCGCCGTTGAGGATCAGCAGGAAGGACAGGGAGTAGCTCTTGTCGAAGCCGTAGCCCTCCATGATGCGCGGCAGCCAGGTGTTCAGGCCGTAGGTCAGCAGCAGCCCGGAGAAGGACATGAAGCCGAGCAGGACCGTGGGCAGGAAGAAGGTGCGGGAGAAGGCCGCGGCGAAGCCGCGGCGGGCGGGGGCGGCGCCGGCCTGCTGGACGACGACCTCCTCGACGAGCGGGACGCCGGTGCGCTCGCTGACCCGGCGGGCGTCCTCGACGCGGCCGCGCGAGTGCAGCCAGCGCGGGGACTCCGGCAGCTTGAACCAGGCCAGGGGCAGCAGGAACAGGATCGGGGTGGCCCCGATGAGGAACAGCCCGCGCCAGCCGAGCGGCTCGAGCAGGCCCATGCCGAGCAGGGCGGCGATGACGCCGCCGGCCGGGATGCCCGAGTAGACGACGGCGTTGTAGAAGTTGCGGCGCCCGGCCGGGGCGAACTCGGCGATCGTCGCGCCGGCCGTGGCCAGCAGCACGCCGAGCCCCAGGCCGGTCAGGAAGCGCAACAGGCCGAACATCATCACGGAGGTGCTCAGCGCGGTGAGGAACATGCCGATCGAGAACCAGGCGATGCCGCCCAGGACCAGGCGGCGGCGGCCGAAGTGGTCGCCCAGGAAGCCGCAGGTCAGCGAGCCGACGAGGACCCCGAGCAGGGCGTAGGAGCCCAGGGCGCCAGCGGTGGCCGGGTCCACGGCGCCGATGTGGCCGGGGTCGTCCATGAGGGTGGAGAGCACGGTGCCGTACACGGTCAGGTCGTAGCCGTCGAACAGCAGCGCGAGGCAGACGATGGCGGCGACCCAGTTGGCGGTGCGTCGCTCCTTGGCGGGGTCCGGGGAGACGGAGTGATGAGCCTGTGGCATTCCCGGGGTTCCTCTCTGGTCGGGGTCACGGCCGGGTGGCCGGATCGGTGGCGGGACGGCAGTCGTCCCGGGACTGTCGACTACGGTTCCAGAGATGTGAGCGGCGTCATATGAGGGTTTTCCCCGGTGATCCGCCGGGGGGTGGGGGGTGCCGGCCCGGGGTCGGAATCGTTGAGATCCCCACGCTCTCGATGGTGACGGAATGCGTCTGGACGGTCCGGTGGGGGTCGTGGCCCGTGACCGGTCCCACGGATAGGGTGGCGTGCATGATCAACCCTGCGCGACTGCATTCCGACCTGTCCCGCCTCGGCCGGGAGACCGCCATGCTCGAGGCCACCGTCGCCTCCCTGTCGGAGGAGGAGCTCCGGGCCCCGTCGCTGTGCGAGGGGTGGAGCCGGGCCCACGTCGTGGCGCACCTGGCCTCCAACGGCCGGGCCCTCGTGCGGCTCATCGACTGGGCCACGACCGGCGAGGAGCAGCAGCCGTACCCCTCCCGGGAGGCCCGGGACGCGGAGATCGACGAGCTGGCCGCCCTGCCGCGCGAGGAGCTCGTGGCGCGGCTGCGCGAGGCCGGCGAGTACTTCGCGGCCCAGTCCGAGCGGCTGAGCGGGGACCTGGCGGTCGAGTCGGTGGACCTGCACGGCAAGGAGATCCCGGTGACCTCCATCGTCGCCCTGCGGATCGCCGAGGTCGTGGTGCACCACCACGACCTGGACACCGCCTGGACCATCGAGGAGGCGGACCCGGACTCGCTGCTCAACGCGGTCGAGGCGGCCGTGCGGACCATGCGGGCCAAGGGAGCCCCGGGGATGACGCTCGTGACCGAGGAGCGCGACGAGTGGGTCGTCGGGGACGGCGCCCTGCGCGTGGAGTCGGACCGGGAGGGCCTACTGGCCTGGCTGGCCCGCGGCGAGGCCGAGAACGTGGAGGCCGACGGTCCGCTGCCCGCCCTGCCGTCCTGGTGACGCCGGCCGTCCCGGGGGCTCCGTCCTCCCGGTGACGACCCCGGCCCGGGGGCGCTGACCCCCGGGCCGATCCGAGGCCGCGGCCCCCACGGGGCCGCGGCCTCGTGCGTGGGGCGGCGCCGGCCTCCCGCGTCCCCTGGTCCCCCCCCTGCCCCGCGGCCCGCCCTGCGGCCCGCCCCGCCGCCGAGGGGGCCGTGACCTGCGCTCTTATCGTGTCAGGCGCGGTCCGTAGCCTCCCCCTTGGTACTAGAACATGAGTTCTAATACCATGGTGGAGTACGGCCCGCCTTCCCCCAGGCCGTCTACCTCCTACCGCCAGTCCGGCCGTCCCGGCCCCGGACCGACCGTTCCTTCCCAGACGGCCGGTCCCGGAGCCCCGGGGCACCCGGACGCACCGCCGGCCCACGCCGGTGGTGACCCCACGGCACGAGAAGGCACGACGAGAACAGGGCAGGAACCAGGTCCCATGGGAATCTTCACGCAATCGGTCAGGGTCGAGTGCACCACCGCAGGGGTGCCCCGGCGCCTGGAATGGAACGGGCGGACGTACGTCCTGGCGGCCGATCCGGTGCGCTGGTACGAGCGGCGCCGCTGGTGGACCGAGGAGCGCCGGGCCGAGCGGGGCCGGGGCGCCGGGCTGGTGGACCACGAGGTCTGGCGCGTCCAGGTCCGCCTCGAGCGGGCCCGCAACGCGCCCCTGCTCACCCTGGACGTCTCCCACCACCTGGACTCGGGCCGCTGGCGCCTCGTCCGGATCCACGACGGCGCCGGTGTGCGGCTGCGGGAGAGCGCCTGATGGGTGCGGGCTTCCCGCACCTGCACGTGGCCAGCGCCTTCAGCGCCCACCACGGGGTGTCCTGGCCGGCGGAGCTGGCCGCCGCCGCGGCCGCGGACGGTGCCGAGGTCCTGGCCTGCACCGACCGGGACGGGCTGTACGGCACCGCCAAGCACGTCGGCGCCTGCCTGGAGCACGGCCTGGCCCCGGTGGCCGGGGTGGACCTGGCGGTGCGGTGGGGACCTGCCGACGCCGGCCGGCCCGGTCCGGCCGGCCCCCCGGCCCCGGGCGCTCCCGCGGTCCCCGGCCTCCCTCCGGCGCCCGGCGGTCCCGGCGCGCGTGCCGGCCGCATCGTCGTGCTCGCCCGCGGCGGGTGCGGCGGCAGCGGCTACCGGGCCCTGGTCCGGCTGGTCTCGGCGGCCCACGCCCACACCACGGGCGGCTCCGCCGGGGGCACCCCGTACGTCACGATGGCCGAGCTGGCGGCCTGCGCCGCCGGGTCCCACCACGGCGCCGCGCCGGAACTGTTCGTGCTGCTGGGACCGGGCTCCGACGTCGGGCGCCTGATGGCCGCGCGCAAGTACACCGCCGGCCGCGCCCTGCTGCGCCGCTGGAGGGCGGCCCTGCCCGCCGGGTCGCTGCGGGTGGAGGTGGTCTGCCACCTCTCCCCGCCCGGGGAGCGGCTCTCCGCCGCGCACGCCGTGCGGATGCTCCGGGCCGCCGGGGACGTCCGCGTGCCGGCGGTGCTGACCAACGCGGTGCGCTACGCCACCCCGGACGGGGCCGCCACCGCGGACGTGCTCGACGCCGTCCGGGCGCTGAGCTCCCTGGAGGCCGTCACCGACCTGCAGCCCAACGGCCAGGGCTGGCTGAAGCCGTCCGGCCCGCTGCACCAGGTCGCCCGCGAGGTCTGCCGCGAGGCCGGGACCGGCGCCGAGGGGGCACGGGCGCTGCTCGGGGCCACCCACGCCCTGGCCGAGGCGTGCCGGCTGGACCCCGGCCCGGACCTGGGCTGGGGCCGGCCCACGGTGCCCGAGGCCTCGGTGATCGGGATCGAGGGGGACCCGGTCGCCGTCCTGCGCGAGCGTGCCCTCGCCGGGGCCGGCGCCCGCTTCCCGGACCTCTGCCGGGGCGGCCGGTTCTCGTCCTCGCGGGCCGGCCGGGAGCTGGAGCACCGGCTGGAGCACGAGCTGGGGATCATCACCCGGCTCGGCTTCGCCAGCTACTTCCTCACCGTGGCGGAGGTCGTGCGGATGATCGAGGGGATGGGGGTCCGGGTCTCGGCGCGCGGCTCGGGGGCCTCGTCCCTGGTCAACCACCTGCTGCGGATCTCGAACGTGGACCCGATGCGGCACGACCTGGTCTTCGAGCGGTTCCTCTCGCACGACCGCTCCACCCTGCCGGACATCGACGTGGACGTGGAGTCCGCCCGCCGGCACGACGTCTACGAGGCGGTCTTCGCCCGGTTCGGCGCCGAGCGCACCACCCTGATGAGCATGCAGAACGGCTACCGCGCGCGCGGGGCGGTCCGGGACGCCGGGATGGCGCTGGGGATGGAGCCGGAGCAGGTGGACGGGATCGCCAAGCAGCTGTGGCGGTTCTCCGCCTCCAGCTTCCGGGAGGCCCTGGAGCGGATGCCGGAGCTGCGCGGGTTCGCCGAGCGGATCGAGTCCGGCCGCGCCGCCGGCCAGCAGCAGCTCGACCTGCTGGTGGACCTCACCGAGCGGCTGGACCGCCTGCCCCGGCACATCGCCATGCACCCGTGCGGGGTGATCCTGGGGGACGCGACCCTGCTGGACCGCACCCCCGTGCAGCCCTCGGGGATCGGGCTGCCGATGAGCCAGTTCGACAAGCACGACATGGACCCGATGGGCATGCTCAAGCTGGACGTGCTCGGGGTGCGCATGCAGTCCACCATCGCCTACACCCTGGAGGAGATCGAGCGCACCACCGGCCGGCGGGTGGACCTGGAGGAGGTGCCGCTGGACGACGACGCCACCTTCGGGATGATCCGCACCACCCACACCCTGGGCGTGTTCCAGATCGAGTCGCCCGGGCAGCGGGAGCTGATCGGGAAGCTGGCCCCGGTCGAGTTCAACGACCTGATCATCGACATCTCCCTGTTCCGGCCCGGGCCCATGCAGTCGGACATGGTCCGGCCCTTCCTCGAGCAGCGGCACGGCTTCGCGCGGGCCCGCTACCCGCACCCGGACCTGGAGCCGGTGCTGGCCGAGACCCACGGGGTCACCGTCTTCCACGAGCAGGTGCTGCGGACGCTGGACGTGATGACCGGCTGCGGGCTGGCGAGGGCCGACGAGTTCCGCCGGCAGATCGGCGGACCCCAGGAGCAGGCGGTGGAGGCCTGCTTCCGGGCCGCGGCGCTGGAGCGGGGGTACCCGCTGGAGGTCATCGACGAGGTCTGGGGCACCCTGCACGCCTTCGGCTCCTTCGGCTTCTGCAAGGCCCACGGCGCCGCCTTCGCCGTGCCCACCTACCACTCGGCCTGGCTCAAGACCCACCACCCCGAGGCGTTCCTGGCCGGGGTCCTGGAGCACGATCCCGGCATGTACCCGCGCCGGCTGATGATCGCCGAGGCCCGCCGGATGGGCATCCCGGTGCTGCCCGTGGACGTCAACGCCTCCACCGAGCACTTCCGGATGGAGTGGGTGCCGGCGCATCCCGAGGTGCCCGGCACCCGCTGGGCCCCCGAACGTCCCGAGGCCGGCGGGGGCGACCGTCCCCCCGGCCGGTGGGGGATCCGGCTGGCGCTGACCGCCATGTCCGGGCTGAGCGAGGCGGAGGTGCGGCGGATCGTGGCGGGGCAGCCGTACGCCTCGCTGGCCGACGTGCGCGACCGCGCCCGGCCCACCCGCCGCAACCTCGAGCGGCTGGCCCAGCTCGGGGCGCTCGACTGCCTGCTGCCCCCGGGCGGGGCCTCGCGGACCGACCTGGTGCACCACCTCGAGCTGCAGCACGCCGGCGGCTCGGCGGGGGTCCTGGGCGAGACCCCCACCGGACGCCGGCGCACCGCCGCGCGACGGCAGGTCGAGGGCCAGCTGTCCCTGGACCTGCCGGACACGGAGGCCGCGGCGATCGTGCCGATGTTCCCCGCCCCGAGCCGGGACCAGCGGGTGCGCACCGAGCTGGACCTGACGGCGATGGACACCACCGCCCACCTGATGGAGTCGCACCGGCCCTACCTGGACGCGCTCGGGGTGACGGCGGCGGAGGACCTGCTGCGCCTGCGCTCGCAGTCACGGGTCCTGGTCGCCGGGGTGCGCGTGGCCACGCAGACGCCGCCCATGCGCAGCGGCAAGCGCGTGGTCTTCATCTCCGTGGACGACGGCACGGGGTGCGTGGACGCCTCGTTCTTCACGGAGGCCCAGCACGAGACGGGGGAGATGCTCTTCTCCGCCCGGCTCCTGCTGATCGAGGGCACCACGCGCCGGACCGGCCCCCGGGCGATCAGCCTGCAGGCCGTCCGGGCGTGGGACCTGCACCGTCCCGAGACGCTGCCGGACCCCGACTACCTGGACGACAGCCGCGAGCAGTGGCGGGCCTGGCTGCGGCGTGACCGCGCATCGGCCTGGGCCGGCAGGGCGGGAGGGTCCGGGGGTGGCGGTGGGGCCGGTGGCGGTGCCCCCTCCCGGGGGCCGGCCGACGTCCCCCACCACGACACCGGCGACTGGCCGGTGAAGGTGCGCGGCGCCGTCGGGCTCCCGCCGGAGAGCTCGGCGACCGGGGGCGACCGGAGGGGGAGCCCCGGTCCGGGGAGCGGCCGGGACGGGAACGGCATGGCCCCGGTGCCCCGCGTCCGGCGGGACGATCGCCGGGACGATCGCCCAGGCGATCGGGACCGGCACCGGCCCGTGCCGGTGCCGCACCCGGACACGTGGGAGCTGTTGCCGACGCCGGAGGACTGAGCGGTCCCCTGCCCGACCCCGACCCTGCCCGACCGCGGGCGCCTAGCGCCAGAAGAAGTGGTGCACCACGCCGCTCGGGCTGGGGACGCTCTCGTGCCGGAACCGGTCCTCCAGCTCCGTGGGCGAGTCCCACAGCCGCAGGCCGTCGCCGAACTGGTGCGGGGCGACGGCGACGTGCATCTCGTCGATGAGGTCGGCGTCCAGGAACTGACGCACCGTGGACACGCCGCCGCCGATGCGCACGTCCTTCCCGCCGGCGGCCTCCAGGGCCACCGCGAGCGCGTCCCGCGGGGCGGCGTCGAGGAAGTGGAACGTGGTGTCGCTGAGCGAGAACGAGGGGCGCGGGTGGTGCGTCAGCACGAACACCGGGGTGCGGAACGGCGGGTCGTCGCCCCACCAGCCCTTCCAGTCCTCGTCCGGCCAGGGGCCGCGGACGGGGCCGAACTTGTTCCGCCCCATGATCTCGGCACCGATGTTGTGCGTGAAGTCCCGCACGATGTGGTCGTCGAGGCCGCGGCTGCCTCCCGGCTCGGTGCGGTTCGGCCAGCTGTCCGTCGCCCCGGCCCAGGACATGAGCAGGCTGGGGTCCGGGTCACCGAACGGCCGCTCGAGGGTCTGGTTCCGGCCGGCGCCCACCCCGTCGAGGGAGACCGCGAAGTTGTGCACGCGGACGCGGGGAGGACGGGGCGGGCGAGGGGCGGTCATGGCGGGATCCTGACGGGAGGAGGGGGACGAGGGGACTGGCGTCGTGCGGTGCCGTGTGTGTGTGGGGGGGGGGGGGGGGCGATCGCGCCGGCCTGCGGGATGGACGGGCGTGCCGCGCGGGTCTGCCCGGCTGGACCGGCTCTACCGCGAGGCCGCCGGCCTGCCCGGGCGGGGACGGGCTCCGCCACGCGGCGAGGCCCAGCGTAGGCGTACCCCTCCGCGGGCCACTAGGGATGCCGGGCGCTCCGTCCCTTGGCTCCGCCTCCGGCTCCGTCCACCGGCCCTGCGCCCGCGGTGGCTCCTCCACACCGGGCCGCCGCCTCGATCTGCTCCCCCAGGGGAAGGGAGCCTCCGTGGGCGTCCCCGGTCCGTGTTCGAATATGTGTACTAGGTCATTCGGGATCGGCGCAGGCGCCGGACCAGGACGGCAGGTGCCGAACGGACGAGCAGGGGAGGGGAGGGCCATGGCGCTCGCAGTGCCGGACGACGTGTCCTCCGGGGATACCGCCGACCTCGTCGAGGCCTGCCGTGTCCTCCTGGCCGAGCCGTGCGGACGGGTGACGACACCAGACCTCGTGGTCCACGTGCCCGCCTTCCCAAGGCAGCCCAGCCCCGCCGCCGCTGACGAGTGGGGGCTCTACGTCGACGAGGTCGAGGAGATCTCGTCGACGAGGCCTACGAGCAGACCCCGGTGGCCCTACCGGTTCCCCGCGGCGCCCGGGACCGTGGACGAGATGCTCCGCGAGGGCGAGCGGTTGCTGGTGGCGTCCGCCCGCGAGTGCGACCCGGACACCTGCGCACGGTCTGCGGTCACTGGCGGGCACGCTTCGGGGCGGTCGTGGACCCGACGGTGCGGAACCGACCGACGGGCGGCCACAGGCCGCCCAGGGGTTGTTCTACAAGGGCCGCTCAGCCGGGTTGCACCGCTGGTCCCTCATGGCGACCGACGGCCAGCACGAGATCCTCAAGACCATCGTGTCCACGGCCTCGAACCCCCGCCGCGGAGAGGGGGCGGCCGGCATGCCGACGCCCGGCGCCATCCCCGGCGGCCCGTCGTGGCAGGGGTCCGGGGCTGGGGACGCCGACCTGGTCCCCGTGGTGCTGGGCGGCGAGGGCGAGGTGCTCGACGTCGGCCGGTCGCGCCGGCTGCTCACCCGCACCCTCCGGCGCGCCCTCGTCGCCCGCGACGGCGGCTGCGCCGCCCCCGGATGCACCATCCCCGCTCCGTGGTGCGAGGCGCACCACGTCGAGCACGGGGAGCACGGAGGCCCCACGTCCGTGGACAACGGCGTCCTGCCCTGTTCGCACCACCACCATGCCGTCCACGCCGGCTCGTGGGGGATCTCGATGCGCCACGGCGTGCCGTGGTTCATCGCCGCCGCCTACCAGGACCCGTGCCAGGTGCCGCGGCGCAACGGGTACTGGCGTCCCGGCCCGGCCCCGTCGGCCGCCGGATGCGCTCGCCCCCGCGCTCGCGGTGGGGGTGGTGGTGCGGGGCGCACCGCCGCCCCGTGGACTCCTAGCCGCCTCCTAGCCGCCTCCTCGCCACCGCCCCGCCGCCTACTCCCGGCCGGCGCCCGCCCGTGACGGGCACCGGCGGCCCGACCTGCGGCCCTGCCCTAGAATGACCGGTGGCTGGCGGTGGCCCCCGTATGCCACCAGCCGTGAAGCCCCAACCAAGGAGGAATGGCCCGTGTCCGAGGCGCCACAGAGCGAGCAGATCACCATCACCGTCGACGCGGAACCGCGGGAGGTGACCTCGGGCACCACCGGCACGGAGCTGTTCGCCGAGCAGCGGACCATCGTCGTGATGCGCGTGGACGGCGAGCTGCAGGACCTCAGCCGGACGGTGCCGGCGGGCGCGGACGTCGTGGGCGTGGACATCTCGGAGCAGGACGGGCTGGACGTCCTGCGCCACTCCACCGCCCATGTCATGGCGCAGGCCGTGCAGCAGCTGCGCCCGGGGGCCAAGCTCGGCATCGGCCCCTACATCACGGACGGCTTCTACTTCGACTTCGACGTCGACGAGCCCTTCACGCCGGAGGACCTCAAGGCGATCGAGAAGCTCATGCAGAAGATCGTCAACGCGAACCAGTCCTTCGCGCGCCGGGTCGTCACCGAGGACGAGGCCCGCGAGGCGATGGCCGACGAGCCGTATAAGCTCGAGCTGCTGGGCAAGCAGGATGACGCGGACACCGTGGGCGAGGGCGCCAACATCGAGGTGGGCGCCGGCGAGATCACCATCTACGACAACGTCGACCGCAAGTCCGGCGAGACCGTCTGGTGCGACCTGTGCCGCGGCCCGCACCTGCCGAACACCAAGCTCATCTCCAACGCCTTCGCGCTGACCCGCTCGGCCGCCGCGTACTGGCTCGGCAACGAGAAGAACAAGCAGCTCCAGCGCATCTACGGCACCGCCTGGCCCACCAAGGATGACCTGAAGGCCTACCAGGAGCGGCTGGCCGAGGCCGAGCGCCGCGACCACCGCAAGCTCGGCGCCGAGCTGGACCTGTTCTCGTTCCCGGACGAGCTGGGCTCCGGGCTGCCGGTCTTCCACCCGCGCGGCGGCATCATCCGCAAGGAGATGGAGGACTACTCCCGCCGCCGCCACACCGAGGCCGGCTACGAGTTCGTCTACACCCCGCACATCACCAAGCAGCACCTCTACGAGGTCTCCGGACACCTGGACTGGTACGCGGACGGGATGTTCCCGCCCATGCACATCGACGAGCAGCGCGACCCCGTCACCGGGGAGGTCACGCGGCAGGGGCAGAACTACTACCTCAAGCCGATGAACTGCCCCATGCACAACCTGATCTTCGCCTCGCGCGGCCGGTCCTACCGCGAACTGCCGCTGCGCCTGTTCGAGTTCGGGGCGGTGTACCGCTACGAGAAGTCGGGCGTGGTCCACGGCCTGACCCGCGTGCGCGGCATGACCCAGGACGACGCCCACATCTACTGCACCCGCGAGCAGATGAAGGACGAGCTGACCACCACGCTCACCTTCGTCCTGGACCTGCTCAAGGACTACGGCCTGAACGACTTCTACCTCGAGCTCTCCACGAAGGACCCGGAGAAGTTCGTCGGCGACGACGCCGCGTGGGAGGAGGCCACCCGCACCCTCGAGGAGGTCGCCACCGCCTCGGGGCTGGACCTTGTGCCGGACCCGGGCGGCGCCGCCTTCTACGGCCCGAAGATCTCGGTGCAGGCCAAGGACGCGATCGGCCGGACGTGGCAGATGTCCACGATCCAGCTCGACTTCAACCTGCCCGAGCGCTTCGACCTCGAGTACCAGGCCGCCGACGGCACGCGCCAGCGCCCGGTGATGATCCACCGCGCGCTGTTCGGCTCGATCGAGCGGTTCCTGGGCGTGCTCACCGAGCACTACGCCGGCGCCTTCCCCGCGTGGCTCGCGCCGGAGCAGGTCGTGGCCATCCCGGTGGCCGAGGCCTTCAACGACTACCTGGCGGACGTCGTCGGGAAGCTGCGGGCCGCGGGCATCCGGGCGCGGCTCGACGACGGCTCGGACCGGTTCCCGAAGAAGATCCGCACCGCCTCGAAGGAGAAGGTGCCGTTCGTGCTCATCGCCGGTGGCGAGGACGCCGAGGCCGGGGCGGTCTCCTTCCGCTTCCGCGACGGCAGCCAGGACAACGGCGTGCCCGTGGACGAGGCCATCGAGCGGATCGTGGGCGCCGTGAGGAACCGGGAGACGCAGTGACCGGCGCGCCGGGGCAGCAGGGCGGGCCGGGCCCGGGATCCCCGGGCGGCCCGCACGAGGGGCCCGACGACGGCTCCGTCACCGACGGCTTCCAGCTCGCCGGGACGCCGGACGGCTTCGGGCGCCTGTGGAACCCGCACCGGATGGCCTACGTCAGCAAGGGCCAGGAGCAGGTCACCGACGAGTCGACCTGCCCGTTCTGCGCCGCCCCGGCGCGCAGCGACGAGGAGTCGCTGATCGTCGCCCGCGGGACCACGGCCTACGTGCTGTGCAACCTCTACCCGTACAACGCCGGGCACCTGCTCGTCTGCCCGTACCGCCACGTGCCCGACTACACCGACCTGACGGTGGAGGAGACGGCGGAGCTGGCGCGCCTGGCGCAGGTGGCCATGACCGCCCTGCGCCGCACCTCCAGCGCCACCGGGTTCAACCTGGGCATGAACCAGGGGATGACCGGGGGAGCGGGCATCGCCGCGCACCTGCACCAGCACATCGTGCCCCGCTGGGGCGGGGACGGGAACTTCCTGCCGATCATCGCCCAGACCAAGAACATCACGGTCACCCTGGACACGGTGCGCTCCGCGGTGGCCGGGGCCTGGGCGGACGCGGAGGCCGAGTTCGCCGCGCACCAGTCGCGCCAGCCCGCCGCTGCGCCGGACGGGCCGGGACCGGGGACCCGGGAGTGATGCTCAACCGGCACGCGCGCGCCCTGTCCACCGAGGCCTTCACCCCGCTCGCGCGGTTCCTGCTGGCCCGGGGCGTCACCCCGGACGCGGTGACGGTGACCGGGACGGTCGGCGTGGTGCTCGGCGCGCTCGTGCTCTACCCCCTCGGCGAGCTGTTCTGGGGCACGGTGGTGATCACCCTGTTCGTCTTCTCGGACGTGCTGGACGGCGTGATGGCCCGGTTGGCCGGCCGCGCCGGGGCGTGGGGCGCGTTCCTCGACTCGACCCTGGACCGGGTGCAGGACGCGGCCGTGTTCCTGGGGCTCATGCTCTGGTTCTTCGGCCCCGGCGACCTCCCGCTCGCCGGGGTGGGCGCGGCCTCGAGCCTGGTCCTCGGCATGCTCGTGTCCTACGCCCGGGCCAAGGCGGAGTCGCTCGGCTTCGAGGCCAACACCGGGATCGCCGAGCGCGCCGAGCGGCTCATCGTGACCCTCGTGTTCGCCGGGCTCACGGGCCTCGGGCTTACGCCCTGGGCCCTGACCGTGGTGCTGTTCCTGCTCGCGGCGGCCTCGCTGGTCACGGTGGGCCAGCGGGTGGCCGCCGTACGGCGCCAGTCACGGTCCGGTGCGGCACAATGGGGGCATGAGCGAGGCCATCCCGGACAGCCCTGAGCCTGTCGTCGACCGTCCCCTGAACCTGCCGGAGTACTTCCTGCTCCTGTGCCTCGACGACGAACGCGGCAGGCTGCTGCTCGACGGGCCGACCGTCGGCCTCGGCCTGGCCGGGGCGGCCCTCGCGGACCTCGCCCGGCGCGGCCGCCTCGAGGTCACCCGGACCACCGTGCGCACGATCGAGCAGCCGGGCCCGGTGTTCGCCGCCGACCCCGCGCCGCCGCGGTGGGCCGGGACCACCGACCTGGAGTGGCCGCTCGAGCAGGTCTGGGACATCATCCGCGCCTTCACCCGGCACCGGGACGCCGAGCAGTGGATCAACCGCTTCTCGCGCCAGTCCCTGCGGGACGCCGTGGCCGCGGCCCTCGTCAAGCGCGGGATCCTGGAGGAGGACGAGAGCATCGTGCTGTGGGTCTTCCACCGCACGCGGTACATCGAGCGGGACGTGCACGTCGAGCAGGAGCTCAAGGACGCCCTGGCGGACGTGTTGCAGGGCCGCCGGCCGGCCGACGAGCTGACGTGGCCGCTCATCTCGCTCATGCGCAGCACGCGGCTGCTCCACCGGCTGTTCCCGGACGCGGACAAGCACCACGCCCGCGCCGCCGCCCTCACCCCCGTGGGCAGCCCGGCCACGCAGTCCTCGGTGGCCGAGGCGCTCCAGGCCACGGAGAACGCCATCGCCGAGTCCCTCACGGCCACCACCGGCGGGGCGTCCGCCCTGGACTGACCGGCGCCTCAGCGGGGCGGGCCCGCCGCGGCGATCGGCGCGACGACCGCCCCCGTCAGCGCCGCGAGGTCGGCGGGGGCCAGGCCCACGTCCAGGCCCCGCTGGCCCGCGGACACGTACACCCGCGGGTGGCCGAGCGCGGAGGCGTCGAGCACCGTGCGCGCCGGCCGGCGCTGTCCGAGCGGGGAGATGCCGCCCACCACGTAGCCGGTGCGCCGCTCGGCCGCGGCCGGATCGGCCAGGCCGACCCGCTTGACGCCGAGGGCCGCGGCGGTGGCGCGCAGGTCCAGCGAGCCGGAGACCGGGACGACGGCGGCGGCCAGGGACGCGTCCGGGCACTGCACCATGAGGGTCTTGAACACGAGCGCCGGATCCAGGCCGAGGCGCTCGGCGGCCTCCGCCCCGTAGGACGGACGCGAGGGTGCCCCCGCGCGTCCGGGCCCGGACGCGGAGCCGGACCGGTCGAAGCCCAGCACCTCGTGCTCGACGCCGGCCCGCTCGAGGACGGCCAGGGCCGGCGTCGCCCGCACCGGGGTCACCCCGCGAGCTGGTCGGCGATGTTCCGCTTGATCCGGCCCAGCATGGCCGACATCCCGCGCAGGCGCAGCGGGGTCAGGGCCTTCTGCAGGCCCAGCCGGGAGGAGATGTCCTCGGGGACCCCGAGCACCTGCCCGGCGGGCAGCCCGTCGAGGCCCTGGGCCAGCACCGAGGCGAAGCCGCGCGAGGTCGGTGCCTCCGGCGGGGCGGAGACGAAGATCCGCACCACCGAGTCCGGCGTGGGGGAGCCCGCGGGGGCGGGGGAGCCGCCGTCGCCCCCCAGGCCCGCACCGTCCGCCGGGTCCTCGAGCTCGATGGCCAGGAACAGGGGGGACTGGCACTCGATGACCTGCTCCATCTCGTCCTCGTGCCCGGCATAGCGCTCGGGCAGGGCCGGCAGCTCCTCGGAGAACTCGAGCAGCAGTTCCAGTCGCTCCGGGTCCGGCACCGACTGGAAGTCCTCGATGATGCCCTGGAGCTTCTCGGGGAGTTCGGTGGTGGTCATGGGGCGGGGATCCTTCCGGACGGACGGCTGGGGGCGCGGCCTGCGCCGCACCCCCAGCCTAGTTCCCCGGGGCCCCGCGAGTGCGGGATTCAGCGGTGGGCTCAGCGCGACGCCGGCGCCTCGCCCCGCTCCTCGCCCACGGCGATCGGCAGGCGGACCGAGTTGCCCCACTCGGTCCAGGAGCCGTCGTAGTTGCGGACCTTCTCGTAGCCGAGCAGGTGGCGCAGCACGAACCAGGTGTGGGAGGACCGCTCGCCGATGCGGCAGTAGGCCACGACGTCGTCGGAGGTCCCGAGGCCCGCCTCGTCGCGGTAGATCCGCTCGAGCTCCTCGCGCGACCTGAACGTGCCGTCCTCGTTGGCGGCGCGGGCCCACGGCACGGAGGCGGCGGTGGGGATGTGCCCCCCGCGCAGGGTGCCCTCCTGCGGGTAGCCCTCCATGTGGGTGGTCTCGCCCGTGTACTCCAGGGGGGAGCGGACGTCCACCAGCGGCTTGCCGAGGTGCTGGAGCACCTCGTCCCGGGAGGCCCGCTCGGTGCTGTCGTCGCGCGGGGTCACCGGGTACTCCACGGGCGTGACCTCGGGGACCTCGCGGGTGGTCTCCCGGCCCTCGGCGAGCCACTTGTCCCGGCCGCCGTCCATCAGCCGCGTGTCCGGGTGGCCGTACAGGGTGAAGACCCACAGGGCGTAGGCGGCCCACCAATTGGACTTGTCGCCGTAGAACACCACGGTGGTGTCCCGGGTGATGCCCTTGGCGCCCAGGACGCGGGCGAACTCCTCGGGGCCGATGAAGTCCCGGGTGACCGGGTCGTTGAGCTCGGTGTGCCAGTCGATCTTGAGGGCGCCGGGGACGTGCCCGGTGCTGTACAGCAGCGTGTCCTCGTCCGACTCGAGCACGACCACGTCGTCGTCGCCCACGTGGTCGGCGACCCACTGGGTGGAGACGAGCTTCTCGGGGTGGGCGTACTCGCTGAACTCTGCGGTCTCTGCGGTGGTGGTCATCCTCGGCACGGCCTTTCGCTTCGCATGTCCCCGGCGCCGGCGCACCGTGCCGGTGCACCGTGACGGGGGCGGTCACGGTCAGGGTCCAGCCTATCGACGTGTGGGGCCATGGCGCGTGCGGGCGGCCGGTGGCGGTCACAGTGGGCCACACGGTGGGCCACGCGGTGGGCCACGCGGGGTGCCGGCCGGCGGGCGGTAGAGTTGCCGTGACCTTCGGGTCGCCCCACCGCCGGGCGCCGGCAGGCGAGGCGCCGGTGATCCACCGGCCGGCCCCGGGGCGCCCGTCACCCTGCACCACACCCCTCAGGACGGAGCCGCCCGTGGCCGAGATCGTCAGCCTTGCCGACCGTACCCCGCACGTGTCCGCGGAGGACCTGCTGGCCGGCTTCCACCCGTCGTACCGGTTCGGCGAGGTCTCCTTCGACACCTACATCCCCGATCCCGCACATCCCTCGCAGGCGGAGGCCGTGCAGCGGCTGCGGCACTTCGCCGCGTCCATGGACGGCGCGGGCGGGCGGGGCGGGCGCGCCGCGGGCGAGTCCGGCGGTGGCTTCCTCGGCCTGTTCCGGGGGAGGGACCGGGGCGCCCGGAACGGGCGCGGGGGCCGGGGGGCCGCGACGGCCAGCGGGCTCTACCTGGACGGCGGCTTCGGCGTCGGCAAGACCCACCTGCTCGCCTCCCTGTGGCACGCGGCGCCCGGTCCCAAGGCGTTCGGCACCTTCGTGGAGTACACCAATCTCGTGGGCGCCCTGTCCTTCCGCAAGACGGTGGACGTGCTCAAGGAGTACACGCTCGTGTGCATCGACGAGTTCGAGCTGGACGACCCGGGCGACACCGTGCTGATGTCCCGGCTGATGCGCGAGCTCGCGGACGCCGGGGTGCGCCTCGTGGCCACCTCCAACACGCTCCCGGGCTCCCTGGGCGAGGGGCGGTTCGCCGCCCAGGACTTCAAGCGCGAGATCCAGGTGCTGGCCGACCAGTTCGACGTGGTCCGGATCGACGGCGAGGACTACCGCCACCGCGGCCTGGCCGCCGCCCCGGAGCCGCTGGACGACGAGCAGCTGATGACGGTCGCCGCGGACCGGTTCCCCGAGGCCGGCGTGGTGTCCCGGGACGACTTCGCCGCCCTGACGGCCAACCTCTCCCGCGTGCACCCCAGCCGGTACCGCGCCCTGGTGGGGGACATCGACGTGATGGTGCTGCACAACGTGGAGACCATCACGGAGCAGGCCATGGCGCTGCGCTTCGTCGTGCTGGCCGACCGGCTCTACGACAAGGACGTGCCCGTCATCGCCTCCGGGGTGCCCTTCGACCGGCTGTTCACCGAGGAGATGATGAACGGCGGGTACCTCAAGAAGTACTTCCGCACCGTCTCCCGCATGACCGCCCTGGTCCGCGAGGGACAGATGGGGGAGACGGGCCTCTAGCCCGGCGCCCCCTCCGGGGCGGCCCGGCGTGCGTCAACGACGAAGGCCCTCCCCGGAGGGAGGGCCTTCGTCTCGTGGAGCGGATGACGAGATTCGAACTCGCGACCTCCACCTTGGCAAGGTGGCGCTCTAGCCAACTGAGCTACATCCGCAGGACCGTCCAGCCCGGGGGCCGTCCGTCCGTGCGCGATACTGGGATCGAACCAGTGACCTCTTCCGTGTCAGGGAAGCGCGCTACCGCTGCGCTAATCGCGCCCATGGGTCCCGGTGAACCGGTTCCCCTGAGGTGCAGGACCCCATCCTACCGGATGGTGACCGATGCGAGGTGGGGACGGGATTCGAACCCGCGTACACGGCTTTGCAGGCCGTTGCCTCGCCTCTCGGCCACCCCACCAGGGTATGGAGACTTGCGAGCGGATGACGAGATTCGAACTCGCGACCTCCACCTTGGCAAGGTGGCGCTCTAGCCAACTGAGCTACATCCGCACAGAAAACCGGTGACCGGAAGAACCAGTCACCGTGATTTCCAACGAGAGATGACTCTACTGCACATCCGCGCCGCTCGTCCAATCGAGCCCCGGACCCGCGTGTTTCCGGGGTTCTTCGAGGGCCCTGGGCTCCACGGGCCCTATCGCGTCCGGGCGGATGGGAGAATGGATGACCATGACGCAGCCCCGACTCGCCCACCAGACCGAATACGGACGCATGTACGCCCGCAGCCTGGACGGCGTGCCCGAGGTCCCGTCCATCACCACGGTGATCGCCCAGCAGGCGGCGGACCTCAGCGGCTGGGCCGGCCACATGGCGGCCACGGCCGTGATCGAGGACCCGCGCCTGCCGCAGGTCGTCGGCTCGCGGCCGCAGCTCAAGCAGGTGGCCCGGCAGGCCTCCAGCGCGGCCGAGCGGTTCCGGGACGAGGCCGCGGCCCGCGGGGACCGGGTGCACGACTACGCCGAGCAGGTGGGGCTGCGCGCCCTGGGCCGGCCCCACCGCATGGCCGAGGCCCGGGCGGTGCTGGCCGAGCACGGGGAGGGCGCGTTCGCGGACCGGTTCGACGAGTGGTGGGACCTGTACGACGTCCGCCCACTGGCCACCGAGCTGACCGTGTGGAACGGCACGGTGGGCTACGCCGGGACGCTCGACCTCGTCGCGAGCATCGGCGGGCGCACGTGCATCATCGACTTCAAGACGAAGGGCACCACCCGGGACGGGCGGGTGAAGTCCCTCGACGCCAAGGTGGTCATGCAGCTCGTGGCGGGCCTGCGCGCCGAGGAGTCCCTCGTGGACGCCGCCGCCGGCACGTGGGAACCGTGGCGCTACGGGGACGCCCCGGTGCTGCTCGGGGTGGCCCTGGGCGAGACCGAGGTGGTGGCGCACCAGGCCAACCCGGCGGTGCTGCCGGACCACTGGCGGAAGTTCTGGGCCCTGCGCCAGGTGTGGGGATACTCACAGGTGGCGGACAGCGCCGGGCCCGCCCTGCGGCCCATCGGCCCGCCGCCGGTGACCACGCCGACGGCACCGCGGGACGTCGCTGCCGCCCCGGCCCAGGACGCCGGCTCCGGGGCCGCGCCGGGCCCGGCTGGCTCGCACGCCACTAGGCTGGGCGCGTGAGCGTCCTTCCCATCCGCACCTTCCCCGATCCCGTCCTGCGCACCCCGGCCGCCGCCGTCGGGACGGGCCGCCGGGACCTGCACCGCCTCGTGCAGGACATGTTCGAGACCATGGACGACGTCGGCGGGGTCGGCCTCGCCGCCCCGCAGGTCGGCGTCGGCCTGCGGGTCTTCACCTTCGATGTCGAGGGCCGGCGCGGCCACGTCGTGGACCCGGTCCTGCACACCGAGGGCGAGCTCGTGACCGAGCCGGGGGAGGGCTGCCTGTCCGTGCCCGGGCTGCACTACCGGCCGGAGCGCCACGCCCGCGCGACCGTCACGGGCGTCGACGTGGACGGTGCGCCCGTCGAGTACCGCGGCGAGGGGCTCACGGCCCGCTGCTTCCAGCACGAGGTGGACCACCTGGAGGGACTGCTCTACATCGACCGGCTCACCGGCGAGGACCGCCGGGACTCCCGCCGCCGGCTCCGGGACGCCGGCTACGGCCGCGTGGCCGGCACCACGCAGGCCGACCGCGCCCGCACCGTGAGCTCGAGCTTCGGGGTGCTGCGATGACCGCGGCGACCGGCGCCGCCGCTCCGGACCGCTCCACGTTCCGCGTGCTGTTCGCCGGGACGCCGGAGACCGCCGTGCCCTCGCTGGACGCCCTCGTGGACGCCGGGTTCACCGTCGCGGCCGTCCTGACCCGGCCGGACGCCCCGGTGGGCCGCAAGCGCACCCTGACGCCCTCGCCCGTGGCCGCCCGTGCCGCCGAGCTCGGCCTGCCGGTCCTGCACGCCGACCGCCTCTCGGGCGAGGCCGGCCGGGAGGTCCTGGACCGGATCGCCGCCCTGGACCTGGACGCGGCCGCCGTCGTGGCCTACGGCGCCCTCGTCCCCGCCGCCGGCCTGGCCGTGCCGCGCCACGGCTGGGTGAACCTGCACTTCTCGCTGCTGCCCGCCTATCGCGGCGCCGCCCCCGTCCAGCACGCCGTCATCGCCGGCGAGCCGGTGACCGGGGCCTGCGTCTTCCGGCTGGAGGAGGGCCTGGACACCGGGCCGGTGTTCTCCCGCCTCACGCGCGACCTGGCGCCCGGGGAGACGGCGGGCGCCGTGCTCGCGGACCTCGCCCGGTCCGGGGCGGCACTGCTCGCCCAGACCCTCGCCGGACTGCAGGACGGCACGGCGGTGGCCGAGCCGCAGTCGGGCGAGCCGAGCCTCGCGCCCAAGCTGGGCCAGCAGGACGGACGCATCGACCCCGCACGCCCGGCGGCGGAGGTGGCCGCGCGCATCAACGGCACCACGCCGGAGCCGGGGGCGTGGGCGCTGCTCGCCCTCGGGGACCCGGACGCGGAGACGGCGGACGCCGCGCCCGCCGGCACGGACGGCGCGGTGCGCGTCAAGCTGCTCGGCGCCGTCGCGGAGGACCCGGCCCTGCCGGACGGTCCCGGGGGAACGGCCGCGATCGACGCTGCGGACGCGGCGGACGCGGCGGGCACCCCCGGGGCGTCGGCCCGCCGGGCCGGGACGCTCGTGCGGGGCCGGCGCACGGTGCACGTGCGGTGCGCGGACGGGGCGGTCCGGCTCGACCGCGTGCAGCCGGCCGGCAAGAAGGCGATGGCGGCCGCGGACTGGGCACGCGGGCTGCCCGCCGGGGCCCGGTTCCTCACGGGAATGGAGGCGGAACGATGAGTGGATCCCAGGGCGCCGGCCGCGGCGGCGACGCCCCGCGGGGCGGTGGACGTGACGGCCGCGGGGGCCGCGGCGGGTCCGGCGGGAACGGGCCGCGCCGCAACGAGCGGGGCCGCACGCGCAACCGCGGGACCTCCGGCGGGCCCCGCCAGTTCTCGGCGTCCGCGCCCTCGCAGCGCCGGCGCACGGCGGACCCGGCGCGGCTGGCCGCCTTCGAGACCCTGGCCGCGGTGAGCCGGGACGACGCGTACGCGAACCTCGTGCTGCCGGCCCGGATCGCGGCGCACCGGCTCGACCGCCGGGACGCGGCCTTCGCGACCGAGCTGGCCTACGGCGCCCTGCGCGGCCAGGGCCTCTACGACGCGGTCCTGGCCGAGTGCGTGGACCGGCCGCTCGACCGCCTCGACCGGCCGGTCCTGGACGCGCTGCGCCTGGGCGCGCACCAGCTGCTGGGCATGCGCGTTCCCGCCCACGCGGCCCTCGACGCCACCGTGGCCCTCGTGCGCGACCAGGTCGGGGCGGGCCCCTCGGGCCTCGTCAACGCGGTGCTGCGCAAGGTCAGCGCCCACGACCGCGAGTCCTGGCTCGAGCGGCTCACCTCGGCGGCCGAGACCGACGACGCGCTGGCCATCCGCCATTCGCACCCGCGGTGGATCGTGCGGGCCCTGCGGCAGTCCCTCGTCAACCACGGCCGCCCCGCCGGCGAGCTCGAGGAGCTGCTCGCCGCGGACAACGCCGCGCCCGTCGTGAACCTCGTCGCCCTCCCGGGACTCGGGGAGATCGGCCCGGTGCTCGAGGCCGGCGCCGAGCCGGGCCCGCTGGCACCCGGCTCCGCCCTCTACCACGGCGGCGACGCCGGCCGGCTGCCCGGGGTGCGCGAGGGCAGCGTGCGCGTCCAGGACGTGGGGTCCCAGCTCACGGCCCGGGCCCTCGCCGAGGTCCCCCTCGCCCCGCGCGGCGCGGCCGCCGGGGAGCGCTGGCTCGACCTGTGCGCCGGGCCCGGGGGCAAGGCCACGCTGCTGGCCGCCCTGGCCCGGCAGCGGGGCGCGTCCCTGCTGGCCAACGAGCCGGCCGAGCACCGGGCCCGCCTCGTGGAGCAGGCCCTGTCCGCCGTCCCGGGCGAGGGGTGGAGCGTGCGCTGCGGCGACGGCCGCGAGCTCGGTCCCGAGGTCGCCGCCGGCCGCCGCGAGGCGTTCGACCGGATCCTCGTCGACGCCCCGTGCACGGGACTGGGCGCGCTGCGCCGGCGTCCGGAGTCGCGGTGGCGGCGCACCCCGGCCGACCTCGGCCCCCTGACCGAGCTGCAGCGCCAGCTGTTGGACTCCGCCGTCGAGGCCCTGCGGCCCGGGGGAGTGCTCGGCTACGTGACGTGCTCCCCGCACCCGGCCGAGACCGTGCTGCAGGTCCAGGACGTGCAGAAGCGCCACCCCGACCTGGAGCTGCTGGACACGACCGCCTACCTGGAGCGGGCCGGTGCACCGGCCGGCGGCGAGACCGGCGAGGGCCCGCGTGCCGCGCTGGAGGACGCGGGGACCCCCGGTGCCCCGGGGACCAGCCAGCTGTGGCCCCACCTGCACGCCACCGACGCCATGTTCATGGCCCTGTTCCGCAAGGCCGACCCCGCGGACGCCGCGGCAGCCGACGACCGGACCACCGCCGAGAGGACGACGGACTCGTGACCCACGCGATGCCCCACCACGCCGAGCACACCCGCGGCATCCACATCCACCCCTCGATCCTCTCGGCCGACTTCGCCCGGCTCGCCGAGGAACTGGGGCGGATCGGCAGCGCGGACGCCGTGCACGTGGACGTCATGGACAACCACTTCGTGCCCAACCTGACCCTGGGCCTGCCCGTGGTGCAGGCCATCCGCGGCGCCACGGACCTGCCGCTGGACGTGCACCTGATGATCGAGGACGCCGACCGCTGGGCGCCGGACTACGCCTCGGCCGGCGCGGAGTCCGTCACCTTCCACGCCGAGGCCTCCGGGGCACCCATCCGGCTGGCCCGGGAACTGCGCGCGCGGGGCTCCCGGGCGGGCATGGCGCTCAAGCCGGCGACCGACGTCGGGCCCTACCTGGACATGCTCCCCGAACTGGACCTGTTGCTGCTGATGACGGTGGAGCCCGGCTTCGGCGGCCAGCCGTTCCTCGAGGTGGTGCTGCCGAAGATCCGCCGGGCGCGCGAGGCGCTGGACGGCGCCGGGGTGCCAGTGGCGCTGCAGGTGGACGGCGGCGTCACCGCGGACACGATCCTGCGCGCCGCCGAGGCCGGCGCCGACGTGTTCGTGGCCGGCTCGGCCGTGTACGGGGCCGCGGACCCGGATGCCGCGATCGACGCGCTGCGCCGGGCCGCCCTGGGCTGAGCGGCCGCCCCCGGCTGCGCCGGCCCGCCGTCCGGCCCGCGACAGCCCCGTGTGACGCGCGTGTGACGGCCTGAGACGCACGACACTCCGCTGACGGCTGAACCGCTGCGCCGCGTGGCACAATGGGGACCAACGTGCTCCGGGGTCGGTGGAAATCCGAACCGGCGGTCAAAGTCCGCGACCCGCGCGTCGGCCCACGCCCGTGGGACCGGCCAGCGGTTGAACCGGTGGAATTCCGGTACCGACAGTCACAGTCTGGATGGGAGAAGCACGTGCAGCACCGCCGTTCCCGGCGGGCACGGCCCGACATGGGCCGTACCCGGAGGGAGGGGCGTGACCGCAGCATGACCCCCCGGAGCCGCCGCGTTCCGAAGGGAGACTCATGGACCTCATGCGGTGGCTCGTCGACCTGTTCACCTGGTACATCCCCGTCGCCGGCGGGGGACTGCTGGTGCGCGAGGTGGTCGGCAACGTCTTCGGCCTGGCCTCGGCCCTGGGCGGCATGCGCCGCCGGGTGTGGGCGTGGCCGGTCGGCATCGCCAGCAACCTGATCCTGCTCACGGTGTTCCTCTCCAGCCTGTTCGGCGGGGCGGACACCGCGACCCTGCTCGGCCAGGCCGGCCGCCAGCTCATGTTCATCGCCGTGTCCGTCTACGGCTGGACGCGCTGGCGCGGCGCCCGTGCCGCCCGGTCCGGATCCCCCGGCGGGGCCGACGGCGCGGCGATCGCCCCGCGCTGGGCCGGCTGGCGCGTGCGCACCGGCATCGTGCTCGCCCTCGTGGGCGGCACCGCCGCGCTCACCCCGCTGTTCCGCGAGCTCGGCTCCTACGAGCCGGTCTGGGCGGATGCGTGGACCTTCGTCGGCTCCCTCATCGCCACCTACGGGATGGCCCGTGGCTGGGTCGAGTTCTGGCTCGTCTGGGTCGCGGTCGACGTGGTGGGGGTGCCCTTGCTCTTCAGCGCCGGCTACTACGCCAGCGCGGTCATGTACCTGTTCTACGGGGGCTTCACCCTCGTCGGCTTCTTCGTGTGGGCCCGGGCGCGGGCCACGGAGAAGCCGCGCGTGGAGACCGTCCTGCCGGACCCGATGCTGCAGCCGGCCGCGACCGCCGGGGTGGCACCGTGAGCGCCGGCCGGCCGCTCGACGTCGCGGTCGCCGAGGCCCTGCGGGGCCCGCGCGGCGCCAACCCGCTGGTCGGCGCCGTCGTCACCGCCGGGCCGGACGACGCCCCGCGGATCCTCGCCACCGGCCACCACCGCGGCCGGGGCACCGCCCACGCCGAGGTGGACGCCCTGGCGGCGCTGGCCCGGACGCTCGACGGCGGCCCCGTCCCGGCGGACGCCACCCTGTGGGTGACGCTCGAGCCCTGCGACCACCACGGCACGACCGGCCCATGCAGCGAGGCCGTCCTCGCCTCCGGCGTGCGCCGGGTGCGCTACGCCGTCGCCGACCCCACGGGTCCCGACGGCGGCGGGGCGGCCCGGCTGTCCGCCGCCGGCCTCGACGTGGCCCAGGTCCCCGACGACGGTGCCGCGCACGCGCTCAACCGCCGCTGGCTGCGGGCCCGCGACGCCGGCCGGCCCTTCGTCACCGGCCACCTCGCGCAGTCCCTCGACGGACGGGTCGCGGCCGCCGACGGGACGAGCCAGTGGATCACCGGCGCCGCCTCGCGCCGCCACGCCCACGAGGTCCGCTCGCGCGTGGACGCGATCGTCGTCGGCACCGGCACCGTGCTGGCCGACGACCCGCGGCTCACCGCGCGGCGCGACGACGGCACCGACCACCCGGTCCAGCCGGTCCCCGTCGTCCAGGGCCGCCGCCCGGTGCCCGCCGCGGCCGCCCTGCGCCGCGGCCGGGACGACGATGCCGCCGGTGCCGCCGGCAGCTGGGTGCACGTGCCCGAGCACGACCCCGCGGCCCTCCTGGACCGGCTCGCGGCCCTGGACGGGCCGTGGCCCCACGGCGGGCGCCGTCCCGGCCACGTGCTCATCGAGGGCGGCCCGACCGTGCTCTCGGCCTGGCTCGAGGCGGACCTCGTGGACGAGGTGTTCGTCTACCAGGCCCCCCTCGTCATCGGCCACGGGCCCTCCGGCCTGCACTGGCCCGCCCACACGACCCTCAGCCAGTCCCGGACCCTCGTCCTGGACGACGCCGAGACCGGCGGTCCACGCCGGCTCGGCGACGACATCCTCATCCACCTCGCTGCCTGACGCCCCCGCGCCGCAGCACCCGACCCGTTCCCGAAGGAAGCACCCCGCATGTTCACCGGAATCATCACCGAACTCGGCACGGTCACGGCCGTCGAGCCGCTGCCGGACCTGGACGCCGCACGGCTCTCCGTGCAGGCCCCCGGATCCGTGGGCGACCTCGGCCTGGGCGGCTCGATCGCCGTCAACGGCACCTGCCTGACGGCCACGACGATCGACCCCACGGCCGGCACCGTCACCGTCGACGTCATGGGCGAGACCCTTCGCCGCACCACCACCGGGTCCCTGCGCGCCGGGGACCGCGTCAACCTCGAGCGCTGCGTGCCGGCCGCCGGCCGGCTCGACGGCCACGTCGTGCAGGGCCACGTCGACGGCACCGGCACGATCGCCCGCATCCAGGTCCACGGCGACTGGCGCCAGGTCCGGATCGCCCTGCCGCCGGGGCTGGGCCGCTACGTCGCCGAGAAGGGCTCCATCGCCGTCGACGGCGTGTCCCTGACCGTGACCACGGTGAGCGAGCCGTCCGCCGCGGCCTCCGGCGCCGGGGACTGGTTCGAGGTGGGCGTCATCCCCGCCACCCTCGCCGAGACCACCCTGGGCTCGCGCGTGGTGGGGGACGCGGTGAACCTCGAGGTCGACGTGCTGGCGAAGTACGCGGCGCGGCTGCTCGACTACGACCGCGCCGCCGGCGAGGCCGTCGCCACCGCCGCCGCAGCCGCCGGGACCGTCGGGACGGGGGCGCGGGCATGAGCGCGATCGTGCTGGACCCCATCGGCGCGGCCGTCGCCGCCATCGCCGCCGGCCGGGCCGTCATCGTGGTGGACGACGAGGACCGCGAGAACGAGGGCGACATCGTCTTCGCGGCCGACGCCGCCACCCCGGAGATCGTGGCCCTGACCGTCCGCCACACCTCGGGCGTGCTGTGCGTGCCGATGCCGGCCGACGTCGCCCGCCGGCTCGACCTGCCGCCCATGACGGACCGCAACGAGGACCCCAAGGGCACCGCGTACACGGTCTCGTGCGACGCGATCGCCGGCACCACGACCGGCATCTCCGCCGCCGACCGGGCGACGACGCTCAAGGTCCTCGCGGACCCCTCCTCCACGGCCGACCTCGTCAGCCGCCCCGGCCACGTGTTCCCCCTCATCGCCGCGGACGGCGGGGTCGCCGAGCGCCGGGGCCACACGGAGGCCTCGGTGGAGCTCGCCCGGCTCGCCGGGCGGGCCCCCGTGGGGGCGATCGCCGAGCTGGTCAACGACGACGGCACCATGATGCGCCTGCCCGCGTTGCGGCGCTTCGCCGACCGGCACGGCATGCCCCTCGTCTCGATCGAGGACCTCGTGGCCTACCTCGAGCGCGGCGGCGACCCGGCCGGCGAGCGGCCCGGCTCCACCGCGGTGCCCACCGTGAGCCTGCCCACGCGCTACGGCACCTTCGAGGTCTCCGTGCACCCCGACCACGAGACGGGGGCGGAACACCTCGTGCTGACGGCCCCCGTGCCCGCGGGCGTGGAGGCCCCGGACCGGGCCCCGCTCGTGCGGCTGCACTCCGAGTGCCTCACGGGGGACGTGTTCGGCTCCGAGCGCTGCGACTGCGGCGAGCAGCTGGACCGGGCCCTGCGCCAGAGCGCCGCCGAGGGCGGGACCGTGATCTACCTGCGCGGCCACGAGGGCCGCGGCATCGGCCTGGCCAACAAGATCATGACCTACGCCCTCCAGGACGCGGGCATGGACACCGTGGCGGCCAACGAGCACCTGGGCCTGCCGGCTGACGCGCGCAGCTACCGCTCCGCGGCCGCCATCCTGCGCCGCATGGGCCTGTTCCGGATCCGGCTCGTCACCAACAACCCGGACAAGGCGGCCCAGCTGACCCGGGCGGGCATCCACGTCGAGGAGATCGTGCCCAGCCCGGCCATCGTCACCGAGCACAACCGCGGCTACCTCACCACCAAGCGCGACCGCATGGCCCACCGGCTCGCCGGGGAGCTCGTCCCGGCGCACAGCAGCACCACCGCGGGCACCGCCGGCACCCGGCCGACGGCCCCCGCATCCCGCATCCCCACCACCACGACCCCCGGAGGACACCCATGAGCGGACACGGCGCACCGGCAGGACTCGACACGACGGCGGCGCGCGGCGCCGGGCTGCGGGTGGCGATCGTCGCCGCCCAGTGGCACGAGCAGGTGATGGACGGCCTGCTGGCCGGCGCGCGCCGGGCCGCCGCCGAAGCGGGCATCGAGCCGGTCGTGGTCCGCGTCCCGGGGACCTTCGAGCTGCCCGTGGCGGCGGCCCGGCTGGCCCCGCGCGTGGACGCGGTGGTGGCGCTCGGCGTCGTGGTCCGGGGCGGGACCCCGCACTTCGAGTACGTGTGCTCCGGGGCCACCACGGGACTCGTGGACGTCTCCGTGCGCACCGGGACCCCCGTGGGCTTCGGCGTGCTGACGTGCGACACCGAGGAGCAGGCGCTGGACCGGGCCGGGCTCGAGGGCTCGAGCGAGGACAAGGGCTACGAGGCCTTCCAGGCGGCCGTGCTGGCCGAGCTGGCCCTGCGCTGACGGGCGGGGCCCCGGTCCGCACGCCGTCGGGCGCCGTCCGTCCACCCCGCCCGGACGGTGCCCGGACGGTGCCCGCGCTTCACAAACGACGGGCACGGTCCGGGGCACTGCCGCGCGGTCGCTACCCTTGGAGGGTGAAAACCTTCGATGAACTCTTCGCCGAGCTGAGCCACAAGGCCGAGACCCGGCCGGAGGGATCCGGCACCGTCCGGGAACTGGACTCCGGGATCCACGGCATCGGCAAGAAGATCGTGGAGGAGGCGGCCGAGGTCTGGATGGCCGCGGAGCACGAGTCCGACGCCGAGGCCGCCGAGGAGATCTCGCAGCTGCTGTACCACCTGCAGGTGATGATGATCGCCAAGGGCCTGAGCCTTCAGGACGTGTACCGGCACCTCTAGGACCGGCCGGGCCCGTCCGGCCCGCCCCGCACCACCCCCGCACCACCCCGCTCGCCCTCGCCACCAGCCCAGGAGACCCAGCACCCATGCTGCGCATCGCCGTTCCCAACAAGGGAGCCCTGTCCGACGCCGCCCGCGACATGCTCAAGGAGGCCGGCTACCTGCAGCGGCGCGACAACCGCGAGCTGGTCATGATGGACCCGGAGAACCAGGTGGAGTTCTTCTACCTGCGCCCGCGGGACATCGCCGTCTACGTGGGCCAGGGCACCCTGGACATCGGCCTGACCGGGCGTGACCTGTTCCAGGACGCGCAGGTGGGCGACTCCGCCGAGGAGATCATGGCCCTGGGCTTCGGCCGCTCCACCTTCCGCTTCGCCGCCCCCGTGGGCCGGTTCTCCTCGCTGGCGGACCTCGCCGGCAAGCGCATCGCCACGAGCTACGACGGGCTGCTCGAGGACTACCTGGCCACCCAGTCGGTCAAGCCGGAGAAGATCGTGCACCTCGACGGCGCCGTCGAGTCCTCGGTGAACCTCGGGGTGGCGGACGCCATCGCGGACGTCGTGGAGACCGGCAGCACCCTCAAGGCGGCCGGGATGGAGACCTTCGGGGAGCCGATCATGCGCTCCGAGGCCATCATCATCGGCCAGACCGGCAAGCGCCCGGAGGGCCTGGACGTGCTGCTGCGCCGCCTGCAGGGCGTCCTGGTGGCCCGCCGCTACGTGATGATCGACTACGACGTGAGCCGGGAGAACCTCGAGCGGGCCTCCGCCGTGACCCCCGGCCTGGAGTCGCCCACCATCTCGCCGCTGCGCGACGAGGGCTGGGTGGCCGTGCGCTCGATGGTGCGGAAGGAGGACACCAACAAGGTCATGGACGAGCTCTACGACCTCGGCGCCCGCGCCATCCTGGTGTCCGCCATCCACGCGATCCGCATCTGACCGCCCCCGAGACGTCGTCCGTCCGGCCCTCCGGCCGGACCGCAGAAGGGAACCCGAGAATGACCGTTGCCGTACGCGTGATCCCGTGCCTGGACGTCGATGCCGGGCGGGTCGTCAAGGGCGTGAGGTTCGAGGACCTGCGCGACGCCGGCGACCCCGTGGAGTTGGCGCGCCGGTACAACGAGGCCGGCGCCGACGAGCTGACCTTCCTCGACGTCACCGCCTCCACGGCGGACCGCTCCACCACCTATGACGTGGTGGCGCAGACCGCCGAGGAGGTCTTCATCCCGCTGACCGTCGGCGGCGGCGTGCGCACGGTCGAGGACGTGGACCGGCTGCTGCGCTCGGGCGCGGACAAGGTGTCCATCAACACCGCCGCGGTGGCCCGCCCCGGGGTGATCGACGAGATCACCCGGCGGTTCGGCTCGCAGGTGCTGACCCTGTCCCTCGATGCCCGACGCACCGACGACCCGTCCGTGGCCTCGGGCTTCGAGGTCACCACGCACGGCGGCCGGCAGGGCACCGGCATCGACGCCGTGCAGTGGTGCCGGGAGGCGGCCGAGCGGGGCGTGGGCGAGATCCTGCTCAACTCCATCGATGCCGACGGCACGAAGGAGGGCTTCGACCTCGAGATGATCCGGGCCGTGCGCGCCGCGACCACGGTGCCGCTCATCGCCTCGGGCGGCGCGGGCGCCCCCGAGCACTTCCCGCCGGCCATCGAGGCCGGCGCCGACGCGGTGCTGGCCGCGTCCATCTTCCACTTCGGTCCCGTGGACATGATCGCCCGGGTCAAGCAGGCGATCCGGGAGGCCGGCCATCCTGTCCGCTGAGCACCCGGGGATCTCGCCGCTGGCCCTGCAGCGGCTGACCGCGCGCGGCTGGCCGGCCATCGAGGTCCAGCGGGTCGAGGGCTGGTCCGTGCGCTTCTCCTCCGGCATCACGCGGCGGGCCAACAGCGTGCTGTCCACCGTGGTGCCCGGGGACCCGGCCGCGGTGGCGGCCGCCGTCGACGAGGTCGAGCGGCGCAGCGCCGAGCGGTGGCTCGCCCCCACCTTCCAGGTCTGGGAACCGGCGCCCGGCAGCGCGGGCACCGCCGACGCCGCGGGGCGGGCCGGCGCCGAGGACGCCGGGTTCCTCGAGGGCCAGCGCCGCCTCGCCGCCCTGCTCGAGGCCCGCGGCTACACCACCGTCGCGCCCACGCGCGTGCTGTGGATGGGCCGGGAGGGCATCCCGCGGGACACCCAGTGGGACCCGCGCGTGATCGTCTCCGAGACGCTCTCGGACACGTGGCTGGACGCCCACATGGGACCCTCCGCGGGCGGCGTGGACCCGGCCAGCCGGCTCGTGTACCGCCGGCTGCTCACCGGCGGCAGCAGCCGCTTCTACAGCTACCAGGACGGCCAGGGGGTGCCCGCGGCGATCGCCAAGGTCTCGCTCGTGCAGGACGGGGACGCGACCTTCGGCGGGGTGTACGGCCTCAAGGTGCGCCCGGACCGCCGCGGCGCGGGCCTCGTGCGCCGCATCATCGAGGCGATGTTCCACCACGCCGTGCGGATGGGCCTGGACGGGGTGTGGATCCAGGTCGAGGAGCGCTCGGAGCGCGCCCTGGCGCTGAGCGCCGAGCTGGGGTTCGCGACGGCGGCGCGGTACCGCTACCTGACGCGGCCCACCTGACGCGCCTCTCCTGACGCGCCTCTCCTGACGCGGCCCTCCCGGCGCCGCCCCGGGACGGCGCGTGCGGGGTCGGCTGCCCGCTCGGCACCGTCCGGCGGCCCTGTACGCGGCGGCGCGGCCCGGCGAGGATGGAGGGGACCCCCATCCGGTCGCGGCCGGCCCGCGACGACGGCCCCGAGGAGGGCGAGATGACGCACACCTGGACGGTCACCGTGGAGCTGTTCTCCACCGAGGACGGCGGTGACGTGAACCGTGGCATCGACGACCGTGACGCCGAGGACCGCCTGAGCACGGCGCACGCCCGGCTCACCATGGCCGACGGCACCACGCTGGAGGGCTTCGGCCGGGCGCGGCGCAACCCGATCGACCGGGAGGTGCCGGAGATCGGGGAGGAGCTGGCGGCCGCGCGGGCGCTGCGGGACCTCGCGGACCGGCTGCTCAACGCCACCTCGGACGACCTCTCCGCCGTGGAGCACACCCGGATCCACCTCGCCGGCTGAGCGGCGCACCCCAGACCGGCTCGCCGCGGCGCCCGGGGCGACCCCAGCGGCCGCGCTCAGTCGACGACGACGAGGGCGCTGTCCCGGCGGCCGAAGGCGTGCAGGACGAGCTCGCCGGCGGGCCCGGCGATCGTGCGGGACGCCTCGCCGGGGCCCGGGCGGCGCGCGACGACGCGCTGTCCCGTGCTGCGGGCCAGGATGACCCCGGTGGGCTCGGTACGGTAGTGCAGCCGTGCCGTGCGGAGCAGTTCCGTGAACAGGGCGTCCGCGTACGGGGCCGCCAGCCGGCGCGGGGCCCAGCGGTGCTGGGCCCGCCGCACGTCCTCGGTGTGCACGTAGAACTCGAGCAGGTTCGCGGCCTGGGCGGCACGGCGGACCGGGGCGGCGTGCCGCAGCCGGCCCGCGAACCGGCCGGGCCGCGGCCCGGCGGCGATGCGCTCGACGAGCCGCTGGTAGGCCTCGGGGCTCGCCGCCGCGTCCCCGAGCTCCCGCGTGCGCCGCTCCAGCCGGGAGGCCAGCGGCGGCACCACCAGGCCCGCGACGAGCGGGGAGCCCTCCCGCAGCACCACGTGCGCCGCCAGGTGCTGGGTCTGCCAGCCCTCGCACAGCGTCGGCTGTCCCGGTCCGGCGGCGAGCAGCGCCTCCACGAGGGCGTCGCGGGACGCCGCGGTGAAGTCGCGCGGCGGGGCCTCGGGCGAGGCCTGGGGGGAGTTCTTCGGCATGACGGTCCCCACGCTACACGGCGCCTAGACTGGACCACCATGGACCACACCGCCCCGCCCGACGGCACCCCCGCGCCTGACGTGCTCGATCCCGCCATCTCCCGGCTGCTGAAGAAGACCGCGGACGGCCTCGTCGCCGCCATCGCCCAGCAGCACGACACCGGCGAGGTGCTGATGCTCGGCTGGATGGACGAGGAGGCGCTGCGCCGGACCCTCGCCTCGGGCCGGGCCACCTACTACTCGCGGTCGCGCCGGGAGTACTGGCGCAAGGGGGACACCTCCGGCCACACCCAGGCGGTGGTCTCCGTGTCCCTCGACTGCGACGGCGACGCCCTGCTGGTGCGCGTGGACCAGACCGGGGCGGCGTGCCACACCGGCACCCGCACGTGCTTCGACGGCCGCCGGCTGCCGATGGACGCGGTCCCCGCCCCCGGCCCCACCACGTGGCCCGTCCCGGGGGACGCCCGTGCGTGAGGCCGGCACCGTCACCCCCTCGGCGGAGGACTTCGCGGCCCTGGCCCGGGACCACCGCGTCATCCCCGTGACGATGACCCTGCTCGCGGACGGCCTGACCCCGGTGGGCATCTACCGCCGGCTCGCGGCCGACGCGCCGGGCACCTTCCTCATGGAGTCGGCGGCCCAGGGCGGGGTCTGGTCGCGCTACTCCTTCATCGGGGCCGGCAGCGCGGCAACCCTGACGACCCGGCGCGAGGGCGCCGGCGCCGCCACCGCCCACTGGATGGGCACCCCGCCCGCCGGCGTGCCCACCGAGGGCGACCCCGTGGAGGTGCTGCGCGCCACCCTCGACTTCCTGGCCACCGACGTCCCCGCGGGCGCGGGCGCCGACCGGCCGAACCTGCTGTCCGGGATGGCCGGCTTCCTGGGCTGGCCCACCGTGCGCCGCTGGGAGCGGCTGCCCTCCCCGCCGCCGGACGACCTCGGCCTGCCGGAGCTGGCGCTGAACCTCATCACCGACCTCGCCGTGCACGACACCGTGGACGGCACGGTGACCCTCGTGGCCAACGCGATCAACCGGGACGGCCGCGCCGAGGGCGCGCAGCGGGCCTGGGCGGACGCCGTCGAGCGCCTGGAGTCGATGGCCCGGCGGCTCTCCGCCCCCACGCACGACCCGGTCTCGATGGCCCCGGCCGGCTGGCTGGACGTGCCCGCGGAGGAGCTGTCCGCCGCGGTGCGGGACTCGTGGACGGAGGAGGGCTTCCTCGACGCCGTGGCGAAGGCCCAGCAGGCCATCACCGACGGCGAGGTCTTCCAGATCGTGGTCTCGCGCCGGTTCTCCGCCGCCACGGACGCCGAGGGCCTGGACGTCTACCGCGTCCTGCGGGCCATGAACCCGAGCCCGTACATGTACCTGTTCACCTTCGAGCGGCCCGACGGCGGCCGGTACCAGGTCGTGGGCTCCTCGCCGGAGGCGCTGGTCACCGTGAACGACGGCTCCGTCGTCACGCACCCCATCGCCGGCTCCCGGCCGCGGGGGGCCACCGTGGCCGAGGACCACCTGCACGAGAAGGACCTCGTCAACGACCAGAAGGAGCGGGCCGAGCACCTCATGCTCGTGGACCTGTCCCGCAACGACCTCTCGCGCGTGTGCGTGCCCGGGTCCGTGGCGGTCACGCAGTTCATGGAGGTCGAGCGCTTCAGCCACATCATGCACCTCGTCTCGCACGTGGAGGGCCGGCTGGACGCCGGACGGACCGCCCTGGACGTGCTCGCCGCGGCCTTCCCCGCGGGAACCCTGTCCGGGGCGCCGAAGCCGCGGGCCCTGCAGCTGCTCGACGCGTGGGAGCCGCAGGAGCGCGGTCCCTACGGGGGAGTGGTCGGCTACTTCGACCTCGCCGGGAACATGGACATGGCCATCAACATCCGCTCCGCACTGCTCGTGGACGGCACCGCGTACGTGCAGGCCGGCGCCGGGATCGTGGCCGACTCGGTCCCGGCCGCCGAGGCCGCGGAGACCGTGGCGAAGTCCAGCGCCCCGATGCGGGCCGTGCTCGCGGCCGGGCGGCTGCGCGCCCTGCAGCTCGAGCCGGGGGCCGGGTCGTGATCCTCAAGCGGCGCACCGCGGTGCTGTGGGCGATCGTGGCCGGGGCCGCCGTGCTGGGCGCCGGCGCCCAGCCGTGGGTCGAGGCCACCCGGCTCACCGGCGTGCCCGGCGATGCGGTGGCCACCACGGGCAACCAGGCCGCCGCCGTCGTGCCGGCCATGGCGCTCGTCGGGATGGCCTCGGGCGTCGCCCTGTCCATGGCGCGGCGGGCCGGGCGGATCGTGACCGCGCTGCTGCTCGTCCTGGCCGGCGGGGCGACCGTGGCCGCGGCCCTGGCGGCGGTCCTGGACCCGGCCGGCGCCGCCGCCACGCAGGTCTCGGCCGCCACGGGCACCACCGCCGCGGCGGGGGCCTACGCCGTGACCGCCTGGCCGTGGGTGACCCTGGCCGCGGGGGCCGGGCTGGCCCTGTGCGGGCTGGCCGTGCTGGCCCTGGGCCGGGGCTGGCGCTCCAGCCGCCGCCACGACGCCGCGTCCCGCCCCGCCGCGGGCGCCACCGCAGCCGGTGCGGCGGGTGCCGGCACCGGTGCCGGGACGGTCGACGAGATCGACGCGTGGGACGAGCTGACGCGGGGCGAGGACCCGACGTGATGCGGCGAGACGTGCCGGGGCCGCGGGGCGTTCCGTGGCAGAATGAGCACCAGACCTGATCAGCAGCCGCACCGTTGGCGTGCCGGCCTCCACGAAAGGGACGGTCCATGTCCTCCACTCGCTCCTCCGCCCGCGCGTCCCTCGACGACGACCTCGTCCTGAACGACCCGACGCACGCCGAGCCGCTGGGCCACGGCAACTCGCCGGCCGCCTGGACGCTCGTGCTGCTGGTGCTGCTCGGGGCGGTCCTCGTGATGATCGGCATGCTCGCGGGCCTGGTGGTCGTCACCATCGCGGGCATCGTCTCCGCGGTCGCCGGCGTGGTGGCCGGGTTCATCATGGGCAAGGCCGGCCTGGGCGCGAAGGCCCACGGCTCCTCGCGGCACTGATGGCCACGGTCCTCGACGAGATCATCGTCGGCGTCCGGGAGGACCTCGAGGCCCGTCGCGCCGCCGTGCCCCTGCACGCCATGCGCGAGCTGGCCGAGGAGGCCACCCGCTCGCGGCCGGCGCTGGACGCCCACGCCGCCCTCGCCGGCGGCCGGGACGACGCGGCCGGCATCCGCATCCTCTCGGAGGTCAAGCGCTCCAGCCCGTCCAAGGGCGCGTTGGCCGAGATCGCCTCGCCGGCCGAGCTGGCCCGGCGGTACGAGGCCGGGGGAGCGGCCGCCATCTCGGTGCTGACCGAGCGGCGGCGCTTCGGCGGCTCGCTCGCCGACCTGGACGCCGTGCGCGCCGCGGTGGGCATCCCGGTGCTGCGCAAGGACTTCACGGTGGACGAGTACATGCTCTACGAGGCTCGGGCCCACGGCGCCGACCTCGTGCTGCTCATCGTCGCCGCCCTGGACGACGCCGAGCTGGCCGGGTTCCTGCAGCTCACCCACGAGCTGGGCATGAACGCCCTCGTCGAGGCCCACACCCCCGGGGAGGTCGAGCGCGCCGTGGCCGTGGACGCCCGCATCGTGGGCGTCAACGTGCGCAACCTCAAGACCCTCGAGGTCGACCCGGAGAACTACCGGAACCTCGCCCCCCAGTTGCCCGCCGACGTCGTGCGCGTGGCGGAGTCCGGGGTGCAGGGCCCGGAGCAGGTGGCCGAGTACGCCCGGGACGGCGCCGACGCCGTCCTCGTGGGCGAGGCCCTCGTCCGCCACGGCGACCCCGCGCAGGCGATCCGCGACTTCCGCGCCGCCTCCCTCGCCGCGCGGACCCGCTGACCCCGGTCCGGGCCCCGGGCCCGGCCGGGCGGCGACCCACTGGTACCGACACAGAGACTGGACTTCTCCACATGATTGAGCACACCGGCAGCTTCCAGCACCAGCCCGGGCCGTACTTCGGCCCGTACGGGGGCCGCTGGATGCCCGAATCCCTGATCGCCGCCCTCGAGGAGGTCGACCGGACCTTCGCCGAGGCGCGCGAGGACCCGGCCTTCGCCGCGGAACTGCAGGAGCTGTTCACCAACTACGTGAACCGGCCGTCCCTGCTCACCGAGGTGCCACGGTTCGCGGCGGACTCGCCGGGCGTGCGGATCTTCCTCAAGCGCGAGGACCTCAACCACACCGGCTCGCACAAGATCAACAACGTGATCGGCCAGGCGCTGCTGGCGCGGCGCATGGGCAAGACGCGGCTGATCGCGGAGACCGGCGCGGGCCAGCACGGCGTGGCCACCGCCACGGCCGCCGCCCTGTTCGGCATGGAGTGCACGGTCTACATGGGCGAGGTGGACACCCAGCGCCAGGCCCTGAACGTGGCCCGCATGGAGATGCTCGGGGCCACGGTCGTGGCCGTGAAGACCGGCGCGCGGACCCTCAAGGACGCCATCAACGAGGCGCTGCGCGACTGGGTGGCCTCCGTGGAGACCACGCACTACCTGCTCGGCACCGTCACCGGCCCCGCGCCGTTCCCGGCCATGGTGCGCTACTTCCACTCCGTCATCGGCGACGAGGCCCGCGAGCAGGTGCTGGCCCAGGCCGGACGGCTGCCGGACGCCGTGTGCGCGTGCGTGGGCGGCGGATCCAACGCCATCGGCATCTTCCACGCCTTCCTGGACGACGCCGGCGTGGAGCTCTACGGCCTCGAGGCCGGCGGCGAGGGCATGGAGACCGGCCGGCACGCCGCGTCCATCAACCTCGGCCGCACCGGCGTGCTGCACGGGGCCCGCACCTACCTCATGCAGGACGAGGACGGGCAGACCATCGACTCCCACTCCATCTCCGCCGGGCTCGACTACCCGGCGGTGGGACCGGAGCACGCGTGGCTGCACGACACCGGCCGGGCCACCTACGAGCCCGTCACCGACGCCGACACGATGGACGCCTTCCAGCGGCTGTGCCGCACCGAGGGCATCGTCCCGGCCATCGAGTCCTCCCACGCCCTGGCCGGCGCGCTGCGGCTGGCCCGCCGCTGGGCGGACGAGGGCCTCGTCGGCCCGGACACCCCGGAGGCGGAGCGGCGGATCATCGTCGTGAGCCTGTCCGGGCGCGGTGACAAGGACGTCGCCAGCGCCGCCAAGTACTTCGGCATGCTGCCGGACACCGAGACCCCCGCCGGCGGCGACGCCGAGGCCGTGGCCGCCCGGCCGGAAGGAGCACAGGACTGATGCGCGAGACGAGCGCCGCCACCCCCACCGACGCGACGGGATCGACCGTCCGCTCCCGCACCGCCGAGGCCATCGAGGCCGCCCGCGCCGCGGGGCGCACGGCCCTCATCGGCTACCTGCCGGCCGGCTACCCGAGCGTCGAGGAGTCGATCGAGGCCGCCGTCGCCCTCGGCAACAACGGGGCGGACGTCATCGAGATCGGCATCCCCTACTCGGACCCCGTGATGGACGGACCGGTCATCCAGGAGGCCACGAGCCGCGTGCTCGCCGCGGGCTTCCGGATCGACTCCGTCTTCGAGATCGTCCGGGCCGTGTCCGAGCGCACCGACGCCGTGGTGCTGGTGATGACCTACTGGAACGTCGTGGACCGGATGGGCGTGGACACCTTCGCCCGGCGGCTCGCCGAGGCCGGCGGCGCGGGCATCATCACCCCGGACCTCGTCCCCGAGGAGGCCGGGTCATGGTTCGAGGCCTCGGACCGCCACGGCCTGGACCGGATCTTCCTCACCGCGCCGAGCTCCACGGACGAGCGTGTCCGGCTGATCACCGAGTCCAGCCGCGGCTTCGTCTACGGCGTCTCCGTCATGGGCGTCACGGGCGCCCGGACCGAGGTCTCCTCGGCGGCCGAGCAGGTCGTGGCCCGCGCCCACGCCGCCGGCGCGCCGCGCGTGGCCGTCGGGCTCGGCATCTCCCGCCCCGAGCACATCCGCGAGATCGGCCGCTACGCGGACGGGGCGATCGTGGGCACCGCCCTCGTGGTGGCCCTGCGCGACGGCGGCCCCGAGGCGGTCGGGCGGCTCGCCGCCGAGCTCGCCACGGGCGCCGTGCGCGACGGCGGCGCACCGGCCACCGGGGCCACCGGCGTCGTGGGCGAGGTCCCGGCCGAGGGGACCGGCGCGTGATCCGGGCGGCGATCCCCGCGCCGGCCTGGGACGGCTTCGACCTGGGGCCGGTCACGATCCACGCCTACGCGCTGTGCATCATCGCCGGGATCATCGTGGCGCTGTGGCTGGGCTCGCGGCGCTGGCACGACCGGGGCGGGCCCGAGGGCCGCGTCATCGACATCTCGATCTGGGCGATCCTCTTCGGGCTCGTCGGCGCCCGGCTGTACCACGTGGTCTCCTCGCCGGACGCCTACTTCGGCCCGGGCTTCGACGGCACCGGGGACCTGGGCCGCATCTGGCGGGTCTGGGAGGGCGGCCTGGGCATCTGGGGCGCCGTGGCCCTCGGGGCCGTGGGCGCCTGGATCGCCTGCCGCCGCTACGGCGTCCGGCTCTCGGCCTACGCGGACGTGGTGGCCCCGGGCGTGCTGCTGGCCCAGGCCATCGGCCGGCTGGGCAACTACTTCAACCAGGAGCTCTTCGGCGGGCCCACCACGCTGCCGTGGGGGCTGCAGGTGAGCCCGGACAGCCCCAACTGGCCCGCGGGCACCCTCGAGGGGACCCTGTTCCACCCCACCTTCCTCTACGAGATGCTGTGGAACCTGGCCGGCGTGGCCCTGCTGCTGCTGCTGGACCGGCGGCTGCACCTGCGGCGCGGGATGATGGCCTGGTCCTACGTGGCCTGGTACACCGCCGGACGCACGTGGATCGAGATGCTGCGCATCGACGACGCCGAGATGGTCACGCTGTTCGGCACCACGCAGCGGCTCAACGTGTGGACCTCGCTGCTGGTGTTCGTCATCGCCGTGGCGTTCCTCGTGGGCCTGTGGGCCACCCGTCCGCGCACGGCGGCGGGCCGGGAGCGCGCCGACTCGCTGTGGCTGCCCGGGCGCGAGCCCGCCGCCGTCCCCGCGAGTGGGGACGGCGAGGCGGACGGCGAGGCGGACGGTGCCTCCACCGCCGGCGGGGACGGCGAGGCGGACGGTGCCTCCACCGCCGGCGGGGACGGCGAGGCCACCCCGGCGGATCCCGCCGGTGACCTGCCGCAGGACGCCGGGGCGCACAAGGTCCCGTCCCCTGCCGAACGGAGAATTAACGCGCACGAAACAAAAAAGTCGGCCGATCCGGGCCCGAACGGCGACTGACGCCCCCCGGGGTCGGTAAGATCGACTCCACTGCATTGGCAACGGGTGGTTCCGACGGCGACGTCCGGACCACCCGCGGCCGTGGGGCCAACGGCGTCCCCTTCCCTGCACGAGACCCCTCGGCACCCTGGAAGGATCCGCATGACGCTGCGCCCAGAAGACGGCAACACCACCCCGGAGGAGACCACCCCGGAGCAGGACGCGCCCCGGCACGACCCGCGTGGCCTGGACGACGCCCCGGAGGGCCGCCCCACCGCCGCCCTCGCCCCCGAGGAGGAGGGCCGCGAGGACGCGGCCGTCGCGGACGACGGCTCCGAGGAGGCGCACGCCGAGGCCCCGGAGAACCTGCCGGACGACTCCGCCACGGCCGTCCTGGCCCGCGACCCGCAGAACCCCTTCAACCGGTTCTCGGCGATCCCGCCGGCCCAGGGCCTCTACAGCCCGGACAACGAGACCGAGAACTGCGGCCTCGCCGTGATCGCCACCCTGCGCGGCACCCCGGGCCACGACATCGTCGAGCACGCCCTCGTGGCGCTGCGCAACCTCGAGCACCGCGGCGGCGTCGGCGGCGACGACGGCACCGGCGACGGCGCCGGACTGCTGGTGCAGGTCCCGGACGAGTTCCTGCGCGCCGTCGTGGACTTCACGCTGCCGGAGGCCGGCCGGTACGCGGTCGGCACCGCCTTCCTGCCCCAGCCGGAGGGCGAGCGCGCCGAGACCGTGGCCGGGGTCGAGGAACTCGCCGCGGGCGAGGGGCTCACCGTGCTGGGCTGGCGCGAGGTGCCGGTGGACGAGTCGGTCATCGGCGAGTCCGCCCGCTCCGTCATGCCGCACTTCGCGCAGCTGTTCCTCGGCGTGGACCCCGCCGCCCCGGAGGGCGAGGGCGACTCCCTGGACGTGCGCGCCTGGCGCGTGCGCAAGCGCGCGCAGAACCGCTTCGGGGTGTACTTCCCCTCGCTGTCCTCGCGCACGATCGTCTACAAGGGCATGCTCTCCACCGGCCAGCTCCAGCCGTTCTACCCGGACCTCGCGGACCCCCGGTTCGCCACCTGCCTGGGCATCGTGCACTCCCGGTTCTCCACCAACACGTTCCCCTCCTGGCCGCTGGCTCAGCCGTTCCGCACGATCGCGCACAACGGGGAGATCAACACCGTCAAGGGCAACCGCAACTGGATGCGCGCCCGGCAGTCCATGCTGGACTCCCCGGTGCTCGGCGAGGAGCCGGAGAAGCTGTACCCCATCTGCACCCCGGGCGCCTCGGACTCCCAGTCCTTCGACGAGGTGGCGGAGCTGCTGATGCTCGGCGGGCGCCCGCTGAGCCACGCGATCATGATGATGATCCCGGAGGCGTGGGAGAACCACGAGTCGATGGACCCCGAGCGCCGGGCGTTCTACCAGTACCACTCCATGCTCATGGAGCCGTGGGACGGTCCCGCCGCCGTGTCCTTCACCGACGGCCGCCAGGTCGGCGCCGTGCTGGACCGCAACGGCCTGCGCCCGGCCCGCTACTGGGTCACGGACGACGGCCTCGTGGTGCTGGCCTCGGAGGTCGGCGTGCTGCCGCTGGACCCGGGCGCGATCGTGCGCAAGGGACGGGTGGCCCCGGGCCGGATGTTCCTCGTGGACACCGTGGCCGGCCGCATCATCGAGGACGACGAGGTCAAGGCCGAGGTCGCCGCCGCGAACCCGTGGCAGCAGTGGGTGGACGAGAACCTCGTCGACCTGGACCAGCTGCCGGACCGCGAGCACGTGCGCTACTCGGCGCAGTCCGTGGCCCACCGCCAGCGCACCTTCGGCTACACCACCGAGGAGTTGCGCGTGCTCATCAAGCCGATGGCCGCCACCGGCGCCGAGCCGCTGGGCGCCATGGGCACGGACACCCCGATCGCCGTGCTGTCCCAGCGCCCCCGGCTGCTGTTCGACTACTTCACGCAGTCCTTCGCGCAGGTCACGAACCCGCCGCTGGACTCGATCCGCGAGGAGCTCGTCACCTCGATGCGCACCTCGATCGGCCCGGACGGCAACCTGCTCTCCGGCGAGCGGGTCAGCGCCCGGCACGTGAACCTCGAGTTCCCGGTGATCGACAACGACCAGCTGGCCAAGATCGCCCACCTGCGCGGGACCGGCGCCGATGCCGGCCCCGAGGGCCGCGGCGCCAAGGTCTCCCTCAAGGTCCGTGGCCTGTACCGGGTCGACGCCGGCGCGGCCGGGCTGCGCGCCCGGCTCACCGAGATCTGCGAGCAGGTCTCGGCCGCCGTCAACCGCGGGGTGCAGTTCATCATCCTCTCGGACCGCGACTCCAACGCCCAGTGGGCGCCGATCCCCTCGCTGCTGCTGCTCTCGGCCGTGCACCACCACCTGCTGGCCTCGGCCAACCGCACCCGGGCCTCGCTGCTCGTGGAGGCCGGGGACGTGCGCGAGGTGCACCACGTGGCCGTGCTGATCGGCTACGGCGCCTCCGCCGTGAACCCCTACCTCGCCATGGAGTCGGCCGAGGAGCTCGTGCGCACCGGGGCGATCACCACCGTGACCGCCGAGCAGGCCGTGGCCAACCTCATCAAGGCGCTCGGCAAGGGCGTCCAGAAGATCATGTCCAAGATGGGCATCTCCACGGTCGCCTCCTACTGCGGCGCCCAGACCTTCGAGGCGATCGGGCTCTCCCGCAGCCTCGTGGACCGGTACTTCGCGGGCACCCACACCCCGATGGGCGGGGTGGGCCTGGAGGTCATCGCCGCCGAGAACCAGCAGCGGCACTGGGCGGCGTACCCGCCGGACGGCAACGACATCGACCCGTACCGCGAGCTCGAGACCGGCGGCGAGTACCAGTGGCGCCGGGACGGGCCCCCGCACCTGTTCAACCCTGAGACGGTCTTCCGCCTGCAGCACTCCACCCGGACACGGCAGTACGACATCTTCAAGGACTACACGCGCCGGGTGGACGAGCAGTCCCGCGACCTGATGACCCTGCGCGGGCTGCTGTCCCTGAAGCCGGGGGTGCGGCCGGCCGTGCCGATCGAGGAGGTCGAGCCGGTCTCCGAGATCGTCAAGCGGTTCTCCACCGGGGCGATGAGCTACGGGTCGATCTCCCAGGAGGCCCACGAGACGCTCGCCGTCGCGATGAACCGGCTGGGCGGGAAGTCCAACACGGGCGAGGGCGGCGAGGATCCCGAGCGGCTGCTGGACCCCGAGCGGCGCTCGGCCATCAAGCAGATCGCCTCCGGGCGCTTCGGCGTGACGAGCCTGTACCTGGCCACCGCGGACGACCTGCAGATCAAGATGGCCCAGGGTGCCAAGCCCGGCGAGGGCGGCCAGCTCATGGGCACCAAGGTGTACCCGTGGGTGGCCTCCACGCGGCACTCGACCCCGGGCGTGTCCCTGGTCTCGCCGCCGCCGCACCACGACATCTACTCGATCGAGGACCTCGCGGAGCTCATCCACGACCTCAAGCGCGCCAACCCGGCCGCCCGCGTCCACGTCAAGCTCGTCTCGGAGTCCGGGGTGGGCACCGTGGCGGCGGGCGTGACCAAGGCGAAGGCCGACGTCGTGCTGATCTCCGGGCACGACGGCGGCACCGGCGCCTCCCCGCTGAACTCGCTCAAGCACGCCGGCGCCCCGTGGGAGCTGGGCCTGGCCGAGGCCCAGCAGACGCTCATGCTCAACGGGCTGCGCGACCGCGTGGTCGTGCAGGTGGACGGCCAGCTCAAGACGGGCCGGGACGTCGTGATCGCGGCGCTGCTCGGGGCCGAGGAGTACGGCTTCGCCACCGCCCCGCTCGTGGTCTCCGGCTGCATCATGATGCGCGTGTGCCACCTCGACACGTGCCCGGTGGGCGTGGCCACCCAGAACCCCGAGCTGCGCTCCCGCTACACGGGCAAGCCGGAGTTCGTGGTGACGTTCTTCGAGTACATCGCCCAGGAGGTGCGCGAGTACCTCGCCGAGCTCGGCTTCCGCTCGCTCGAGGAGGCCATCGGCCACATCGAGGTGCTCGGCCGGGACGAGTCCGCCGGGCACTGGAAGACCGGGGGCCTGGACCTGTCCGGGATCCTGGCCGGCTACGACCCGGCGGCCCCGGACACGGCGCGCCAGCTCAGCCACCACACGGGCCAGAACCACGAGCTCGACCAGCACTTCGACAACGACCTCATCGCGGCGGCCGAGCCGGCCATCGCGACCGGCCGCCCGGTGCGGCTGTCCAAGGCGATCGTCAACACCGACCGCGCGGCCGGCACCATGCTGGGCTACCACGTGACCCACGCGCGGCTGCTGGACGAGCTGCCGGCGGACACCATCACGGTGGACCTGGCCGGCGAGGCGGGGCAGTCCCTCGGGGCGTTCCTGCCGGCCGGGGTGACGCTGCGGCTGGAGGGCGACGCCAACGACTACGTCGGCAAGGGCCTGTCCGGCGGGCGCATCATCGTCCGTCCCCACGAGGGCGCCGGCTTCGCCGCCGAGGACAACGTCGTGGCCGGCAACGTCATCGGCTACGGCGCGACCTCGGGGGAGATGTACCTCCGCGGCCGGGTCGGCGAGCGGTTCCTCGTGCGCAACTCCGGCGCGAGCGCCGTCGTCGAGGGCATCGGCGACCACGGCCTGGAGTACATGACCGGGGGCCGGGCCCTCGTGCTCGGCCGCACGGGCCGCAACCTCGGGGCCGGGATGTCCGGCGGCACGGCCTGGGTCCTGGACCTGGACCGCACCGCGCTGAACCCGCTCGCGGTGGCCAACGGCGACCTGCTGCTGCTCGATCCCCGGCCCGAGGACCGGGAGGCCATCACCGTGCTGCTCACCCGGCACCACGCCGAGACCGGGTCGCCCGTGGCGGCCCACCTGCTGTCCACGCTGGACGACTCCCTGCGCCGCTTCACGACCGTGCTGCCGGCAACCTACGACGCCGTGCTGAGGACCCGCGCGGCCGTCATCGACGAAGGACTTGACCCCGACGGCGACACCGCCTGGGGCCGGATTCTGGAGGCTACCCATGGCTGATCCCCGCGGATTCCTGACCACCCGCGACCGCCGCGACCGTCCCTCGCGCCCGGTGCCCGTGCGCATCATGGACTTCAAGGACGTCTATGCCCGGCAGGACCCCGAGGTCGTGCACCAGCAGGCGGGGCGCTGCATGGACTGCGGCGTGCCGTTCTGCCACCAGGGCTGCCCGCTGGGGAACCTCATCCCCGAGTGGAACGACCTCGTGCGCCAGGGGCGGATGGAGGAGGCGGCGGCCCGGCTGCACGCCACCAACAACTTCCCCGAGGTCACCGGCCGCATCTGCCCGGCCCCGTGCGAGTCCTCGTGCGTGCTGGGGATCAACCAGCCGGCCGTGACGATCAAGCAGACCGAGGTGTCCATCGCGGACGCCGCCTTCGACAACGACTGGCTCGACCCCGTCATCCCGCAGCGGCTCAACGGGCACACCGTCGCCGTGGTCGGCTCCGGCCCGGCCGGGCTGGCGGCCGCGCAGCAGCTGACCCGGGCCGGGTTCACCGTGGCCGTCTACGAGAAGGACGACAAGGTCGGCGGCCTGCTGCGCTACGGGATCCCGGACTTCAAGATGGAGAAGGACATCCTGGACCGGCGCATCGAGCAGATGGAGGCCGAGGGCACCCGGTTCCGCACCGGCATCGCCATCGGCACGGACATGACGTGGGCCGAGCTGCGCGAGCGCTACGACGCGGTCATCGTCGCCACGGGCGCGCCCGTGCCGCGGGACCTGCCCGTGCCGGGCCGCCACCTGGACGGCATCCACGTGGCCATGGACTACCTCGTGCAGTCCAACCGCGCCGTGGCCGGCGAGGTCGTCCCGGACCAGATCCGCGCGGACGGCAAGCACGTCGTCGTCCTCGGCGGCGGGGACACCGGCGCGGACTGCATCGGCACCGCCCACCGCCACGGGGCCGCCTCCGTCACCACCCTGGCCATCGGGCGGGAGCTGCCGACGGCGCGCCCGGCGGACCAGCCGTGGCCGACCATGCCGAAGGTCTTCGAGGTCACGAGCGCCGACGCCGAGGGCGGCACGCGCGAGTACCTCGCCTCCACGGTGGAGTTCGTGGGCGACGAGCACGGGCACGTGCGCGCCCTGCGGGTCGCCGAGACCGAGTACCTGCCGGACGGCCGCCGCGTGCCGCGCCCGGGCACCGAGCGGGAGATCCCCGCGGACCTCGTGCTGCTGGCCCTGGGCTTCACCGGGGTCCAGGAGGACGGGCTCAGCGAGGGCGAGGGCCACGCCGGCGTCGTCGTGGAGCGCGGGGTCATCCGGCGCGGCCACACGTACGAGACGGACACCCCCGGGGTGTTCGCGTGCGGCGACGCCGGCCGGGGCGCCTCCCTGGTCGTGTGGGCCATCGCGGAGGGCCGGGCGTGCGCCCGGGCCGTCGACGAGTCGCTCGAGAGCTGGACGCGCCTGCCCTCGCCGGTGGAGCCCACCGACCGGCCGATCGCGGTCCGGACCGACGCCGGCGCGGTGCGGCCCCGGCGGCCCGAGTACGCCTCCATCGCGGCCGAGGGGCGGCTGCACGGCTGAGCCCGCGGGGCCGGCCCGGGGAGTCATCGTCCCGGGTCAGCCCCGCCCCCGGCGCAGTCCTCGCTAGGCTGGACCCATGAGACACGCGAAGATCGTCGCCACCTTCGGTCCGGCCACCGAGGGCTACGAGAACACCCGTGCCGTGATCGCGGCCGGCGTGGACGTCGCCCGGATGAACATGAGCCACGGCTCCTACGAGGTGCACGAGCGCACGTACGCGGACATCCGCCGGGCGGCCGCCGACCTCGGCCGCCCGGTCGCCGTCTTCGCCGACCTCCAGGGGCCCAAGATCCGCCTCGGGCGGTTCGCCGACGGCCCCCACGAGCTGGCCGTCGGGGACCGGTTCACCATCACCACCCGCGAGGAGGAGGGCACGCGCGAGCGGTGCGGCACCACGTTCGCGGGGCTGCCCCAGGACGTGCGCCCGGGGGACACGCTGCTCATCGACGACGGCAAGGTCGCCCTGCGGGCGGTCGAGGTCACGGACACGGACGTGGTCACGGAGGTCACCGTGCCCGGGGCCGTGTCCAACAACAAGGGCATCAACCTGCCGGGGGTGGCGGTCAACGTCCCGGCGCTGTCCGAGAAGGACGAGGCGGACCTGCGCTGGGCCCTGGACCTGGGCGTGGACATGGTGGCGCTGTCCTTCGTGCGCTCGGCCCGGGACATCGAGCGGGTGCACGAGATCATGGACGAGCAGGGCCGGCGCGTGCCCGTGATCGCCAAGATCGAGAAGCCCCAGGCCGTGGAGGCCCTGCACGGGATCGTGGACGCGTTCGACGCGATCATGGTGGCGCGCGGGGACCTGGGCGTGGAGCTGCCGCTCGAGGACGTCCCGGTGGTGCAGAAGCGGGCCATCGAGCTCGCCCGCCGCTGGGCCAAGCCGGTCATCGTGGCCACCCAGGTGCTCGAGTCGATGATCGACAACCCCCGGCCCACGCGCGCCGAGGCCTCCGACTGCGCCAACGCGGTGCTGGACGGCGCGGACGCCGTGATGCTCTCGGGGGAGACCTCGGTGGGCCGGTACCCCGTGGTCACGGTGGAGACGATGGCCCGGATCATCGAGTCCACCGAGACCCACGGCCTGGACCGGATCCTGCCGTTGGGCTCCCGGCCGAAGACGCGCGGCGGGGCGATCACCCGGGCCGCGGTGGAGATCGCCAACCAGCTGGACGTGCGCTACCTCGCCACGTTCACCCAGTCGGGGGACTCGGCCCGCCGGCTCTCGCGGCTGCGTCCGCACCAGATGGTCTACGCCTTCACCCACGTGGAGCACACGCACAACATCCTGTGCCTGTCCTGGGGCGTGACCCCGCGCATGGTGCCCTTCGCCTCCTCCACGGACGAGATGACGGCGCAGGTGGACCGCTCGCTGCTGCAGGAGGGGATCGCCGGCGTCAACGACCTCGTGGTGATCGCGGCCGGCTCGCCCCCCGGGCAGGCGGGATCCACCAACACCGTGAAGGTGCACCGGATCGGGGACCTCGCCGACTCGGGCGGGCTGCTGCAGGGCTACCAGCGCCCCTCCCGCGAGCGGGTGGGGATGTGGCCGGCCCGCTCGCCGCACTGACCGGCGGGGTCAGCCCATCTGGTCGATGACCGTCTGGGCCACCTCGCGCATGGTGAGCCGGCGGTCCATGGAGGTCTTCTGGATCCACCGGAAGGCCTCCGGCTCGGACAGGTCCATCGTGGTCGTCAGCAGGGACTTCGCGCGGTCCACGAGCTTGCGGGTGGCGAACCGCTCGGCCAGGTCGGAGACCTCCGCCTCGAGGGCGCGCAGCTCGTCGAACCGGGCCACGGCGAGCTCGATCGCCGGCACGAGGTCGTTCTCGCTGAACGGCTTGACCACGTAGGCCATCGCCCCGGCCTCGCGGGCGCGCTCCACGAGCTCGCGCTGGCTGAAGGCGGTCAGCAGGACGACGGGGGCCACGCGGTCGCGGGCGATCTGCTCGGCGGCGGTGATGCCGTCCATGATGGGCATCTTCACGTCCAGGAGCACCACGTCCGGGCGGTGCTCGGCGGCCAGCTCCACGGCGCGCTGTCCGTTGTCCGCCTCGCCCACCACCGCGTAGCCCTGCGCGGTGAGGATCTCCACGATGTCCAGGCGGATCAGCGTCTCGTCCTCGGCGACGACGACCCGCAGCGTCCGGCGACCGCCGTCCTCCGCCCGATCGGCGGCGCGGTCCTCCGCGCGGTCCTCCGGCAGCGCCCCGTCCCCGGTGCGGTCGGCGGTGCGGTCGGTGCTCTCGGTCGGCATGGCGGCTCCTCGCGGATCGGGACGGGCGGCTCGGGTCGGCGGTCCGGGCCGGGGCGCGGACGCGGTTCCAGCGTAGCCGGGTCCCCGGCGCCGCCGCCGGGCCGGGCGTGCCGGGGCGGGGCCCGTGTATCCTTGTCGGGTTGCCCGACTGGCGGAATTGGCAGACGCGCCGCACTCAAAATGCGGTATCGAGAGGTGTGTGGGTTCGAGTCCCACGTCGGGCACTCGCCGGGTCTCAGGGGCGTCGGTCGCGGCGCCCGGGGTCCAGGATCATGTTGGTGATCCGGGCCGTGGAGAGCCGCCGGTCCTCGTCGTCCGTCATGACGACCTCGTGGGTGGTGAGCGTCCCGCCCAGGTGCACCGGCCGGCACGTGCCGGTGACGGTGCCCGAGCGCGCGGCGCGGTGGTGCGTGGCGCCGATCTCGATCCCGACGACGGGCCGGCCGTCCGCGTGCAGCATCGCCGCGATCGAGCCGAGGGTCTCCGCGATGACCAGGTGAGCGCCCCCGTGGAACAGCCCCATGTTCTGCTCGTTGCCGGCCACCGGCACGGTGGCCGTCACGAGGTCGACGGACAGGTGGGTGAAGCGCAGTCCCATCTTCGCCGCGAGCGGGCTGAACCCCAGCGGCCCCATCCGGTCCTGCATCTCGGCCGGCACGCCCGTGAGCTCCAGGAACCGCCGGCGGGCCGCCGGGTCCTCCGGCAGCTCCGGGGTCACGCCGGGCAGGTAGCCCTGCCCGGGGCCGGCGTCGGGTGCCGGGGGGCCGGCTGTCACGGTCTCGTCCATGCGCACTAGGCTGGCACCCGTGACTGATTCGAGCAATTCCGCCCCTGACACCGCCGCACCACCCGCCGAGGGCGCCCCCCGGCGACTGCTCGTGATCGACGGCCACTCCATGGCCTTCCGGGCCTTCTACGCCCTGCCGGTGGACAACTTCGTGACGGACACGGGTCAGCACACCAACGCCGTCTACGGCTTCACGAACATGCTGCTGACGATGATCCGCCAGCAGCGCCCCACCCACGTGGCGGTGGCCTTCGACCTCGACACCCCGACCTTCCGCTCCGAGGAGTACGGGGAGTACAAGGCCGGCCGGTCCAAGACCCCCGAGGAGTTCCACGGGCAGGTGGACCTGATCCGCAAGGTGATGGAGGCGATGAACATCCCCACCGTCTCGGTGGACGGCTACGAGGCCGACGACATCGTGGCCACCATGGCCGCGCGCGCCGAGGAGGCCGGCTGGGAGACCCGCGTGGTCTCGGGCGACCGGGACGCCTTCCAGCTCATCACCGACCGCACCCTCGTGCTGTACCCGAAGAAGGGCGTCTCGGACATCCCGCCGATGGACGCCGCCGCGATCGAGGAGAAGTACGGCGTCCCGCCCCACCGGTACCCGGACCTGGCGGCGCTCGTGGGCGAGACCGCGGACAACCTGCCCGGCGTGCCGGGCGTGGGCCCCAAGACGGCCGCGAAGTGGATCGGCCTCTACGGCTCCGTGGAGGAGGTCCTGGAGCACGCGGAGGAGATCAAGGGCAAGGCCGGGCAGTCCCTGCGGGACCACGCCGAGGCCGTGCGGCGCAACCGGCGGCTGAACCACCTGCTGCGGGACATGGACCTGCCCGTCACGCTCGAGGCCACCGAGCTCGAGCACCCGGACCACGACCAGGTCGTGGAGCTCTTCGACGCCCTGCAGTTCAACGCGGTGCGCCAGCGCCTCTTCGACACCCTCGCCGAGCGGCTCGGCGGCGAGCCCGAGGAGGTCCCGGTGGAGGAGACGCCGGCGTTCACGGTCGCCACGACCGCCGCCGCGCTCGAGGCGTTCCTCGGCGAGCACGGGGCGCACCTCGTGGGCGTGCACGTGGTCCTGGACGGGCCGGCCATCCTGCCCAAGCGCAAGATCCCGGCCCCCGGCGACTACGGCGTGCCCCTCGGCGCGGCGCTCGTGGGGGAGGACGCCGCGGTCTACGTCCCGCTGGACGGGGACGGGGCGCCCGACGGCGGCGCGGGCCCCGTGCTGGCGGGGTACCTGGCCGATCCGGGCCGGCGGAAGGCCGTGTACGACCTCAAGGCCGCCGCCAAGGCCCTCCGGGCCGCCGGGGCGCGGACGGCCCTGGGCCGGGAGGTGACCCTGGCCGGCGTCGAGGACGACGTCCTGCTCTCGGCCTACCTGATCCAGCCCGACCGCCGCGGCTACGGGCTGGACGCGCTGGTCCAGACCTACCTGCAGTCCACCCTGGAGATGGAGGACGACCCCACGCAGGCCGGGGCCCAGCTCGAGCTCGACCTGGACGCCGCCGAGGGGGAGGACGCCGGGGCCGCGCTGCTGCAGGCCCGCGCCGCGGCCACGGTGCGCGCGGCGTGGATGGTGCGCCGGCTCTCCGGGGTGTTCCTGCCCCAGCTCATCGAGCGCGGGGCCCAGCAGCTGCTGCAGGACCTGGAGATCCCGCTGGCGGGCGTGCTCGTGGACATGGAGCTGGCCGGCATCGCCGTGGACCGCGCCGTGCTGGACGGGCTGTACGCCGACTTCACGGAGCGCATGGAGGCCGCCCAGGAGTCGGCGTGGGCCTCCGTGGCCGAGCAGACGGGCGGGGAGAGGGTCAACCTCGGCTCGCCCAAGCAGCTGCAGGCGCTGCTGTTCGACACGCTGGACATGCCCCGCACGCGCAAGACCAAGACCGGCTACTCCACGGACGTGGACTCCCTGACGGACCTGCTCGCGCAGACCCAGCACCCGTTCCTGGAGAACCTCATGCTCCACCGGGACGCCACCAAGCTGCGCCAGACGGTCGAGGGCCTGCTGGACACGGTCGCCCCGGACGGGCGCATCCACACCACCTACTCGCAGACCGCCGCGGCCACCGGCCGCCTGTCCAGCCTGCACCCGAACCTGCAGAACATCCCCGTGCGCACCGAGGCGGGCCGGCGGATCCGCGAGGTGTTCGTGGTGGGGGAGGGCCACGGCACCCTGCTGACCGCGGACTACTCGCAGATCGAGATGCGCATCATGGCGCACCTGTCCGAGGACGAGGCGCTCATCCAGGCCTTCCGCGAGGGGGAGGACCTGCACCGCTTCGTGGGCGCCCAGGTGTTCGGCGTGGCCCCCGAGGACGTCTCCGCGGAGATGCGCGCCAAGGTCAAGGCCATGAGCTACGGACTGGCGTACGGGCTGAGCTCGTTCGGCCTGTCCAAGCAGCTGCAGATCCCCGTGGACGAGGCCCGGTCCCTCATGAAGGGCTACTTCGACCGCTTCGGCGCCGTGCGCGACTACCTGCGGGACGTGGTGGCCCAGGCCCGCAATGACGGGTTCACGGCCACCATCCTGGGCCGGCGGCGCTACCTGCCGGACCTCAACAGCGACAACCGGCAGCTGCGGGACATGGCCGAGCGGGCCGCGCTCAACGCCCCGATCCAGGGCTCGGCCGCGGACATCATCAAGCAGGCGATGCTCGGGGTGCAGGCCGGGCTCGTGGAGCAGGGGCTGCGCTCCCGGCTCCTGCTACAGGTGCACGACGAGCTCGTCCTCGAGGTCCCGGACGAGGAGCTGGAGGCCGCGACCGCCCTGGTGCGGGAGCGGATGGGCGCCGCCGCGCAGCTGTCCGTGCCGCTCGACGTGCACATCGGCGCCGGGCGGAGCTGGCACGATGCCGCCCACTGAGCCCGGTTCGCCGGCCCCGCCGGCCCCGGGGCGCCCCCTGCCCGGCGGGCTCGTGGTGCACCGCTTCGCCCCCACGGGCCGGCCCGCCGCCGAGGACGCGCGGGCCGCGCTCTTCGTGCGCACGGTGGAGCGCGGGTTCTACGAGCCCGAGCCCACCGGCGAGGCCCTCGACCAGCTGCTGGGCCACGAGCACGCGGACGGCCGGACCTACACCGGCGTGTACGAGGCCGGGGCCGATCCGGCGGTGGACCGGCCGGTGGGCACGTTCGCGGGGTTCGGCAAGCGCCTGCACGTCGGCGGGGGCCGGGACGTGGACGCCCTGCTCGTCAGCGCGGTCACCGTGGCGCCGAGCCACCGCCGCCGCGGCATCCTGCGCGCCCTCATGGAGTCCGAGCTGGCCCTCGCCGCGGCCGCCGGGACGCCGCTGGCGGCGCTGACCGCCTCCGAGGCGACGATCTACCGGCGGTTCGGCTTCGGCGCCGCCACGGCGCTGCGCCGGGTGGAGGTCGACGTCCGCGGGGACGCGGCCCTCGCCGGCCCCGTGTCCGGGACGGTGCGGCTCGTGGAGCCGGCGGAGCTCGCCGCCATCGGCCCCGAGGTGTTCGAGCGCACGCGGCGCCAGGTGCCCGGCTCGGTGGAGCGGATGGCCTCCTACGCCGCCCACGAGACGGACACGGTCGCGGGCGACCGGGCGGGGCGGGGCGGGCTGTACGCCGCCGTGCACCACGACGACGGCGGCACCCCGCGCGGCTACGTCACGTACCGCTTCGCCGGGTGGGACACCGAACCGGCCACCGTCCGGGTCTCCCAGCTCTACGCGAGCACCGCGGCCGGCACCCGGGCCCTGTGGGCCTTCCTGGCGAGCCTCGACCTCGTCGAGCGCATCGCGTGGCGCTCGGCCCCGGACGACGGGGTGCTGGAGCACCTCTTCGCCGACCACCGGCGCGTGCGCACCACCCACCGGGAGGACCACCTGTGGCTGCGGCTGCTGGACGTGCCCGCCGCCCTCGGCGCGCGTCCCTACGCCCACGACGGCGAGGTGACGCTGCGGGTCCACGACCGCCTCGGCCACGCCGCGGGGGACTGGCGCCTGTCCGTGGCGGGCGGGGCGGCCGCCGTCGGGCGCGCGGCGGCGGGCGCGGGCGCCGCGGCGCCGGACCTCGAGCTGGACGTCGCGGACCTGTCCGCCGCCTACCTCGGCGGGGTCCCCGCCGAGGTGCTGCGCCAGGCGGGGCGGGTCGCGGAGCACCGCCGCGGCGCGGCCGCCGAGCTGTCCGGGCTGCTCGCGCCGGACCGGCCGGTGCACTGCATGACCGGGTTCTGACCGTCCCGGCTTTGACCCGGGCTTGGCCACCCGGTTAGACTGGACGAGCACTTTCTGTGCACCCACAAACCACATCAACCCACTATCCGGGTTCGGCGGCCCCCTCGTGTCCGCGGTTCCCGGCCGAGTGAACAATCCACATCGGAGCCCCTACTACATGACCATCACCTCCACCGCCCCGCAGGTTGCCATCAACGACATCGGCACCTCTGAGGACTTCCTCGCGGCCATTGATGCGACGATCAAGTACTTCAATGACGGCGACCTGGTCGAAGGCACCGTCGTCAAGGTCGACCGCGACGAAGTGCTGCTCGACATCGGCTACAAGACCGAGGGCGTCATCCCGTCCCGGGAACTCTCCATCAAGCATGACGTGGACCCGGACGAGGTCGTCGCCGTGGGCGATTCCGTGGAGGCCCTGGTCCTCACCAAGGAGGACAAGGAAGGCCGCCTGATCCTGTCCAAGAAGCGCGCCCAGTACGAGCGCGCCTGGGGCGACATCGAGAAGATCAAGGAAGAGGACGGCGTCGTCACCGGCACCGTCATCGAGGTCGTCAAGGGCGGCCTCATCCTCGACATCGGCCTGCGCGGCTTCCTGCCGGCCTCCCTCGTCGAGATGCGCCGCGTCCGCGACCTGGCCCCGTACATCGGCCAGCAGCTGGAGGCCAAGATCATCGAGCTGGACAAGAACCGCAACAACGTGGTCCTGTCCCGCCGGGCGTGGCTCGAGCAGACCCAGTCCGAGGTCCGCTCCAACTTCCTGCACAAGCTGGAGAAGGGCCAGGTCCGCACCGGCACCGTCTCCTCCATCGTCAACTTCGGTGCCTTCGTGGACCTGGGCGGCGTCGACGGCCTGGTGCACGTCTCCGAGCTGTCCTGGAAGCACATCGACCACCCGTCCGAGGTCGTCGAGGTCGGCCAGGAGGTCACCGTCGAGGTGCTCGAGGTGGACATGGACCGCGAGCGTGTCTCGCTGTCCCTGAAGGCCACCCAGGAAGACCCGTGGCAGCTGTTCGCCCGCACCCACGCCCTGGGCCAGGTCGTGCCGGGCAAGGTCACCAAGCTGGTGCCGTTCGGCGCGTTCGTGCGCGTCGAGGACGGCATCGAGGGCCTGGTGCACATCTCCGAGCTGGCCTCGCGCCACATCGACACCGCCGAGCAGGTCGTGTCGGTCAACGACGAGCTGTTCGTCAAGGTCATCGACATCGACCTGGAGCGCCGCCGCATCTCGCTGTCCCTCAAGCAGGCCAACGAGGGCGTGGACCCGGAGGGCACCGAGTTCGACCCGGCCCTGTACGGCATGGCCGCCGAGTACGACGACGAGGGCAACTACAAGTACCCCGAGGGCTTCGACCCGGAGGCGAACGAGTGGCTCGAGGGCTTCGAGACCCAGCGCGCCGCCTGGGAGCAGCAGTACGCCGACGCCCAGGCCCGCTGGGAGGCCCACAAGGAGCAGGTGGCCCGCCACCTGGCCGAGGACGCCGAGGGCGCCTCTGCCGCCGAGTCCGGCGCCGCCTCGTACTCCTCCGAGGACCGGGGCGACTCGGACCAGGGCACCCTGGCCTCCGACGAGGCCCTCGCCGCCCTGCGCGAGAAGCTCACCGGCAACTGAGCCGACGGCCGCCCGGCCGCTCGACTGCCACGGAAGGACCCCGCACCGCACGGTGCGGGGTCCTTCCGCGTCCGTGGCCCTGCCGCGGCGGTCCGACGGGGGTACGGAGGGGGGTACGGCGGGGAGGGGCTGCGGGGGAGGGGCGGCGGGACGCCGCGGGCCGCGCTCAGCGGCGCGTGGAGACGGTCACCGTGAACGTGCGGTCGCGCTCCACCTGCCGGGTGGGGCCCACGAGCCGCTCGAGGTCCCGGCGGTAGCGCAGGTGCGAGTTCCACACGCACCACAGCTCGCCACCCGGGCGCAGGACGCGCGCGCACGCCTCGACCAGGCGCAGGGCCACGCGCGGGTCCACCGTGCCGCCGGCGTGGAACGGGGGGTTGAGCACGAGCAGGTCCTCGCTCGCGTCGGGGAACGAGGCCAGGGCGTCGTCCCGGCGCACCTCCACGAGCTCCGCCACGCCGTTGAGCCGGGCCGTCAGCGCGGTGGACCGGCACGCGTCCGCGGACTGGTCCGTCGCCACCACGGCGACGCCCTCCCGCCCCGGTGCCCCGGTGGCCCCCGCCCGCGCGGCCAGCAGGGCGAGGTGGACCGCGATCGTGCCGTTGCCGCAGCCGACGTCCACGGCCCGGGCCGGGGCGCCCACGGCGCCCTTCGGGCCCCCCGCCGCGAGCGCGGCCGCGAGCGGGCCCAGCAGCAGTGCCGTCCCGGGGTCCAGGGCCGCACCGCCGAAGGTCGCCCCGTACGCGGCCAGGGTCACCGCCCCCACGCCGGGCAGCTCCCGCACGGCCGTGCGCGGGAACGGGTCCGGCCGGCCGCGGAGCGGCCCGCGGGCGGTGAGCACCCGCGACTTGGACCGCCCGCGGCCGGGGACCACGGAGGCGAAGTGGCGCTCGAGCACGGCGTTCTGCCGCGGCGTCATGTGCTTGTCCCGGCCGCCGGCGAGCAGGACCACGTCCTCGGCGGCGTGCTCGGCCACGAGGCGCGTCCACTGCTCGAGCGCGTCGAGCGAGCGCGGCAGCACGAGCAGGACGGTCCGGGCACCGGCCACGAGGTCCGCGTCGATCGGCCCCCGGTGCAGGGCCCCGGCCCGGGCGGCGGCGTCCGGGTCCGCCGCCCGCCACCGGCCGAGGTTGGCCTCCAGCGACCGTTCCTGGGCGAGGGCGTCCTGGCCCACGCGCACGGGGTGCCCGGCGGCCAGCAGGGGCAGCGTCAGCGCCCCGTGCCGGTCCTCGAGGACGACGACGGCGTGCCCCGGGTCCGCGGCGCCGCCGCCGGGGCCCCCGTCGTCGCTCGCGTCGTCGATCCCGTGCACGCTGCCGCCGGGGTGCCCGGCCCCCCACCACGCGTGCAGGGTGTCCAGCAGCAGCACGTCCGCGGCGTCGTGGGCCAGCAGCTCCGGCGCCTCCGGGTACGGCCAGCGCGAGAGCGCCTCGAACCCGAAGCCCTCCGTGAGGGGGGAACGGCCGACCGGGGGCGTCACGCCCCACGGCGGCGGTGCGGAGGAGTCCGTCACGGCAGGTCCACCCACTCGGCGCCGAGCGTCCGGGCGGTGCCGGCCCCCGCGGTGACCGCCGCCAGCCGGGCGGCGAACGACTCCCGGGACCGGCCATCGTCGGGCAGGGCCACCGTGACGGTGGCCCCGGCGGTGCCGTAGGCGGTGTCCCGGACCACGAACCCGGCGGCCCGGAGCTCGTTCTCCCAGCGCCCGGCCTCGGCGTGCGGGGCCTCGACGCCGAGGAGCTCCATGCGCTGCCGGGTCACCGTGGCCGTGGTGTCCAGGGCGGCCGAGACGGCCTCGGAGTAGGCGCGGACGAGGCCGCCGGCGCCGAGCTTGACGCCCCCGAAGTACCGGACGACGGCGGCGCACACGTCGGACAGGTCGCGCACCGGCCCGTCCCCGGTGCCCGTCTCCCGCAGCGCCAGGGCCTCGAGCATGGGCACGCCCGCGGTCCCGGCCGGCTCGCCGTCGTCGGAGGAGCGCATGACGTCACGGTCCGGGCCCAGGACGAAGGCGCTGCACACGTGCCGGGCCTCGTGGTGCTCGCGGCGCAGCCGGGCCAGGAAGCCGCGGGCGGCCTCCTCGGACTCCACGCGCAGCAGGCAGGCGATGAACCGGGAGCGCCGCACCTCGAGCTCGTGGACCACGGGGACGGTGGCCGCGGCGGCGGGGAGCACCGTGTAGCGGGCGGCGCGGGACTCCTCGGGCATGGCCGCCAGTCTACGGGGCCGCCGCCCTGCAGGCGGCCGCCGGATCTGGGAGGATCGGGGATGAGCACAGGTCGGATGGACGGACGGACGAGCACGATGACCGAGAGCACTCCGGGGACCGGCGCGGCGCAGGCGCCGGCGACGCCGGCCGCCACCGCGCGGGAGCCGGTCGACCCGGCGCCCGTGGACCGGCCGCGCCTGCACATCGGCCTGACGGGCGGCATCGCCTCGGGCAAGTCCACGGTGGCCGCCGAGCTGGCCGCCCTGGGCGCCGTCGTGGTGGACTCGGACGCCCTCGCACGCTCCGTCGTCGCCCCCGGCTCCGAGGGGCTGCGGCTCGTGCGGGAGGCGTTCGGCCCCGGCGCGGTGGCCCCCGACGGGACCATGGACCGCGCCGCCGTCGCTTCGATCGTGTTCGGGGACCCGGGCGCGCGCGAGCGGTTGAACGGGATCGTCCACCCCCTCGTGCGCGCCGAGGGCCGGCGGCTGGTCCGCGAGGCCGGCCCGGACGCCGTCGTGGTGCAGGACGTGCCCCTGCTGGTGGAGACGGGCCAGGCGGACGCCTACGACCTCGTGCTCGTGGTGGAGGCGGACCCCGCGGAGCGGGTCGCGCGCATGGTGCGGGACCGGGGGATGACCGAGGAGGCCGCCCGGGCGCGGATGGCCGCGCAGGCCACGGACGCCCAGCGGCGGGCGGCGGCCGACGTCGTCCTCGTCAACGACGCGGGCCTGGAGGACCTGCGCCGGGCCACGCGGCGGTTCTGGGACGAGTACGTGGTCCCGGTGCTGGACGCGGACCGGCCGCACTCCTGACCGCCGGCCGCCGGCCGACCCCCGACGGCGCTCCGCCGGTGGTGAACCGCCGTCCCCTGCCGGCTCGAACAGTTGTACGGTGGGACCATGAGCCTCGCGCAGAAGATCAACCGGCAGGTGGCCCCCTTCGAGGTGATCTCGGAGTACCGGCCCTCGGGTGACCAGCCCAAGGCGATCGCCGAGCTCGCCGAGCGCGTCCAGGCGGGGGAGAAGGACGTCGTGCTGCTCGGCGCCACCGGCACCGGCAAGTCCGCGACGACCGCGTGGCTGATCGAGAAGGTCCAGCGCCCCACCCTGGTCATGGTGCAGAACAAGACCCTGGCCGCGCAGTTGGCGAACGAGTTCCGCGAGCTGCTGCCCCACAACGCGGTCGAGTACTTCGTCTCCTACTACGACTACTACCAGCCCGAGGCCTACGTCCCGCAGTCGGACACCTTCATCGAGAAGGACTCCTCGATCAACGAGGAGGTCGAGCGGCTGCGCCACTCCGCCACGAACGCCCTGCTGACGCGGCGGGACGTGGTGGTGGTGGCCACGGTGTCCTGCATCTACGGCCTCGGCACCCCGGAGGAGTACATCCGGCAGATGGTCACCCTGCGCCGCGGCCAGGAGATGGACCGGGACCAGCTGCTGCGCCGGTTCGTGGGGATGCAGTACGTGCGCAACGACCAGGACTTCCACCGCGGCACCTTCCGGGTGCGCGGGGACACCGTGGAGATCATCCCGATGTACGAGGAGCTGGCGATCCGCATCGAGTTCTTCGGCGACGAGGTGGAGTCCATCCAGACCCTGCACCCGCTCACGGGCCACGTCATCCGCGAGGAGGAGGAGATGTACATCTTCCCGGCCTCGCACTACGTGGCCGGCGACGAGCGGATGCACCAGGCGGTCACCTCGATCGAGGACGAGCTGCGCGAGCGGCTCCAGGAGTTCGAGGCCCAGGGCAAGCTGCTCGAGGCGCAGCGGCTGCGGATGCGCACCACCTACGACCTCGAGATGATGCAGCAGATGGGCTACTGCAACGGCATCGAGAACTACTCCCGGCACATCGACGGCCGGCCCGCCGGCTCCGCCCCGCACTGCCTGCTGGACTACTTCCCGGACGACTTCCTGCTCGTGGTGGACGAGTCCCACGTGACGATCCCGCAGATCGGCGCCATGTACGAGGGGGACATGTCCCGGAAGCGCACCCTCGTGGAGCACGGCTTCCGGCTGCCCTCGGCCATGGACAACCGGCCGCTGAAGTGGGACGAGTTCCTCGAGCGGATCGGCCAGACCGTCTACCTCTCCGCGACCCCCGGCAAGTACGAGCTGGCCCAGGCCGACGGCGTGGTGGAGCAGATCATCCGCCCCACGGGGCTCGTGGACCCCGAGCTCGTGGTCAAGCCGACCAAGGGGCAGATCGACGACCTGCTCGAGGAGATCCGGGTGCGCACCGAGCGCGACGAGCGCGTGCTGGTGACCACCCTGACCAAGCGCATGGCCGAGGACCTCACCGAGTACCTGCTCGAGCACGGGGTCAAGGTGGAGTACCTGCACTCGGACGTGGACACCCTGCGCCGCGTGGAGCTGCTGCGCGAACTGCGCAAGGGCACCTTCGACGTGCTCGTGGGCATCAACCTGCTGCGCGAGGGGCTCGACCTGCCCGAGGTGTCCCTCGTGTCCATCCTGGACGCGGACAAGGAGGGCTTCCTGCGCTCGTCCACCTCGCTGATCCAGACGATCGGCCGTGCCGCCCGCAACGTCTCCGGCCAGGTGCACATGTACGCGGACCGGATCACCGACTCCATGCGGTACGCGATCGACGAGACCAACCGCCGCCGCGAGGTCCAGCAGGCGTACAACCGCGAGCACGGGATCGACCCCACGCCGCTGCGCAAGCGGATCGCGGACATCACCGACCAGCTGGCCCGCGAGGACGCCGACTCGGCAGACTTCCTGGCCGGCATGGGCGGGATCAAGGCCGGCTTCGGCTACGGCAAGGGCAAGCGCGGGTACACCGCGACCATCACCGACGAGCAGCGCGCCGCGGCCGCGCACGCGGTGGCCGGGGGGGACGAGGACCTGGTGGCGCACGACGGCGGCGCCCCGGACTTCGCCAAGCTGCCGGCCAAGGACCTGGCGGACCTCATCGACCAGATGAGCGCGCAGATGCACCAGGCCGCCGTGGACCTGCAGTTCGAGCTCGCCGCGCGGATCCGCGACGAGGTCTCGGAACTGAAGAAGGAACTGCGCCAGATGCAGCGGGCGGGGCACGCCTGATCCGCCGGCCCGCGCGGCCGCGCGGGCCGGCACGGTACACTGGTCCCCGGCGTAGGGGAGTATCCCGAACACTGCGGACGTCAGCACGCTGGACTCGCCAGCCGGACGCAGCGGCCCACCACCTCCACCGCCGGCGCGAGCCGGCCGGGGAGGCGGGGGCGGAGAGACTTGCGGCACACACCTGACAGGGTGTCCCCTCGCCGACCCTCCGTCCCGGAGCGGTCCGGTTCGTGGGCACCGGACCGACGACGGAAAGGGACCGCATGGAGATCAATGCGCTGACCTGGACGATCACGATCGCCGTGATCATCGCCCTGCTGCTGTTCGACTACATCTTCCACGTGCGCAAGGCACACACCCCCACGATCCGCGAGGCGGCCGTCTGGTCGGCCATCTACATCGGCATCGCGCTCGTGTTCGGCCTGGTGTTCTTCGCGTTCGGGGACACGCAGCACGCGGTCGAGTACTACGCGGGCTACATCACGGAGAAGGCGCTCAGCGTCGACAACCTCTTCGTCTTCCTGGTCATCATGGCCTCGTTCAAGGTGCCGCGCGAGTACCAGCAGAAGGTCCTGCTGTTCGGCATCACCTTCGCGCTCATCTCGCGCACCGTGTTCATCCTCCTCGGCGCGGCCCTCATCTCGGCCTGGTCGGACGTGTTCTACCTCTTCGGCCTGGCGCTGCTGCTCATCGCGGGCGGCCAGCTCAAGGGCGAGCTCACGGGGGACGAGGAGGACAAGGACGAGGCGGACAACTTCATGGTCCGCCTGGCCAAGCGCGTGCTGCCGGCCTCGGAGAACTACGACGGCGACCGGCTGTTCACGTTCGAGAACGGCAAGCGCCTCATGACGCCCATGCTGCTCGTCATGGTCGCCATCGGCCTGACGGACGTGCTGTTCGCCTTCGACTCCATCCCCGCCATCTACGGCCTGACCCAGGACCCGTACATCGTGTTCACGGCCACGGCGTTCTCGCTCATGGGCCTGCGCCAGCTGTTCTTCCTCATCGACGGGCTGCTGGACCGCCTCGTGTACCTGTCCTACGGCCTCGCCGCGATCCTCGGCTTCATCGGCGTGAAGCTGATCCTGCACGCCCTGCACGAGAACAACCTGCCGTTCATCAACGGCGGCGAGAACGTCGCGGTCGTCGAGATCGAGACCTCCACCTCGCTGCTCGTGATCGTCGGCGTGCTCATCGTGACCGTGGTGGTCTCCCTCGCCAGCCCCAAGGGCCGGGCGCTGGTCGCCCTGCAGAACGCGGAGAAGTACGCCTACCGCTACACGCGGCTGGACGAGACCGCCTCCGAGGAGGAGCGCCGCCGCGCCGAGGAGCTCATGGACAAGTGGACCCACGCCGCCGAGGCGGTGCCCGCGCGGTACCGGGACGAGCTGATCGAGCACAAGGACAGCTACTCGCAGATCCTCCGCACGGCGCACGAGACCCGGGTGTCCACGGCCCTGGCGGAGGGCCGCGAGGTCCCGACCATCTCCAACACCATCGTGGAGAACCAGGGCCCGACCGTCTGAGCCCGCCCGGCCCGGCCACCGGGCCCGCCCCCACGGCCCGTCCCGGCACCCGCCGGGGCGGGCCGTGCCGCGTCCGGGGCCGCGGGGAGCGCGGGGAGGGGGCGGGCCGGCGTCGCCGAGGTCTGGACAGCCCCCCGGGGCCCCCGACCTAGAGTGTGCCCATGTACACCGACACCGCACCCCAGGCGGACCGCCACGCCCTGAGCGCCGAGCACGCGGAGACCATCCGCGCCACCCTCCCGGCCGTGGGCGCGCACATCACCGAGATCGCCCAGCTGTTCTACCGGACCATGTTCTCCCGGCACCCGGAGTTGCTGGCGGACACCTTCAACCGGGGCAACCAGCGCAGCGGCGAGCAGCAGAAGGCCCTGGCGGCCTCGGTGGCCACGTTCGCGGCCATGCTCGTGGACGAGTCCGCGCCGAGCCCCGTGGACCTGCTGACCCGCATCGGGCACAAGCACGTCTCCCTGGGCATCACCCGCGACCAGTACCAGGTGGTGCACGACAACCTCTTCCACGCCATCGCCGAGGTCCTCGGCGAGGCCGTGACGCCCCCGGTCGCCGAGGCCTGGGACCGGGTCTACTGGATCATGGCGGACGTGCTCACCGGCTTCGAGCAGGGCCTCTACGACTCCGCCGGGGTGGACGCCGGGGACGTCTTCGTCCCGGCGCGGCTGACGGAGCGGCGCCGGCTGACCGGCTCCGTCATGCGGTACTCCTTCGCCGCGGAGGGCTTCGCCGCCACCCGGCCGGGGCAGTACACCTCCCTGGGCGTGCGCCTGCCGGACGGGGCGCGCCAGTTGCGGCAGTACTCCCTCGTGGAGTGGGACGAGGCGGGATTCTCCGTGGCCGTCCAGCGCGACGGCGAGGTCAGCTCCCACCTGCAGGACCACGTGCGCGAGGGGGACACGATCGACGCGACCCTGCCCGCCGGCCACCTCGTGCTGCACCAGTTCACCTCGCCGATCGTCACGGTCAGCCAGGGGATCGGCTCGACCCCGATGGCCGGCATGCTCATGGCGCTCATCCGGCGCCTGGACACCGAGCAGGGTGCCGGGTCGCGGCCGGAGCACCCGATCACCGTGCTGCACGCCGACGCCTCCGAGGACGACTACGCCTTCCGGGACCTGGCCGAGGAGGTCACCTCGCGGCTGCACGCCCCGCTCGTCACGGCCTTCCGCGACCGGGGCGAGCGCCTGGACCTCGGGGCCCTGGCCGGGGCCGGCACGCTGCCCGTGGGTGCCCAGTGGTACCTGTGCGGCGGCAACGCGTTCCTGCAGGACGTCCGGGACCAGCTGGAGGCGCACAAGACCACGCTGTTCCCCGTGGAGGTGCACTTCGAGCTGTTCAGCCCCAACGACTGGCTGCTGCGCTGAGGCGCCGGCGCGGTCGACGGCCCGGGCGGTGACTCAGGCGGTGAGGGACAGCAGCCGGCGCAGGATGCCGGGGCCGTCGTCGCCGATCCCGTCGTGGTGGAAGGCGTCGGTCTCCCACACCGCCAGGCCCCGCACGCCGGCCGCGGTGCGCAGGGACAGGTCGCGGTCCACGTACACGTCGTGCGCGTACACGGCCGCGGCGACCGGCACCGTGTTCGCCGCGAGCACCGCGGGGTCGTAGAGCGGGCCCCACGCGGTGCGCCGGGCCAGCTCCTCCGTCACTCCGGCCAGCGGGCGCAGCGCGGGGTCCAGCCGGGGGTACCAGTCGAACACCATCTCGCCGGTGAGCAGGGGGGCGGTGCTGCGCTCGGGGTCGAAGCCGGCCAGCCCCGGCGAGTCCGCCAGCACGCGCTGGGCGGCCCAGCCCGTGTCCGTCCCGCCGGTGTCCGAGCGCACGGCGCCCAGCTCCGCGGGCTGGGCGTAGATCGACTCGTGCAGGACGAGGTAGAGGGGGTTCGCGGCGCGCGATACCTGCTGGTACACCCCGTGCAGGAACGCGTCGGAGAGCCGGTCCGGTCCCTCGAACGCCTCCTGCAGCAGGTAGTGCAGCTGGTCCATCCGGGTGTTGCCGCCCAGGTACATGCCCAGCGCCTGCACCCGCCCCGGGGTGAGCGGGGAACCGTCCGGCAGCCGCGCGTCCCCGCTGCGGGCCAGGGCGTACACGCGGGCCAGGCCCTCGCGGTCCTCGGGGAAGCGCGCGAGGAACTCCTCGTTGCGGTGGCGCATCCGCTCGTAGGTGGCCCGGTACACGTCCTCCGCGTGTCCCTCGAGCGGGGCCAGCCCGCCGGTGACGAGGGCGCGGGCCACGCCCGCGGGGTGCCAGGACAGGTAGGACAGGACGCAGAACCCGCCGAAGCTCTGGCCGAACACGGTCCACGGCCCCGAGCCGAGGGCCCGGCGGATCATCTCGGCGTCCTGGACGATGGACGGGGCGCGCAGGTGCACGAGGTACTCGGCCTGGTCCCGCGCGTCGCCCTCCGTGGGGATCGAGTGCCGCGTGGCCGGGGTGGACAGCCCGGTGCCGCGCTGGTCCAGCATGAGGATGCGGAAGTCCTTGGCCGCCTCCTTCATCCACCCGGACAGGCGCGACTGCCGCAGTCCCTTCCCGCCCGGGCCGCCCTGCAGGAACAGCAGCCACGGCAGGTCGTGGCGGTGCTCCCGGTGGGCGGCCGCCACGTACTCCCGGGCGAACACCGTGATCCGCCGGCCGGCGGGGTCGGCGTGGTCCAGCGGCACCCCGAACCAGTGGTCGGCGATGAGCGTGCCGTCCAGCAGCGTGGCCTCGGTCCCGGGCCGGTGCGCGGCGGGCGCCGGGGGGGCGAACCGGCGGGGATCGCCCGCGACGCCGGCGCTCACCCGCGCTGTCCGGGTGCGGCCGCGGAGGCCGCGGCGTCCAGGGCGCCGCCGGAGAGCCGGTAGGTGGTCCACTCGTCCATCGGGACGGCGCCGAGGGAGCGGTAGAAGCCGATGGAGGGCTCGTTCCAGTCCAGCACGGTCCACTCCAGCCGGGCGTAGCCGCGCTCGGCGCACAGCCCCGCCAGGTGCAGCAGCAGCCGCCGGCCGTGCCCGCGGCCCCGGCACGCCGGGTCCACGTAGAGGTCCTCGAGCCAGATGCCGTGGGTGCCCTCCCACGTGGAGTAGTTCAGGAACCACAGGGCCAGGCCGACCACGCGCGGTCCGGCGCCGTCCGGGTCGTCCTCCACGACGTGGCAGTACACGGCGGGGTGCTCCGCGAACAGGTGGCGGTGCAGCCCCTCCTCGGTGTTGCGCACCGCGTCCGGCTCGCGCTCGTAGGCGGCGAGGTCCCGGATGAGCCGGAGGATGTCCGGCACGTCCCCGGGGCGCGCGGCGCGGGTGACGCCGGTGGTGCCGGTGCCCTCAGTGCTCACGGTTCCCTCAGTGCTCACGGTTCCCTCGGTGGTCCCGGTGCTGCTCATGGTCTCGTCCTCTCGTCCACGTCCGTCTCCGCGTCCTCGCGCCTCACACGCCCCAGCCCGGCTCGGGCGCTCCCACGGACACCACCCGGATCACCGGGTGTCCGGCCTCGTCCGAGGCGTCGAGGTCCACGAGCGCGTTGATGCCCCAGTCCAGGTTCTGCTCGGGGTCCACCAGGACCTGGCGGACCGTCCACCACCGGGAGCCGGACACCCCGGCCGGGGCGCCGCCGTCGGGCCCGGGCCGCGGGCCCGTGTCCACCCGGAAGTACTGGGGGCCGCGGGCGGCGGCGCCGTCGTCGATGTCCTCGTACTCCCCGAAGTAGCCGTCCAGGGCGTCCGCCCAGTCGTCCGCGGTGAACCCGTCCCCGGCCGCGGCCCCGAGCTCGCCGAGCGCGCGGTCCTGCTCGTCGCCGAACAGCCGGACGCGCCGGAACATGGCGTTGCGGACCATGACCGTGAACACGGGGCGGTTGGCCGTCAACCGCGGCGGCTCGGGCGGGGCCAGCTGCTCGTGGTCCCGCCGCAGCTCCTCGACGTCCCCGGCCAGCAGGTCCTCCCACTCCTCGATGAGCGAGGAGTCGGTCTGCTTCACGATCTCCTCGAGCCACGCCAGCAGCACGTCGAGCTCCTCGTCCCGGGCGTCCTGCGGGATCGTCTGGCGCAGGGCCTTGACGGCGTCCGTGAGGTAGCGCAGCAACACGCCCTCGGAGCGGGACAGCCCGTAGAAGTTCACGTAGTCCGTGAAGCCCATGGCGCGCTCGTACATGTCCCGCACCACGGACTTCGGGGTCAACTCGAAGTCGTGCAGCCACGGGGCGGAGGCGCGGTAGGTCTCGAACTGCTGCTCCAGCAGCTCGGCGAGCGGCTGGGGGTACGTCACCTCGTCGAGGGCGTTCATCCGGTCGGTGTAGTCCATGCCCTCGGCCTTCATGGCGGCGACCGCCTCGCCCCGGGCCTTCTTCGCCTGCGCCGAGAGCACCTGCCGGGGTGGCTCGAGGGTGGCCTCCACGATCGAGACCATGTCCAGGGCGTAGCCCGGGTCGGCCGGGTCCAGCAGCTCGAAGGCGGCCAGCGCGAAGGGGGACAGCGGCTGGTTGAGGGCGAAGTTCGGCTGCAGGTCCACCGTGAGGTCCACCGTGCGGCCCTCGGCGTCCGGCTCCTCCAGCCTCTCCACCACGCCGGTGGCCAGCAGCTCGCGGAAGATCCCCAGCGCCCGGCGCATCAGGGCGGCCTGGCGCGCCGGCGTCTCGTGGCTGGTGCGGATCATCCGGCGCACGGCGATGACGGGGTCGCCCGGCCGGTCGAGGATGTTCAGCAGCATGGAGTGGCTGATCCGCAGGTGGCTGGACATGGCCTCCGGCTCGGCGGCCACGAGCCGCTCGAAGGTGGCCCGGCCCCAGGACACGAAGCCCTTCGGCGGGGTCTTCCTCGGCGAGGACCTCGTGGACTGCTTCATCCGCTTGGCCCGCTCGGCCTCGTCCTTGACCCCGGCGAACCTGGCCGCGGCCTTGGCCTGCGCCTTGGCGTTCTCGATCACGTGCTCGGGGGCCTGGACCACCACGAGCCCGGAGGTGTCGTAGCCGGCCCGCCCGGCCCGCCCGGCGATCTGGTGGAACTCGCGGGCGTTGAGGATGCGGGTGCGTTCGCCGTCGAACTTGCTCAGCGCCGTGATGAGCACGGTGCGGATCGGCACGTTGATCCCCACGCCGAGCGTGTCCGTGCCGCAGATGACCTTCAGCAGGCCCTCCTGGGCGAGGCGCTCCACGAGCCGGCGGTACTTCGGCAGCATGCCGGCGTGGTGCACGCCGATGCCGGCGCGCACGAGGCGGTTGAGGGTGCGGCCGAAGCCGGCCGAGAAGGAGAACCCGGCGATCCGCTCGGCGATCGCGTCCTTCTCCTCGCGGCTGGCCACGGACACCGAGGACAGCGACTGGGCCCGCTCCACCGCGTCGAGCTGGGAGAAGTGGACGATGTACACGGGGGACTGGCGGGTCTCCACGAGCTCGGCGACCTTGTCCTGCACGGGGTCCTCGGACCACTCGTAGGCCAGCGGGATGGGACGCTCGGCGTGCGCCACCGTGGTGGTGGTCCGCCCCGTCCGCTCGGTGAGGTCCTCCTCGAAGCGGCTCGTGTCCCCCAGGGTGGCGCTCATCAGCAGGAACTGCGCCTGGGGCAGCTCGAGCAGGGGGACCTGCCACGCCCAGCCGCGCTGCGGGTCGGCGTAGAAGTGGAACTCGTCCATGACGACGGGGCCGACGTCCAGCCCGGAGCCCTCCCGCAGGGCCAGGTTGGCCAGGATCTCGGCCGTGCAGCAGATGATGGGCGCGTCCCCGTTGACGGAGGAGTCGCCGGTGACCATGCCGACGTTCTCCGCGCCGAACAGGTCCACGAGCGCGAAGAACTTCTCCGAGACGAGGGCCTTGATGGGGGCGGTGTAGTAGGTGCGCTGACCGGTGGCCAGGGCGTGCAGGTGCGCCGCGACCGCCACGAGCGACTTCCCGGAGCCGGTGGGGGTGGCCAGGACGACGTTGTGGCCCTGGACCAGTGCCATGACCGCCTCGTCCTGGGCGGGGTAGAGCGAGATGCCCCGCGATCCGGCCCAGTCCAGGAAGGCCTCGTAGACGGCGTCGGGGGACGGCCGGGGCGCGTCCGGGGCGGGGATCAGGTCGGTGAGCTGCATCCCGTCCAGCCTAGTGGCCGCGCGGGTCGGCGGGCGCACGGCGTGTGTCCTCCGGTGTCCGCCGGCCGGTCCGCGCCCGCGCCGCGCGCGCTAGCGTGGTGCCATGCGCGACTTCACGTGGGATCCCGAGCAGTACAGCGTCTTCGCCGACCGCCGGGCCCGTCCCTTCCGGGACCTGGTGGGCCGGGTCCGCGCCACCGACCCGAAGGTCGTCGTGGACCTCGGCTGCGGCCCCGGGAACATGACCGCCACCCTCGCCGAGCGGTGGCCCGGGGCCCGCGTGACGGGCCTGGACTCCTCCGCGGACATGGTCGCCTCCGCCCGGGAGCGCGCGAGCGCCCCCGGGGCGCCGGAGAACCTGCACTTCGAGCAGGTCGACGCCCAGCGCTGGGCGCCCGGCCCCGAGGTGGACGTGGTGGTGTCCAACGCGATGCTGCAGTGGATCCCGGACCACCGCCGGCTCGTGGCCGGCTGGCTGGACGGGCTGCGGCCCGGGGCCTGGTTCGCGGTCCAGGTGCCCGGCAACTTCGAGGCGCCCTCCCACGCCACGATGGCCGAGCTGTCCCGCCGGCCGGAGTACGCGGCGGTGCTCGAGGGGGTCATGGAGCGGGAGTCGGTCTACACCCCCCAGGAGTACCTGGAGACCCTCATCGCGGCCGGCTTCGAGGCCGACGTCTGGGAGACCACCTACTCCCAGCCGCTCACGGGCGAGGACCCCGTCTACGACTGGGTGCGCGGGGCGGCCCTGCGCCCCTCGCTGCAGCGGCTCGAGGAGGCCGACCGCCGCGACGGCACGAACCTGCTGGAGCGCTACGTCCAGGAGTACAAGCGCATCATGCGCGCGTCCTACCCCACCTACGTCACCCCGGACGGGGTGCGGCTGACCGACTACCCGTTCCGCCGCATCTTCGTCGTCGGCGTGAAGAACGACCTGGCGCCCAGCATCTGAGCCGGGGCCCCGGACCGGGGGCGGCGGGTCACCAGCCGCGCTCGCGCCACTCGGCCAGGTGCGGGCGCTCGGCGCCGAGGGTCGTGGAGTCCCCGTGGCCGGGGTGGACGATCATGTCGTCCGGGTACCGGTCGAAGAGCCGCTCCACCACGTCCGTGAACAGCGAGTCGAACCGTGCGGGGTCCTGCTGGGTGTTGCCCACGCCGCCCGGGAACAGGGAGTCGCCGCTGAAGCACAGCGGCGGGCCGTCCTCGGGCTCGTAGACGAGCGCCACCGAGCCCGGGGTGTGGCCCCGGAGCCCGACGACGGCCAGGGAGATCCCGTCGAAGGTCGCCGTGTCCCCGTGGTTGAGCAGGACCTTGGCCGCCACGCCCGTCCCGGCCTCGATGGCCGCGGCGTCCTCGGTGCCCGCCGCGGTGGGCACGCCGGTGGCCTCCACCACGCCGGCGAGCGCCCGGACGTGGTCCCAGTGCTGGTGCGTGGTGATGATGACCGCGAGCCGCAGCTCGCACGGGGTGTCCGCCCGCGCCGACTCCAGCAGCTCGCGGACCGCGTCCACGTCGTCCGCCGCGTCGATCAGCACCTGGGTCCCGGAGGTCTTCGACGTCAGGACGTAGACGTTGTTCGCCATCTCGGAGACCGAGCGTTGGCGGACCGTCACCCGGGGCAGGTCGTGCAGCAGCCGGATCGGTGAGGTGGAAGAAGGCATGGGGCACAGTCTAGGGAGCAGGACCGCTCCCACGGCAAGGTGGGACCCGGCGGGACCCGGCCGGCCTGCGCGTTCGCTACGCTGGGGTCCGATCGGCGAGGCTCGTGCGGACGATGAGGGGCGGTGGTCGCGGTGGCGGCGGAGAAGGACGGGGCCTCGGTCCCCGCGTGGCTCGTGGAGGCCCTGGCGATCCGCACCTCCTCGACCGTCCCGCCCTACGAGCAGGTCCGCACGGGGTTGCTGGACCTGGTCCTCCGCGGCCGGCTGCCGGTGGGCACGCGGCTGCCCACGGTGCGCGGGCTCGCCGCGTCCCTCGGCGTCGCCGCCAACACGGTGGCCCGCGCCTACAAGGAGCTCGAGCAGGCCGGCGTCGTCACGGCGCGCCCGCGCCTGGGCACCGTGGTGGCCCGGGGCGGCGACGACGCCGAGGCCGGGCTCGCGGCCGCGGCCGCGGAGTACGCCGAGGCGGCCCGGTCCCTGGGCTTCGGCCGGCGCGAGGCGGTCCGGCAGCTCGAGGCGCTCTTCCCGGAGCGGTAGGAGACACGGCAGGGCGGCGGGGCGCGCGGCCGGGATCAGTCGGCGGCGAAGGCGACGACCTCCGCGAGGAAGCGGTCCGGCCGTTCCAGGTGGGGCACGTGCCCGCACCGGGGGACGACCACGAGCCGGCCGTGGGGCAGCGCCTCCGCAGCCGCCCGGCCGTGGGCGAGGGGGAGCACCATGTCCTGGGCGCCCCACAGCACGAGGGCCGGCACCCGGATCCCCGGCAGCGCGTCGAGCAGCACGTGCCGCTGGCCGAGGGGACCGACCTGCTCGCGCAGCGCGGCCACCGACGTGGCCAGGTGGTGGGGCAGGGTCCCCAGGCGGACCTGCTCGGACACCCAGCGCGGCGGGGCCAGCCACGGGCGGGCGAACAGGAGCGGGACGCGCAGCCACGCGCGCCGCACGGCGCCGGGGACGGTCCGGCCGACGCCCACCGCGAGCTCGCCGTGGCCGGGCAGGGCGAGGGCGCGCAGCGCGGGATGGACGGACCATCCGAGTCCCGCCGAGTCCTCCAGCACGAGCCGCCGGACGAGGTGCGGGTGGCGCAGGGCCAGCTCGAGGGCGACGCTGCCGCCCAGGGAGTTGCCGGCCACGCCGGCCGGTCCGGCGGCAGGCCCGGCCACGGCCCCGAGGAAGGAGGCCATCACGTCCGCGAACCGCGCCGGTCCGGGCGGCCCCACCGCGTCCGGGGCGCTGGCCCCGAACCCGGGCAGGTCCGGCGCGTACACCGTGTGCCGCTCGGCGAGCGCCGGGATGACGCCCCGCCAGCTGCCCGAGTGCTCGCCGACCGCGTGCAGCAGCAGCAGGGCGGGCCCGGACCCCGCCACGAGGTAGCTGATCCGCCCGCCGTCCACCGTGAGCTCGCGCCGTTCCGGCACCATGTGTCTCCCCCGACCCCGATCGCGTTCCTGTCCGGACCGATCCTCGCACGCCCGGCTACGCCGTCGGCGAAGCCGGGCCCGGATTCCCGGGGGTCCCCTCGGTTCGAAGATGTCTTCGAGACGCGACTGGAATACAGTGGAATCCGTGCCCGAGAACCCCCCCACGATCACTGACGAGACCATCCCGCCGACCACCGCGCGGGGCCTGGCGGCCGGCCCGGGAGGCGACGGCCACCGGCACGACCCCGACCGCATCGTGGTCAAGGGCGCGCGGGAGCACAACCTGAAGAACGTGGACCTGGACATCCCGCGCGACGCGCTCGTCGTCTTCACGGGACTGTCCGGCTCGGGGAAGTCCTCCCTCGCGTTCGACACGATCTTCGCCGAGGGCCAGCGCCGCTACGTCGAGTCCCTGTCCTCCTACGCCCGCATGTTCCTCGGGCGCGTGGACAAGCCCTCCGTGGACTTCATCGAGGGACTGTCCCCGGCCGTGTCGATCGACCAGAAGTCGACCAACCGCAACCCCCGCTCCACCGTCGGCACCATCACCGAGGTGTACGACTACATGCGCCTGCTCTGGGCGCGCATCGGGGTGCCGCACTGCCCGGAGTGCGGCGAGCCCGCCTCGCGGCAGTCCCCGCAGCAGATCGTGGACCAGCTCTCCGAGCTGCCGGAGCGGACCCGGTTCCAGGTCCTCGCCCCCGTGGCCCGCGGCCGCAAGGGCGAGTTCGTGGACGTGTTCTCCGCGCTGGCCACCCAGGGCTACGCGCGGGCCATCGTGGACGGGGAGCTCATCCAGCTCTCGGACCCGCCGAAGCTGAAGAAGCAGGTCAAGCACACGATCGCCGTGGTGGTGGACCGGCTCGCCATGAAGGAGGGCATCCGGCAGCGCCTCACGGACTCGGTCGAGACCGCCCTGGCCCTCGCGGACGGCCTGGTGGTCGTGGACTTCGTGGACGTGGACGCCGCCGTGGACCCGGACAGGGCCAACTCGGGGGAGTGGGACGCCGCGGACGCCGAGGGGCGGCGGAAGTACCGCTCCTTCTCGGAGAAGCTGTCCTGCCCCAACGGCCACGAGCTCTCGATCGACGAGATCGAGCCGCGCTCGTTCTCCTTCAACAACCCCTTCGGCGCCTGCTCGGTGTGCACCGGCATCGGCACCCGGCTGGAGGTGGACGAGGACCTCGTGGTCCCGGACCCGGACCTCTCGCTCGCCGAGGGCGCGATCGCGCCGTGGTCCCTGGGCAAGTCCACCTCCGAGTACTGGCAGCGGCTGCTGTCCGGGCTCGCCGAGGAGGCCGGGTTCTCCATGGACGTGCCGTGGAAGGACCTGCCCGCCGCGGCGCGCCGGGCGGTGCTGCACGGCAAGGACTTCAAGGTGGTGGTCCAGTACCGCAACCGGTTCGGCCGCGAGCGGCGGTACACCACCGGCTTCGAGGGCGTCATCGACTACATCCAGCGCAAGCACCTCGAGACGGAGTCGGACAACGCCCGCGACCGGTACGAGTCCTACATGCGCGAGATCCCGTGCGCGGCGTGCCACGGCACCCGGCTGAACCCGACCTCGCTGTCCGTGCTCGTGGGCGGGAAGTCCATCGCGGAGGCCTCCACGCTGCCCATGCGGGACGCCATCGCCTTCCTCGAGTCCCTCGAGCTGTCCGAGCGCGACCGGCAGATCGCCGACCAGGTGCTCAAGGAGATCCTGGCCCGGCTCCGGTTCATGCTGGACGTGGGCCTGGACTACCTCAACCTCGAGCGCCCGGCCGGCACGCTGTCCGGCGGGGAGGCCCAGCGCATCCGCCTGGCCACGCAGATCGGCTCGGGCCTCGTCGGGGTGCTCTACGTCCTGGACGAGCCGTCCATCGGCCTGCACCAGCGGGACAACCGCCGGCTGATCGAGACGCTCAACCGGCTGCGGGACCTGGGCAACACCCTGATCGTGGTGGAGCACGACGAGGACACCATCGCCGAGGCCGACTGGATCGTGGACATCGGCCCGCGGGCCGGGGAGCACGGCGGCGAGGTGGTGCACTCCGGCTCCCTCGAGGAGCTCAAGGCCAACGAGCGCTCCATCACGGGCGACTACCTGGCCGGCCGCCGGGCGATCACGGTCCCGGCCGAGCGCCGCCCGGTGGACCCCGCGCGGAGGCTGACCCTGCGCGGGGCGCGCGAGAACAACCTGCGGGACGTCACCGTGGACTTCCCGCTCGGCGTGCTGACGGCCGTCACCGGGGTGTCCGGCTCGGGGAAGTCGACCCTCGTCAACGAGATCCTCTACAAGGTCCTGGCCAACCAGCTCAACAACGCCCGGCACGTGCCGGGCCGGCACAAGCGGGTGGACGGCCTCGAGCACCTGGACAAGGTGGTGCACGTGGACCAGAGCCCGATCGGCCGGACGCCGCGCTCGAACCCCGCCACCTACACGGGCGTGTTCGACACGATCCGCAAGCTGTTCGCCGACACCCAGGAGGCGAAGGTGCGCGGCTACCAGCCGGGCCGGTTCTCCTTCAACATCAAGGGCGGTCGCTGCGAGGCCTGCTCCGGGGACGGCACGCTGAAGATCGAGATGAACTTCCTGCCGGACGTCTACGTGCCCTGCGAGGTGTGCCACGGCGCCCGGTACAACCGGGAGACGCTCGAGGTGCACTACAAGGGCAAGAACATCGCCGAGGTGCTGGACATGCCGATCGAGGAGGCGGCGGAGTTCTTCTCCGCCTACACCAAGATCTCCCGCTACCTCACCACGATGGTGGACGTGGGCCTGGGCTACGTGAAGCTCGGCCAGCCCGCGACCACCCTCTCCGGAGGCGAGGCGCAGCGCGTCAAGCTGGCCGCGGAGCTGCAGAAGCGCTCGAACGGCCGGTCCATCTACGTGCTGGACGAGCCCACCACGGGCCTGCACTTCGAGGACATCCGCAAGCTGCTCGGCGTGCTGCAGTCGCTCGTGGACAAGGGCAACACCGTGATCACGATCGAGCACAACCTCGACGTCATCAAGTCCGCCGACCACGTGATCGACCTCGGGCCGGAGGGCGGCTCCGGCGGCGGGACGGTCGTCGCGACCGGGACCCCCGAGCAGCTGGCGACGCACCCGGAGAGCCACACCGGGCGCTTCCTCGCCGAGGTGCTGTGAGCGCCGCCCGCCCGGCGGTGCTCCTGGACCTGGACGGCACGCTCGTGGACCCGGCCGGGTCCATCACGGGCGGGATCGCCGCCACGCTCCGGGACCACGGGCTGCCCGTGCCGCCCCCCGAGGTCCTGGACCGGCTCGTCGGCCCGCCGCTGCGCGAGGGCCTGCGCTCCCTCGAGGGGGTGACCGAGCAGCTGCTGCCCGCGCTCGTCCGCGACTACCGTGCGCGCTACCGGGAGCACGGCATGGCGGCCAGCGTCGTCTACCCCGGTGTCCGCGAGGCCCTGGAGGACCTGGGCCGCGACCACGACCTCGTGGTGGCCACCTCCAAGCCCACGGCCACGGCGCGGCGGCTGCTCGAGGTCCAGGGGCTCGCCGGGCACTTCGTGGCCGTGTGCGGGTCCAGCGACGACGAGACGCTGCCCGTGCCGCCCGGGGGCACCAAGGTGCACGCCATGGCCGAGGCGCTGGCCGCCGTCGGGATGGCCGGGGACCGGCCGCGGCGCGCGGTGATGGTGGGGGACCGGCACTTCGACCTCGACGGCGCCGCCCACCACGGCCTGCCGGGCATCGGCGTGCTGTGGGGGTTCGGGGACCGGGCCGAGCTGACGGCCGCGGGGGCGGACGCCCTGTGCGCGGACGCCGCCGCGCTGCCCGCGCTGTGCCGCCGGCTCATGCCCGCGCCCGGCCCGTCCGCCGGCCCGCGCCGCCCGGACGGTGCGGACGGGGCGCTGGCCGGTGCGCGGCGCGCACTATGATGGATCCGGTCTGCCCGGCCGGGGGGACGGAAGGGACCGGGGGCACCCCCGGCGTCGGAGAGGATGGACATGGCGACCAATGAGGCCGTGCGCTGGGGATTCCGCACCGCCGTGAGGGTCTCCTGCCGGCCCACCGTCACCGGCCTGGAGCACGTCCCGGCCACGGGCGGGTTCATCGTCGCCAGCAACCACCTCTCGTTCCTGGACTCGGTCATCCTGCAGGCCCTGATGCCCCGGATGGTGCACTTCTTCGCCAAGGCCGAGTACTTCTCCCAGCCCGGGCTCAAGGGCCGGGTCATGAAGGGGTTCTTCGAGTCGGTCGGGTCCATCCCCGTCCAGCGGGACGAGAAGGCGGCCTCGGTGGCCGCCCTGGACCAGCTGGTGGAACTCGTGGAGCAGGGCCACGGCGTCGGCATCTATCCCGAGGGCACCCGCAGCCGGGACGGCCGGCTCTACAAGGGACGCACCGGGGTCGGCTGGCTCGCGCTGGCCACCGGCGTCCCCGTGGTGCCCGTGGGCCTCGCGGGCACCGACCGCCTGCAGCCGCCGGGGTCGAGCCGGATCACCCCGCACCACTTCTCCCTCACCGTGGGCGAGCCCCTGTGCTTCGAGCACCTCGGACGCCGCCATCCGCTGCCGCCGCGGCGCGAGGCCACCGCCCGGATCATGGACGCCATCGCCGGGCTGACCGGCCAGGAGCGCGTGAACCACTACAACGCCCCCCTGGGCGACGCGCGGGACTGACGCGGGGCTGATGCGCCATGGCTGATCCGGCCGGCTACCGGCCCCGCCCCGGGGAGGTCCCCACGTCCCCGGGCGTCTACCGCTTCCGCGACCCGGACGGCCGCGTCCTCTACGTGGGCAAGGCCAAGAACCTGCGGTCCCGGCTCGCCTCCTACTTCCAGGACCCCGCGGGGCTGCACCCCAAGACGCGGACCATGGTCTTCACGGCCGCCTCCGTGGAGTGGACGGTCGTGGGCTCCGAGCTGGAGGCCCTGCAGCTCGAGTACACGTGGATCAAGCAGTACACCCCGCGGTTCAACATCATGTACCGGGACGACAAGTCCTACCCGTACCTGGCCGTGACGATGAACGAGAAGTACCCGCGCGTGCAGGTGATGCGCGGGGACAAGCGCAAGGGCGTGAAGTACTTCGGCCCCTTCCACCCCGCCAAGGCGATCCGGGAGACGGTGGACCTGATGCTGCGGGTGTTCCCCGTGCGCACCTGCTCCTCCGGCGTGTTCCGGCGCGCCGAGCTGTCCGGGCGGCCGTGCCTGATGGGCTACATCGACAAGTGCGCCGCCCCGTGCGTGGGCCGGGTCAGCCCCGAGGACCACCGCCAGCTCGCCCAGGACTTCTGCGACTTCATGGCCGGGGACGCCGACCGCTACATCCGGCGGCTCGAGGAGCGGATGCGCGAGGCGGTCGGGGAGCTGCGCTACGAGGACGCGGCGCGGTACCGGGACGACATCGCGGCCCTGCGGCGGGTGTTCGAGCGCAACGCCGTGGTGCTCCCGGAGTCCACGGAGGCGGACGTCTTCGCCTTCGCCGAGGACGAGCTCGAGGCCGCCGCGCAGGTGTTCCACGTGCGCGAGGGCCGCATCCGGGGCCAGCGCGGCTGGGTGGTGGAGAAGGTCGAGGACGTCTCCGGCCCGAAGCTCGTGGAGCAGCTGCTCGAGCAGGTCTACGGCGCCCTGGAGGACACCAGCCGGATCCCCCGTGAGGTCCTCGTGCCCGAGCTGCCGGAGGACGCCGAGCAGGTGGCCACGCTGCTCGCGGGGCTGCGCGGGGCCCGCGTGGACCTGCGGGTGCCCCGGCGCGGGGACAAGCGGGCGCTGCTGGACACGGTGCGGGAGAACGCCGAGATGGCCCTGCGACTGCACAAGACCCGCCGCTCGGGGGACCTGACCACCCGCTCCGCGGCGCTGCGCGAGCTGCAGGAGGCCCTCGAGCTGGACGAGCCGCTGCTGCGCATCGAGTGCTACGACATCTCGCACGTCTCCGGCACCAACGTGGTCGGGTCCATGGTCGTCGTCGAGGACGGGCTGCCCAAGAAGTCGGACTACCGCAAGTTCGCCGTCACGGGCGAGGCCGCCCGGGACGACACCGCGGCGATGCACAACGTGCTGACCCGCCGGTTCCGGCACTACCTGGAGGACCAGGAGCGCCGCGGCACGTTCGTCACGGGGGAGGTGCCCGCCGGTCCCGACGGCGGCGCGGCCGCCGGGGGTGCGGCCGGCACGGACGCGGTCGGCGGGGAGCCCGCGGCCGGCGGGTCCGACGGCGGCGCGGCCCCCGAGCCGGGCTCGCGCCGGTTCGCCTACCCGCCCTCGCTCGTGGTCGTCGACGGCGGCCCGGCCCAGGTGGCCTCCGCCGCCCAGGCCCTGGCCGACCTCGGGATCACCGACCTGCCCGTGGTCGGCCTGGCCAAGCGGCTCGAGGAGCTGTGGCTGCCGGGGGAGGAGTTCCCCGTGGTGCTGCCGCGCGCCTCCCAGGGGCTGTACCTGCTCCAGCGCATCCGCGACGAGTCGCACCGCTTCGCGATCACCTTCCACCGGCAGAAGCGGGGCAGGTCCATGACGGCCTCCGCGCTGGACGGCATCCCGGGGCTCGGGCCGGCCAAGCAGAAGGCCCTGCTCAAGCACTTCGGCTCGGTCAAGCGCCTGCGCGCCGCCGCGGCCGAGGACCTCGTGGCCGTGCCGGGCATCGGGCCGGCCCTCGCGGCCACCGTGCACGCCGCGCTGCACCCGGCCGGTGACGGCGCCGACGGGGACGGGGGCGCGGAGGCGGCCGGCCCGGGGACGGGCGGCGTGAACCTGACGACCGGCGAGGTCCTCGACTGAGACTGGGTAGTCTGGAGCCATGATCGACGGCCTGACCCCCGTGAAGCCCGCCACCTCCGAGGTCCTCATCGTCACGGGCATGTCCGGCGCCGGCCGGACCACCGCGGCGCACGCCCTGGAGGACCACGGGTGGTACGTCGTCGAGAACATCCCCCCGCAGCTGTTCGGCACCCTCACGGACCTCGTGGGCCGCTCGCCCGAGGCCATCCCGCGGCTGGCCCTCGTGGTGGACGTGCGCTCCAAGGAGCTGTTCAAGGACATCCGCGAGGCCCTCGAGCAGCTGCGCGCCCAGGGCGTCGACTACCGCGTCCTGTTCCTGGACGCCGCGGACGACCTGCTGGTGCGGCGCTTCGAGTCGGCCCGCCGGCCCCACCCGCTCCAGGGCTCGGGGCGGATCGTGGACGGGATCGCCGCCGAGCGGCTGCTGCTCAAGGACCTCAAGGACCAGGCGGAGGTGGTGCTGGACACGACCAGCATGAACGTGCACTCGCTGGCCACGACCATCACCGGGCTGTTCACGGAGTCCGGGCCGATCGTGCTGCGGCTGAACGTGATGAGCTTCGGGTTCAAGTACGGCCTGCCCCAGGACGCGAACTTCGTGGCGGACGCCCGGTTCCTGCCGAACCCGCACTGGATCCCCGAGCTGCGTCCGTACACCGGCCAGGACGGCCAGGTCTCGGGCTTCGTGCTCGGCCAGGAGGGTGCCGGGGAGTTCGTGGACCGCTACGTCCAGGCCCTGCTGCCCGTGCTGGAGGGCTACCGCCGGGAGAACAAGCACTACGCCACCTTCGCGGTCGGCTGCACGGGCGGCAAGCACCGCTCCGTGGCGGTCGCCGAGGAGCTGGCCCGCCGGCTCGGCCAGCAGCCGCGCGTCACGGTCACCGTCCAGCACCGGGACCTGGGCCGGGAATGAGCGCGTTCATCACGGGCCAGCTGCCCCTGGCGCCGAGCACCCAGGCCCCGGCGTCCCCGTCCGCCGGGACCTACGACCCCGCCCTGCGCGTCACGGCCCTCGGCGGCGGGCACGGGCTCTCCGCCACCCTGCGGGCGCTGCGGCTGATCGCCGGGGAGATCACCGCCGTGGTCACCGTCGCGGACGACGGCGGCTCCTCCGGCCGCATCCGCCAGGAGATGGACGTACTGCCGCCGGGCGACCTGCGGATGGCCCTGGCGGCGCTGTGCGACGACACCGACTGGGGCCGCACGTGGCGCGACGTGATGCAGCACCGGTTCCGCTCCCGCGAGGGCGTGGACGGCACGCTGGACAACCACGCCCTGGGCAACCTGCTCATCGTGGCCCTGTGGGAGCTGCTGGGGGACGCCGTGGGCGGGCTGCGGTGGGCCGGGGCCCTGCTCGGTGCGCGCGGGCAGGTGCTGCCCATGTCCACCGTCCCGCTGACGATCTCCGGTGTCGTCCTGGCGGAGGGAGCCGGGGGCGGACTGGTCCGGCGGACCATCGTGGGGCAGTCCTCGCTCGCGGCGGTCGGCCGGGACTGCCGGGTCTCCCAGGTGCGGCTCGAGCCCGCGGACGCCCCCGCGTGCCCCGAGTCCCTCGAGGCGATCGAGCTCTCCGACTGGATCGTGCTCGGTCCCGGATCCTGGTACACCTCGGTGCTGCCGCACCTGCTGCTGCCGGAGATGCGCCGGGCCCTGGAACGGACCGCCGCCCGGCGCGCCCTGGTGATGAACCTCACCACGGACACCGCCGAGACCTCGGGGATGAGCGCCGCGGACCACCTCGAGGTGGTCCACCACCACGCGCCCGACCTGCGCCTCGACGTCGTGATCGCCGACCCGGCCGCGGTCCAGGACCGGGTCGGCTTCGAGGAGGCCGCCGCGAGGCTGGGCGCCTCCGTGCTGTTTAGTACAGTGGGGGCCGGTCACGGGACCGGCGTCCACGACCCCCTGCGACTGGCCCTGGCGTTCCAGGAGGCCTTCAAGCGCCCCTGAGCCGGCGACCGGCGTGCCCCCGACCCCACCCCCCCGACCCGGCCGCGACCGGGTCCACGAGTCCGAGCGAGAGATCTGAGGCGATCACCCATGGCCCTGACGGCGGCGGTGAAAGAGGAGTTGACCCACCACGAGGTCAGGAGTTCCTCGGAGCGGAAGGCCGAGGTCTCGGCCATGCTCCGCTTCGCCGGGGGACTGCACATCATCTCCGGCCGCATCGTCATCGAGGCCGAGCTGGACCAGGCCGCCGCGGCCCGCCGGCTGCGCACGGCGATCGCCGAGGTCTACGGCCACGGCAGCGAGATCATCGTGGTCTCCGGCGGCAACCTGCGCCGCGGGAACCGCTACGTCATCCGGGTGGTCCGGGACGGGGAGTCCCTCGCGCGGCAGACGGGCCTGCTGGACGTCCGCGGTCGGCCCGTGCGCGGGCTGCCGCCGATGATCGTCAACGGGTCCGTCGCGGATGCCGAGGCCGTCTGGCGGGGGGCGTTCCTCGCCCACGGCTCGCTCACCGAGCCGGGCCGCTCCTCCGCGCTCGAGGTCACGTGCCCGGGGCCCGAGGCCGCGCTGGCCCTCGTGGGCGCCGCCCGCCGGCTGGGGATCACGGCCAAGGCCCGGGAGGTGCGCGGCGTGGACCGCGTGGTGCTGCGCGACGGGGACGCGATCGCCGCGCTGTTGACCCGGATGGGCGCCCACGACACGGTGCTGGTGTGGGAGGAGCGCCGGACCCGCAAGGAGGTCCGCGCCACCGCGAACCGGCTGGCCAACTTCGACGACGCGAACCTGCGGCGCTCGGCCCAGGCCGCCGTCGCCGCCGGGGCCCGCGTGGAGCGCGCCCTGGACATCCTCGGCGACGACGTCCCGGAGCACCTGCGCTACGCCGGACGGCTGCGCGTGGAGCACAAGCAGGCCTCGCTCGACGAGCTCGGCCGGCTCGCCGACCCGCCGATGACCAAGGACGCGATCGCCGGGCGGATCCGCCGCCTGCTGGCGATGGCGGACAAGCGGGCCGCCGAGGAGGGACTGCCCGGCACCGATGCGGCCCTGCCCAGCGAGGCGCCCGCCGCCGGTGGGGACTGAACATTCCGGCTGACAGCGGAATCGCTGGCCAGGCCGGTCCGCGGCATGTCTAGGATGAGGGAGATGGCTCCCTGACGGGGCCATGACCCGCGGGACCCGTCGCCGGGTCCCGGACACACGTCCACCAAGGAGGAACCATGGCTGAATTCACGCTGCCGGAGCTGGACTACGACTACGCCGCGCTCGAGCCGCACATCTCGGCGAAGATCATGGAGCTGCACCACTCCAAGCACCACGCCACCTACGTGAAGGGCGCCAACACGGCCCTGGAGAAGCTGGCCGGCGCCCGCGAGTCCGGCGACTTCGCCGCCGTCAACCAGTTCTCCAAGGACCTGGCCTTCAACCTCGGCGGCCACACCAACCACTCGATCTTCTGGAAGAACCTCTCCCCGAACGGCGGGGACCGCCCGGAGGGCGAGCTCGCCGCCGCGATCGACGAGTTCTTCGGCTCGTTCGACAAGTTCCAGGCCCACTTCACCGCCGCCGCGCTGGGCATCCAGGGCTCCGGCTGGGCCGTGCTGGCCTACGAGCCGATCGGCGGCAACCTGGTCATCGAGCAGTTCTACGACCAGCAGAACGGCGTGCCGGTCGCCACCATCCCGCTGTTCCAGCTGGACATGTGGGAGCACGCCTTCTACCTCGACTACCAGAACGTCAAGGCCGACTACGTCAAGGCCGTGTGGAACATCGTCAACTGGGCCGACGTCGCCGCCCGGTTCGAGGCCGCCCGCACCGGCGCCTCCAAGCTCGTCACCCCCTGATCCGGTGACCGGCGGACGGGCCGGCCGGCCCCCCAGGGGCACGGCCGGCCCGTCGGCGCGCCGGCCCCGGACCGCCCTGCAGGACCCGTCCACCAGAAAGGCACGACCGTGACCAGGATCGCCATCAACGGATTCGGCCGCATCGGCCGCAACGCCCTGCGCGTCCTCGAGGCCCGCGGGCTGGACCTCGAGCTCGTCGCCGTCAACGACCTCACCGCGCCCGAGGACCTGTACTTCCTGACCAAGTACGACACGATCCTGGGCCGCTATCCGCACGAGCTGCGCCTGGAGGACGGCAACCTGGTGGCCAACGGGCGCATCATCCGCGTCTTCTCCGAGAAGGACCCGGCCAAGCTGCCGTGGGGCGAGCTGGACGTGGACATCGTCATCGAGTGCACCGGGCACTTCACCAAGGCCGAGGGCGCCCGCAAGCACCTGGAGGCGGGGGCGCGCAAGGTCGTGCTCTCCGCGCCGGGCAAGGGCGTGGACGGCACCTTCGTGATGGGCATCAACGACGGCAAGTACGACCCGGCCACGATGGACATCGTCTCCGCCGCCTCGTGCACCACCAACTGCCTCGCCCCGCTCGTGAAGGTCCTCGACGACGCCTTCGGGATCGTGGACGGCATCATGACCACCATCCACGCCTACACGGGCGACCAGAACCTCCACGACGCCCCGCACGCCAAGGACCGCCGCCGCGCGCGCGCCGCCGCCCAGAACCTCGTGCCCACCTCCACCGGCGCCGCCAAGGCCATCGGCGAGGTCATCCCCGGCCTGAAGGGCAAGCTCGACGGCTTCGCCGTCCGCGTGCCGGTGATCACCGGGTCGATGACGGACCTCACCGTGGAGCTCGAGCGCGAGGCCTCCGTGGAGCAGGTCAACGCCGCGTTCCGCGCCGCCGCCTCCTCCGGCCCGCTCGCCGGCGGCCGCCTCGTCTACTCCGAGGACCCCCTCACCTCCACGGACATCATCACCTCCGACGCGGCCTGCACGTTCGACGCCCCCCTGACGAAGTCGATCGGGCGCACCGTGAAGGTCGTGGGCTGGTATGACAATGAGTGGGGCTACACGTGCCAGCTCATCGACCTGGTCGCGCTCGTCGCGGCCCGGGCCTGACGGCCGGCCCCCTCGCACCACCGAAGCACTTCCGAAAGGCACCACGCATGACCGCCAAGACCCTCGACGACCTGCTGCAGGCCGGAGTGGCCGGACGCCACGTCCTGGTCCGCTCCGACCTGAACGTCCCCCTGGACGACGGCACGGTGACCGACGACGGGCGCATCCGCGCCTCGCTGCCGGTGATCACGGCCCTGGCCGACGCCGGTGCGCGCGTGGTCGTCATGGCCCACCTCGGGCGGCCCAAGGGCGAGCCGGACCCGCGGTTCTCGCTGCGGCCGGCGGCGGAGCGGATGGCGGAGCTGGCCGGCCGCGAGGTGCGCCTCGCCGGGGACGTGGCGGGGGAGTCGGCGCGGCGGGAGGCCGCGGCGCTGGCCGACGGCGGCATCCTGGTGCTGGAGAACGTCCGGTTCGACGCGCGCGAGACCTCCAAGGACGAGTCCGAGCGCGCCGCCCTGGCCGCCGAGCTGGCGGCCCTCACCGGCGGGGACGGGGCGTACGTGGACGACGCGTTCGGCGCCGTGCACCGCCGGCACGCCTCGGTCTACGACATCGCGGCCCTGCTGCCGTCCTACCAGGGCACGCTCGTGGCCCGCGAGCTGGACGTGCTCTCCCGGCTGACCGGCGAGCCCGAGCGTCCCTACGTGGTGGTGCTCGGCGGCTCGAAGGTCTCGGACAAGCTGGCCGTGATCGACAACCTCATGCAGCGCGCCGACACCCTGCTGATCGGCGGCGGCATGCTGTTCACCTTCCTCAAGGCCCGGGGCCACGAGGTCGGGGCCTCCCTGCTCGAGGAGGACCAGCTGCCGGTCGTCACCGAGTACCTGCGGCGCGCCGAGGCCGGCGGGTGCCGGATCGTGCTGCCCACGGACATCGTCATGGCCTCCGCCTTCGCCGCCGACGCCGAGCACGAGGTGCTGCCCGTGGACGCGCTGACCAGTGGCGCGCACGGGGCCCAGGCCCTGGGCCTGGACATCGGCCCCGAGACCAGCCGGGCGTTCGCCGAGGAGATCCGCGGCGCGCGCACCGTGTTCTGGAACGGGCCGATGGGCGTGTTCGAGTTCGAGGCCTTCTCGCACGGCACCCGCGCGGTCGCCGAGGCCCTGACCGAGTCCTCCGGGCTCACCGTGGTCGGCGGGGGCGACTCCGCGGCCGCCGTGCGCCGCCTCGGCTTCGAGGACGCCCAGTTCGGGCACATCTCCACCGGCGGCGGCGCCTCCCTGGAGTACCTCGAGGGCAAGGAGCTGCCGGGCGTGGCCGCCCTCGAGCAGTCCCCGTCCGCCCCGGCCCCGCAGGCGGGTGCCGGCGCGTGACCTCGCAGACCAACGGCGTCTATGACCGCACCCCGCTCATCGCGGGGAACTGGAAGATGAACCTGGACCACCTCCAGGCCGTGACCCTCGTGCAGAAGCTCTCGTGGACCCTGGCGGACGCCGACCACGACTTCGAGCGGGTCGAGGTGGCGGTGTTCCCGCCGTTCACGGACCTGCGCAGCGTCCAGACCCTCGTGGCCGGGGACCGGCTGCCGCTCGCCTACGGCGCGCAGGACCTCTCCGCGGAGGACGAGGGCGCCTACACGGGGGACGTCTCCGGCCGGTTCCTGGCCAAGCTGGGGTGCCGGTACGCGATCGTGGGCCACTCCGAGCGGCGCACCGTGCACGGGGAGGACGACGCCCTGCTGAACCGCAAGCTCGCCGCGGCCCTGCGCCACGGGCTCACGCCGGTGTTCTGCGTCGGCGAGGGCCTCGAGGTCCGGCAGTCCGGCGGGCACGTGGAGCACACCGTGGCCCAGCTGCGCGCTGGGCTGGCGGGACTGTCGGCGGAGGCCGTCGCCGGGATCGTCATCGCCTACGAGCCCGTGTGGGCGATCGGCACCGGGGAGGTGGCCGGGCCCCGGGAGGCGCAGGAGATGTGCGCCGCCCTGCGCGCCGAGGTCGCCGCCCGGTACGACGAGGCGACGGCCCGCGCCGTCCGCCTGCTGTACGGCGGCTCGGTGAAGTCCTCCAACGTCGCCTCGATCCTGCGCGAGCGGGACGTGGACGGCGTGCTCGTCGGCGGCGCCAGCCTCGACGAGGCCGAGTTTGCTAGCATTGTCAGGTTCGAGAGCCACCTGCTCACCGACTGACACACCCGCCGACCGACCCGCCGACCGGTCGACCGACCGAGCGGCACACCGCCGATGGAAAGAGTGACGTGGACGTCCTGACCCTCATCCTGCAGATCGCCCTGGCGCTGATCAGCGTCCTGCTGGTCCTGCTGATCCTGCTGCACAAGGGCCGCGGCGGGGGCATGTCGGACATGTTCGGCGGCGGCGTGACCTCCTCGCTCGGCGCCTCGGGCGTCGCGGAGAAGAACCTCAACCGGCTCACGGTGACGCTGGGCGTCATCTGGGGCTCGATCGTGGTGGCCCTCGGGCTCATCATGCGGTTCTCGCAGGACTTCTGAGCCGCCACGCGGCGGCCGCCGCCCACGCCCCGGACCGCCGACGGCGGGCGCGGGGGGCGGCATCCAGCCGTCAGCGCTCAGCCGGCCGCCGCGTCGTCCAGCCACCACGTGGTGGCGGACCGGCCGGAGACCACCGAGGCGGGCCAGCGGCCCGCGTCGGTGGTCTTCGCGTTCCGGGCCCCGCGCACCGCGGCGACCGCCTCGCGCTTGTCCGCCCCCGCCACCACGAACCAGAGCTCGCGGGCGGTGTCGATCGCCTCGACCGTGAGCGAGACGCGCCGCGGCGGGGGCTTGGGGGAGTCCTCCACCCCGATGACCGTCGCGCCCGTGGCCAGCGGGCCGGGCAGCCCGGGGAACAGGCTGGCCACGTGGGCGTCCGGGCCCACGCCGAGCATCACCACGTCGAACACGGGCAGCCGCGGGTCCGGTCCCGGGTCCGCGGCGGCGGCCCGCTGCAGCTCCGCGGCGTAGTCGAGCGCGGCCCGGTGGGGGCCCTCGTCGGGGCCCTCACCGCCGGCCGCCGGGACGGGGTGCACGTTCCCCGCCCGCAGGCCGTGCCGGGACACCAGCGCGCCCACGAGGGCGGCGCGGGCCTGGACCTCGTTGCGCTCCGGGTCCCCGGCCGGCAGGTGGCGCTCGTCGCCCCACCACAGGTGGACCCGGGCCCAGTCCGGGACGGCCACGCCGGCGTCGGGCGCCTCCACCAGCTCCGCGACCGCGGCGAGGATCCCGGTGCCGGTGCCCCCGCCGGTCAGCACGGCGGAGGCGGTGCCCCGCTCGGCCACCGCCGCGGCCAGGACGCCCAGCAGCGCGCGGGCGGCCGCGCGGCACAGCGCCCCGCGGTCGGGGTGGACGAGGACCCGGTCCCCGCCGGGGTCCGTGGTCGCCCTCCCGGCACCGGGCTCGCGCCCGTGGTCACCGGTCACTGGGCAGCACCGCCTTCAGGTCGGTCAGGGGCAGGCCGTTGGTCACCACGTCGCCGAACACCTCGTCCGGGTCCAGGCGCCGCAGCTCCTCGGCCAGGCAGTCCTGGTCGCTGCGCCGGGGCAGGGGGATGTGCTGGATCGGGCGGCCCTGCTGGTAGAGCGAGGCGATGTCCCCCACGGGGCGGGAGAGCACGATGTCCCCGGCGTCCCGGCGCAGCCGCACGGAGCGCATGCCCCGGCCGGCGTCGGCGTGCGCCATCGTCACGGGCACGGCGAGGCAGCGGGTGAGCCAGGCCGCGAGCAGCAGCGTGGACGGGGAGTCCTCGGCGCCGTCCACCGTGACCGAGCGGACCTCGGCGGGGTCGAGGGTGTCGAGGATCGCGGCCAGCTGGATGCGCCAGCCGGTGAGCCGGGTCCAGGACAGGTCCGTGTCCCCGGCGCGGTAGGTCTGGCGCAGCCGCATGAGCGCCTGCCGGGGCACGTCCGCGGTGGCGGTGTCCGTGATCCGGCGGTGGGCGATCCGGCCGAGGGAGGAGTCGGCGGGGACCGCCGGGGCGTCGTGCGGCCACCACACCACGATCGGCGCGTCCGGCAGCAGCAGCGCCCCGATGAGGGACTCGGACTCCACGGCGTTCGAGCCGGAGCCGTGCAGCACCACCACGTCCGAGGCGCCGGCGTCGCCGCCCACGCGGATCTGGGCGTCGAGGGCCGTCGGCGCGTCCGGGTCGCCGGCCGCGATGACGATGATGCGGCACGGGTGCTCGCGGCTGGCGAGGTTGGCGGCGCGGATCGAGTGCTCCACGTAGTCCCCGGAGGTGGAGATGATCAGGGTCAGCACGCGGCCCAGGGCGACGACGCCGCCGGCCTCGCGCAACCGGTTCATCTCCTTGGCCACCCTCGAGGTGGTGGTGTCCTTGAGGTCGATGATCATCAGGGCCTCCTCCACGCGCGGCCGTCGCGCGCCATCAGCTCGTCGGCCGACCGCGGCCCCCAGCTGCCGGGGTCGTAGGGCTCGGGCTGGCCGGGCAGCGAGGCCCAGAACTCCTCGAACGGGTCGAGGATGGCCCAGGAGAGCTCCACCTCCTCCTGGCGGGGGAACAGCGGCGGCTCCCCGAGCAGCACGTCCAGGATGAGCCGCTCGTAGGCCTCGGGGCTGTCCTCCGTGAAGGCGTGCCCGTAGCCGAAGTCCATGGTCACGTCCCGCACCTCCGCCTGGGTGCCGGGCACCTTCGAGGCGAAGCGGATCGTGACGCCCTCGTCCGGCTGGACGCGCACCACGATCGTGTTCTGGCCGAACTCGTCCTCCCCGTGCCCGGGGAACAGCAGGTTGGGGGCGCGCTTGAAGACGACGGCGATCTCCGTGACCCGGCGGCCCAGGCGCTTGCCCGCCCGCAGGTAGAACGGCACGCCGTCCCAGCGGCGCGTGCGGATGCCCAGCCGCAGGGCCGCGTACGTCTCGGTCGTGGAGCCGGGGTTGAAGCCCTCCTCCTCGAGGAACCCGGTGACCCGCTCGCCGCCCTGCCAGCCGCCCGTGTACTGCCCGCGGGCCGAGGCGGCGCCCAGGTCCGAGGGCACCTCGACGGCGGCGAGCACCTTCTCCTTCTCGGCGCGCAGGTGGTCCGCGTCGAAGGAGATGGGCTCCTCCATCGCGGTCAGGGCCAGCAGCTGCAACAGGTGGTTCTGGATGACGTCGCGCGCCGCGCCCACGCCGTCGTAGTACCCGGCGCGGCCGCCGATGCCGATGTCCTCGGCCATGGTGATCTGCACGTGGTCCACGTGGTTGGAGTTCCACAGCGGCTCGAACAGGCGGTTGGCGAACCGCAGGGCCAGGATGTTCTGGACGGTCTCCTTGCCCAGGTAGTGGTCGATCCGGAACACGGCGTCCGGCACGAACACCTGCTCGATCACCTCGTTGAGCTCGCGGGCGCTGGCCAGGTCATGCCCGAAGGGCTTCTCGATGACCACGCGTCGCCACGGCCGGCCGGTGGACCCGGACCGGGCAGGGGAGGGCCGGGTCCCCGAGTCGTGGTGCCGCCCGGCCAGTCCGTGGTCGGCCAACTGCTGGCTGACCTCCTCGAACCAGTCCGGCGGGATGGACAGGTAGAACACCGTGTTGCCGCCCGTGCCCCGGGAGGCCTCCAGGGCGGTGAGCGTCTCGCCGAGCCGCTCGTAGGCGGCCTGGTCGTCGAAGCCGCCCGAGACGAACCGGAAGCCGCCGCGCAGCTGGTCCCAGACGCTGTCGTTCCAGCCGGTGCGGGAGGAGGCCTCCACCGAGGCGCGCACGTAGGCCGTGAACTCCTCGTCGTCCCAGTCGCGGCGGCCGAAGCCCACGAGCGAGAACCCGGGCGGCAGCAGGCCGCGGTTGGCCAGGTCGTAGATGGCCGGCAGCAGCTTCTTGCGCGCCAGGTCACCGGTGACGCCGAAGAGCACGAGCGCGGAGGGCCCGGCGATCCGGGTCAGGCGGCGGTCGCGGGGGTCGCGGAGGGGATTGCGGCGCAGGGAGTCAGGCACCGCGGAACCCGTTGAGCAGCTGGGCGATGCCCTGGCCCCGCTCGGTCAGGTGCAGGCGCACCACCGTCAGCCCGTGCTCGCGGAGCACGGCCGCGTCGCCCGCCGCCTGGGCGGCGATGAGCTGGCCGAAGGTGTACGGCCGTCCGGGGATGGCCAGGTCCACGTCCGAGTCGGCCGTGACCTGCAGGAACACGGCCGCCTCCGGGCCGCCCTTGTGGTACTGGCCCGTGGAGTGCAGGAAGCGCGGACCCCAGCCGAAGGTCACGGGGCGGCCGGACAGCCGGGCCAGCACCGGGCGCAGGGTCTCGAGCTCGGGGTAGCCGAGGCGGTCGAGGTAGGCCTGGACCGCCAGGTACCCGTGCTCCGGGACCAGGCCGGCGACGGCGGCCAGCACCCCGGGCGCGTCCCCGGCGGCCACGACGGCGGCCGGTCCGGTGACCTCCACGCAGTCCAGCACCGCGTCGGGCGCTGCGGGCTCCGGGGTGGCGTCGAGCAGCCCGCGGGCGGCCGCCTTGGCGGCCTCGACGTCGGGCTGGTCGAAGGGGTTGATGCCGAGGATGCGGCCGGCGACCGCCGTGGCGACCTCCCACAGCAGCAGTTGAGCGCCGAGGGAGCCGAAGACCGCCACGGCGTGCGGGGCCGGGCCGTCGTCCGCCCCGGGGTCCACGCCGTCGTCGGGATCCGGCACGAGGCGCACCTGCAGCAGGTCGTCCGCGGCGGAGGCCGTCTCGGGGTCGCCCGCGTCCACCACCACGGGGAGCACGCCGGTGCCCTGCTTGCCCGTGGACTCGGCGATGAGCTGCTCGGCCCAGTCGGCGAGGCCGACCAGCCCGGAGCCCTCGTCGGAGAACACGAGCTTGTCCCGCAGCGGCTCGGTGCCGGCCATCGCGGCGCCCAGCTGCAGTCCGGGGTTGTCCTCGTCGTCCGCGGCCAGGACCTCGAGGGTCTCCTCGGCCTCGTCCAGCAGCCGGGCCACGTCCACCCCGGCCAGCGCCGTGGGGACCACGCCGAACGCGGTGAGTGCGGAGTACCGCCCGCCGACCGTGGGGTCGGCCGTGAACACGCGGTAGCCGGCCTCTCGGGCGGACTGCTCGAGGGGGGAGCCCGGGTCCGTCACGACCACCACGTGCGCCGCGGGGTCCACCCCGGCGTCCCGGAACGCCTGCTCGAACACGCGGCGCTGGGAGTCGGTCTCCACGGTGGAGCCCGACTTGGAGGAGACCACGAGCACGGTGTCCTTGACGCCGGCGGCCAGGACGTTGCCCACCATCTCCGGGTCGGTCGAGTCCAGCACGGTCAGCGGCACCCCGGCCGAGGCCGCGATGACCTCGGGCGCGAGCGAGGACCCGCCCATGCCGGCGAGCACCACGCGGGTGATGCCGCCGGCGGCCAGCTCGGCCCGCAGCGCCCCGAGGCGGGGCAGCAGCTCCCGCGCGGCGGCGAACGGGTCCATCCAGCCCAGCCGCCTCGAGGCCTCCTGCTCGGCCTCCGGGCCCCACAGGGTCGCGTCCTGCGCGGCCAGCCGGCTGGCGACGCGGTCCTCGACCAGTCCGGGCACGTGGCGGTCGATGGCCTCGAGCGCGGCGCCGGTGGCCTGCAGTCCGAGCGAACTCATGGGGGTCTCCTGGGGTCGTTGCCTGCGGGGTGCGGTGGGGCGGTCCGGGTCACGGCCGGCCGGTGGGCGGGACCACCCGGCCGGGCCCGGGCCCCTAGTGGGTGGCGGCGTGCTGCAGGGCGGCGCGGACGGTGGCGAGCAGCTCGTTCCAGCTGGTGACGAACTTCTCGAGGCCCTCCTCCTCGAGGACCCGGACGACGTCGTCGTAGTCGACGCCCGCGTGCCCGATCGCGTCCAGGACGCGGTCGGACTCCTCGCCGGTGCCCGTGACCGTGTCCCCGGTAACCTCGCCGTGCTCGGCGAGGGCCTCCAGGGTCTTCTCCGGCATGGTGTTGACCGTGCCCGGGGCCACGAGGCCCGTGACGTAGAGGGTGTCCGGCAGTGCGGGGTCCTTGGTGCCCGTGGAGGCCCACAGCGGCCGCTGGGGACGGGCCCCGGCGGACTCGAGCAGCCGCCAGCGCTCCGTGTCCAGCGTCTCGGTGAAGATGCGGTGGGCGAGCCGGGCGTTCGCCAGTCCCGCCCTGCCGGTGAGCTCCTCCACGCCCTCGGCGCCGGACTCGCGCAGCCGGCGGTCCACCTCGGTGTCCACGCGCGACACGAAGAAGCTGGCCACCGAGTGGAGGCTGGACAGGTCGTGGCCGGCCGCGCGGGCCTGCTCGAGGCCGAGCAGCCACGCGTTGAGGACCTCGCGGTAGCGCGCCAGGGAGAAGATCAGGGTCACGTTGACGCTGATGCCCGCCGCGAGGGTGGCCGTGATGGCCTCGAGCCCCTCCACGGTGGCCGGGATCTTCACGAGCACGTTGGGCCGGTCCACCGCCGCGGCCAGCTCGCGGGCCTCCGCCACCGTCGCGCCCGCGTCGCGGGCGGAGCGGGGGTCCACCTCGATGGAGACCCGCCCGTCCACGCCGCCGGTCGCCTCGTGGACCGGGGCGAACACGTCGCAGGCGGCCTGGACGTCACGGGTGGTGAGCTCGAAGACGGCCCGGTCCACGTCCGCGCCCTGGGCTGCCAGCCCGGCCAGCTGCTCGGCGTAGGGGCCGCCGTCCCGGAGGGCGTTCGCGAAGATGGACGGGTTCGTGGTCACGCCCGTGACGTTGCGGGTCCCGATCAGCTCGCGGAGGTTCCCCGAGTCGATGCGGTCCCGGGACAGGTCGTCCAGCCAGATGGAGACGCCGGCCTCGGCCAGTGCCCGGGTGTTGGGGTTCTGTTCGGTCATCTCGTGCGCTCCCGTGTCCGGTGGTCCAGGTCAGTTCTCGAGCAGGTCCCGCGCCGCGGCGGCCACGGCCCCGGCCGTGATCCCGAACTCGCGGTACAGGGTCTGGTAGTCGGCCGAGGCGCCGAAGTGCTCGAGCGAGACGTGCGCGCCGCGCACGCCGATGTACTTCGCCCAGCCCTGGGCGATGCCGGCCTCCACGGAGACGCGCACGGCACCGTTGTCCGGGAGCACCTCGGTGCGGTACGCCTCGTCCTGGGCGTCGAACCACTCGAGGCAGGGGGCGGACACCACGCGCGTGGGGATGCCCTCGGCCTGCAGGGCGTGCCGGGCCTCGACCGCCAGCTGGACCTCCGAGCCGGTGCCGATGAGGATGGCCCGCGGCTCCACGGCCTCGCCGGCGGCGTCCGTGGCCTCGAGGAGCACGTAGGCGCCCCGGGCCGTGCCCTCCGCGGCGGAGAAGCCCTGCTCCCCGCGGGGGAACACGGGCAGGTTCTGGCGGGACAGGACGATGCCCGCCGGGCCGTCGGTGCGCTCGAGGATGGTGCGCCAGGCCCACGAGACCTCGTTGGCGTCCGCCGGGCGGACGACGGCCAGACCCGGGATGGCCCGCAGGCTCGCGAGCTGCTCGACCGGCTGGTGGGTCGGGCCGTCCTCGCCCAGGCCGATCGAGTCGTGCGTCCACACGTAGATCGCCGGGGTGCCCATGAGCGCGCCGATGCGGATGGCGGGGCGCTGGTAGTCGGAGAAGATCAGGAACGTGCCCGAGTAGGCGCGCAGCAGCGAGCCCAGCGAGATGCCGTTGACGATGGCGCCGGCGGCGTGCTCGCGGACCCCGAAGTGCAGGGTCCGGCCGTAGGGCCCGCCCTTCCACGTGCTCGTCTGCCGGGAGGCGGGGATGAAGGAGTCCGCGCCGTCCATCGTGGTGTTGTTGGACCCGGCCAGGTCGGCCGAGCCGCCCCACAGTTCCGGCATCACCGGGGCGAGCGCGGAGAGCACCGTGCCCGAGGCGGCCCGGGTGGCCAGGCCCTTGGCCCCGCCGCCGAACCTCGCGTCGAAGTCCGCCTCGAAGGACGGGAAGGCCTCGGCGAAGCCCTCCGGCAGGCGGCCGGCGGAGAGGCGGTCGTACAGGGCCGCCCGGTCCGGGTTGTCCTCGCGCCAGGCGCGGTAGGCGGCCTCCCACGTCTCGCGGTAGGCGGCCGAGCGGTCCCCGAGCCCGCGCGCGTGGGCCAGGACGGCGTCGTCGACGGCGAAGGAGTGCTCCGGGTCGAAGCCGAGGACCTCCTTGAGCGCCCGCAGCTCGTCGTCGCCGAGCTTGGAGCCGTGGATGGCCCCCGTGTCCTTCTTGCCCGGGGAAGGCCAGCCGATCACGGTCCGCAGGCAGATGAGGGAGGGGGCGCCCGTCTCCGCCTTGGCCGCGGCGATCGCGTCGTACAGGGCGCGGGTGTCCTCGGCGTACTCGCCCGTGGACAGCCAGTCCACGGTCTGCACGTGCCAGCCGTAGGCGCGGTAGCGGGCGGCCACGTCCTCGCTGAAGGCGACGTCCGTGTCGTCCTCGATGGAGATCTCGTTGTCGTCGTAGATCACCACGAGGCTGCCGAGCTCCTGGTGCCCCGCGAGGGAGGAGGCCTCCGAGGTGACGCCCTCCTGCATGTCGCCGTCCGAGGCGATGACGAAGACGTGGTGGTCGAACGGGCTGGTGCCCACGGGCGCCTCCGGGTCCAGCAGGCCGCGCAGGCGGCGCTGCGCGTAGGCGAAGCCCACGGCGGAGGCGAGCCCCTGGCCCAGCGGCCCGGTGGTGATCTCGACGCCGTCGGTGTGGCCGTACTCCGGGTGCCCCGGGGTCTTGGAGCCCCACGTGCGCAGGGACTGCAGGTCCTCCAGCTCGATCCCGGCGCCGGCGGCGAACAGCTGCAGGTACTGGGTCAGGGAGGTGTGGCCGGCGGAGAGGATGAAGCGGTCGCGGCCGGCCCACGTGGGGTCGGACGGGTCCAGGTGCATGACGTTCTGGTACAGCTGCCAGGCGACCGGGGCCAGCGAGATCGCCGTGCCGGGGTGGCCGTTGCCGACCTTCTCCACGGCGTCGGCGGCGAGGACGCGCAGCGTGTCCACGGCCGCGCGGTCCAGGTCGGAGTACGTGTACTCGCGGGCGGGGGACTGTCGCCGCAGGGGGGACTGCCCCTGCGTGGCGGTTCCGGTGGTGGATGCCGGGACTGAGGTCACGAAAGCTGCTCCTGGTGGGATGGTCCTGCGGCCGGTGCCGGCCTCGGGCCAGCTTATCCCGAATGCGGCCCGGTGAGCCCGGCGGCGACGTGGGGAGGGCCACGGGCGCCAGTCGCCGCGGGGCCGACCGCCCCGGTCGCGGACGGGTACACTGGGAGGGGTGTTCCCCGGGCCCGCCGTCCGACGCTGTCGGAGGAGCGCGGGCCGTGGCCGAACGCCGTCCCCGTCCTCCTGCACCGTGAGAAGTAGATGCCCAGCACCCTTGATGCCCAGTCCGCCGGGACCACCACGCCGTCCGGCGTCCGTTCCGAGACCCGGAAGCTGGGCTTCGGGCGGAAGGCCGCGGCCTACGTGGCCCTGACCAAGCCGCGCGTCATGGAGCTGCTGCTGGTCACCACGCTGCCCACCATGATCTTCGCCCAGCGGGGCTTCCCGGACCTGCTGACCATGGTCGCCACCATGGTGGGCGGGGCCCTGGCCGCCGGGTCCTCCGCGGCCTTCAACTGCTACATCGACCGCGACATCGACAAGGTCATGAAGCGTACCGAGAACCGGCCGCTCGTCACGGGCGAGCTGACCCCGCGGGAGGCCCTCGTCTTCTCCTGGACGATCGGCGTGGTCTCGATCCTCATCCTCGGGCTCGGGACGAACCTGCTGGCCGCCGGCCTCGGCGTGGCCGCGATCTTCTTCTACGTGGTGGTCTACAGTCTCGTGCTCAAGCGCCGCACCGAGCAGAACATCGTGTGGGGCGGGATCGCCGGCTGCTTCCCCGTGCTCATCGCCTGGGCGGCCGTGCGCGGGACCGTGGAGTGGCCCGCGATCGTACTGTTCCTCATCATCTTCCTGTGGACCCCGCCGCACTACTGGCCGCTGTCCCTGAAGTACAAGAAGGACTACCAGCAGGCCGAGGTGCCCATGCTCGGGGCCGTGGCCTCGGCCCGCGTGGTGTCCAGCCAGGTGGTCCTCTACGCCTGGGCGACCGTGGCGTGCTCGCTGCTGCTCGTCCCGCTCGGCTGGGCCGGCATCGTCTACACGGCGGTCGCCGTGGTGGCCGGCGGCTGGTTCGTGTACGAGTGCCACGTGCTCTACGCGCGGGCGCAGCGCCCGGACTACGACGACAAGAAGGCCATGAAGGTCTTCCACCTCTCCATCACGTACTTGACGCTCGTCTTCGTGGCGCTGGCGGTGGACCCCTTCGTGGGCGAGCCGCTCATGCCGGTCCCCGGCATCCCGGCCTGACCCGGCGTCCCGGCCTGACCCGGCATCCCGGACGGTCCCGGCCCTGCCGGTCCCGAACCGGCGGGCACGACGCGCCCCGGCCGGCGGCCGGCAGGCGGTGACCCGCGCGGTCGGCGCGCGTGGCCGGACGCGGCGATGGGCGCCGTCGTCGGGTCCCTCCTGGGCCGGGCCGCCGGGCCGGGCCGCCTCCTCGCTGTCGGTGCCCGTGCCGGAGTCGTCGCAGTAACCGCCGCGGCCGGCGCAGGGCCCGGCGTGGAACCTCGTCCCCCTGCCGGCCCTCGCCCCGGCCGGCGGCCTCCCGCGAGACGCCTGCGTCAGCCGGCGGTGGCGACCGCGGCGGGCCGCACCCGGTAGCGGGACACCTGGCGGTCCCACGCCGTGGTCATGGCCCACACGACGAGGCCGGTGCCGAGCATGTGCAGCAGCACGAGCCCGATCGGCAGGCCGGTGAAGTGCTGCGTGTAGCCGATGCCGGCCTGGTAGACGATCGCGGCCAGGAGCGTCCAGGCGGAGACGCGCTGCAGCCGCGAGGAGCGCTGGCGCAGCACCGCCACCAGCAGCACCACGGCGGCGGCCGTCATGAGGTACACGGGCAGGGCGTGGATCCGGGTGACGACGAGCGGGTCGAAGGCGTGCCGGGGCGCGTCGGCGTCCCCGCCGTGCGGCCCCGTGCCCGTGACCACGGTGCCCAGGTACAGGACGGCCCAGCCGGCCCCGAAGACGACCCAGCCCATCGCCCGGGACAGCCGCGTGGTCTCGCCGTCCACGAGGGTGACCGGCCGGGAGGGGTCCTCGCGGTGCCGCCACTCCGCGGCCACCCGGTTCACCAGCAGCGTGGCGAAGCTGACCATGACCGAGGAGACGAGGAAGTGCACGGCCACCACCCAGGGGTTGAGCCCGGTGAGGACCGTGATGCCGCCGACCACGGCCTGCGCCGGGATACAGGCGAGCATGCCCACGGAGATCCAGAAGATGCCCGGGTGCGTCCGGCGCAGGTTCCAGACCCACAGCAGCACGGCCAGCGCCGCGAGGCCGACCACGAACGTCAGGGTGCGGTTGCCGAACTCGATGTACCCGTGGATGCCCATCTCGGGGGTGTTCGTCAGCGACTCGGGGGTGCACCGCGGCCACGTGGGGCAGCCCAGGCCCGACTTGGTCAGCCGCACGGCGCCGCCCGTGACGATGATGCCGATCTCCGTCACGAGCGAGACGACGGCGAGCCAGTACGTGGTGCGGGTGATGTCCCGCGGCAGGCCCCGGCGGCGGGACGCGGGGGTGCCGGCCCCGGCGGCGGTGCGGGGGGACGGCGACTGGGTGGGGGTGCTCACGATGGGTTCCTCGGGACGGCGGATCGGGCGGGCGTTCGGACGGCGGGGGGCGTGGAGCCGGTGACGGGCCCCGCGGGCGGGGCGTCGGCGGCGGGAGGCCGCGGCGGGGCCGCGGTCCGGCTCAGCGCCACCGGAACCACCTCAGGGCGCCGGCGGTGGCCAGGACGGCCCAGGCCGCGAGCGTCAGCAGGGCCACGACGTCGCCGGTCCCGGAGACGGAGGCGGCCCGCAGGCCGTCGCCGAGGGCCGCGGAGGGCAGGAACTGGGCGCCGGCGGCGAGCCAGCCCGAGGACGGCAGGGGGAACACGACCCCGCCCACGGCGCCGAGCACGACCCACAGCAGGTTGGTCAGCGCGAGCGTGGCCTCCGGCCGGGCGGTGCCCGCGATCAGCAGGCCCAGGGCCGTGAACGCGGCGGCCCCGGCGAGCAGGAACAGGGCGGTCCACGCCAGCCCCGAGGGCTCCGGGCGCCAGCCGAGCACGAGCCCGGCCCCGCCGATCACGACCACCTGCAGGGCCAGGACGCCGAGCACCGCCACGGCCTTGCCCAGGACGAGCCCGGCGGGGCCGAGGGGAGTGGTGGACAGGTAGGCGAGGACCCCGTACCGGCGGTCGAAGCCGGTGGCGATGCCCTGGCCGGTCAGCGCGGAGCTCAGGACCGCGAGGGCCAGCACGCCGGGCACGGCCACGTCCACCCCGGCCACGCCCGGGCGGTCCAGCAGCCCCGCCCAGACGACGCCGAACAGCGCCATGACCGGCAGGATCAGGGAGATCAGCAGCTGCTCGCCGTTGCGCAGCGCGGTGACGGTCTCGTAGCGGCCCTGGGCGGCCACGCGGCGGGCGAGCGACCGGGCGTTGGACGGGCCCTCGTGGGCCGTGGGGGCGAGCGGGCGCGGCGACGGCGCCGCGGGGGAAGGGTGGACCGTCACGGGGCGACCTCCAGGAAGACGTCCTCGAGGGACCGGTGGAGCAGGCGGACATCGGTCGGCATCACCCCGGCGTCCCGCCACCAGGCGCCGAGGGCGGCCCAGTGGGCGGGGTCGGCGACGCCGTCCACGCGGTAGGTGCAGCCGCCCGGGGCGTCCGCCGTCTCCGGCGCCACGCCCTCGGCGGTGAGGGCCAGGCCCGCGGGCAGGGAGCCGAGCGCGCCGGGGGACAGGGGAGCGGCCACGGTGAAGGACAGCGGGGCCGGACCGGTCCGCGCGGTCAGCTCCGCCACGGTCCCGGCGCGTTCCACGAGCCCGCGGCGCAACAGCACGATCCGGTCGGCGAGGCGCTCGGCGTCGTCGAGCAGGTGGGTGGTCAGCACCACCGCGAGGCCGGCCTGCTTGAGCTCGGTGACCAGGTCGAAGACGAGCTGCCGGGAGACCGGGTCCAGGCCGGCGCTCGGCTCGTCGAGGAACACGACGCGCGGCCGGCCGGCCAGCGCCGCGGCCAGGGCCACGCGCTGGCGCTGGCCGCCGGAGAGCCGGCGGATGTCCCGGCCGGCGAACTCGTCGATCCCGAGCCGTGCGGTGAGGGCCGGCATGTCGGCGGGCTCGCGGTAGAGCGAGGCGACGTGGGACAGCAGCCGGGCGGGCGTCGCCGAGGGCGGCAGCCCGCCGTCCTGCAGCATCACGCCCACGCGGCTGCGCAGCGCCGACCCGGCGCGCCAGGGATCCCGCCCCAGCAGCTCGACGGTGCCGGCGTCGGGCCGGTCGAGGCCCTGGGCCAGGGTGAGCGTGGTCGTCTTGCCGGCCCCGTTGGGCCCGAGCAGCGCGGTCACCTGGCCGGCGCGGGCCTCGAAGTCCACGCCGCGCAGGATGTGCACGTCGCCGCGGCGCCGGTTGCGGACGGTGCGGTGGACCCCGCGCAGGGACACCAGGACCGGCCCGGGGGCCGGGGCGGGGCGTGGGGGCACGGCGGGGGCGGGCACCGGCTCGGCCACGGCGACGTCGGCGGGACGCCCGGGCTCGCGCGGGGGCTGGGGGGAGGGTAACGGCACCCATCCATGGTACCCGTGGGGCCCGCCACTTCTACGGAGCGTAGAACCGCCGGCCGGGGGAGCGGCCGGCGGGCGGGGCGATCGCGGATCCCGGGGCGTCCGGTGCGCCGCGCGGCCGGCCGTCCGGCGGCGCCGAGGGCAAGGCTCCCCTTACTTTCACCCGAGCCGCAATTAGGTAAACTGTGAGTTGTGTATTCCGCCACTGACGTCGACGTGCCCGCCGAGGACGGCGTCGAGGGACCCCGCGAGGGCACCCGGGACCGGGTGCTCCAGGCGGTCCTGGGCCACGGGCCGGTCAGCGCCGCCCGCGTGGGCGAGCTGCTGGGCCTGACCGCCGCCGCGGTCCGCCGCCACCTGGACGCCCTGTCCGAGGAGGGGGCCGTCGAGGTGAAGCTGGTCGCGGGCAACCGCGGCGCCGGCCGCCCCTCCCGCCGCTACGTGGTGAGCCACGTCGGCCAGAGCCGGCTCGGCAACGACTACCTCGAGGTGGCCTCCCGCGCCCTCGGCCACCTCGCGGAGGTGGGCGGGCCCGACGCCGTCCGGAACGTCGCGCGCGAGCGCTTCGCCGCCGTCGAGGACCGCTATCGCGAGGCCATCGGCACCACCGCCACCCTGCGCGACCGGGCCGCCGCCCTGGCCCGCGTGCTGGACGAGGAGGGCTTCCACGCCAGCGTCCGCCTCGTCGGCCAGCCCGGCGCGGCCACCCGCCATCCCTCCCTGCGCGCGGCCCAGATCTGCCAGGGCCACTGCCCCCTGCAGGAGATCGCCGCCGACTTCCCGGAGTTCTGCGAGGAGGAGACCGAGCTGTTCGCCCGGCTGCTCGGCGTGGACGTCCGGCGGCTGGCCACGCTGCCCACGGGCGGCCACGTGTGCACCACCCACGTCCCGCTGGGCCGCGAGCCGGACGTCCCGTCCGGCGTGGGCTCCACGGCCGCCCCGCAGGGAACCGCCCCCGACCAGACCGACAGCGGCGGTGCCGGCGCCCCCGGGCGCCCACTGCCGACTGACCGATGACCACCGACCACGAAGAGAGGCTGCAGATGACCGATCAGATCACCAAGGAGAACGCCGATCCGGGCGTGATCTCCGAGGTCCTCGAGAAGAACCCGGAGCTCCAGGCCATTGGCGCCTACCAGTTCGGCTGGTCGGACCAGGACGTGGCCGGCGCCAACGCGCGCCGCGGCATCGACGAGAGCGTGGTGCGCGACATCTCGGCGAAGAAGGACGAGCCCGAGTGGATGCTCAACCTGCGGCTCAAGGGCCTGAAGTACTTCGAGCGCAAGCCGATGCCGACCTGGGGCGCCGACCTCTCCGGCATCGACTTCGACAACATCAAGTACTTCGTGCGCTCCACCGAGGGCCAGGCCAAGACCTGGGAGGACCTGCCGGAGGACATCCGCAACACCTACGAGCGCCTCGGCATCCCGGAGGCCGAGCGTGAGCGGCTCGTGGCCGGCGTCGCCGCGCAGTACGAGTCCGAGGTGGTGTACCACCAGATCCGCGAGGACCTCGAGGCGCAGGGCGTCATCTTCCTCGACACGGACACGGGCCTGAAGGAGCACCCGGAGATCTTCAAGGAGTACTTCGGCTCCGTCATCCCGGTGGGCGACAACAAGTTCGCCGCGCTGAACACCGCCACGTGGTCCGGCGGCTCCTTCGTGTACGTGCCCAAGGGCGTCCACGTGGAGATCCCGCTGCAGGCCTACTTCCGCATCAACACGGAGAACATGGGCCAGTTCGAGCGGACGCTGATCATCGCGGACGAGGACTCCTACGTGCACTACATCGAGGGCTGCACCGCGCCGATCTACAACTCCGACTCGCTGCACTCGGCGGTCGTGGAGATCGTCGTGAAGAAGAACGCCCGCGTGCGCTACACGACCATCCAGAACTGGTCCACCAACGTGTACAACCTGGTGACCAAGCGGGCCGTGGCCGAGGAGGGCGCGACCATGGAGTGGATCGACGGCAACATCGGCTCCAAGGTCACCCAGAAGTACCCGGCCGTGTACCTCACGGGGGAGCACGCCAAGGGCGAGACCCTGTCCATCGCCTTCGCCGGCGCCGGGCAGCACCAGGACACCGGCTCCAAGATGGTCCACCTGGCCCCCAACACGTCCAGCTCGATCGTCTCCAAGTCGGTGGCCCGCGGTGGTGGCCGCGCCGCCTACCGCGGCCTCGTCCAGGTCATGGACGGCGCCAAGGGCTCGGCCAACTCGGTCGTGTGCGACGCGCTGCTGGTGGACACCATCTCCCGCTCGGACACGTACCCGTACATCGACATCCGCGAGGACGACGTGACGCTGGGCCACGAGGCCACCGTCTCCAAGGTCTCCGAGGAGCAGCTCTTCTACCTGATGAGCCGCGGCATGTCCGAGACCGAGGCGATGGCGATGATCGTGCGCGGCTTCGTGGAGCCGATCTCGCGCGAGCTGCCAATGGAGTACGCCCTGGAACTGAACAAGCTGATCGAACTGCAGATGGAAGGATCGGTGGGCTGAGCGTGTCGCAGACTGTCAACACCGCACCGGAAGAAATCGACGCCGACGGGGCCGGCGTGCCCGTCATCCCCGGGATGGGCGAGGAGGGCGAGACGCTCTCCACCACCGTGGCCCAGGCCAGCGAGGCGGGCCACGCCCGCCACGCCGTGCCGGCCGCGGGGGAGCAGGCCAAGGCCGGCTCCTCGCGGGCGGACCGCCGGTCCAGCTTCGAGCTGGCCGACTTCGCCGTGCTGACCGGCCGCGAGGAGGACTGGCGGTTCACCCCGCTGGACCGCCTGGCGGGGCTGCACCTGCCCGCCGGCGACGCCGCCCGGCTGACCGGTGCCGCGCCGGCCGTCGCGGTGGGCGCCGTGGACGGCGTCACCGTGGAGACCGTGTCCCGCGACGACGCCCGGCTGGGCGCCGCGCTGACCCCGGACGACCGAGTCTCCGCGGCCGCGTGGGCCTCCTTCGCCGAGGCGACCGTCGTGACGATCGGCTCCGGCGTGGAGGCCGACGCCCCGGTGCGCATCGAGGTCACCGGCTCCGGCGCGGAGCCCGCCGCCCAGCACCTGCTGGTCGTCGCCGAGCCCAACTCGCGCGCCGACGTCGTGATCACCCACCGCGGCGAGGCCGTGGTGTCCCAGAACGTCGAGTTCGACGTCCGCGAGGGTGCCGGGCTCAACGTCACCTCCATCCAGGCCTGGGACGGCACCACGGTGCACGCCTCCGCGCAGCAGGCGAAGGTGGCCAAGGACGCGGCGTTCAAGCACGTCACCGTCACCTACGGCGGCTCGCTCGTGCGCCTGACGCCGACCGCCCGGTTCGCCGGCCCCGGCGGCGAGGCCGAGCTGTACGGCCTGTACTTCGCCGACGCCGGCCAGCACCTCGAACAGCGCCTGTTCGTGGACCACGCCGTGCCGAACTGCACCTCCAACGTGCTCTACAAGGGCGCCCTGCAGGGCCGGGACGCGCGCACCGTGTGGGTGGGCGACGTGCTGATCCGCAAGGATGCCGAGGGCACCGACAGCTACGAGAAGAACCAGAACCTGGTCCTCTCGGACGGCACCCGCGCCGACTCCGTGCCGAACCTCGAGATCGAGACCGGCCTGATCGAGGGCGCCGGCCACGCCTCGTCCACCGCGCGGTTCGACGACGAGCAGCTGTTCTACCTCATGGCCCGCGGCATCCCGGAGAAGGAGGCCCGCGAGCTGGTGGTGCGCGGCTTCCTCCACGAGATCATCCAGAAGGTGGGGATCGAGGACGTCGAGGCCGGGCTCATCGAGGTCATGGAGACCGAGCTGCAGGTGGCCAGCCTCTGATGGCCGCCGGAGTGCGCGTGTGCGGGCCGGAGGAGATCGGCCCCGAGGAGGCGCGGCGGTTCATCGTGGACGGCACGCCCGTCGCGGTGGCCCGCGCCTCCGACGGCTCGCTGCACGCCCTGGACGACACCTGCTCGCACGAGGAGGTGTCCCTGTCCGACGGCTTCGTGGAGGGCTGCGCCCTCGAGTGCATCGGCCACGGCTCGGCGTTCGACCTCGTCACCGGGCGTCCGAACGTGCTGCCCGCCACCGAGCCCGTCAACGTCTACGCCCTGGCCGTGGAGGACGACGGCGTCTGGGTGGACACCTCCACCGTCCTCAACCGGGACGCCTGAGCCGGCCGACCGTCCCCCCACCCATCCACACACACTTCCCGCCGGCCCGCCGGCGGAACCGCAAGGAGAACACGAATGTCTACCCTGGAAATCAAGGACCTGCACGTCTCGATCGAGACCGAGAACGGCCCGAAGGAGATCCTCAAGGGCGTCAGCCTGACCATCAACACCGGTGAGGTCCACGCCATCATGGGCCCCAACGGCTCCGGCAAGTCGACCCTGGCCTCCACCATCGCCGGGCACCCGCGCTACGAGGTCACCGGCGGCTCCATCACCCTGGACGGCGAGGACGTGCTGGCCATGTCCGTGGACGAGCGGGCCCGCGCGGGCCTGTTCCTGGCCATGCAGTACCCGGTGGAGATCCCCGGGGTCACCATGACCAACTTCCTGCGCACCGCCAAGACCGCGATCGACGGCGAGGCGCCCTCGCTGCGCCACTGGACCAAGGACGTCAAGGCGGCCATGGAGAACCTGAAGATCGATCCGGCGTTCGCCTCCCGCAACGTCAACGAGGGCTTCTCCGGCGGCGAGAAGAAGCGCGTGGAGATCCTGCAGCTCGAGCTGTTCAAGCCGAAGTTCGCCGTCCTGGACGAGACCGACTCCGGCCTGGACGTGGACGCGCTGCGCGTGGTCTCCGAGGGCGTCAACCGCGCCCAGTCGACCAACGAGATGGGCACCCTGCTCATCACCCACTACACCCGGATCCTGAAGTACATCAAGCCCGAGTTCGTGCACGTCTTCGTGGACGGCAAGGTCGCCGAGTCCGGCGGCGCCGACCTCGCCGACCGCCTCGAGTCCGAGGGCTACGAGCGCTTCGAGACCGCGGCCGCGGGCGCCTGAGGAGCACCATGACCACCGAGCAGTCACAGACGTCCCTGGACGACATCCGGGAGGCCCTGCACGAGGTCATCGACCCCGAGCTGGGCGTGAACGTCGTGGACCTGGGCCTGCTGTACGGCATGCACTACGCCGAGGACGGCGCCCTGGTCATCGACATGACGCTGACCACCGCGGCGTGCCCCCTGACCGACGTGCTCGAGGAGCAGATCGGCAAGGAGATCGGCACCATGGTCGACGAGTGGCGGCTGAACTGGGTCTGGATGCCGCCGTGGGGTCCCGAGCGGATCACCGACGACGGCCGTGAGCAGATGCGGGCCCTGGGCTTCAACATCTGACCGGACCGGTCACGCGTCCACCGACGGCACGGCGGCACCGTCCCGGACCTCCGGGGCGGTGCCGCCGTGCCGTGTCCGGGCGCCGGGCGCCGCCGTGGGGTGTCTCAGGCCGTCGGATCGTCCAGGTCGGGGTGGTCCAGGGTGTTGCACTGGTTGATGTCCCCGGTCTCGTAGCCGTGCAGGAACCACGCCATGCGCTGCTCCGAGGTGCCGTGGGTGAACGCCTCGGGGATCACCCGGCCCTGGGTGGAGCGCTGGATGCGGTCGTCCCCGACGGCGGCGGCCGCGGACAGCGCGTCGTCCAGGTCCTGCCGGGTGACGGGCTCCAGGAACGGCACGCCCGATTCGGGGTCCTCGGTGCGCGCCGCGTGGCCGGCCCACATCCCGGCGTAGCAGTCGGCCTGCAGCTCCACGCGCACCGCCCCGGACTCGGGCCCGGTGCCGCCGGACTGCGAGTACTGCAGGTAGCCGATGATGTTCTGGACGTGGTGCCCGTACTCGTGGGCCACCACGTACTCCTCGGCGAGGGGCCCGCCGGACGCCCCGAAGCGGGACTCCAGCAGCCCGAAGAAGTCGGTGTCGAAGTAGGCGGCCTCGTCCGCCGGGCAGTAGAAGGGCCCGACCTCTGAGGTGGCGGCCCCGCAGGCCGTGTCCACGCGGCCGGAGAACAGCTCCACGCCGGGGGCCCGCCAGGTCACGTTGTAGTCCGCGAGGTACGGGTCCCAGAACGCGTCCGCGGACTCCACGGTGGCGATGATCCGGCAGTCGGTCCGCTCGTTCGCGTCCGCGCCCGTCCGGCACGCCTCCGAGGCGGCGGGCCCGGCCGGCTGCTGTTGCGAGGTCCCCGTGCCGCCGGTCAGCCCCAGCTGCTCGGCCAGGCCCGGGGCGAAGATCGCGAGCAGCAGCACCAGCAACCCCGTCCCGCCGCCGATCGCCACGGTGCCCCCGCGCCCCCCGCCGGCTCCCCGGGAGTCCCGCACCCGGCCCGGATCCAGCCGGACGTTGTCGTTGAAGCTCATGGAGCCCGAGTGTAGTCCCCGGCCTCCGCGCCCGGGTGGTGCCGGGCGCCGGTCTCCGGCGCGGCGGGCAGGCCCCTGGCCGCCAGCGCCTCGCCCGTGGCCCGGGCGTGGCCCACGGTCGCCACGAGCACGGGGCCCATCAGCCGGACCGGGCCCCGGCGCAGCCCCCGGGCGGCCAGCGCCTCGGACTGGGCCCGCACCGCGGCGCCCACCCACGGGATGGAGCGGAGCATGACGTTGACGGCCAGCGCGGCGGCCTCGGGGTCCACCCCGAGCCGGCGGAAGGCCCCGAAGAACCGCGCCAGCCCGTCCAGCAGCTCCGTGCCGGGCGTGGTGATGACGAGCAGCCGGGCGGCGGCCAGCGCGCCGAACACCGCGGCGACCACCACGAGCGCCGGGCCGACGGCCTCCAGCGGGGGCAGGCCCGCCGGTCCCCAGGCCCCCGAGGCCCAGCGCGCCAGGCCGGCGAAGACGAGCAGCGGCCAGCCGCGCCGCCACGGCGCGAGGAGCTCCCGCGGCAGCCCGGCCAGCACGTGGAGCCCGGCCACGAGCGCGAGCACCGGGGCGACCACGACCGGTTCGCGCCACAGCACCAGGGTGACCGAGACCGCCAGCAGCACGAGGTACTTCAGCCCCAGCGGAGCGCGGTGCACGGGGGAGTCCCCGGGCCGGTGCTCCAGCAGGTTCACCGCCGGTCCCGCCCCGTGGCCCCGCGCCGGGCGCGCCGGTCGTGCACGTCCCGCCGGTACCACTCGACCGCCTCGGGACCCGGGGCGTCGTGCACCACGCGGCCGCCGGCGACCACGAGCCCGCGGTCGGCGCGGGCGGCGAAGTCCAGGTCGTGCGTCGTGTAGACGAGCTGGCGGCACCGTCCCGTGCCGGGCCGGGACAGCAGCAGCTCCTGCACCTCGAGGGTCCAGTCCAGGTCCAGCAGCGTCGTCGGCTCGTCGGCGACCAGCAGCACGGGGTCGGTCGCGAGCACGGTGGCCAGGGCCAGCCGCTGGCGCTGGCCGCCCGAGAGGTCGTAGATGCTGCGGTCGGCCAGGCCGGCCAGCCCGTGCGCGGCCAGCACCTCCTCGGCCGCCCGGCGGCGCGCCCGGCGGTCACGGTGGGTCCGCCGCAGGGACAGCTCCACGTCCTCGCCGGCGGTCGGCATGACGAGCTGGACGAGCGGGTCGGTGAAGACGAAGCCGGTCCGGGCGCGGACGGCGGCCGTCTCCGCCACGGTGTCCCGGCCGTGGACCCGGACGGTGCCCGCCGCCGGCTGCACGAGCCCGTCCAGCAGGCGCACCAGGGTGGACTTGCCGGAGCCGTTGGCGCCGATCACCGCGACCACCGGTTCCGTCAGCGTGGCATCCACCGGGCCGAGCACCCGGAGGGTTCCGGGCACCGCGCCGGGGGACTGGCCCGGGGCCGGGGCGGCTCCCGGGACGTCGACGACGGCGCCGCGCAGTTCGATCCCGGCCGCCGCCCCGGGGGCGCGGCCGGCCGGACGCTCCGTGCCCCGGCGGTGCCCGGCGGCCGGGGCCGTCGTCGCCACCCCCCGGGGGATCGTCCCGGGGGCCGGCGCCGGGCCGGTGGGGCGGGCGGTGGGCATGCGGCTCAGAACCGGCGCAGGGCCAGCGCCGGGAAGGCCCGGATGACGGTGGCCGCCACGGCGGTGGCCAGCACGTTCTTGATGACGTCACCCGGCCAGAACACGATGTCCGCGCCGAGGGCGGTGCCCAGGTCCAGGTCGAGGGACAGCATCATGCCGGCGATGCCCATCGGGTGGACGAAGACGAAGGACCCGGCCATGGCGCACAGCCACACGAGCACCCACCGGCCCGCGCCCATCCGGCCGGCGCCGCGGGCCGCGGCGGCCTGCCCCCGGCGCAGCACCAGCGTGGACAGGGCGCCGGCCAGCCCGGCGGCCAGGGGGAAGGCCAGCAGGTAGCCGGCCGAGGGCCCGGCCAGCACGCCGAGGCCGGCGTTGAAGCCGGAGAACACGGGCAGCCCGGCGAGGCCGACCACCACGTAGAGCAGCACGGACAGGAACCCCAGCCGCGCCCCGAGCACGAGCCCGGTGAGCATCACGGCGAAGGTCTGCAGGGTGATGGGCACGCCGAAGCCCCCGACCGGGATGGGGGGCAGCATGGCGCACACGGCGATGAGGGCGGCGAACACGCCCGCGAGGGCCACCTGGGTGGGGACCGTCATGGACCGACGGTGGACGCTGGGGACTGCCTGGCTCAACTCATGCTCCTTCACCTGCCGGACGGGGCCGGCCGCGCGCGACGGTAGACTTGACGGGTTCCGCCAGCCTCGGCGGACAGTCTAGGCGTTCCAAGGAGTCACCCCGTGCTATCCGTCACAGACCTCGAACTGCGTGCGGGGGCCCGGCTGCTGATGGAGGGCGTCTCCTTCCGGGTGGACAAGGGGGACAAGGTCGGGCTGGTGGGCCGCAACGGCGCCGGCAAGACCACCCTGACCAAGGTGCTCGCCGGCCAGGCCCTGCCCGCCGACGGGCACGTGACCCGGCGCGGGTCGATCGGCTACCTGCCCCAGGACCCCAAGGTCGAGGACATGGACCAGACGGCGCGGGACCGCATCCTCTCGGCCCGCTCGCTGGACCAGATCATCCGCCGCATGCGCCAGGCCGAGGACGACATGGCCAACCCGGACGACGCGATCCGCGAGCGGGCGATGAACCGCTACGGCCGGCTCGAGGCCGAGTTCACCACCTCCGGCGGGTACGCCGCGGAGTCCGAGGCCGCCACGATCTGTGCCAACCTGGCCCTGCCGGACCGCGTGCTGGACCAGCCGCTGCACACCCTCTCCGGCGGCCAGCGCCGCCGCGTGGAGCTGGCCCGGATCCTGTTCTCGGACGCCGACATCCTGCTCCTGGACGAGCCCACCAACCACCTCGACCACGATTCGATCGTGTGGCTGCGCGACTTCCTCAAGGGCTATCCGGGCGGGTTCATCGTGATCAGCCACGACGTGGCCCTGATGGAGATGACGGTCAACAAGGTGCTGTACCTGGACGCCAACCGCCAGGTGATCGACCAGTACAACATGGGCTGGAAGGCCTACCTGCTCCAGCGCGAGCAGGACCAGGCCCGGCGCCGGCGCGAGTTCCAGAACGCGGAGAAGAAGGCCGGCCAGCTGATGGACCAGGCCAACCGGATGCGGGCGAAGGCCAGCAAGGCCGTGGCCGCCCAGAGCATGATCAAGCGCGCCGAGCGGATGATGAAGGGCCTCGAGGGCGAGCGGGCGGACGACAAGGTGGCCGCGATCCGCTTCCCGGACCCCGCCCCCTGCGGCAAGACCCCGCTCAAGGCCGAGGACCTGTCCAAGTCCTACGGCTCGCTGGAGATCTTCGCCGGGGTGGACCTGGCCATCGACCGCGGCTCGCGCGTGGTCATCCTCGGCTTCAACGGCGCCGGCAAGACCACCCTGCTGCGCATGCTGGCCGGCATCGACGCCCCGGACACGGGCGAGGTCATCGCCGGGCACGGACTCAAGCTCGGCTACTACGCGCAGGAGCACGAGACCCTCGACGGCGACCGCAGCGTCCTGGAGAACATGCGCACCGCGGCCCCGGACCTGGGGGACACCGAGGTGCGCAACATCCTCGGCTCGTTCCTGTTCTCCGGGGACGACGTGGCCAAGCCCGCCGGCGTGCTCTCCGGCGGCGAGAAGACGCGCCTGGCGCTGGCCACGCTCGTGGCCTCGAGCGCGAACGTGCTGCTGCTGGACGAGCCGACCAACAACCTGGACCCGGCCTCGCGCCAGGAGATCCTCAACGCCCTGCGGACCTACGAGGGCGCGGTCGTGCTCGTGACGCACGACGAGGGCGCCGTCGAGGCCCTCGCGCCCGAGCGCGTGGTGCTGCTGCCGGACGGCGTCGAGGACCTGTGGAACAGCTCCTACCAGGACCTCATCACCCTGGCCTGACGCCGCGCTCGGCCCGATCGGCCCGGCCCGCGATCAGGGTCGGCAGCCGCAGGTGGTCCGTGCCGGTCAGCGGCGGGACGCGGCGTCGAGCATCGCGTCCTCGACCTCCTCGTCGGTGGGCCGCCCGCCGCGGCGCCGCACGGGCCGGGCCCGCGGGGCGCGGTGGGCCGAGAGGTAGCCGTCGTCCTCGGTGAGCCCGTGCTCCCGGTCGTCGCGGTCGTTGACCGCGCGCTGCCGGGCCAGGTAGCCCCACACGATGAAGCTCATCAGCCCGAACATGAACCACTGCAGCGAGTAGGACAGGTGCGGCCCCTCGTCCAGCGGCGGCTTCGGCGGCTGCTGCAGGGCCACCGCCGGGGCGGGGGTCTCCTCGGCGAGCTGGCCGTAGGCGGTGTCCGCCACGTCGTAGCCCACGCTGTCCTCGAACGCGGCGAGGTCGATGGAGGCGAGCTGGCCGGCCGGGGCGTCCCGCCCCAGGTCCGGCTCGCCGGGCCGCACGCGGGCCACCACGGTGACCTCGCCCGCGGGCGGCGCCGGGACGACGTCCGGTCGGCCGGGGGTGTCCCCGATCGGCAGCCAGCCGCGGTCCACGACCACCACGTCCCCGGTGTCCGCGCGGAACGGCACGAGCACCTCGTAGCCGGGCCGGCCGGCCAGCGGCCGGTTGCGGACGATGCGGGTGTCCTCCACGAGGTACCGCCCGCGCATCTCGACCGGGGTCCACTCCTGCTCCGGGCGCACGTCCGTGAACAGCGCGGCGTGGCCGGCCAGCGGGACGGCCGGCTCGTCGTAGTTGGACAGCACCTTGTTGATCTCGGCGACCGCCTCCATGCGCCGGTCCATCTGCCACTGGCCCAGCAGGGCGCACGCGACGGCGAACAGGGCGCAGAAGGCCAGCCCCCCGAGCCACTGCGGGGAGATCAGGAAGCGGTAGTCGAGGCGGGCCCGCCTCGGCTCGCCGGGCCGGTCCGTGGCGGTCTCGGGGGTCGTCTCAGTCAAGGGGCAGTACGTCCTTCAGCAGTCCGCGGGACCGCAGGTAGTCGGTGAGCCAGTCCCGGTGCTCGTCACAGGACAGCCAGGTCTTGCGCCGCTCGGGGGCGTGCACGCGCGGGTTGTTCCACTCCAGCCGCCACGCCGCGTCCTGCCGGCAGCCCTTCCGGGAGCACTCGCGCCGGTGCGGGCCCGCCGCCTCCGGGGCGTCCGCTCCCGACGCCGGCCGTCCGGCGCGCGGCCGGGCGGCGGTGCCGTCGAGGGCACCGAGCAGGTCCTCCCCGGTCATGCGGCGCGGTCGTCCCGGTCGTCCCGGGCCCCGTCGGGGCCGGCGCCGGCGCCACCGGGCAGGGCGGGGGCGCCGTCGTCGACCGTGGTGCCGACGACCGTCTCCGGGGTGCCCTCCAGCGCCAGCCGGACGGGCGCCTCCGGCCGGTCGGCCGGCTGGACGGCGTCGAGGACCTCGCCGTTGGACACGGCCCCGTTGTTCGCCAGCACCACGGCGAGGTACGGCAGCACGATGGCCAGGATGAAGAAGACGATCTGCAGCCAGCCGTGGGTGAAGAACGCCGCGACGAAGCAGGCGGTGCGGATGCCCATCTGCCACGCGTAGCGCACGAAGCGGGCGTCCCGGTCCTCGTGCCCCGGCGCCGGGGCGCTCGTGATCCGGTACACCTCGTCGGCGTGGTCGCGCCGTGGACGGCCCGGGTGGCGGCCGGTCTCGGCGGGACGGATCGACATGGCGGACTCCTGCTGGATGGGTCGGGGAGCGGCGGGGGACGGCTCCGGGCTCCATCCATTGTCCCACCATCCGCCCTAGAGTGGGGCACCGGAGACCGGGGCGACCCGGTCGTCACCCGTTCCCGATCGCTCCCCAGGAGGACACCCATGGCCGAGGCCACCACGCAGGAACCGACCCCCGGACGCAGCGTCCTCGTCACCGGCGGCAATCGCGGGATCGGCCTGGCCATCGCGCAGGCGTTCCGGGCGAACGGGGACCGCGTCGCGGTCACCTCCCGCTCCGGCGAGGCCCCGGACGGGCTGTTCGCCGTGCAGGCCGACGTCACGGACGCCGCCTCGGTGGACCGCGCCTTCACGCAGGTGGAGGAGGCGCACGGCCCCGTGGAGGTGCTCGTGGCCAACGCCGGGATCACCCAGGACCAGCTGCTGCTGCGGATGAGCGAGGAGGACTTCACCTCGGTCATCGACACCAACCTCACGGGGGCCTTCCGCGTGCTCAAGCGCGCCTCCAAGGGCATGATCCGGCTCAAGCGCGGCCGCGTGGTGCTGATCTCCTCGGTGGTGGGCCTCTACGGCTCCCCGGGCCAGATCAACTACGCCTCCTCGAAGGCCGGGCTCGTGGGCATGGCCCGCTCGCTGACCCGCGAGCTGGGCTCGCGCAACATCACCGCCAACGTGGTGGCACCGGGCTACATCGACACGGAGATGACCCAGGGGCTCGGCGAGGACCTGCAGAAGCAGTACAGGGCGCAGATCCCCGCCGGGCGGTTCGCCGACCCCTCCGAGGTGGCCGGCGTGGTGCGCTGGATCGCCTCGGACGAGGCCGCGTACATCTCCGGGGCCGTCATCCCCGTGGACGGCGGCCTCGGGATGGGACACTGATCCCCATGACTTCCGAGAACACCCAGGACACCCGCCCCGCCCAGGACCTCGCCGGCAAGGGCGCCATCGTCACCGGTTCGAGCCGCGGCGTCGGCGCCGAGACGGCCCGCCTGCTCGCCGCCCGCGGCGCCGGCGTGGTCGTCAACTACCGGCAGAAGGCGCCCCGGGCGAACAAGGTGGTCGCCTCGATCGAGGAGGCCGGTGGCCGGGCCGTGGCCGTGGGCGCGGACATCACCACCGCCGAGGGCCGCAAGGCCATGGTGGACGCCGCCGTGCAGTCCTTCGGCTCCCTGGACGTGCTCGTGCTCAACGCCTCCGGCGGCATGGAGACGTCCATGGGCGAGGACTACGCCACCGTGCTCAACCGCGACGCCCAGCTCGCCATGCTGGAGGCCGCCGCCGAGGTCATGGCCCCCGGCTCGCAGGTCGTGTTCGTCACGAGCCACCAGGCGCACTTCATCGACGTGGTCCCCACCATGGACGCCTACGAGCCCGTGGCCCGCTCGAAGCGCGCCGGCGAGACCGCCCTGCGCGAGCGGATCCCGGCCCTGCAGGAGAAGGGCATCGGCTTCGTGGTGGTCTCCGGGGACATGATCGAGGGCACCATCACCGCCACCATGCTCAACCGCGCCGAGCCGGGCGCCCTGGAGGCCCGCCGCGAGGCCGCCGGGCGGCTGTACTCCGTGGAGGAGTTCGCCGCCGAGGTGGACGCGCTCGTCGGCCGGGACCTGCCGGCCGGCCACACCGAGTACGTGGGCGGGGCGCAGGACTTCCTCGCCGCGGCCGGGGGAGACCCGGACCACCGCTGACCCGGCGTCCCGGCGCCGACCACCCCTCGACGGGCCGGGTCCCCTCCCGGCCCGTCGAGGGCGTTCCCGGTCGGGTTCGGGGGCGTGTGGCGGCCCGGCGGCTCAGAGGCCGGCGAGGGCGCGGATGACGTCCAGCGTCGGCAGGTCCAGCTCCACGTCCGCGTGCTCGCGCAGGGCCGGCTTGGCGCAGAACGCCACCGCCAGCCCGGCCGCCTCCAGCATGTCGATGTCGTTCGCGCCGTCCCCGGCGGCGATCACGCCCGCCTCCTCCACGCCGGCCTCCGCGGCCCACTGGCGCAGCATGCGGGCCTTCACCGCCCGGTCCACGACCGTGCCCGTCACCCGGCCGGTGAGCCGGCCGTCCACGATCTCGAGGTCGTTGGCGCGGTAGCGGTCCAGGCCCAGGTCCGCCGCGAGGGGCGCCAGCACCTGGGTGAAGCCGCCGGAGACGGCGCACACCTGCCAGCCCGCCGCGCGGAACGCCGCGATCACCTCCCGCGCGCCGTGCTGCGGCTCCACGGCGGCCACCACCCGGTCCACCACGGCGGCGTCCAGTCCGGCGAGGGCCTGCACGCGGTGGTGCAGCGACTGGGCGAAGTCGAGTTCGCCGCGCATGGCGGCCTCGGTGACGGTGGCGACCTCGGCCTCGCGGCCGGCGTGGGCGGCCAGCAGCTCGATGACCTCCTGGCGGATCAGCGTGGAGTCCACGTCCATCACGAGCATCCGCGGCGTGGCCGCGGCGGCGGCGGCCGGGACGACCGCCAGGGCGGTGCCGCCCGGCAGCCGCGCGGGATCCGGGGCCGGGGTCCCGGCAGACGCGGTCCAGCGCCAGCCGTGGAAGCCGACGCCGGCCACCGGCTCGGCGGATCCCGGCACCCCCTCCGGTGCGGGTGGGCCGACCTCGGGCGACCCGGCCTCGCCGGTGACGGGATCGACCGTCCCCGGCGCGTAGACGAGGACGAGGTCCCCACCCCCGGCACCCGTCCCGGCGGCGCCGGCGGCGTCCGTGCCGGGCGCGGCGAGGGGGGCTGGGACAGCCTCGGGGAAGGGGTCAATGCGCGGCATGCCGTGGCCTTTCGTGCTTCGGGGGCTCCTCCTAGCCTAGTGTTTGTGGCATGACCATCCCTTCCGCCGTCTCCGAGCGCGCCCACCAGGCCCCCACCGTCCTCCCGTCCGGGGAGGCCGTCGTGGAGATGTCCGGGGTCGGGGTGCGCCGCGGCTCCAAGGAGCTGCTCGACGGCGTGGACTGGCAGGTGCGCGAGGGGGAGCGCTGGATCGTCATGGGCCCGAACGGGGCCGGCAAGTCCACGCTGCTGCAGGTCGCCTCCACCCGCATGCACCCGACCACCGGCATGGTGGGCATCCTCGACGAGGTGCTCGGCGCCGTCGACGTCTTCGAGCTGCGCCCGCGGATCGGCCTGTCCTCCGCCGGGCTCGCCCAGCAGCTGCCCGGCCGGGAGACCGTGCTGGACGCGGTGCTGACCGCCTCGTGGGGCGTGATGGGCCGCTGGCGGGAGGGCTACGACGCCCAGGACGAGGACCGTGCGCGCCGGCTGCTGTGGCAGTGGGGGCTGAGCGGCTTCGAGGACCGGCGCTTCGGCACCCTCTCGGAGGGCGAGCGCAAGCGCGTCCTGGTGGCCCGGGCCCTGATGTCCGATCCGGAGCTGCTGCTGCTGGACGAGCCCGCCGCCGGCCTGGACCTGGCCGGCCGCGAGACGCTCGTGCGCGCGCTCACCCGGCTGGCCGAGGACCCCGCGGCCCCGGCCCTCGTGCTCGTCACCCACCACGTCGAGGAGGTCCCGCCAGGCTTCACGCACGCCCTGCTGATGCGGCGCGGACGCGTGGTGGCCGCGGGCCCGCTGGAGGAGACCCTCACGGAGGACAACCTCTCCACGGCGTTCGGCCTGCCCCTGAGGGTGACGCGCGATGCCGGCCGCTACGCGGCCGTCGCCCGCTGACCGGTCCGTCCAGCACCGACGGAACCGGAGGAGTACCGCGTGGAGATCCTGGGCCTCGAGCCATGGCAGGTCGTCGTCATCCTGCTCGCCGGATTCTGGGCCGGCACCATCAACACCGTCGTGGGGTCGGGGACGCTCGTGACGTTCCCGGTGCTCGTGGCGATGGGCTTCCCGCCGGTCACGGCGCAGATCTCCAATGCCATGGGCCTCGTGGCCGCCGGCGTCTCGGGGGTGTTCGGGTACCGGCGTGAGCTCGCCGAGTCGCGGGCGGTGCTGCCGGCCCTGACCCTGGCCTCCCTGTCCGGTGGCCTGCTCGGGGCGTTCCTGCTCTTGGTGCTGCCCGAGGAGGTCTTCGGGGTGGCCGCCCCCATCCTCATCGTGGTGGCGCTGTGCTTCGTCGTCTTCCAGCCCCGCATGTCCGCCTGGGTGCGCCGGCGCAAGGCGCGGCGCCAGGAGGCGGAGGGGACCCCGACGCCGGCCCTCGCGGCCGCCGAGCCCGAGGTCCCGTCCCGCCCGGTGTCCCCGGCGCTGTGGCTGCTCGTGTTCGGCGCGGGCGTCTACGGCGGCTACTTCGTGGCCGCCCAGGGGGTCCTGCTGATGGGCATCCTCGGGGTGTTCATGGCGGGCACCCTGGTGCACGCCAACGCCGTGAAGACCTACCTGTCCCTGGCCGTGAACCTCATCGCGGCGGTGTCCTACCTGTTGTTCGCCCTGGACCGCATCGACTGGCGCGCGGTGCTGCTCATCGCCGTGTCCTCCATGCTCGGCGCCAGCCTGGGCGCACGGATCGGCCGGCGGATCCGGCCGGTGTGGCTGCGCGCGGTGATCGTGGCGGTGGGCCTGGCCGGGCTGGTGAACATGGTCTGGCGGCTGGTCGCCGGTGGGTGAGCCGGCCGCCGATTCCGTCAGCGGCGTCGCGGCGAGGCAGGCCGGGCGCCCCGCCCCCATCGAGCTGACGGACCCCGCCGATCCGCGGGTCGAGGTCTACAGCCGCCTGACCGACGCCGCCCTGCGCCGACGCCAGGACACGGAGCACGGCATCTTCCTGGCCGAGTCCTCACAGGTGGTGCGCCGGGCCCTCGCCGCGGGCCACGCGCCCCGGTCCTTCTTCCTGGCCCACCGGTACCTGGACTCGCTGGCGGACGTGTTCGCCGCGCACCCCGGGGTCCCGGTGTTCACGGGTCCGGACGACCTGCTCCAGCAGGTCACCGGCTTCCACCTCCACCGGGGCGCGCTGGCCGCGATGGACCGGCCCGCGCCCCGCTCCGTCGACGAGGTGCTCGCCGGGGCCCGCCGCGTCGCGGTGCTGGAGAACGTGTCCGACCACACGAACCTGGGGGCGATCTTCCGTTCCGCGGCAGCCCTGGGCGTGGACGCCGTCCTGGTCAGCCCAGAGTCCGCGGACCCGCTGTACCGGCGCAGCATCCGCGTCTCGATGGGCACGGTGTTCTCCGTCCCGTGGGCGCGGGTCGGCGAGGCCGACGGCCGCGGCCGGGCCGCGTGGCCGGGGGAGCTCGAGCGGTTGCGGGCGGCGGGGTTCACGGTGGCCGCCCTCGAGCTGGCCCAGGACTCGGTGCCCCTCGACGACCCCGCCCTGCGCGGGCACGAACGGCTCGCCCTCGTGCTCGGGGCCGAGGGGCCCGGGGTGACCCCCGAGACCCTGGCGGCCTGCGACCTGACCGTGGCGATCCCCATGGCCGCGGGGGTGGACTCGCTCAACGTGGCCGCCGCGAGTGCGGTGGCGTTCTGGGAGCTGCGTCCGCGGGGCTGAGCGCCCATGCGCTATAGTGGATGGTCGGCCGACTCCCGGCCGACCTGAACATTCCTCAAGTCGCTGGCAAAATCCAGTGGCGCCGACGAAGGATTCCCATGAAGACTGACATCCACCCCGATTACCAGCTGGTGATCTTCAACGACCTGGCCTCCGGCGAGAAGGTCCTCACCCGGTCCACCACGTCCTCGAACAAGACGATGGAGTGGGAGGACGGCAACACCTACCCGGTGATCGACGTCGAGATCTCCGCCGCCTCGCACCCGTTCTACACCGGCAAGCAGCGGATCATGGACACCGCCGGCCGCGTCGAGCGCTTCAACGCCCGCTTCAAGGGCTTCGGCGGCAAGAAGTAGTCTTCCGCCCCCAGGGCGACCCACGTCATCGACAGGACCGGGGCCGACCCGGTCCGTCCCCTCGCGGGGACGGGCCGAGGACGGCCCCGGTCCCGTCGTTCTGGGCCATCCCTCCGGCCGTGCGGACTCGCCGCCCGGCCGTCGTTCCCGGCTAGACGTCCAGGACCGGGAAGAAGCCGGTGCCCTGGTGGTCGTCCTCGTCGGCGGGGGAGCGGCGCGCCCCGTCCGGCCGGGCACTGTCCCGCACGGCGAGCACGCAGCCGGCGACGGCCATGAAGGCCATGATGATCCCCAGCGGGTTGCTCAGCGCGGCGGCGGCCCCCTCGGCGCCGGGACCGGCCAGGACGCCGAGCACCGAGGACGCCCCCTCCCCGGTGTCCGGCAGCGTGAACCCCAGGCCGATCCCGCAGGCCCAGGCCAGGGACAGCACGCCCAGGGCGCGCCCGGAGGGCAGGCGGCCCGGCCGGCGGCGGGGGACGGCGAGGGCCACGACGGAGAGCACGAGCAGCAGCGGGGCCAGGGTCAGGGCGTAGACCGGGGTCAGCGCGCCGGCGCTGCCGGCCAGGACCCGTCCGCCCGCCATCCACAGGGGCACCGCCACGGCGAGGACCCAGCCGATCGCCGTGCCCCACCGCCGCCAGGCCGCCACCTCGGTCCCCGCTTCGCCACGCATCATGGCTCCAGCCTAGCCAGCGGCGGCCGCCGCCGGTCCCTCCGCCGCGGGCCACACCCCCGAGCTGCCCCGGCGGTGCGCGCCCACGAGGTGCGTGTCCACCACCCCGATGGCCTCCATGAGCGCGAACATCGTGGTGGGACCGACGAAGCGGAAGCCACGCGAGCGCAGGGCCCGCGCGAGTGCCACCGACTCCGCGGACTGGCTCGGCACCTCCGCCGCGGTCCGCGGGGCCGGGGCGGCCGCGGGCCGGAACGACCACACGAGGGCCGCGAGCCCGCCGTCCGGGCGCAGGTCCACGGTGGCCCGGGCATTGGCGATGGTCGCCCGGACCTTGGCCCGGTTGCGCACGATCCCGGCATCACCCAGCAGCCGCTCGACGTCGGCCTCGCCGTAGCCGGCGACGGCCTCGGGGTCGAAGCCGTCGAACGCGGCCCGGAACGCCGGTCGCTTGGCGAGGATGGTCCGCCAGGACAGGCCGGACTGGAAGGCCTCGAGCGAGAGCCGCTCGAAGACCCCGCGCTCGTCCCGCACGGGCAGGCCCCACTCGGTGTCGTAGTACTCGCGCAGCAGCGGATCGGTCGCGGCCCAGGCCGGACGGGCCAGCCCGTCCCCGCCCACCACGAGCCCCTCCGGCGGGACCGGGCTCATGCCGCCTCCCGGTGCTGCTCGAGCTCCAGCAGCAGGCCCTTGGCCTCCACGCCGCCGAGGTAGCCGCCGAGGCCGCCGTCCGACCGCACGACGCGGTGGCACGGGACCACGAGGGGCAGGGGGTTGGTGGCGCACGCGGTGCCCACGGCCCGCACCGCCGTGGGCCGGTCCAGCAGCTCGGCCAGCCGGCGGTAGGACATCGTCCGCCCGTAGCCGATCTCCGGCAGCCGCTGCTGCACGGAGCGCCGGAAGCCCGTGGACAGGGCGAGGTCCAGGGGGAGCGTGAAGGCGCGGCGCCGGCCGGCGAAGTACTCCTCGAGCTCGCGGGCCGCCGCGTCCAGCCGGTCCGGGGCCTCCAGGACCCGGGGGGTGATCCGCTGGGCGAGGGCGGCCAGGACCGCCTCGAAGCCCTCTCGCTCGAAGGCCACGCGGACGAGGCCGCGCTCGGTGGCCGCCAGCAGGAGCCGGCCCACGGGGCTGTCCACCTCGCGGTAGGCGACGCCGAGCAGTCCCTCCGCCTCGGCGCCGCGGGCCAGCCGGCGCCGCAGGGCCGCGAGGGAGACGCGTTCCGTTCCCTCGTCCGGCCAGCCCGGCAGCCCGCCGGGGGCCTCGGCGGGGGTGGGGAGATCCCCGGGGTCCGTGATCGTGTTCATGTGCTCCCGTCCGTCCTGCCGTGTCCGTCCTCGGCGCCGTAGGTGCGCCGCAGGGTCCTCAGGCCGTCGGCGGCCGAGCGCCGGACGGCCTCCGGCGTCCCGCCGATGAGCCGCGCGGTCTGCACGTGCGGCAGGCCGCCGAGGTAGTGATAGGCGATGGCCAGCCGCTGGCGCTCCGGCAGGGCCGCGACGGCGGCCCACACCTCCGCGTCCCCGAGCCGCTCGGCGGTCGCGGCCACGACCGGCTCCGGCAGCTGCTCGACCGGCACGGGCTGGCGTCCCCGGGCCCGCAGGACGTCCACGCACCGCCGTCCGGCCACGCGGACGAGCCAGGCCTCCAGGTTGGTGCCGTCCTCGAGGTCCGGCCAGGACCGCAGCGCGGACAGGAACGTCTCCTGCCACGCGTCCTCGGCGTCCGGGCCGGGGCCGAGCACCGCGCGGCACACCCGCAGCACGGTGGCACCGTGCGTGCGGACGGCCAGGTCGAAGGGCTGCATCATCGTCATCACACCGTAGTCGCCGCCCGCGCCCCGACCGTGAGGTCCCCGCCCCGGACTCCTGCGGGGGACGCGGCTCCGAGGACTCCTGGGACTTCCGGGACTCCCGGGACTCCTAGGATGGGACGATGAGCGTTCAGCACGGCGGATCCCGGCACGGCGAGTACAAGGTGCCCGGCGGCAAGCTGGTCATCGCGGACCTGGCGGTGGGGGAGGCGACCGGCGGCGGTCCCGGCGTCATCACCGCCGCGAGCGTCAACGGCGACTTCTTCCTCGAGCCGGACGAGGCGCTGGAGGACATCAACCGGTCCCTCGTCGGGCTCTCCCGGGACGCGCCGCACGGGACCATCGCCGAGGCGGTGCGCGCCGCCGTCGGGCCCGGGACCGTGATGTTCGGCTTCGACCCGCCGGCGGTGGCCACGGCCGTGCGCCGGGCCCTGGGCCACGCGACCCGGTGGGAGGACCACGACTGGGAGGTCCTCGTCCCGCAGCCGCTGCCGATCACCACGCAGGTGGCGCTGGACCAGGTCCTCGCCGAGGACGTGGCCGCCGGGCGCCGGCGCCCTGCCCTGCGCCTGTGGCAGTGGACGGAGCCGGCGGTGGTCATCGGCTCCTTCCAGTCGCTGGCCAACGAGGTGGACCCGGCCGGGGTGGAGCGGCACGGCATCACCGTGGTCCGGCGGGTCTCCGGGGGCGGGGCGATGTTCATGGAGGCGGACAACTGCGTCACCTACTCGCTCTACCTGCCGCAGTCCCTCGTGGACGGCATGGCCGTCGCCGACTCCTACCCGTTCCTGGACGCCTGGGCCATGGAGGCCCTGCGGCGCATCGGCGTGGAGGCCTTCTACCAGCCGCTCAACGACATCGCCACGCCGCAGGGCAAGATCGGCGGGGCCGCCCAGAAGCGGATCGGCGGCGGCGGGCTGCTGCACCACGTGACGATGAGCTACGACATCGACGCGCGGAAGATGACCGAGGTGCTGCGGATCGGCCGGGAGAAGCTGCGGGACAAGGGCATCCGCTCGGCGGCCAAGCGCGTGGACCCGCTCCGGCGCCAGACCGGGCTGTCCCGGCCGGAGATCTGGGAGGCCATGATGGACACGTTCGCCGAGCGCCACGGCGCCACGCGGACCCGGCTGACCGAGGACGAGATCGGCCGGGCCGAGGAGCTCGCCGCCCGCCGCTTCTCCTCCCCGGAATGGACGGCCCGCGTGCCCTGACGGCTGCCCGGTACGGCCCGGGCACCGGCCGGGCGGCGACCGCTCAGGCCCGCCCGGCGGCCTGCGCCCGCAGGGACCGCACGAGGTCGTCCGTCTCCTCGACCACGATCCGGCGCAGCGCCCGGGGCGCGGCCGCGTTCTCCGCCAGCCACCGCCGGGCCGCGAGCACCACGGGGTGCCGTTCCTGGGCCTCCGGCCCGCCGGGCACCGCGTCCTGCGCCGCCGGGAAGAGCCCGCCGACCGTGCGGGTGGCCAGGCCGTTGGAGCGGTCGTCCCACACGCCGGTGAGCCCGGCCCAGAAGCGCTCCGCGAAGGGCGCGGCGAGGTCCGGCCGGGAGGCGGTGAAGCCGGCCGCCACGGCGGACAGGTGGTCGTTGGAGAGCACCTCGCCCTCGGCCGTCCGGCCAGCCATGACCGCGTGCCAGGCGGCGGCGCGCACCTCCGGGTCCGGACGCGCCGCCGAGGCGGTGCGGTGCCACACCGCCGCCTGCGCCGTCCGGTCCGCGGCGAGGGCGGCGTCCAACCGGGCCTGGCCCGCGACCCCCAGCGCGGCCAGCGCCTGCAGCGCCGCCCAGCGCACCTCGGCATCCACGGCCAGGCCGGGGGCGACCTCCCCGGCCGCGGGCGCCCCCGCGGCGGGCCCGGGTCCCCGGCCCCCGGCGTCGGCCGGCCAGCCGGCCAGCACCGCCTCCAGGACCGGCACGAACGCCGCCCGGTCCGCTCCGGCGCCGCGGGCCAGCAGGGCGAGGGCGCGCAGCGCGGCCCGCTGGCGGTCCCCGCCGGGCTCCAGGCCCCGCAGGGCCTCCCGCAGCGCGGTGCCGAGCTGCGCGCGCAGCGCCTCGCGCTCCCCGGCGGGAGCGTAGCGACGGACGGCGGTCTCCGCCTGGCCCAGCACCTGGGCGTAGAGGCCCACGTCCCCGATCGCGTGCGAGAGCCGGCAGCAGGCCTCCACGAACCGCGCCGCCGCCAGCCGGCCGTCCCGGGTCATGGTCCACAGCGCCGCCCACACGGTGGCGGCGGTGAGGCCGTCCGCCACGGGGTACCGCAGCACCGCGTCCACCGAGGCCTCGTCGAGCCGGATGCGGGCGTAGGTGAGGTCGTCGTCGTTGGGCAGCAGCAGGCGCGGGCCGTCCGCCGCGGCCGCCCCGGGGCGGACGTCGTCCGGCTCCCAGGGGCCGACGGCGGTGCGCGCCCCGGCGGGCCCGGCCGCCACCTCCACGGCCGCCGAGCCCACGCGCACGAGCCGGCCCTCGCCGTCGGGCTCGTACCGGCCCACCCGGAGCACGTGCGGGCGCAGCGCCTCCCGTCCGGTGACGGGGTCCACCGCGGCCTGGTGCAGCACGGGGGACGGCCCGTCGCCGAGCCACAGCTCCGGCGCCCCCGAGGTCAGCAGCCAGCGCCCGGGCCAGTCCGCCAGGTCGCGGCCGGACGCCTCCTCGAGGACCGCCAGGAGGTCGCGCAGCGTGGCGTTGCCCCACGCGTGCCGGGAGAAGTACTCGCGGGCGGCGGCCACGAACGCCTCGCGGCCCACGAAGGCGACGAGCTGCTTGAGCACGGACGCGCCCTTGGCGTACGTGATGCCGTCGAAGTTCTGGCGCGCGGCCTCGAGGTCGGGGACGTCCGCGACCACGGGGTGGGTGGTCGGGTAGGCGTCCTGGACGTAGGCCCAGCCCTTGCGGCGGTGGGCGAAGGTGGTCCAGGCCTCCGTGAACCCCGTGGCCTCGGCGGTCGCGAGGGTGCCCATGTAGTCCGCGAAGGACTCCTTGAGCCACAGGTCGTCCCACCACCGCATGGTGACGAGGTCGCCGAACCACATGTGCGCCATCTCGTGCAGCAGCGTGGTGGCCCGCGCCTCGTACTGCGACCTCGTGGCCCGGGAGGTGAAGACGTACTGCTCCGTGAACGTCACGAGCCCCGGGTTCTCCATGGCCCCGAGGTTGTACTCCGGCACGAACGCCTGGCCGTACCGGCCCCACGGGTAGGGGACGCCGAACAGGTCGTGGAAGAAGTCCAGGCCCGCCCGCGTGGTGGCGAAGAGCTCCTCGGGGTCCAGCGATCCGGCGAGGGATCGGCGGCAGTACAGCGCCAGGGGCACCTCCCCGGCCCCGGAGGCCGGGTGCCCGGGCCAGCGGTCCTCCCACGTGGCGTACGGGCCGGCGAGCAGGGTGGTGACGTAGGTGGACAGCGGCGGGGTGGGGGAGAAGTCCACCGTCACCAGGCCGTCCCCGGCGTCCCGGCGCGCGGCCTCGGGCTGGTTCGAGGCCAGCACCCAGTCCGCGGGCCCGGTCAGGTGCAGGGTGAACCGGCCCTTGAGGTCCGGCTGCTCGAAGCAGGCGAACACCCGGCGGGCGTCCGCGGGCTCGAACTGCGTGTAGAGGTAGACCCTGCCGTCGACGGGGTCGACGAAGCGGTGCAGCCCCTCGCCCGAGGTGGAGTAGGACGCCGCGCCGGTCACCGTGACCTCGTTCTCGGCCGCCAGGTCCTCCAGCAGGATCCGGGCACGGCCGGCCACGCGGGCGGGGTCCAGGGCGCGGCCGTTGAATTCGACCGTCTCGACGCCGGCGTGGAGGAAGTCCAGGACCGTGGAGGACCCGGGCTCGGCACAGGAGAAGGTCACCGTGGTCCGCGTGCCGAACGTCGCCGTCCCGGGGTCGGCGGCGTCGCGCACGTCCACGTGCACGTCGTACGCGTGGACGGTGAGCAGCGCGGCGCGCCGGCCGGCCTCCTCGCGCGTGAGGTTCGCCCGGTCCAGCGGGCCCGGCTCCGGCACGGGGTGCGGGGAGCCGGCGCCGGGCAGCCCGGAGGAGCAGGCGGTGCCGGGGGCACCGGGAGGGCCGGCGGCGGGGGAGGGGGAGGCGGAGGGGACGGTCACCATGGAGGTATTCAATCACCCCTTCACGATCGCCTTCACGATCGCCGGGGCGGCCCCGGGGGCCAGCCGCCCGTGGCGGTGACCGGGCCGGGGCCGCCGTCGTGGAATGCTGGAGGCATGTCCGACCTGTTCACCGGCTATGCCGAGGCGCTCCAGCGCAGCCCCGCGTGGGACGAGATGTTCGCCCCGGGGTTCAGCCTGCGCCGTGACTACCGACCGGTCGAGCGCGCCCTCGAGGCCCTCTCGCTCGACGACGTGACCGCGCGCGCCGAGTCGATGGCCCGGACGTTCCTGGACCGCGGCGTGACCTTCGACTACGCCGGGGAGGAGCGCGCGTGGCCGCTCGACATCGTCCCGCGTGTCATCCCCGCCGACGACTGGGACGTGCTCGAGGCCGGCGTGGCCCAGCGCGTCCGCGTGCTCGAGGCCTTCCTGGACGACGTGTACTCGACGATGTCCGTGGTGCGGGACGGGGTCGTCCCGCGCTCGCTCATCACCACCAGCGCCCACTTCCACCGCGCCGTCCACGGCTTCCGTCCCGCCGGCGGGGTGCGCGTGCACGTCTCCGGCATCGACGTCGTCCGGGACGCCTCCGGCACCTTCCGGGTCCTCGAGGACAACGTCCGGGTGCCCTCCGGGGTCTCCTACGTCATCGAGAACCGGCGCGCCATGTCCAAGGGCCTGCCCGAGGCCATCGGCTCCGTCAACGTCCGGCCCGTGGAGGAGTACCCCCGCCGGCTGCTGGCCGCCCTGCGCCGGACGGCGCCGACGGACATCGAGGACCCCGTCGTGGTGGTCCTGACCCCCGGCGTGTACAACTCGGCCTACTTCGAGCACACCCTGCTGGCCGGGATGATGGGCGTCGAGCTCGTGGAGGGCCGGGACCTCGTCACGCGCGCCAACAAGGTCTACATGCGCACCACGGACGGCGAGCGGCGCGTGGACGTGATCTACAAGCGCATCGACGACGACTTCCTGGACCCGCTGCACTTCCGCTCTGACTCGATGCTCGGCGTCCCGGGCATCGTCAACGCGGCCCGGGCCGGCAACGTGACCATCGCCAACGCCGTGGGCAACGGGGTGGCGGACGACAAGCTCGTCTACACGTACATGCCGGACCTGACCCGGTACTACCTCGGGGAGGACCCGATCGTGCCCAACGTGGACACCTTCCGCCTCGAGGAGCCCGCGGCGCGCGAGGAGGTCATGGACCGGCTCGACGAGCTCGTCGTCAAGCCGGTGGACGGCTCGGGCGGCAAGGGGCTCGTCATCGGCCCGGACGCCTCGCCGGCGGAGCTCGAGGAGCTGCGCCGCAAGCTGCTGGAGTCCCCCCGCGGGTGGATCGCCCAGCCGGTGCTGCAGCTGTCCACCGTGCCCACCCTCGCCGGCGGCCGGTTCGGCCCCCGGCACGTGGACCTGCGGCCCTTCGCGGTGAACGACGGCGAGGACGTGTGGGTGCTGCCCGGCGGCCTGACCCGCGTGGCGCTGCAGGAGGGGTCCCTGATCGTGAACTCCTCCCAGGGCGGCGGCTCGAAGGACACGTGGGTGATGGCCCGCACCGGGGCCGCGGCGCGCCCCGCGGACGACGCCGGCCCGGAACCGCAGGTGCACGTGGTGGGCGACGACTGGCCCGAGGAGCAGGCCCCCAGCCCGCTCGAGGAGATCGGGCTGATGCCCGAGCAGCAGCAACAGGCCCGGCAGTGCGCCGACGCCGATCCCGCGCCCGGCGGCGCGGGCCGGGAGGAGGAGTCATGCTGAGCCGCATCGCCGAGTCGCTGTTCTGGATCGGCCGCTACGTCGAGCGCGCCGACGGCACCGCGCGCATCCTCGACGTGCACCTGGAGCGCCTCAACGGCGCCGGGGCGGAGGAGCAGGAGACGGTCACGCGCGAGCTGCTGACCATCATGGGCGTTCCCCAGCCGGAGGAGTACACCCTCGGCTCGCTGCTCAACACGCTCGCCTTCACCCGGTCGAGCACGCACTCCGTCTCCGGTGCCCTCGGGGCGGCGCGGGAGAACGCCCGCCGGGCGCGCGAGACCGTGTCCTCCTCGCTGTGGGAGGCGCTCAACACCACGTGGTACGGGCTGGGCCAGCACCGCCGGGACGTGGTGGGCACCTACCGCTTCTGCCACTGGGTGCTCGAGCGCACCGCCATGATCCGCGGCCTCGCGGACTCCACCATGAGCCACGACGAGGCCTGGCTGTTCCTGGAGCTCGGCCGGTCCCTCGAGCGGGCGGACATGACCGCCCGCATGCTCGCCACCCGCGAGTCGGAGGCGCTGGGGCTGTCCTGGGTGACCATGCTGCGCTGTGCCGGGGCCTACGAGTCGTTCCTGCGCACCCAGCGCGCCACCATGGGGGAGGAGCACGCCGGGGAGTTCCTCCTGCTGGACCGCCTCTTCCCCCGCTCCGTGCTGCGCGCCCTCCAGGACGCCGAGCAGTGCCTGGTGTCCCTGGACCCGGCCTCGAACCGCGTCGGGTTCATGGACGACGCCCGCCGCATCGTGGGCGACATGCGCTCCACGCTGGAGTACTCCACGCCGGACCAGCTGGAGACCTCCCTGCCGATCTTCCTGCACCGTGTCCAACTCAGCTGCGCCCGGGCCTCCGAGGCGATCAGCGCCAAGTACTTCTCCCGCGGCCAGGAACTGTCGTGGGTCGGGGAGGTCTCATGAGCCGCCTGCACGTCACGCACCGCACCAGCTACGAGTACAACCGCCGGGCGACGACCTCGTACAACGAGGCACGGATGACCCCGGTGACCGACGCCCAGCAGACCACGCTCGAGTCGGCGATCGCCATCACCCCGCGCCAGGCCGTGGCCACGACCTACCGGGACTACTGGGGCACCCGCGTCACCGCCTTCGACGTCCACGTCCCGCACGAGGCCCTGGAGGTGCTCGCCTCGGCCACCGTGGAGGTCCACCGCTCCGCCTCCGCGGGGACGGACGAGTCCACGGACTGGGCCCGCCTGGAGTCCCCGGCCACGGTGCACGAGTTCTCCGACTTCCTCCCGCAGACGCGCCTCTCGGACCCCGGGGCCGAGGCGCGCGGGCAGGCCCGGGGGCTGCGGGCGGCCCGCCCGCACGAGACGGTCCTGAACGTGCTGGAGTGGCTCGACGGCGCCATGGCCTACCAGCCCGGGGTCACCGCCGTGCACTTCGGCGCGGAGGAGGCCCTCGCCAGCGGCCGCGGCGTGTGCCAGGACCTCGCCCACGTGGGCATCGGGATGATGCGGGCCCTCGGCATCCCGGCCCGCTACGTCTCCGGGTACATCCATCCCCGCCCCGGCGCGGCCCTCGGCACCGAGGTGGCCGGGCAGTCGCACGCGTGGCTGGAGTGGTGGGACGGGTCCTGGCACGCCTGGGACCCCACCAACTCCCAACCCGCCGGGGACCTGCACGTGCTGGTGGGCCGGGGACGGGACTACCGGGATGTCACGCCGCTCAAGGGCATCGTCTCCGGCGGCGGCGGCTCGCGCCTCGCGGTGGAGGTGCTCATCACCCGGGTCGCCTAGGCCGACAAGAGCCCGGCAAACGAACAAGCCCTCCGCCTTGTATCGGTAGGTACAAGAGGGGGGGGCTTGTTGGCCGGCCCCGGTCAGCTCAACGGCGGCACGAACTGGCCCTTGGACGTCACCGTGAGCCCGGACTCCGTGACGGTGAAGCCGCGCGCCTCGTCCTCGGCACGGTCGAAGCCGATCTGGACGCCCTCCGGCACCACCACGTTCTTGTCGATGATGGCGTTGCGCACCTTCGCGCCCTTGCCGATGACGACGCCGTCCAGCAGCACCGACTGCTCCACCCACGCCTCGTTGTGGACCCGGACGTCCGTGGAGAGCACCGACTGGGCCACGGTGCCACCGGAGACGACCACGCCCTGGGACAGGATCGAGTCCACCGCGGTGCCCGGCCGCTTCGTGGCCGAGCGGACCAGCTTGGCCGGCGGGGACACCGACTGGTGGGTGAAGATCGCCCAGTCGGAGTTGTAGAGGTTGAAGTCCGGCCAGGGCTTCACCAGGTCCATGTGGGCGTCGTAGTAGGAGTCGAGGGTGCCGACGTCGCGCCAGTAGTGCGGTTCCCCGGTCTCGCCCGGGACCACGTTGGTGGTGAAGTCGTAGACCCCGCAGTCGTCCCGGTCCACGAACCAGGGCACGATGTCCCCGCCCATGTCGTGGTTCGTGCCCTCCATCCGCGCGTCCTCGTTGAGGGCGTTGACCAGGGCGTCGGCGGTGAAGACGTAGTTGCCCATCGAGGCCAGGAACTGCGTGGGGTCGTCCGCCAGCCCCTGCGTGGTGGCCGGCTTCTCGACGAAGCGCTCGATCCGCCCGGGCTGGTCCGCCTTGGTCTCGATCACCCCGAAGGACGGGGCCAGCTCGAGGGGCTGGCGCACGGCGGCGACCGTGGCGGAGGCCCCCGAGGCGACGTGGTGGTCCACCATCTGCTGGAAGTCCATCCGGTAGACGTGGTCCGCGCCGATGACCACCACGATGTCCGGGCGGGCGTCGTGGATCAGGTTCATGGACTGGTAGATGGCGTTGGCGCTGCCGAGGAACCAGTCCTTGCCGCGGCGCTGCTGGGCGGGCACGGAGGCCACGTAGTTCTGCAGCAGCGTGGACAGCCGCCACGTCTCGGAGATGTGCCGGTCCAGCGAGTGGGACTTGTACTGCGTGAGCACCACGATCTTCAGGTACCCCGAGTTCGCGAGGTTGGACAGCGCGAAGTCGATGAGCCGGTAGCTCCCCGCGAAGGGGACCGCAGGCTTCGCCCGGTCCGCCGTCAACGGCATCAGCCGCTTGCCCTCGCCGCCCGCCAGCACGACGGCCAGCACCTTCTTCTGTGGCATCTTCGCAACCCGTTCCGTCGAGGAGTGTCCGTTCCTTCACAGTAACGTCAGTCGTCAGCGCTGGACTACGTTGGTGTCGTGCGGATCGACATTGTGACCAAGGAATTCCCCCCGACCATCTATGGCGGTGCCGGCGTCCATGTCGCCGAACTCTCGCGCGTGCTCGCCGCACGCACCGAGCTCCACGTGCACGCCTTCGGGGAGGGCCGCGAGCCCGACTACCACGGCGCCGAGGTGTCCGGCTACGGCGTGCCGGGCGGGCTCGAGGACGCCAACGCCGCCGTGCAGACCCTCGGCACCGACCTGGCGATCCTCGGCGACCTGGCCGGCACGGACCTGGTCCACACCCACACGTGGTACGCCAACCTGGCCGGCCACCTCGGCGGGCTGCTCCACGGCGTCCCGCACGTCCTCTCGGCCCATTCCCTCGAGCCCCTGCGGCCGTGGAAGGCGGAGCAGCTCGGGGGCGGCTACCGGCTCTCGTCCTGGGCCGAGGCCACGGCCTACCATTCCGCCGCCGCGGTGATCGCGGTGTCCGAGGGGATGCGCCGGGACATCCTCTCGGCCTACCCCGACGTGGACCCCGGGCGCGTCCGGGTGGTGCACAACGGGATCGACACCGCCCTGTGGACCCCGCGGGAGGACACCGACGCCCTCGAGCGCCACGGCGTGGACCCCGCTCGCCCCACCGTGGCCTTCGTCGGCCGGGTCACCCGCCAGAAGGGCGTGCCCTACCTGCTGCGCGCCGCCGCGCGCCTGGACCCCTCGGTCCAGCTCGTGCTGTGCGCCGGGGCGGCCGACACCCCGGAGCTCGCCGCCGAGGTCAACGGCCTCGTCCGGGACCTGCAGGCCACCCGGGACGGGGTCGTGGTGATCGAGGGCATGCTCCCGCGCGCCGAGGTCATGCAGGTGCTCTCCGCGGCCACGGTCTTCGCCTGTCCCTCGATCTACGAGCCCCTGGGCATCGTGAACCTCGAGGCCATGGCCTGCGGCACGGCCGTCGTGGCCTCCGCGGTCGGCGGCATCCCCGAGGTGGTCCAGGACGGGATCACCGGGCGGCTCGTGCCCCTCGAGCAGGCCACCGACGGCACCGGCACGCCCCTGGACGAGGAGCGCTTCGTGGCCGACTTCGCCGCGGCGCTGACCGAGGTCCTCGAGGACCCCGAGGGCGCCGCGCGGATGGGCCGGGCCGGACGCCAGCGGGCCATCGAGCACTTCTCGTGGGACTCGATCGCCGACCGGACCCTCGAGGTCTACCGCTCCGTCCTGGCCTGAGCGGGGCCACTGCGGCGGCCCGGGGCCCGGCGGCGGACGGCGGGCTCGCCGCCGTCGGCGTCCGGAAGCCCGTGGACGAGGTCCACGGGCCCCCAACCGCGTCCTGACCTGCGGCAATGCTCCCCGGACCGGGGCGGTGACACGCCGGAACCCCTCTCCCGGCAGGGGTGTGCAACACTGCAGAGGTGCGATACCTCGGAGTGAATGCAACGTTCCACGACCCCGCCGCTGCGCTGGTGGTCGACGGCAAGGTCGTGGCGGCCGCGGAGGAGGAGCGCTTCTCCCGCCGCAAGCACGGCAAGCGTCCCGTCCCGTTCTCGGCGTGGGAACTGCCCGAGCAGTCCATGCGCTGGGTCCTCGAGCACGCGGGCATCACGCCGGGGGAGCTCGACGGCGTCGGCTACTCGTTCGACCCGGAGATGGCGGCCGAGGTCCCGGACGACCCGTACGACCACGTGCGGATCGACTACGTGCGCCGCGCCCCGGGCTTCCTCGCCGAGGCACTGCCCGGCCTGGACCGGGACAAGGTCACCTTCGTCCCGCACCACGTGGCCCACGCTGCCTCCTCCGGGCTCGCCGGGCCCTACCGCAGCGGCGCCGTCCTGGTCACGGACGGCCGCGGCGAGGCCCACTCCCACCTGGCCGGGCAGTACCGCGACGGGGAGCTGACGATCCTGGCCCGCCAGGCCTTGCCGGACTCCCTCGGCCTCGTGTACGAGTCCCTCACCGACCACCTGGGCTTCCTGCGCTCCTCGGACGAGTTCAAGGTCATGGCCCTGGCCTCCTACGGCACGCCCCGCTTCGCCGACGCGCTGCGCGAGTGCGTGCACGCCACCGGGGACGGCGGCTTCACCGCGCGGGCCCCGGAGTGGGAGCGGTTCGCCCCCCGCCGGATCGACGACGGCACGTGGGGCGGGGACCACGCGGACCTCGCCGCCTCGGTCCAGCTGGTCGTCGAGGAGACCCTCGTGGACCTGGCCCGCTGGCTGCGCGGGCGCACCGGCGAGACCGTGCTGACCATGGCCGGGGGCACCGCCCTGAACTGCGTGGCCAACTCCCGCGTGTGGCGCGAGGCCGGGTTCGAGGACGTCTGGGTCCAGCCGGCCTCGGGCGACTCGGGCACGGCCCTCGGCGCGGCCCTCGTCCTGGCCCAGCAGGCCGGCGAACTGGCCGAGCCCGAGCCGACCGCGGCGCTGGGCCGCAGCTGGAGCGACGAGGAGCTGGCCCGGTGGCTCACCACCGCCCAGGTGCCGTTCACCACCCCCGGCTCCCGCGAGGCCCTGGCCGCCGAGGTGGCGGACATCCTCGCGGACAACGGGGTCATCGCCTGGTTCGACGGGCGCAGCGAGTTCGGCCCGCGTGCGCTGGGGCGCCGCTCCCTGCTCGCCAACCCCATGCACGCGGAGAACCTCGAGCGGCTCAACGACGTCAAGGGGCGCGAGCAGTTCCGCCCCGTGGCCCCCATGGTGCTCGAGGAGCGCGCCGCCGAGATCTTCAGCGGCGGGCCGATCCCCAGCCCGTACATGCTCTTCACCCACCGGGTCGCGCCGGAGTGGCGGGACCGCATCCCCACGGTGACCCACGTGGACGGCTCCGCGCGCATCCAGACGGTCAGCGACCGGGACAACCCGGGCATCGCCGCCCTGCTGCGTGCCGTCGACGAGCGCACGGGGGTTCCGGTGGTCGTCAACACGAGCCTCAACACGGCCGGCCGGCCCATGGTGGACGACCCCCGGGACGCACTCGAGCTCTTCGGCTCGGCGCCCGTGGCCGCCCTCGTCCTGGGCCCGCACCTCGTCCGCCGCGCGGGGTTCTTCGCCCGATGACCCACGCCGCCTCCCACGCCACGCCCCCCGCGCCCTCCTACGCGCTCGTCATCCCCTCGGTCGGCCGGCCGTCCCTGGACCGGCTGCTCGAGACCGTCGCGGCCCTCGAGACGGACGACCGGCATCCGGGTCCCGTCGAGGTCGTGGTGGTGGACGACCGCCGCGACCCCGCGCCGCCCGCTGTCCCGCCGGAGCCGCTGGCGCCCGCCGTGGCCGGCCGGCCGGTGCGGGTGGTCCGCGGCCACGGCCGCGGACCGGCCGCCGCCCGCAACCGCGGCTGGCGCGCCGTGGACCCGGCGGTCGAGTGGATCGCCTTCCTGGACGACGACGTCGAGGTCCCGGCGGACTGGGCCCGACGGCTGGCCGAGGACCTCGCGGCGTGCGGCCCGGACGTCGGCGCCACGCAGGGCCGGATCACCGTGCCCCTGCCAGCGGACCGGCGCCCCACCGACTGGGAGCGGAACACGGCCTCGCTCGAGGACGCCGACTGGGCCACCGCGGACATGGCCTACCGCCGCGACGTGCTCGAGCGCGTGCACGGCTTCGACGAGCGCTTCCCGCGCGCCTACCGCGAGGACGCCGACCTGGCGCTGCGCGTGCGCCGCGCCGGGTACCGGCTCGTGCGCGGGCGCCGCGGCATCCTGCACCCCGTCCGTCCGGCCGACGACTGGGTGAGCCACCGGGTGCAGGCCGGCAACGCCGACAACGCGCTCATGCGCCGGCTGCACGGCCCCCGGTGGCGCCGGCACGCCGAGGCCCCCGCCGGGACGTTCGGCTGGCACGTGGCCACGACGGCGGCCCTCGCCGCGGCGGCCGGCGGCAGCCTCGCCCGGCTGGCCGGCGTGCACGGCGCGGGCTGGGTGGCCGGGGCCGGCACCGCCGCCTGGGCGGGCCTGTACCGGCGGTTCCTCGTCCGGCGCCTGGGCCCCGGACCCCGCCCCGGCGAGCCCGGCTTCGGCGCGGAGCTGCGCCGCATGGTCCTGACCAGTGCCACGATCCCGCCGGCCGCGGTGCGCCACCGCCTCGCCGGCTGGGCGCGGCACCGCGGGACCGGCGCGTGGCCGGTGCGCCCGCGCGCCGTGCTGTTCGACCGCGACGGCACGCTCGTGCACGACGTCCCCTACAACGGCGATCCGGCCCTCGTCCGTCCCGTGGACGGCGCCCGCGAGGCCCTCGACCGCGTGCGGGCCGCCGGGCTGGCCACCGCCGTGGTGTCCAACCAGTCGGGGGTGGCGCGGGGGCTCGTCTCCCGGGACCAGGTGGACGCCGTCAACGCCCGCGTGGAGGAGCTGCTCGGTCCGTTCGGCGCGTGGCAGGTCTGCCCACACGGCCCGGGGGACGGCTGCGCCTGCCGCAAGCCCCGCCCCGGCATGGTCCTCGCCGCCGCCCGGGCGCTCGGCGTGCGGCCGGAGGAGTGCGTGCTCATCGGGGACATCGGCGCGGACGTCGAGGCCGCCCAGGCCGCCGGCGCCCGATCCGTCCTCGTGCCCACCCCGGTGACCCGCGCCGAGGAGGTCGCCGACGCGCCGGTCACGGCCCCGGACCTGGCCGCCGCCGTTGACCTCGTGCTCGCCCTGGTCGCCGACGGCGCCCCCGCCGGGACGGGGGACCGGCCCACCCCATGACGCGCATCCTCGCGGTACGACTCGACTCCGACGGCGACGTCCTGCTGACCGGACCGGCCATCCGCGCCCTGTCCGCCCTCGGGCCGGTCGACCTGCTCGCCTCGCCCTCCGGCGCGGCCGCGGCCAGGCTGCTGCCCGGCGTGGACACGGTCCTGGAGTACGACGCGCCCTGGTCCGGCTTCCGCCCCCCGCCGGTGAACGCCCCGGCCACGCTCCGGCTCGTCGAGCGGCTGCGGCGCGGCGGCTACGGGCGGGCGGCGATCTTCACCTCCTTCCACCAGAGTCCGCTGCCCATGGCCCTGCTGGCCCGGATGGCCGGCATCGGCCACGTCGTGGGCACGAGCGTGGACTATCCCGGCTCCCTGCTCGACGTGCGCCTGCGGCGCGAGGACCCGCCGGGCGGCGGGCACGAGGTCGAGGCGGCCCTCGAGGTCGCCGTCGCCGCCGGGGCCCCGCGCCCCCGCGATCCCCGGCTGGCCGTGCGCCGGCCGCTGCCGCCGCTGACCGACCGGCTGCCCGCGGACCTGCGCTCCGGTGGCTACGTGGTGCTGCACCCCGGCGCCTCCGTGCCGGCGCGCGGGTTGCGCGCCGAGCACGCCGCCGGCCTCGCCGCGGCCCTCGCGGAGGCCGGGCACGCCGTCGTCGTCACCGGCGGGCCGGCCGAGCGGGAGCTGGCGGCCGCCACGGTGGCCGGGGCCCTGCGGCGGCAGCCGGCGGGCACCGTCGTCGACCTCGCCGCCGCCACGGACCTCGCCGGTCTCGCCGCGGTGCTCGAGGCGGCCTGCTGCACCGTGGTGGGTAACACCGGCCCGGCCCACCTGTCCGCCGCCGTCGGCACCCCGGTGGTCTCGCTGTTCTCCCCGGTGGTGCCCGCCGAGCGGTGGGCGCCCTGGGGCGTGCCGGTCCGGCTGCTGGGCGACCAGCACGCCCCCTGCCGGGACAGCCGGGCGCGGGAGTGCCCGGTGCCCGGGCACCCGTGCCTGGGCGGCGTCACCGGCGACCAGGTGGCCGAGGCGGTCGCGGCCCTCGTCGCAGCCCCGGCCGCGGAGCCTCCCGACGGCGGCCCCGTCCCGGCGCCCGGCGCCGGCCCCGGGAACCTCCCGGCCCCCCGAACCCCGTCCCCCCGAGAAGGAGATCCATGCGCATCCTGATCTGGCACGTGCACGGCTCCTGGATGACCTCGTTCGTCCAGGGCCGCCACGACTACCTGCTGCCGGTCGACGCGGAGCGCGGCCCCGACGGCCGCGGCCGCGCCCGGACGTGGGACTGGCCGGCCAGCGCGGTCGAGCGCACCTCCGAGGAGCTCGCCGGCGAGCGGGTGGACCTCGTGGTGCTGCAGCGCCCCCACGAGGCGGGGCTGCTGGAGGCCTGGACGGGGCTGCGCGCCGGGATCGACGTGCCGGCGGTGTACCTCGAGCACAACGCCCCGACCGGTCCCGCGGTGGCCACCCGCCACCCGTACGCGGACCAGGACGCCGTGCCGGTCGTCCACGTCACCCACTTCAACCGCGTCATGTGGGACAACGGCACCGCGCGCACCACGGTGCTCGAGCACGGCATCCCGGACCCGGGGCACCTCTACACGGGCGAGCGCGAGTCGCTCGCCGTCGTCGTGAACGAGCCCGTGCGCCGCACGCGCGTGGCCGGCACCGACCTCATGCTCGACCTCGCCCGGGACCTGCCGGTCGAGGTCTACGGCATGGGGATGGACCAGCTCGTCGGTCGAGCGCCGTGGCTGGAGGGCTGCGTCCACGAGGACTACCGGCAGTCGGAGCTGCACCGGGCCCTGGGCGCGCACCGGGCCTACCTGCACCCCTACCGGTGGACCAGCCTGGGCCTGGCGATGATCGAGGCCATGACGCTGGGCCTGCCGGTGCTCGGCCTCTCCACGACCGAGGGCCCGCGCGCCGTGCCGGCCGCCGCGGGGCTGCTCAGCAACGACCCGGCGGAGCTGTGCGCGCGCGGCGGCCAGTGGCTGCGCGAGCCGGACGTGGCCGCCGAGGCCGGCGCCGCCGCCCGCGCGCACGCCCTCGAGCACTACGGGCTGGAGCGGTTCCTGGCCGACTGGGACGTGTTGATCGAGGGGGTGGTCGCGTGACCGGGATCGCCGTGGGGGACCGGCTGGACATCGCCATGGTCTCCGAGCACGCCTCGCCGCTGGCCGCCCTCGGCGGCGTGGACGCGGGTGGCCAGAACGTCTTCGTGGCGGCCCTCGCCGCCGAGCTCGGCCGGTGCGGCCACCGCGTGCGCGTCTACACGCGCCGCGACGACCCGGACCTGCCGGAGGAGGTCCCCGCCGCCGAGGGCGTGACCGTGGTCCACGTGCCCGCCGGGCCGGCCGCCGTGCTGCCCAAGGACGAGCTCGTCCCGTTCATGGACGGCTTCGCGCGGTGGATGACGGCGCACTGGCGCCGGGACGGGGTGCCGGACCTCGTGCACGCCCACTTCTGGATGTCCGGGATGGCCGCCACCGCGGCGGCCGCCGCCGTGCGGATCCCCGTGGTGCAGACGTTCCACGCCCTGGGCTCGGTGAAGCGCCGCCACCAGGGCACCGCGGACACGAGCCCGGCCTGCCGGCTCGGCACCGAGGCCCGGCTGGTGGCGCGCACCCAGCTGGTCCTGGCCACGTGCCGGGACGAGGTGCAGGAGCTCATGGGCCTGGGCGCCGATCCCGACCGCGTCCGGGTCGTCCCGTGCGGCGTGGACGCCCACGCCTTCACGCCGGCTCCCCACCCGGCCGACGGCCGTGCCCGGCGCGCCGCCGGCGACCCCCTCAGGGTCGTGGCGCTGGGCCGGCTGGTCGAGCGCAAGGGCGTGGACCTCGCCGTGCGGGCCCTCGCGCAGGTCCCCGAGGCACACCTGACCGTGGCCGGCGGCCCGGACGCGGCGGGGCTCGCCACGGACCCGGAGGCGCGCCGGCTGACCGCACTGGCCGGGGAGCTCGGGGTGGCCGACCGGCTCACCCTGACCGGCCGGCTCGGCCGCGAGGAGGCCGCGGCGCTGCTGGCCTCGGCGGACGTGGTCACCTGCACCCCGTGGTACGAGCCCTTCGGGATCGTGCCGCTGGAGGCGATGGCGTGCGGCCGTCCGGTGGTCGGCTCCGCCGTGGGCGGGCTGCTGGACAGCGTGGAGGACGGGGTGACGGGGCTGCTGGTGCCCGCGCGGGACGCGGACGCCACGGCGGCGGCGCTGCGCCGGCTCGCCGACGACCCCGGGCTGGCCGAGCGGATGGGCGCGGCGGGCCGGGACCGGGTCACGCGCCTGTTCTCCTGGGAGCGCGTGGCCGGCCTGACGGAACAGGCCTACCGCGAGGCCCTCGAGGCCTACCGGTGCGCCAACCCGCACCGGCCCGCCCAGACCCGCAGCATGCTCGCCGAGCACCGCGGGCAGCTCGACCGCGCCCTGGCGTCCCTCGAGGAGGAGGCCGAGATGGTCGAGTCCTGGGGCCGGCGGCTGTTCGAGCACGTGCGCGACGGCGGCCGCGTGCTCGCCGCGGGCAACGGCGGCAGCGCCGCCGAGGCCCAGCACTTCACGGCCGAGCTCGTCGGGCGCTTCCAGGGTGAACGCCGCCCGCTGGCGGCCGTGTGCCTGTCCGCCGAGACCTCCTCGCTCACGGCGATCGTCAACGACTACGGCGGCGAGGAGGTGTTCGCCCGTCAGGTGCAGGCCCACGGCCGGCCGGGGGACATCCTCGTGCTGCTGTCCACGTCCGGGTCCAGTCCCAACGTGCTCGCGGCCGCCCGCCGCGCGCGCGAGACGGGCCTGCAGGTGTGGGCGCTGACCGGCCGGGGGCCCAACGCCCTCGCCGAGCTCGCCGACGAGACCCTGTGCGTGCCCGCCGAGTCCACCTCGGTGGTGCAGGAGGCGCACCTGGTCCTCCTGCACGCGGTGTGTGCTGTGATGGACCAGGGATTCACCGAGGACTAGAGGCCGGTCCGGTGCACGGCGCCGGACCAGGGAGGAAGGGGACACCATGAGCGCACGGATCGTCATCGTCGGGGACGTGCTGCTGGACCGGGACGTCACGGGGACGTCCGAACGGCTCAGCCCGGACGCCCCCGTCCCCGTGGTGGACGTCCGCGACGTCCACGCCAGCCCCGGCGGCGCCGGGCTGGCGGCCCTGCTGTGCGCCGGCCGCGCCGGCGGGCTGCCCGGGCCCGCCCCGCACGTCGTGCTGGTCGCCCCGCTGGCCGCGGACGCGGCGGCCGCGGAGCTGCGCGAGGGCCTGGCCGGCATCGAGCTGGAGGCCCTCGGCCATGCCGGCGGGACGCGCACCAAGACCCGCATCCGCAGCGCGGGACAGACCCTCGTCCGGGTGGACGAGGGCGGGCCCGGGACGCCCCGGGACCTCGACGCCGGCCGGCTGGCCCGGGTGCTCGAGGGCGCCGACGTCGTGCTCGTCTCCGACTACGGGGGCGGGGTCACGCGGGACGCGACCGTGCGCACGGCCCTGGCCGCGGCCGCCGAGCGGGTGCCCGTCGTGTGGGACCCGCACCCGCGCGGGTGCGACCCCGTGCCCGGCTGCGCCGTGGTCACCCCCAACCTCGCCGAGGCCCGCGCCGCGCTGGCCTCCCTGCGGGACGCCGTCACGGTGCCCGCCGAGGTCGCCGACGAGGACCTCGCGGAGGCCCTGCGGATCGGCTGGCGGGCGGGCGCCGTGTCCGTCACCGCGGGGGCACGCGGCGCGTTCGTCGCCTCCGAGGGCGCCGCCGAGCTGGTGCCGGCATTGCCCGTGGACTCGAGCGACCCCTGCGGGGCGGGGGACCGCTTCGCCGCCGCCGTGGCCACCCACCTCGCGGAGGGCACCTCGGTGCACGGCGCGGTCGGCCGGGCCGTGACGGCCGCGGCCCGGTGGGTCGGCGCGGGCGGGGCCGCCGCCTTCCGCGACGGCCGGATCGGGCCCGACGGCACCGCCGCCGTGCGGGACGGCGCCGACCGGCCCAGCACCGAGGACCCCGCCGAGGCCGCGCTGCGCGCCGTGGCCGCCACGCGCGCCCGCGGGGGGACGGTCGTGGCCACGGGCGGTTGCTTCGACGTCCTCCACCCGGGGCACCTCGAGACCCTGCGCCGGGCACGCGACCTCGGGGACGTGCTCGTGGTGCTGCTCAACGCCGACGACTCCGTGCGCCGGCTCAAGGGCCCCGCGCGGCCGGTCGTGGGCCAGGAGGACCGCGCGGCCGTGCTCATGGGCCTGCGGGACGTGGACGGGGTGATCGTCTTCGAGGAGGACGACCCCCGGGCCGCCCTGGACCGGCTGCGCCCCGACGTCTGGGCCAAGGGCGGGGACTACCGCGCCGAGGACCTGCCGGAGGCCCCGCTCGTGCGGGGCTGGGGCGGCCGTGTCGAGGTGCTCCCCTACCTGCCCGGGCGCTCCACCACGGGCATCGTCGAGCGGATCGCCGCGGGGAACGTGGATGCCCGCTGAGGACGTGGCCGGCGCCGGGGACCGCGGCACGGGACCGGAACCGTACACGGCGGACTGGCTGGCCGCGCGCGGGGCGGACACCGCCCCGGGCCGGCCGCCCGGGACGCTGCGCCCCGGGGACGTGCTCGTCCTGCGCGCCCTGGGCCTCGGCGACGCGCTGACGGCGGTGGCCGCGTTGCGCGGGCTGCGTCGGCTGGTCCCGGACCGCAGGATCGTGCTCGCCGGCCCCCCGGGGCCGGCGGGCCTGCTCGCCCGGGAGGGCGTCGTCGACGACGTGCTGCCGCTGCCGGGCCTCGTGCCGCTGCCGGACGTCCCGGCCGGGCTCGTCGCCGTGAACCTGCACGGCCGCGGGCCGGCGAGCCACCGGCTCCTCGCCGCCGCCCGGCCGGAGCGGCTCATCGCCTTCGGTTCCGCCGACGCCGGCCATGCCGGCCCCGCGTGGCGCGAGGAGGAGCACGAGGTGCTGCGCTGGTGCCGCCTCGTCACGCACGCCGGCGCGGACTGCGGGCCCGAGGACCTGCGGCTGCGGCCCCGGGCCGAGGCGCGCCGGCGCCCCGGCCCGGCCGACGTCGTGCTCCACCCCGGGGCCGCCTCCGCCTCCCGGCACTGGCCGGCGCGCCGCTGGCGCGCGGTGGCCGCCGGCCTGGCGGGACGGGGCCACCGCGTGGTCGTCACCGGCTCGGCCGCGGAGGCACCCCTGGGCCGCGTCGTGGCCGAGGGGCTCGAGGGCGTCCACGACCACACGGGCCGCCACGACCTGGCCGGGCTCTCGGCCGCGGTCCGGGACGCGGGCCTGGTGCTGAGCGCGGACACCGGCATCGCCCACCTGGCCACGGCCTGGTGCGTGCCGTCCGTGGTGCTCTTCGGCCCGGTGCCGCCCGCCGCGTGGGGGCCGGCCGTGGACGAGGACCTGCACGCCGTGCTGTGGCACGGCGATCCCGACGCCGGGCCGTGGGGCGACCCCCACGGCACCGCCCTGGACCCGCTGCTGGGCAGGATCTCCGCCGAGGAGGTCCTGGCGGCCGCGGTCCGCCAGCTGACCACCGACACCCACCGTGGAAGGACCCATCGTGCATCCTGAGGACCACCGGGCGCAGGCCGCCCCCCAGCATTCCGCGAGGACCATCCGGCGGGCCGTCGTCACGGGCGGCGCCGGCTTCCTCGGCAGCCACCTGTGCACCGAGCTGCGCCGCCGCGAGGTCGAGGTCGTGTGCCTGGACAACTTCCTCACCGGCTCGGCCGTGAACATCGAGCACCTCATCGGGGACCCCGGTTTCCGGCTCGTGCAGTGCGACGTCACCGACTACCTGCACGTGCCCGGGGACGTGGACCTCGTGCTGCACTTCGCCTCCCCGGCCTCGCCGATCGACTACCTCAACCTGCCGATCCACACCCTGAAGGTGGGCTCGATCGGCACCCTGCACGCGCTCGGGCTCGCCAAGGAGAAGGGGGCGCGCTTCCTGCTGGCGTCCACCTCGGAGGTGTACGGGGACCCGCAGGTCCACCCGCAGCCGGAGCACTACTGGGGACACGTCAACCCGGTCGGCCCGCGCGGCGTCTACGACGAGGCCAAGCGCTTCGCCGAGGCGCTCACGGTGGCCTACCGCGGCCAGCACGAGGTGGACACCGCGATCGTGCGCATCTTCAACACCTACGGGCCGCGGATGCGCCCGCGCGACGGCCGGGCCATCCCGACCTTCATCCGCCAGGCACTGGCGGGGGAGCCGCTGACGGTCACGGGGGACGGCAGCCAGACCCGCTCCGTGTGCTTCGTCTCGGACCTCGTGCGGGGCATCCTCGCACTGGCCTGGAGCGACGAGACGGGGCCGATGAACATCGGGAACCCGCACGAGCTCTCCGTCCTGCAGATCGCCCGGGACGTGCTGGCGGCCACGGGCTCGGACGCGCCCATCGAGTTCATCGACCGGCCGGTGGACGACCCCACCGTGCGCCAGCCGGACACCGCGCAGGCCCGCGCGGCCCTGGGCTGGCAGCCCGAGGTGCCGTGGACCGAGGGACTGGCCCGGACGGTGGAGTGGTTCCGCACCGCCGTGGAGCGCGAGGACCTCGTCGGCCCCGGCCTGGGCTGAGCCGCCGGGACGCCGGGCCGCCGGCCCCGGCGCCGTGCGCAGGGGGCCCGGGCGCCGCCCGCGGGTGCGTCAGCTGACGTACTGGCGGGCGGCGCTCGTGCGCTGGGACTCCTCGAGGGCGAGGAAGCGCTCCTCCACGTGCTCCGGCAGCACGCGCCGTTCCCGGGCGACCCAGGCGGCGCCGCGCAGGGCGTCCCCGACGGCCGCGGCGGTGACCCGGTCGTGCGGGGCGCCCGAGAGCACGTGCCAGCTGCGGCGCAGGGCCGTGGGCAGTGGCCGGCGCAGCCACGTGAACCACAGGGTGTTGCGCAGCCCGTGGCGGCGGCGCAGGTGGGGGTCCCGGGACGTCGAGGCCTGGTGGTGGACCACCACGTCCGGCAGGTGGCACAGCTCCCAGCCCGCCGCCGCGAGGTCGGCGGCCATCAGCTCCTCCTCGCCGCCGAGCCACAGCCGGCGGCTGAACCCGCCGACCTCGCGGAAGGCCTCGGTGCGCAGCACGGAGGCCCCGGCCAGGAAGCTGCCGAGGGCCGGACCCGGCAACCAGTCCGGGCCCCGCACGGGGGAGTGCAGCAGCTCGTCGTTGATCGGGTCCTCCCGGGCGCCCGGCTCCACGAGGATCCGGGCCGTCACCACGCCGAGGCGGGGATGGGCGGACAGGGCGTCCACGGCCGCCCGCAGGGCGCCCGGCTCCCACCACGTGTCGTCGTCGCAGAAGGCCACGAACTCGGTCGGCACCAGGTCCACGCCCACGTTGCGCCCCACCGCGCCGAGGTTGCGGCGGCTGGTCACGAGGGTGAGCCGTGGCTCGGCGCCGAACCGTTCCCGGACCGCCTGGGCCGTGCCGTCGGTGGAGCCGTTGTCCACCACGTAGAGCGCCGGGCGCTCGGGCAGGGCCAGCACGCGCTCGATCGCGCGCAGTGCCTCGGGCCGGCGGTCGTGGGTGATCATCACGACCGAGACCCGGTCGTCCGCCGTCGCCCCCGGCGCGCCGGCCGGGACGTCCACCACGGTCTCGCCCCGGAGCCGGTCGAGGTCGCGCTGCAGCCGCTCGGAGACGACCCTGCGGGCGGCCAGCGCCGCCGGGACCCGGGGCAGGGCGCCGGCCAGGGCGCGTCGGCCGCGCGGCCCGGACGCCCAGGCCGAGCGCACGCGCTGCCCGACGTCGTCCCAGTCCCGGCGCAGCAGCGTGGTCAGCAGCCCGCTGCGCACCAGCTCCCGTTGTCGGGTCTCGCCGGGCTCGCGCTGCGGGGAGGGGTGGTGGTGCACCCACAGCCCGGTCGCGTGCACGAGCTCCCAGCCGGCGTCCGCCAGGTCCAGGGCCAGGCGCTCCTCCTCGCCGGGGAAGCGGACCACCGGGTCGAAGCCGCCGACGGCGAGGAAGGCCTGCCGGCGCACGACGGCGGCGCACGCGACGAAGCCCAGCAGCCTCGTCCCCGCCCCGGTGGCCGAGCGACCCAGCGAGGACTCCGCGAGCACCGCGTTGATCGGGTCGGGCCGCTCCTCGGCGCCCACGGCGATGGAGGCGGCGAGCAGGCCGATTCCCGGGTGGTCGTCGAAGACCCGCTCGGCGGCCGCGAGGGAGCCGGGTGCCCACCACGAGTCGTCGTCGGCGAAGGCGACGAACTCGGTGTCCGCCAGGCGGGCGCCCACCGTGCGGGCCACCGCCCCGCGGTTGCGCCGCAGCCGCACCACGCGGACCTCCGGGTGGGCGGCCTCGACGGCCTCGGCCGTGCCGTCCGTGGAGGCGTTGTCCACCACGATCACGGGCGCCTCGTGCCGGCCCAGGTTCGCGAGCAGCTCCTCGCGCCGGTTGCGCGTGGCGATCACCACGGTCGTCCGTCCCGGACGGCCGGGATCCCGGCCGGGTCCCGCGGGCGGCGTGGTGTCCGGCGTGGTGTCCTGCGTGGTCGTCGCCATCGTGCGTTCCCCCTGTCGTGGACGGTCCCGTGCTCCCTCCGACCCTAGGGGATCGGTGGGGACGGGATCGACCCCGGTGCCGGGCGCCCGTCACCCGGCGGGGGTGCGGCTCAGCGCCGCGGGGACGCGGTGCGGAGCGAGCGCTCGGGCACCGGCGCGTCCCCGCTGGCCCGCTGCCTCCGGTGGTACTCGGCGGCCTCCGTCTGCCGCCGCGCCTCCTCGCCGGTGGCCACGTCCATCCGGACGTGCTCCGGCTCGTAGCCCCAGGCGTCCACGAGGTCCTGGGCGTGCGGGCGCAGGCGGTAGGCCAGCCGGTTGATGTACTGCCGCAGGGTCCGGGCCCGCTGGGGGGAGATCCGGCCGTTCTCCAGGAACCACCCGAGGTCGTCCTCGATCACGCGCAGCGCGAAGAGGTCGCGCAGCCACGTCAGGACCTGGCGGGTGTGCGGGTCCTCCACCGACTCCAGCGCCCGGGTGAACGCCTCCCACTCCAGCAGCTCGGCGTGGTTGCGCGCGGCGTCGATCAGCTCGGTCTGGTGGCGGTTGAACGTGGCCGCCTGCTCGGCACGGGACCTGCGGGCCACCGGCAGCAGGGCCTGGGCCACCGCGCCGGTCTTGGTGCGCACCCGGTCCTCGAGCAGGGCCCGCTGCACGTCCGTCTCCTTGAACCAGTTGGCGCTCTTGCGCTCGGAACCGGCGTCGTGGACCGACTGGGCCACGCGGCGCAGCCCGGAGCGGTGGACCACGGCGTTCGTGGCGTGGGCGACCACGAACCGCGAGAGCGCGCCCACCGAGAAGCCGGAGAGCTCCCGGGAGTAGTCCGCGAGCAGCCGCTTGCCCACGAGCTGGAGCAGGACGTTGTTGTCCCCCTCGAAGGTGACGAACACGTCCAGGTCCGCGCGCAGCGAGGTGAACCGGTTCCGCGCCATGAACCCGGCGCCGCCGCACGCCTCCCGGCACTCCTGCAGGGTGTCGAGGGCGTTCCACGTCGCGAGCGGCTTGATGGCCGCGGCGAGGGTCTCCAGCTCCTGCCGGTCGTCGTCCGTGTCCGCCTCCCCGGAGAAGACGGCGTCGAACTTCTCCAGCAGCTCGTTGGCGGCGAGGGCGTCGGCATAGGTCCGCGCCAGCCGGTCGATCAGCCGCCGCTGGTGCAGTTGGTAGTCCAGCAGCACCTCCTCGTGCGTCTCCGAGGACGCGTTGAACTGGCGGCGCTCGTTGCCGTAGGTGATCGCGCCCTTCAGCGCCAGCGCCGAGGCGGCGGCCCCGGACAGGGCCAGCGAGACGCGGCCCTGGACGAGGGTGCCGATCATGGTGAAGAAGCGGCGCCCGGGGGAGTCGATGGGGGAGGAGTAGGCACCCTCCGCGTCCACGCTGCCGTACCGGTCCAGCAGGTGGGTCCGGGGCACGCGCACGTGGTCGAAGTGCAACCGGCCGTTGTCGATGCCGTTGAGCCCGCCCTTGAGCCCGTCGTCCTCCCCGCCCACGCCGGGCAGGAAGGCCCCGGTGGCGTCCCGCAGCGGGACGAAGAAGGCGTGCACCCCGTGGTTGACGCCGCGCGTGATGAGCTGGGCGAACACCACGGCCGCCCGGCCGTGCAGGGCGGCGTTGCCGAGGTAGTCCTTCCACGCGGCCTTGAACGGCGTGTGGATCTCGAACTCGTCCGTCTCCGGGACGTAGGTGGCGGTGGTGCCGAGCGAGGCCACGTCCGAGCCGTGGCCGATCTCCGTCATGGCGAACACGCCGGGCAGCTCGAGGCTCATCGCCTGCGGCAGCCAGGCCTCGTGGTGGCGGCGGGTGCCCAGGTGCAGGATCGCGGCCCCGAACAGGCCCCACTGGACACCGGACTTGATCTGCAGGGAGGGATCGGCGGTGACCAGCTCCACGAAGGCGGCGATGTTGCCCCCGTGGTCGTCGGCCCCGCCCAGGGCCGCGGGATAGGCCCGCTGCACCGCGCCGAGGTCCACGAGCAGCTGCAACTGACCCAGCACGCGGTCGCGGTGCTCGGCGAGGGACAGGCCCTCGATGCGGTGCAGGGCCGGGTCCTTGACGTTCTCGCGCGCCTCGCGCCGGACGGCGGCCCAGCGCCCCAGCAGCAGCTCCTGCAGGCGGTCCGTGTCCAGTCCGCCCGGCTCGGCCGGGGTGGCGGCGCTCGAGGGCGCCGCGGGCGTCCGGCCCGCGGGGGACGCGGTCCCGTCCGGGGCCGTGGCGGCGGCGTGGTCGACGGCGGCGTCGGGCCCGGTCGCGTCCGGCACGGGCGTGCCGGGTCGGGCGGAGGAGGCGGAGGTGGTGCTCATGGCAGGTCCTGTCGATCGGTCGGGGCGGCGGGTTCCGCCGCCGCGGGCGGGGAGGGTGCCGGGTACGTGCCGGCCAGTCCGGTCGTCAGCCAGGCGGTGAGGGTCCGGGCCAGGCGGTCCGCCGGGGGGCGCTCGGCCGCCGGGGTGGCCAGCCAGGTCTCGCCGGCGGAACGCACCATGCCGATCGCGGCGCGCGGCCAGTACCACGTGGGGGAGGTCGGCGAGGGCTCGCGGCCCTGCTGGCGCAGGTAGTCGCGGAAGTGCACGTCCATCACGGCGGCGATCCGCTCGAAGAACCCCGCCATGGCGGCCGGCTGCCCACCGGGCGCGGCACCACCGCCGGCCTCGGCGGCCTCCGGGGGCAGCCGCGTCGAGAAGGCGTAGACGTTCGGGGACGACTCGGCGAGCGTCAGGTAGATCGAGACCATGGCGTGCAGCCCCTCGAGGGCGTGGTCCGAGGTGGCGGCCGCGGCGAGCAGCTCGCGCTCCATGAACCCGATGGCCCGCTCGCCGACGGCGGCCTGCAGGCCGTTCTTGTCCCCGAAGTAGCGGTAGAACACGCTCTTGGACGTGCCCGCGTGGGCGGCGATCTCCTCCATGGAGGCCTGCGGGCCGAGGTCGTGGACGGCCCGGCGGGCGGAGCGGATGAGTTCGCTCCGGCGCTGCTGGCGGTGCCGGTCCCATCGGGTGCTGCGCCCGTCCAGGGAGGCCGGCGGGCCGGCGGGTGGCGGGGTGGTGGGGGCCTCGCCGCCGTGGGAGGGGGCCGCGGCCCGCCCGCGGCGGACGCCCCGGATGCTGGTGTTCACGATACCGAGCGTATCAGGTACTGTGGGTCGCAGTAACCCGCGTCACAACCGCGCCGGTCCGTCGCGGCCGGCTCCCACCGCTCCCGAAGGGACCACCATGACCGACAGCACCCCCCGGAACGCCCCCGCGCCCACCCCCGGCCCCGCCGCCGGACCCGCCCCGGCCGCGGTCGCCGGCGGCCCGGTTCGCCCGGCCCTGGTGATCGGCGGCAACCGCACCCCGTTCGCCCGGTCCCACGGCGCCTACGCCCGGGCGGGCAACCGGGAGCTGCTCACGGCCGCGCTGGACGGCCTCGTGGCCCGCTTCGGGCTGCAGGGGGAACGGCTCGGGGAGGTGGCCGCCGGCGCGGTGCTCAAGCACAGCCGCGACTTCAACCTCACGCGCGAGGCCGTGCTGGGGACGGCGCTGGACCACGCCACCCCGGCACGCGAGGTGCAGGTCGCGTGCGCCACCGGCATGGAGGCCATCGGCTCGCTGGCGGACAAGATCCGCCTCGGACAGGTCGACTCGGGCATCGGCGGGGGAGTGGACAGCATCTCGGACGCCCCGCTGGTCATCAACGACGCAGCCCGCTCGGTGGTGATGGAGCTCCACCGCGCCCGCACGCTCCAGCAGCGGCTGCGGGCGGTCCTGCGCCTCCGGCCCGGCCACCTCGTGCCCGAGGCCCCGGGCACCGAGGAGCCCCGGACCGGACTGTCCATGGGCGAGCACCAGGCGCGCACCACGCAGCGGTGGGGGATCACGCGCAGGGCCCAGGACGACCTGGCCCTGGCCAGCCACCACCACCTGGCCGCGGCCTACGACCGGGGCTTCCTCGACGACCTGCTCACGCCCTTCGGCCCCCTCACGCGGGACGACAACCTGCGTCCGGACACCACGGCCGAGAAGCTGGCCTCGCTCAAGCCCGTCTTCGGCCGCGACCTGGGCGAGGAGGCGACCATGACGGCCGGCAACTCCACGCCGCTCACGGACGGCGCGTCGGCCGTGCTGCTCGGCTCGGAGGAGTGGGCGGCGGCCCGCGGCCTGCCCGTGCTGGCCGAGTTCGTGGACTACGAGACGGCGGCCGTCGACTTCGTGGACGGGGACGAGGGCCTGCTCATGGCCCCGGCCTACGCCGCCCCGCGGCTGCTCCGGCGCCAGGGCCTGGCGCTGCAGGACTTCGACTTCTACGAGGTCCACGAGGCCTTCGCCGGCACCGTGCTGGCCACGCTCGCGGCCTGGGAGTCGGAGGAGTTCTGCCGCGAGCGGCTCGGCCTCGACGCCCCGCTCGGTGCGATCGACCGGTCCCGGCTCAACGTCACCGGTTCCTCCCTCGCGGCGGGACACCCGTTCGCGGCCACCGGCGGGCGCATCACGGCCACCCTGGCGAAGCTGCTGCACGAGAAGGGGCCGGGCTCGCTCGGGCTCGTGTCCGTGTGCGCCGCCGGAGGCCAGGGCGTCGTCGCCATCCTCCGCGGTCGCTGAGCCCCCGCGGCCCCGCCCCGTTCCGCCAGCCCGCCCGACCCAGCAGCCCGACAGCCCAGGAGCAGCGCGCCCGTGAGCACCGATACCTACACCGCCCTCGTCAACCAGCCCCTGGGCCGGAGGCTGGCCGCCTCCCTCGGCCTGCCGCAGCCGGCCCTGCTGCGCCGGTACCGGCCGGGACAGGAGCTCGTGGAGGGCTCCGTCCTCGTCCTCGGCCGCGGCCCGGTGGCCGAGGCGGCCGCCACCGTCCTGCTGGACTGGGACCAGGACGTGCGGCGCCACCCGGCCCCCGGCGACCGGTACGGGGCCGTCGTCGCGTGCTTCGACGACGTCGCCACCCCGGCCGACCTCTCCGCCACCGCCCTGGTGCTCGGCTCCGTGCAGCGGCAACTGGGGCCCAGCGCGCGGGTGGTGACCGTCCTGCGGGACCCGGCCGCCGCCGCGGACCCCGCGGTCCGGGCGGCCCGCCAGGGCGTCGAGGGGCTCACCCGCTCGCTGGCCCACGAGATGCGCCGCGGGGCCACGGCCAACGGCCTCGTCCTCGGCGAGGAGGTCGCCGCCGGGGCGCCGGGCGCGGTGGGCGCCCTGCGCTTCCTGCTCTCGGCCCGCAGCGCCTTCGTCTCCGGGCAGTTCCTGGCCGTGGGCTCGCCGGCGGGCGCGCTGCCCCGGGACTGGGCGCAGCCCCTGTCCGGCCGGGTGGCCGTGGTCACCGGGGCGGCCCGCGGCATCGGGGCGGCGATCGCCCGGACCCTGCACCGGGACGGCGCCACCGTGGTCGGGGTGGACGTCCCGGCGGCCGGCCAGGCCCTGGCGGACGTGGCCAACGAGGTCCGCGGCACGGCGCTGCAGCTGGACATCACCGCCCCGGACGCCGGGGAACGCCTCCTGGCCCACTGCCGGGACCGCCACGGGCGGCTCGACATCATGGTGCACAACGCCGGCATCACCCGCGACCGCAAGCTCGCGAACATGGACGCCGGGCAGTGGGACCCCGTGATCGCCGTCAACATCGAGGCGCAGCTGGCGATCAACCGCGTGCTGCTGGCCGCCGGTCCGGACGTGGTGCCGGGGCCGCTGCGCATCGCCGCCCTGGCCTCCACCTCCGGCATCGCCGGGAACGCCGGCCAGGCCAACTACGCCGCCTCGAAGGCCGGCGTGATGGGGATGGTCGCCGCCACGGCGCCCCTGCTCCAGGGCCGGGGGACGGTCAACGCGGTGGCCCCTGGGTTAATCGAGACGGAGATGACGGCCCGGATGCCCCTCGCCCGGCGGGAGGCCGGCCGCCGGCTGAACTCCCTGGCACAGGGCGGACGGCCGGAGGACGTCGCGGAGGCCGTGGCCTTCCTGGTGTCCGACTCCGCCGGCGGCACCACGGGGACCACCCTGCGGGTGTGCGGCCAGGGCTTCATGGGGGCCTGAGGTGGAGCGAGAGACCATGCCCTCCCTGGCCGCCGGCTACCGTGCGGCGCTGTCCGCCGCCGCCGGCGACGCCGTGCTGCGGCGCCGTCGCCCGCAGCGGCTGCCCGCGCGCACCGTGGTGGTCCGCGACCACGTCATCGGGGAGGACCTCGTCCGCTCCCATGCGGCGCTGTACCCGCACACGGGCCGGTCCTCTCGCGGCGACCTGCCCTCGGTGCTCGTCCACGTCGCCGCCTTCCCGGCAGCGATGGCCCTGGTGTCCGCGCCGGACTTCCCGCTGCCGCTGCTGGGCCTCGTGCACCTGCGCAACCGCGTGCACCACCGGCGGCCCGTCCCGGCGGGCGTTCCCCTGCAGGTCGCCGCCACGGCCACGGGCCTCGCGCCGCACCCGGCCGGGACCGCCGTGGACCTCGTGGTGACCGTGCACGGACCGGACGGCCCCGGCGCCCCGGCCGCGGAACCGCTCTGGGAGGGGACCTCGACCTACCTGGCCCGGGGTGTCCGGCTGGACGGCCACGAGAGGCCGGAACGGCCCGCACGACCGGGCTTCGAGGCGCCGCCGCTGACGGCGCGGTGGCGGCTGCCCGCCGCGACGGGGCGCCGGTACGCCGCCCTCTCCGGCGACTACAACCCCATCCACCTGAACCCCCTGGCCGCCCGCGCCCTCGGCCAGCCCGGCATGATCGCCCACGGCATGTACCTGGCCGGGCGCATGCTGGCGGGCCGGGAGCCGGCGGGTGCCGGACACCGCTGGGAGATCGACTTCGCGACGCCGGTGCGGCTGCCGGGGACGGTGGACGTGTCCGTCCGCCACCCCGCGGACGGGCTCACGGAGGTCACGGCGTGGGATCCGCGCCGCCTCCGGCCGCACTTCACCGGGCGGATCGCGCTGCCGGGTCCGCGGGACGGTCAGAGTGCCGCGTAGGCCCGCGTCATGCGGTCGGCCATCGCGTCCCAGCTGAAGCCCCGCGCCCTCCGGGCGGCGGCCGGGCCGAGGGCACGCCACGCCGCGGGATCCGCGAGGACGGCCTCGAACGCGTCGGCCCAGTCCGCCGGGTCGAGGGAGTCCACGAGCCGGCCGGTCACGCCGTCGGCCACGGCGTGCACGAGTCCGCCCACCCGGTGGGCGAGGACGGGGGTCCCGCAGGCCTGGGCCTCGAGGGCCACGAGCCCGAAGGACTCCGAGAAGCTGGGCACCGCCACGACGTGGGCGGCGCGGAAGGCGGCCGCCAGGTCCGGCGCACTGACCGGCCCCGAGGTGCTCACCACGTCCCCGAGGCCCTCCTGGGCCACGATCGCGTCCAGGTCCAGCTCGTGCCGGCCCGAGGCCGCCCCGGTCAGGTGCAGGGCCAGCGGCGGCGGTCCGCCGTGGCGGCGCCGCAGCAGCCCGAGCGCGCGCAGGAGCACCTGCGGTCCCTTGTGGCCCTGGATCCGGCCGGCGAACAGGACGTTCAGCGGGGCGGGCCGGCCCGGCCAGCGGACGGGGCCGTGCTCGGTGAAGACCGTGGTGTCCACCCCGGGCGGGATGACGGTGATGCGGTCGGCGTCCGCGCCGTAGTGGTCCACCAGTTCCTCGCGCTCGGCGGGGGTGTTCGCCACGAGCAGGTCCGCGGCGGAGGCGATCTGCTGCTCGGCGGCCTCCCGCTCCTCCGGCTCGGCGGACCGCCGGTCCCGGGCGTTCTTCACCGCGGCCATCGTGTGCATCGTGTGCACCAGCGGGGCGCGCAGGGAACGGGACACGGCCAGCCCGGCCAGCCCGGAGAGCCAGTAGTGGGAGTGGACGATCCACCGGCAGTCCTCGCCCTGGCACCCCCCGGCGGCGGCCAGCACGCCCGGCGCGGCGGCGGCGAAGTCGTCCACCCAGCGGGGCAGGTCCTCCTTGGCCACGGGGCCGGCGGGTCCGGCGGGGACGGGCAGCACGGTGGCCCGCGCCGCGCCCGCAGCGGCGGGCACCGGCAGGTCCTCGGCGCGCTGGCCCGCACGGTCGCGCCGGGTCAGCACCCACACCCGGTGGCCCGTGGCGGCCAGCCGGATGGCGAGGTGGCGCACGTAGACGTTGAGGCCCCCGGCGTCGCCCTGCCCCGGCTGCGCCAGGGGAGAGGTGTGCAGGGACACCATCACGATGCCGAAGGGCTCCGGGGCCGGAGCGCTCATGGCCGGCCGCTCACGGCCGGCCGTGCACGGACTCGTCCCGGGCCGCGCGCGTGCCACCGGCCGCTCCCGCCGCGGAGGGCTCGCCCCGCAGCTCGGCGTCCACGGCGTCCAGCAGCCGCGCGAAGCCGGGGACGTCGTCGAGCCGGTCGATGAGCACGGGCCGGCCCGTGGCGTCGGCCAGCGGGATCTCCCAGTTGGGGTACTCGTCCTGTCCCGTGCCGGGCTGGTTCTGGATGCGCCGCTCGCCCACCGCGTCCACGAGCGCGACGCCGTGCAGCAGGGAGGGGGCGCGGGCGAGGTAGCGGTGCAGGGCCACCACGACGTCGGCCACGGCCGCCGGGTCGGTGAGGTCCGGTGCCGGCCCGGTCGGCAGGAACCCGTCCTCGACGAGGGCGTGCAGGAACGCGTCGCGCTCGGCCGCGGCGCGCCGTCGCTCGTCCGCGGCGTCCCCGGCGAGCAGTCCGAGCCGCTCGCGCAGGTCCAGGTGCAGCCCGGCGAGGTAGCCCGCGGTCGGGGGCAGGTCGTGCGTGTTCACGGAGGACAGGCAGCGCGAGCGGTACTCCCGCGGCGGACGCGGCCGGCCGTCGCGCTGCTCGAACCACAGGATCGAGGTGCCCAGCAGTCCCCGGCGGGCCAGGTAGTCCTGGACCCACGGCTCGAAGGTGCCCAGGTCCTCGCCGACGACGACGGCGCCGGCCCGGTGGGCCTCGAGGGCCAGGATGCCCACCATCGCCTCGTGGTCGTAGGTGACGTAGGCGCCCTCCGTGGGGGAGCCCCCGACCGGGACCCACCACAGGCGGAACAGGCCCAGGACGTGGTCCACGCGGATCCCCCCGGCGTGGCGCAGGATCGAGCGCAGCATGTCCCGGTAGGCCCGGTAGCCGGTCTCGGCCAGCCGCTCCGGATGCCACGGGGACTGCGACCAGTCCTGGCCCAGCTGGTTGTACATGTCCGGCGGGGCGCCCACGGACATCGAGGGGACGAGCAGGTCCTGCAGCATCCACGAGTCCGCGTTGTCGCGGTCCGCCCCGACGGCGAGGTCCTGCATGATGCCCAGGCGCATGCCGGCGCCGCGGGCGGCGGACTGGGCGGCGGCGAGCTGGGTGTCGCACAGCCACTGCAGCCAGCGGTGGAAGTCCACGTCCTCGGCGAGCTCCTCGCGCAGCCGCTCGGCCCGCGGCCCGCCGGGGACCAGGCCGGGATCCCGCCACACCGGGTCGTCGTGGGGATACGCCGAACGCAGGGCGCACCACAGGGCGAAGTCCTCCAGGCCCCGGCCCTCCGCCTCGCGGTAGGCGGCGTACGCCGCCGCGCGCTCCGGCGTGGGGGTGACTTGGTGCATCCAGCGCAGGGCCTGCAGCTTGGCGCCGTAGGCCGCGTCGCGGTCCAGGGCGTCCGGGTCGGCGTTGTCCCGGCGCCGCTGCGCCGCGAGGTCCTCGACGCGGGCGCGGCGACGGGGCCCGAGCGCGGCGTACTCGGGCACGTCCTCGATGCGCAGGTACATCGGGTGCAGGTACCGGCGCGTGGACGGGGAGTAGGGGGAGGAGACGACCGGCGGCTGCGGGGCGGAGGCGTGCAGCGGGTTGGACAGGACGTAGTCACCCCCGTGCGCGGCCGTCTGCACCGCCAGGTCGGCAAGGTCGTGCAGGTCGCCCAGACCCCAGGAACGGGAGGACCGGGTCGAGTACAGCTGGACCGCCAGGCCCCAGCCGCGCCTCTCGGCGAAGGCGTCGGCCGTCCCCAGGCGGTCCGGGACCACGACCAGCGCGGCCTCCGCGTCCTCGCCCGCGGCCAGGTGCGCCACGAGGCGGTGCCAGCCCAGGGGGAGGTCGGCGGGCAGCCGGAAGGTGGCCTGGCCGACCTGCCGGCCGGCCACGAGCTGCGGCTCGGTGAAGTCCTCGAGCTGGTCGAGGCGACGCCGGCTGCCGTCCTCCAGGGCGGCCTCCACGGTGACCGCGCTGCCGTGCGGGACGTGCACGGCCACCGACCCGCCCGAACCGGCGTGGCACACGGTGGTGGGCGGCAGCACCCGGCGCCAGGGGGCGAGGCGGCGCCGCTCGAGGGCCGCCTGCAGCCCGGCCGTGCCGTCGGCCTCGACGTGGCAGCCCAGGGCGGCCAGCACCGCGACGAGGGTGTGGTCGGCCACGGCGTGCCGCCGGCCGTCGTGGCCCTGGTAGGACGGCTGGACGCCGTGGGCGCGCGCGAGCCGTTCGAGCAGGTCACGGGCTTCGGTCATGGCGAGTGGGCCTCTTCTCACGTCCGGGGGCTCGGGACCACCGACGCGTGGCCCCGCTGTCCCGATTATTGCAGGACGCCCGGGGCCGGGCCGCCCGCCGCGGGGTCAGTGCCGCAGGGCGGGGGGAAGGCACTCCAGCTGCCGCCGGCTGAGGCCGGAGCGGATCCGGCGCCGCTGCGCGGGCGTGTAGGCCGGCGCGGGCTCCGTCTTGACAGGGGTGCGGGAGGACCACGTGTAGGTGACCGAGAACCGGTCCCGGGCCACCGGGGGAGTGGCCCGGTGCAGCAGCCGGCAGTTGTCCGCCACGATCGCGGTCCACCGCGGCCCGGTGACCAGCCGGGCGGTGGCCTCCGGGACGGCGGCCCCGAGCCGCCGGTCGTCCACGAAGCCGGCCACGTACCCGAGCCGGTCCACCGCGTCCAGGCTGGCGGCCAGGGGGAGGTAGGCGTAGGGCCCGCCCGCCTCGTCGACGTCGTTGAGCCAGACCAGGACCTTGACGGTGCGTCGGTCCTCGGCGTCGCGGTGCCACTGCCGGACCCCCTCGGCCCGGCTGTCGCCCACCTCGCGCCGCACGTCTGCCCCGTAGTACCGGGCCGGGACGCCGAGGTAGTTCTCCACCACGTCCAGCAACCGGTCCTGCAGTCCCCAGTGCCAGACGGAGAGGTCCGCGAGGAGGTCGTCCGGGGTGGGGCGCACGGTGCTGGCCCCTCGGGGCGGGACCGCGGCGAGCGACTGCGTCAGGCCCTCGAGGGCGGCCAGGAGGCCGGTCGTGCCCGGGACCGCCAGGTCCTCGAGCGGGCCCACCCTGATGGCGTCCCGGTGGAGGGCGGACACGAGGGAGGCCTGCTCGGGGTCCAGCGGGGGCAGGTGCGGAGCCCACCGCCGCCGGCGCTCCTCGTGCCGGCCGTCGGCGGCCCACCGGGCGGGCGGGAACCGGGAGAGGAACTGGCGCTTGGCGCGGTTGGCGGCGCGCCCCAGGGCGGAGGCGCTGGTGAGCGAGGTGGTCATGGACCGAACGGTAGTGACGGATCGGACCGCTGACGAGGGAGGAGATCCGTCCACGTGGAGATCGAGTACCGGCTGCCGGTAGCCTCCCGGACGCCGGCCCCGTGGTGAGACGACCGTGGGGCCGGTCTCGAAGACCGGCCCCACGGGCCCCGGTCGAACCGGGTCATCACCAGTGCGCGAGGGGGGACTTGAACCCCCACGCCCTTGCGGGCACAGCGACCTCAACGCTGCGCGTCTGCCAATTCCGCCACTCGCGCGCACTGCCTGCCTCGAAAGGCAACGACGAACAGCCTAGCACGGTTCCCGGGGTGCTCGTGACCATCCGGCCCGACGGGCCGGTGGCGGGTGCCGGGAGACGGCCCGGGGACCCCGGCCGGGGAGGGGGCCCTGACTACAGTGGGGGCATGAGCCCTGGATCCCGGCCCGCCGCCGACCGTCCGTCCGCCCTGCGCGAGGAGGTGGTGGAGACGTGCCGGGACCTCATCCGGATCGACACCACCAACTACGGGGGCAACGACGCCCGGGGTGAGCGCGAGGCCGCCGAGTACTGCGCGGCGGCGCTGCGCGAGGCCGGGCTCGAGCCGCGGATCTACGAGTCCTCTCCGGGGCGCGCCACGGTCGTGGCCCGGATGGCCGGCTGGGATCCGGACGCCCCCGCCCTCGTGCTCCACGGGCACCTGGACGTGGTGCCCGCCGAGGCCTCGGAGTGGAGCGTCGACCCGTTCGCCGCCGAGCTGCGCGACGGCATGGTCTGGGGCCGCGGGGCCGTGGACATGAAGGGCATGGACGCCATGATCCTCACCGTCCTGCGCGAGCTGCACCGCGGCGGACGCAGTCCCCGCCGTGACATCGTCGTCGCCTTCTTCGCGGACGAGGAGGCCGGTGGCGTCCACGGCGCCCAGTGGATGGTCGACGAGCACCCCGAGGTGTTCGCGGGGGCCACCGAGGCCGTGAGCGAGGTCGGCGGCTTCTCCACCGAGATCCGCGGCCGCCGCGCCTACCTGCTGCAGACCGCGGAGAAGGGCCTGGCCTGGCTCAACCTCAGCGCGGTGGGGACCCCGGGCCACGGCTCCGGGGTGCACCCGGACAACGCGGTCACCCGGCTCGCGGGCGCCGTCGAGCGCATCGGCCGCCACGAGTGGCCGGTGGAGTACACCAAGACCACCCGGGCGCTGCTCGAGCAGGTCGCCGAGATCTGCGGGGTGGACTTCGACGAGGCCGACCCCGCCCCCCAGCTGGAGGCCCTCGGCACCGCCGCCCGGTTCGTGGGCTCCACGCTGCGCAACAGCTCCAACCCCACGGGCCTCACGGCCGGGTACAAGCACAACGTGATCCCGGGTCGGGCCCGGGCCACGGTGGACGTGCGCTTCCTGCCGGGGCAGGAGGAGGAGGTCATGGCGACGCTGCGCGCCCTGGCCGGGGACGGGGTGACGTTCTCGTCCGAGCACCGGGACATCTCCCTCGAGGTCCCGTTCTCCGGGGACCTCGTGGACCTCATGGTGGCGTGCGTGCAGGCCGAGGACCCCGGCGCGCCGGTGCTGCCGTTCATGATGTCCGGCGGCACGGACAACAAGTCCCTGTCCCGGCTGGGGATCGCCGGCTACGGCTTCGCCCCGCTGCGGCTGCCCGCTGACCTCGACTTCACCGGCCTGTTCCACGGGATCGACGAACGCGTCCCGGTGGACTCCCTCGAGTTCGGCTGCCGCGTCCTGCTGCGCCTGCTCGAGCCCCGCTGAGACCCCGCCCCGGCCCCGACCGAAGGAGCGCCATGCCCCTCCCGCACGATCCCCGGATGGCCGCCGTCGGCTCCGTCCTGGCGCCGGAACTGCTGGCCGGAGTCCGCGCCCGGGCCGCCGGCTACGACGAGTCCAACGCCTTCCCGCGGCAGGACCTCGAGGAACTCGCCGCCGTCGGCTACCTCGGCGCCCTGGCACCGCGCGGGGTGGGGGGCCTGGGCTGGGACCTGGGCACCGTCGTCGCCGCGCAGCGGGTGCTGGCCATGCACGCCCCCGCCACCGCCCTGGCCGTCAACATGCACCTGGTCTGGAACGCCGTGGCGACCGTGCTCGCCGGCCGGGGCGACGACTCGCTGGCGTTCATCCACCGGGAGTCCGCCGCCGGGGAGGTGTTCGCGTTCGGCATCTCGGAGCCCGGCAACGACGCGGTGCTGTTCGACTCCGCCACGGTGGCCGAGCCCCTCGGGGACGGCTCCTACCGCTTCACCGGGACGAAGGTCTTCACCAGCCTGTCCCCGGCGTGGACGCGGCTGGGCCTGTTCGGCGCCACCCCGGACGGCGAGCAACTGGTCTTCGGGTTCCTCGAGCGCTCGGCCGGGGGGTGGTCCGCCGACTCCTCCGGCTGGGACATGCTGGGCATGCGCGCCACCCACTCGCACACGACGCGGCTCGAGGGAGCCGTGGTCCCGGCGGAGCGGATCGTCCGCCACGTGCCGGCGGGGCCGAACGCGGACCCGCTGACCTTCGGCATCTTCGCCGGGTTCCTGACGCTCGTGGCCGCGGTCTACACGGGCATCGGCGACCGGGCGGTGGAACTGGCCGCGGAGGGCCTCGCCCGCCGGACCTCGCGGGTGACGGGGCGGCCCCGGTCCCAGGACCCGGTGCTGCGGCACAAGGCGGGGGAGGCCGCCCTGCGCCAGCAGGCGGTGCACGCCCAGCTGCGCTCGGTGGCCCAGGACCTCGACGCCGGCGCGGACCTGGGCGCGGAGTGGTTCCCCCGGCTGGTGGCCGCCAAGACCCAGGCGGTGCGCACGGCGCGGGCGCAGGCCGACTTCGCCCTCGAGGCCTCCGGCGGGGCCGCCTACCACCGTGGCCACGAGCTCTCCCGGCTGTCCCGCGACGTGCTGGCCGGGCTCTACCACCCCTCGGACGACGAGTCCGCGCACCGGACCCTGGCGACGTTCCTGCTCGGGCCGCCCGACCCGGAGGCGGGCGGGCCGGCTAGCCGGTGAGCGTCGACTCCACGCGCATCACGCGGCGGCGCATCCAGTACCGGCGCGCCCCGCCCCGGTAGAGGATCGAGCGCTGCAGCTCCCACTTGCCGTACTCGGCGTGCTCCACCACGCGGCGGCGGGCCGCGGCGAGCGAGTCCCGGGGAGCCACCGTCATGACGAGGTACTCCCAGTTGTCCCGCCGGTGCAGGGACTCGAGGCCGCTGGTGGTCTCCTCGTGGCGCATGGGGCTCCTTCGCAGGACACGTGCGGGCGTGACGTTGAAGACCCTATGCCAGACCTCGGCGGAGCGGCTACCGTGGTGCCCATGAGCATCGATCCGCGCGTGGCCCTGGAGGCCCTGGTTTCCGCATTTCATGAACACCTGGCCGCCGCGACGAGCAAGCGGGACGATGACGACCCGGCCGTCGAGGCCGCGTTCTTCGGCGTGGCCGACGCCTTCGAGGCCTACGAGGACGCCCTGTACGCGGCCACGGGCGAGTTCACCCCGCTCGACGTCTACGACGACGAGGACGACGACGCGGACGAGGAGATGGACGACGAGGACGACCTCGAGCCCATCACCTGACCCGCACCGGCCGGGAGGACCTCCCGCCGCCCCGCAGCACCCCCACGACCCTCCCGCAGGCCCCGGCCGGCGGGAGGGTCGCTGTCCGGGGCGGCCCGCGCCGGTGACGTAGGGTTCTCTGATGTGAACTGGTTAGAAGCGATCATCCTGGGCCTCGTCCAGGGGCTGACGGAATTCCTCCCCATCTCCTCGTCCGCCCACCTGCGGATCGTCGGGGAGTTCCTCCCCGGAGCCGCCGACCCCGGGGCCGCCTTCACCGCCATCACCCAGATCGGCACCGAGCTGGCCGTGCTGATCTTCTTCTGGCGGGACATCGTCCGGATCGTCTCCCGGTGGTTCCGCTCCCTCACCGGCTCGGTGCCCCGCAACGACCCCGACGCCCGGATGGGCTGGCTCATCATCGTCGGCTCCGTGCCGATCGGCGTGGCCGGCCTGCTGTTCGAGGAGTACATCGACACCACGTTCCGCTCCCTGTGGATCGTGGCCACCATGCTCATCGTCTTCGGGCTGCTGCTGGCCGTGGCCGATTCCCTGGGGCGCCAGGCCAAGCCGCTGGAGAAGCTCACCGTGCGCGACGGCATCCTCTACGGTCTCGCCCAGATGATGGCGCTGATCCCGGGGGTGTCCCGCTCGGGCGGGACCATCACCATGGGCCTGGCCCTCGGGTACACCCGCGAGGCCGCCACGCGGTACGCCTTCCTGCTGGCGGTGCCGGCCGTGTTCGCCTCCGGGTTCTACAAGCTGTTCAAGGCCCTGGCCGAACCCGGCCAGCAGGGCGCCTACGGGATGGTCGAGACGGTCGTGGCCACCATCGTGGCCTTCGTCGTCGGCTACGTCGTCATCGGCTGGCTCATGCGGTTCATCTCCACCAACTCGTTCAAGCCCTTCGTCTGGTACCGCCTGGGGCTCGGCGTGGCGCTGTACGTGCTGCTCGGCCTGGGCGTGATCCATGCCTGACCCCCGAATCCTCCCCCGCACCCCCCACACCACCGAGAAGCCGAGGACGACTGAGCGCCCCATGGAATCCTGGAACACCCCGCTGCCGGCCCTGCTGCCCGTCCAGCCGGACCGGCTGAAGGTCCACGACACGGCCACGCAGTCCACCCGCCACCCGGGCAACCTCGCCGAGGCCTCGCTGTACGTGTGCGGGATCACCCCCTACGACGCCACGCACCTGGGGCACGCCAACACCTACGTCACCTTCGACCTGCTGAACCGGTACTGGCGCAGCTGCGGCCTGCCGGTGACCTACGTCCAGAACGTCACGGACGTGGACGACCCGCTGCTGGAGCGCGCGGCGGCCACCGGGGTGGACTGGCGGGAGCTGGCCGCGGGCCAGACCGAGCTGTTCCGCTCGGACATGGAGGCCCTCAACGTCCTGGCGCCCGACCACTACGTGGGGGCCACCGAGACGGTGGACTGGGTGGTGGAGAGCGTGGAGGCCCTCGTGGCCAACGGCACCGCCTACCCCGTTCCCGGCACGGACGGCGAGCCCGACGGCGACGTCTACTTCTCCATCGACGCCGCCGAGGGCGCCACCGACTGGACCCTGGGCAGCATCGGCCGGCTCAGCGCCGCCGAGATGGGCGAGGTGTTCCCCGAGCGCGGCGGCGACCCGGACCGTCCGGGCAAGCGCAACCCGCTCGACCCGCTGCTGTGGCGCGTGGCCCGGCCCGGCGAGCCCACGTGGGACGGCGGCACCCTCGGCGCCGGACGCCCCGGCTGGCACATCGAGTGCTCGGCCATCGCCCGCCGGCTGCTGCCCGCGCCGTTCACCGTGCAGGGCGGCGGCTCGGACCTGCGCTTCCCGCACCACGAGTTCAGCGCCGCCCACGCCACCGCGGGCGACGGCAAGCCCCTGGCCCGCGCCTTCGTGCACGCCGGGATGGTCGGGCTGGACGGGGAGAAGATGTCCAAGTCCCTGGGCAACCTCGTGCTCGTCTCGAACCTGCTGCGCCAGGGCGCCGAGGCGGCGGCGATCCGGACCGCCCTGCTGTCCAACCACTACCGCAGCGACTGGGAGTGGACCCCCGCCCTGCTGGAGCGCTCCGCGCGGCGGCTGGCCCGCTGGCGCCAGGCCCTGGCCACCGAGGAGGCCGGCGACGGCGTGGCGGTGCTCGGCGCCGTGCACCGGGCGCTCTCGGCGGACCTCGACGCGCCCGCGGCGCTGGAGGAGCTCGACCGGTGGGCGGAGCGGGCCGCGGCGCGCCCGGCCGTCGAGGCCGTCCCCGAGCCCGGGCCGGACGCCCCGGCCGTGCGCACCGTCGTCGGGGGCCTGCTGGGCATCGCGCTCTGAGCCGGGCGGGGCCGGGACCGCCGCGGCGGCTACTCCCGGCCCCGCCGGCGCAGGTAGCGCTCGAACTCGCGGGCGATCGCCTCGCCGGAGGCCTCGGGCAGGTCCTCCGTGTCACGGGCCCGCTCCAGCTGCTGCACGTAGGCGGCCACGTCCGGGTCCTCGGCGGCCAGCTCGTTGACGCCGCGCTCCCACGCCTCCGCGTCCTCGGCGAGGGCCTTGAGGTCGAGGGTGACCTGCAGCAGGTCCTCCAGCCGGCGCAGCAGGGACAGCTCGGCCTTGGGGGAGGGAGCCTGGGCCACGTAGTGGGGGACCGTGGCCCACAGGGACACCGTGGGCAGCCCGGCCCGGGCGGCGGTGTCCGTGATGACCCCGACGATGCCGGTGGGACCCTCGTAGGTCGGCCGTCGGGCCCCGAGCAGCTCCCGCAGCTCCGGATCGGCGCTGGAGGGGCTCGCCGGCAGCGGCCGGGTGTGCGGCACGTCCGCCAGCAGTGCGCCCAGCATCACCACGGCGTCCACGTTCTGCTCCGCGGCGTGCGTCAGCAGCTCGGCGGTGAACGCCTGCCAGCGGTAGCTCGGCTCGGCGCCGCTGACCAGCAGCAGGTCCACGCCGTCCTCCCCGGTGCTCGCGCGGTACAGCCGGGTCTGCGGCCAGGACAGCGTGCCGAGGCCGTCGGCGTCCCGCACGACCGTGGGCCGGGTGAACTGGTAGTCGTAGTAGTCGCCGTCCGTCAGGGACCCCGCGGCGGTCGCCCCGAGCTGGCGGCGCAGCAGGTCGACCGCGTCGGTGGCGGCCTCGCCGGCGTCGTTCCAGCCCTCGAACGCCGCGACGAGGACCACCGGCCGGCGGCCCGGCACCGAGCGGGCCAGGTGGTCCGGGAGCCCGCGTGGCCGCGGCGCCGTCCCGTCCATCGGCCCCTCCGTCCCGGCGGTGCTGTCGTCCGTGTCTGCCATGGACGCCACCCTAGACCGGTGCCGCGAGCCGGTGCCAGACGTGACCCCGGGGCCGCCGCCCTAGACTGGGTGGCATGCCCACCCCCTCGCGCGCCGGCGGTCCCGGCACCCCCGTCGGTCCCGAGCCCACCGGCGACGGTCCCGCCGCCGCGGGGGCGCGGGACCTGCCCGCCGCCGTCCTGTGGGACATGGACGGCACCGTCGTGGACACCGAGCCACTGTGGAACGCGAGCCAGCGCCGCCTCGTGGAGGACGCCGGCGGCCGGTGGACGACCGGGCTCGCGCACTCGCTCGTCGGCCAGGCCCTGGACCACGGCGCGCGGCTGCTGCAGGAGGCGGGCGTGCGCCTCGGCGTGGGCGAGATCATCGAGCACACGATGGCGGACGTCGTCGCCGGCGTCCGCCGGTCCGTGCCGTGGCGCCCCGGCGCGCGCGAGCTGCTGGCCGCCCTGCAGGCCGCGGGGGTGCCCGGCGCCCTCGTGACCATGTCCCACGCCCCGCTGGCGCGCGTGGTGGCCGAGTGCGTGCCCGCCGGTTCCCTGGCCTTCCTCGTCACGGGGGACATGGTGGTGCACGGCAAGCCCCACCCCGAGCCCTACGCCACGGCCGTGGAGGTGATGGCCCGGCGCGTGCCGGGTCTCACCGCGGCCGACTGCGTGGCCGTCGAGGACTCCCTGCCGGGGCTGGAGTCGGCCGCCGCGGCCGGGGTGCCCGTGGTGGCGGTCCCGCACGTCATGCCCCTGCCCGCCGACCCGCGGTGGGAGACCTGGCCCACCCTGGCCGGCCGGACGCCCGCGGACCTGGCCCGGGCCGCACGGCGGCTGGGCGCCGGGACGGGGCGCGCGCCCGCGGCGCTGTCCGGCGGCGCGGGCGGACGGACCCCGTGAGCGCGCCCACCGACCCCCCGGCCGCCACGGCGCCGGCGGAGGCGGACCGCCGCGGCATGGTCCGCCTGGGCCGGGTGCTCGGGGTCCCCGTGGACCTGTCCTGGACGTGGTCCGTCATCGCCCTGGTGATCGTGGCGATGTTCGGCCCGCAGGTGCACGTGCTGTTCCCCGGCCTCGGCTGGGGGGCGTACGGAGTCGCCTTCCTCTACGCCGTCCTGCTGCTGCTGTCCGTGCTCGTCCACGAGCTCGCCCACGCCGCCAGCGCCCGGCTGTTCGGCTGGCCGACCACCCGGATCGTCCTGAACCTGTGGGGTGGCCACACCCAGTTCGGCTCCTTCCAGGCCTCGCCCGGGCGGTCCCTCGTCACCGCGCTGTCCGGGCCCGCCGCCAACGTGGTGCTCGCCCTCGGGGGGCAGCTGCTGCTGGCCACCGCCGCCCCCGGCGGAGTCGCGGGACTGCTGCTGGGGATCTTCACCTACGCGAACTGGCTCGTCGCCGCCTTCAACGCCCTGCCCGGGCTGCCGCTGGACGGCGGGCGCATCGTGGAGTCCGCCGTGTGGGCCCTCACCGGCAACCAGGACCGGGGGACGATCGCGGCCGGCTGGGCCGGCCGGGGGATCGTGGTGGCCCTCGTGGCCGCCGTGGTGGTGGTGCCCTGGCTCCAGGGCCACCGCCCGGACATCCCGATGATCCTCATCCTGGTCATGGTCGGCTACTTCCTGTGGGCCGGGGCCTCCGAGTCCATCCGCGGCGGCCGGCTGCGGCTGCGGGTGCCCGACCTGGCCGCGGCGCGGCTCATGCGCCCGGCCGTCGGGCTGCCGGCGGACGCCACCGTCGCCGACGTCCTGGCCCGCCCCGCCGGCACGCTCGTGGTGCTCGTCTCGCCCGCCGGCGTCCCGGAGGCGGTCGTGGACGAGGACGCCCTGGCCGCCGTCCCCGCCCAGGACGCCCGCGCGGTCCCCGCCGCGGCGGCCGCGCGCGCCCTGCCGGCCGGGGCGGTGGTCCGGGCCGGGGACGCCGGCCGCCCGCTCGTGGACCGGCTCGCGGCCGTGGACGGGGCCGAATACGCTGTACTGGCCCCCGACGGCACCGTGTGCGGCGTCCTGCGCCAGCCCGACGTCGTCGAGTGGCTCACCACGGGCCGCCGGCGCTGACGCCGCGGCCGCCTCCCACCAGGAAGACCCGCACCGCATGACCGAGCCCACGACCCCCGCCACCGCCACCGACACCGCCGTCCGCCCGGAGCCCGTCGGCGCCTCCGAGCGCCGCGGCCCCCTGCGCCCGGGCCAGCGCGTCCAGCTCAAGGACGCCAAGGGCCGGCTGAACACCATCACCCTGACCCCCGGCGGGCAGTTCCACAGCTACCAGGGCGTGCTGCGCCACGACGACCTGATCGGCGGCCCGGAGGGCGTGGTGGTGCAGAACTCCGCCGGGCATGACTACCAGGTGCTCCGCCCGCTGCTGAGCGACTTCGTGCTGTCCATGCCGCGCGGGGCGACGGTCGTCTACCCCAAGGACGCCGGGCAGATCGTCCAGATGGCGGACATCTTCCCGGGCGCCCGGGTCGTGGAGGCCGGCGTGGGCTCCGGCGGGCTGTCCATCTCCCTGCTGCGCGCCGTCGGCGACCTGGGCGAGGTGCATTCCTATGAGCGCCGCCCCGAGTTCGCGGACGTGGCCCGGGCCAACGTGCAGACCTTCTTCGGCGGTGAGCACCCGGCCTGGAGCATCCACCTGGGCGACGCGCAGGAGGAGATGACGCGGCTGCACGGGCCCGGCTCCGTGGACCGCGTGGTCCTGGACATGCTCGCGCCGTGGGAGTGCCTCGACGCGGTGGCCACCGTGCTGGCCCCCGGCGGCGCCTGGATCAGCTACGTGGCGACCGCGACCCAGCTCTCCCGGGTGGCCGAGGCGATCCGCGAGGACGGCCGGTTCACCCAGGTGGAGGCCTCCGAGACACTGGTCCGCGGCTGGCACCTGGACGGGCTGGCCGTCCGCCCGGACCACCGGATGGTGGCGCACACCGGTTTCCTGCTGCTCACCCGGCGGCTGGCCACCGGCGAGGAGGCCCTGCAGCTGAAGAAGCGCTCCAAGGTCTCGGAGTTCTCCGCCGAGGACATCGAGGCGTGGCACCCGGCGGACGAGGCCCGCTGGACCCCGCAGGCCCTCGGGGAGCGCCCGGTCACGGACAAGAAGGCCCGCAAGGCGGCCAGGGAGGCGGCCTCGATGGAGCAGAAGGGCGCCCTGCGCCACCTCGAGGACCTCTGAGGCGCCCCACGGCCGGGGGCCGTCCCGGCCCAGCGGCCGGGTGCACCTAGGATGGACGGGCAAGGCCGACCGGCACACCGTCCCGCGGGTCGGCCGGAAAGGTTGACGTGAGCGACTCCCTGCCCGGCACCGGCGGCGACCAGCCGGTGGACTCCACGCTGGCGCGCCAGCTGGACTCCGCGCGTCGCCGGACCGCCACCCTCGTGGAGAAGAACCGGACCCTGGAGTACCAGCTGGAGGCCGCGGCGCGGAACAACCGCCGCATGGTGGACCTGCTGGAGAGCACCCGGGACGAGATCACCGTCCTGAAGAAGGCCCTCGAGATGGACGGGGAGGCCCCGTTCAGCTTCGCCACCGTGCTGCAGGTGCACCCCGCGCGCGAGGCCGTGGAGGGCGTGGAGATCGCCGCCACGGTCCAGGGCGGCGTGGACGTGCTGCACAACGGCCGGCGCATCCGCGTCGCCCTGTCCCCGCTGCTGGACGAGGCCCGCATCACCCAGGGCACCGACGTGCTGCTCAACGACTCGCTCGTCATCGTGGCGATCGTGGAGGGGGAGCGCACCGGGGAGCTGGTGCGCGTGAAGGAGACCCTCGGGGACGGGCTGCTCGTGGTGGTCGGCCGCGGGGACGAGGAGCGCGTGGTCCGCCGGGCCGAGCGGCTGGCCGCCGAGCGCATCCGCGTGGGGGACGCCGTGACGCTGGACGCGCGCACCGGCTACGCCCTGGACCTGGTCCCGTTGACCGAGGTCCAGGACGTCGTGCTCGAGGAGGTCCCGGACGTCAGCTACGAGGACATCGGCGGGCTGGCCGAGCAGATCGAGCAGATCCGGGACTCGATCGAGCTGCCGTTCCTGCACCCGGGGCTGTACCGCGAGCACGGGCTGAAGGCGCCCAAGGGCATCCTGCTCTACGGCCCGCCCGGCACCGGCAAGACCCTCATCGCCAAGGCCGTGGCCTCCTCCCTCGCGGCGCGCTCCACGGAGGAGGCGCGGTCCTACTTCCTGAACATCAAGGGCCCCGAGCTGCTGAACAAGTACGTGGGCGAGACCGAGCGGCACATCCGCACGATCTTCGCCCGCGCCCGGGAGAAGGCCTCGGACGGCTACCCCGTGGTGGTGTTCTTCGACGAGATGGAGTCCCTGTTCCGCACCCGCGGCTCGGGGCTGTCCTCGGACGTGGAGACCACGATCGTCCCGCAGCTGCTGGCCGAGATCGACGGCGTGGAGCGCCTGGACAACGTCATCGTCATCGGCGCGTCCAACCGCGAGGACATGCTGGACCCGGCCATCCTGCGCCCCGGGCGGCTGGACGTGAAGATCCACGTCTCGCGGCCCGACGCCGCCGGCGCCGCGGACATCTTCGGCAAGTACCTCACGTCCCGCCTGCCGCTGCACCCCACGGAGATCGAGCGGGCCGGGGGCGCCGAGGCCGCGGTGGAGGCCATGATCCGCGCGGCGACCGGGCACCTGTACGGCCGCGGGCCGGCGACCGAGTACGTGGAGGTCACGTACGCGGACGGCAGCACCCGGACCCTGCACTTCGCCGACTTCACCTCCGGCGCCGTGATCGCCTCGATCGTGGACCGGGCGAAGAAGCACGCCATCAAGGACTACCTCGCCGCCGGGCAGGCCCAGGACGCCAAGGGGCTCACCACCGCCCACCTGCTGCGGGCCGTGGACGAGGAGTTCGCCGAGCAGGAGGACCTGCCCAACAACGCCTCCCCGGAGGAGTGGGCCCGCATCTCCGGGCACCGGGGCGGGCGCGTGGCCGGGCTGCGGATGCTCCTGCGCGACCGGCTGCCCTCGTCGCGGGACGCGGGGGCGGGCCGGTGACCGGCGTGCCGCCCGGGACCGGGCAGGACCCCGCGCCGGCCGCCCCCGGCGGCGCCCGCCGGGGCCAGTCCGCGCTGGTGCCCGAGGGCGCCGAGCTGCCGCCCGACCGGGACACCGCCGGCTGGGGCGTGCACCGGGTGATGGGGATGGAGACCGAGTACGGGGTGCACGCCCCGGACAACCCCGGCACCGGCCACTCCGTGCTCTCGGTGGAGGTCGTCAACGCCTACGCGGACGTCGTCACCGCCGCCGGCGGCTCGGTGGCCGGCACCGAATGGGACTACGGGGAGGAGTCCCCGCTCGTGGACGCGCGCGGCTGGCAGCTGCCGCGCTCGGCGGCCCACCCCACCCAGCTCACGGACCGGCCCCTGACCGACGACGACGGCCACCCCGTGCACCTCGTGATGAACCTCGTGCTGCCCAACGGCGCCCGGTTCTACGTGGACCACGCCCACCCCGAGTACTCGGCCCCCGAGACCACGAACCCCCTGGACGCCATGGTGTGGGACCAGGCGGGGGACCGCGTGGCCCTGGCCGCCTCGCGGCGGATCGCCGAGGCCCCCGGCGCCCCGCAGGTGCTGCTGTACAAGAACAACACGGACAACAAGTCCGTCTCCTACGGCGCCCACGAGAACTACCTCGTGGCCCGGTCCCTCGACTTCGACGAGCTCGCCGCGCGCCTGCTGCCGTTCTTCACCGCCCGCCAGGTCGTGTGCGGTGCCGGGCGCGTGGGCCTGGGCGTGACGGGCCGCACCCCGGGATTCCAAGTGAGCCAGCGCGCCGACTTCTTCGAGGAGCAGGTGGGGCTGGAGACCACCATCCGGCGCCCGATCGTCAACACGCGCGACGAGCCCCACGCCGACCAGGAGCGCTACCGCCGACTGCACGTCATCATCGGGGATGCCAACCTCTCGCAGTACTCCACGTGGCTGCGCTGCGGCACCACCGCCCTCGTGCTGTCCATGATCGAGCTGGGCACCTGCCCGGTGCTGGAGCTGCGCGACCCCGTGGCGGCGCTCCAGGCGATCAGCCACGACCCCACCCTGCGGGCCACCGTCGAGCTGGCAGACGGGCGCCGGCTGACGGGCGTCGACCTGATGGAGGTCCACCTCGAGGCGGCCGGGGCGCACGTGGCCCGGTTCGGCATGGACGACCCGGCCACGACCGACGTCCTCGCGGCGTGGCGGCGGGTCCTGGACCTGCTCCGGACGGACCCGGCGGCGCTGGCGGACCGGCTGGACTGGGTGGCCAAGCACCAGCTCCTGGAGGGCTACCGGCAGCGCCACGGGCTGTCCTGGGACGACCCCCGGCTCGGGATGATGGACCTGCAGTACGCGGACCTGCGCCCGGAGCGGGGACTGCACCACGCGCTGGTGCGCCGAGGGTCCATGCGGACCCTCGTGCCCGAGGAGACCGTCCTGCGGGCGGTGGACACCCCGCCGTCGGACACCCGGGCCTGGGCCCGGGGCCGGACCGTGGACGTCTTCGGGCGGCACGTGGTCGGGGCCAGCTGGGACACCCTGCTGCTGCGCGAGGACGGCCAGGGGCCGCTCCACCGGTTCCACCAGCGCGAGCCCCTGTCCGGCACCGCGCGGCAGACGGCCGGGGTGTTCGACGACGGCGCCGCCCCCGGCGCGTTCGGCCGGCTGGTGGCCGCGCTGGGCGCGGCCGAGCGCGACGGGCGGGCGTAGGCTGGGACCAGCCCGACACCACCAGGAGGAACGATGCCACAGCAGTACAGCGGGTCCGGCTCCGAGCGCGAGGAGGACCTCCCGGCGCCCGAGCCGACGCCCGCCGCCTCGTCCGGGACCGCCCAGTCCGGCGCGGCCGACCTCGACAGCCTGCTGGACGAGATCGACTCGGTGCTGGAGACCAACGCCGAGGAGTTCGTGCGCGGCTTCGTCCAGAAGGGCGGCCAGTAGCCCCCGTGGACCGCAGGATCATGGGGGTGGAGACCGAGTTCGGGGTGCACTACTCGCACCCCGGCACCCGGCCGCTGACGCCCGAGGAGGTCGCGCGCTACCTGTTCCGCCCCGTCGTGGAGTGGGGGCGGTCCTCGAACGTGTTCGTCGCCAACGGCTCGCGGCTCTACCTGGACGTCGGCTCGCACCCCGAGTACGCCACCGCGGAGTGCTCCACCCTCGACGAGCTCGTGGCCGTGGACAAGGCCGGCGAGCTGATGATGCAGGACCTCATCGACCAGGCCTCGCGGCGGATGGCCGCGGACGGCTTCACCGGGACCGTCTACCTGTACAAGAACAATGCCGACTCGGCGGGGCACTCCTACGGTTCGCACGAGAACTACCTGCTGAACCGGCGCACCGAGTTCCGGCGGCTCTCCGAGGCGCTCATCCCCTTCCTCATCACCCGCCAGCTCTTCGCCGGCGCCGGCCGCGTGGTCCCGGCCGCCGCGGCGGACGCCGAGGGCGTGGACCGCGACCGACCGGCCGCGGCGCACTTCGCCTTCTCCCAGCGCGCCGACCACGTCATGGAGGGCATCTCCTCGGCCACCACGCGGTCGCGGCCGATCATCAACACGCGCGACGAGCCGCACGCCGACGCCGCGGAGTACCGCCGGCTGCACGTCATCGTGGGCGACTCGAACATGTCCGAGACCACCCAGCTCGTGCGCTTCGGGGCCACCGACCTGATGCTGCGGATGATCGAGGCGGGAGCCGCCCTCGGCGACCACCAGCTGGAGAACCCCATCCGCGCCATCCGCCAGGTCTCCCACGACCCCACCGGCACCGCCGCCCTGGGCCTGCGCTCGGGCGGCCGGCGCTCGGCCCTGGAGCTGCAGCGCCACTACCTGGAGCGGGCGACCGCCTTCGTCCAGCGCCACGGCGCCCACCACGACCGGATCCCGGCCGTGCTCGACCTGTGGGAGCGGGCCCTGGACGCGGTCGAGCGGCAGGACCCCTCCGGGATCGACACGGAGATCGACTGGGCCATCAAGCTGCGGTTCCTCTCCCGGTACCGCGAGCGGCACGGGCTCGGCTGGGACGCCGCGCGGCTCGCCCAGCTGGACCTGTCCTACCACGACATCACCCCGGGGCGGGGCCTGTTCTCGCTCCTGCAGTCCCGCGGCGCCGCGGCCCGGTTCCTCGACGACGACGCCGTCCGCGCCGCCGTGGACGTCCCGCCGCCGAGCACGCGGGCGGCGCTGCGGGGGCGCTTCATCCGGGCCGCCCGCGAGGCCGGCCAGGCCTACTCGGTGGACTGGACGCACCTGAAGCTCAACGACCGTCCGCTGCTGACCGTCACCACCAAGGACCCCTTCCAGACGTCCTCGGACCGGCTCGACGCCCTCCTCGCCACCCTGGGCCCGGAGACCGGTCCGGCGGACGATCCGGCGGCCGGTCGTCCAGCGTCCGTCCAGCCCGACGTGGCACGGTAGGGTGGCCGGGTCGCCACCCGGCCCCCGGCCCGCGCGCGCCCCCGCCACGGCCCCCCCGGCACTACCGAAGGATCCCATGCCCGGCTTCACCCCCCGCGTCCCGTCCCGTCCCGCCCCGCGCCGCAGCCGCGCCCTGGCGCCCCTCGGCCTGGCCCTGGCCGGCGCCCTCCTGCTGGCCGGCTGCGCCCAGCCCGAGGCCCGCGGCGCCGGGGACAAGGAGGCCCTGGCCCCGGTGTCCCTGACCGTGGCCGAGGACGGCTCGCCCGAGGTGTCCGTGGACGGGGAGATCGAGGCCACCGAGGTCTCCGCCCGCGTCCTGAAGGAGGGCGAGGGCGAGGAGATCGAGCCGGGGGAGGTGGCGCTCGTGCAGACCGCCGTGGTGGACCCGGCCACGGGCGAGGTCACGGCCGACAACTTCACGCAGGGCTCCGAGGCCGTCCACCTCACCGACTCCCTCAAGCAGGGCAACGACGTCCTGTACAACATGATCGACCAGAACCGCGTCGGCGCCGAGGTCGCCTTCTTCATGCCGTCCGAGAAGCTCGGGCAGGGCGCCACCGACCAGCTCATGGTCTTCCGCATCGCCGGGACGACGCCGGCGCGCGCCACCGGCGAGCCGGTCGAGGACGTCGACCCCGCGCTGCCGGCCGTGACCCTCGACGAGGAGACGGGCGAGCCCTCGATCGCCACGCCGGAGGGCCAGGCCCCCGGGAAGCTCGTCGTCCAGCCGCTGCGGCAGGGCGACGGGCCGGAGGTCGGCGCGCAGGACTACGTCACCCTCCAGTACAAGGGCGTGAAGTGGTCGGACGGCAAGGAGTTCGACTCCTCGTGGTCGCGTGACCAGCTGTTCGGGACCACCCTCGACCAGGTCGTCAAGGGCTGGTCCCAGGGCCTCGAGGGGCAGAAGGTCGGGTCCCAGGTCATGCTCGTGGTCCCGCCGGAGCTGGGCTACGGCGACTCGAAGGGCCACGAGCTGCAGGAGGAGACCATGGTGTTCGTGGTGGACATCCTCCACGCGATGCCGCCCGCCCAGCAGCCCGAGCCCTCCGGGTCCGCCGAGGCCCCCGCCGAGCCGTCCCCGGCCGCCTCCGAGTAGGCGCCCCCGGCCTTCAGTAGGATGGCCGGACGACCACCCCGCACGGCACCCCAGATGGAAGGAACTCGCCCATGTCCTTCGGACAGCGCAACTACGACCGCTCCCGTCCCGAGATCGAGTTCCCGGGGGAGAACCCGCCCCAGGACCTCGTCGTCGAGGACCTGATCGAGGGCTCCGGCCCGGCCGTCCAGCCCGGCGACAACGTCGAGTGCCACTACGTCGGCGTCGCCTGGTCCACGGGCGCCGAGTTCGACGCCTCGTGGAACCGCGGCCAGCCGCTGCCGTTCACCGTGGGCGTGGGCCAGGTCATCAAGGGCTGGGACGACGGGCTGATCGGCATGAGGCCGGGCGGCCGGCGCCGCCTGGAGATCCCGCCGCACCTGGCCTACGGCGACCGCGGGGCCGGGGCCGAGATCGGCCCGGGGGAGACCCTGATCTTCGTCGTGGACCTCGTCGACGTCCGCTGACCGGGCCGTGACGGAGTCGCCCGGGACCGGGGCGGGCGCGAGGGTGCCCGCCCCGGAACGCATCGTCTCCCTGCTCTGGCTGCTGCTCACCCACCGCCGCACGGGCGTGACGCGGGACTACCTGCGCCGCTACGTGGACGGCTACGCCGCCGCGCCGTCCGAGCAGGCCTTCGAGCGCATGTTCTCGCGGGACAAGGAGGTGCTCAAGGACATCGGGATCCCGCTGGAGACCTCCGCGGCCCCGGCCGAGGGCGCCGACCGGACGGAGCAGCCGGACGAGGTGCGCTACCGCATCGACCAGGACGGGATGTACCTGCCACACGTCGACTTCACGAACGCCGAGCGGCTGGCGCTCATGCGCGCCCGCTCTGCGTGGCAGGGCTCGGACGTCGACCGGGCCGTGGTCCGGGCCCTCGCCCGGCTCGACGCCGGCGAGGACTGGCTCGCCGCCACCTCGGCCTCCGACCACGAGTCCTTCGGGGCCCGGCTGGCGGACGCGGACCGCACCCTGACGGCCCTCGGGGACGCGGTGCGGGCCCAGTCCGTCGTCGCCTTCCGCTACCGCACCGCCGGCGCCCGGCACCCCGAACGGCGCACCGTACGGGCCTGGGCGCTGACCAACCCGACGGGGGTCTGGTACCTCATCGGCTGGGACCTGGACCGGCAGGACCAGCGCACGTTCCGGCTGACCCGGATGGAGTCCGAGCCCCAGGCCGTGGCCGCGGGCGGCCGTCCGGCACCGGCGCGCCCCGCGGACCTGGACCTGGGGCCCGTGCACGCCCTGGTCTCCGGGGAGCGGGAACCGGCCACCGTGACCCTCCACCTCCGCCCCGGCCGCGCGGTCCCGCTGCGCCTGGGCGCCGAGCCCGCCGGGCGGACCCCGGACGGCTGGGACCGCGTCGTCCTGGAGTACACGCGGCCGGCGGAGCTGGCCGGGACCGTCGCCGCGGCCGGCCCCGCCGCCCGCGTCCCGGACTCCTCGCCCGGGGTGCTGGACGCCGTCGTGCGCCTGCTCGACGGCGCCCTGGCGGCCCATCGGCTCCCGGTGCCCGAGTACGAGCTCACCGAACCACGGCGCACCCGCAACCGCCGCAGCGACCGGGACCGCGTGGCCACCATGGTGGACGTCATCGGCCTGATCAACCAGCGCGGGGCCATGAGCCGCGCCGAGCTGGCGGACCGGCTGGAGGTCTCCTCGCGGGAGCTCGACCAGGTCCTGGACGAGCTGCGCTTCTGCGGCATGCCGGAGCGCTACTTCGCCGGCGAGCAGTTCGACGTCCTGGACGAGGACGGCCTGGTGCGCATCACGCAGGCCGAGGACCTCTCCGGACCGCTGCGGCTGAGCGTGCCGGAGGCCGGCGCGCTGGTGGTGGGGCTGCGCGCCTCGGCGGGCATCCCCGGGCTGGCGGAGTCCGAGCGGTCGGCCGCCCGGACCGCGCTGGAGAAGATCGTGGCCGCCTCCGGACCGGAGGTCGCCCGCGCGGCCGACGGGATCGTCGCCCGCTTCGACTTCGGCCCGCACGCCGCCCTCGCCGGCCGCCTGCACTCCGCGGCCCGCGACCGGCGGGTGCTGGAGATCACCTACCACGCCGCGGGCCGGGACGAGCAGTCCGTCCGGGAGGTCGAGCCGCTGCGGATCACCACCGAGGGCGGCCACGGCTACCTCCAGGCGTGGTGCCGCCAGCAGGACGGCCTGCGCAACTTCCGCATCGACCGCATCGCCGCCGTGCGCGAGACGGGGGAGGTCCACTCCGGCCGGGCGGTGGCCCTCGACGGGCCCCTGTTCATGCCCCGCGGCACCGAGCTGACCGCGCACGTGCTCTTCGCCCACCGCATCCGCGACCTGGCCGAGGGCTTCCGTCCCGAGCGGACCGCGGTGCTGGCGGACGGCTCGGTGGTGGCCGAGGTGCGCCTGGCCTCGGCCGACTACGCCCGCGCGCAGGCGGCCCGCCACGGCGGGGAGTTCCGCGTGCTGTCCCCGGACTGGCTCGTGGACTCGGTGACCGCCTGGGTGGCCGAGGCCCGGGCCGGCCACGGCGTCGCGGACGCGGAGCCGGCCGCCGGGATGCCGTAGACTTCTACCGGTCAATCGAAAGGACGTCCCCATGTTCGCCGGACTCCAGGGATGGCAGCTCGTCATCATCATCGCCCTCGTGGTGCTGCTCTTCGCCGCCCCGAAGCTGCCCGCCATGGCGCGCAACCTCGGCCAGTCGATGCGCATCTTCAAGTCCGAGGTCAAGCAGATGAAGGACGAGGGCGCCAACGCCCAGGGCACCCCCCGCGACGGCTCCGGGGCCGTCGAGGGCCGCGTCGTCGACGACGCGGCCGACACCCCGCGCAAGGGCCGGACGACCGGCACCACCGACCAGCAGTAGCCGGGCGGCGCCGCCTCCATGTCGACCGCCCCCCAGGCCGGCCGCCGACCGCGCGCCCGGGCCGCCCGCAAGGCGAACCCGGACGGGCAGATGCCCCTCAAGGACCACCTGCGGGAGCTGCGCAACCGGCTCATCATCGCCGGGGTCGGGCTCCTGCTCGGCACCGTCGCCGGCTTCCTCGTCTACCAGCCGTTCTTCTCCGCCCTCATCGACCCGGTCCACCGGCTCTCGCAGGGCGGGCGGATCGTCACCGTCTCCTTCAGCGCCGTCGGCCAGCCCTTCGACATCATGCTGCAGGTGGCCCTGTTCATCGGCCTGGTGATCTCCAGCCCCGTCTGGCTCTACCAGCTGTGGGCCTTCGTGGTGCCCGGCCTGAGGAAGCAGGAGAAGCGGTACGCGCTGGGCTTCATCGCCGCCGCCGTCCCGCTGTTCGTCCTCGGCGTGGCGCTCGGCTGGCTCGTGCTGCCGGAGGCCGTCCAGTTCTTCGTCGGGCTCTCCCCGGAGGGCACGGCCAACGTCATCACCGCGGACGTCTACATCCCCTTCGTGCTGCGCCTGTTCCTCGCCTTCGGGGCGGCGCTCGTGCTGCCGGTCGTGCTGGTGGGGCTCAACCTGCTCGGCGTGCTGCCGGGCCGGCAGATCATCCGCCACTGGCGCATCACGGTGTTCCTCATCGCCCTGGTCGCGGCCCTCGCCGCGCCGGGCTCCGACGCGATGACGATGTTCTACCTCGCCGTCCCGCTCGTGCTGCTGTTCGGCGTGGCGATCGTGGTCTGCCTGCTCAACGACCGGCGCCGCGCGCGGCGGCGGGCGCGCGAGGACCGCGAGACCGAGGACTACCTGGGCTCCGGGCCCACCCCGCTGTCCGAGCTCTGAGCCGGCCGCCGCGCCGGGCGGTGCCGCGGCGCGCCCCCGGGTACGCCGCCCGTCCGGGCCGCGGCACGATGTCCTAGGCTGACCCCATGGCACCTACCGCGGACGACACCACCGGCCAGCCGAGCCCCGCGGAGCGCTACGCCGCCGCCCGGCGCCGCGCGGCCGAGGCGAGGACGGAGCTGGGGCGCTTCACCGCGACCCTCGGCTTCCCCCTGGACCCCTTCCAGCTCGAGGCGTGCCGCGAGCTGGAGGCCGGCAACGGCGTGCTCGTGGCCGCCCCCACCGGCGCGGGCAAGACCGTGGTGGGCGAGTTCGCCATCCACCTGGCCCTGGCGGCCGGTCAGAAGGCGTTCTACACGACCCCCATCAAGGCCCTGAGCAACCAGAAGTACCAGGACCTCGTGGCCACCTACGGCGCGGAGCGGGTGGGGCTGCTCACCGGGGACACGGCCGTCAACTCCCATGCCGAGGTCGTCGTGATGACCACCGAGGTGCTGCGCAACATGCTCTACGCCGACTCGGACACGCTCGCGAACCTCGGCTACGTGGTGATGGACGAGGTGCACTACCTCGCCGACCGCTTTCGCGGCGCCGTGTGGGAGGAGGTCATCATCCACCTGCCCGAGCACGTGCAGCTGGTCTCCCTCTCGGCCACCGTGTCCAACGCCGAGGAGTTCGGCGCCTGGCTGGACACGGTGCGCGGGTCCACCGCCGTGGTGGTCTCCGAGCACCGGCCCGTGCCCCTGTGGCAGTACGTGATGGCCGGGACGCAGCTGTACGACCTGTTCGCCACGGAGGTGGCCTTCGACGAGATCGGCCCGGACACCCCCGTGCGGGACCCCGGGGAGCCGGAGGGGCCCGACGGCGGCCCCGCGCCCGGGTCCGGCCAGCTCGTGCTCAACCCCGAGCTCGCCCGGCTCGCCGAGGACCAGCGCCGCCGCGAGGAGCGCAGCGACTGGGGCCGACCGGGCCGCGGCCCGGCCCGCGGCGGGCGCGGCGGCGGGCCCCGGGGCCGGGGCCGCGGTGGCCCCCGCTCGGGTGGCCGGGGCGGGCGTGGCGCCGGCGCCCCGGCCGCGGGGCGCCGGGAGGAGGCGACCACCACCCGGTACGGCGGCGGCGGTTCCGGCGGTCCCGGACCGGCCGGGGGCCGGCACGAGGCACCGGGCGTGGGCGCGGGGCGGGACCTGCGCGTCTCGCGCCCGGGCATGGTCAGGTCGCTGGAGCGCGAGGGCCTGCTGCCGTGCATCACCTTCGTGTTCTCCCGGGCCGGCTGCGACGGCGCGGTCGAGCAGTGCCTGTGGGCCGGGCTCGACCTCACCACGCCGGGGGAGAAGCAGCGCATCCAGGCCGTGGTGGACGAGGCCGCGCAGTCCCTGCCGCCCGAGGACCTGGACGTGCTGGGGTTCTGGGGCTGGCGGGACGGGCTGTCCCGCGGCTTCGCCGCGCACCACGCCGGGATGCTGCCGCCGTTCAAGGAGGTCGTGGAACAGCTCTTCGGCGCCGGCCTCGTCAAGGTCGTGTTCGCCACCGAGACCCTGGCGCTCGGGGTGAACATGCCCGCGCGCACCGTGGTCATCGAGAAGCTCGAGAAGTTCAACGGCGAGGCGCACGTGAACATCACGGCGGGGGAGTACACCCAGCTCACGGGCCGCGCCGGCCGGCGCGGCATCGACGTTGAGGGACACGCCGTGGTCCTGTGGCGCCCGGGGCTGGACCCGGCCGCCGTCGCCGGCCTGGCCTCGCGCCGCACCTACCCGCTCAACTCCTCCTTCCGGCCGACGTACAACATGTCCGTCAACCTCATCGCGCAGTTCGGGCTCGAGCGGTCCCGGTCCATCCTCGAGTCCTCCTTCGCGCAGTTCCAGGCCGACCGCTCGGTCGTGGGCCTCGCCCGCGAGGTGCGCAGCCGCGAGGAGTCCCTCGCCGGCTACGAGCGGTCGATGACGTGCCACCTCGGGGACTTCACGGAATACGCGCGGCTGCGCAAGGAGCTCTCCGAGGCGGAGAAGGACTCCTCGAAAGGACGCCACCGCGCCCGGCAGCGCGCGGTGCGCGAGTCGCTCGCGGGCCTGCAGCCCGGGGACGTCATCGAGGTGCGCGGACCGCGCCGGCTGGGCACCGCCGTCGTGGTGTTCCCGGCCGGCAACCCCGCCAATCCCCGCGTGGGCGTGATCACCGAGCAGGCCCAGCTGCGCCGGATCAGCGCGGAGGACGTGGACGAGCCCGTGGACCCGGTGGCCGGGGCCCGGTTGCCCCAGAACATCCAGGTCAAGACGCCCACGCAGCGCAAGGACATCGCCGCCGCCATGCGCGCGGCGGTGCGGGAGCACCGGCCGGCCCCCGGGGGGCGCACGCCGGCGGGGTTCCGGTTCCGGGACGAGGGCTCCGCCGAGCGGGTGGAGGAGCTGCGCCGGCAGCTGGAGCGCCACCCCTGCCACGGGTGCAAGGACCGCGAGGAGCACGCCCGCTGGGCGGAGCGGTGGTGGCGGCTGCGCCGGGAGGTGGACCAGCTCTCGGCTCGCATCGCCGGGCGGACGAACACCATCGCCCGCGCCTTCGACCGCCTCGTCGGGCTGCTGGCCACGTACGGCTACGTGGACGCCGCCGCGGCGGAGGCCGGCGCGGTGTCCGGGACGGACGCGGCACCGGGCGTGACGCCCGCGGGGCAGACCCTGCGGCGCATCTACGGCGAGCGGGACCTGCTGACCTCGCTGCTGCTGGAGGACGGGCTCGCGCGCGACTTGGACCCGGAGGAGCTCGCGGGCCTGGCCGCCCTGCTCGTCTACCAGGCGAAGGGGGACGAGTCCGTCGGCGTGCCGCAGATGCCCAGCGCCCGGCTGCAGCACGTGCTGGAGCAGGCCGCCGGGCACTGGTACGAGCTGCAGCTGGCCGAGCGCGCAGCCCAGCTCGAGCCGACCCCCGAGCCCGATCCGGGCCTCGTCTGGCCGATCCACCGCTGGGCGCGGGGCCGGAACCTGCGGGACGCGCTCAAGGGCACCGACCTGGCCCCCGGGGACTTCGTGCGCTGGGCCCGGCAGGTCATCGACCTGCTCGACCAGCTCTCCAAGGTCCCGGGGCACCCCGGGCTGCCGCGGCAGTGCCAGCGTGCCGTGGATCTCGTCCGGCGCGGCGTGGTGGCGTACTCCAGTGTGGATACGCTGGACGGATGAGCACCCTCTACGTCAACGGCACCCTCCACTCCACGGCCGATCCCTACGCCACGGCGATGCTCGTGGACGGCGGGTCGATCGCCTGGGTGGGGGCCGATGACACGGCCGCGCAGATGCTTTCCCGCTCCGGGGCGGGCTGGGAGGTCGTGGACCTCGACGGCGCCCTCGTGGCCCCGGCCTTCGTGGACTCCCTGGCCCCGGGCGCCGGCCCGGGCGCCCCCGCGGCCCATGGCGTGTTCCTGTCCGCCACCGTCGGCGGCCCCGGTCCGGACGACGCGCTGGCCGGTGCGCACCGCGCGGGCGACCGCACGGTGTGCTACCCGGCCGTGGGACCGGACCGCGTGCCGTCCTCGGCCGAGGAGGCGGCCGCCGCCGTCGTGCCGTCCCCGCGGGACGCCGGGGGAGCCGGGCCGATGGCCGGCCTGGCCGCCGTCGTGGGGCCGGAGGGGCTGGACGCGGCGCGGACCACCGGCTTCCTCGCCGCCGCCACCGCGGCGGGAGTCCAGGCCTACCTGCTCCCGCGGGACGGCGACGCCCTCGCCGCCGTCGTCTCCGCCCTGAAGGCCGCCGAGGAGGCGCAGGGCCCTGCCGCGACCGGCCGGGCCCGCCACCGCGTGGCGTGGAACGGCCCGGTGGACCCGGAGGCCGTGGCGGTGCTCGCCCGCACCAGCGCCTCCGTCACGGTGGCCCCCGCTCCCGGCGGGCGCGTTGCGTCCCCCGTGGCCTCCCTGCTCGCGGCGGGCGTGCCGGTGGCGCTGGGCAGCGGCACCGGCGCCGACGGGGCGGACCCGTGGGCGGGCATCCGCGCCTGCCTCGAGCACGAGGACCCCGCCCAGCGGATCTCCGCGCGGGCCGGCTTCGCCGCGGCCACGCGCGCCGGGCTGCGCGCCCTGCCCGCGGCCGCCGCGGGCGCCCACGCCGCGGCCGGCCGCCTCGCGCCCTCGGCCCCGGCCACCTTCGCGCTGTGGGCCACCGAGGCCCTCAGCGTGCAGGCCCCGGACGGCCGCGTGGCCGCCTGGAGCACCGACGCCCGGGCCGGCACGCCCCTCCTGCCCGTGCTCGAGGAGGGCACCGCCGCCCCGCGTTGCCTGGCCACCGTGGTGGACGGCGAGGTGCTGTACCGCTCCGCCGACGCCCCGCTGGAGCGCCCCTGACCCGCCGGTCCGGCCCCGCGCGACCCGACCGCGGGCGCCCGGGCCGGACCGGAGCGCCCCCCTATACTTGACTGCTACCTGACCGCCGATGCCCACGGACGACCCGGAGGAACCACCCCAGCATGCGCACGCTCACGATCATCCCCACGTACAACGAGATCGAGTCCCTGCCCCGCACGCTCGACCGGCTGCGCGTGGCCGTGCCGGAGTCCGACGTGCTCGTGGTGGACGACGCCTCGCCGGACGACACGGGGGAGTGGGCCGACCGCGCGGCCGCCTCCGACCCCCAGGTCCACGTGCTGCACCGGACCCAGAAGAACGGCCTCGGCGGGGCGTACATCGCCGGGTTCCACTGGGGGCTCGAGCGCGGCTACGACGTGCTCGTGGAGATGGACGCGGACGGCTCGCACCAGCCCGAGCAGCTGCCGCGCCTGCTCGAGGCCGTGGACGGGGCCGACCTCGTCATCGGCTCCCGCCGGGTGCCCGGGGGCAAGATGGTCAACTGGCCGGCCCACCGCAAGCTGATCTCCGCGTGCGGCTCGCTGTACCCGCGCATCATGCTCGGCCTGAAGCTCACCGACGTCACGGCGGGCTACCGCGCCTACCGCGCGGACACCCTCCGCGCGATCGACCTCGACGACGTCCAGTCCAAGGGGTACGGCTTCCAGGTGGACATGACCTTCCGCACCGCCCGGCTCGGCAAGCGCATCGTGGAGGTGCCGATCACCTTCGTGGAGCGCGAGTACGGGGAGTCCAAGATGAGCGGGAACATCGTCACCGAGGCGGTCGCCTCCGTGACGCGCTGGGGCCTGGCCGCCCGCTGGTCGATCCTGAAGGGCCGGCTGGGCCTCTGACCCACCTCGCCCCCGGCGTCCCCGCCCGGACGCACGAGACGCCCGCATCCGGTCGGATGCGGGCGTCTCGTGCGTCGGGGGGTGCGGAGCGGCCGGGTCAGCCGCCCGTCTTCTCGCCGCGGCGTTCGCGCAGCTTGTTGAGCTGGCCCTCGAGGGTCTCCTCGAGCTCCTCGATGCTGCGGCGCTCCAGCAGCATGTCCCAGTGGGTGCGGACCGGCTTGGCGTCGCTCTCGTCCGGCTTCTCGCCGTCGACCAGGAACGCCTCCTTGCCGGTCTTCGAGGTCCAGGTCGGGGGGATCTCCGCGTCGGTGGCGAAGATCACGAAGACCTGCTCGCCGTCCTCGGTGCGGTACTCCACCCGCTGGCGCGGAGCGGGCTCCACTCCCGCCTCGGACTCCATGGACTGGGCGCCCAAGCGCATGCCCCGCAGGCTGCGATCGCTCATTCGGTCTCCTTCCGGCCCCCTCGTGGGGCGGTACGACGTCGACCCACCAGTCTACCGGTCGGCCGGGGGTGGGGGTCCTGCTCCGGGGATGCCAACGCCTCAGGGAGCGTCTTTGTTCCCGCCGGCCGCGCCGGGGGCCGGGTCCGCGGCCGGCTCCGTGGCGGCCCTCAGGGCCCGCTCGGCGGTCTCGGACGGCTCCTCGCCGGGCAGGGGAGGCGGCGCGAGGGCCTCCTCGAGGGGGGTGTCGGCCAGGGGAACGCCCCGGCCGGACTCGCCCAGCGCGGCGGCGGTCGTGGGCAGGGGATCGCGCTCCGGTCGCGGCCGGCCCGGGCCGGCGGGGTCCGTGCCTCCGCGGTCCCGGCCGCCGTCGTCCGCCCCCGCGCCGGGACCCCCGGACGGCCCGGCGAAGGCCGCGCCCATCCGTCCCAGCGCCTCCGTGAACTCCGCGGGGATCACCCACAGCTTGTTCGCCTCGCCCTCGGCGATCCTCGGGAGCACCTGCAGGTACTGGTAGGCGAGCAGCTCCGGGTCCGGGCGTCCCTCGTGGATGGCTTCGAACACCACGTGGATCGCCTCCGCCTCGGCGTTGGCGCGCAGGATCCGCGCCTGCGCGTCACCCTCCGCCGCGAGGATCGCCGCCTGCCGCTCGCCCTCGGCCGTGAGGATCTCGGCCTGCTTGGTGCCCTCGGCGGTGAGGATGGCAGCGCGGCGGTCGCGCTCGGCGCGCATCTGCTTCTCCATCGAGTCCTGGATCGAGTGGGGCGGGTCGATCGCCTTGAGCTCCACGCGGGAGACCCGCAGCCCCCACTTGCCGGTGGCCTCGTCCAGGACGCCGCGCAGCTGGTTGTTGATCGAGTCGCGGCTGGTCAGGGCCGCCTCGAGGTTCATGCCGCCCACCACGTTGCGCAGGGTGGTGGTGGTGAGCTGCTCCACGGCGTGGATGTAGTTGTTGATCTCGTAGGTCGCGGCCTTCGCGTCGGTGACCTGGAAGTAGACCACCGTGTCGATGGACACCACGAGGTTGTCCTCCGTGATGACCGGCTGCGGCGGGAAGGACACGACCTGCTCGCGCATGTCCATGAGCGGGCGCATCCGGTCGATGAACGGCACCATGAGCGTGAGCCCGGCCCCCTGGGTGCGCTGGTACTTGCCGAGCCGCTCCACGATGCCGGCCCGCGCCTGGGGGACGATCCGGACGGCCCGGATGAGCACGATGGCCACCAGGACGGCGACCACGGCGAGCACGATGATGGTTTCCACGGACGGTGCTCCCTCCTGCGGCCTGCGGCCGCCTGCTGGTGTGGATGCTGCGGGCGGCTCAGGCGCCGCCGGGCAGTCCGGGGGCGCCGGACTCCCAGTCGATGACCGGCCGCGGGTGGATGACGAGCGTGGCCCCCTCCACGCGGTCGACCTCCGCCTCGGCCCCGGCCGGGATCACGGCCCCCGTGGCCGAGCGGGCGGTCCACGTCTCGCCGTCCACCTTGGCGAGTCCGGCGGTCGCGCCGGTGTCCTCGAGGACGATCGCCGTCCGGCCGGGCAGGGTGTCGACGTTGGTCAGCTGGTCCGGTGGTCCCTTCCGCAGGTGCCGCAGGGCCGTGGGGCGCACGGCCGCGAGCATGAGCAGGGAGACGGCGGAGAACAGGGTGATCTGCAGCCAGGTCTCCCCGCCGGCGAGGGCGGCGGCGAGGGCGGCGGCCGCCCCGGCGGCGAGCATGAGGAACACGAGGTCCAGGACGAAGACCTCGACCACCGCGAAGACGACGGCCAGGGCCAGCCACAGGGCCCAGAGGTTGTCCCCCACCCACTCGAGCATCGTGGCCTCCCGCCGGCTGCGTCCTGCCCCCATCCTGCCTCCTCACCCCGCATCCGACAACGTAGGTTATGGACATGCGACCAGAGCAGCTCGACCTCATCACGACGACCGGCGTGCCCACCCTCACCCCGGACGGGCGCCGCCTCGTGGTGGCCACCACGAGGCCGGACTTCGCCACGGACGGCTACACCGGCCAGCTGTGGCTCGTCGCCACGGACCGTTCCGCGCCGCCGCGGCGGCTCACCCGCGGCTACCGGGACTCGTCCCCCCGCGTCTCCCCGGACGGACGCCTCGTGGCCTTCCTGCGCGCGCCGGCCCCCGGCTCCGGCGACGGCGGCTCCCCGGCGGACTCGGCGCCCCAGCTCGCGATCCTGCCCCTGGCCGGTGGCGAGGCGCGCGTGGTCACCGACCGCCCCCTCGGCGTCAGGCAGTTCAACTGGTCGCCGGACTCGGCCTGGATCGTGTTCAGCGCCCCCGTCCCGGAGCCGGGCCGCTACGGCACCCTGGCCGACGTGGGGCCCGGGCAGGAGGACCCGCGGCTGCTCACGGGCCCGGACCACCGCGTCAACGGCCGCGGCTACACCGTGGACCAGCGCGCCCAGCTGTTCGAGCTCCCGGTGCCGGACGCCGACGCCGAGCCCGTGTTCGCCCCGCGCGGCCGTGCCGTGGCGCCGGCCGGCGAGGACGTCGGCCGCGCCGGCAGCACGGCCCGGCACGACGCGGCCGTGCCGCCCGCCCGGCAGCTCACCGGCGGCGAGCGGGAGGCCACCGACCCGGTGTACGCCGCGGACTGCCGCCACGTCTTCTTCACCACCACCCCGGCGGCCGGGTCCGGACTGGACCTGCGCACCGCCGTCGCGATGGTGGACGCCCGGACCGCGGACCCGGCGCACCCCGACGACGGCGCGGTCCGCCTCGTGGCCGGCGGCACCGCCGCGGAGGTGTCCTTCTCGGCGCCGTGCGTGTCCCGCAACGGCGAGTGGCTGTACCTGCAGGGGGTGCGCCTGGGCGCGACCGGGCTGGAGTTCGTGGCCGCCAACACGGGAGTCCACGCCGTGCCGGCGCCCACCGCCGTGCGGGACGCGACCACGGGCTGGGAGCGCCCGGCGCCCACCCTCGAGCCCCGCCTGCTCACGGACCCGGAGTCGATGGACTGCTCCGCCGGCCCGCTGCAGCCCTCCGGGCAGGACAACGTGCTGGCGCTGGCCGAGCACCGCGGCCGCACCGTGCTGGTGTGGATGTCCCACCACGGCCACCCCGAGGTCCTCGTGGACGGCCGCGGCGAGGTGCGGGGGGCGTCGGAGGCCGGGGGCACGCTGGCGGTGTCCTACACGACGGAGCAGTCCCCGGGCGTCGTCGGCCTCCAGCACCGGGGCACGGGGCTGACCGCGCTGTTCGACCCCAACGCCTCCTGGCGCGAGGAGCTGGCGCCCGTGGCCGGCCGGGAACGGGAGTACCCCGTGGACGGCGGCGCCGTGCACGGCTGGGTCTTCGTGCCGCCGGGCCCGGGCCCGCACCCGGTGCTGCTGACCGTCCACGGCGGCCCCTACGCGCAGTACACGTGGTCCTGGTTCGACGAGACGCAGGTGCTCGTGGCGGCCGGGTACGCCGTGGTCATGTGCAACCCCCGCGGCTCGAACGGCTACGGGGCGGCGCACGGGGCCGCGATCCGCGGCCGGCTGGGCACCGTGGACCGCGAGGACCTGCTGGGCTTCCTCGACGGCGCGCTGGCGGAGTTCGGCGCCGCCGGCACCGGCGAGCTGGACGGACAGCGGCTGGGCATCATGGGCGGGTCCTACGGGGGCTACATGAGCGCCTGGATCACCGCCCACGACCACCGCTTCACCGCGGCGATCGTCGAGCGCGGCTTCCTGGACCCGGACTCGGCCCTGGGCTCGAGCGACATCGGCTGGTTCTTCACGCCGCAGTACTTCGGCACCGACCCGGAGCAGGTGCGCGCGCAGAACCCGATGCGGCACGTGGACGGCGTGCGCACCCCCACCCTGGTCATCCACTCGGAACAGGACCTGCGCTGCCCGATCGAGCACGCCCAGCGGTACTACCAGGGGCTGTGGGCGCGCGGGGTGGAGGCCGAGCTGCTCGTCTTCCCGGGCGAGGACCACGAGCTGTCCCGTTCCGGGACCCCGTGGCACCGCCGGGCGCGCTTCGAGCACGTGCTGCGCTGGTGGGACCGGCACCTTCCGGTGGACCGGCGGCGCGGCTGAGGAACCGGCGGGGGCGGAGCCGGGGGCGGACACGGAAGTTACCCGCGAGTAGTATTCCGGGCATGACCGCTCCGACCGCCGGCCGTCCCGTCCCGGACCGCCCCGCCACCGCCTACCCCCACCTGTTCCGGCCCGTCACGGTCGGCCCGCTGCGCCTGGCCAACCGGGTGGTCATGGGCTCGATGCATGTGGGCCTGGAGGACGAGCCCCGGGACGCGCCCCGGCTGGCGGCCTTCTACGCCGAACGGGCACACGGGGGAGTGGGCCTCATCATCACCGGCGGCGTCGCGCCGGACCGGACCGGCCGGCTCACCCCGGGGGCCGGCACCCTGTCCTCGTGGCGCGAGGCCCGCGCGCACCGGATGGTCACCGAGGCGGTGCACGCCGAGGGCGGGCGGATCGCCCTCCAGCTGCTGCACGCCGGCCGCTACGCATACCACCCGCTGGCCGCCGGGCCGGACCGGTCACGGGCGCCGATCACCCCGTTCACGGCGCGCCGGCTCTCGTCCGGTGCCGTGGAGCGCACGGTGCGCCACGTGGTGCGCGCCGCGGGGTTCGCGCGGGCGGCCGGCTACGACGGGGTGGAGGTCATGGGCTCCGAGGGCTACCTCGTCAACGAGTTCCTGGCCCCGCGCACCAACCACCGCACCGATGCCTGGGGTGGGTCCGCCCGGCGGCGCCGGCGCGTGGCCACCGAGGTCGTCCGGAGGATCCGCGCGGCGGCCGGCCCGGACTTCCTCATCGCCTTCCGGCTGTCCGTGGTGGACCTGGTCCCCGAGGGCCAGACCCTCGCCGAGGTCCTCGACCTCGCCCGCGAGCTCGAGGCCGCCGGGGCGGACCTGCTGGACACCGGGATCGGCTGGCACGAGTCCCGGGTGCCGACCATCGCCACGTCCGTGCCGCGGGCCGCCTTCACCGACTTCACCCGCCGCGTCCGCGAGGTGGTGACCATCCCCGTGGCCGCCGCGAACCGCATCAACATGCCGGACACCGCCGAGCGGGTCCTGGCGGCCGGGCACGCCGACCTCGTCATGATGGCCCGGCCCCTGCTGGCCGACCCGCAGTGGGTGGCGAAGGCCGCCGCCGGGACCCCGGAGCGCATCAACACGTGCATCGCCTGCAACCAGGCCTGCCTCGACCACGCCTTCCAGGGCCGGCCCGCGACGTGCCTCGTCAACCCCCGGGCCGGCCGCGAGACGGACCCGGCGTTCCCGCCCCTGCCGGACCGTCCGCTGCTGCCCCTCGCCCCGGCTCCCGCCGCGCCCGCACTGCCACGGGCGCACCGGGCGGCGCCGGCGGCGGGGCGCCGCATCGCCGTCGTGGGCGCCGGCCCGGCGGGCCTGGCCGCCGCCACCGAGGCGGCAGCCCGTGGTCACCGCGTGGACCTCTTCGAGGCCGGGGCGGAGATCGGCGGGCAATTCCGCCTGGCCCGGGAGATCCCGGGCAAGGAGGAGTTCGCCGAGACCCTGCGCTACTTCGCCGTCCGCCTGGGGGAGACGGGCGTGCACGTGCGGCTCGGCCACGCCGTGGACGCGGCGGAGCTGCTCGCGGGCGGCTACGACCGGGTCGTCCTGGCCACCGGCGTGGTGCCGCGCGAGCCGGACCTGCCCGGCATCGACCGGCCGGAAGTGCACGCCTATCCGGATGTCGTGGCCGGGCGGGTGCGCTGCGGCGAGCGCGTGGCCGTGATCGGGGCCGGGGGCATCGGCTTCGACGTGGCCGGGCTGCTGTCCGAGCCCGGCGACGGCGGCCGGGGACCGGCGCTGGCGGACTGGCAGGCGCAGTGGGGCGTGGACCCGGACTTCGCCGGCCGGGGCGGGCTCACCACGCCGCGCCCGGCACCGCCGCCCCGGCGGGTGCACCTGGTGCAGCGCAGGGCGACGCCGATGGGCGCGGGCCTGGGGCGCACCACCGGCTGGGTGCACCGGGCCACGCTGCGCGCCCGCGGCGTCGAGTTCGTCACGGGCGCCCGCTACGTGCGGATCGACGACGCCGGCCTGCACCTCGAGGTGGACGGGGTCCCGCGCGTGCTGGCGGTGGACGACGTCGTCGTGTGCGCGGGCCAGGTCTCCCGGCGGGACCTGCACGCCCCGCTCGTGGCCGCCGGGGCCGACGTCGTCCTCGTGGGCGGGGCCGACGTGGCCGCCGAGCTGGACGCTCGCCGGGCGATCGAGCAGGCCACCCGCCTCGCGGCCCGGATCTAGCCGCCCGTAGACTGGCCCGCATGGCGACCGTCTACCAAGCGACCCTCGTTCCCTCCAAGATGGACCTGCTCGGCTCCTGGCTGTCCCAGCAGCCCTGGTCCGGGGAGGGTGAGCTCGAGAAGGTCGGGGCCTACCGCTTCGACGACCCCGAGGGCGAGGTCGGCATCGAGGCGCACCTGCTCCGGCGGGCCGGCCAGGAGGCGGTGCTCCACGTCCCGCTGTCCTACCGCGCCGCGCCCCTCGAGGGCGCCGAGCCCTACCTGCTGGGCACCGTGGACCACTCCGTGCTCGGCCGGCGCTGGGTGTACGACGCCATGGCCGACCCCGTGGCGACCGCCTGCTTCCTGCGCGCCCTGGAGGGGGAGCAGCAGCAGGCCGAGACCCACCTGTACGCCGAGGACGGCCAGTACATCGGCCACGAGCCGAACGAGGTGAGCGTGACGGTGCTGGGACCGGCGCCCGAGCGGGCCGGTCGCGTGCAGGTGCACCGCGTGGTGGCCAGCCCAGAGGACCCCGGATCGGAGCACCTCGCCGAGGCGCGCCGGCTCACGGCCACCTGGCCGGGCGGGCACGGCATCATCTTCTCCCTGCACACCGAGGGCTGACTCCGGACGGCCCAGGCCGTCCTCAGGGACGGCGCCCGTGCTCCTCGGGGGCCGTCGCGGCGTCCGGCACCCCCGTGGCCCGGGCCTCCCGGGGCACCGGCCGGGCCTCCGGCGCCGGCTCCCCGTCGAGCGCGGCGAGGTAGGACCGGGCCGCCTCCAGGACGGCGAGCGCCGCCTCCCGGTCGGCGGGGTGGCCGCCCAGGTGCTCGGTGGCGTCCTCGAGCCGGGTGAGCAGGGCGCTGCGGGACTGCCGCGCGACGAGCTCGGCCGCCCACCGGTCGTCGGCCCCCACGAGCCGCGCGGGCGGCATCGACGCCGGGGGATCGGCCTCCAGTCCGGTGGACTTGAGGTAGCGGACGCCGTCGACCACCCAGTGGTGCCGGGTCTCCCGCTCGACGGTCGCGTACGAGGCCCGGGGGAAGCGCCGGTGGCCCGCGAGGACGGCGACCCGGTCCCCGACCCGGAAGTGTGCGGCGGTGATGACGGTGCTCCTTCGGTCGGCGTCCCCGGCGCCCGTGGGGGCGCCGGCCGGTCCCTGCCGCAGGCTACGCCACGACCGGCCCGGACTAGAGGACCGTGAACCCCTCGGGCAGCGTGCCGCGGCCGGTGATGGCCATGACGAGGTCGACCGCCTGCCCGTTCTCGATCGCCAGCTCGGCGGCCAGGCGGATGACCTCCGGCCACGCCGCGTCCAGGGACGAGGGGACCTCCTGCCCCGTGGCGCGGGCCAGGTCGGCGGTGTGCACGGCCAGCTCGAACGTGCGGGTCGGCAGGTACCCCGCCAGGGTCATGGTGCCCACGGGCGTGCGCAGCCGGGCGTCGTCCGGGGTGCGGTCCACCACGGCCTGGGCCAGCACGCGGTCGCGCTCGATCGTGATGGCCGGCTCCTCGCCGAGGGCCTGCCCGGCGAGGCGGCCGCGCTCGGCGACGCCCTCGTCGTCGTGCCGGCCCCAGAAGGCTCGGTAGTACGCCACGGGCCCCTCCACGAACGGCGCCCCCGGCTCCGTGCCGGCCTCGAGGTAGGCGGTGACGTTGACGAGCGCCCGGTCCACGTGCCCGGCCAGGTCGCGGACGGTCCACTCACCGAGCCCCGGGGCCTCCCAGTCGGTGATCCGGGAGCAGACGCGGGCCAGCGCGTTCGAGGCGGCCCGGTAGGCCTCCACGTGCGGCCGGGGCGGGGGCCCCTCCTGGTGGGCCGGGAGGCGTTCGGTGGTCTGGTCGAAGCTGGCAGCGGTATCCGTCTCCATGGTCCACAGGATCACACGGGCCCGTGCCGTTGGCCAGAGTCGTCCCGCCAGGTCCCGGGACTGCGGTCCGGGCCCGGGCCGTGGCAGGATGAGCCGGGTGAGCAGCACCCCACCGTCCGCCCCCGTCCACCCGGCCGACCGCCACGACACCCTGCGCGTGGTCGGGGCGCGGCAGAACAACCTCAAGGACCTCGCCCTGGACCTGCCCAAGCGCCGGCTCACCGTGTTCACGGGCGTCTCCGGGTCCGGCAAGAGCTCGCTCGTCTTCGGCACGATCGCGGCGGAGTCGCAGCGGCTGATCAACGAGACGTACTCGAGCTTCGTCCAGGGGTTCATGCCCACCATGGACCGCCCGGACGTGGACGTGCTCGAGGGCCTGACGACCACGATCATCGTGGACCAGGAGCGGATGGGCTCGGACCCGCGGTCCACCCTGGGCACGGCCACGGACGTCAACGCCCAGCTGCGGATCCTGTTCAGCCGGCTGGGGGAGCCGCACATCGGCCCGCCCAACGCGTACTCCTTCAACGTCCCCTCGGTCTCCGCCTCCGGTGCCATCACCGTGGAGCGCGGCGGGAGGACGATCGCGGAGAAGGCGACCTTCAACCGGCTCGGCGGGATGTGCCCGCACTGCGAGGGCCGCGGGGCGGTGACGGACTTCGACCTCACCGCGATCGTGGACGAGGAGCGCACCCTGGCCGAGGGCGCCATCCTGGTGCCCGGCTACAGCATGGACGGCTGGTACGGGCGCATCTACGGCGGGGCCGGCTACTTCCCGCTGGACAAGCCGGTGAAGCGGTTCACCAAGCGCCAGCGCCACGACCTGCTCTACCGGGAGGCCACGAAGATCTCGGTCGACGGCATCAACCTCACCTACCTCGGGCTCATCCCGTCCATCCAGCGCTCCATGCTGAGCAAGGACCGCGAGGCCATGCAGCCGCACATCGGCCGGTTCGTGGACCGGGCGGTCACGTTCGCCACCTGCCCGGAGTGCGGGGGCACGCGGCTGGCGCCCGAGGCGCGGTCCTCGCTGATCCGGGGGAAGAACATCGCGGACGTGTGCGCGATGCAGGTCTCCGACCTCGCGCAGTGGGTCCGGGAGCTCGACGAGCCCTCGGTGGCCCCGCTGCGGCAGGCCCTCGTGGACACCCTGGACGGCTTCGTGGAGATCGGCCTGGGCTACCTGAGCCTGGACCGGCCGGCCGGGACGCTCTCCGGCGGCGAGGCCCAGCGCACCAAGATGATCCGGCACCTGGGCTCGTCCCTCACGGACGTCACCTACGTCTTCGACGAGCCCACCATCGGCCTGCACCCGCACGACATCGAGAAGATGAACCGGCTCCTGCTGGAGCTGCGGGACAAGGGCAACACCGTGCTGGTCGTCGAGCACAAGCCCGAGACGATCGCGATCGCGGACCACGTGGTGGACCTCGGCCCCGGCGCCGGCGCGGGGGGCGGACGGGTCACCTACCAGGGCGACCTCGCCGGGCTGCGCGCCTCGGACACCCTGACGGGACGGCACCTGGACGACCGGGCCCGGCTCAAGGACGCGGTCCGCCGGCCCACCGGGGCCCTCGAGGTGCGCGGGGCGGACACGAACAACCTGCGCGGGGTGGACGTCGACATCCCGCTGGGCGTGCTGGTGGCCGTCACCGGCGTGGCCGGGTCCGGCAAGAGCTCGCTGGTGAACGGCTCGGTCGCCGGCCGCGAGGGCGTGGTGGTGGTGGACCAGACGGCCATCAAGGGCTCCCGCCGGTCCAACCCGGCCACCTACACCGGACTGCTCGAACCCGTCCGCAAGGCCTTCGCCAAGGCCAACGGCGTCAAGCCCGCCCTGTTCAGCGCGAACTCCGAGGGCGCCTGTCCCACGTGCAAGGGTGCCGGGGTGATCTACACCGAGCTCGGCTTCCTGTCCACGGTGGCCTCCACGTGCCAGGACTGCGAGGGCCGCCGCTACCAGTCCGCGGTGCTGGAGTTCACCCTCGGCGGGCGCAACATCGCCGAGGTGCTGGAGATGTCGGTCGACGAGGCCGAGCGGTTCCTGGCCGAGGGCGAGGCCCGCGTCCCCGCCGCCCACAAGGTCCTGCTGCGCCTGGCCGACGTCGGGCTCGGGTACCTCACCCTCGGCCAGCCGCTCACCACCCTCTCCGGCGGGGAGCGCCAGCGCCTGAAGCTCGCCAACGAGATGGGCGCCGCCGGCGAGGTCTACGTGCTGGACGAGCCGACCACGGGGCTGCACCTGGCCGACGTCGAGAACCTGCTGGGACTGCTGGACCGGCTGGTGGACTCCGGGCGGACCGTGGTCGTCATCGAGCACCACCAGGCCGTCATGGCCCACGCGGACTGGATCGTGGACCTGGGCCCGGGGGCCGGGCACGACGGCGGCCGGGTCGTCTTCGAGGGCACGCCGGCCGAGCTGGTGGCCCGGTCCGGGACGGCGGGGGAGACCCTCACCGGCCGCCACCTCGCCGCGTACGTGGGGGCCTGAGCGGCTCCGGAGGACAGGACCGGAACGGCACTGCGCCCGGGAGGCACCGCCCTGGGGAAGCACCTGGCCGCGCCGGACCCCGCGTTCCTGGCCCTCGGGGTCCGCGCGGGCAGCGGCGAGCCGGGGGAGTCGGCAGGCGGCGGGGACAGCTACCGTCCGTGCCGGGCGGCGGGGGAGTACGCCTCCGAGCAGTCGGGGCTCGAGGCGGCCAAGCTGGTGGCGGTCGGGACGATCCGCGAGGCCCGGACCGGTGACGGTCGGCGCCGGCAGCGATCGTCCCCACAGCCCATGGGCCCGCAGCTAGAGGAGAAGCGGCCCGGCCCGTCAAACGCGGTCTGACGAGGAGAAATACGGGGTCCGGGCGAGGCCGCGCGGGTACGCTGTCGAACGACCGCACTCGGCGGCCACTCGACACCGTAGGGGATTCCATGAGCCATTCCGACCAGTCCTTCCAGCAGCCTCCCGCCCAGCAGTTCCCGTCCGAGCAGCCCGGCGGGTTCTACATGACCCAGTCCGCCCAGCAGGTGGAGGCGGAGAAGGCCGCACAGATGTCCCTCATCCTGGGCATCCTCGGCCTGTTCTTCTTCGGCCTCGTCCTCGGACCCATCGCCATCATCCAGGCCAACAAGGCCGAGAAGCTGGGCAAGGCGGCCACGGCCGGCAAGGTGCTGGGCTGGATCGACACGATCTGGGGGCTGCTGGCCATCGTCATCTTCTTCCTCATGATGGGCAGCATCCTCGCCATGAGCGGCTACTAGGCCTCACCGCGCGGGGGCGGCCGTGTCCGGGGACGCACCGTCCCGGGCCGGCCGCCCCCGGCATGTCCGGGCCTCGGGGACGGCCGGACCGCCTGGGACCGCGCATGCGCCCGGAGAGGGGCCGCGCGGGGGCCAGACACGAGCATCCTCCCACGTGGGAGGGGGATCCGGGGGCCTCGGGCGCATGGTAGCCTGCGACCGGCCCACGTGGGCCCACGAGAACGGAGCACCGTGATGAGCCAGGACATCCCCGAGCCCCACCCGGGGCAGCAGTACCCGTACCCCGCCCCGCCGCCGTACGCCCAGGGCGGCCAGTACCCGCCCCTCCAGTCTGGCCAGACGGCGACCCCCGGGTACGCACCCGGCTACTATGCACCGGCCCTGCAGCCGGCTCCCGGGGCGAAGGACGCCCAGTACGCCATGCTGTTCGGCATCCTGGCCCTGGTGACCATCGGCATCGTGTTCGGACCGATGGCCATCCACTACGCCAACAAGGCCCGCCGGGCCGGGGCCGATGCCACCGTGGGCCGGGTCCTCGGGTGGATCGGCACCGGGTTCGGCGTGCTGGCCATCCTGTACATCTTGGTCGTCCTGGTCGTGGTCTTCGCCGCGGCCACGGGCAGCAGCACGTACTGAGCGGGGCTGGTCCGTGCCGGCACCTCGCGGGCCGACCGGTGGACGCGTCGGGCGGGTGGGGTGCGCCCGGACCCCACGGTTCCCGCGCCCCCTCCGGACCCTTGGCCAGAGCGCCGATAAGCTGCATTATGTCAAGTAGCATCGAGCGGCCCCTCCTCCGGGGCCGCGCTCAGGGCTCCGTCCGCCGGCGTCCGTCCCCGCGGGCGGGCTTCCGCGCCCCGGAGGCGGCCACCGAGGGCGACGGACCGGTGGGCTCCGCGGCCCCGGAGCCGCCGGCGCCGCCCATGCTGCGCAGGTCCAGGACCGTGTTGGTCCGCGGCGGCTTGTACCAGCCGACCGTCCGTCCCCGGAGCGCCTGCAGCAGCGAGGCGTAGAGCAGCCAGGCGCGCAACGGCTCGTAGATGACCCGGTACAGGGGCACGATGAGCAGGTGCGTCCACGACTCGCGGACCATCCAGATCGCGATGACGCAGATGACCGCGTGGATGCCCACCACGAGGGCGCCGAAGGCCGCGAGGGGCTGCCAGTTCCCCGCGGCGAGGTTGAGGACGGCCATCAGGATGGTCAGGGGCAGGAACAGCAGCGGGATCACCGTGGCCAGCATGGCGTAGGGCAGGGCGACCAGGCCGAGGAAGCCGTAGCGTGGCCGGAACAGCATCCCGGCGTGCTTCCACAGCGCCTGGAGGTTGCCGTAGGTCCAGCGCAGCCTCTGCCTGGCCAGTCCCCGGGCCGTCACCGGCGCCTCGGTGTACGCCACCGCCTCGTTCTCCTGCACCACGGCCCAGCCGAGCTCCTGCAGGGTCATGGTCAGGTCGGCGTCCTCGGCCAGGGTGTCGTGGGAGTAGCCGCCCGCGGCGCGGATGGCCTCGGCGTTCCAGGCCCCGCAGGCACCCGGGACGATGGTGATCGCCCCGGCGACCCCCTCCCCCATCCGGGTCACGCAGATGCCGGAGATGTACTCCAGGGACTGCCACATCGTGAGCACGCCGGTGCGGTTGCCCACCTTGATGTGCCCGGCCACCGCCCCGACGGGGCGGTCGCCCGCGGGCTCGTGGAAGTGGCGGGCGAGCATCCGGATGGCCTGGGGCTCGAACAGCGTGTCCCCGTCCAGGGTGACGATGATCTGCCCGGCGGCGACCATGAGCCCGTGGTTGATGGCGGTGGACTTGCCCCCGTTGGCCTGGGTGAGCACCCGCAGCTGCGGCCACTGCCGCGCCACGTCGCGCAGGATCTCCAGGGTGCGGTCCGTGGAGCCGTCGTCCACGGCGATGACCTCCAGGTGCGGGTAGTCGCTCGCGGCCAGGGCGTCCAGGGTGCGGGCGACCACGGGCTCCTCGTTGAACACGGGCAGGATCACCGAGACGAGGGGAAGCTCCTCCTCCGGGATCCGCCGCCACGCCCGCCTCCGCTGCCGGCGGTGCCCCACCAGAGCCAGGACCACGTACAGCGCGGACATCAGCGTCAGGGACCCGATGCCGAACCAGAACAGCCAGGACATGACCACGTCCGGGGCCACCGTCAGGCCGAAGAGCGTCACCTGGGTCGTGTGGTCGGCCAGCTCGGACTCCACCGGCGCGGCCGACGGGTCGTCGTCCGGGACGATGGCGTCCACGGTGGTGAACGTGTACCCGGCGGCCTTGGCCTCGTCGACCAGCTCCTGGACGGCGGCCACGGTCGGGCTGCGGTCCCCGCCGCCGTCGTGCATCAGCACCACATGGCCGGCGCCGTCGAGCTCGGGGACGGTCACGGACTCGTCGCCGTGGACGCGCCAGTCCAGGGTGTCGAGGTCGAAGTCCACGTGGAGGTACCCCAGCTGCTGGGCCTCGAGGAGCTGCCGGGGGTGGCGGTCGGGGTCGCCGTAGGGCAGGCGCCACAGGCGCGACTCGTAGCGGGCCACGGAACGCATGGTCCGGTCGGTGGCGATCAGTTCCTCCCGGTCCAGGACCGTCCAGTCGTCCCAGAGCGTGTGCGTGGTGGTGTGGTTGCCGACCGCGTGGCCCTCCCGGAGGATCCGCCGGAACAGGGCCTGTTGCTCGACGATGCTGTTGCCGGTCGTGAAGAACGTGGCCGGCACGCCCTCGGCGGACAGGATGTCGAGGATCTGGCTCGTGTAGGGCTCGGCGGGGCCGTCGTCGAAGGTCAGCACGAGGGTCTTGTCCGGCACCTCCCCGAAGCGTTCCATGGCGTAGGGGCTGTCCCCCACGGTCCGCTCCTCCTCCGCCGTCAGGGTCCGGAGGACCCCGTCGCCGAACGGGTCCTGCAGGACCGTCCGTCCTCCCACCTCCCGGACCAGCCCGATGCGGGAGAAGGGATTGGCCTCCGTGCCCAGGATCGGGATGTGCTCCGCGTCGCCCGTGGCGAGCACGTCCCGCGGGTAGTCCGCGTCCTGGTTGACCACCGGCGTGGACCCGGCGGGAGGGGTCATGGCCTGGGCCACGAGCCAGGCGCCGAGGCCGCTGACCAGCGCCATGCCCAGCAGCAGGACCGTGAGGATCCGGCGCCAGCGCTTGCCCGTGGGATCGAAGAACACGGGCGGCAGGGCCGTGCTCCCCGTCCGCGCGGACGCGCGACGGGCCATCGCCCCTCCCCTGCCCCCTCCTGGTGGATCCTGGCGTCTCCCGGCATGACCCTGTGTCACCGGACACTCCTCCCTGTGGGAACGGACCGCCCGCGGGCCCCGTACCGCGGGGTGCTCCAGTAGGAACGTAGGGCTGCCCGGAGGGGCCGGACAGCGTGGTCCGTACTCGTCCGGTACCTGCCCGCGGGCGACGTGGCACGCTCCGGGCCCTGGCCTGCGGTCGGCGAGCCACGCCGCCCGCGGGCCCGATGGACAGGCCGGGCGTCCTCGGGCACGCTGGCCCCATGACAGGTGCTCGCCCGTGCCCTCGGCGCCGCCGAACCCGGTGGCCGGCCCGCGCCGGTGTCGTCGCGCTGGCGGCCGCGCTCCTGGTGGGGTGCGCCGCTCCGGGCCGCTCCGCCGACCCGGCTCCGCCGTGGTTCGGCGGCTACGACGACGTCCAGGTGACCGAGGACTCGCCCGGCACGCCCTCCCAGACGACCGTGCTCTCCTTCGTGGTGGCCGATCCGGAGGACCCGTGCGCCCCCTCGTGGGGGGCCGCCCACGACCTGGACGACGCCGCGGCCACGCTCGGCCTCGAGGACCGCGTCCGGGACCTGCGGGCGGGCGGGGACGAGGTCGCCGTCTCGTTCGGCGGCGCCCACCACCAGGAACTGGCCACCGTGTGCGAGGACGCCGGCCGCCTGGCCGCCGCGTACGCGGCGGTGGTGGAGCGGTACGGGGTGGACGTCGTGGACCTGGACGTCGAGGCGGACGACCTGGGCCGCTCCGAGGCCAATGCGCGGCGCGGCGAGGCCCTCGCGCGCCTGCAGCGGCAGCGTCCCGCCGACCGGCCCCTCCAGGTGTGGCTCACCGTCCCGGTCGGCGTGGAGGGGCTGGAGGAGGACGCCCGTGCGCTCGTCGCCGACACCCTCGCGGCCGGCGTGGACGTGACGGGGGTCAACCTCATGACGATGAACTTCGGCCAGGGCGCCCCGGACGTGGCCGCCCAGGCGGAGGCCGCCGCCCGCGCCGCGGTGCCCCAGGTGGGCTCGCTGTACGCCGAGGCGGGCCAGTCCCTCGCGGACGACCGGGCCTGGCACCGCATCGGCCTCACGCCGATGATCGGGCAGAACGACATCGACGGCGAGGTCCTGGACCTGGACGCGGCCCGCGAGGTGAACCGGTTCGCGCGGGACCAGGGCGTGGGCCGGGTCTCGTACTGGTCGCGGGACCGCGACCGGCCCTGCCCTCCCGGGGACGGCGGCCATCCGCCCGTGCACGACTGCAGCGGGGTGGACCAGCGTCCCGGGGACTTCGCCGAGGCCCTCGGTGCCGAGCTGGCCCCGGTCCCGCCCCGCGCAGCGCCCTGAACCGCGCCCGCCGGGTCCCCGGCGGCACGGTGGCCCCGTCGGCCCGCTCCCCCTGACACGGGCCCGCCGCCTGTCCTAGGGTCGGGGCACGCCGAGGGGCAAACCGTGCCCCCGTCCACCGAAGGAGCCGCCATGCACGATCCCCACGCCCTGGCCGAGGCCGAGACCTACCTGGTCCACGTGCTGGAGACCTCCACTCCCCCGCGGGACGCCGCGGCGTTCAACCTCACCGCTGCGGCGACCGACTTCCACGAGACCACCGGCTCGTGGGACCTCCGGCAGGCCGGGCCGGACGCGGTCGAGGAGCTGCTGGCACGGCACGCGCGGTAGCCGCCGCCGGAGCGACCGGCACGGCGTCGAGCACCCCGACGGGACCTGCTGGACCGCCGCTCAGGCGGCCGGCTCCAACAGGGCCGGACGCCGGCGGAAGACCTCCGTCGCCCCCTCGAACGCCCGCCCCCAGCGCAACAGCCGCACGTCGTCGAAGTGGTCGGCGACGAACTGGAACCCCACCGGCAGCCCCCCGGGCGTGAACCCTCCCGGCACGCCGAGGGCCGGCAGCCCGGTGGCGGAGACCACGCACGCCGAGCGCATCCAGTCCAGGTAGGTCTCGCAGCCCACCCCGGCCACGGAGGCCGGGTACCGCAGCGTGGCGTCGAAGGGCAGGACCTGCGCCGTGGGCGTCAGGAACAGGTCGTACCGGGCGAAGAAGTCCCGGACGCGGCGCTGCAGCCGGGTCCGGGCGGCGGTCACGGCGATCCAGTCCCGGGCCGTGAGCCGCCGTCCCTGCTCCACGTTCCAGGCGATCTCCGGCTTGACCCGGTCCGGGTGGGCGTCCACGACGTCCCCCAGGTGCGCCGCGAAGTGCATCGCCCGCGTCGCGGCGAACACCCGGTCGGCCTCGCGCAGGTCGATGGCCGCCTCCTCGACGACGGCGCAGAGGTCCTCGAACACCCGCAGGCGGGCCTCGAGCACGGCCAGCACGGCGGGCTCGACCGGGATCCCGATCCCCAGGTCCGGGGACCAGCCGATGCGAACGCCGCCCAGTGGGGCGCCGTCGGGCTCCTGCCCCGGCAGCCCGGCGAACGACTCCGCCGTCAGCGGCGCGGCCGGGGACACCTCCGGGACGGGCCCGGCGACGGCGGCCATGAACAGCGCGACGTCCTCCACCGTCCGGGCCATCGGCCCGGTGCGGCCGAGCCACTGCCAGGCGTCGAGGGGAGACGGCGCGGGGATCACCCCGTACGAGGGGCGGAAGCCGACCACGTTGCAGAACGAGGCGGGGATCCGCACGGACCCGCCCATGTCGCTGCCGTCGCCCAGCGGCTGGATGCGCGCGGCCAGGGCCGCGGCGAGTCCCCCGCTGGAGCCGCCCGCGCTGCGGTCGGGGGCGTAGGGGTTCGTGGTGGTCCCGAAGACGTCGTTGAAGGTGTGGGAGCCGGCGGCGAACTCCGGGACGTTGTTCTTGCCGGTCGTCACGACGCCGGCTGCCCGCAGGCGGGCGATGACCAGGTCGTCCTGGCGCGGGACCTGGTCCCGGAGGACGGTGGACCCCTGCGTGGTCCGCATCCCCCGCGTGCGGTGGGTGTCCTTGTGGGTCATCGGCAGCCCGTGCAACGGGCCCAGGAGCCGCCCGGCGGCCGCGGCCGCGTCGGCGCGCTTCGCGGCCGCCAGCGCGCCCTCGGGGTCCAGGGTCACCACGGCGTTGACCACCGGGTTGACCTCCTCGATGCGGCGCAGGTGCGCCTCGACGAGTTCCCGGGAGGACAGCTCCCGGGAGCGCAGCATCGCCACCAGGCCGACGGCGCCCGTCTCCAGCAGGTCGGTCATCGCGGCTCCCTCGATCGGTCACGGGGCCGGCAGGCGGCCGGCGTGGACCAGCCTAGGGCGCCAGCCGCTGCGCCAGCATGACCACGATCCCCTCCGGCCCGCGCAGGTAGCAGATCCGGTAGGCGTCGGCGTAGTCGACGACCTCGCCGAGCAGCTCCGCGCCGGCCGCGCGGGCGGTGGCCAGCGTCGCGGTGAGGTCGTCCACCCCGAACGCCACGCGGCAGAAGCCGTGCGTGTTCGGCGCCCGGCGCCGGTCGGCCGGCGCCAGCGGCGGGTGGCGGTAGCGCGAGAGCTCCAGGCGGCCCGCGCCGTCCGGGGTCAGGAGCATGACGATGTCCGCGCGCACGCCCTCCAGCCCGAGGGTCCGGTCCACCCAGTCGCCCGCCACGGAGGTCTCCGCCTCGACCGCCAGGCCCAGGCCCACGAAGAAGTCGCGCACCGCCTCCAGGTCCTCCACCACGATGCCCACGTTCTCGAGCCGTTGGACGCCCATGCGCCCCGAGGCTAGCGGCGCGGGCCGCTCACGGCGAGACCTCCACGACGCCGTGGGCGCCCTTCTCCGCGTCGCCCATGACGTGCGAGACCACCGGGTAGTGCCCGGCCTCCGGGAACTCCAGCTCCACGAACCCGCCCTGGGCCGGCTGCAGCCCGAGGGCCTGCGCGCCGTTGCCGGGGTGGCCGAACGCGTCCACGCCGTGCTCGAGCCGGTACGCACCCTCGAGGTAGACGGTGTCGAACTGTCCGCCGACCACGTGGAAGCTGCTGGGCCGGTTGGGCCCGGCGTCCAGCACCCAGAAGCGCACGCGCTCCCCCGCCCGCGCCCGCAGCGGCGCCTGGTCGTACTGCTGGGCGATCCCGTTGAACACCACCCGGTCCGGAGCCTGGGCGGCGAGCTTGTCCCCGTCGGGCTCGCGCGCCCGGGCCGCCGAGGCGGCGTCGTTGGCCAGGTACACCTCGGACTGGACGAGCAGGTAGCTGCGGTCCACCGCGGGCAGGCCCTCGGGCTCGATCACCACGGCCCCGTGCATCCCGGCGGCGATGTGCGCGCTCATCGGCATGGTGGAGCAGTGGTACGCCCACACCCCCGCGCGCTCGGCGGTGAACCGGTAGGTGAGCCGCTCGCCGGGTTGGATCGTGCGCATGGGCCGGTCCGGTGCCAGCGCCCCGGCGTGGAAGTCGACGGAGTGCCCCATCGTGCCGTCGTTGACCAGAGTGACCTCGAAGACGTCCCCCACCCGCCCGTGCAGGACCGGCCCCACCGACCCGCCGTTGAAGGTCCACCGCGTCTGCCACTGCCCCGGGGCCACCTCGAGGGGCTCCTCGGTCACCGTGAGGGTCACCGCGCGGACCCGGTCCGGCGTCAGCGGCGGCAGGACCGGGTCCACCGTGTCCTGCAGCCGGGCCCCGGCCCGCGGCGGCACGGGCGACGCCGGCCCCGCGCCGGTGGCGGGGGCGTCCGCCGGGGCGCCCTCGACGTCCACGGCGAGGACCATCCCCTGCGCGGCGTGCCCGGCGATCGTGCACCGGCCCTCCAGGGGGCCGGAGACGACGCCGAGGTCCAGCTCGGCGCCCTGCCCGGGGGCCAGCCGCGGCGTCCGCTGGCCGCCCAGGGCCAGGTCGTGCGTGGTGGTGTCGTCGTTCGTCACCGCCACCACCAGCCGGTCGCCCGAGGCCACGCTGATCCGGGCCGGGACGAACGCCATGTGGCGCGCCGAGACCTCCACGCGCACGGTCCGGCCCGTCGGCTCCACCGGGGCGCCGGCCCCCGTGCCGGTGCCGCCCGGCCCGCCGGCCGCCGTCGGGACCGCGAGCCCCGCCGCCGCGGGGTCCAGCCCGATGCCGACCGAGACGGCCAGGCCCAGCACGGCGAGCCCGGCGAGCAGCTGGCGGACCGACCACGCGGGCCGGACGGCCGGGTGGGACACGCCGGCGGGTGCCGCGGCACGGGCGGACCCGTCCGCCCGCGGACCCCCCGCCGCGGCCGCCTCCCGGCGGCGGACGGCGATGCTGTCCCGGATGGCCCGGAACATCAGCGGGATGAACAGGGCCAGGGCGAGGACCACGGTGACGGAGACGAACACGCGCACCCAGCTCGGCACGGGCAGCAGGTACAGGACCAGCCCGCCGTTGACGACCACCAGCCGGGCCGTGGTCCAGGTGTTGAACCGCCCGACGGCGGCGCGCACCGCGCGCGGTCCGCCGCCCAGGACGGTGGGGACCAGGTGGCTCAGCGCCCCGAGCAGCAGCTGGGCGCCGAAGCCGGCCGCGAAGATCCCGGCGACCGTCGAGTACCGGGCGCCGAGGTCGGCCCAGCCGGTGCCGGTGGCCAGCAGGTAGGCCACCGCCAGGAGGCCCAGCACGCCCCAGGACAGCGCGCAGGCCACCGAGGCGGCGGCGAACTCCCGCGGCGGCCGCGTAAGCGCCGGACGCACCAGGGCCCGCCCCCACCAGGCCAGGCCGGCCGCGTAGGCGGCCAGTCCCGCCAGCGCGGGCTCCCGCTGCCCCACGAGCGCGCCGGCCACCAGCAGCACGAGTCCGCCCGTGAGCACGGGCAGGGCCTGGGTGGCCAGCCGCGCGGCGCGGTCGTCCATCCGCGTCCGCAGCAGGGTGGGCCAGAAGGTCACGAGGGTCCCCGTCACCGTCATCCCCACCCAGCCGAGCAGGTTGGCCATGGTGTGGGCCAGCAGCAACTGGCCGTGCCACGGGTCCTCGGGGGCGCGGGCGAGCAGCACCCCGCCGGTGGCCCCCACGGCCAGCCACGCGCTGGCCACGACGTAGTAGCGGATGGTGATGCGGAACCGGGCGGTCAGCGCCGTCCGCAGCATGCCCCACAGCGTGGCCCCGTGCCACGCCACGGCCGCGGTCACGACCGCGGCACCGGCGAGCACGAGCCACCACCACCCGCCGGGGACGCCGACGACCACCGCGAGCGTGCCGCCGAACACCAGGCCGATCCGCCGGTCCTGGTGCCGGCGCTCGCGGTCCCTGACCGGCACGCGCAGGATCGCCTGCGCGAAGTAGAGGCTCCAGACGAGGATCGAGTGGCCGAGGGCGCCGAGCAGCACCAGGTGCACGAGCAGCCACTCGGCCTCGGGGACCGCTCGGTGGACGACGGCGAGGACGACGGCGGTCACCAGCCACAGCACGGCCGGGTAGTCGCGCAACCGGGACCGCCGACCCCGCGTGGGCCGGGCGGCGTCGCCGGCGGGGCGTGGGCCGCGGACGGCAGGGGACTCCATGGGTGCTCTCCTTCACGCCGGCGGCGGGTACGGCCATTTTATACAAGGCCATGGTGAATATTGCGTAGGATGGCGTCATGTCCTCTCCCCTCGCCCGCGCCGGGCGTCCCGCCGACGGCCCGGACATGCCTCCGGGCCCCGCGCCCACGCCGGAGCCTGCCGCCCTCGGCGCCGCGCGCCGGCGCGTGCTCGAGGCCGTCACCGACGCCGGCCCGGCCGGCGCGACGATCGCCGGCCTGGCCCGGGTCCTGGGCGGGCATGCCAACACCGTCCGGCATCACCTGGCAGCCCTCGTCGCCGCCGGGCTCGTCGAGGAAGCCGCCGCGCCCCCGGCCGGCCGCGGGCGCCCGGCGCGCGTGTTCCGCGTGGCGCCGGGGGCGGACGGCACCGGTGCCGGGGCCCCGGAGGCCGCCGGGTACCGGGAGCTGGCCGCCGCGCTCGTCGCCGTGGCCCCGGAACACCCCGGCCTGGTCCGGGAGGCCGGGCGGCACTGGGGGGCGCAGGTCGCCGCACGGCATCCGGCGCCCCCGGCCGGGGCCCCCGCCGCGTCCGTCCGGCAGGGACTGGCCGGGATCCTCGACGCGCAGGGCTTCGCCGCGGCCGAGGATGCCGGGGGCGGCCTCGAGTTGCGCACGTGCCCGCTCGTGGCCGAGGCGCGCGAGCACCTCCGGGCGGTCTGCGGGATCCACGAGGCGATGCTGCAGGGCGTGCTGGACGCCTGGAACGTGCCCGGGCGGGCCGAACTCGAGCCCTTCGCTCTGCCCCACGCCTGCCGCGTCGTCGTGCGCGGCGCCACGGACTGAGCGCCCGCCGGCCCGGGCCCGGACGGCATCGGACGCCGCGGGAGGACCCGCCACGGGCCCCGGCGACCGCGATGACGGTCCGTGTCGCCCGTCGACACGCCCGCCCCGCGGCGGCATGCCACGATGGGCCCATGACCCGCCCCCGTCCCCGCGCGACCGGCCGGGTGCCGTCCCCGCGTCGCCGCCCCGCGCGCCTGCTCGCCACCTCCCTGCTCGCCGCGGGGGTCCTCGCCCTCCCGGCCTGCGCCGCCGCGCCGGAGGCCGAGCTCCCCGCCGGGTCGCCGGGCGGGCCGGGCCCCGCGCCCGGGGCGCCGCCGTCGGGACCGGACGCCGGGACGGATCCCGGTCCCGGGCAGGGGCCGCGCACGTTCACGCTGAACGTCTCCGGGGACCTGCTCTGGCACGACGAGCTGTGGGAGAGCGCCGAGCTCGACGCGGCGCGCACGGGCCGCGGGACCATGGACTTCCTCCCGCAGCTGGAGTCGGTGCGGCAGTACGCCGCGGCGGCCGACCTGGCCGTGTGCCATGCCGAGGTGCCGTTCGCCCCGGAGGGCGGACCCTACCGGGCCTATCCGTCCTTCGCGGCGCCCCCGCAGGCCGCCCGGGCGGTGGCGGCCGCGGGGTTCGACGTGTGCACCACCGCGTCCAACCACGCCCTCGACGCCGGCTGGCAGGGGCTCGTGCGCACCCTCGACGTGCACGAGGAGGCCGGGATCGGCGCGGTGGGCAGCTACCGCTCCGCCCGCGAGGCCGAGGCCCCCTTCGTCCACGTGGCCGAGGACGGCACGCGCGTGGGGATCGTCTCGCAGACCTACGCCCTCAACGGCATCCCGCACCCGGCCGGCCGCGAGTGGTCCGTGCCGCTGCTGGACGCCGAGGCCGCGATCGCGGACGCCCGGGCCGCGCGCGCGGCGGGGGCGGAGATCGTGGCCGTGCACCTGCACGCCGGCAGCGAGTACGTCACCGCCCCGAACGCCGAGCAGGTGGCGTTCGTGGAGGAGGTCACCGCCTCCGGCGCCGTGGACGTGGTCTTCGGCCAGCACGCCCACTCCGTGCAGCCCGTGGACGTGGTCAACGGCGTCTGGGTGGTCTACGGCACCGGCAACCTGCTGGCCCACCAGGAGCTGGGCGCGCCGCACAGCTATGACGGCGCCATGGTCGAGCTGACCTTCACCGAGGGACGGGACGGCCGCTTCGCGGTGAGGGGCGCGGAGTACGCGCCGACGCTCATCACCCCGCTCGACGGCGACCGCCCCGCCCGCGTCCTCGTCATCCCCTTCGAGCGCGCGGACCACCCCGGGCTGGCCGGGCGGATGGACGCCTCGGCCGCCAGGACGCGCCAGGCCATCCGCTCGCTCGACGTCGAGGGGCTGGCCGAGCGCACCGCGTCCGGCCCCCGGGCCGGGTCCTAGGCGGGACCGCGCGGACCGGACGGCCCGTCGGCCGGCCCCGGTTCGGGCAGTCCCGGCGGCCCGGCGATGTCCGTCCGGTCCCCCGGGCCCTCGGCGATGTCCTCGCGCAGCGCGCCCGTGACCGCGTCCACGGCGGCCCCCACCGTGGGGGCGAACCGCTCCGGCCCGAAGCGCTCGGCGAGCCCGTACCGCTCGAGGGTGTCCTTCACCGGTCCCTTCAGCTCCGCGAACACGAGGGTGAGCCCCCGGCCCGCCAGCCAGTCGTCCACGTCCGCCAGCTCCTCCGCGGCGGTGGTGTCCACGTCCGTGACCGGCTCGGCCGCCAGCACGAGCGTGCCCGGGCGCTCGCCGCCGGCCGCCTCGACCTGGCGCAGGGCGTGCCCGACGGCGCGGCGCACCCACTGGTTGAACAGGGCGCCGTTGAGGAAGGACAGCGGGGCGTCGAACCGCAGGATCAGCACCCCGGGGACCCGCTCCGCCTCGGGGTGGCGACGGCGGTCGTGGTAGCCGCGCCGGCCCCTCACCAGTCCCAGCTCCGTGCGGTACGGCCGCCAGCCCCGCACCACCACGGCCACGAGCGCGAGCCCCACCGCCACCGCCAGCCCCTCCAGCACGCCCACCAGCAGCACGCCCAGCAGGGCCGCCGTGCCCAGCACGGCGTCCGTCCGGTCCATGCGCCACAGCCGGACGAGGCCGCGCACGTCCAGCAGGCTCAGGGCCGCCACCATGACCACCGCCGCCAGCACCGATTCCGGCAGGTACCGGGTCACCCCGGGCAGGGCCTGCATGAAGACCAGGATCAGCGCCGCCGCCACCACGTGCGCCAGCTGGGACCGGGCCCCGGCCTGCTCCGCGACGGGCGTGCGCGAGCCCGAGGCGGACACCGCGAAGCCGCCGAGCGCCCCGGCGGCGAGGTTGGCCAGGCCCAGGCCGGTCATCTCCCGGTTGGCGTCCACCGCCTCGCCGTGCCGGCCGGCGAACGCCCGGGACAGGGCCGCGGTGTCCGCGAAGGAGATCAGCGCCACGGCCACCGCGGGCCCGGCCAGGGTCCCCACGTCCGCCCAGCCCAGCCCGCCGAGCGCGGGCGCCGGCAGCCCGCGGGGCATCTCCCCGACCACGGGCACGGTGTCCTGCAGCCCCAGGGCCGCGGTGACCGCCGAGGCGGCCACGACGGCCACGACCAGCCCCGCCGCCTTCCCGAGGGGCAGCAGCCGGCCCAGGACGATGAGCGCCAGGGCGCCACCGCCGAGCCCGGCCGCGGTGGGCGAGGCCCCGCCCGCCGCGATCGCGGCCACGGTGCCGGTGACCTGGCCCACCGGGTCGCCGGCGCCGACGTCGGCCCCCACCAGGCCCGGCAGCTGGGAGGCGAGCACGAGCAGGGCCAGGGCGTTGAGGAAGCCGGTGCGGATCGGCAGGGACAGCAGGTCCGTGACGAAGCCCAGGCGCAGCACCCCGGCGAGCAGCAGCAGCAGCCCCACCAGGACGGACAGGAGCCCGGCGAGGGCGACGGCGCGGTGCTCCGCGCCCCCGGCGAGGGGCACCACGGCGGCCAGCAGGACCGGCGCCAGCGCCGAGTCCGGGGCCAGCACCAGCAGCCGGGACGGGCCGAGGACGGCGTACGCGAGCATCGGCACGATCGTGGCGTACAGCCCCGTGTGGGCCGGCAGCCCCGAGGCCTGCGCGTACCCCATCCCGACCGGGATGAGCACGGCCGAGAGCACCAGGCCGGCGCGGACATCGGGCCACAGCCAGCGGCGGTCGTAGCGGGCCGCCACCCCGATCCCGGGCGCCCAGCGCGCCACCCGGTCCAGCGAGCCGCGGGAGGACATGCGTGCAGGCTACCGCGCCGGGACCCCGCTGACCCGCCCCCGCGCGGGTGTGGCACACTCACCATGGACCGGGCGTGACAGGAGGTGGACGGCCATGGGCTCCAGGCGGGAGCGCTACCGGGAGATCGCCGAGGTCCTCTCGGTCAACGGCCTCGGCTTCGTCGTCAGCGCGCTGGGGCTCTCGGGCCGGTTCCCGTTCCGGCGCATGCCGCGGCGCGAGGACGGCCGGGCCTACACCCGGCCCGAGCTGGTCCGCCGCGCCCTCGAGCAGCTCGGCCCCGCCTTCGTGAAGCTGGGCCAGATCCTCTCCACCCGCCCGGACCTGCTGCCCCCGCCCTACGTGCGCGAGCTCAAGGCGCTGCAGGACCGGGTGGAGCCGATCCCCGCCGCGCAGGTGATGGCCGCGATCGCCGAGGAGCTCGGGTCCACGGCGGTCTTCGACCGGCTCGAGTCCCAGCCGCTGGCCAGCGCCTCGATCGGCCAGGCCCACGCCGCCGTGCTCGACGGGCAGGACGTGGTGGTCAAGGTGCGCCGGCCGGGGGTGGTGGAGACCGTCAACGAGGACCTGGAGATCCTCGAGAACCTGGCCGAGATGGCCACGCGCCGCTGGGACTTCGCCCGGGACAACGACGCCACGGGGCTGGTCCGGGAGTTCGCCCAGACGCTGCGGCAGGAGCTGGACTACCTCGCAGAGGCGCGCAACGCCGAGCGGTTCGCCGCGAACTTCGCCGGCCACCCGGACGTGCACATCCCCGTCGTGCACTGGGAGACGACCACCTCGCGGGTGCTCACGCTCGAGCGGATCCGGGGCATCAAGATCGACGACGTGGACGCCCTCGCCGCGGCGGGGATCGACCGCGCGGAACTGGCCCGGCGCGCCGGGGCGGTGCTGTGCACCATGGTCTTCGAGCACGGCTTCTTCCACGCGGACCCCCACCCCGGGAACTTCTTCGTGGAGGAGGACGGCGCCCTGGGGGTCATCGACTTCGGCATGGTGGGCACGCTCGACGAGGACCTCAAGGAGCGCCTCGGGGACATCCTCGTGGCCATCGTCGCCGGGGACACCTCGCACGCGACCGACGCCCTGCTGCGCCTGAACCAGTCCTCGGGCCCCGTCAACCGCGCCGCGCTCAAGCAGGACGTGTCCGTGTTGATCGAGCGGTTCAGCGGCCACACCCTGGCCGACTTCCCCGTCTCCGCCCTCATCAACGACATCCTCGGCACCCTGCGGCGGCACCGGCTGCACCTGCCCAACGACCTGGCGATGCTGTTCAAGATGCTGCTCATGGCCGAGGGGCTGGGCAAGGCCCTCGACCCCGACTTCCAGCTGGCCTCCGTCCTGGCGCCGTTCACCCGGCGGCTGGTGCTCCAGCGCTACTCCCCCGAGGCCCTGCGCCGCCGCCTCGGCCGGATCGCCCAGGAACTGCGGCAGGCGGGCACGGACGCACCCCGGCTCGTGCAGGGCCTGCTGGACCTCATCGAGCGCGGCGGCCCGCAGCTCACCCTGGACCCGGCCGAGACCGAGCGGCAGCGCTCCCGGGACCAGCAGACCGCCAACCGGCTCGTGGCCGGGATGCTGACGGCCGCCTTCATCAACGTGGCCGGCGGGGTCGTGGCCACCACCACGGGCCGGGCGGCGGTGCTGCGCGGACCGGTGGCGACGGCCTCCGCCGGCGCGGCGGGACTGCTGGGCGGCTACCTGCTGCGGACCGCCCGGCGACGGCGGCGCTGACCCCGCGGGCCAGGTCCGCCGTCCCGTGCGCCCGCCGGCGCTTCCGGCGCGGCCCCCCACCGCCTACGGTGTCGCCATGGCCCCTCCCCCGTACGGCATCCAGCTCTGCGTCGACTGCGCCCGGCCCCACGAGCTCGCCGACTGGTGGGCCGAGGCGCTGCGCTGGGACGTGGAGGTCCAGGACGAGGCGTTCATCCGGCGGATGGTCGCCGAGGGGCAGGCCACCGAGGCGGAGACCACCACGCACCGGGGGCGCCTCGTCTGGCGGGCAGGGGCGGCGATCATCCCGCCCCCGGGCGACGGCGGCGCCCCGGACCGGCCCCGGATCCTGTTCCAGACCGTCCCGGAGGCCAAGTCGGTGAAGAACCGGGTGCACTGGGACCTGCGGGAGCCCGGGGCCGACGACGGCCGGCGGGCCGCCGAGCTCGAGCGCCTCCTCGCACTGGGCGCCCGGAGGGTCGGGGCCGGACGGCAGGGGCCGTGGGCCTGGACGGTGCTGCAGGACCCGGAGGGCAACGAGTTCTGCCTCTAGCCCCGGGTCCGCGACCCGGAGGCCCGGAGACCCGCAGGACGCTCAGGCCACGAGCACGGCCACGCCCACGCAGGCACAGGCCCAGAGCTGGCTCGCGAAGGTCCCGAGGATGAACCGCTCCGCGGCACCGGACTTGCCCAGTTCGGAGTACCGCCCCAGGGCCTTGACCGCGAGGATGATCGCCAGGCCCTCGGGCCAGCCCATCAGCAGCGCGGAGGACACGGCCAGTCGCTCCAGCACCCCGATCCACGCGCCCCCGCGCAGCACCGGCTGCACATCGGCCTCCTCGTTGAAGACCACCTCGCCGTCGGCGCCGGTCAGCGTCGGCTGGTGCTCGGGATGGGAGGCGTTGAAGGACAGCTGCAGCACCGACCGGGTGGGTGCACCGCCGCCCAGGGTCGCGGCGGCGGCGGCGATCGGGGCGGCGAGGGCCCAGCCCTGTCCCCCGCCCGAGGCCAGGGCGGTGACCGCCGCGGCGCCGACGAGCACCAGCTGCAGCCCCGCGGTGGCGTAGAGGACGCGGTGGGACGCACCCGGTCCGCGGTGCCGGTCGAAGTACTGCGGGACGGCGAGCAGCCCGGCCAGGACGAGCAGGACCAGGGCCGCCAGGGATGGGGCGTTCACGATGCGTCTCCTCCGTGCTCTCGAGGCTCCCGGTCGCCCCGGGGGTCTCGGCGCTGGCCGCCCTCCGGGTCGCGGGTGCCTCCTCCGGGGTGGTCCCCGCGCGGGCTCCGTGCCGACCGGGCGTCCAGGTCCTCCAGCATGGCGGACACCACGGACGCCAGCCGCCGGCTCTCGTGCCACAGCCCGGAGCGCAGCCGGGCGCTCACGGCCTGCTGGCTGATCCCCAGCTCGCGGGCCGCCTCCTGCTGGGTCATCCCGGCGTCCACCAGCCGGCCGGCCGCCTGGCCTTCCTCGCTGCGCCGCTGCTCGAGCTCGGCGAGCAGCTGCAGGCCCGCCTCGACGGCCTCGACGAGGCCCGCCTCCGGGGTGTCCGGCCCCTGCCCCGCCGCCACGGCCACCCGCCCGGGCGAGTGCTTGGCGCGTTCGACCGCCTCGCGGGCGTGCTCGAACGCGGGACCGGCGCCGGCCCGCGTCTCGCGGGGCATCGGTTCGCGCACCTCCCCGACCCCGATCCCGACGCTCCAGTGGCCGGACCGCGCCGCGGACAGGGCGATGCCCACCACGGCCTCGGGCCGGTCCAGCAGGCCCTGCACCTCGTCGCCCGCCGTGCGCTGGAACGGGCGGACGATCCCCCGCTCGGGGCCGTGCGCGGTGAGCCCCTCCAGGAGGGTGCCCACCCGGTCGGGGCCCGTGGTGGACCCGCGCTGGTCCATGGTCATCACGATCATGACGACAAACCTAGGGCATTGTGGATGGAATCACAAGGACTCCGACTTGTGGAACTTGGCCGAAGCGCTTCCCCGGGCCCGGTCGCCTAGGATCACACCATGGCCTCCCCCCGCACCGTCCGACCGCCGGCCGACCGCTCCGGGACGGATGACGCGTCCCGGGGTGCCCGCTCCGTCGTCCCGGCCCTGGCGGCCGATGCCCTGCTCATCGTCCTCTTCGCCGCCCTGGGCCGGCGCGCGCACGCCTCCGGGCTCGACCTCGCCGGCATCCTGTGGACGGCCCTGCCCTTCCTCCTCGCCTGGGCCGCCACCACCGCGCTGACGCGCCCCCGGCGGACCTGGGCACGGCCGTGGCCGGCCGGCGTCGTCGTCTGGCTGGGGACGGTGGCCGGCGGCCTGGTGCTGCGCGTGCTCCTGGGCGAGACCGCCGCTCCCTCGTTCCAGCTGGTCACGGCCGCGGTGCTGGGCGCCTTCCTGCTCGGCCGCCGCGGCGTCACGGCGCTCCTCACGCGGCCGCGGCGCGGCTCGCGGACCTAGGATGAGCCGTGGGGGCGACCGGCCCCGCCCGCGCTGACCTGCGGCGGTCCCGGCGTCCCGCCGAACGCCACCGAGCCAGGAGGAACCGTGATGGTCACCGCTTTCGTCATGATCAAGACCGACCCCACCCGCATCCCGGAGTGCGCCGCCGAGCTGGCCGACCTGGACGGGGTGACGGCCGTGTACTCCGTGACGGGCGAGTGGGACCTCATCGCGATGGTCCGCCTGCGCCGGTTCGACGACCTCGCCGACGTCATCGCCGACCACCTGTCCAAGGTCGAGGGCGTGCGGGACACGGAGACCATGCTGGCCTTCCGCGCGTACTCCCGCCACGACCTCGAGGAGGGCTTCGCCCTGGGGTTCGAGAACACCGAGCGCTGAGCACGGGGAGGCCCCGGGACGGGCGCGCCGCGGCGGTACCGGGACCCAGCGCCCGGCACGCCGCGTGCCCGGCCCGTCAGGAGTGGGAGACCCGCACCCAGGCGTCGAGCACGGACTGGGCGGCACCGGAGTCGATGGACTCGACGGCACGGGCCATGTTGGCCTGGATCCGCTCGAACAGGTGCCCCTCCGCCGAGGTGTCGAAGGCCGTCAGGCCCGCCGCGGCGTTCAGCACCACGGCATCGCGCACCGGGCCCGGCCGCCCCTCCAGCAGCTCACGCACGATCCCGGCGTTGTACGCACCGTCCCGGCCGGCGAGGGCCTCCACGGGTGCGAGGGGGATGCCGAAGTCCTGGGGCTGCAGCTCGTGCTCCTGCACCGCGCCGTCCCGCACCTCGAAGATCGTGGAGGGCCCCGACGTCGTGATCTTGTCCCGGCCGTCGCTGCCGCGGAACACGAGGCCGCGCAGGCCCCGGTCGGCGAGCACCCCGGCGAGCAACGGCGCCATGCGGGCGCTCGCGCAGCCGAGCGCCTGGGCGCGCACCCCGGCGGGGTTGGTCAGCGGGCCCAGGTAGTTGAACACGGTCGGCACGCCGAGCTGCTTGCGCGCCGGCGCCACGTACTTCATCGAGGGGTGGTAGCCCTGGGCGAAGAGGAAGGTGATGCCGGCCGTGCGCGCGCACTCCACGACCTTGTCCAGGGGCATCCCGAGGTCCACGCCGAGGGCCTCGATCACGTCCGCGGCGCCGGCCGTGGACGAGGCGCCGCGGTTGCCGTGCTTCACCACGGTGGCCCCCGCGCCCACGGCCACGAGGGAGGACATCGTCGAGATGTTCACCGTGCCCAGCTTGTCCCCGCCCGTGCCGACGATGTCCAGGGTCTCCCCCGGGATCTCGAGGTGCACGGCGTTCTCGAGCATCACCTGCGTGAGGCCGAGCAGCTCCTGGACCGTCTCGCCCTTCGCGGACAGGGCCACGAGGAACCCGGCGATCTGGGCGTCCGTGGCGTTGCCCGACATGATCTCGCGCATCGCCCACATGGCCTGGGCGGTGGTCAGGTCCTCACGGCCCAGCAGCAGGCTGAAGACGGACGGCCAGGACAGGGAATCGGTGGGAGTGCTCACGCGCACATGCTAGTCCCCACCCCGCGCCGGGACCGGGCGCACGACGGACTGTTGCACGGGCCGTGACCTGCGTTCCTCCGAGCTTGCTGGGTGGAATCCAGCAATGCCGTGTGAACCGCCCGGGAGCGGGAACAGGGCGAAACGCCGAAACGTTCGTCGCATTGGAGCCCCTCCCTGTTTTAGGGCCATAATGAACGGGTGACGACTGCAACCCATGCCCTCCCCAGGCCCGCGACCGGGCTCCCCAGCCGACCCAATATGGTGCAAGTGGGCACCATGGTCTGGCTCTCCAGCGAGCTGATGTTCTTCGGCGGCCTCTTCGCCATGTACTTCACCCTGCGCTCCACCTCCCCGGAGCTGTGGGCCGAGAACACGGAGATCCTCAACGTCCCGCTGGCGTTCATCAACACCCTCGTGCTCGTGGCGAGCTCCTTCACCGCCCAGGCCGGCGTGTTCGCCGCCGAGCGGCTGCAGCCGCGCCGCACCGGCGGGCTGTTCTCGCTCAAGCGCTGGGGCATGGTCGAGTGGTTCATCCTGACCTTCGTCATGGGCGCCTTCTTCGTGTCCGTGCAGGCCTACGAGTACGCCGTGCTCACCTCCGAGGGCGTCACCATCGACGCCAGCGCCTACGGCTCCGCGTTCTACATCACCACCGGCTTCCACGCCCTGCACGTGACCGGCGGCCTGATCGCCTTCCTGTTCATCATCGGACGCGCCTACCTCGCCAAGCGCTTCGGCCACCACGAGGCCACCTCGGCCATCGTCGTGTCCTACTACTGGCACTTCGTGGACGTCGTCTGGATCGCCCTGTTCGCGATCGTCTACTTCCTGAAATAGGCCCCGCCGTCACCGGCACACCCGCACCACCCCGAGGTCGACCGGAGACGGACCGTCACCCTCCTCCGGTCACATGAGAAACGTTAGGAACCAACCGTGAAGGCACTCTCACAGAAACGGCGCCACCCGATCGCCGGGCTCGCGCTGCTGCTTCTGGGACTTCTGATCACCGGCGGCCTGTACTCGGTCGCCAGCACCATGAACCAGGCCCAGGCTGCCACCACGGGTTCCGGCTACAGCGCCGAGGACGTCACCGCGGGCGAGAAGCTCTTCAACGCGAACTGCGCCACCTGCCACGGCTACGAGGCCGTGGGCACGGAGAACGGCCCCAGCCTGGTCGGCGTGGGCGCCGCCTCCGTCGACTTCCAGGTCGGCACGGGCCGCATGCCCATGCAGATGCAGGGTCCCCAGGCCCAGACCAAGCCGCAGCAGTTCAACGACGAGCAGACCATGCAGCTGGCCGCCTACGTCTCCTCCCTCGGCGCCGGTCCGGCCATCCCCGGGGACGAGTACCTCGACACCGACCACGAGGACGTCGACCTCGGCAACGGTGGCACCCTGTTCCGCGTCAACTGCGCCATGTGCCACAACGCCGCCGCGGCCGGCGGCGCCCTGACCCGCGGCAAGTACGCCCCGTCGCTCGCCGAGGTCTCGGAGAAGCACATCTACGAGGCCATGGCCACGGGCCCGCAGAACATGCCGGTCTTCTCCGACGCCAACCTCAAGCCGGAGGACAAGCGGGACATCATCGCGTTCCTCAAGCAGATCGAGGACCAGGGCTCCCCGGGCGGCGCGACGCTCGGCTCGCTCGGCCCGGTCTCCGAGGGCCTCTTCGTCTGGACGGCGGGTCTGGCGCTGATCATCGGCTTCATGGTCTGGCTGACCTCCCGGTCCTCCTGACCTGACGGCGCCGTGGGGGCGCCGGCCACACACAACGTCACCATCACTCAAGCAAAGGATTCAGATCTATGTCTGAGCTAAGCCACGGAGGCCCGGGACACTCGGGCACCGTTGAGCACGCCGGTGTGGAGGAGTCGGGCAAGTACGCCATCGACAACCCCGGCCTCCCGCCGCACCGGCCCCGGCTGGCAGACGAGGACCCGCGCGCCGCCCGGCGCGCCGAGCGCCAGGTGGCCTTCCTCTTCGGACTGTCCATCATCGGCACGCTCGTGTTCTTCATCGGCTACTTCGCCGTCGGACAGATCGGTCCGGACACCCCGATCTCCACCGTGCGCCTGCAGAACCTGCTGCTGGGCCTGGGCACCGCCTTCGCGATGCTCGGCATCGGCGTCGGCATCGTCCACTGGGCCAAGACGCTCATGCCGGACCACGAGGTCTCGGAGCTCCGCCACGAGGTGCGCACGGACGATGACCGACAGGTCGCCACCGGCATGATCGACGACATCCTCGAGGAGTCGCAGATCAAGCGCCGCCCGCTGATCCGCAACACCCTCATCGGCGCCGTCGCCCTCGCCCCCCTGCCGGCCATCGCGATCTTCCGCGACCTGGACGACACGGACAACCGCAGCGAGCTGGCCACCGAGAACTTCGGCGTCGAGCGGCTGAGCCACACCATGTGGGACACGGACGTCCGCCTCGTCCGCGACCCCACCGGCACCCCGATCAAGGCCTCGGACGTCACCATCGGCTCGGCCTTCCACGTGATCCCCGAGGGGCTCAACGAGCTCGATCCGCACGACATGCTGAACCAGAAGGCCAAGGCCGTCGTGCTCGTCATGCGCCTCGATCCCGACGACCTGCAGATCTCGCCCGGACGCGAGGACTGGCACGTCGACGGCATCGTGGCCTACTCCAAGATCTGCACGCACGTCGGGTGCCCCGTCGCGCTGTACGAGCAGCACACCCATCACCTGCTGTGCCCCTGCCACCAGTCGACCTTCGACCTGACGCAGGAGTGCAAGGTGGTCTTCGGCCCGGCGGGCCACGCCCTGCCGCAGCTGCCGATCACCGTCAATGAAGAGGGCTTCCTGGTCGCGCAGAGCGACTTCCACGAGCCCGTCGGACCGGCCTACTGGGAGCGTGGCTGATACCCATGAGTACCTCGACCACCACTGAGTACAGGGCATCGACCTCCACGGGGAAGATCGCCAACTTCGTCGACACCCGGGTGGGCCTGTCCCCCGTCGTCCGGGAGTTCGGCCGGAAGATCTTCCCCGACCACTGGTCGTTCATGTTCGGCGAGGTGGCGCTCTACACGTTCGTCATCCTGCTGCTGTCGGGAACCTTCCTGACCTTCTTCTTCGACCCCTCGATGGCGCACACCACCTACGAGGGCTCCTACCGCCCGCTGTACGGGGTGGAGATGTCCACCGCGTACGCCTCGTCCCTGGACATCTCCTTCGACGTCCGCGGCGGCCTGTTCATGCGCCAGGTGCACCACTGGTCGGCCCTGCTGTTCGTGGCCGCGATGTCCGTGCACATGCTCCGCGTGTTCTTCACCGGCGCGTTCCGCCGTCCGCGCGAGCTCAACTGGGTCGTCGGCTGCGTCCTGCTCATCCTGGGCCTGGCCGCCGGCTTCACCGGCTACTCCCTGCCGGACGACCTGCTCTCCGGCAACGGCCTGCGCATCATCGACGGCGTCATCAAGGCCCTGCCAATCGTCGGCTCCTACATCTCGTTCTTCCTGTTCGGCGGCGAGTTCCCGGGCGACGCGATCATCGGGCGCCTGTACATCCTGCACGTGCTGATCGTGCCGGCCCTGATCCTGCTCATGGTGGTCGCCCACCTGTTCATGGTCGTCGTGCACAAGCACACCCAGTACCCCGGCCCCGGCCGGACGGAGAACAACGTCGTCGGCTACCCGATCGGCCCGGTGTACGCGGCGAAGGCCGGTGGCTTCTTCTTCATCGTCTTCGGCATCATCGCCCTGATCTCCGCCCTGTTCACGATCAACCCGATCTGGAACTACGGTCCGTACGACCCCTCCCCCGTCTCCGCCGGTACCCAGCCCGACTGGTACATCGGCTGGGTGGATGGCGCGCTGCGCCTCATGCCGGGCTTCCTGTGGGCCTTCCCGTTCGAGTGGCAGATCCCGCTGCCGTTCCTCGGCGAGGACCGCTTCACCCCGCACTCCGAGGTCGCCAACGTCTGGAACCTGTTCCCGGGCGGCACCAACACCATCGTGTGGAACGTGCTCCTGCCGATGCTCCCGGCCGCCATCCTCATCGGCACGATGATCGCCTGGCCGTGGATCGAGCGCTGGATCAGCAAGGACGACCGCGAGCACCACATCCTGGACCGCCCGCGCAACGCCCCCACCCGCACCGCGATCGGCGTGGCCGGCATCGTCTGGTACTGCACCATGTGGGCGGCGGCGTCGTCGGACCTCATCGCCACGCACTTCATGGTGTCCCTCAACGACGTGACGTACTGGCTGCGCGCGATCTTCGTCTTCGGGCCGTTCATCGGCTTCATCATCACGAAGCGTGTCTGCCTGTCCCTGCAGCGCAAGGACCGCGAGATCGTCCTCCACGGCCGTGAGGCCGGTGTCATCGAGATGACCCCGGACGGTGAGTTCCGTGAGCGCCACGAGCGCCTGGACGACTTCCACCTCTACAAGCTGATCGGCTTCGAGTCCCGCAAGCCGCTGCCGGCCCAGCCCGGTGCGGACGGCAAGGTCTCCGCGGGCGAGAAGCGCCGCGCGAAGATCAGCCGCTGGTTCTACGAGGACCGCGTGGAGCCCGTGACGCGCGAGGAGCTGGTCGAGGCGAAGACCCACGACCACCACGACGTCCCGGCGCCGGTCGGTGCCGGCTCCAGCCAGTCCTCCATCGGCCACTGAGCCGGCGCACGGACTGACATCCCAGGAAGGGCCCCGCTTCGGCGGGGCCCTTCCTGCGTTGCGGGGAACACCACGGCGGTCCGGGCGCACGCCGCTCACGGGCCGCTGGGGCCGCGAGTCCCGCCCACGGGACTCCCGCAGTGCACGGGTCCGCACGGCCGCCGAGGGCGCCCCGGCGGGGCTGGGAGGGCACGCACCGCTGGGAGAGGAGGGGGCCACCGAGGGACGTGCCGCCCCGGCCGCGGACGCCGCGCGGGCCTACGCCCTCCCCGTCGTGGCGCCCTCGCCGTCGTGCCCCGGCAGGTGCTGGAGGAACCAGTCACGCGCCAGGCCGGCGGCGCGCTCGAGCGTGCCGGCCTCCTCGAACAGGTGGGTCGCGCCCTCCACGACCTCGAGCCGGGTCTCGCAGCGCAGGTGGACCAGGGCCTCCCGGTTCAGCTCCAGCACGCGGTGGTCCGCTCCACCCACGATCAACAGCGTGGGTGCCTGCACGGCCCCGAGCCGCGGCCCGGCCAGGTCCGGCCGTCCCCCGCGCGAGACGACGGCCCGCACCCGCGCGCCGGGCTCCGCGGCCGCCCACAGGGCCGCGCCCGCTCCCGTGCTCGCGCCGAAGTACCCCACGGGAGACGACCGGCTCGCGGGCTGCCGGCGGATCCACTCCTCCGCCGCCGCGAGCCGCCGCGCCAGCAGGGGGATGTCGAACACGGCGCGCCGGTCCTCCGCCTCCCGCGGCGTCAGCAGGTCCAGGAGCAGGGTGCCGAGCCCGGCCTCCTGCAGGACGGACGCCACCAGTCGGTTGCGGGGACTGTGCCGTCCGCTGCCGCTGCCGTGGGCGAAGACGACCACCGGGGCGCCGTCCGCCGGCATCCGGAGGACGCCCTCCATCCGCACGGTCCCCGCCCGGATGAGGCTGGTCCCCGGGACCTCGCCGTCCTGCATCGCTGCCTCCCCTTCCGTGGGACGCCGGCCCGGCCACGTCCCCGGCCCGGGTCCGGACTCCCGGATCCGGACTCCCGGGCGGGGTGCCCGACGCCGTCAGGGTAGGCGTCGGGCACCGTTGGGGGAAGGACCGGGATGCGTCCGCGACGACGGCGGCGGGAGGCTCCCGGAGACGCGAGACGGCCCGGGCCGGAACCCCAGAGGGTTCCGGCCCGGGCCGTCGCGGACGGACTGCCGCGGAGGGAGTCAGTGGGCGTGCTGGCCCTTCGAGTACTCGAAGACCCAGCCGACCAGGAAGTACAGCCCCAGGCCGACGCCGACGAAGAAGATCCACCAGCCGACGGCGAGGCCGAGCACCAGGGCGGCGCAGGCGATGCCGAGGCCCAGCGGCCACCAGCTCCACGGGGCGAAGTTCCCATAGGTGCCGGCGTAGGCGGAGATCTCCCCGTTCTCGTCGTCGTCCGGGCCCAGCCCGAAGCGGCGCTCGGTGAGCCACAGGTAGAGGGCGATCATGTAGCCCAGGCCGGCGAGGGCGTAGATCGCGGGGATGCCCGCCCACTCGCTCCAGCGCACCCAGAAGGCGTACACGGTGCCCACGATCACGAAGAAGGTGGCGATGATGGTGAACAGCTTGACACTGGTTCTCATTTGGCAGCCGCCATCTCTCCGAAGACCTCGGGCTCGTGCTGCGGCGAGGTCGGCAGCAGCTCAGGGTGGTGCAGGTCCAGCGCCGGACGCTCCGAGCGGATGCGCGGCAGCGAGTGGAAGTTGTGGCGCGGCGGCGGGCACGAGGTGGCCCACTCCAGCGAACCGCCGAAGCCCCACGGATCGTCCACGGTGACCTTCCGGCTCTTGCGCGCCGTGATGTACACGTTCCAGAAGAACGGGATCAGGGAGGCGCCCAGGAGGAAGGAGAACACGGTGGAGAACTGGTTCATGACGGTGAAGCCGTCCTCGACCAGGTAGTCCGCGTAGCGGCGCGGCATGCCCATGACGCCCAGCCAGTGCTGGATGAGGAACGTACCGTGGAAGCCGACGAACAGCATCCAGAACTGGATCTTGCCCAGGCGCTCGTTGAGCATCTTGCCGGTGAACTTGGGCCACCAGAAGTAGAAGCCCGCGAACATCGCGAACACCACGGTGCCGAACACGACGTAGTGGAAGTGCGCCACCACGAAGTAGGTGTCCGAGACGTGGAAGTCCAGCGGCGGGGCCGCCAGGATGACGCCGGTCAGGCCGCCGAAGAGGAAGGTGACCATGAAGCCCAGGGCCCACAGCATCGGGGTCTCGAAGGTGATCGAGCCGCGCCACATGGTGCCGATCCAGTTCACGAACTTCACGCCGGTCGGGACCGCGATGAGCATCGTCATCAGCGAGAAGAACGGCAGCAGGACGGAGCCGGTCACGTACATGTGGTGCGCCCACACGGTCACGGACAGGGCCGCGATGGCCGTGGTCGCGAACACGAGGGACTTGTAGCCGAAGATCGGCTTGCGGCTGAAGACCGGGATGATCTCCGAGACGATGCCGAAGAACGGCAGCGCGATGATGTACACCTCGGGGTGGCCGAAGAACCAGAACAGGTGCTGCCACAGGATGGCGCCGCCGTTCTCCGGGTCGAAGATGTGGCCGCCGAAGCGCCGGTCCATGCCGAGCGCGAAGAGCGCGGAGGCCAGGGGCGGGAACGCCATCAGGATCAGGATGCCCGTGATCAGCGTGTTCCAGGTGAAGATCGGCATGCGCCACATGGTCATGCCCGGGGCGCGCATGGTCAGGATGGTGGTGATGAAGTTGACGCCACCCATGATGGTGCCGAAGCCCTGCAGGCCCAGGCCGAAGACCCAGAGGTCACCGCCCACGCCCGGCGAGTACGTCGTGTTGGACAGCGGCGCGTAGGCGAACCAGCCGAAGGAGGCCGCGCCCTGCGGGGTGAGGAAGCCGGCCACGGCGATGATCGAGCCGAACAGGAAGAACCAGAACGCCAGGGCGTTCAGTCGCGGGAACGACACGTCCGGCGCGCCGATCTGCAGGGGCATGATCACGTTCGCGAAGCCGACGAACAGCGGCGTCGCGAACATCAGCAGCATGATCGTGCCGTGCATGGTGAACAGCTGGTTGTACTGCTCCTTCGTCTGCAGCAGCTGCATGCCCGGCTCGAAGAGCTCGGCCCGGATCAGCAGCGCCATGACGCCGCCGACGCAGAAGAAGATGAACGAGGTGATCAGGTACATGTACCCGATCGTCTTGTGGTCGGTGGTCGTCAGCCAGTTGACGACGATCCTGCCCTTCGAGACAGGCACCACGCGAGGCTGCGCGGCAACCTCGTCCGTGGCGTACTCATAGGTGGTCATCAGTTGTCTCCCTCACCCGTGGTCTCTTCGCCGCCGGTCGGTCCACCCGCGTCGTGGCGCGTGGTGCCATCACCCTGCAGCTGGACCTCCTGGTCGCGCTGTCCGTCAGGGTTCTGGTTGGGGTTGCGGTTGTACTCGGCACCGAGGTGGCCGTCCTCCATCCGGGACAGCTGCTGGCGGAACTCGTCCTCGGGGACGACCTCCACGTTGAACAGCATCTCGGAGTGGTACTCGCCGCAGAGCTCGGCGCACTTGCCCTGGAAGGTCCCGGCCTCCTGGGGCGTCAGGTACATGTAGTTGGTCTTGCCGGGAACCATGTCCAGCTTGCGCAGGAACGCCGGGATCCAGAACGAGTGGATGACGTCGCGCGACTTCAGCTCGAACTCCACCGGCACGTCCTCGGGCAGGTACAGGGTGGGGAGCTTCTCCTCCACGCCCGGCTCACCGGTGAGCTGCGCCTGGACGCCGGCCAGGTGCTTCTCCTGGCCCTCGTAGGTGTAGTTGAAGTCCCACGCCCACTGCTTGCCGTAGACCTCCACGGTCAGCGGCGAGTCCTCGACCGGCGTGTCCACCGAGCGCTGCACGCGATCGGTGAAGCCCCACAGGGTCAGCACCATGATGATCGGGATGACGGTGAACAGCGTCTCCAGCGGCACGTTGTAGGCCAGCTGGCGCGGGTAGCCCTTGTCGTTCTTGCGGCGGCGGTAGGCGACCATGCACCACAGCATCATCGCCCAGGCCGCGAGCCCCACGACCAGGGCGGCGATCCAGGAGTTGACCCACAGGTCGGTCAACTGGGCGGACTGGTTGGTGGTCTCCCGCGTGCCGGGCAGCCAGCCGCGCTGGACCTGCTCCGAGCAACCGGACAGCACGAGGGCTGCCACGACGGCCAGCGCTCCCCCCTTCAGGAGACGCCTGCCACGGCTGCCGGCTTGATTCTGCGATCTCACAGACGGCCCTTCCTCTTCATCTTGAGTGCGAATGCCTCCCGTGGCCGGACCGATCGCGCCAGCGCGTGGGCTGGGACGGCGACGCCACAGGGGGACCCCTAGGTTTACTACCTACTGTAGAGCTTACCGCCCGGATCGTCTGCCCCATGACACGCACGGACGCCGAATGCCCGGACCCCCGAGGGGGTCCGGGCATTCGGCGCGGTCCGTGGTTCCGGGCGGCTCCGGGGTGGTCCCGGGCGCCGCGTCAGCGACTCAGCGGAAGGATCAGTGGAAGGAGTCGCCGCACGCGCAGGAGCCGCCGGCGTTCGGGTTGTCGATGGTGAAGCCCTGCTTCGAGATGGTGTCCTCGAAGTCGATCGTGGCACCGGTGAGGTACGGGACGCTCATCTTGTCCACGATGACCTCGACGCCGTCGAAGTCCCGCAGGGTGTCCCCGTCGAGCACCCGCTCGTCGAAGTACAGCTGGTAGATCAGGCCGGAGCAGCCGCCCGGCTGGACGGCGACGCGCAGGCGCAGGTCGGTGCGGCCCTCCTGCTCCAGCAGGGTGCGGACCTTGGTGGCGGCCACGTCCGTGAGGGTCACCTCGTGGGCGTCCAGGCCGTCGGCGGGCTGGGCGGCGGGGATCTCGGTCCCGGTGGATTCTGCGGAAACGCTCATGATCGCTCCTAGGTCTGCGCGTGTGCTCTCCCCTGCGGGGTCGGCCGGGGGTCGGCGGGGCGTGCCGCCGTCCCCCGTGCCAACGTCCGGGGGGTCCGGATCATTCCCGGCGGGTCCGTCGAGTCTAGCGAGTCGCGGCCGTGCCGCCGAGGCGCGCCAGCAGGAGGGCCTCGGCAAGCACGGCGTTGCGGAAGTCCCCCAGGTGCAGGGACTCGTTGGCCGAGTGCGCCCGGGAGTCCGGGTCCTCGACGCCCGTGATGAGCAGGGTGGCGCCGGGGAACACCTCGAGCAGGTCCGCGGTGAACGGGATGGACCCCCCGATCCCCGTCTCCACGGGCTCCACGCCCCACGCGTCCCGCAGCGCCCCGAGCATGGCCCGGGCGGCCGGGGCGTCCGTGTCCGTGGCGAAGGGCTGCCCCGTCTCCCCCGGCTCGAAGATGACCTCGGCGCCGAACAGCGCCGTCTCGGCCACCGCGTGCACGTGCCGCCGGACCGCCTCGAGGGCCTGCTGGGGATCCGTCCCGGGCCCCAGCCGGAGGCTGAACTTGGCGCGGGCCTCGGGCTGGAGGGTGTTCGAGGCCACCTCGATGCGCGGGACGTCCGTGCCGATGATGCTCAGCGCGGGCTGGTTCCACAACCGGTCGGCCAGCGGGCCGCGCCCGGCCAGCCGCACCGGCTCCAGGACCGAGGCATCGGCCCGGTAGTCCGCCTCGGGGTACTCGATGGCGGCGTGGCGGTGCTGGTCCAGGCCGGCGATGGCCACGGCGCCGTCGTCGTCGTGCAGGGTCGCGATGAGCCGCGCGAGCAGGGTCGGGGCGTCCAGCACCGGCCCGCCGTACATCCCGGAGTGCACGGCGTGCTCGAGCACGCGCACCCCGATGACGCCGTCCACCAGCCCGCGCAGCGAGGTGGTCAGGGCCGGCACGCCGACCCGCCAGTTCCCCGAGTCGGCCACCACGATCACGTCGGCGGCCAGCCGCTCGCGGTGCCGCTCGAGGAACCGCCGGAAGGTCGGCGAGCCCGCCTCCTCCTCCCCCTCGATGAAGAAGGTGACGCCCACGCCCGGGTCCGCGCCGGCGTCGAGCACCGCCCGCAGGGCGGCCAGATGCACCATGATGCCCGCCTTGTCGTCGGCCGCGCCGCGGCCGTACAGGCGGCCCCCGCGCTCGACCGCGGTGAACGGCGGGGTCCGCCACAGCTCCGGGTCCCCCACGGGCTGGACGTCGTGGTGCGCGTAGAGCAGGACGGTCGGCTGCCCGGGGGCCGCGGGGCGGCGCCCGACGACGGCCGGTCCCCCGGGCCGCTCCGTCCCGTCCGCGGACGGCCGGGGCTCGGTGAGGACCTCGACGTCCTCGAGGCCGAGGCCGCGCACCAGTTCCGCCACGGCCTCGGCGGAGCGCTCCAGCGGCTCGCGGTCGAACGCGTCCCACGCGATGCCCGGGATGGCGACGAGGTCCTCCAGGGTGGAGATGGTCTGGGGCATCCGCTCGTCGACCGCGGCCGCGAGGCGGGCCACCAGGGCGGGGTCGGCGGGCGCGGCCTGCGGGGACTGCTGCGGGGACTGCTGCGAGGACGGCTGCGGGGAGGACTGCGGCTGTGGCATGCGCCCCAGCCTAGCCACCGGCCTGCGCCGTGGCAGGAGCCGGGCACCCTAGAATGGACGGGTGTTTGGACGCAAGAAGACCTCCGAGACCCCCGCCCCCGAGGCCGCCCCCGCCGTGACCGCCGAGGAGGTCCGCGCCGCCGACCGCCAGAAGAAGGGCCCCACGCCCACCCGCGCCGAGCGCGAGGCCGCCCGTCGCCGCCCGCTCGTGCCGGACGACCGCAAGGCCGCCCGGGCCGCCCAGCGCGAGGCCGAGGCCGCCGAGCGCCACCGGATGCGCGTCGCCATGGAGACCGGCGACGAGCGGCACATGCCCCTGCGCGACCGCGGCCCGCAGAAGCGCTACGCCCGCGACTTCGTGGACGCGCGCCTCGGCCTCGGCGAGTGGCTCATGGTCATCGTCCTCGTCTACGTCTTCCTGGCGTTCCTGCCGAGCTCCTCCGTCCAGCTGTGGCTGACGTTCTCGCTCTGGGCGCTCGTGCTGCTGGTCGTCCTCGAGGGCATCCTCGTGGCCCTCCAGCTCAAGCGGCGGCTCACCGCGAAGTTCGGCGCGGTGGAGCGCGGCGTGCTCTGGTACGGCGTCATGCGCGCCATGCAGCTGCGCCGCCTGCGCCTGCCCAAGCCCCAGGTCAAGCGCGGGCAGTACCCCGCCTGATCCCCCGCGCGAGCTCGCGGTTGATCCGGGCGGCCCAGAACGGCCCCTCGTAGAGGAACGCCGTGTAGCCCTGCACGAGGTCGGCGCCGAGCTCGAGCCGCTCCCGGACGTCCTCGCCGGTCGTCACGCCGCCCACGGAGACGAGCGCCACCGAGCCCGGCAGGGCCGCCCGCAGGCGGGTGAGCACCTCGATCGAGCGGCGGGCGAGCGGCGCCCCGGACAGCCCCCCGGCGCCCATCGCCTCCACCTCGGCCGCGGGCGTGCGCAGGCCCTCCCGCCCGATCGTGGTGTTGGTGGCGATGACCCCGTCCAGCCCGAGCTCGACGGCCATCGCGGCGACGGCGTCCACGTCCTCGTCCGCCAGGTCCGGGGCGATCTTCACGGCCAGCGGGACGTGCCGCCCGGTCGTGCGGTCCGCCTCGGCCCGCACGGCCGCCAGCAGCGGGGCCAGCGCCTCGATGTCCTGCAGCTGGCGCAGCCCCGGCGTGTTGGGCGAGGACACGTTCACCACGAGGTAGTCGGCGTGCCGGGCCAGGGCCGCGGTGGAGACGAGGTAGTCGTCCGTGGCCTCCTCGAGCGGCACCGCCTTGGTCTTGCCGATGTTCACCCCGAGGATGGGCCGCCGCCGGCCGAACCGCCGGGTGAGCGCCTTCCGGGTGGCCCGGAGACGGGGGGCGACGGCGGCCGCCCCGTCGTTGTTGAACCCCATGCGGTTGATGAGGGCGCGGTCCTCGACGAGGCGGAACAGCCGCGGGGCCGGGTTGCCCGGCTGGGCCTGGCCCGTGATGGTGCCGACCTCGATGTGGCCGAAGCCGAGGTCCGCGAGGGCGGCCGTGCCGAGGCCCTGCTTGTCGAATCCCGCGGCCAGGCCGAACGGGGAGGGGAAGTCCAGTCCCATGACGCGGGTGGACAGCGCGGCTGCCGGGCGGGTGGCCCGGCGCAGCCCCGCCGAGACGCCGGTGGCCTCGGTGGCGCGGATCATGCCGAAGCCGATGTGGTGGGCCCGCTCGGCGTCCATGCCGGAGAAGACGGCGTCGAAGAACGCCGGGTAGACGCGGGGCAGGCGCGACTGCGGGCGGGCGGGGGGAACGGTCGGGGCATCGTGCGTCGGCATGACTCCATCGAACCACGGCCGCGGGCGCTCCGTGGCCACGTGCGCCGCCGCGACGCCGGCCGGCCCCGGCGACGGGCGCGGCCCGGCGGTCCGCCCCGGGCGGGGAGGCGCCCGGCGGTCCGCCGCCCGGGGCGCACCCGGACGCGTAGTCTGGCGGCATGCCCGCCGATGCCGTCCCCGCCGAGCCGCCCGCGGGCGATGCCCTCGACGGGCGGGAGGCCGCGCAGCACCCGGACGACCCGCGCCCGGCGCAGGAGGTGCTCCCCGGGCCGTCCGGCGAGCTGCTCACGGACTCGCCACCCGGCGAGTGGGTGCCGGACATCCTGCCCGGGTTCGAGCGGATGACGATCCCGCTCGAGGTGGACGAGGAGGGGCCCAACGCGGCGACCCTCGTCCGGCCGGTGCGCCCGGGTCCGGACGCCGAGGTGGTCCGGGGCACGGGCCGGGTCCCGCTGCTGTACGTCCACGGCTGGTCCGACTACTTCTACAACGCCCCGCTGGCCCGGTTGCTGGAGGACCACGGCTTCGCCTTCCACGCCCTGGACCTGCGCAAGTACGGCCGCTCGCTGCGTCCGGGGCAGACGCCGGGGTGGGTCGAGAGCCTGCAGGTGTACGACGACGAGATCGGCTCCGCCCTGCGGACCATCGCGCAGGACCACCCGGCCCCGCCGGTCCTCATGGGCCACTCCACGGGGGGCCTCACCCTGTCCCTGTGGGCGGCCCGCCACCCGGGCCGGGCCCGGGCCCTCGTCCTGAACAGCCCTTGGCTCGAGATGCAGGGCTCCACGCTCGTGCGCCTGATGGCGCAGGCCGTCCTCGACCCGGTGGCCCGGGTGCAGCCCAAGACCTTCCTGAAGCTGCCGCGGGTGGACCACTACTGGCGCTCGATCTCGGACGCCGCGGACGGGGAGTGGTCGCTGCACCCGCTGTGGCGGCCGCAGCTCTCGTTCGAGGTGCCCGGCGGCTGGCTCCAGGCGGTCATGGCCGGTCACGCGCAGGTGGCGGCCGGCCTGGGCCTGGCCGAGCCCATCTACGTGATGCTCTCGGACCGGACGGTCTTCGGCACGCGGTGGTCGGAGGACATGACGGCGGCGGACATCGTGCTGGACGTGGACGTGCTGGCCCAGCGCGCCGTGCGGCTGGGACGCCACGTCACCGTGGTGCGGCACGCGGGGGCGCTGCACGACGTCATGGCCTCCCCCCGGCCGATCCGCGAGGCGGCGGCCGCGGAGATGCTCACGTGGCTGGACGCCTATGCCGGGGAGCCGGCCGGCCTCTCCACGGCGGCCGCCGGGGACGCGGCCGGGACGGGCGTGGAGCGGTCCACCGCTCCCCCGTACCTGCGGTCTCGCCGGGCGTAGGCCTCCACCGCGTCCCACAGCGTGGTGCGGTCCACGTCCGGCCACAGGGTGTCCAGGAAGACCAGTTCGGCGTAGGCGGACTGCCACAGCAGGAAGTTGGACAGCCGCTGCTCCCCGGAGGTGCGCAGGAACAGGTCCACGTCCGGGACGTCGGGCTCGTCGAGGTGGCGGGTGATGGTGTCCTCCCGGATCCCCGCGGCCGAGAGCCGTCCGGCCTCCACCTCCCGGGCGATGTCCCGCACCGCCTCGGTGATCTCCGTGCGCGAGCCGTAGTTCACGCACATCGTCAGGTGGCACCGGGTGTTGTCCCGGGTCTGCTCCTCGGCCACCACCAGCTCGTCCACGACCGACTTCCACAGGCGCGGCCGCCGCCCGTTCCAGCGGATCCGCACGCCCCACGAGTCCAGGACGTCCCGCTGGCGGCGCAGCACGTCCCGGGAGAAGCCCATGAGGAAGCGCACCTCGTCCGGGGACCGCTTCCAGTTCTCGGTGGAGAAGGCGTAGACGGTGACGTACTCGATCCCCAGCTCCACCGCACCGGCCATGACGTCCAGCAGGGCCGCCTCCCCCGCGCGGTGGCCCTCGGTGCGCGGCAGGCCCCGCTGGTTCGCCCACCGGCCGTTGCCGTCCATGACGATCGCCACGTGCCGTGGCACGAACCGCGGGTCCATCACCGGCGGCCGGGCGCCGCCCGGGTGCGGGAAGGGATCCTGGACGGGGCGGCGGCCACGGGCGGGGCGTGCGGGCATCGGGTCCTCGGGGGTGCTCAGGGGTTCTGGTCCATCACGGACAGGGACTTCAGGTGGCGCTCCAGGTGGAACTGGAGGTATCCCGCCACGATACCGGCCGCCTCCCGCCGCGCCTGCTCCGGCGCGGCGTCGGCCACGGCCCAGTCCCCGGAGAGCAGGGCCGCGAGCAGCGCGATCGTCCCGGGGGCCGGCGTCGCGGACCCCGGGGGCCGGCAGTCGTCGCACACGCTGCCGCCGAGCGTGACGTTGACGGAGCGGTGCGGGCCCGGGGCGCCGCACCGGGCGCAGTCGGTGAAGCTCGGCGCCCAGCCGGCCGTGGCCAGGGCCCGGAGCAGGTAGGAGTCCAGCACGAGCCGCGGCGGGTGGGCGTGGCGGGCCAGCGCGGCGAGGGCACCGTGCAGCAGGCGGTACTGGCTCGGGGCCTCCACGCCGCCGCCGTGCTCGCCGACCTCGGCGGCGGTGAGGCGCTCGGCCGTCTCCACCATCGCCGAGGCGGCGGCATAGGCGTCGTAGTCCGCGGCGATGGCCTCCCCGTAGGGGGTGACGGACTGCGCCTGGGTGACGATGTCCAGGCTCCGCCCGTGCACCAGCTGCAGCCGGGAGAGCATGAACGGCTCGAGCGTGGCCCCGAACCTCGAGGTCGTCCGCCGGACCCCCTTGGCCACGGCCCGCACCTGGCCGTGGCCGGGGGTGAGCAGCACGATGATGCGGTCCGCCTCGCCGAGCTTGTAGGTGCGCAGCACGAGGGCGTCCGTGCGGTAGCTGTTGGCGGCGTAGCCGCCGCCCCGGGACGCCATCGGCCGGCCCCGTCAGGGACGCCCGGTGCCGGCCCCGCCGGTCGCCTCGAGCAGCTCGCGGTCGTCCCGCAGGGCGCGGTTGACGGCGGAGACGACGGCCTTCAGGGACGCCATGGTGGTGTTGTAGTCCAGGCCGACGCCCCACAGGACCCGCTCGCCCACGGCGCACTCCACGTACGCCGCGGCCATGGCCGAGCCTCCCTCGGACAGGGCGTGCTCGGAGTAGTCGAGCACGCGGATGTCCAGCCCGTCCTCGGCGAGGATCTCCAGCAGGGCCGCGATCGGCCCGTTGGCCGTGGCGGTGCGCTGGTGCCGGACGCCGGCGACGTCGGCCTCGGCCGTCATCGTGAAGGTCCCGTCCTCGGCGGTGTCCGAGTGCACCGCGCCCAGGCGGTAGTGGCCCCAGCGCGGCTGGCCCTCCTCCGCCGGCAGGTACTCGTCCTGGAACACCTGCCACAGCTGGTCACCGGTGACCTCGCCGCCTTGGCTGTCCGCCATCCGCTGGATGACGTGCGAGAACTCGATCTGGGCCCGGCGCGGCAGGTCCAGGTGGTGCTCGCTCTTGAGCAGGTAGGCCACGCCACCCTTGCCGGACTGCGAGTTCACCCGGATCACGGCCTCGTAGGACCGGCCGATGTCCTGCGGGTCGATCGGCAGGTACGGCACGCCCCACGGGATGCCGTCCCGGTCCGTGCCGGCGGCGGCCGCGTCCGCGTCCATGGCCTCGAAGCCCTTCTTGATGGCGTCCTGGTGGGAGCCGGAGAAGGCGGTGAAGACGAGGTCCCCGCCGTAGGGCACGCGCTCGGCGACCTTGAGCTGGTTGCAGTACTCGACCGTGCGGCGGATCTCGTCCATGTCGGAGAAGTCGATCATCGGGTCGATGCCCTGGCTGTAGAGGTTCATGCCCAGGGTGACCAGGTCCACGTTGCCGGTGCGCTCACCGTTGCCGAACAGGCAGCCCTCGATGCGGTCCGCGCCGGCCATGTAGCCCAGCTCGGCCGCCGCCACGCCGGTCCCCCGGTCGTTGTGCGGGTGCAGGGAGAGGATGATGGCGTCCCGGTTCGCGAGGTTGCGGTGCATCCACTCGATGGAGTCCGCGTAGACGTTCGGCGTGGCCATCTCCACGGTGGCCGGCAGGTTGAGGATCATCTGGCGGTCGCTGGAGGCCTCCAGCACCTCGGCGACCTCGTTGGAGATCCGCGCGGCGAACTCGAGCTCGGTGCCGGTGAAGGACTCCGGGGAGTACTCGTAGACGATCTCGGTGCCGCGCAGCTGCTCCTCGTACTTGCGGCACAACCGCGCGCCGGTGGTGGCGATGTCCACGATCCCGTCCTGGTCCTCGCGGAAGACGACGCGGCGCTGCAGGACGGAGGTGGAGTTGTACAGGTGCACGATCGCGCGGTGGCAGCCCTCGAGAGCCTCGTACGTGCGCTCGATCAGGTGCTCGCGGGACTGGGTGAGGACCTGGATGGTGACGTCCTCGGGGATGCGGTCCTGCTCGATGAGCTGGCGCACGAAGTCGAAGTCGGTCTGGGAGGCCGAGGGGAAGCCCACCTCGATCTCCTTGTAGCCCATGGAGACGAGCAGCTCGAACATGCGCAGCTTGCGCTCGGGCCCCATCGGGTCGATGAGGGCCTGGTTCCCGTCCCGCAGGTCGACCGCGCACCAGCGCGGGGCCTGGGTGATGACCTGGTCCGGCCAGGTCCGGTCCGGCAGGTGGACCTGGATCTGGTCCTGGAAGGGGGTGTACTTGTGGAACTTCATCCCGGAGGACTTCTGCAGGTTGCGCATGGTGCTCTTCAGCGTGCCTTTCGTGGATCCGGCGTGCACCGGAGGTCTCTGACGTCGTCGGAGGGCCGTGGTGTCTGCTCCGCAACGGGGTACCGGCCCTGCCGGGTACGACGGACTCCCGGCGCGTCAGCGCGTGGCGGGCACCACGACCGACGGCTCAGCCCCGTTGCGGCGGCCTAGTAGCCGTCCCGCCACGGCGTCCGGGGTCATCCCGGCCAGTCCTCGTCGGTCACGCATGGATTCAGCGTAGCACCGCCGGGAGCGGGTCCCCGGACCGGCTCAGAACCCGAGCCGGCCCAGCTGCTTCGGGTCCCGCTGCCACTCCTTGGCCACCTTGACCCGCAGGTCCAGGTAGACGGGGGTGCCGAGCAGCCGCTCGATCGAGCTGCGCGCCTGGGAGCCGATGGCCTTGAGCCGGGAGCCGCCCTTGCCGATGATGATGGCCTTCTGGCTGGGCCGCTCGACGAACACGTTGGCGTGCACGTCCAGCAGGGGACGGTCCTCGGGCCGGCCCTCCCGCGGGTTCATCTCCTCGACCACCACGGCCACCGAGTGCGGCAGCTCGTCGCGGACCCCCTCGAGGGCGGCCTCGCGGATCAGCTCCGCGACCATGACGGCCTCGGGCTCGTCGGTGAGCTCGCCGCCCGGGTACAGCGGCGGGGAGACCGGCAGCCGCTCCGCGAGCACGCGCGCGACGTCCTCGACCTGGTGGCCCTTGACGGCGGAGACGGGCACGACCGCGGCGAAGCCGGCCCCGCCGTTCTCCGGCCCCAGCACCTCGTCGCCCAGGGCGGTGACGGCCAGCAGCTGCTCGGCGACCTGCTCGGGTCCCACCTTGTCCGTCTTGGTCACCAGCGCGACCACGGGCCGGCGGTTGAGCAGGGCCAGCTGGCCGGCGATGAAGCGGTCCCCCGGGCCGATGCGCTCGTCCGCCGGGATGCAGAACCCGACGGCGTCGACCTCCCCGAGCGTCTCGGCCACGAGGTCGTTGAGCCGCTGGCCCAGCAGCGTCCGGGGCCGGTGCAGCCCGGGCGTGTCCACCAGCACCAGCTGGAAGTCCTCCCGGTGCACGATCCCGCGGATGGTGTGGCGCGTGGTCTGCGGCTTGGAGGAGGTGATGGCCACCTTCTCCCCCACGAGGGCGTTCGTCAGCGTGGACTTGCCGGCGTTGGGCCGGCCGACGAGCGAGACGAAGCCGGCGCGGAACCCCTCCGGTACGTTCGTCGGATCGAGCAGGTCGGTCATCGCGCCTCCCGGGGTGCGTGGGCTTCGGTGGTCTCGGGCTCGGCGTCGGCGGGTGCTCCCGCCTCGGCGCCGGGCCGGCGTCGGGCGCCGGTGTCCCGCACGAGGAGCCGGGCGACGCGGTTGCGGCGGCCCTCGAGGGACTCGGCGGTCAGCTCCAGTCCCTGGAACGTCACGTGCGAGCCCTGGATCGGCACCCGGCCGAGGGTCTTGGCGAGCAGGCCGCCGACCGTGTCCACGTCGTCCTCGTCGTCCAGGTCCACGCCGAACATCTCGGCGAAGTCGTCGATGCCCATCCGGGCGTCCACCCGGAACGCGCCGTTTCCGAGCGGCTCGACCTCGGGCCGGTCCTGGCGGTCGTACTCGTCCGAGATCTCGCCGACGATCTCCTCGATGAGGTCCTCGAGCGTGACGAGGCCGGCGGTCCCGCCGTACTCGTCCACCACGATCGCCACGTGGGTGGACTCGCGCTGCAGCTCCTGCAGCAGGGCGGACACCGGCTTGGACTCCGGGACGAAGCGCACCTCGCGGGCCACGACGTCCACGGGGGCGCCGCCGTCCACCGGCCCCTCCGGCCCGCCGCGGTGCAGGGCCCGGGCGACGTCCTTGAGGTAGACCATGCCGAACACCTCGTCCGCGTTGTCCCCGATGAGCGGGATGCGCGAGCAGCCCGAGCGCAGGAACAGGCTCAGGGCGTCCTCGAGGGAGGTCCCGGTCTCGACCGTGACCACGTCGGTGCGCGGCACCATGACCGCCCGCACGAGCGTGTCGCCCATGTCGAAGACGGACTGGATGAGCTCGGCCTCGGCGTCCTCGAGCACGTCGGCGTCGTTGGCGCGGGCCACGAACTCGCGGAAGTGCCGCTCCTCGATCTCGGCGGCCTCCTCCTCCTCGTCCTCGGAGCGGGGCCCCGGGGCGGCGAACCGGGCCGGCAGCGGCCCGAGCAGGGCGGTGAGGAGATGCACGAGCCCGGCGGTGCGCTGGGCCGCCGCCACGTCGTGGCGCGTGCCGACCTGGCGCGGGGACAGCACCACGAGCGCCAGGGCCACGAGCCCCATGAGCACCACGGAGACGAGGGCCGTGATCCAGATGACCCCGATGAGGGAGTGGATGAACAGCGTGCCGGCCACGGCGGCCGTGGTCTCGGCGAACAGCCGCCAGAACCGCAGGGCGTGCAGGTGCTCCGGCAGGCGGGCCATGACGGTCAGGATGGGGCTGCGCGGCCGGCGCAGGGCGATGCCCTCGGCCTCCTTGCGGGAGAGGTAGCCGAGCGAGGTCTCCGCGACGGCCAGGACCCACGTGAGCACGAGCAGCAGCGCCAGCAGCGCGGCCAGCAGGGGGGAGGTCAGCACCGGCTCAGTCCTCGGTGGGGTCCGGGGCCGGCCGGCCGAGGTACTGCCCGAGCAGCTCGGCCTGGAGCGCGAACATCTCCTCGCGGTCCTCCGGCTCCTCGTGGTCGAAGCCCAGCAGGTGCAGGATGCCGTGGGTCAGCAGCAGCAGGACCTCGTCCTCGGCGGAGTGGCCGCCGCGCGCGGCCTGGACGGCGGCCACCTGCGGGCAGATGACCACGTCCCCGAGCAGTCCCTCGGCCGAGGGCGCCTCCGGGGTGCCGGGGCGCAGCTCGTCCAGGGGGAAGCTCATGACGTCCGTGGCGCCGGGCAGGTCCATCCACTCCAGGTGCAGCTGCTCCATGGCGGCCTCGTCCACGCACACGACCGACAGCTCGGCCCCGGGGTGCACGTGGAGCGCGGCCAGGACGGAGCGGGCCAGGTCCAGCAGGGCGTCCTCGTCCACCGGGACGCCGGACTCGTTGACGACCTCAACGGCCATGGTGCTGCCCCTCGTACGCGTCGACGATCCGGCTCACGAGGCGGTGGCGCACCACGTCCGAGGACTGCAGCCGCACCACGGCGATGTCCTCGAGGCCCTCGAGCACGGACACGGCCTGCGCCAGTCCCGAGTCGGTGCCGCGCGGCAGGTCGACCTGGCTGGTGTCCCCCGTGACCACCATGTGCGAGCCGAAGCCCAGGCGGGTCAGGAACATCTTCATCTGCTCCCCCGTGGTGTTCTGCGCCTCGTCGAGGATGATGAACGCGTCGTTGAGCGTGCGCCCGCGCATGTAGGCCAGCGGGGCGACCTCGATCGTGCCGTCCGCCATCAGCCGCGGGATGGACTCCGGCTCCACCATGTCGTGCAGGGCGTCGTAGAGCGGGCGCAGGTAGGGGTCGATCTTCTCGGACAGCGTCCCGGGCAGGTAGCCGAGCCGCTCCCCCGCCTCCACGGCCGGGCGCGTCAGGATGATCCGGTTGACCTCCTTGGCCTGCAGCGCCTGCACGGCCTTGGCCATCGCCAGGTAGGTCTTGCCGGTGCCGGCGGGCCCGAGGCCGAAGACCACCGTGTGCTGGTCGATGCACTCGACGTAGCGCTGCTGGTTCACGGTCTTGGGCCGGATCTTCCGGCCGCGGCTGGAGAGGATGGACGCCGAGAGCAGCCCGGAGGCCCGGGCCCCGGAGCCGCCGCGCACGAGCGTGGTCACCTGCTCGACGACCTCGGGGGTGATGGAGGTGCCGCGGCGGGCCAGCACGTGCAGGTCCTCGACGATCTGGCGGGCCTGGCCCACGTCGGCCGCGGCGCCGTCCACGTCCAGGTCGTGGCCGCGCACGGACAGCGCGAGCCCCGGGTAGATGCCCTCGAGGATGCGCAGCAGCAGGTCCTGCGTGCCGAGGGTGCGCACCATGTCCTCCGCGGAGGCGAAGGTGATGGTGACCTGGTCCCGGTCGGTGCCGGCGGGTTCGGTGGAGTCGGTCGGAAGACTCAAGGCGGGTGGCTCAGCTCCTGCTGTGGTGGGTGTCCTGGGGGAAGTCTACGGCCGGGCGCCGAATCGTCCCAGCAGCTGCTGGACGACGGCGGTGGCGGCGGGGCCGGCGGTCGAGGACCGCAGCACGTTGCGGCCCAGCAGCACGGGACGGGCGCCGGCCCCGGCCAGGGCCCGGGCCTCGGCCGGGCTGATCCCGCCCTCCGGCCCGACGACCATGACGATCCGCTCCGCGTCCGCACCGGCGGCCGCGAGCACGTCGCCGAGGGGCTCGGTCGCGTCCTCGTGCAGCATCAGCACGAGGGTGCCCGGCCCGCACACGGAGGCGACCCCGACGCCGTCGAGCAGCTCCCGGGCGGCCGGCACCCGGGTGCGGCGGGCCTGCTTGGCGGCGGCCAGCAGGGCGGCCTCCCACTTGGCCAGGGCCTTGGCCGTCTTGGCCGCCTTGCCGCCTCCGCCGGTCCAGCGCACGATGGAGCGCTCCGCCTGCCACGGGTGGACGGCGTCCACGCCGAGCTCGGTGGCGGCCTGGACGCCCATGAGGTCCCGGTCGCCCTTGGCCAGGGCCTGGACGAGGACGAGCTCCGGCCGCGGGGCCGGCTCGTCGGTGACCTGCTCGGCGGTCGCCTCGAGGCGGTCGGCGTCGGCGGAGCGCACCGTGGCCGTGACGCGGCGGCCGGAGCCGTCGGCGACGTCGAGGTGCTCGCCGACGCCCAGCCGCATGGACTGCGCCGCGTGCCGCGCCTCGGCGCCCGTGAGCACCACGGCGTCGCCCGGCCGCGTGCCGGTCAGCGCCCCGGGACCGGCGTAGAACAGCGGGTGGCTCATCGCTCAGCTCACAGGTGCTTGAAGTTGTCGCGCAGCTTCGAGAACAGCCCGCGGTGCTCGGTCGTGCCGTGCACGGTGTCCTCGCCGCGCGCGACCGCCAGCTCCTCGAGCAGGCGCCGCTGCTCGTCGTCGAGCCGCGTGGGGGTCTCCACCCGCAGCGTGACCCGCAGGTCGCCGCGGCCCGCGCCGCGCAGCCGGCCGACGCCCAGCCCCTTGAGGACCTGCACCTCGCCGGACTGCGTGCCGGCGTGCACGGGCACCTCCTGCTCGCCGTCGAAGGTGTCCAGCACGATCGTGGTGCCGAGGGCGGCGGCGGTCATGGGCACCGACATGGTGGCCAGCAGGTGGTCCCCGTCGCGCGTGAACACCTCGTGCGGGCGTACGTCGATCTCCACGTACAGGTCGCCGTTGGGGCCGCCCCCGGGGCCGGCCTCGCCGCGACCGGCGAGCTGGATGCGGGTGCCGGTGGCCACGCCGGCGGGGATCTTGACGGTCAGGGAGGTCCGCTGGCGCACCCGGCCCTGGCCGGCGCACTCGCGGCACGGGTCGGGGATGACGGTGCCGTAGCCCTGGCAGGCCGAGCAGGTCTCGGCGGCCATGACGGTGCCGAGGATGGAGCGGACCGGGCGCCTGACGGCGCCCTGGCCGTGGCAGATGGTGCAGGTCTCGGGCTGGGTGCCCGGCTGGCAGCAGCTGCCCTCGCACGTGGGGCAGACCACGGCGGTGTCCACCTCGAGGGTCTTGTCCGTCCCGAACACCGCGTCGCGCAGGTCGATCCGCGCGGTGATGAGCGCGTCCTGGCCCCGCCGGGATCTGCTGGCCGGGCCGCGCCCGCCCATCCCGCCCGGGCCGGCGCCGCCGCCGAAGAAGGTCTCGAAGATGTCCTGGAAGCCGCCGAAGTCGCCCCCGCCGAAGCCGCCCATGCCGCCGGTGCCGTTCTCGTGGCCCGTGGCGTCGTAGTTGCGCCGCTTGCCCTCGTCCGAGAGCACCTCGTAGGCGCGCGTGACCTCCTTGAACTGGTCGGCGGCCTCCGGGGCGGGGTTGACGTCGGGATGGAGCTTGCGGGCCAGCTTGCGGTAGGCGCGCTTGATCTCCTCGGCGGAGGCGTCCCGGCTGACGCCGAGGACCTCGTAGTGGTCTGCCACGGTGGGGGGTGTTCCTTCCGGACGGGAGTGGTTCGGTGCGGTCGTCGGGGACCGAGGTTACTGGGACAGGATCCTGGACAGGTACCGGGCGATCGCGCGCACGGCCGTCATGGTCCCGGGGTAGTCCATGCGGGTGGGGCCCACGACGCCGAGCTTGGCCTCCGCGCCGGGCCCGTAGCCGGCGGCGATCACGGAGGTCTCGGCGAGCGAGCCGGTGTTCTCGGAACCGATGCGCACGCTGAGGCCGCGCACGTCCGCCTCCATCTCGGCGAGCAGGCGCAGCAGCACCACCTGCTCCTCGAGCGCCTCCAGGATCGGCCCGATCGAGTACGGGAAGTCCCCCGGGGACCGGGCCAGGTTGGCGGTGCCCGCGAGCAGGATGCGGTCCTCCCGGCGGGCGGCGAGCAGCTGGTCGAGCTGCTCGGCCATCGTGGTCGCCAGCTCGCGGTCGGCCGCCGGCACGGAGGCCAGCGCCGCGCGCAGCCCGTCCACCGCCTGGGCGGGGGTCAGCCCGTCGAGGTGCCGGCGGAACAGCTGCTTGAGCACCTCGAGGGAGGTCTCCGCGGCGTCCTGCTCGGTGGCGAAGAGGCGCTGGTCCACCTGCCCCGAGGAGAGGATGACCACCACGAGCACCCGGCGCGGGGCCAGGGAGACGACCTCGAGCTGGCGGATCGTGGAGGCGTCCAGGTGCGGGTACTGGACCACGGCGACCTGGTTGGTCAGCTGGGCCAGCAGCCGCACGGTGCGCGCCATCATCTCGTTGACGTCGTCCGTGGACTCCAGCAGCGCCTGCACGGCGCGGCGCTCGGCGGCCGAGAGGGGCTTGACCTCCGAGATCTGGTCCACGAAGACGCGGTAGCCCTTGTCCGTGGGGATCCGGCCGGCGGAGGTGTGCGGGGCCACGATCAACCCCTCCTCCTCGAGGGCCGCCATGTCGTTGCGGACCGTCGCCGAGGACACCCCGAGCCGGTGGCGCTCCACGAGCGCCTTGGATCCCACCGGCTCCCGGGAGGCCACGTAGTCCTCGACGATCGCCTGCAGCACCTGCATGCGGCGCGGATGCTCGCTCATTCCACCCTCCCGTCACGACTGGTTAGCACTCGGTCAGTTCAAGTGCCAAGTCTACCGCCTCTGTCCAGTCACCCACCGCCCGCGCGCGCCGGGGCGGCAGGGCGCGAGCCGCTCCCCCGGATCGCCCGACGGGCTTGCTAGCGTCGGGGCCCATGGAATGGAACAGCTGGGGACCGGGCACCCTCGACGGCGGCTTCCGCCCCGCCGCCCGTGCCGTGCCGGACGTGCCCGCGGACCGGGGCACCGTGCTGGAGGACGCCGGGACCGGGTTCACGGGCGCGGTCCTGCGGGTCGAGCGCTCCGGCGGCGTGCACCTCGTGGTGCTGGAGGACCGCCGGGGCCGGACGCGCTCCTTCCCCCTGGGCCACGGTTTCCTCGTCGATGGCGAGCCCGTGCACGTGGTGCCGCCGGCGCCGTCCCGGCCGGCCGCCGTCGGGGTGACGGGCCGGGCCCTGCCCGCGCGGACCGCCTCGGGCTCGATCCGGGTGGAGAACGCCCGCGCCCGCACCGCGCGCGCCTCGCGCATCTGGGTGGAGGGCGTGCACGACGCCGAGCTCGTGGAGAAGGTGTGGGGCGAGGACCTGCGCCTGGAGGGCATCGTGGTGGAGCCGCTGCACGGGGTCGACGACCTCGCCGCGGCCATCCGGGAGTTCTCCCCGGGCCCGCAGCGCCGCCTGGGCGTCCTCGTGGACCACCTGGTGCCCGGCTCCAAGGAGCAGCGGATCGCCGACGAGGCCCTGCGCGTGCCCGGCGCCCGCGGCAACGTGCTGATCGTCGGGCACCCGTACGTGGACGTGTGGCAGGTCATCAAGCCCTCGGTGCTCGGCATCGGCGCCTGGCCCGTGGTGCCGCGCGGACGGGACTGGAAGACCGGCATCCTCGAGGGGCTCGGCTGGCCCCACCGGACCACGGAGGACGTGGGGCTGGGGTGGAAGCGCCTGCTCTCCCACGTGCGGAGCTACGCCGACCTGGAGCCGTCCCTGCTGGGGCGCGTCGAGGAGGTCATCGACTTCCTGACGGCGCCCGGGGCGTAGGTCCGCGTAGACTGGCGGACGGAGCAGCGAGCAGCGCCCCGTGCAGTACCCCGGCAGTACCGAGACCGAGAGGCAGCAGGACGTGTCACAGCAGCAGCCCAGCGGACCGCGCGGCCCGCGCCCGAGCGCCGCGCCCCGGCGCGACCAGCAGCTGCAGGGCTCCCCGGCCCAGGCCGAGCCGCTGACGCCCGCCGAGGACCGGCAGTGGGCCACCCTGGCCCACTTCGGCGGCATCCTCGGCTTCGTGCCCTCGCTGGCGATCTACCTCGTCTTCCGCCACCGCGGCCCGTTCACCGCCCAGGAGGCCAAGGAGGCGCTGAACTTCACGCTGCCGCCCACGGTGCTGGCGATCGTGGCGAACCTGCTGGCGCTGATCCCCGTGGTCGGCGGCATCTTCGGCATCATCGCGATGCTCATCTGGCTGTTCATGACGATCTCCGGCGTGGCCGCCGGCATCCACTGCAACAAGGGCCGGCCGTACCGCTACCCACTGAACCTGCGCCTCATCCAGTAGGCGCCGCGGTCCGTGCGGGGCCGGGCGCCCGGGGGCTCAGAACCCGGCCAGCCGCCGCACGATCGCGTCGTCCAGCAGGCGGCCGCGCAGCGTGGGCACCACCCGCCCGGCCAGCGCCGCCCTCCCGTCCAGCAGCCCTTCGGCGATCATCGCCGCGATCTCCCGACGCGCCGCCGCCCCGCCGTCCGGGGCCGTGTCCAGCACGGACGCCTCCAGCCCCTCGGCCAGCCGCACGCCCAGCATGACCCGCTCGAGGAACCGCGCCTCGGCGTCGGGCTCCTCCCGGCCCACGGACGGGGAGACGCCGGTCGCCAGGCGCTGGGCGTAGGCGGCGGGGTGCTTGGCGTTCCAGAAGCGCACGCCGCCCACGTGCGAGTGTGCCCCCGGGCCGGCGCCCCACCAATCCTGGTCCCGCCAGTAGGCCATGTTGTGCCGGGCCCGGTGGACGCCCGTGCCCTCCGGGTCCAGGGCCCAGTTGGAGATCTCGTACCAGCGGTAGCCGGCCGCGGAGAGCAGCTCCTCGGCGAGCAGGTACTTGTCCGCCTGGTCGTCCGGGTCCACGTCCGGCTGCACGCCGCGCTTGACCGAGGCCCCGAAGCGGGTGCCCTCCTCGACGATGAGCGAGTACGCCGAGACGTGGTCCGGGCGCAGCGCCAGCGCGGCCTCCACCGTGGTGCGCCAGTCCTCCAGCGACTCCCCCGGCGTGCCGTAGATGAGGTCCAGGGAGACCTCCAGCCCCGCGTCCCGGGCCCAGCCGACGGCGGCCGGGACGTTCTCCGGGCGGTGCGTCCGGTCCAGCGTGGCCAGCACGTGCGGCACGGCGGACTGCATCCCGAAGGACACCCGCGTGAACCCCCCGGCGGCCAGCTCCGCGAGCGAGTCCGCGGTGACGGAGTCCGGGTTGGCCTCCGTGGTCACCTCGGCGCCGGGCGCGATCCCGAACAGCTCCCGCGCGCGGGCCAGGATGCCCACGAGGTCGGCGGCCGGCAGCAGCGTGGGCGTGCCGCCGCCGAAGAACACCGTCTCCAGGCGGCGGGGCGGCAGGCCGGAGGCCGCCAGCGCACCGGCGGCGAAGTCCAGCTCACCGGCCACGGTGGCCGCATAGCTGGACCGCGACGCCCCCGGTCCCAGGTCCTGGGCGGTGTAGGTGTTGAAGTCGCAGTAGCCGCAGCGCACGTCGCAGAACGGCACGTGGACGTAGAGGCTGAACGTCCGCGGGGCGCCGGCGGCCGCCGCCTCGCGCACGAGGCGGGCGGCGTGGCCGGGCAGCCGGCCGTCGTCGGGCGCGGGGTCCCCGAGGGGGAGGACGGAGGGCACGCGGGCCGGTCCCGGCGCTACTTCTTGGCGCCGGACTCGGAGCCGGCACCGTCCGAGGACAGCGCGGCGATGAAGGCCTCCTGCGGGACCTCCACCCGGCCGACCATCTTCATGCGCTTCTTGCCCTCCTTCTGCTTCTCGAGCAGCTTGCGCTTGCGGGAGATGTCGCCGCCGTAGCACTTGGAGAGCACGTCCTTGCGGATCGCCCGGATGTTCTCGCGGGCGATCACGCGCGAGCCGATCGCGGCCTGGATCGGCACCTCGTACTGCTGGCGCGGGATGAGCTCCTTGAGCTTGGAGGTCATCATGACGCCGTAGGAGTAGGCGTTGTCCTTGTGCGTGATGGAGCTGAACGCGTCCACCGTCTCGCCCTGCAACAGGATGTCCACCTTGACCAGGTCGGCGACCTGGTCGCCGTCGGCCTTCCAGTCCAGGGAGGCGTAGCCCTTGGTGCGGGACTTGAGCAGGTCGAAGAAGTCGAAGACGATCTCGGCCAGCGGGATCCAGTAGCGGATCTCCACGCGCTCCTCCGAGAGGTAGTCCATGCCCTTGAGCTGGCCGCGCTTGCCCTGGCACAGCTCCATGACGGCGCCGATGAACTCCGCCGGCACGATGATGGTCGCCGAGGCCATCGGCTCCCGGACCTCGCGGATCTTGCCCTCGGGGAACTCGGACGGGTTGGTCACCGTGACCTGCGTGCCGTCCTCGCGGGTGACCTCGTAGACCACGTTCGGGGCGGTCGAGATCAGGTCCAGGTTGAACTCGCGCTCGAGCCGCTCGCGGATGATCTCCAGGTGCAGCAGGCCCAGGAAGCCCACGCGGAACCCGAAGCCCAGCGCCACGGAGGTCTCCGGCTCGTACACGAGCGCGGCGTCGTTGAGCTTGAGCTTGTCCAGGGCGTCGCGCAGCACGGGGTAGTCCGAGCCGTCGATCGGGTACAGCCCGGAGAACACCATCGGCTTGGGGTCCTCGTAGCCGCCGATCTGCTCGGTGGCCGGGTTGGCCGCCCCCGTCACGGTGTCGCCCACCTTGGACTGGCGCACGTCCTTCACGCCCGTGATCAGGTAGCCCACCTCGCCCACGGACAGGCCCTTGGAGGGGATCGGCTCCGGGGAGGACACGCCGATCTCCAGCAGCTCGTGCGTGGCGCCGGTGGACATCATGGTGATCTTCTCGCGCGGGGAGAGCTTGCCGTCCACCACGCGCACGTAGGTCACGACGCCGCGGTAGGTGTCGTAGACGGAGTCGAAGATCATGGCGCGGGCGGGGGCGTCGGCGACGCCCACGGGCGCGGGGATCGACTCCACGACCCGGTCCAGCAGGTCCTCCACGCCGACGCCCGTCTTGCCGGAGACCCGGAGGATGTCCTCGGGCTCGCAGCCGATCAGCCCGGCGATCTCCGCGGCGTACCGGTCCGGGTCCGCCGAGGGCAGGTCGATCTTGTTCAGCGCCGGGATGATCGTCAGGTCGTTCTCCATGGCCAGGTACAGGTTGGCCAGGGTCTGCGCCTCGATGCCCTGCGCGGCGTCCACCAGCAGGATCGCGCCCTCGCAGGCGGCGAGGGAGCGGGAGACCTCGTAGGTGAAGTCCACGTGCCCCGGGGTGTCGATCATGTTCAGCGCGTAGTCGGTGCCGGCCACGTTCCACGGCATGCGCACGGCCTGCGACTTGATGGTGATCCCGCGCTCGCGCTCGATGTCCATCCGGTCGAGGTACTGGGCCTTCATGTCCCGCGGCTGGACCACGCCGGTGGACTGCAGCATGCGGTCGGCCAGCGTCGACTTGCCGTGGTCGATGTGAGCGATGATGCAGAAGTTGCGGATCACGGCGGGATCGGTGGCGGCGGGCGCCGGGGCGTTGATCGCCATGGGCGGCACGGGCATCTTCCTTCGACTGGTGGGATCCGGGCAGCATGGACGGCGCCCGGGAGGACTGGTGCTCCATTCTTCCACGTTTCCCCCGCGGCTTACCGCCGCGGTCGCGCCGCGGTCCCCCCGCGTTGGTAGGTTCGCCCCATGGCCATGGACCTGCACCGACTGCTCGCCGCCGCCCGCCGGGTCGCCGGGCTCGTCCGGGAGCTGCGGCGCGCGCCCTCCCCCGGCTCCCGCGGCCGGGACGGGGCCGCCCCGGCCCGGCGTCCCGGCCGCCCTCCCGGGAGCGGGACGGCCGCCCCCTACCCGGGCGACTTCCACGGGCGGGCCCGCGTGGAGTACGACCCGGTGCCCGGACCCGAGGCCGGACCGGGTGAGGTCGTCTGGACGTGGGTGCCCTTCGAGGAGCTCGACGGCCGCGGCAAGGACCGGCCGGTGCTCGTGGTCGGCCGCGACGGCCGTCACCTGCTCGCCCTGCAGCTCACCAGCCGCGACCACCACGGCGGCGGGCGGCGGGACGAGGAGTACCTCGACGTGGGCACCGGCGCGTGGGACGCTCGCGGCCGTGCCTCCGAGGTGCGGCTGGACCGGGTCGTCCGGGTCGACCCCCGGGACGTGCGCCGCGAGGGCGCCGTGCTCGCACCCGGCACGTTCGACCGGGTGCGCCGCGCGCTCCGGGACCGCCACGGCTGGGCGTGATAGACTAACCAGCTGTGTGTCCGCGCAGGTCGACGGGCACTCCCGGAACGGCTTACCACGGTATCCCCACGCCGCTCAGTCGCCGGATCCGGGAAATTCCCTCACCGACCAAAGTCAGCAGCAACAGAAAGACTCCTACGTGGCCAACATCAAGTCCCAGAAGAAGCGCATCCTCACCAACGAGAAGGCTCGCCAGCGCAACGTCGCCGTGAAGTCCGAGCTGCGCACCGTGATCCGCGCCGTGGACAAGGCCGTCGCCGCCGGCGACCAGGCCGCCGCCACCTCCGCCGTCGCCCTGGCCAGCAAGAAGCTGGACAAGGCCGTCAGCAAGGGCGTCATCCACAAGAACCAGGCTGCCAACCGCAAGTCCGGCATCGCCAAGCGCGTCAACAAGATCGGCGCCTGAGCGACCGGTCGACCCTGACCGAGCCGGCCACCGCCGCGCCGGTCCCCCCGATCGGAGCATCGGGACCGAGGCCCCCGTCCAGCAGGACGGGGGCCTCGTCGTCGTCAGGGAGGCCCCGGCCGGTCCGGGCGGCACCGCCCCGCCCCGGCCGATCTGGCAGGTCGGGACGGCCGCCGGCTCAGCGGCGGGCGGTGAGGGCGATGCGCGTCACGACGCGCTCGACGGCGTAGTCGGCGTCCTTGGCCAGGCCCTTGGCCTCGGCGTCGGCCTGGGCCACCCACTCGATGGCCGCGGCGATCGTGGCCGGATTCCAGAACCGGACGGTCTCGGCCACCCGCTTGGCCTGCCACGGCGCCATCCCCAGCGTCTGGGCGACCTGCCCCTGGGAGATCCGGGCGTCCACGATGCGCGCCACCTGCCGGGTCTTCATCGCGAGGGCGCCGGTGATGGCCGGGGCGGAGACCCCCGTGGCGAGGGCGTGGCGCAGCAGGGCGGCGGCCTGTCCGGCCCGGCCCTCGATCGCGGCGTCGGCCACCTTGAACGCGGTGGCCTCCACGCGCCCGCCGTAGTACCGGTCCACGACCTCGGCGGTGACCGTGCCCTCCGTGTCCGAGAGGAGCTGCTGGCACGCAGCGGCGAGGTCGGTGAGCGAACCGCCCGTGGCGTCGATGAGCGCGCGGACCGCCTCGGGGTCGATCGAGCGCCGGCGGGAGCGGAACTCCCCGGCGACGAACTCCGCCTTCTCGGCGTCCGACTTGATGGGCTGGCACTCCACCTGGACGCCCGCCGCGACGACGGCGTCGAGCAGCTTCTTGCCGCGGTTGCCGCCGGTGTGGCGCAACAGCAGGGTGACGTCCTCGGCCGGGGCGGCCACGTACTCGAGGCAGTCCGCCAGGAAGGCCTCGTTCATGTCCTGCAGGCCCTCGGCCAGGACGATCTTCGCCTCGCCGAAGAGCGAGGGGCTGGCCAGCATCGCCAGCTGGCCCGCCGGGTAGTCCGCCGCCCCGATCCGGTGCACCTCGAGCCCGGGGTCGCGCTCGCGCAGCATGGTCCGGACGCGGTCGGTGACCCGTGCGGCGATGAAGTCCTCGGGCCCCCTCAGCAGCATGAGCGGGGCCGGCTCGACGGTGCGCCAGTCCGCCCCGGGACTCTTCGGGCGACGGGATCGGCTGGGAGCGGGCATGGACCTCATCCTATCGGGGCCGGCACGTCCGCGACCGACCGGCCGGTGAGGGTGGGGACCAGCTCCCCGGCCCGCAGGGACAGCACCGTGGTGCCGTGCAGGTCCGTGCGGACCACGGTCGCGTGCCGGGCGAGCTCCTGCACCACGGAGGGGTGCGGGTGGCCGTAGCCGTTGTCCCGTCCCACGGACACGACCCCGACGGCCGGCTCCACCGCCCGGATGATCTCCGTGCCGCCGTTGCGCGCACCGTGGTGGGCCACCTTGAGCACGTCCACCCGGTCCGGGTAGGCCCCGCGGCGCAGCAGGGCGGCCGTGGACTCCTGCTCCTGGTCCCCGGTGAGCAGCACGGTGTACCGGCCGTCCGGGGTGCCGACGGAGGCCAGCAGCTGCAGCGACGCATCGTTCTCGCTGCCCGCCGCGGGGTCCGCCGCGAGCACCGTCCAGTCGACGCCCCACGCCGAGCCGGGCGCGCCCGCCGAGCCCGACTCCCCCGCCTCCGCCCGCCGGGCCGCGGCGGGCAGTTCCGCCGATCCGCCCTCATCGCCGTCGGGGCCACCGTCGGGGTCACCACCGGGGCCGCCGCCGGGGCCGCCGCCGGGGCGCCCCGGCCCGGCCGAGGAGTACAGGATCTCGCGCGGCGCGCAGCAGCCGACCACCGCTCCGGCGGCCCCGGCGTGGTCCCGGTGCAGGTGCGAGAGGACGAGCAGCTCGACCGTGTCCACCCCGAGGTGCCCCAGGCAGTCCGTGGCCGCCGCCGGCTCGGGTCCGGTGTCCACCACGACGGCGGCGCGCCGGCCGCTGCGGAGCACGAGCATGTCCCCCTGCCCCACGTCGCAGGCCGCGAGGGACCAGTCGGCCGGGACCGGCCCGGCGGGCGGGGACACCACCAGGGCCAGCTGGCTGCCGACGGCGGCGCAGATCAGCGTCCAGGCCGCCGCGAACGTCCAGCGCAGGGCGGGCCGCCCCGGCGGCCGCCGGCGCGCCCGGTCCACCGGCAGGCGGCGGACGCGGGCCGGGCGGGTCCGCTCCCAGCGCAGCAGCAGCCAGAGCAGGGACAGGGCGGCGAGCACGTGCAGCACCACGAGGGCCGCGCCGACGGCGCCCTCCGGCCAGGGGCGGGCGGCGCCGGGCAGCCGGGAGGTGACCGTGGCGATCCAGCCGATCCCCGCCGCCGGCCAGCCGATGACCCAGTAGGCGGCGCCGGCCAGCGCGGGCAGCGGCACCGCCAGCAGGGCCGCCGCCGTGCCGGGGACGGTGATGAGCGGGACGAGCGGCGCCGCCAGCAGGTTCGCGGGCACCGCGTACGGGCTCACGCCGCCGGACAGGCCCACGAGGAGCGGCTGGCACGCGACCTGGGCACACACCGTGACGGCGAGCGCAGTGGCGATCGTCCCGGCGACCGGGGCGGGGAGCCACCGGGCCAGCGCGGCGCCCAGCCACTGTTCCGCCGGACGGGCCGCGAGCACGATCCCGGCCGTCGCGGCGAGGGAGAGCTGGAACGCCGGCTCGGCGGCGAGGGCCGGTTCCCAGGCGAGCAGGGCGCACCCCGCCACGCACAGCAGGGGCAGGGCGTGGCGTCCCCGGCCGAAGAACACGGCCCAGGCGCCGATGCCGCCCATGACGGCGGCCCGGACCACGGACGGCTCCGGCCCCACGACGACCACGAACACCAGCAGCACGCCGAGGACCGCCCCCAGGACCACGGGGCGGCGGACCCGCAGGGAGCGCAGGGCCATGGTCACCGCCCCCGCGAGCAACGTGCAGTTGGCCCCGCTCAACTTTTATTAGGGGTATAGCACGAAAAAACCCCGGCGATGCGGCAACATCCCGGGGCTTGGCATCCACTAAGCAGGAGTGAACGCGTGTCTCAGTCTACCGATTTATCTGCAGCGGATACAGGTCTGGATCGAGCGGACCAGCCCCGTACCAGTCCGAAAGAGACGGGGCGGGCCGTGGCGAACAACCAGGCAAGGGACCACATGCAGATCTATGACGCCTTAGATAGGCCAGCCTCAGAAGCCGGTGTTGAGCCCTTGAATTTGACCGGACGTGCGGGTCAACGCAACGAGAGGGCGGCGCGTGTTCTACGGGAGTTTCATGGCTCTGGATCGGCCGCCTTGCCAATGACTATCAAGCTGGCCTCGCAGGTGGCCGGCTTGGTGTCTCCGCTAACAGGCAAGTCAAGGGTGCCCGACGAGCGGTTGCACGACCTCACTTACGACGTGTCCCGCGGGGTGCGCACTCTATGCCATGTAGCCATGACCCTACGTAAGTGGATCTCCTGCGGAAGATCAGAGGCTGCGATCAAGGCCAATCTTCAAGACGCCCGGGACGAACTGGAACGCGTGTTGCACCAGATGGACGCGTCGTGAGGAACGAAGTCACGGACGGAGCCGAGATCTTGAGGGGCACGACATGCCCAGGTGCGCAGGGGGATGGAGCCCGACATGCCGAGTCTGTGTCCGATGGTCACGTAGAAGGGGCGTCTGATGTCCACACCCCAGAGACTCATGCTCATAGGCAAGGTTGTGACCGCAGGCGTCGTGGTTCCCGTCGGATTGATCCAGATGACGGTCGTTTTATCCGCCTAGTCGTGGGTGGGGTTGTGCTGGCCGGGGTGGTGGCGTTCGCGATCTCGTTCACGGCGCTGTACGAGGTCGCTAGCTGGCTGGGGTTGCCTCCGTCCATGTGGTGGGCGGTCCCGGTCTTCATTGATCTGGCCATATTGGTGTACGCCGCGTCGGTGCTGGTGCACAAGGCTCGAGGAGAACGGACGCTGGCGTCCTGGGCGGCACTGGGTACATTCACAGCGCTATCGGTTTTCGCTAATGCGGCCCATGCATGGTCATATGCCCAAAACCACGACCAGCGCTGGCAAGGCGTTGTGGGCGCAGTCGTCGCCGGGATGGTTCCCGTAGCGATCTTTGTGGCCACGGAGCAGCTATCACGGGTAGCGGTCGAGAACCCTGAGTCCCGACGAAACGATCTGCGGAAGTCAGCTCGGATGGAGCAGGACCGCGCTGAGCACGAACGGCAATTGGCGCACCTGGAGTTCGCCCGTGAGCAGCAAGCACGCGAAGTATCCCGGGCGCGCGCGATGGCCCAACAGGCGGCCGAGCTGGACCAGGAAAGACATCGGACAGCCGTGGCCAAGCTCCAAGCCGACCGTGATCGTGAGGTTCAACAAAGCATCCAGCCGCTAAGTACCCCGCACTCCCCCGGCGTATCGCAGCCGGGGATCTCAACGAACCGGCCAAGCCTAGAGGCGCCACCACCGGAAACGCCGAAGCAGCGCCACTCGCCTGTAGTGGAGTCCGGACGGTCCGGCTCGTCGGTCACCAACCGTAAGTCAGGGTCAGCCCTAGACGAAGTGGCCGAGTTCGTCGCCGCCAAAGCCGCCGAGGGCGTCAAGGTCAGCGCGGCGATGCTGGCTGAGCAGTTTCGCATCTCGGAACGCACTGGTCGTCGACGACTTCAACAACTCCGGGACGACCGCCCCGAGGCGTTCTTCCCAGCGGCAGATGAGCTGGGTAGGGAGCAGCCATGAGCATTCAGGCATTGAACTGGGCTCGCCAGGTTGGCGCGCAAGGCGTCCTGCGCCCCGCAGAGGTGCTCTTGCTGTGGATGCTGGCCGATCATGCCGACGAGGGATGGTCATGCCATCCCTCGCAGCAAAAGCTCGCGAAGGACTCGAACCAGTCAAAGCGCACCGTCACTACTCAGATCGGTCGGCTTCGTCAGCTCGGACTGATCAGCGTGGAGAACCGCTACGGACAGGGACGGGGCCGCATTGGCGTGCGCTACTACCTTCACGAAGACGCCCTCATTGGACTGAGAGGCCGTGCCGGGGACGACTCAGACGCAGCTCTTGCACGTCGCACGGACAAGCGAAATGAAACTCCTGCCTCCCGCGGATTAACGCGAGGCGCAAATCTTGCGGCTGACTCCACAAACCCCGCTATCACGCGAGAGGCAGATTCTGCGCCTGATCCAGTCAGCCGCAACTCCACGCACGACTCAGACGCAAATTCGGGAGCGGCGCACATAGGGGAACGCGCGCGGATTAACCCTCATCGGAATCCTCATCCTCCCGGGAAGGGGCCGTCGACCGTGCCGAATGTCGGCGGATCGGACCAGGTCGACGACGATGATGACCTCCGGATCCACCGGGGCGTTGACCTGGGCCAGCTCGGCGAACTGGTCTCGGGGCTAGACCAGATCGAGCCGGAGTACGTGCCCGCATTGGTGGACGTGGTGCTGGACCGAGCCACCCGGCGGGTGGCGACCCCCACCCGATACGTGGCCGCGGCGCTACGAGCGGACTTCGAGGGCATTCTCGACTCCGCCGCCGCGCGGTGGCCTGTCCACTCCTTGGCGCCCGAGATGGGGCCGCACGGGGCGGCACTTGGGACAGCGCACGCGACACCGAAGGCACCGGGGCTCCCCGCGATCCCATGCACCAATCCGGATCACGACGGGATGTACAACCCGGCGGACTGCCCACAATGCCGGCTTGAAAGCCGGATCGCCCATCCGGCCCCCGAGGCGCAACCTGCCGAGCTCACGGCGGAACAGATCGAAGGACTGCCCGTGTCCTTGCGACGACGAATCGGCGCGTAACCAGACGGTTGCGTCACCAAAGATCACGCTCCTGGAGGGGTGAAGGATGACGGACCCGATCGAGAAAGCAACGGACGTATTAGGCGGCGACGAATTGGCAATGGCGGTGGCCCGAGTGCGTCCGGTGATCGTGAAGCAGCTGGGTGACATGGGCTCGCCGGGTGATGTGGAGGACGTGGCCCAGGCGACGTGGGAGTCGGCGTGGAACGCGCGGCATCGGTTCGATCCGAGCAAGGGGTCGCTGCACTCCTGGGTGGTGACGATCGCCCGGCGGCGGGCGATCGACCGGGTCCGCGCCCAGCAGCGCGACACCGTGCTGCAGGGGCAGGCCGAACACGCCGCCGAGGCCCGGGTGCAGTCGGCGGTGACGCTGACGGCCCCGGACCATGCCGAGGCCACGGTGGATGCCCTGGCAGCCCAGCAGCGGGTGCGCCGGGTGCTGGGGGTGGTCGAGCAGGTGATGCAGAACCGGGAGGCCACCTCCCGGGCCCTGGCCCTGGTGCTGGTGTTCGGTGACGACGTGGCCCTGGCGGCCCGCGGGCTGGGTGTCTCGGCCGAGGTGCTGCGCCAGTCCCGGCGGGAGCTGATCCGGTGCTGTCAGGTCGTCACCCGCGCCCAGGACGCCGCCGCGGCCGGGGCGCCGGTGACGATGCGCACGCTGATCGAGTGCCTGCCGGCCGATGGAGAGTCCGGGGACTGGGCCCGGCAGATGGCGTTGGCCTGCGCCCAGGCCGGGGGCCGGTTCGAGGCCGTGACGGTGGCCCACGTGATGGACGTGACCGGGTTCAGCCACAACACGGCCCGGCAGTACCTGGCCCAGACCCGTCACCTGTTGCAGGTGGCCATGACCGTGCTGACCGAAGAGCGAAAGACGAGGCACTGAGATGACCGTCCCGACCCCGCCCACCGACCCGGACCCGACCCGAGCAGGGCAGGCCACGGTCCTGCGCAGAGAATCCCGTCGCGACCGGCGGTCCCGCCGCCGAGAGGTGCGGCGGGACCGGCAGGCACGGGCCCGTGCGGTGTGGGTCGCCACGACGATGGACGCCGGGCTGCCCGACCACCTCCAGGCCCGGGTCCCCGGGTGGGCCGCGACTGCCCGCGGCCGGGTCCTGCTCGGGGCGGCGGCCGTGGTCGCGTTGCTGGCCTGGGCGCTGGTGTTCCTGGTCATCGCCGGGTCCCTGAACTGACACACACCACGACGGGGACAGGCGAACTGTCCTCGAGAACCCATTCAAGGAGGACATCATGCTCGACGGAATTGATCCCTGGGGACTGACCGGACCGGACGGACTGAACCAGGTCGCGGCCACGTTCCTGGGCGCGGCCCTGGTCCTGCTGGGCGTCGGCGTTGCCGTCGGCGTCGTCCGGTGGGCCAGCGGCAAGGCCATCGGCAGCTCGGACAATGCCCGCAAGGGCCTGGGCATGCTCAGCGCGGGCGTGCTGGGTGCTGCGGTGCTGGGCTCGATCGGCGGGGCCATCGAGTGGGGGTCCTCCCTGGGGACGGCCTCACTGATGCCCGAGGCCGCCCGGCCGGGGCAGGTCGTGATCGACAAGAAGCCCCCGAAGACGACCTGCACCGCCCAGGCGGTGCGCGACTTCGACGACGAGGACCCGATGCTCACCCACGCCGAGCGCGTCGCCGTGGTCCAGGAGGTCTCCGAGGGCGCACTGAAGGTCGGGGTCGGGGAGCAGGTCATGACCCTGAAGTGGTACCCGACCGGCACGGACTGCTCGGCCGATAACACCGAGGCCGCCTCGGGCACCGAGGTCGAGTTGCGCGTCTACGACACCGCCGCGGTCGGCGGCTCCGATGAACAGGTCCGCAAGCACACCGTCGACTGACGGCCACCGAGAAACACCACAGGTTCCCGTGCCCGCCAGGGGCATGGGGGGATGAGCCCCGAGGGGGGCGGGATGAAGGGAAACCGATCATGAACGTACTGACTGCTGTGACGCTGGCCGGAGGCTACAACCCGGGGATCAGCCCGAACTTCAATGCCCCGTGGCTGCCCACGGTGCAGAGCGTGGGCGGGATGGTCGTGGCCACTGCGATCGTGGTGCTGGGCATCGTGGTCGTGGCCGGGCTGCTGATGTGGGTGGCCGGCAAGCTCGGCGCCGGGGGCCGGGCCCAGGAGACGGGGCTGAGCATCCTGCTGTGGGGCGTGGTGGCCGCGGCCGTCATCGGGTCCATCGGCGGGATCATCGCCTGGGCCACCGGCATCCCGCTGTTCGCCTGAGCGTGGCGGACGAGGACGGCAGGAAGGCGGCGGCGTGAACCTACTGGAACCGATGCAGGCGTTCCTGCGCGACGGGATCCTGGGGTTCGCCACGGCGGCGTGGGCGTTCATCCGGGACTCCTTCGCCGCCGGGTCGATGACCCCGGAGTGGTGGATGAGCATCGTGGGGGGCACCGTCGTGGTGAGAATGGACGGCCAGGCCGCCACCACGATCGAACACCCCGGGATGCTCAACGTCATGGTGCTGGCGCTGATCCCCTTCCTGCTGATCTTCGTGGCCGTGCAGGTGATCTGGTCGCTGTTCCGGGGCTCCACCGCCGGGGTCATCCGGGCCCTGACCGTGGCGGTGGCCTCCGTGCCGGCGGTGTACGTGGTGGCCGGGCTGATGTTCGTGGTGCTCGGCGCGGTGGACCAGATGAGCCTGTGGATCCTGCAGGCCGGAGAACGCGGCGGCCAAGAGGCGGCCCTGGGTTCGATCCTGCACCTGTTCGGGCTGACCTATGACCCGAACACCGGGCAGGTGCTCATGGACGAGAACTACGCCCAGTGGCAGATGGCCACCAACACTGAGAACCCGGGCATGGCGATCGTGCCGTTCGCGGTCGCCCTGTGCATCGCCGGGGCCTGCTTCCTGCTGATGCTGATGATGGTCTTCCGCCTGGCCGTGATCGTCCTGCTGACCGTGATGATGCCCGCCGCCGTGTTCTCCCTGAGCCTGGAACCGGCCAAGGCGGTGTTCTCCCGGTGGCTGTCCGTGGTGCTGGCCCTGATCCTGGCCAAACCGGCCGCAGCCCTGGTCGTGAAGGTCGGCATGGTGCTGGCCTCGATCGGCACCGACTGGATCCAGCTGGTCACCGGCGTGGGCCTGGTCGTGCTCGGCGCGGCCATGCCGGTACTGACGATCACCATGATCTCCTTCCTCACCGGCGGGGCCTCCGAGTCCATGGAACGCTCCGCCGTGGCCAGCGGGTCCCACGCCATGCGCCAGTCCACCGCCCTGGCCCGGGGCGGGGCACGCAAGGCCGGACGGCTCTCCCGCCCGGTGCAGTCCCTGGCCCGCCGATAACCACCCCCAGCACACCGCACCAGACCGCAGCAGACCGCAAGACAAGGACGCGAACAGATGGTCAATCAGATGCTCGAACCGCAGCTGGACTCCCCGTGGGACGGGGCCCGGTTCGCCCGGGAACGCACCACCGGGGTCATGCTGGGCCTGAGCTGGTCCCAGGTGACCGCCCTCGGTGCCACCCTGGGCCTGATGCTGCTGATGGTGTTCACCGGCGGGTTCCCCCGCGGGTTCTTCACCGCCCTGGTCCTCGGGGCCGCCGCGGCCGGGGTCATCGTGCCCCGGGTGGCCGGGCGGCCGCTGATCGGCTGGGCCGGACTGTGGCTGCGCTACCTGGTGCGCGGGGCCCGCAACCAGCTGACCTTCGTCCGCCGGGAGGCCACCACCGTCGATGACGCCCCCGCCGTGCCGGCCGCCCCGGCCCTGTCCCCGGGGGACACCAGCGCCGTCCGGGACAAGGCCGGGCGGATCATCCCCGGGGCCGGAGCCCGGTTCCGGCTGCCCGGGGAGGCCAACGAGCTGCGCGTCTACACCCTGCCCACCGGCGCCGGATTCGTCTACGACCCCCGCCGGGGCGAGGGCATCGTGTGCGCGAAGATCAACACCTCCAAGGCCTTCACCCTGGAGTCCTTCGACGCCCAGGAGGACCGCACCGCGAACTGGCGCGAGTCCATCAGCGCCATCGCCCGGATGCCCGGGGTCGCCCGGGTCCAGCACGCGGACCAGACCACCCTGATCTCCGGGTCCAAGGTCATGGAGTTCTACCACCAGCGCGGCGCCGAGGCCGCCGCGGCCGGACGGCCCGCCGGGGAGGACATCAACCCGTTCCTGCACGCGGCCTTCGTGGAACTGATGGCCGAGGCCCAGGACATGCCCGTGCACGAGACGTGGATGACGATCGTGCTGTCCAAGGACAAGGTCGCCAAGCGCATCAAGTCCCTCGGCGGGGGCCTGCCCGGATTCATGGAGGTCGCCAGCTCGGTGATGACCACCATCGAGGGCACCCTGCCGGCCTCCGGGACCACCGTGCAGGCCTGGCACTCCCCCCGCTCGCTGGCCGCCCTGGTCCGCTCCGCGTTCGACCCGCAGGCCTCCGTGGTCATCTCCGAACGCTCCGGGGACTGGGTCGGGGTCGCCCCGGACTCCGCCGGACCGGTGGCCATGGAGGTCTTCACCGACCACGTACGCACCGACGGGTACCTGCACCGCACCTACAAGGTCTCCGAATTCCCCCAGTCCCAGGCGAGGCTCGGGTTCCTGGAACCGCTGGTCTTCGCCGGGGACTTCCGGCACACCGTCTCCGTGATCTGGGTCCCCCGCGACGCCCGCGGGGCGCTGAACCACCTGCAGCGGCGCAAGGCCGACTGGCGCACCACCACCCGGCTGCTGGACAAGCTGGACCGACCCCACACCCTGGAACACGACCGAGAACTCGAAGACATCACCCGGGAGGAGGCCGAACTCGTCGACGGGCACGCCCGGCTGGATCTGGCCGTGCTGGTCACCGTAACCGGGGCCGACGAGATGGAACTGGAGGCCAACTGCGCCGACCTGCTGGCCCGGGCCGTCAACGCCAGCTGCGAACTGCGCGTGGTGTACCTCGAGCAGGACACGGCCATGCTCGCCGGCGCCCTGCCCTTCGGAATGGTGGAGATGTGATGAACCTGCGAAACCAGCACCGGCACCGGGTCGAGGTCTTCGACTTCTACGAGGCCAACCGGGCCGGACGGCGGGCCGCGATCACCTCCGTGCGGCAGGTCCTCAAGGACCTCAAGGCCGCCCAGCACCAGAGCACCCAGGCGCCCACCGAGTTCCCGAAGCGGGCCTGGGGGCCGGGTGGGGAACGCCGGCCGAAGTCCCTGCACGGCACGGGAATGCTGCGCACGCGCGGGGTGCCGACCACCGCGCACACCGGGGCGACGGCCTACCCGTACGTGGCCGGGACCTCGCTGGGCGCCGACGGGCTGTACATCGGCCGGGACCTCAACGGCGGGGGCGCGTTCTGCTTCGACCCGTGGCAGCTGTACGAGCGCGGGGTGATCTCCGGGATGTCGATGATCCTGTTCGGACAGGTCGGGATGGGCAAGTCCTCCCTGGCCAAGTCCCTGGCGGTGCGCCTGGTGCTGGCCGGGCGCAAGCTCTCGGTCGCCTCGGACCGCAAGGGCGAGTGGACCAAGGTCGTCCGCGCCCTGGGCGGGTCCGTCATCCAGGTCGGCCCGGGCATGGGAACCAGGATCAACCCGCTGGACCCGGGCACCCGGCCGGCCCGCACCGCCCAGGGCGAGCCCCTCACCGACGAGGGGTGGGCGCTGATGGTCCGCACCCGGCGGATGGCGATCCTGGTCACCCTGGCCAAGATCCTCACCAACCGCGAACTGTCCCCGGCCGAGCACCACGTGCTCTCCCTGGCCCTGGACACCGGCGTCGACGGCGCCACCACCCGGGCCGGCACCGTGGTCATCCCCGACGTCATCGCCGCCCTGGAGGCCGATAAGACCCACCCGGACCGGCTGGTGGCCGAGGCGTGCTCGGTGATGGCCATGACCCTGCACCGGATGACCACCGGGGACCTGGCCGGGATGTTCGACGGGGAAACCACCGCCCACTTCGCCGCCGACGCCCCGGCCACCTCCATCGACACCTCCGCCCTGCAGGGGGCCAGCCCGGAGGCCATCCGCGTCGTCAACGCCTGCTCCGGGGCCTGGACCGAGGCCATGGTCACCACTTCTGACGGCGGCCAGCGCCTGGTGATCTACGAAGAGGGCTGGGACAACATCTCCTCCGAGGCCGACCTGCGCCGCATGGTCGAGGGATGGAAACTGGCCCGGGCCTACGGCATCTTCAACGTGCTGATCCTGCACAAGGTCTCCGACCTGGACATGGCCGGCGACCGGGGCTCGAAGATGGCCGCCATGGCCAAGTCCCTGCTGGCCGACGCCGACGTGAAGGTCATCTACCGCCAGGACGCCTCCGCCCTGCGCGTCACCACCGACGAACTCGAACTCTCCGACCGGGAACGATCCCTACTCAAATACCTCGACGAAGGCGTCGGCCTATGGCGCCTGGGCGGGTCCAGCTTCCAGGTCAAGAACGACCTCGACCGAGTCGAACTCGGCCTGTTCAACACCGACCAACGCCTCACCACCACCACCGCCACCACCAGTGCACGGGAGGCACGGGCATGACCGGGCACGACCGCCAGTCCACCACCGGCTCCGAGAACGCCCTGCCCCTGGCCCTGCTCGGGCTGATCGGCCTGTACGCCACCTACGTGGCCGTGGGCGTGCTGACCAACCGCGCCGCCTGCGGGACCCTGACCCTGCCCGGAACCATCGTGGACCCCCTCAGGTTCCTCACCACCGGGGACCCGGCCGCCTTCGGCACCACCACCGGGTGCGCCGCCGACACCGGACTGCTCATCGGCGTCTACGCCGCCCTCGCCGTGCTCGCGCTGGCCCTCGCCGGGGCCGGGGTGTACGCCTGGGGCCGGTACCGCCAGTCCGATACGGCGTTCCTCCGGTCCATCCGCTGGCGCGAGGGCATGGCCCGGGCCCCGGAGATCCGCCGCGCCGTCGGCACCGCCGCCGCCCGGCGCAAGACCCGCAAGGTCCGCCCGTCCCTCAAGCGCCCCCAGGCCGCCGACGGGGCCCTGCTGCTGGGCACCGCCGAAGGTTCCGAAGTGTGGAGCTCGCTGGAGGAATCCGTGGTGCTCATCGGCCCGCCCCGCTCGGGCAAGGGCCTGCACCTGCTCATCGGGGCCATCCTCGACGCCCCCGGCCCGATCATCACCACCAGCTCCAGGGCCGACAACCTCGCCGCCACCGCCACCCTGCGCGGCCAGAAGGGCCCGGTGGCCCTGTTCGACCCACAGGGCCTCACCGGCCAGCCCACCACCCTGAAGTGGTCCCCCATCACCGGGTGCGAAATCCCCCGCGTCGCCAACCAGCGCGCCACCTCGCTGATCAGCTCGTCGGGGCTGGGGGCGTCCTCGACGAACGCCGAATGGCAGGCCCCGGCGGTGACCATCATGGAATGCCTGCTGCACGCCGCCGCCCTCGGCGGGCGCACCGTGGATGACCTGATGCGCTGGGGCAACAACCCCGCCGAAGCCAAGGAAGCCGTAAAGATCCTCGCCGAGCACCCGGGCGCGGCCTCGAACTGGAACCTGGTGCTGCAGGGCATCATCGACGGCGAACCCAAGCTGCTGCAGAACAAGTGGTTCGGCGTCGAGGGCGCGGTCAAGGGCCTGTCCGTGCCCGAAGTCCGCGAGGTCCTCAAGCCCACCAAAGTCGAGGAGACCCTGGACATCGACCGGTTCCTCAAAGAGAACGGGACCTTGTACATCGTGGGCACCAAGACCGGCGGGTCCTCGGCCGGGCCGTTCCTGATCGCCATGATGGACGCCATCACCGAACGCGCCCGCGAGATCGCCGCCAAGTCCCCGGGCAACCGGCTGGACGCCCCGCTGACGCTGGTGCTCGATGAGATCGCGAACATCGCCGGGGCCTGGCCGGGGCTGACCCAGCTGATGGCCGACGGCGGCGGGGTGGGCATCAGCGCCTTCGCCGTGTTCCAGTCCCTGGCCCAGGCCCGCAACGAATGGGGCGAGCAGCCCGCCACCGCCCTGTTCGACGCGGCCACCGTGAAGATCCAGCTCGGCGGGGCCTCCAACGTGACCGACCTGGAGCTGTTCTCCCGGCTGGCCGGGCAGCGCCAGATCACCCGCACCTCCACCTCCCGCGGCAAGGACGCGCACTCGACCTCCGAGCAGCTGCACGACACCGAGGTGCTCTCTGTCGCCGAGCTGCGCCGCCTGCCCTTCGGGTGGGGGCTGCTGCTGAACCGCAACGGCCGGCCCATCCTCATGAAGATGACCCGGTGGAAGAAGCGCAAGGACGGCAAGCAGATCGCCGCGGCCGCCAAGGCGTACAACGCCGAACTGGCCGCCGAGCTCACCGGCGGGGCCGAGACGCTGCCCTCCACCCCCACCGGCGCGGACACCGCCACCCCCGGCACCGGGCTGGCCACCTCCGTGCCGGTGCGGTGAGCCCGTGGCCCGGCTGTCCCTGACCCGCACCGGCTCCGCCGACTACCGGGACTACCTGCGCTCGGCCGCCTGGGGGTTCCGGCGGGTGCGCTGGTTCCGGGACACCCGGGCGGCCGGGGCCGAACCGGCCTGCCCGGTGTGCGGGGTGACGCTGGCTGAGGCGGGCACCCTGGACCTGCACCACCTGCACTACGACGGGGTCCACCAGGACCCGGTCACCGGGGCGTGGAAGGCGAGGGAGTCCGACGAGGACCTGATGCCGATGTGCCGGGCCCACCACGAACAACTCCACGCCAGCCTCGATGCCCGCAAGGAGTACCTTGGCTGGGACCGGCGACGGGCCACCGTGCTCATCGTCGCCCGCATGATCCGCCGCCACCGAAAGAGGCCCGCATGAGCACCCCCGTCCCCGGCTCCGCCGAGCCGCTGAACTGCGAGCTGTGCCAGCGGGTCTCCGTGCTCGCCTTCCACGCCACCGGCAGTGACGTGCTCGACCGGGCCGCCTGCCGCCGCACCCGCGGGGACGGGATGTGGCTGTGCTCGATCTGCGAAGAAGGCGTCCACCGGTGGATGGCCGAACACCCCGGCCCCGGCTCCTCCCAGGCCGCCGTGGACGAGATGGTCCAACGCCTGCTGAGCCTCATCGACGGCACCCCCCGGAAATACCGGCGCCAGCGCCGCGACCCCGCCGATTCCTAGGCCGCGGCCCTCTGGAGCACCGGGTCGTCCACGGTGTAAGGGCCCGCCGGGGACAGGGCCGCCCGACGGGGGCACCGGCACGGCCCTGGAGGTAGTTGCTCCCTTGGCCTGGACCGGCACCCGAAGCCGTGTAGGAAAGAGACCATGTCCACCCTCGCCTCCCTGACGGAGGAAGACCTCCAACTCGTGCACGCCCTGCAGATCGGGCCCCGGCTGCCCTGGTCGACCCTCGGGGAGGTCCTCGGCGTACACCCCACCTCCCTGGCCGAGCGCTGGCGCCGCCTGGAGGACAGCGGCCTGGCGTGGATCACCGCCCACCCCGTGGGCCAGCCGGACCAGATGGCCCTGTCCTTCCACGACGTCCAGTGCGCCCCGGGCCTCCGGCGCGAGGTGGCCGAGGCGATCATGGCCATCCCGGACGTGTTCACCATCGAGGAGTGCCACCGGGAGCGGGACCTGATGCTCACCGTCATCGCCCCGGACCCCACCGAGCTCACCGGTTCGGTGTACCCGCAGCTGGACCGGGTTCCCGGGCTCACCCGGTACGAGTCCGCGTTCTGCACGCGGCTGCACCGCACCGGCAGGGACTGGCACCTCGACGCCCTCTCCCCCGACCAACGCACCGCCCTGCGCGCCGCGGCCGGTCCCCGGCAGGAGACCGCCCGCTACGTGGCCCCGCCGCCCTCGTTCGGGCCGATCGTGCGCGCCCTGGGCCAGAACGCCCGGGTGACCGCCGCCCAGATCGCCGAGGAGACCGGGCTGCACCCGGCCACCGCCCGCCGCCGGCTCCAGAAGGTCCTCGACAGCCGCATGCTGGCCTTCCGCTGCGACGTGTCCCACCACGCGGCCGGCTACCCGGTGATCTGCCAGTGGTTCGCGCGACTGCCCGCCGCCGACCACGACGCCGCCGCGGCCGCCCTGGCCCCGCTCGGGGCGCTGCGGCTGTGCGCCTCCACCACGGGGCGGACGAACTTCACGTTCATGATGTGGCTGCGCTCGGCCGCGGACATCATGACCGTGGAGCAAGCCGCCTCCCGCCAGCTGCCCACCCTGGAGATCCGCGAGAGCGTCATCATCGCCTCGATCGCCAAGCGCATGGGCTGGCACCTGCACCCCGACGGCGCCCGCACCGGCCAGTACACCGCACCCGGCGCCTCCTGGGGCTAGGCCACACCCGTCGCGGACCTGCTGATCCACACCGCCGCGACATACACCGCTGCCCCCCGCCCCGAACTGTCTGCGAGCAGGCCGACCGGCCTGCCGGAGCCGACAGTGTTCATGAGCAGGAGGTCCAGGCCGATGGCAGGCAATCCGTGGGTGGACGACGAGGACGATGACACCTGGCTGAACCAGGCCCCCAGCCCCGGGCCGGCGGACGGTGGGGCACCGGGGTCCCCGTTGACGTACCTGGACCCCGAGGTGGAGGCCGCCCTGGCCGCCGAGGGCCCCCCGGAGTGGCTGGGCACCCGGTGGCGCCAGATCGAGCCCGGCCAGCAGTGGGATGCGTGGAACGGGTTGCGCCGGTGGGTGGACTGGTTCATCCGGGAGTACCGGCTGACCACCTCGGATGTGCCCGCCTGCTGGTACCGGCACCCGGACCTGACCGCGGAGCTGTATGCGGCGATGTGCATGGAGTACAAGGTCTGGGAGGAACAGGCCCCCGGGCTGGCGCCGATGATGATGTGGCACCCGAATGTGGCCCAGCTGCGGTCCCGGCTGAAGGAGATGACCCACGAGGCCGGGTGCGTGCAGGCGGGTAAGCACAAGGAGCCGGTCGCCTACTCCGGCGCCGTGGGGGCCTACGAGCTGGACTACGACGAGGACGACTGGATCACCGTGGCCTCGACCATCCGCACCGAGAAGGTCATCGACCGCCCCACCACCGGCGTGAAGTACGTGCGCGCCCGCGCCGTCGACGCCGACGGCACCGAGCACGGGGCCTCGGACCCGCTGGGCCTGCAGGCCCGGTCCGTGGCCGGGCTCGGGTCCGTGGCCCTGGCATACACCTCCACCACCCCCGGCCAGGCCGGGGTCACGGTGAACATCGCCGGCGGCCCCGAGAACCTGACCGTGGTGTGGGAGGAATCGGCCGACGGGACCACCTGGGCCCCGATGGACGCCGGGGACGAGGACACCCAGGACCGGCCCCAGCCCTGAGCGCCCACCCGGACACCGGCAGGCACGGACCGATTGGATCACCCCGGCGATGTGTGTCAGGGCCGGTGGATCAGGGTCGGGGCGAACTGGGGGCAGGACGTCGGCACCGGACCGGCGGCCGCTGAGGCACAGACGACGACCAACGGCACCAACACCAGGAAAGCGAGCGGGTCATGGAGAGCGTGGGCAAGAAGACGGTGCAGGGCAACCTGACGGGTGATCCCCGGCCGGTACGGACCAAGGCCGGGCAGGAGCTGGTGGTGATGACGGTGGCGGAGAATCGCCGCCGGTTCAACGAGGACACCCAGGCGTGGGAGGACACCGAGGCGAAGTTCTACGACGTGGCGATGGACCGGCCCCAGCTGCGCGAGAACGTGGCGGCCTCGCTGCGCAAGGGCGACCGGGTCACGGTGACCGGGGACTACCGGGTCGGGGCGTATGCCACGAGCACCGGCAAGCCGGGACTGAATCACCGGATTTGGGCCGAGGACGTGGCCGCGTCGATGCAGTTCAACCCGGTCGCGGTCCTGCCCCGGGAATCCCATCGGGACGGGGCCTCTGTGGCCTCCTCCCCCGAACAGTCCAGGGACCAGTCGGTGGACCAGGGCCTGCGCCCGGAGGAGCTGACACCGGAGGCGTTCGCGGAGTGGTCGGCCGGGCAACCGCCGTTGGTCCCGCACCAGGACCAGAGCGCCGGGCTCGTCCGGTAACCGCACCGTTCACTCACCGTCGCTCGACGGCCGGGGGCTTGACCGCCTCCCGGCCGTCGTGCAGTTATGTCAGACAGGAGCCCTAGCGTGGCGAAGCGAAGCAATCAGGTGGCCGGTCAGATCTCCGTGTTCGACCTGCTGGCCGATATGGAAGGAACCCAGAATGCAGAACGGGACAGTGCAGAACGGGACGAGATCGGAGGACAGGATGCAGGACGGGACGATGCCCGATCCGATCGAGGACCCGCGGCAGGACACGACCAGCGACCTGTTGGGCTGGGAGCAGGACCGGTGGGAGAAGGACCCGACGGTGTGGCAGCACCCGCACGCCCCGACCCCGTACGGGGACTCGCTGGTGCAGACCTACGAAGCGGCGCATCTGGACGGGGAAGTGACGGTGATCGACCTGATGCTGGGGCTGGACCAGTACCAGGAGGCAACGGAGGAGTTCGAGGAGTATCTGATCGCGATGGTGCAGTCCAGGGCGATGCAGCTGGCTCCGGATCGGGTGGAGCCGGTGGAGGCCGAGGCCCTGTTGAAGCTGCCGAAGCGGGCGCAGCTGCGGGTGTTCGACCAGTTGACGGTGCTGGCGAGTCAGGTGTTCGACTGGATGCGGGCGCAGGGGATGGACCCGGTGCCGGGGGCCACGACCCTGCCGCCGCTGGTGACCGCAGCGGACCGGAAGCGGATTCAGAACAGCTGACAGGGTCCCCGGTCGACTGGACCGGGGGCACCCAACGTCCGGCCACGGCCACCCGCCGGTTCCTGGCCAATGTGGCAGCCCTGCAAACCCTGGCCGAACTCGAGGACGCCGGACGCTACGCCACGCCTCTGGACCAGGACGCGCTCTCCCGCTGGTCCAGCTGGGGGGCCCTGCCGGAGGTCTTCGACGACACCGCCGACACCTTCTCCCCCGAGGACCGAGCCCTGGTCCGGAACCTGCTGGGTCCGGAAGGGTGGGAGCAGGCCAAGGCCACCACCCTGAACGCCCACTACACCGACCCCGCCCACACCGCCGCGATCTGGGGTGCGCTGTCCCGGGCGGGGTTCGACGGGGGCCGGGTGTTGGAGCCGGGGTGCGGGTCCGGGGAGTTCATCGGCCAGGCCCCCACGGGGACACAGATGGTCGGGGTGGAGCTCGATGCCACGACCGCGCGCATCGCCGCCCACCTGCACCCCTCCCACGAGGTCCACGCGGCCGGGTTCGAACAGGTCCGCCTGGGCGAGGACAGCTTCCACGCGGTGGTCGGCAACGTCCCCTTCGGCTCGTTCCCGGTGGCCGATGCCCGGTACAACGGGCAGAACCTGTCGATCCACAATTACTTCATTGCCAAGTCCCTGCGGCTGACGGCCCCGGGCGGGTACGTGGCGGTGATGACCTCCACCTGGACGATGGACGCCCAGCGGGCCTCGGCCCGCCGGGAGTTCGCCCGGTACGCCGACCTGGTCGGCGCGGTGCGGCTGCCGAACGGGGCGATGCAGGACAGCGCGGGCACGGATGTGAAGACCGACGTGCTTGTTTTCCGGCGCCGCGACCCCGGGGCGAAGATCGACCAGGACGCCGTCGCCGCCTGGGTCGAACCGAGCCTGATCGAAGCTCCCGACCGGGACGGGGAGACCCACCAGGTGCCCGCGTCGCGGTACTTCCGGGATCATCCGGAGAACGTGCTCGGCACCCTCCGTGCGGCCAGCGACCCCTGGGGTGGGATGTCCTACCGCGTCGACCCACCCACCGAGGACCTCACCGCGCTGCTTGAGGAACGTCTCGGCGCGGTGGTCGATGCCGCCAAAGATCAGGGGCTGGGCTACTCCCCCGACCCACTGCCCGTTGAGCACCGTCCGGGGCTGCACTTCCCGCCGGTGGCCGAGGCCGCCGTCGGCCATGTCCGCTTCGACCCAGCCAGCCAGGGCTTCACCCGGTACGGGGCGCAGCTTCAGTGGGAGCCGGTCAAGGTCCCCCGCGCCCGGGCCGTGGAGGCCCGGGCCCTGCTGGTGCTGCGCGACCAGGCGGTGCAGGTCATGCGTGCTCAGTCCGAGGGACGGGGCCAGGACGTCGCCGAGGCCGCGCGGGAGAAGTTGCGCACCGGCTGGCAGGACTACGTGAACGCCTATGGGCCGATCAACCGCTCCGAGGACATCTGGAAGACCCCGAGAGCTCAGGAGCAGGCGCAGAAGGTACGCGAGTTGGAGGCGCAGTGGCGGGCGACCCTGCCCGAGGACGGGGAGATGGACCGCTCCGAGGTCCCCGTCCCGGACGAGCTGGCCACCCAGTGGGCCGCCGAGGCCGCCGAACCCGAGTTCAGTCACCGCCGCCAGCCCCACCTGGAGTTCCTGGCCGGGGACCCCAAGCTGGGCCTGCTGCGCGCCTGTGAGGTGTTCGATGAGCAGGAGCAGACCGCCGAGCCAGCGGCGCTGTTGACCCGGGACGTCATCGAGTACCGGCCCCGCCCCGAGAAGGCCGAGACGGTGGAAGACGCCATCGCGATCAGCCTGGACGAGACACGCACTGTGGACGTGGACCGGGTCGCCGGGCTGCTCGGGGTGGACGCCGACGAGGCCGAGACGATGATGGCCGGGCACGTGTTCACCGACCCCGAATCCGGGGTGCTGACCCCGAAAGTCGCCTACCTCTCCGGCAACGTCCGCACCAAGCTGGCCGCAGCGCGCCAGGCGGTTCAGAACGGTGGAGACTACGCGGTGAATGTGGCCGCCCTGGAGGCGGTGCTGCCCGAGGACGTGGACATCCGCGATGTGGTGGTCAACCCCGGCGTGCACTGGGTTCCGCAGGACATTTACGAGGACTTCGTCCGCGACACCTTCGAGGTCGCCACCGAGGTCAAGTTCAACCCGGCCGTCGAGGCCTGGGAAATCGCCTCCCCCAAGGGCGGATTCTCCCCCTCGGTGCGATACCAGTGGGGCACGAACAAGCGCACCCCCGCGGCCCTGCTGGCCGCGACCATGAACTATAAGTCCGTGGTGGTCCGGGAGAAGGACGCCGACGGCACCTACCGCAAGGACGAGGCCGCGACCACCGCGGCCCGGGAGAAGGTCGAGGCCCTGCGCGAGCGGTTCAACGCCTGGGTCACCGAAGACCCGGCCCGCGCGGCCCGGTTGCAAGCCCTGTACAACGAGGCGTTCAACTCGATGGTCGCCCCGGACTACGACCAGATGGGCCAACGGCTGGAACTGCCCGGGCTGGAAGCCGACCGGATTCCGTATTCCTACCAGCGCTCGGCCGTGGCCCGGGCGGTGAACGAACCGGCCGTGCTGCTGGACCACGTGGTCGGGGCCGGCAAGACCGGCACCATGGTCATGGCCGCCATGGAGCTGCGCCGCACCGGCATCGCCCACCGCCCGGCGATGGTGGTCCCGAATCACCTGGTGGAGCAGATCAACCGCGAGTTCGTGGAGTGGTACCCGGACGCCAACGTCCTGGCCGTGCCGACCGGGCTGAACCCGGCCCAGCGCCGAGACTGGATGGCGATGGCCGCCGCCGGGGACTGGGACGCGATCATCATGCCCCAGACCGTGTTCGAACGCGTCGAGATCGACCCGGCCAAACGCGCCGAATGGCTCGCCGAACAACTCACCGAACTCGACGAACTGATCCGGGACTCCGAGGCGGGCATGTCGGTCAAGCGGGTCGAGGCCGCCAAGAAGCGGGTGCAGGCGGCCTACGAGAAGGCCACGAGGATCACCGACCCGGGCATCACCTTCGAGGAGACCGGCATCGACTACCTGTTCGTGGACGAGGCCCACCACTACAAGAACCTCGCCCGCACCTCGGACCTGGGCGAGCTGGCCTGCCAGGGCTCGAACCGGGCCACCGACCTGGACTTCAAGCTCCGCGCCCTGCGGGAGCGCAAGACCCTCTCCGCCGAACGGGCCGGGGTCGCCACGTCCACCTATCTGCCGGCGGTGGCGACGTTCGCCACCGGCACCCCGGTGTCCAACTCGATGTCGGAGATGTGGGTGATGCAGCACTACCTGCGCCCGGATCTGCTGGAAGCGGCCGCCGTGGACACGGTCACGGCGTGGGGTCAGCAGTTCACCAAGTCCCAGACCACCCTGAAGCCGAAGATGACCGGGGACGGGTTCGACCAAGTCACCAAGATCGGGCGGTACGTGAACATGCCCGAGCTGATGGGCCTGAACCGGACCTTCACCGACACCGTCCAACGCGACCAACTGGAGGCCACCCTGCCCACCGTGCTCGGTGGGGATCGGATTCTGCTGCGCCGGGAACCCTCCGAGCAGGTCCGCGAGTACATCACCGACCTCGCCGACCGGATCGACCAGCTCTCCGGGTTTCCCGAGCCGGGGGCGGACAACATGCTCAAGATCATGGGCGATGGGCGCAAGGTCGCCCTCGACGGCCGGCTCGTCGGCCTGGACCCCGATGAGGACGGCGGCCGGGCCGTGGCCGTGGCAGAACAGGTCATGGAGGTCCACGAACGCACCCACGACCGGGCCTACCGCACCGCCACCGGGGAGGTCTCCGAGGTGCGCGGCGGGTTGCAGATCGTGTTCTGCGACCAGTCCACGCCCCGGGAGGACCAGTGGAACATCTACCACGAGCTCCGCGACCAATTCGTGGCCCGGGGCATGGCGCCGGAGCGGATCGCGTTCATCCACGACGCCGACACCGACGAGGCCCGTCAGGAGATGTTCACGAAAGCCCGGGAGGGACAGCTCAGCGTGATCATCGGGTCCACGGCGAAGATGGGCACCGGCACCAACATCCAGCGCCGGGCGGTGGCATTGCATCACGTGGACTGCCCGTGGCGGCCGGCCGATTTGGAGCAGCGCGAGGGCCGGATCATCCGCCAGGGCAACCAGAACCAGCAAGTGGAGATCTACTCCTATGCCACCGAGAAGACCTTCGACGTGGCCAGCTGGGACATGATCGCCCGCAAGGCCAGGTTCATCGGCCAGATGAAACGCGGCGACCTGCAAGGCCGCGAGGTCGAGGACGCGGTGGCGGACCTGGAGTTCAGTGCCTCCAAGGCCGCCGCCGAACTCTCCGGCGACCCCCGCATCGAGCAGCTAGCCACCATGCAGATGCGCATCGAACAGCTCACCAGTCTGGAAGCCTCCTGGCGCAACCAACGCTCGACCACCCGCGCCGAACTGCGGATGAACCAAACCCGCGTCCAGCACCTGGAACAGATGCTCCCGCGACTGGAGACCGTCACCGAGAAGGCCACCTCCACGGAGGGGGACAAGTTCCGCTTCACCCGTCCCGACGGGGCGGGCACCTCGGACCGGATGGCCGCCGGACAGGTCCTCGCCGCCGCGCTGCGCCGCGAGGCGGTCCGCACCGGCCTACCCAACCTGGGTGAGCCCACTGCCCCGGAACCGGTCGGCACCCTCGGCGGGGTCCAGCTCGGCGTGGTCCGGTCCGGGAACACCGTCCAGCTGGTGCCGCTGGGGTTGCCCTCGGTGCACAAGTCCTGGCCGGTAACCAAGCTCCTTGGAGAGGACATGGGACCCCGGTCGGCCATCCAGTCCGCCGAGGCCTTTGTCACCGGCCTGAGCGGAGAACTGACCCGCCGCCGCACCGAGCTGGGAACGCTGCAGGAGTCGATTCCGGCGGTGGAGCAGGCCCTCACCCAGCCGTTCGAGCACGCCGACGAGCTCGAGACCCTCAAGCGCGAGGCCGCCGAACTGGCCGAGGAGATGGCCCCGACCACCGAGGGCACCGACGAGACTCCGGTGGAGCTCACCGGCGACCAGCTGGTCAAGCTCGGGGACCTGGAGCACACGGACCACCGCGAAGGGGACGTGTGGAACGTGGGCCGGGCGTACTGGCGCGTTGGCCTTCACGCGGATGAGCGCTCCGGCGGGTCGCATGCGGTGTGCTGGCCCGCCGAAGAAGAGGCGCCCACCGATCTGGCGACGGCGACCCCGGCGTTCTCCGTGCTGCGCTCGGGCAAGCTGATCGCCCGGATGTCCGATGCGCTCAAACCGCTGGAGGAGGAGATGCTCGACCTGGATACCACCCGGCACCGGCGGGTGGACCGTCTCTGGCAGGTGCCCGCCGAGGCGCGGGTCCGGACGCAGCGCCTGGATGGGTCCGTCGTCGAGGGCGCCCTGGCCGACCGGCAGACCCTCACCACGGACACCGGTGAGCGGATCCGGGTCCAGGACCTGGACACCGGACCGGGCATCATCCTGGTGGATGCCACCAGTCCCGAGCAGATTGCCGCCGAGCAGGCGGCGGCCGCCCAACGGGCCAAGCAGCGCACCGCCCACGATTTCCTGCCCGGCGAGGTGCTGGGCGAGGACGTCGAGCACTTCGGCTACGCCGGGGACGTGGTCCGGTTGGAGCAGTACGGGTACGGCAGCTTCCGGCAGGTCGCGGTCAGCCCGGACACCGGGCGCAGCCGCGAGTCCACCCCCTGGCGGGTGGAGTCCCGTGAATGGACCACCACTCCCCCACTGCGACTCACCGAGGACCAGAAGACCGCCCTCTACGGTGGGCCTCGGTTCACGGTGCCGGTGGAGGACCTGCGCCCCGGGGACGTGGTGGCCGCCACCGACATCGACAACCACGCTCAAACCCGCGAACCGGTCACCATCACCGGCATCAGTGGCGACACCACCGTCAACCTCCGATACAAAAACGACCAGGTCACCGGGGAGGGCAAAAAGCGCGCCGAATCCGAGGTCACCGTCCTGGACCGCACCCACGGGGCGCTCACCGGCCACGAACTGCTCACCCTCGCCCGCCCCGACACCGAGCTGCCGCCCCGGGTCGGACTGCGCGAGCTGGCCCAGCAGGAGCCGGCCGGCCAGCACGTCCTGCTGGACGTGCCCACCCACGGCGAGATGGCCGGGGGCCTGGTCCCGGGCCGGCTGACCGGCGTGGAGCAGGAACACCACACCGGGGCCATGGGACGGCGAATCACCGTGCACCAGTTGGTAGTCGAGACCGCCGACGGGACCACCGTCCGGGTACCCTCCCGGGCCGGCGGGCACGCCACCCTCACCGACAAACCGGTCAGCCTGGCCGAGCTGCGCCTGGCCCCGGTCCCCGAAGCCACCCCGGAAACCTCCGCGGTTTCAACGGTCCCGGCCGGGACCACCGTCACCGGAGACGTCTACCAACGCGCCACGACCCCCTCCCCCGAGCCCACACCGGAACCAGCACCCCAGTCACGGCAACTGGACCCGGCTCTGGCCTACCAACTGCACGCCATGCCGACCGTTACCAGCGCCTCGCCGGGCCTGGCATGAGGACCGGAGCAGTGCGGAAGAACGCTATCTCGACGATAGTGAGGAGATATCACCGTGCTGTCATCGCGTTAGTGGGACGGGGGCCGACCTGTCGGAGAATGCCGGCCCAGCGGGTTCTGTGGCCGCTTCGCCTAGCAGCGCTGCCGTCACAGGGCCCGCCCGCCTCAATCAGTCCTTGATCTCGTCTGCCTGGAGCAGCCACTCCCGGAAGCGGGCCAGCTGCACGCGGCGCAGCCTCGGCCCGACGGAGATGACCGGCAGGTCCTGGTCCTTCATCCACCGCAGCACGGTCCCCTGGCTCACGCGCATGAGCGTGCAGATCTCATCGGTGGTGAGCAGCTCGGGCTGGCCCTCCAGCAGGGTGTCCACGGCCTTGGGATCGTTCATCATCGCACTCCATTGTCGTCACCCGTGGGTGCAGGTCTCGAGAGCCCACATTACGAGCCCGGACGAGCGCGCGACCCCAGGACAGTGTCCTGACTGGCGAAGATACGTAGACAAAAGGCCACTACCGACACCGCGGGCCCCTTCACTACGGTGAAGGGGCCCAGTGAGACGGTGCAGCGGATCGTCAGATGGATCAAGCCCGGGGGGATACGGGCCCATCAACAGAAGATCTGTAGGGAGGCGGTGGCTGACGCCACCGCCTCTTTTGTGTCCAAGGTGAGCGTAACCGGAACACGTTCTGAAAACCAACGGAACTGTGTCCATTACTCGTCGTCGATCCCGTAACCTCGACACTGTCGTCGCAGGTCAGAGGGGCTCTCGTGAAATCAACAATCCGTGTGGTCGCGGGCCTGGCGTGCTCGGCGGCTGTCCTGACCGGGTGTACGGTGAACACTGCACCCGACCCCAGCGGGGCGAGCACCACGCGTTCCAGCAGCCCGGTGGCCGCGGCTCCCCTGCTTAGACCTCAGGGCAACGTGGATCCGATGGTCATCGGCATCTGGGCCGGTGAGAAGTATGACCAGTTCCTGGACACCACCGGCGAGACATACTCAGGCGACTGCGGGGATGCCAGTACCCCGGCAGGGCTGCGGGCCTGCGCCCCGTTCGAGCCCTTCGCCTACGTCTCCGCCGTCGAGTCCCCGGCCCCCGGGGAGTTGTTGGTGACCATCACCCCCGAGTCCTGGGGAGGCGGCGAGTACGACCCCGAGCAGGTCTTCACCCTGGAATACGTCGCCTCGAACATGGCCCTGCGCATGGCCCATCACGACGACGACGTGCAGACCCTGACCGTCACCACCCCCGGCGGTGCCCACACCTACACCGATCACTGGCAACCCCACTACGCGAGCGTCCGAGGATCCTGAGAACCGCGCCACCATCCTGGACGCATGGTGATCTTTCGGAGGAACAGCCGTCGGGTCGTACCGCGGCGGATTCCGCGTGGATTCGTCACCCCGAATCTCGCTCTGCGATTCTGATAGCTGTTGAGTATTAGTCCTAGTGGGCCGCGCAGACCCGCGGCAGGGAGAGTGATGGCACAGAAAGTGAAAACAGTGCTGGTCGATGACCTCAACGGTGAACCGGCCACCGAAACCGTCCAATTCGGTGTCGACGGCCGGCACTACGAGCTCGACCTGACCAAGGACAACGCCAAGCAGCTGCGGACCGAGTTGAAGACCTATGTGCGCTCTGCCCGCCCGGTGGCGCCCCCGAAGCCGGCACAGGAAGCGGCCCGGATCCGGGCCTGGGCCAAGGAAAACGGATACGACGTCTCTGAATCGCCCCGGGTCTGGTGGAGGCTCTCAAACCAGTGAAGGATGAGAGTCATGTCAGCACCGAGGAAGTACAGCGTCGAGCTCCAGCAGCGGGCGACGCGGATGGCGTTGGATGCGAGGAAGGATCCCGAGACGAGTCGTGGGGCGATCAAACGGGTCGCCGACCAGTTGGGGGTCCACCCTGAGGCGTTGCGGAACTGGGTCCGGCAGGCGGAGGTCGACGGCGGGATCCGTCCCGGGTTGAGCACGGATGACCAGGCCCGGATCACCGAGCTGGAACGCGAGGTCCGCGAGCTGCGACGCGCGAACGAGATCCTGAAGACGAGCGCGGCTTTTTTCGCGGCCGCGGAGCTCGACCGCAAGATCAGGTAGCCACTCGGGAGGTGCCGGTCGCGGTGGTCGTTGACTACATCGACACCCACCGCGATCGGATCGTCGAGGGCCGTGCACTCGGAGTCGAGCCGATCTGCCGCGTCCTGCGGGACGCTGGCGTGCAGATCGCTCCGAGCACCTACTACGCAGCGAAACAGCACACCCCTTCCGCCCGCGCGCTCCGCGACCAGGAACTGACGAAGGAGATCCGAACCGTGCACACCAAGAATCTGGGCGTCTACGGCGCGCGGAAGGTCCACGCCGAGCTTGTCCGGACCGGCCATCAAGTGGCTCGCTGCACGGTGGAACGGCTGATGCGGGCCGAAGGACTGCGCGGCATCCCACGGGCCAAGCACGCCTTCACCACCCGCTCCGATGGCGCGGAAACGCCTCGACCCGCGGATCTGGTCGAGCGCGCGTTCGTCGCGCAGGCACCCAACCAGCTCTGGGTGGCGGACCTGACCTACGTCCGCACCCACGCCGGCTGGGTCTACGTCGCGTTCGTCCTGGACGTGTTCTCCCGGATCGTGCTGGGCTGGCAGGTCTCCACCTCGCTGCGCACCGACCTCGCCCTCGACGCCCTCGACATGGCGCTGTGGGCACGCCGACGCCGCGGCGCCGATCTGACCGGTTTGGTCCATCACAGCGACCGCGGAGTCCAATATCGAGCCATTCGCTACACCCAGCGACTCGCCGACGCCGAGGCGGTCGCGTCCGTCGGCAGCAAGGGCGACTCCTACGATAATGCGATGGCCGAGGCGCTGAACTCGCTGTTCAAGGCCGAGTGCATCCGCAACCCCGCGATGCGACCCACAGGCGGATGGAAGCACGTCGGCGACGTCGAGATCGCCGTGGCCGAGTACATCGACTGGTACAACCACCGCCGCCTCCACGGCGAGCTTGGCCACGTCCCGCCCGTCGAGTTCGAGACCAACTACTGGTCCCGACACCCCACCACCCACTACCGTGAGGAGAAGGTCCTCAACGAGGCCTAAACCAACTAACCGAGTCTCCACCGATCCCGGGGCGATTCATAGGCGGTGTTGGTCAAGAGCATTGGAGGGGCGTCTCGTTGGATCCTGCACCCGGGCGCGATGAGCCGCGTCAGAGCACTGTGTCCAGGCTCGGTCGCGCGCTGGAGTCGGCGCGCTGGCTCGGCGCGCTCAGCGCCATCACGTCCCTGCTGCTGTGTGCCACGGCGTTCGTTTGGGCGTTGGTGAAGGCGGTCCTGTTCATCAGGGCGATCGGTACCGGCACCAGCGAGGAAGCCCTGGTCCTGCTCTTCGAGAGCATCGACACGATCCTGGTCGGCACGGTGCTGCTCCAAGTCGGCCTGGGCATGTGGGAACTCTGCATTAGCGACCTCGACCTCCCCCCGGCGCTGACGACCGAGGGCTTCGACGCACTGAAGTCGAAAGTCGCCGCGACCTTGGTCCTGGTCCTCGCAGTGCGCTTCCTCGAAGAGCTCGTCCGCAGGCCACCGGGTGACCATCTGTTGTCCTACGCGGCTGCCATCGTGGCCGTCGGAACCCTCTTGGTCGTCTTCGCCCGCTGGCGTTGACCCCCGAGCCGCCTCGCGCGCGTGAGCACGTAAGCAAGGCGATCGGCTCGTCCCACCCAGTCCGACGCGCACATCCGCTGTGGAGGCGCCGGTCTGTCATCGCGCCTCAGAGCACGCAGGCTTGACGCCACACAGGATGCGGCAAGAGCGCCGGGCTTGAGCTGTGGGTGGGTATCAGGAGCCCGTGCCGTGGCGTGAGGGCGGGGGGATCATGCGGTGAGTGTTCCAGCGAAGACTTGCCATGCAAGGGCGGACTTGGCGATGAAGCTCAGTGCGATGTACGTGCGCTCCCCGACGAGGTAGTCGCGGAAGCGCCCGACGGGCCGGTACTGCAGCCACTGCACAAGGGCGAACACGTTGAAGAACGCGAAGAGCGAGATGACGATCGCGTAGACGAAGGCAGGTGGTTCGGCCCCGGACGTCGACCCGGGCGCCAGGACGTAGACCAGGATCGCGAGCCACGGTACGACGCCGGCGACGCAGCCGAGAGCGAACGGCAGGAACCCGCCGTCGCCGGGCTCGTGGTACTTCTCCTGCAGCCACCCGAAGAAGATCATCGAGGCGTTCACGCCGGCGATGGCGATCAGCGCCGCGACGTCGGTGATCCCACAGAGTTGGGCGATCACGACGATCATCAGTGAGCTCGACAGGGAGTACTCCACCCAGCGGAACACATTGCGGTGCTGGGTCAATCCGGTGAGGTAGCGCTTGAACACGAATGGGGCGCTGACCAGCAGGTGGAACAGCGCCGACAGGATCAGGAAGGCGCCGACAGCGCCAGCGACGGACAGGTCGAGCACGGTGACGCTCTGCCCGTCGGTGCCCGGTGGTCCCACGAGGTAAGTGCCGGTCACCGGCAAAGTGAATTCGTCCGCCAGTGCAAGCACCGCGGCCGCACTGACGGCGTGCAGCGCGCAGGCAGCCAGGTTCGCCCGGCGTAGTCCTCGCGCGCGCTCGGGCAGCACCCGAACGCCAGCCGCGGCGGCAGCCAGCTGGGTTCGGCGGGCTGCTCGCTTCGCGCCCGTTACCGGCGATGCCGCGTTCTGACGCGCAGTCATTGCGCGGCCTTGGTCCGCAGGGTGAGGGCAACTCCGTCGTGGGCGGTCAGCCGGCCAGGTTCGGCCAGGGCGATCCATCCGCCGCGGCGCAGCACGAGCTCGATCAGCTCGTCGATGATGTCGTCCACGACGTCCAGGGCCTCCGGGTCCTCCGCCGGCTCGAGGAAGTCGCCGTCTGGGCTGAGGCGGGCCGGCATGACCAGGGACTCGTCGACCACGAGCATCTCGGGGCGTTCGTGGCGTGCGGCGAGCCACGCCGCGGCCACGCCGCTGACCGCAGCCTGGGATCCCATCCGACGTTCGAGGAGGCCGAACGCCTCCTCCTGACGGGATCGCAGGTACTGCTCGAGGACCGGTCGCACCCGGCGAGCCAGCGAGGGGAGGGGCTCGCGGACCACGTCAGCTTCGACCGTTCCGGCCAGTCGGGCGAGATGACGCGAGACCGCCCTGAATCCGGCGACGGCGCGCGGTGAGCCGGCGAGCACGATCGGCGAGGGGTGCAGGCGCAGGTGCGCTCCCAGCGCCGCGTCGACGTCGCGATAGAACGCGGCGGCGTCGGACCGCGCCAGACCGGGCCGGTCGGGGTCACGGCGTTGCTCGCGCGCCGCGGTGATCGGGAAACGCCCGGTCACCGGGCGCAGCTCGTCACCAGCGCCCTCGAACAGTCGCGCCTGGCGCGAGCCCAGGGCGAGAACGGCATGGCGGGGGGTGCGGTGCAGGGCGCGGACAAGGTCACGCGTCGCGAAGGATGCGTCCACGACGACGCGCGGCACCACCGCCACGGGCAGGCGGATGCTGGCCCGGATGCCGTCGCGCGAGGTCAGGACCGCCAGCCCGGACGCGGTCGACAGTGTCATCGCCTCCTCAGCCACCCGGGCCAGCTCGGTTAGGACGTCGTCGGCCGCGGGGACGCGTCCGGCGTATAGCCGCTGCCGCGCCTGGTCCAGCAGCCCTCGCAGGGCCACGCGGTCCTCCGGCGTCATCACACTCCCGGCCGTGGTGGGAAGGAGCAGGGTGATGGCGGGGAAGGTGGTCGGGGCCTGGAGCTCGACGACGAGCTCGGCCGGTGGGGGCGACATCACGTGTCGTGGACCGCTCCACCGGCTGAAGGCGACGGGCTCGTGGGTCAGGTCGGTCATGGGGTGCTCCTCGGTCGGTTCTCGGTCCAACCGAAGGTCTCTCCCGGCCCATCGGCCCGAGGCGCCGGGTCCCACCCAGGAACCGTCATGACGACGCATCGCTCAGGGATACTCCCCTTCGTCCGTGCGGAACGAGTGAAGCACGATTCGCGTATCCGGGACAACCTTAAGGCTCCGACGAGCTCTGGCGCCTCGCGCTGCGGCTCCGCTGGCCACGGGATCAGCCGGACCTGTTGACAATCGAAGTCAAGTTCCGGCATCGTGGATCGCAAGGTTGGCGAGTACCCCCTCACGGCGTCTCGTCATCTCGGCCGAAAGGCCCGGGCCGCCGGCCCCTGCGGGGGCGGGAGAGACCACCTCGCCCGGCTCGGGCCGCTGACCCCCTAGCGGCCCGGGCCGGTGCCCGTGTCCCTCCCAACCTTCAGGAGCCCGCTGTGCCCACGGCCCGACGCACGAACGACCCGCAGCCAGTCCTCGCCCATCCCGCCTCCGCCGAGGGGCGCACCTCCAGTGCCGTCCCACCCGGGAGCGCACTGACCGTGCCGGATGCGCATCTGATCCCTGCATCGCAAGTCACCGAAGCCCTGGGAGTCGACCCCGGCCGGGGCCTCGACGAAGCGGAGGTCAGCCGGCGATTGAGTGCGGTCGGGCCAAACCGGCTTGCCGAGCCGGTTCGCCGGGCGGCGTGGCGGCGGTTCCTGGACCAGTTCCGCAGCCTGCTCATCCTGATCCTGATCGCCGCGGCGGTCCTGGCCGGCCTCATCGGGGACGTCAAGGACACCGTGGTGATCACCATCGTGCTGCTGATCAACGCCACGATCGGGTTTGTCCAGGAGAACCGAGCCGAGCGCAGCCTGGAGGCACTGCGCAAGATGCTCACCCCCGCCGCCCGTGTGCGCCGCGGCGAGCAGGTCGACGTCATCGACGCCGGCGACCTCGCGCCTGGCGACATCGTGCTCCTGGAGGCTGGCGACCGGGTGCCGGCCGACGGGCGCCTGCTCGTCGCCGAGAGTGTCGAGATCGACGAGTCCGCGCTCACCGGGGAGTCCCAGCCGGTCGCCAAGACCACCGCACCGACCGCCCTCACCGGTGACGGCGCGAAGGTCCCGCTCGCCGACCGCACCGGCATGGCGTACATGAACACCGCCCTGACCCGCGGCCGCGCAGAGCTCGTGGTGACCGCCACGGGGATGGCCACCGAGGTCGGCGCGATCGCGGGAATGCTGCGCACCGGCACCGAGCCCAAGAGCCCACTGCAGGTCGAGCTGGACGCCGTCGGCAAGCGCATCGCCGTGATCGGTGGAACCGCGGTCGGCGCCTACGCCCTGCTCGCGCTGCTGCGCGGCGAGCCCCTGGCCGAGCTCGCGCTCAGCGCAGTCGCCCTGGCTGTCGCGACCGTTCCCGAGGGCCTGCCCGCCGTCCTGGCCCTGACCCTGGCCCTGGGTGTGCAGCGGATGGCCCGCCGAGGGGCCATCGTCAAGCGCCTGGCCTCGGTGGAGACCCTGGGCGCGGCGACCGTGGTCTGCAGCGACAAGACCGGAACCTTGACCCTGAACCAGATGACCGCCCGAGCTGTCGTCGTCGCCGGTCGCGATGTGACCGTCGCCGGCGAGGGCTACGTCCCGGCTGGCGAGCTGCGGGCGACCGACGGCGCCCCACTTCCGAGCGACCTCGATCCGCTGGTGCGGGCGGCCGCGCTGGCCAGCGACGCCGTCCTGACCACCCGCGACGGTGCACCGGCGATCGTCGGCGACCCCACCGAAGGCGCCCTCGTCGTCCTCGCCGCCAAGACCGGCATCGACGTCACGGCGCTGCGTGCCGAGCACCCCCGCATCGGCGAGGTGCCGTTCGACGCCGCGCACAAGTACATGGCCACCGTCCACGCCGAAGGCACTCGAGCCCGCGCCTACCTCAAGGGAGCCCCGGACGTGCTGCTCGGGCGCAGCGCGTTCATCGCCACCGCTAACGGGGTCAAGCCCTTGGGCCCGGACGCCCTGGCCCGCGTCCACGCCGAGATCAGCCGCCTGGCATCCCAGGGGCTGCGAGTCATCGGAGTCGCCACCACACTGCTCGACGACCTCAGAGACCCCGCCTCCCTTGCCGACCGGCTCACCGGCGTGACCTTCCTGGGCCTGGTCGGAATCGCCGACCCGCCCCGAGCCGAGGCCCGTGAGGCGATCGCCCTGTGCCACCGCGCCGGGATCCAGGTCAAGATGATCACCGGCGACCACCGCGACACCGCAGCTGCCATCGCACGCGAGCTCGGCATCTCCGGTGACGTCGTCACCGGTGCGGACCTGGACCGCATGAGCCCCGCCGAGCTCACCGAGCGCATCGAGGACATCGGCGTTTTCGCCCGGGTCGCCCCGGAGCACAAGGTCGCCATCGTCAAGGCCTTGACCGACCGCGGCCACGTCGCAGCGATGACCGGCGACGGCGTCAACGACGCCGCCGCGCTGCGCGCCGCGCACATCGGCGTCGCGATGGGCATCACCGGCACCGAGGTGACCAAGGAAGCCGGCACGATGATCCTGACCGACGACAACTTCGCGACCATCGTCAGGGCCGTTCGCGAGGGTCGAGGGATCTTCGACAACGTCGTCAAGTTCGTCCGGTTCCAACTCTCCACGAACATCGGCGCGATCCTGACCTTCCTCGGCGCGACCATCGCCGGGCTCCCCGCCCCACTCACCGCTATTCAGGTGCTCTGGGTCAACATCATCATGGACGGGCCGCCGGCCATGGCCCTGGGAGTGGACCCCGCGCGGCCCGGGCTGATGCAGGAGCCGCCTCGCGACCGGCGCTCCCGGATCCTCGGGCGCGCCCGGCTGTTGAAGATGTTCCGCGCCGGGGCGGTCATGGCCGCCGGCACCCTGGGCGTGCTCGCCTTCGCCGGCGACCAGTACGGCGCCGCCGTGGCCGCCACGATGGCCTTCACGACCTTCGTGCTCTTTCAGTTCTTCAACGCCCTCAACGCCCGTGCCGAGCGGGAGAGCGTCTTCACCCGCCACCTGTTCACCAACCGGTGGCTGTGGGGCTCCTTCGCCGTCGTCGTCCTGCTGCAGGTGCTCGCCGTCCAGCTCCCCCTGCTCAACTCGATCTTCGACACCACCGCCCTGACCGGTGCCCAGTGGGCCACCTGCGCCGCCGTCGCGGCCACCGTGCTCCTCGTCGAAGAGCTCATCAAGCTCGCGCGCAGGCTCACCGGCCGCACCGGCTGAGCCGGCTGAGCCGGCCGACCGTGACGCCCGGCGCCTTGGCCTTTATCCCGGGCGTCGGGCTCGCGGCCGTCGGAGGCGAGTTGTTCCTGCGCGGCGCGAACGACCTGGCTACGTGGGCACGCGTGCCGACACGACGCGTCGGGGTGATCTCGGCCTTGGCCACGTCACCCCGACCTCGGTGACAATAGACGCACTATGTTTCCCGCATTAGGATTACACTGTCGACATCGGGCACAGCCGCCACCGCCGCTTCCCGAGTCGGTGGCACCCGGAGACAGGCGCGAGGGAGGCGGTGACGATGACTGGGATTCAGGTCGGCGCCGTGGCGGGTGCGGTGTGGCTCGCGGCGGGACTAGCAACGATCCTGTGGATGGCGCGCCGCGGTCACCGCGACCCACTGTGGCTCCTGATGGCCGTGGTGTTCGGCCCCTTCCTTGCCCTCATGGCCGCCGAGCGCATCGAGCGCACACCCAGGCTCGTACACGCGGACCAGGCCGACGACTTCCCCACCGACAGCACCCGGGTCCTCGTCGGCATCGACGAATCCCTAGAGTCCCACGCGGCCCTGCATGCGGTCCTGCGCCTGTTCGACGAGAAGTCCGCGATAGTCATCGTGCTCGCGACGGTGGTGGATTTCGATGCGGCCGACATCGACTGGCGCGGCCGCCAGCACGCCGCCCACGAGCTCCTGGCTGCTGCCCGCCGCACCGTCGGCGACCGGGCCGTCACTTGTGAGGTGCTCGCTGGGCGACCCGGGCCGGCGCTGCTGCGCTGCGCCCGACGCCACCACGCCGACCTCGTCGCGATCGGCAGGAAAGGCCGCGGACTGTCTGTACGAATCCTCGGCAGCGTCGCCGAGGAGCTCGCGCGCAAGGCGCCGTTCCCCGTCCTCATCGTCGGCCCCGACGCAAGCCTCGCGAGTCACGAGCCGGTGCTTGCACGCCGCCCCACGGAGAGCCAGGTCGAGGCGCCGTGACCACCCAAGCCGAAACCTCGTCCCTCCACACCAGCACGGCGATGCGCGAGTTGCCGATCATGTCTGCGCAGTACTCTCTACGAGTGTCCGCCCAGCCAAGCCCCGAGAACCTGCCTGAGTGGACCTTCCTGTCCAACCATGGCCACGTGCTCGTCTGCCTCGCACTCGACCCACAGTCCCGCCTGCGCGACATCGCCGCTCGAGTGGGGATCACCGAACGAGCCGTCCAAGGCATCCTGCGCAACCTCGAAGACGCCGGCTACGTCCTCAAGGAACGCGTCGGCCGACGCAACAGCTACACGGTCAACGGAGATCAGCCCTTCCGCCACCCACTCGAAGCCCGAGTTCCCGTCGGAGACTTCCTACGTCTCATCACCGCTCAGCGCCGCTGAAACAGACGACCGGTCGAGCCGTCCAACGCCCAAGACAACTATGTCGTCGTGATCACCGGCCCGTGCCCGCCGGTGTCAGCGGGCTGCGGCGATTGCGACCCAGGCGGCCGAGGCCGCCACTCAGAATCCGCAGGGCCCCGCCGGCGATCTCTGAAAGTCACAGCGCTGTCGTCGACGAGCCAGACGTCACGGGTGTCCCGTTGAGCGATCCTTGGGTTCTAACGGTGATCGCAACACCCCGGTGCAGGCGAGATGCGAGACGAGGTGTTGGAGATGCGATTTGGTGGCTACATGGTTGCCGAGGTGCATCAGAAGTTCTGGGAGGCGATGGCCCGCGGTGAGTTCATCACCGACGCGGCGCAGGGCGCGGGCAGCTACCGCAAGCAGGGGGCCCGGTGGCTTGTTGCTTGTGGTGGGGTCCGCCCCCGGCGGGGCCGGAACCTGAAGGGACGGTGCTTGACGTTCGCCGAACGAGAGGAGATCGCCCTGCTGCGGGCCCAGCGCCAGGGCGTGCGGCAGATCGCCGCGGCGGTGGGCCGGCCGCCCTCGACGATCAGCCGGGAACTGCGCCGCAACGCTGACCGCGGCGGGGGCTACCGGGCCAGCACCGCGCACGCGGCCGCCTACGAACGGGCCAGCCGCCCAAAGGAGTCCAAGCTGGTCGCCAACCAGGCCCTGCGCGAGCGGGTGGAGTCCGACCTGGACCAGAGGTACTCCCCGGAGCAGATCGCCGGCCGGCTGCGGCGCGAGTTCCCCGACGACCCGGAGATGCAGGTGCACCACGAGACGATCTACCAAGCGCTCTACCTTCAGTCCCGCGGGGCGCTGAGGCGCGCGCTGACCAGGCGGTTGCGCACCGGGCGCGGCGTGCGCAAGCCGGGCCGCAAGGCCGGTCAGCGCAAGAACCGCATCCCGGACCCAGTCAGCATCACCGAGCGGGCCCCCGAGGCCGATGACCGCGCAGTGCCCGGGCATTGGGAAGGAGATTTGATCCTGGGGCGCCGCAACGCCTCGGCGATCGGCACGCTGGTCGAGCGGACCACCAACTACACCATGCTGGTCCACTTGCCCCACGGGTACACCCCCGAACTGATGCGCCAGGCACTGGCACGGAAGATCCAGACCCTCCCGAAGGCGCTGCGCACCTCGCTGACCTGGGACCACGGGACGGAGATGCGCGACTGGAAGCAGATCCAGCTCGCCACCGACATCGAGGTCTACTTCGCCGACCCGCACTCACCGTGGCAACGCCCGGTCAACGAGAACACCAATGGACTGCTGCGGCAGTACTTCCCCAAGGGCAGCGACCTGTCGGTGCACAGCGAAGCAGACCTCGACGCGGTCGCCGCCGAGCTCAACGGCCGACCCCGCAAACGACTAGAGTTCCGCAAACCGATCGAAGACATCGAACCGCTGCTGTTGCAATGACCGCCAGAATCCGCCGATCCCCAAACGGACGCCGACCGCCGCCCCTCCCCTGCCGCAGCAGCGGTGGTCGCAGCTCTGCGCACGGTCAACCAGCTCGGCTCGTAGGTTGGTGACCATGACCGAGTCGGTGGACCACTTCTACGCGGCGCCAGCCTGTCGTCACGATGTGTCTGACCTCGCCGCCCTCGCCCGAGAGGCACTCCCTTCCTTCCCAGCTCTCCACGACCCTGAGGGCTGGCGAACCTCGTACCGATTCGGGAGCGGCCTCCACCCGCGAGACAACTACCTGATCGCGGTCCGCGATGGGGGCGAGGACGGCCCCCTCGTCGGCTTCATCTGGGTAGACGCGGCGATGGCGGTCGACTACGGCGTCATCGAGCCGTGGTGGTGCATCAACGCCGTCGCCGTCGCACCTGCCTATCGGCGTGCCGGTCATGGCCGCGCACTGGTCCTCACTGCGGTGGAGCGTGCCCGCGCGATCGGCGTCGCGCTCATCTACGGCCTCAGCGTCCGGGCGTCCGTGCCCTTCTGGGAGGATCTGGGGTTCACCGTCGCGGCAGACCGGGAGCCGCTGGTCTCGGACCGCCCGGCTCGGCGTGCGACCGGCGAGCTCGCCCGGCTGGACCTTGATCCCGAAACCGATCACCGGTGGTTCGTCGCCTACCTGCAGGATCCAGCCTCGGCCGACTCGGTGCTCGCGCCAAAGGGCTACCTGGCCCGAGGCTGAGGCCAGCGCCGACACAGGCCTTACCGTCGACGTCATGGCAGCTGTTGGTGGAGAAGTTCTTCCGGGGGACGTCGCGCGGCTGGCCGCCTGGTCGGACTGGCTGCCCTTCACCGCAGATGCCGTTCGCACGTCGCCGACCACGCCTGGGGTCTACCTCTTCCGTCAGGGGTCTGCGCTGGTCTACGTCGGCCGCGCCGGTGAACGCAGCGGCAAGGGCCTCCGCGGCCGCCTGACGATCTACGTCGCGGGCCGCGCCCCGCACAGCGGGCTAGGCAACCTCGCGCTTGAGCGAGGTCTCCAGGACCCGGTCTGGCTTCGCGCCCGGCTGGCCGACGTGGAGGCGGGCACCCGCCTGACGGTTCAAGACTGGAGTGCGCTGGCCGTAGGACGAGCCGAACTTGATCCGCCCCGGGTTCGGTGGAGGCTCTCAACCCAGGAGGATGAGAGTCATGCCGGCACCGAAGAAGTACAGCGAGGAGCTGCGTGAGCGGGCCACGAGGATGGCGTTGGACGCGATCGCGGCCGGTGATCAGCGGATGGTGGTGATCCGTCGGATCGCGGGCCAGTTGGACGTGCATCCGGAGGCGTTGCGCACGTGGGTCAAGCGGGCGGAGGTCGATGGTGGGCAGCGGCCGGGGACGACGAGCCAGGACGCTGCCCGGATCGTCGAGCTGGAGCGTGAGGTCAGGGAGCTGCGCCGGGCGAACCACATCTTGAAGACGGCCTCGGCTTTCTTTGCGGCGGAGCTCGACCGCCCGTCCGGCAGGTAGTCGACTACATCGACGCTCACCGCCACGAGGTCGTGGAGGGGCGCGAGCTCGGGGTCGAGCCGATCTGCGCGGTGCTCACCGGCACCGCGGCGCAGATCGCTCCGAGCACGTACTACGCGACCAAGACCCGGGCGCCGTCGGCGCGCGCGGTCCGCGACGAGGAGCTGGTGGCGTTGATCCGCAAGACCTACGAGGACAACTTGTGCGTCTACGGGGCCAAGAAGACCTGGGCCGAGCTGAACCGAACCGGCACGACCGTGGCCCGCTGCACGGTCGAACGGCTCATGCGGGCGCAGGGGCTGCGCGGGATCAGCCGGGAGAAGACCCGGCGCACCACCACCAGCGACGGCGCGCAGACCCCCCGGCCGGCGGACCTGGTGGACCGGGAGTTCGTCGCCGACGCGCCGAACCAGCTGTGGGTCGCGGACCTGACCTACGTGCGCACCCACGCCGGGTGGACCTACGCGGCGTTCGTCATCGACGTGTTCTCCCGGATGGTCGTGGGCTGGCAGGTCTCCACCTCCCTGCGCACCGACCTGGCACTGGACGCCCTGGACATGGGCCTGTGGTCACGGCTGCGCGCCGGGCAGGACGTCACCGGCCTGACCCATCACAGCGATCGCGGAGTCCAGTACCGAGCAATTCGCTACACCGAGCGGCTCGCCGAGGCCGGCGCCGTCGCGTCGGTCGGGTCCAAGGGCGATTCGTATGACAACGCCCTCGCCGAGGCGTTCAACGCGCTGTTCAAGACCGAGTGCATCCGCAACCCCGCGATGCGCCCACGCGGGGGCTGGAAGTGTGTCACCGACGTGGAGATCGCCGTCGCCGAGTACGTCGACTGGTTCAACCACCGACGCCTGCACGGAGAGATCGGGCTCGTCCCACCCGCCGAGCTCGAGCACCAGCACTGGGCGCACTACGCTCCCACCGCACCGGCCGAAGTCACCGCCGGAACCAGATAACCGAGCCTCCACCGAACCCGGGGCGGATCATCTCACCCCGCGGCCGCATTCACCGCGAGGTGATCGAGGCCTACCGCCAGGCGGTCTAAGACCCCGGCCTGGGCCTGTCGAACCGGAGTACCACCGCCCGCTCTGGCCCCCGGTAGGCCCTGGGCGCGACGAAGGCCCCAGCCGAAGGGATGGCTGGGGCCTTCTGTGTCATCACTCGCACCTTCATCACTCACACCTTGATGAGGGGGACTGTCCGATAAAGGGTGTGTGGGGTCCGGCGGTTTTCATCAGTGAGTGGTTCTCTCGAACCGTCCGGCGAAGGTGATCGCGAAGGCGTTGAGCGCCGGCTTCCACCTCATCACCCAGCGTGCCCTCCCGCCGCCGGTGGGATCAAGGGACCGGGTGACGAGATACAGACACTTCAGGGCGGCTGCCTCGTTCGGGAAGTGGCCCCGGGCGCGGACCGCCCGGCGGTAGCGGGCGTTGATCGACTCGATCGCGTTGGTCGTGCAGATCACCCGGCGGATCTCCACGTCGTACTCCAGGAACGGCACGAACTCCGCCCACGAGGACTCCCAGAGCTGCACGATCGCCGGATACCGCTGACCCCACTCGTCCCTGAACTCGGCGAAGCGGTCCTTCGCCGCTTGCTCGCTCGGGGCGGTGTAGACCGGCTTGAGGGCCTTGACGATCCCGTCGCGGTGCTGTCGGCCGGCGTAGCGGAAGCTGTTGCGGATCAGATGCACGATGCACTGCTGGACCACCGTCCGCTCCCAGGTGGTCGTGATCGCCTCCGGCAGGCCCTTGAGCCCATCGCACACGGCGATGAGCACATCCTCCACGCCCCGGTTCTTCAGTTCGGAGAAGACCTGCAGCCAGAACCGGGCGCCCTCGGCGCCGTCACCGGCCCAGATCCCGAGGATGTCGCGTTCTCCATTGGTGGTGACGCCCATGACCACGTAGAACGGGGTGTTGCGCACCTGACCGTCCCGGACCTTGACCACAATGGCGTCGACGAAGATCACCGGGTAGAGCGAGTCCAGCGGCCGGGCGGACCACTCCGCGAGTTCCCCGGCGACCTTCTCGGTGATCCTGGAGATGGTGTCCTTGGAGACGGTGGCTCCGTAGACCTCCTCGAAGTGCGCGGCGATCTCCCCGGTCGTCAAACCCCGAGCCGAGAGGGACAGCACGATCTGGTCGATCCCGTCCAGGCGCCGTTTGCGCTTGGGCACGATCACCGGCTCGAAGGACCCCTCCCGATCCCGCGGCACCTCGATCTGCACGGGGCCGATCTCGGTCAACACCGTCTTCGATCTCGTGCCGTTGCGCATATTCTCCGCGATCGGCACCTCACCATGCTCGTGGCCGAGGTGCTCAGTCAGCTCCGCCTCGAGCGCCGTTTCCAGCACGTTCTTCGTCAGCTGGTTGAGCAGCCCGCCGGGGCCGACCAGGCTCACGCCTTGCTCCTTGGCCTGGGCGAGCAGTTGTTCGGCGAGTTGTTTCTGATCGATGATCTCTCCGGTCACGGGATCGATCATCGCCTCTGTTGCCTCGGTCGTGTCAGTCACGGCCGTCTCCTTTCGGATCAGGCCGGACCCTCACACACCGTTTTTCTTACAGTCCCTGATGAGGTGCTTCTGACACTAACGGCCGAGACTGATGACTGGCTGAGCGCCAGGTGGGGACCGGAGCAACGCGAATGACTGCCCTCCCGGGCTCAGGCGTGTCCGTTGGGGATCCCCCGCTGGGACGGTGCTGGCGAATGCCTTCTTGGTCCCTTGTGGATTTGATCGCTGATTGGCGGTCTTCTGTGATCGTTTGGTGGCGGCTTCGATCATGAGCTCGCGTGTCCATTAGAGGGGATGGTGGTGTAGGTCGGTCGTGTTGGTGGGGGTTGCCGGCCGGTCTGTGCGGAGGTGTCAGTCGTGGACTCGGTGGCCGGCCCGGGTGAGGGTCAGCGCGATCAGGGCGAGCAGTTGCAGGGCGATGGTGAGTCCGATCAGTAGCGCCAGCGAGGTTTGGTAGAGGGCACCGCTGAGGGCTCCTCCGGCGGCGGTGGCCACGCCCAGGATCGCGGCGAAGATCCCGTAGGCGGTGCCGCGCCGGTGGGTGGGCACCAGGTCGGCGATGGTGGCGCGCAGGGTGGATTCCTGGATGCCCAAGCCGATACCCCACAGCAATGCTCCGGTGATTACCAGGGGCAGGCTGGTGGTGAAGGACAGCACCGGAATCAAGGCCGCGACCACCGGCAGTACGGCCAGCACTGGTGCGCCGAGATGGTCGTAGGCCCACCCGGTGGCCAGGGCGGCCACGGCGTCCACCACCATCACCCCCGCGTAGAGCACAGGGACCGCGGCCGGGAGCAAAACCTCGGTGGTGACCAGGTGGAATGAGAGCACGCCGAAGGTGGTGAACCCCGTCATGGTGATGGCGGTGAAGGCGGCATAACGCCAGAAGACCGGGGGCAGCCCCCGGACACCGGGGGACGGGGATGTCCCCGTGGCCGGTGTCGAGGCACCGTGGGGGTGGGGTTCGAACTCCTGCGGGTCGCGGGCGCGGGAGCGCAACCACACCAGCAGTGCCAGGGCCAGGACCCCGGGCAGGGCCAACACGGCCAAAGACGGGCCGTAGTGGTTACCGGTTGCGGCCAGGACGGCGGCGACGGCCAGGGGCCCGATCACGGCACCACACTGGTCCAGGGCCTCGTGGACGGCGAAGCCACGACCGCGACCGGTGGCGGAGGTGGCGAAGGAGAGCATCGCGTCCTTGGCCGGGGAGCGGATCGCCTTGCCCACTCGTTCGGTAATCACCAAGGCCGCGGCCACCCCCAGGGTCCCGGCCATGCCCAGGGCCGGCACGCTGATCACGGTCAGTGCGTAACCGGCTAGGGTCCAGGCCCAGAACCGCTGGCTGCGGTCGGCCAACGGGCCCGAGACCAGTCGCAGCAGCAGGGCGGCGGCCTCACCGACCCCGGTCACGACCCCGACGACCACGGCAGTGGCTCCCAGCGAGGCCAGGAGCGGTCCGGTGACCGAGCGGGCGCCCTCGTAGACCAGATCGGCCAGCAGGCTGACGACCCCGAAGGTGACCACGAAACGCCACGGACTGATCCGGGGCGCCCTCACCGCAGTCGGGCGTCCCTGGAGGTTCACCAGATCAGGTGGCCCAGGCCCAGGCCGGCGGCCGCCGCGGCGACGGTGGCCACCCCGGTGCCCAGGACGTTGAGCACGGCCCGGGTGTGGTCTCCGGCCTGGACCAGGCGCACGGTCTCGACCATGGCAGTGGAGAAGGTGGTGTACCCGCCGCAGAACCCGATCGAGGCCGCGACCACCCACGGCTGGCCCAGGGCCCCGGCGATGGCGGCGGCGGTGAGCAGTCCCAGGGCCAGGGAGCCGGTGATGTTGATGAACACGGTCGCGGCCGGGAACGTGGTGGCGTACCGGGTGCGGATCAGCCCGTCCACGACGAACCGTGTTGCCGCCCCGGCCCCGCCGAAGGCGGCGATCAGGACCAGGATCATGACCGCTCACCGTCCCGCCGGCGCACCGACGTCGCACCCTGGTCTGAGTCCTTGCCGGTGTCCTGGCCGGTGTCCTGGCCGGTGTCTTGGCCGGGGTCCTGGTTCGGGTCGATGGGCACGGCTTGGGTGCGCCGCCGGTGACGGCCGGCGGCCAGGGTGATGCCGGCCAGACAGGTGAGGAACCCCCCGATGAGGGAGGCGGCGAAGTAACCCAGGGCCGCGCCGGAGGCCCCGGTGGCCAGTAGGTGTTCGACCTCCAGGGCGAAGGTGGAGAAGGTGGTGAACCCGCCCAGCACCCCGGTTCCGGCGCCGAGCCGGACCAGGCGCCGCCGCGGGGTCTCATCCCCGGCCCGGACCAGGGCCTCGAGCAGCAGCCCGAGCAGGAACGCCCCGACCAGGTTCTCCACCAGGGTCGACAGCGGCCACCCACCCCGGGAGGGAATCGCGGTGCTCAACCCGTAGCGGGCCAGGGTGCCGACCGCCCCGCCGGCGGCAACCACCAGGATCAGCACCGGATTCAGGTGGGCGGGCCGGCTCACGGGTGGGTCTCCGTGGCGGTGGTGTCCGGGTGCGGGATCAGGATCACCGGGCGGTGCTGGTGCTGGGCCAGGCGCACGGCCACCGGCCCGTCGATGTGCTCGGCCGCCCACGCGGCGAACCCCTTCTCCCGAGTGCCCAGGGCGATCGCCACCGCGTCGAGTTCTTCGGCGATCTCGTGCAGGGCCCGGGCCGGGGCGCCGGTGGCATAGCGGAACCGCCAGGGGGCCGGGGCCTGGCCCAGGATGCTCAGCAGGTCGGCGTAGAGCTGGGCCTCGCGGCCGGGGTGGTCCGGGTCGTCCACCCCGTCGGGATCCAACGGGGTGATATCCATCGTTCCGTCCAGGTGGCGTTGGACGGTGACATGGGTCCGGTCGGCCCACACGCACACAAAGGACCCGCCCATCCGGGCCGTGAACGCCGCCGCAGCGTGGATGACCGCCGGGTCCTGGTCGGGCAGCACCCCGAAGACCACGATCGTGCCGGTGGGGTCCCCGTGCCAGGGGCGGGCCGGGATCAAGCTCATCACCGCACCCCTTCCGGCAGTCCGTACGCCAGGGACGGGTGATCGGCAGCGATGCCCAACAACCGGTTGTACTTGGCGACCCGCTCGCCTCGAGCCGGAGCCCCGGACTTGAGCTGACCGCACCCGGTGCCCACCGCCAGGTCCGCGATGAAACTGTCGCAGGTCTCCCCGGAACGGTGGGACACCATCTGCGCGTAGCCCGCGGTCCGGCAGGTCCGCATGGCCTCCAGGGTCTCGGTCACGGTGCCGATCTGGTTGGGCTTGATCAACGCCGCATTGCCCACCCCCCGGTCGATGGCCTCGGCGATGATCCTCGGATCGGTCACGAACAGGTCATCGCCCACGATCTGAGTGGTATCCCCGAGGCGTTCGGTGAGCTTGGCCCACCCACCCCAGTCGTCCTCGGCCAAGCCATCCTCGATCGACCACACCGGGAAGTCCACCACAATCTGGGCGTAGCGCTCGATCATCTCCGCACTGGAGAGCACCTGCCCGGCCACGTGGTAGGCCCCGTCCCGGTAGAACTCGCTAGCGGCCGGGTCCAGGGCGATCGCCACTCCTTCGCGGCCGGCCGTATAACCGGCCGCCTCGATCGCGCCCACCAACAGGGATAGCACCTCCTCGGGACGCTCGAGCTGCGGAGCGAATCCTCCCTCATCACCGAGCCCGGTGTCGTGTCCGGCCCGGCGCAACAACCCGCCCAGCGCCGCGTAGACGCCCGCACCGGCCCGAACCGCCTCGGCGAACGACGGCGCCCCGACCGGGGCAATCATGAACTCCTGAAAGTCCAGGGCATTGCCGGCGTGCACCCCCCCATTCAGGACGTTGAAATGCGGCACCGGCAGACGCGGCGAGACCCCGGGCGGTCGCAGGGCCTGGAACAACTCCTGGCCCCCGGCCGCAGCACGGGCCACCGCCATCGAGACCCCCACGATCGCGTTCACCCCGAACCGCGACTTGTTGGCGGTGCCGTCGGCGTCGACCATCACCGCATCGAGCTGCTCCACCGAGTTCCACGGCCTGGAGCAGGCCAGCTCGCGCAGTTCCCCCTCCACATGGGCCACCGCCCCCAACACGCCCTTGCCCCCGTACCGGTCGGGGTCGCCGTCGCGGGCCTCGACCGCCTCCCGGGACCCGGTCGATGCCCCCGCGGGCACCCCCGCCACCGCCGTGGTCCCATCGCCCAGACGAACCTGGACCTGCAAGGTCGGATGACCCCGAGAGTCCAGGACCTCCAGGGCCGACAGCCCCACCACCGTGAACCGGCCATCCACCAAGTCCATACCCGCCACCTTCCTCACCGGCCCCCGTCACGAAAGGGGGGGCGCCACTTCTCGAGGAGGCCCGACCCCGAAGGGCCAAAAGGAAGCTGTCCAGGGAAATCACGGCAGCAACCAGCCTCGCAGAACGAAACCAGGGACCGTTGACGGCACCAATGCCGTGGTTAAAGGCGAGCCCCACCGCCGTGATGCGCCCCAGCCTAAGCCCAGCCCGGCCCCGACCGCCAGATGCTCCCCGTGCACGCGCCACCCCACACCGGGCCTCACCTCGAGCCGAGCTCATCGCCGAACCACACCGCTGGTTACCGTCACCACCACACTCCCCCGCTGATGCGGCCTTATGCTGCAGGACGGTGGACCACCAACACCGAGCAGGCGGCATGGGCCGCCACGGCCGAACTCACCGAACCCAACAACAAGCCCGCCAACCCGCCGTGACCCCGGTTGCCGACCACCAGCATCCTTGCCCCCCGGCTGGCCTCGCGCAGCACCCGGGCAGCAGAACCCTCCCGGACCACCTGCTCCACCCCCGAGGCCATCTCATCGCCCAGAGCCTGCGCGACCGCATCGGCCAACCGGGTCCGGGCATCCTCCTCGAAGCTGAACCCAGCCGGAGGCAAGTACTCCCACGTCGTTTCCGGTCGTTGCCACGCCATGAGCGCCTGCACCGGGCACCCCATCAGCCCGGCCAGAACCCGGGCCTGGCGCAAAGCCTCCACCGAGGCCACAGACCCATCCACCCCGACCACGACCGGCTTCACTCCCTGCACCCCCACCCCCCTGGCAGTTCCCCCACGCCCGAGGCCAGGGATCAGGCCCAGCATCCCAGACACAGCTCACTCCGTCACCGCCCCGCACCCGGCGCCACCGTCCACTCAGCGGTATCGAGATGCACCCGAGAAATATCCCCCAGCGAATATCGGATACCCCACCAGATAAGCCCCCTCCGGGCGGCCACGACCGGTGGCAATTGCGCTGACACCGGGTCCTTGTCCGGGCCTCGGACCGGGTGGCACCATTCCCTATGCCCGAACGCGTCTGCCTGAGGGGGCGCACACCGCGGCCCACTGCCAAGGGGGCAAGCAGCCACGACTCCGCTGGCAGCCTGAGCGCAATCACAGGGATGCGATGTGAAGGGGATGCACTGCGGTGAGGATCCTGCGGGCCGGTGACTGGTGAGACCGCATGTTCCTGGCGGGCATCATCCTCAAGGGGCTCGACGGCGTGGCCGAACTCATCGGCGGCCTGATGCTGATGCTCGGCGACCCGGCACTGGTCCACCGGTTCGTCCTCCGGCTGACGCAGCCGGAACTCGCCGAGGACCCCCAGGACTTCATCGCCACTCACCTGCTGCACGCCTCCGGAACCCTCACCGGCGCCGGTGTGCACTACGCCGCCCTCTATCTACTGGCCCACGGGGCGGTCAAGGTCGTGCTCGTCACCGCCCTGCTGGCCAACCGGCTCTGGGCCTACCCCTGGACGATCAGCGTCCTGGTGGCCTTCATCGCCTACCAGCTCTACCAGCTAGCCGTCTCGCCCACGGCCGGCCTAATCACCCTCACCGTCTTCGACATCCTGGTCGTCATCCTCACCTGGCACCAATATCACCGCCAACTCGAACGCCGGAACACCGCCACGGAGCCCTAGCCAAGGACGGTCAGCACACCGACGCGTTACAGCCACCCGTCGTCCCACGACCGCGCTGGCTCATCCATGAATGTGCAGGGAGAAGCACAACAAAGCGCTGGTGGTTGGCAACGCTGCAGGGCCGCGAGGTACAGGCAAAGTATCAGTGATAAGCGATGCGATCCGCACCCATGCCTCTAGGACACCGCACCTACAAGCTCCCCGGGCATGCCCACGTCCCAGGATCGGGCCCCTAGCCGGCATAGCTTCGGTGGGTTCGGGTGTATGACCCCATCGAGAGGGCGTTGGGGAGTGAGTCATCCGGGTCGCGCGTCAGTGCCGGCTCCTCCCTGGGGTCAATTTCTCCACCGGGCCCAGAGGGCGGTGCGCGACCGCAGGCACTGGTCGACCGCCCGTTGTGTCCACCGGGCGGTCAGCCCACCATGAACGTCAGGCAGGCCCCAGCTGGCATCCACCGACGAGGCACACGGCTCCCTGCAGGGGCGAACGCCCACGGACGTGTCGACCCGTAAGACGGTGGCGCCCGAATCCCGAAAGGCGATCGGCTACGGTGCCACGGCCGCCACCTACCTGATGGGCCTGGTCTTCGGCACCAGCGTGGCCGGACGATCCTAGTGTCTGACCGTTAGGAATTGGGGTGGAGCTGTTCGCGGCGTTCGGCGTCCGAGCCCACGCGTCAACGTCGGCGACAGGGGCAGTGGCCCCGCGAGACTTTGGTTTGCTGGTGTCGCGCTGGGGCGAGGGCATTCTTGTCTGCGGCGTGCGGCCCTGCGGGCAGGGCGCGCGTCGGGGTCCAGGTGTGGATCGCCGTCCTGTTTGGGGAGGGGCCAGGGACGTTTTATGCTGGCAGGGAAGCGCATCGTTAGGCGAGGCTTCTGCGTGAATACAGGCCGCTGATCTGACGACATCGAGAGATGCCCAAGGTTAGGACAGATCTTCCCGGATTAAGGGGTGATCCGAGGTGGCTTCCGGCGTCGGGCCGGATACGTTGCGCAGTGCTGAAGCTCTTACGTGGGGCGCTTGAACCGAACACGCGGCCTTTCATGGGTCCGGTCCCGCACTGTCAGGGCGGGGACGAGGACCACGACGGCCGCCTGCAGTCAAGGAGGTGGCGACCCTTTGGACGAGGGACCTGATCGATCTACCGCCGCCGCTCGCGCTGCCCTGCGACCTTCCTGAGGCCAACTCGAGCGCGGCCCAACCGTGTCGCCGCCCGCCCTCCCGGTTCAACACCAGCAGGGCGGCCTGGGGCGCCTACCCGGTATGCAGTGACCCAGTCAGTCCCACCGAGGCCGTGAATCTGGCCTGGTGTGGGGCGGCTGGCCGTTCGCTAGCGCCGATCCACCGTTGAGAACTCGCCTGCACGTACCGCGGGGCGGGCTGAGAGTGTTGGAAGAGGTCATGGGCATGGATGAGAAGACGATGACAAGTGAAGAGGCGGTCATCGAGGCCGTGGACCGCGCGCTCGGGGGCAAAGACCTGCAGGAACTGTCCACGGTGGTGCACCAGTTGTCCGCGTCCCAGGTGATCGACGTGGCCGAACGCTTGAACGTCAAGGACCGGGCGGTGGTGTTCCGGTTATTGCCCAAGGGCCAGGCGTTGGAGGTCTTCGAAGGCCTCGATGCCACCCTGCAGGGAGAGCTGGTCCAGGGGTTGAAGGATGAGGAGGTGGCGTTGCTCTTCGCCGACCTCGATCCCGATGACCGGGTGGGATTGCTGGATGAACTCCCGGCGACCGTGGCCCGGCGACTGTTGCTGGGCCTGCCACCGGAGGAGCGGGACCTCACCGCAGAAGTGCTGGGATATCCGCAGGGGTCGATCGGGCGCCGGATGAGCCCGGAGTACGTGGTGACCCACCCGGAGTTGACGGCCGGGCAGAGCCTGGACCGGATCCATGAGCGCCTCGAGGACGCCGAGACCATCTACACGCTGCCGGTGCTGGACGGGCAGCGGCGCGTGGTGGGCGTGGTGAGCCTGCGCGATCTGATGCGCGCGCACCCGCAGGAGCCGGTCTCGGCCCTGATGCACGCACCTGAATACGTCCAGGCCACCGTGACCGCCGAGAGCGCCGCCCGGCGCTGTGCCGACCTGAGGATCCTGGCCCTTCCGGTCGTGGACAACGAGGCCCGGCTCGTGGGGATCCTCACCGTCGATGACGCCCTGTGGATCCTGGAGGACGCCGAGTCCGAGGACGCCGCCCGCATCAGCGGTAGTGAGCCGCTGCGGCGGCCGTATCTGGCCACACCGGTTAGGAATATCGTCCGCTCCAGGATCGTGTGGTTGCTGGTGCTGGCCATCGGCGCCACACTGACCGTCCAGGTCCTCTCCGTCTTCGAGGACACCCTGGAGCAGATGGTGGTGCTCACCTTGTTCATCCCCCTGCTCATCGGTATCGGGGGCAATACGGGCAATCAGGCCGCCACGACGGTGACCAGGGCGCTGGCCCTGGGAGATGTGCGCCCGCGCGACATCGGGCAAGTGCTGGCCCGCGAAGTCCGGGTAGGGTCCTCGCTGGGCCTGCTGCTGGGCTCGGTGGGATTCGCCATAGCCGCCCTGGTGTACGACGTGCAGATCGGAGGGGTCATCGGCCTGACCCTGCTGAGCATCTGCACGATGGCCGCGACCGTCGGCGGGATAATGCCGCTGATCGGAAAGGCAATCCGGGCCGACCCGGCCGTGTTCTCCAACCCCTTCATCACGACCTTCGTGGACGCCACCGGCCTGATCGTCTACTTCCTGATCGCCCGCGCCATCCTCAACATCTGACCCTCCTCCGCGTCTCGGGGCCCGATCCCACCCCGGGCCCCCACCTTGTTCCCAAGGCCCTGCCCGACGGATACTGCTGGTACGGCCCCCGAGCTCGCTGAGCCGGGGCCGCGCCTGGACTGGTTTCAGTGCTAAGACGATCACCACGGTGGGGCACCCATGAGTCAGCGCGACCGAGACGACCAAGCCGGGATCCGCACCCTGCTGGTCCCGCATCTGCTGGCCCGCGGTCACCGTGAGGAGGACATCGCCTCCATGACGCAGGTGCCTCTGGCCCTCGTGAACCTGATCGCGGAGGAACCCGAACGCGACCGGCGGACACTCTCGGCCGAGCGCACTCCAGCCCCCCACGGACAGCCCACCGGGATAAGCCACCGAATCACGAAGCGCCACCTTATCGCGCTGGCAATCCTGGCCTCCGCCACGATCACTACCATCACCCTGCAGGTGCCGTTCCTGCCGATAGGGCTCTTCATCGCCGGCATCGTGTTCTACTGGAGAGAAACCGCCCCCAGTCGCTCCAGACCTTAAGGCCCGCCTGAGCGCTAACGGTCAGATAGCTTTGCGAGAACCGGCCAGTTACCTTTGCGATTTACAGTGCATGCTGCGAAGCGGGGCGAGTTTCCCATCACCGGCTAGGTTGGGCCGGCAGTTGAACGGGCTCTTGGCCGGCATCCGCCGAGGCACAGGCCGCGATGCCTTTGCGGTGCGGTAGCGGCCGACGAACGATTCGGAGGCATCCCCTACCCGAGGAAGGTGCCCCCACCCCGGAGGGGGATGCGCCTGGAGAAGGCGAAGGGACGGGGGCACCTGAGGGAGACGCTAGTCGGGTGCTGAGCAGGGGAACGGAGGCGCGGGGGAAGATCTGAGGAAGAGACCAAGAACACCCCAGGCAGCACCCCGGAGAGGGCAGGAGGGGCAGGGATTTCCCTTGAAACCGTCTCGTCAACGATGGGTCATGAAGGTCGCTGGGTGCCGTCTGTCAGGAAGCGGCGGAGCTCTGCGATCTCGGCACCGAGCCGGTCGATGTGGGCCTCGGTCGCTGCGGTGCTTTTCTCCTCCTCCGCCGCTACCTGCTCGATGATCCAGGAGGCCAGGGTCGCGGTCACCACCCCGAGCAGGGCGATGCCGTAGATCATCAGGCCTATAGCGATCAGGCGGCCGGTGAGTGTCACCGGGTAGAGATCCCCATATCCCACGGTCGTCACACTCACGATGGCCCACCACACGGCGTCTCCGAACCGGGTGATCAGAGAATCCGGGTGCCCCGCCTCGGCGTCGTACATGGCCAGGGCAGCGATGTAGACCAGCAGTGCCGAGCCGCCCGTGACGTAGATGAGCACCCGACCACGCAGGGCGGTGCCGGCGATCTTGTTGATCACGTTCAGGGTGGCTAGCAGCCGAAGCAGACGCAGGGGACGCAGCATCGGCAGGGCAACGATCGCTAGCTCATGCAGGTTCCGGAGGAACCAAGAGCGCTTGGCCGGCGCCAGGATGAGGCTGACGGCGTAGTGGACGGCGAAAGCAATCCAGATGGCTTGGAGAGCTGCCGAAGCCGGGCCTTCCGGGATCGTCTGGGGCGAGAGGACTTCCCAGCTGTACACAGCCAGGTAGGCCACTGCCAAAAGCATGAGGGGCCATTCCGTGAGCGTCCGCCATCGTTCCATGGTCATCCCTCCAGTAAAGCCCGAAGTCCACTACGAGAGCGCCCCGAGAACCTGTCCCAGGAAACGAACCCCCACCGGTCCCGCGGGGAACTAAGAAGGCGTTAGCCGGCACCGTCCCAGCGAGGGATCCCCAAACGGGTACGCCTGGGCCCATGGACGGCGCCGCCGCCTAGCGATCGCAGAACACCGTCATTCCTTCGCCGGGCGCGGTCAGTGCGGCGCGGGGACCGCGGGGTGTGGAACTAGGCGTGGGATGAGCCGGACGTAGGTAACCATGCCGACGAGCTCGACGAGGGTCTGGGTGACCACGACGACCGCGGCCAGGGCCAGGGACTCGGGCAGAGCCAGGGCCAGGGGCAGCACGACCAGGGAGTTACGGGTGGCCCCGGAGAACACCACCGCCCGGGTCGCCGGCGCGTCCTGGCCGAAGACCCGACCGGCGAGCACCCCCAGCGGGACCATCACGACCAGGAAGGCGACGTAGAGCGGGATGACCCGCAGCAGCGAGGACAGATCCGCCCGGACGGCGGCGATCTGGGAGGCGACCACGACGGCGAGGGTGGTCATCATCAGCGGCACCATCAACGCCTCCATCACCTCCATGACCTTCCGGGCGGCGGCGGAGCGGGTGGCCACGTACTGGGTGATCGCGGCCAGGGTCAGCGGGGCGACGATCAACAGCAGGAAGGCCTCGAGGAACGGGGCGACGTCTAGAACCTGGAACAGTCCTGGGCCCATGAACAGGCCCAGGTAGGCAGGCAGCAGCAGCATCTGCGCGAGCATCAGCAGCGGGGCCGCGGCCAGCAGCCGGTCGTGGGCGGCCCCGGCGAGGCCGGAGAAGACGATGACGTAGTCGATGCACGGGGTCAGCAGCACCAGCAACACCCCCAGCAGCAGGGCCTGGTCGTCGGCGACGAACCTGGAGAGCGCGTAGACCACGACCGGGACGACGATGAAGTTCAGCACCAGCAACCCGGTCAGGAAGCGGCCATCGCGCAGGGCCCGGCCCAGCCGGGTCAGTGGCACGCCCAGGAACGTGGCGTACAGCAGCACCATCAGTACCGGGTTGATCGCCAGCTCCAGGGCCGGGGCGGTGGACGGGGCGGCCAGCCCGAACACCGCGCCGACCCCGAGGGCGGCCAGGTATAGGGGGATTTGCCACCGTTCCAGCCAGCCGATCATGTGTGTCCTTTCCGGGAGAGAACCTTACGACCATCCTCGCGCAGCTGCCGGTCGGGGAGACGTGGCTGTGATTATCAAAAGTCGACGACACTAACTTCATAAGTGGGCTGCACGATTCTCCAGAGGCCACCCCAACGCGGTCCACAAGAGGAACGACTTACGGTGCCCATTCGATGGAGTTGCCGACGGCTGCATGTGCGACGGTTCTTACCCGTAGGGGGATCCTCTCCGGAACGCAAACGGTCATTCTGTCCCGGACAGCTTCGTGACTGAGGGTCCTGTGCGCCCCGGTCAGTAATGTCGGGACCATGAAGCTTCACGCGCGGCAGGACCGGGCGCACCAGAGAGATTGGAGCCCCATGGGCAACGCGGACCGAGCGGACGGCACACGGGAGGATCGGGAGTCCGGGTTGCGCTCGATGGCCATGCACTTCGGCGGCCGGGTGGTCGAAGGAAAGGACTTCCGGGAGGCCGTGCTCGAGCGGATGCAGGCCAACCTCCCGGGATTCCCGCCGGAGCGCTACGAGGCAGAGCTCGATGCCGCCCTGACCCGGATCGACGAGGAGCAGGTGCGCGTCATGTCCCGCCGGGAGCAGCTGATCACCGAGGCCCGCCAGCTCGATCCACTCGACGCGGTGTTCACGATCCACTACTTCAATCGACGCTTCTCCGACCGCGTCGGGGAATACGGCCTCGGCCGGATCAACCTCATAGACGCCCTGGGGGACCTGTATTCGCGCGAACAGGTTACCGAGGCCGTGCACCGCTGTGACGCCCTCATCGACGAGGCCATCCGCATGGGGTACGGCTCCTGGGAACACGAATCGAACATGGCCCGCCTGCGCCGGTCGCACCCCGGCTTCAGCGACCGGTCGTTGAGCAGCGCATTGGATTGGGGGCACCTCATCCACCGCTGAGCAGGCGGCACTGCCCTGACGGCCTCAAGAGTGGCAGACCACGAGGTCGATACCCTCCGGCGCAGACAGTCGACGCCTTGACGTCTGGCAGGCTTAGCCGCGGCAGCGGTCGCTGTCATCGGCCTGTACGTGCATGCCCGGACGAGGATGGGCTACGAGACACTCCAGCTGATTGGCCTCCACCCGGGCCGACTGCCTGGATGCCCCGCGCCTGTTGTCAACATGGCCAGTGTTCAGGTTCCCGTCATGTGGAATTTCTGGACAAGGAGGCGGTGATTCTGGTGCTGCTGGCACGGTTCACGGCATGCATAGATTGAGCCGAGTCATCCTCACCAGCACCGCTATCAGCACGCTCGCGCTTGGCGCCTCCGCGCCGGCGATCGGGTCCCCCGCCCCGGGGCAGAACCAGTCCACCGATACGCCGGCATCCCTGTCCCTGCCCTTGGAGGACGAGTCCCAGGTGTGGGTTGCCGCCCACCGGGGCCAGTGGCGTGACTACCCCGAGAACTCGCTGCCCGGGATCCTGAAGGCCGCCGAGGACGGCGCCGAGGTGATCGAGATCGACATCAAGCGCACCCAGGACGGGCACCTGGTGTTGATGCACGACGCCACCGTCGATCGCACCACCAACGGGACCGGGCGCGTCGAAGACCTCACCCTGGCCCAGGTCAAGGACCTGCGCCTGCGCCAAGGTCAGGGCAACGGCCCGGCCCCGGTGACCGACCTGCAGGTTCCCACCTTCACCGAGACCCTGGAGGCCGTGAAGGGCCAGAACATCCTGCTCAACCTCGACAAGGGCTGGGAGTACCGCGAGCAGCTGATGGCCGAGCTCGGGGCCGCCGGCATGGTCGACTACGGATTGTTCAAGGGTGCCCCCGACGCCGAGGAGGCCAACGCGTTCATGGCCGCCTACCCGCAGGCCCAATACATGCACATCATCAACGACAACCAGGTGGGCGACTTCGCCAAGTTCACCACCCACATGCCCGACGCCATCGAGGTCGCGTTCAACACGATGGACGACGCCCAGGCCCAGCCCGAGTACTTGGCCGCCATCGAGGCCCAGACCGACCTGTGGCTGAACTCCATGTGGAACTCCGTCGGCGGCGGCTACACCGATGAGGCCTCTCTGCGGGACCCCGACCTGGGCTGGCAGGCCCTGGTGGACATGGGCGCCGATGTCATCCAGACCGACGACGTGCGCATGATCAACGCCTGGCGCGCGGGCACCGACGTGACCCGCGCGGGGATGAAGCCCTCCAGCATCCGGGTCCAGGCCGAGGACTACCTGGATGACCCCGCGCACTACGCGGACAGCAACGACCGCAATGACTGCGCTGCGGGCAAGGCCATCCGCAACCCGGAGTCCCCGGTGGATGCGTGTGACCTCGACGGGGCGCATATCGTCCAGTACGTCCGTGAGGGCGAGTTCTTCACCCTGGAGGTGGAGGTCGACCAGCCGGGCATGTACGACCTGAGCCTGCGCCACTCGGCGGATACCGAGCCCGGCGGGACCGTCACCGTGAACACCGGCGAGGGTGCCGGCGACCCGGTGGCCCTGCCGAACACCACGCACAACCGGGCCTTCACCGTCACCGATCTCGGTCAGTACAGGCTCGACAAGGGCACCCATCAGATCAAACTGTCCTTCACCCACCCCGACTACATGAGCGTCGACTGGCTCCAGCTCGACCGCGGCCAGCGCGCGGACCAGGACCTGATGGACATGGGCCTCACCGCTCGATAGCACACCGCCATCCAGAGCAGGACACCAGAGGGGCCGGCCATCACCCGCCGACCCCTCTGGTGTACTTACCAACCGACGACACCGTCGGCCGCGCGGCGCCCACCCATCAACCTGGTGGGACCACAGCCGGTCATCGATTCCCTTTCGGATCATGTGGGTTGCATCTGATGCACAGTCCAGGGGTTCGGCCTGGTTCCGGCAGTGGGCCGTTCGCTCCGTGGCTGGCGCCGGGGCTGCGCTGCTCAGGCGCTGGGAACGGCGGGGGCGTCGAGGTAGACCTTGGATCCTGCGGCCCGGAACTGCGCGGACTTGGCCTGCATGCCGGCGATCGCCTCTTGGGCCTGTGCGCTGCCGTACTGGTCGCGGATGTCTTGGGAGATGCGCATGGAGCAGAACTTCGGCCCGCACATGGAGCAGAAGTGGGCCGTCTTGGCCGGTTCGGCCGGCAGCGTCTCATCGTGGAAGGCCTCAGCGGTGTCCGGGTCCAGGGACAGGGCGAACTGGTCCCGCCACCGGAACTCGAACCGGGCCCGGGACAGGGCATCGTCCCGCGCGGTCGCCCCCGGGTGGCCCTTGGCCAGGTCCGCGGCATGGGCGGCGATCTTGTAGGTGATGACCCCGGTCTTCACGTCGTCCTTGTTCGGCAGTCCCAGGTGCTCCTTCGGGGTCACGTAGCAGAGCATCGCCGTGCCGTACCGGGCGATCTCGGTGGCCCCGATGGCACTCGTGATGTGGTCATAGCCCGGGGCGATGTCCGTCACGAGGGGGCCCAGGGTGTAGAACGGGGCGCCGTGGCACAACGCCTGCTGGCGCTCCACGTTCTCCCGGACCAGATGCAGGGGGATGTGCCCGGGGCCCTCGACCATCACCTGGACGTCGTGTTCCCACGCCCGGGCGGTGAGTTCGGCCAGGGTGTCGAGTTCGGCGAACTGTGCGGCGTCGTTGGCGTCGGCGATCGAGCCGGGGCGCAGCCCGTCGCCCAGGGAGAACGCGACGTCGTAGCGGGCGAAGATCTCACACAACTCGTCGAAGTGGGTGTAGAGGAAGTTCTCCTCGTGGTGGGCCAGGCACCACCCGGCCATGATCGACCCCCCGCGGGAGACGATCCCGGTGACCCGGTCCGCGGTCAGCGGCACGTAGCGCAGCAGCACCCCGGCGTGGACGGTCATGTAGTCCACGCCCTGCTCACACTGCTCGATCACGGTGTCCCGGTAGATCTCCCAGGTCAAGGCGTTGGCCTCACCGTTGACCTTCTCCAGGGCCTGGTAGATCGGCACGGTACCGATCGGCACCGGGGAGTTGCGGATGATCCACTCCCGGGTGGTGTGGATGTCGTCCCCGGTGGACAGGTCCATGACGGTGTCCGCGCCCCACCGGGTAGCCCACTGCATCTTGTCCACCTCCTCGGCGATGGAGCTGGTGACCGCGGAGTTGCCGATGTTCGCGTTGATCTTCACCAGGAACGCCTTGCCGATGATCATCGGCTCAGACTCGGGGTGGTTGATGTTGGCCGGGATGATCGCCCGCCCGGCGGCGACCTCCGAGCGCACGAGTTCGACGTCGCAGTTCTCCCGCAGGGCCACGTAGCGCATCTCCTCGGTGATGATCCCGCCCCGGGCGTAGTGCATCTGGGTGACGGTCCGGCCGGCCTTGGCGCGCAGCGGCACCGGGCGGGCGCCCTTCCACTCCTGGGAGGCCTCGCCACGCCGGATCGCGGAACGGCCGTCATCGAGCAAGTTCCGCTCGCGCCCCGCGTACTCCTCAACGTCATCGCGGCCTCGGATCCACGATCCACGCGTCGGGGGCAGCCCGACCACCGGGTCACTGCCCGGGCCGGCCGTCCGGTACACCCGCAGCGGCGGATTGGGCACCCCGCCAGGAGAGTCCCCCAGGGCGATCTCGGTAACCGGCACGGCCAGCCCGTGCGCGGCATCGTGGACATACGAAAGGACGTGCGCATCTGATGCACTCATGGGAAATGTTCCTACTTCCTTCGCCGGCATGACCCGGACAGGTTCGACGGTCGCAGGCTGCCTCAGCCCGATCTCAGCCCCTGCAGTGGGGCACCCGTGTGGACGGCACCGACCCTAACACCCCGTCCCCTCCCCAGCCGTGTCCACTTTCCGATGCCTTCTCATCCTCGCCGGCCTCGGTCACCGGTCCCGTACTTGCTCCTGCCCCTGGCGTCACCCAGCCCGGCCAGGGTCGTGGCCGATGAGCCTCCCCTCACGACGGGGGCGTCGCAGTCGCCCAGCGGCTGGCCAGATGCCAACTGCTGGTCCCCTCCGGTCCAACACCCACGCTCGACAGGGTGCCCCGGAGCGGTGTCCGGAGGCCGGAGCAGGTGACCTGCCGGCGGCGACGCACCATGTGTCTACGTGCCGAGCTGATGGCCAACCGGCGGCCCTCCGTGGCCGCTCGACGACGGCCCCGACCATGGGTACAGACGCGACTGTCGGGGACCAGCGTGCGGCGACAACACGAGACACTGCGGCGAGAACCGAGCCACGTGTTCCTGCGGGCGACACCACTGGTGGAGCTTGGCCCCCACTGATCCTGGAGCGGTGGGTGGGTCAGGCCCGTCCTGCGGTGGCGTCCTGAAAGGGAGCGAGGCGCCCGACGTGGTCGTTTGCGGTCTCGAAGTGGTGGGCCGCGCGCAGCACGGTGGCCTCCTCGAAGGCTCGGCCGATGAGCTGCACCCCCAGGGGCAGGCCCGTGTCGGTGAAGCCGCTGGGCACGGAGATCGCCGGCAGGCCCGTGAGGTTGGCGGGGATGCAGAGCCGGGTGTAGCCCTCGGTGGCGTGCTCGCGGGTCCCGTCGGCCCATTCGTACATGAGCTGGTCTGCCGGGACGGCCGGCATGGGCGTGGTCGGGGCGAGGACCAGGTCCACGTCGGTGAGCAGCTGCTGCCAGGCGGTCTTGATCTGCTGACGGTGGCGGTGGGCGTCGATGTAGTCGGCGGCCAGGATGGTCTCCCCGACCTCGAGGAACGCCCGCACGTCCTCGGTGTAGAGCTCGTAGTCAGAGCGCATCGTCTCTCGGTGGTAGGCGCTGGCCTCGGCGAGCATGATCGCCCACTCGGCGGCCTTGTACCGCTCGCTCAAGGGCACGGTGACCGGGACGATGATCGCCCCCGCGTCCTGGAACACCTCTACCGCCCGGGCGGTGGCGGCGGCGACATCGGGGTCGACCGCGTCGGTGTAGTAGTTCTGCGGCACCCCGATGCGCAGGCCCTCCACCCCGGCGCCGAGCCCCACCGTGAAGTCCTCGGCGGTCCGGTCCACGCTGGCCGGGTCCCGCGGGTCGTACCCCGCCAGCGCGCCGAGCACAACGGCGGCGTCGGCGACGGTTCGGGTGATGGGCCCGACGTGGTCCAGGGACCAGGACAGAGACGCGACCCCGTACCGGGAGGTGCGCCCGTAGGTCGGCTTGATCCCGACCGTGCCACACACGGAGGACGGGATCCGGATCGACCCGGCCGTGTCGGTGCCCAGCGCGATCGGGAAGTACCCGGCGGCCACCGCGGCGGCCGACCCGCCACTGGACCCGCCGGGCACCCGGGTGGTGTCCCAGGGGTTGCGGGTGGTGGGCGTGATGCCCCCGAAGGCGAACTCGTGGGTGTGGGTCTTGCCCAACAGCACCATCCCGGCCTCGTTCAACGCGGCCACCGCCGCGCTGTCCTGATCGGGCACGAACTCGGCCCGCACCGCCGAGCTGGAGGTGGTCAGCACCCCCTGGGTGTTGTACAGGTCCTTGGCCCCATACGGGATCCCGTGCAGGGGACCGCGCGGGCCGGTCCGGGCGATCTGCTCCTGCGCGGCCTCGGCCTGGGCCAGGGCGGCCTCCGCGGTGCGGGTGACCATGGCGTTCAGGTGCGGCTCGGCGGCGTCTATGAGCTGCAGGCAGGACCCGGTCAGCTCCACCGGGGACAGCTCGCCGGCGGCGATCGCCGCCGAGGACTGGGCAAGGGTCAACTCATAGGGTTCCACGGCGGGGTCCTTTCAACAGGGGGAGTCACAGGGCATGGAAGGCGAATCCCGGCGGGGTCTCCCCCAGGCCGGTGCCGCGCAGCTGGCCCATCAGCGCCTGGATGTCCCCGGCCAGCGCCTGAAACGGCTCCCGCCCGGCCTCGGGGATGGACAAGCCCGTGGACTGCACCACGGCCGCCCACACCTGCTGGTCTTCGGCTCCACTCATCCGCTGCTCGCCTCCGTGTTCAGCCCTTCCCAGAAGGGCGGTTCCTGTCCCGCGAGTCTAGCCACACCGCCACGCCCGGACGTGGCACTCATCACATCCACCCATACCTGTTTCCGGTGAATTCAGACGCCACCGCACCGAGTGCCGGCCTGCGTCCCGGAACCGGGTCTGGAGTGCCGCGCCGCCAACGATGGTGTCCTCAGGTCGGTGACCCTAGCGTTCAGGGATGGGGAGCTTCGACTGGCATCCAGACGTGCACCGGCTCGCCGAGCTCCGCGGAGCTCAGGGGCGGGAGGCCCTGGGCCTGTTCATTCGCGCCGGCAGCTGGACCGCCACCCATGGCCGTACCGGGCTTATCCGCCACCCGGTCGCCCGGGAGCTCTCCGAGGGCAAGCTCGGCCCCATCGACCGCCTGGTGCGCGCTGAGCTCTGGCAGGACACAAGGCAGGGCTACCGGATGCTCCGCGGCCCGAACTCCGGGCCCGAGGCACCCGGGGCCCTATGGTGGTACGCCACTGCAGGCAGACCCCGCCAGGGTCTGGCCCCGGAGTCCACATCCGACCCGTGAGGGCACACCCAGCCTCCGCCCACCCGACTGCTGGTCCGGGGCCGCGCAGGCCGACCACCACCTGCTCGCCCGCCATCGGCGAGGAAGCCGGTTCACGAGGCGACCGATGGTCACGGTGGGCCAGCGCCCGGCCCGAGTTCACGATGCTATGACTCGTGCTGGCCTTCCCCCGCCAGCCATCACGGGGTGGCCGGGGGGCAGGCAGGGGGACGTCCGAGACGTTCATCCCGCCGCCCCGGCGTTGGAAGGCCGCCCCGGTTGGTGGATAGGAGATCAGCAAGCGGGGCGGCCCGGTCGCAACGGCTCTGGGCCGTCCCGACATGTCAGCTGACGGATTGAGGGGACGCCGCCGACCGCCGAAACATTAGCACTCATGCCGAGCGAAAACGGACCTGACATGGACTGACATATGCCCAACGCGTCGGGAGGGGGCGGGCGGGTGACACCACGGCCGACCGCGACCAAGCTCGCAGTGAGCATGACGGCGTGAGGTGGCGCCCGCAAGGGCGCCACCTCACGTGGGGTCTACGCCGGAGGGGCTCGATTCCCCCGAGCAGGTTCCTCCACGCAACCCCGTGCACCGTCTCACCGGAGCCCGGAAAGCGTATCAATCGGACCCCGCTGCGGATAGGTGCTGGCAGAAAGTGATGACCTGCTCCGTCGAAAATTCCGGCTGCCGGTCCGCAGCAGCAAGGTCCGGTTCCGCGTTCCGGCGCCGGGAACGGCGAGATCCTCCTACGTGGCCGCCCGGGCCAACCCTGGAGGCTCGAGGACCAGGAAGCGCCGACGGGGCCCACCCTGACCGGATGGAGGATGGACAGGCTCAGGGGTCGAAGATGTAGCCGCGTCCGCGGATGGTCTTGACGTGACGGGGCCGGGCCGGGTCGGCTTCGATCACCGCGCGGATCCGGCGGATGTAGGTGTTGATCGTCCTGGGGTTGTTGCTGGTGTCGCTCAGGCCGAGTTGGTCGCGTAGTTCCTCGCGGGAGACCACCCGTCCCCGGTTGCGCATCAACGTGACCAGCAGGGTGAACAGGAACAGGGGCAGGGCCGCCGGCTGACCGCGGACCGTGAGCCGATGGCGGGTCAGGTCGATCCGGACGTCCCCGGCCTCCATGGTGTCCGGCAACAGGATCTCCGGCGGGGCGCTGCGCCGCAGCACCGCCCGGATCCGCGCGGTGAGTTCCTGCAAGGAGAACGGCATCGTGAGGTAGTCATCCGCCCCCGCGACCAGGGCGCGGATCAGGGCGGATTCATCCTCCTGGGCAGCGACCAGGATGACCGGCACGTCCGAGCGGTCCCGGATCCACCGGCACAGCTCGGCACCATCGCGCCCCGGGCACAGCAATTCCAACAGGACCAGGTCCGGGTCCCGGTGCGCCAGCCACTCGCGCAGGCCGGCGCGGTCGGCCGCGACCACCACCCCGAACCCCTCGGCGGCCAGCGGGCCCGCCAGCGGTTGGCCGGTGCATGCCTCCTCTTCCACCAGGAGGATCCGCCTGCTCATGACCGCCCGTGGGGAGCGGCGGGCTCAAGGGTGGGCAAGCAGTGGCCGGTCATGGGCGCGCTCCTGGGTGGCGACAGGACATGGGGCATCGACGTCCCATGGTGACTTGCCGGTACGAGCAGCACGTGCGTCCCAGATGAACAACGAGGGAAGCATTCCAACTGGCGCCAGGGACTGGCGGATACCGCTGAGGCTTGGGCTCAGGAGCCTGGCTCAGTCGGGCCAGAATGATGGGGCCGAGTTGCCGGGGCTATGCCGGTTGAGGGTGTGGCGCGGCCGGGGTAGCTGGCTCTCACCGACCTGTCCGTGGCGGAGGCGGCCGTGGCGTCGAGGTGCGCCTCGTAGGCCGCGATCGCGACGCTGGCCCGGTACCGGCATTCCGTCAGATCCGGGACGGGCCCGCCGTAGGAGCGATGGACCCCGTCCAGGGCCAGGGCGGCCTTCTCGATCGCGTCCCGGCGGCGCGCGTCAGTCCTCGAGTTGGTCATCACCGGTGGCCAGGATGGCCAGTAGCCGGGCATCCTCGGCCGGGTCCCGGGTGTCGTGCGAGTTCATGTGTGATCCTTCCATAGTCCGCCAACATGCGGTTCGGTAGCCGGTCCGTCTCAATCAAGGCAGAACCGACATACTAGCCGTGGAACATGCCTATCGGCAGAGGCACGATGCGACACCGACATGGGGCGATGCCGAGCGGCCCCCCGGAGAACAGGGATTGAGGAGCATATGGCCCAGAAGGCTGAAGTAGTCCTGATCGATGACCTCGACGGCACCCCGGCCCGAGAGACCATCACCTTCGGAGTGGACGGCCGCCACTACGAGATCGACCTGTCCGCCGCCCACGCCAAGCAGCTACGCCAAGACTTGAAGGCCTACGTCCGCGCCGGACGGGCCATCGCACCCCCGGCCCCGCGCCGACAGGCCGCGGCCATCCGCCAGTGGGCCAAGCAGAATGGCTACGAAATTCCCGACCGTGGCCGCATCCATCAGGACATCGTCGCCGCCTACAACGCCGCCGGACAAAAATAGCCAGCCCGCCGGCTATGACGGCATCCGGCGCCCCTCGTCGATTCGGCCTGCCCGCCGCAACGTCACGACCGCCCCGCATGTCTCACAACCAAGATTGAAGACACGAATCCGGTCTTCGAAACTGCGATACATGGTTGTGAGAATCAAGGGCGTCGACAAGGACGCAGAAATCCGCACACTTGACATGAACCACCGAAGGGGCACATGAGACATCTTGCAACCCTTAGGTTGCGAGACCGGTTCGACGGTCGCGCTGCTAGACGATGGCCTGCGCCCCGATAGGAGAGTCTTCGAATTCGGCGTCCAAGTGGTCGAAGTAGTCCTGCAACGAGGAGAGTTGTTCGTGGGGAAAGCTCTTGAATGACAAGCGCCCATCCCCGTCACATTGTCCCGAGGCATATGCGTGCAGGGCGATGTGGTGCTGACCGTCCTTGTACTCCTGCTGCGTGCCGGCTAAGACATAACGAACCGTGAGTTTGGAGTGTGCGTCCGTCGGCTCGATGGCAAGGTTCAGAGGTTCCAGGTTGAGATCTTCGGCGTCGGGATCCGCCAGGGTGGACCAGTAAATCCATCCCGATTCCCACCCTTCCTCCAGGCGGTAAAAATCGCGCAGCAGGCGCTGAGTGTGCTCGTAGGTAGTTGAGCCCATTGATTCGGCGGGGATTGAGACGACCTGTGCGAGGAACTCGGATATCTTGTGTTCGATCTTCTGCTGTCTCGCTGTCAGGGTCGTGTCCTGGGTGACCCCAACTCTCTTGGCATTCAGGGACTCAACGAGCTCGTAACCGATCAGGATGAACGAGGCATTCGGGTTGAGTACTCGGGCTTCGGTAAGCGTTTGGATCGGAAGGCCGATGCATGTGTACAGCAGTGGCTCATTCGCCTCATTGAACCGGCCTGCAGTGGCCACAGCGGCGGGGGGCTCCCAAAGGTCTCCCTCGGTGATGCCCGCGTTGATCGCGTCCGCGTCCATTTCTCTTGCCCGCCACAGTTCTGTGCCCGCAGGAATCTCATCCCAACTGAACGGGAAGAGAAGGGGCCCGTCGGGCCTAGCGCGAAGTACGTGATCGACCTCTTTGTCCAAGTCGAAGATGGGGTCGGCAAACACTGACTTCCAGAACTTTTCGCGCCGTCGCTCGAAGGACGACAAGTCGAACTCTGAATAGACTTTGCGCTTCCAAGCAGCGGCTTCTGCTGCCCTCGCAGGCGGCAAGGCATCGTCTCTGGGATCTGGCCTCCAGACGCGGGGGCGGCGGTCATGTGTCACGACAGCGACCGTATCCCACCACTGGCGACCGCCCAGGTGCGGCTCACCTTCACCGTTCCAGGGCGCGGGCGATGCGTCGGAGGTAGCCGACGATGACGAGCAGCATGCCCAACACCATGACGACGTTGACTGCTCCTTCAGCGCCGAATCCCAGCACGAAACCGGCGAGGGTCAGGACAGCCCCGATGGCAACCATCGCGCTGTAGTTGGCGAACACACTGGTCTGCTTTTCTTCCATGTCAGCAGGTTATCCAGCACGGCGCGCTCACCGGTTCAAACTCACATCCTGCCGCTCCCGTTCCGGCGTACTGCGCGCCAGCCGGTCCTCAGCCGGCGCCGGATCAGGCGGTGCGGGCTCGAGGTTGATCCAGTTGTCGGACAGCCCCGACACCAGGGCGTCGTGCCGGGCATCGCGGGCGACCGGGCGGTTTTCCGGGTGGGGGTTGAGGGCGGCGTGGGCGGCGTGGTGGTAGCGGGCGGTGGTGTCCTTCTCGGTGGGGGCCTTGCCCAGGGCGGTGTCGGCGTCGTCCTGTCCGGAGACGGCCCGCCAGATGAGCACGTCGGCGGCCGCGGCGCGGCGGGCGGCCGGGTCGGGGTGGTGCTGGGTGAGCTCGTCGTACCAGGCGGGCGGGTTGGCCTCGATCCGGTTGAGCCGGCCGTCGAGCTCGGCGTGGATGCGATTCAGTAGGTCGGTGGTGACCTCGCGCTGGCTGGCGGGCTGGTGCTGCGGCATGGAGAGCGGGGCGTCCTCGGTGGGTGGGGTGCAGCAGGCCAGGACCTCCGGCACGGTGTCCTCGGCCTCGGTTTCGCCGTGGTGGTGGAGGGCGGGGTCAGCCTTGACCAGTTGGGGCCAGGTCGCGGCCTCACTCAACCGGGCCAGGGCCTCTGGGTCGTGGCCGTAGGTGTCCTGCACCCACTGGTGGGTCCGGGCGCTGCGGGCGGCCCAGACCAGGTAGTCGAGTTCTTGGACCATCCGGCCCAGGTCGTTGGCCCAGGCGCGTTGGGCGTCGGCCACCTCGTGGGCGGTGTGCTCGGCGGACTCGCGTTTGAGCACGCCCTCGAGGACGGTCACCGGCACCTGGGCCGGTGGGGTCTGGGTGAGCAGTCCCCACTCGTCCGGGGAATGGGCCTCGTGGTCCACGCCGAAGTCCACGTAGGCGTGGTTCGCTTCGCGGCCGCGGGTCATGGCCACGTAGAACAGCTCCCGGGACAGCCCGGCGGTGGCCACGGCGTGGGCGGAGTCCACGGTGACGCCCTGGGAGCGGTGCGCGGTGGTCGCGTACCCGAGTTCGGTGGAGGACGCGAGGTAGTCAGGGTCCAGGGTCACCGCTCCCCCGGTGGCCTCGTTCCGGGCCGCGGCGGAGCCGTCGGGGTTGATCCCGGTCAGGGTCAGCCGGGTGCCGTTGGCGATGAACGCCCCGGTGGCATCGCGCAGGGACCGGTCGTTGCGCCGGGCCAACACCAGGTCCCCGGCTCCGGCGGTGGCCTGTCCGCGCAGGGTCACGGTCTGCTCCACGTCCACGTCACCACTGGCGACCAGGTCGGCTTGGGCGCGGGTGTTCAGCTCGGCCACGGTGGTGTTGTCCGAGGCGATCAGGATCGTGGACAGCCCGGCCCGCTTGTCCGCCAGCCACGCCGAGTACGCAGAGTCTGCGGCGTCCTCCCCCGGGGCCCCGTGGATCCGGCCGTTCGCGGCGTACTCCCCCAGCACGTCCGTCTCGCCCGTGCGTAGGCGCAGGGAGGCTTCCCGTTCCCACGCGTTCCGGAACCGCCACACCATGTCCAGGCGCTCCGGGGTCCCCTTGCGGTCCATCCACCCGAGGAACCCGCAGGCGTCCACGGCCTCCAGCTGGGCCGGGTCCCCCACCAGCAGCACCTTGGCCCCGGCGGCCTCGGCCTGCCGGGTGAGTTCGGCCAGCTGGGCGGTGGAGACCATGGACGCCTCGTCCAGGATCAGCAGCTGGTCCTGGGCCAGGGTGTAGCGGGCCTGGGCGGCGTGCTGCTCGGCCAGCTTCGCCGCCAGACGTTCAATGCTCGCGGCGGTCCGGTCCGTGCGGGGCCGGGCCTGCAGCTCGTGCAACTGGGCCGTGAGCTGCTGGACGCGCTGGGCGCGGCGGGCCGCCCCGTCCCCCACCGACTCATACAGCCACTTGGTGGTGTTCTCGGTGGCCACCCCGAGCTCGTCCCCGAGCACCCCGGCGGCCACCGCCGACGGGGCCAGCCCGACCACGGAGGACTCCCCGTGGGCGGCGGACCACAGGTGGGCGACGGCGGCCATGGTGGTGGTCTTGCCGGTCCCGGCCGGACCGATGATCGCGGCCACCGCGCGCGGTGAGGACAGCACGGCGGCACTGGCCCGGGCCTGGTCGGCGCTGAGCCGGTGACCGGCACTGGTGGTCACCTGCGCGACCTGGGCGGTGATGGTGTCCGGGTCCAGGTGCGGTCCGGTCTCTTCGGTGGCCCGGTTGATGAGGTAGGCCTCGTCGTCGATCACCTGCCGGGTGGTCCACAGCCCGGCTGTGCGCTGGTGGTCGAACACGGACCGGCCGTGGTGAACCACGGCCGGGTCCTCGGTGTCCGGGGCGATGGAGCGGGTTGGGGTCAGTCGCACGGCCTGGGCCAGGGCGGTGTCCACGAGCTTGTCGGTGGCCTGGTGACGTTCGGCGGCGGTGCGGTAGCGCACCAGCCGGGTGATGCGTTCGGCTGAGGCGGTCACATTGGCCCGGGTGAACGTGGCCCGCCGAGTCGAGGCGTCGGCCAGCGTCCACCGGGCCAACTGGCCCACGATGTCGTCGGTGAGCTGGTCGGGGGTGATGGTGGTGTCGGCGTGGCCGACGGCGTCGGCCACCACGGTGGCCGGGTCGTGGCCGGTGGCCAGGGAGCGTTCGCGCCAGCCGACCATCTTCTCCGCCAGCGACAGGGACGACTCCTCCTTGGGCGTGCGGGTCTCCAACGTGGCCTGCTGGCGCAGCTGCAGCAGCATGGCGGCCGGGGGTCGCTGGCCGTTGGTCGTGGTCCACTCGGCCACCAGTTCGTCGGTCCGGGCCTCGATGGCTCGGGACCTCGTGGAGAACTCGGCGATCAGGCTGTCCGGGACCCCGGCCAGCTCCACCCGGTGGCCGGTCGTGTCCGGCTGGGCGGACAGGTCCTCGGCGGTGGCCACGGCCAGGGCGTCGGCCAGCTGCTGGCCGTCCTCGGAGCGGGACTCGGGCAGGGCCCCGATCTGCTGGTGGAGCCGGTCGAACAGCAGGGAGTTGTAGGTCTCGGAGATGGCCACCACGTGCCGGTGCAGCGTGTAGGAATCCAGGGTGGCCCACTGCCCGTCCAGCACCCGCTGGACCCGGTTGGAGATCACCGTGTGGGTGTGCAGCTGCGGGTCCCCGGCCCGGGAGTCCCAGTGGTCGAACTGGCTGGCCACCAGCCCGGTCACCGGCACGTGCGCCACCCCGCCGTGCCCGGCCCTCGATTGCAGGACGTGGGCCTCGACCCAGGCCAGGGTCTCGTTCATCGCCCGTTCGTGGGCCTGCTGGATCTGGCCCTGCAACGAGGGCCCGGCCACGGCCCACAGGGCGGACACGGACTTGGGCACCGAGAACGTCAGGTCAAACCCGGCCACCGCCTGGCGGGTGGCCTTGGCCGCCCGACCCAGGGGGGTCTTCGCGTCGGTCGGAGCCGTCTGGCTGGCCATCGGCGCCCGACCCAACAGGTTCTCGGTCTTCGGGTCCCGGGCCTGCTCGTAGAGCGCTACCGCAGCCTCGCGGGTGACTTCTTGGCCGGGCGTCAGGGAGGTGCCGGCCAGTCCGGCGCCGACCCACCGGCCGGCCGGGGCCTTGGCCTCGGTGTAGTAGGCGGTCAGCTCCGCCCGCCCGTGGTGGCGTTCGTCGCCGGTGGCCACGGAATCCAGGTAGTAGGCGATGGACATCTTCGAGATCGACACGGTCACCGGGCCACCTCCTGACCGGCGCCCTGCCCGCCCGCCGGTCCGGCCACGGGGGCCCGGCCACGGTTGCCGGTGCCGGTGGCCACGGCCTGCCGGAACCGGGTCCACGTGGCCAGGATGTCCCGGTCCACGGCCGCGGCCGGTTGGCCACCGGTGGCCTTGTACAGGCGCTTGCACAGGGTGTCCCACTGCCGGACCACCCCCTGCAGGTGCTGGCGCTCGGTCGCGGCCAGCTCGGCGGCCTCGGACAGCTCCTGGTACTTCGCGGCCAGCTGGCCATGCCTGTCCTGCAGGGCGACCAGCTGGCCGCGCAGGCCGGTCACCTCGGCCGTGGCCACCAGCTTCTCGGCCGTGGCCGACCAGTTCCGGCGCAACTCGGACAACTGGCCGGTGGCCGTGGCCAACCGGGCGCGGACACCAGCCGCGTCGTTGGCCTGGCCCATCAGGATCCTGGCCGTTGACCGCTGCACCTCGGCCAGCTCGGCCCGCAACCAGGCGATCTCCCGGTCACGGTCCGCGACCCGGCCACGGCACTGGCCCAGGGCCGTCTCGGCCTGGGCCAGCTGCCCGGACACCACGGTCAACCGGTCCCGGGCGGACACCGTGCGGTTGGACCCGCCGGCGCCGGTGCGGCGGCGGGCCTCGGCTTTCTGGCACGCCGCATCACAGAACCGCCGGTTCGCCCGGCTGCCCTCCGGCAGCAGCTTCCCGCAGGCCTGGCACCGCCGCCCGGCCGAAACAGTCGGCAAGGCGTAGGCCTGCCGACGGCACTGCTTATCGCAGTACCGGCGGTTCGCCCGGGCCTCCGCGGGCAGCGGCTGGGCACAGTTCTGGCACCGGCGCACAAGCGTTTCCATGCACCAAGTTCGCCACCGCCGGGCACCGGCGTATGTCAGAAACCCGGACATGATGTCCGAGAGTGAACCTTGGTGCCAGAGGTGTGATGACTGATTGACCGTTTCGCTCGTCGAGCGAAACGGTGTCGTGGGCGGTAGCGGCACTGGGTGGTGGATCTCGCTTGTTGGTGCGGACGCGCTGTGCGGAGCCGGAGACCGCCGAGAACGTGAAAGTGTTCGGCACTGCGCCGGCGGGCGTCGGTCGACGTGGGTGTCCCGGCTGGATGGTTGGCCGTGGAGATTTGACGGACAAGGCGCAGGGGCAGATCGAACAGCTGCTGCCACGATCAGCTGAGGACGGCTTTGGCGCAGTCACCGGAAGGCGGTCGAGGCGCTTCCGTTGAATCGGCGGAGCGTGGCTTCGTGGCGGGATGTGCCGCGTAAGCGACGGACCCTGGGATGAGGCCCAAAGCGGTTGCGCTCCTGAGCGGTGCATGGGGCACGGCAGAAGATCTACAACTAGGCGGTCGGCTAGGTCGAATTGGTCCTTCCGGTCAACTTCACCGGGCGCGGTCTCGTCAGCGCGCCGCCAAGGTTCGGAAAGAAAGGGTTACTCTGACCCGGTCGAAGCCAGTCGTCGCTCCCACAATGCCGTGGCTCCGCTGAACTTGCAGGACAGGCCTTTGCTGGCGGTGTTCAGGTCCAACGATGATTCGCCAAGGCTTTGGCTTGACTGGTGCCGGGCGGTGGCGTCACTGGAGTTGCTGGTCGGTCCAGTTGCGGATGATGTATCCGGTCTTGTCCTTGGCGACCTGGAAGGTCATGTGTGCGGGGTCGGGGTTGAGGGTCCAGCCGTCCTCGGAGCGCCAGGTCCAGGAGGCGACGACGTAGTAGGTCGTGGTGTCGCCGTGGGCGTAGGTGTCGGTGATCTGGACTCGAGGGGTGCTGGTGGCCTCGTGTTCGGCGGCCTCCCACCAATCCTTGGGCAGGACCGGCTTGGTGGGGGTGACGAAGATGTCCCGGTACTCGGCCACGAACAGCGGCAGGGCCCGGCGGTAGCCGTCGGTGGGTGAGACGTCCCGGGTGGTGTCCCAGGTGGTCATCACCTGCGCGGCGGTGGTGACGAGTTCGTCGGCGCTCATGCCCTTGCGGGTGAGCGTGCCAGTGGGCGGAGCGGGGGCACTGGCGGTCGGGGTGGTCGGCGCGGTGGTCTCCCATGCCCGGTCGGTGGTGGCGTCGGTGGGCGCGGCCGCCGGGGAGGGGGTGGTGTGCGCCGGGCTCGGCGGGGCATCGGTGGCCGTTGGCGCGGTGGTCCGGTTGACGGCGTAGACGATGCCGGTGGTGAGCAGGGCGATGACGGCGACGAGGCCGGTGAGGACGAGGATGAATCGGGTGGAGCGCATGTGGGCTATTCCTGGGTGGTGGCGGGCAGGCGGATGTAGCCGGGCACCTCGTGGGCCGGTGTGCGGGTGACCGAGTAGGTGTTGGGGGTGGCGAGGTTGTAGTGCTCGATGATGGCGGTGTCCCCGTCCACGGCGGCAACGAACCCGACGTGGCCGTAGCCGCCGCCGATGTCGTCGTAGCCCCACCAGGCGATGTCACCGGGCCGTGGGTCGGAGGTGTGGAAGCTGACGCCCTCGGCTTGGGTGAGGATGTCCTTCCAGGACCCGGCCCCATTCTGGCCGGGGCCGTAGCCGACGCCCAGGGCGGCGAAGGTGAACGGCGGGTCCCCCTGGTCCTCGCTCCAGCCCAGGGACTGGTTGATGCGCCACATCACGAAGTCGGTGCACTGGCGCTGGGTGTGCCCGAAGATGCTGCGGGCGTGGCCCCACCCGTCGACTCCGACCGGCTCCCGGTAGGGGTAGTCGTCCCCGCCGACGCTGGCGACGGTGAGCTGGCCCAGGGAGTCGCACAGGCCGGCGCCGCCGGTCCCGCCGGCGGCGGTGGTGATCTTCTGGACGTACTGCTGGGTCTCCTGGAACGGGGGGATGCCCTGGTGCTGCCGGACGGCGCCGGGGCCGGCGTTGTAGGCGGCCAGGGTCAGGCGGATGGCCTCGTTCTCGTTCTGGGCCAGCGGGGCGACCTGGGCCCGGAGGTGCTTCATGTACCGGCCTTGGGCGGTGATGGCCGCACGAGGGTCGAAGGGGTCGGCCCCGTTGCCCCATTGGGCCCAGGTGGCGGGCATGAACTGGGTCAGGCCTTGGGCCCCGACCGGGGAGACCGCGCGGGGGTCCCACCGGGATTCCTGGTCGATCTGGGCGGCGAGGATGCCCACGGGGATACCCGAGTGTTCTGCGGCTTCGGCGAGGTCCTGCTGGTATTCGGAGGGCGCCGTCCCGATCCCGGCCTCGGGGCGGCAGACCCCGCCTTCAGCGGCGGCCCCGTCGAACACGGCCAGGGTGAGTAACAGCAGGACCGCGCTCAGGATCAGCCCGAGCAGTGCGGTGCCCAGGCAGCCCAGCCCGGCGGCGGACTTGGTCAGCATCGGCTCACATGCCCTGAACGACGGCGGCCGTGGCCCGCAGGTAGGCCGCGCGGGTGGCCGGGGCCAGGGCCTCCCAGATGATCTCCCCGCCGTCGTCCAGGGTCCGGTCGTACGGGACCACCAAGACGGCCCGGACGATCCCGGTTAGCCCGTTCTGGATCTCGGCCAGGCGGTGGGTGGAGGCGGTGCGGGGTTGGGTGATGATCGCGACGCCGTTGGCCAGCTTCTCCCCGTACCCTTCGGCCCGCAGGGCGTCGATGGTGGTGAAGGCCCGGCGGGCGGCGTCTTCCTTGTTGGAGATGGCCACCACCAGCACGTCGGCCACGTCGACGGCGGCCTGCCAGGTCGGGGCGGTGGAGGCGTTGCCGGTGTCCACGATGGCCAGTTGGTAGAACTGGCGCAGGGCGGCGTGCATCCGGCGGAAGGCGGTGGCGTCGATGACTTCCTCGGTCCCGGCCTCGTTCTGGGAGGCCAGTACGTGGAACCGGTTCTCGCCCTGCGGGCGGAGGTACCCGGCCAGCTTGTCGGCGTGCTCCGGGGTAGTGAAGTCGTCGATGTGCTCCAACAGGTCCAGGGCGGTGTGGGAGTGGTCGGCGCCGATGGCCCGGTCGCCCAGGTTCCCGGCGTTCTCGTTGTTGTCCCAGGCCAGCACCATCCCCCCGCGGACCCGGCCGAGGGTGGCGGCCAGCAGGTAGGTGGCGGTGGTCTTGGAGGCCCCGCCCTTGATGTTCACCACCACGGCCGTGCGGTGTCCGGGTAGGCCCTTCTGCACGGTGGCGTGCAGCGCCCGGGTCCGTCGTTCCCCGGCGCTGGGAGCCAGTCGTAGACCCAAGGTGCTGTTCAGCGCCCCCCGCCATCCGGTGTGGGCCGGGGCCAGGGACTGGCGACGGCTCTGGGGGCGGGTGGCGAAGGCCTGGGCGGTGGACACCGGCGCGGCGGGCTCGCCGGCGGCCGAGGAAGGCAGGGGACGGTCGGTGGCCCCAGTCCCGGGGCCCGAGTGCATCGCGGAGGCGTTCGGCTCAACCGGGCCGGTGCTCACCGGGGCGGGGGCCGCCGGCACGTAGCGGAGCCTGCGCGCCCCGGGCAGGCGGCTGTCGATCGTGATCTGGTGGCCGGTCTTGGTGGCCATGCCTTGGCCCAGCTCGCTCAGGGTACTCATGGTCACGGCAGAGAGCCGCTGGCCGTCAGCGTCGGTGAGATGGAAGTCGCTGTACTCCAGCTGGTAGTCCGGCACGCCCGCCTCGGATACGGGGGTGAGTTGGCCCTGGACCAGTTGCCACGTCCCGGAGGTGAACCCGGGGTCGGTGGCATGGGTCTCGGCCAGGGCGAGCAGCGGCACGGACTGGTGGGAGTGTTCAGTGATCTTCGCCGTGGCGGCCTCCAGGGAATCAGTCTGGACGCGGGTGCCGGTGCGGTCGACCAAGGTGACCTTCGCGTTCAGCCAGAGGGTGCCGGTGGGGACCATGGGTTTCTCCTTCACGGACGGGGGTGGGCTGTCGCCAAGAGTTCGTGGGGCCGGACACGGGTGTGTGTCACACGAGAACGGCCAGCGGTCCCCGGAATCCGGTGGCCGCTGGCCGTTCTCACTTTCGGCGGCGCTATCCGCGCGCCCTCACCGTGCAGCGAGGGATGGTGAGTTCAGGTCGGGGGTCGCAGAGGCCAAGGACGCCCGGACCTCGACCGCGGCCTTCTTGATCCGATCGAGGTCGAATCCGCTGAAGCGCTCGGTCGGGGTCTCGATGACGGGCATCTGCTGGCACCCGGCCGCGCGCAGCGCGGCCAGCTTGGGCTGGTTCTCCTCCGGCGCCAAGTCGACGTACTCGTACGGGACGTGTTCCCGGTCCAGCAGGACGGTGGCCCGCGTGCACTGCACGCAGTCCTGGGTGCCGTTGACGGTGATCATGGGGTCCTCCGCGGGGAACAGGGCTGGCTGGATGGTCGTCGATTGCTGCAGGGTCATGGGGTCCTCAGAACGGGTTCTCGGTGGCGACGAGGTCGTCCTCGTCGATGGCGGTGGTGATCAGGGTCAGGAGGTCATCGACGGTCAGGTCCGGGTCTCGGGTGTTGTCGATCCACCAGCCGGCCCGGACCAGCGATTTGGCGACCTCGATGACCTGGCCGGGGTCGAAGACCGGCCGGTGCGAGTCGGCCGCCTCGATGAGGTCCGTGAGCACCTGGTAGCGCAGGCGCGTCGCCCACGGCACCTGCCCCTCCGAACCGCTCAGTTCCGGCAGGCCGTGGTCCTCCTCGAATCCCTGCGCCTGGACCAGCAGGTCTCGGTTGTGCCTGTCTAACTCATCGCGCCGCAAGGCCTTGAAGCACCGGGAACAGACGAAGTTCTTCCCCAGCCCGAAAGCCTTGGCCTTGCGCTTGCCGGGGGGCGTGGACTCGAGGTCCTTGGCCTCGGCGTGACCGCACTTGAACTGGACGAGGAGCTTTGTCGCGATTGCCATGGGGCGTCCTTTTATCGGATGCCTCCAGTTCGAAGGGACTGACCAGATCGTGTGTCGGAATAGGACGCGCAAGCGTCATTCCGATCAGATTTTGCTCCTGCGGTGAAGTCAGCGCAGGAATGACCACTTCGAAGGCCCCGTAAACCTTGACCGCTCTACTCGATCTCCGAGCTAGGCGGGCATAGCGAGACGGATCCGCCGCGCTTCTCGTTTCGGTCCTGAGTTGAACGTTGCGCCTGGTGCCTCCAGACGGTGGCCCCAGGACGATAAGGACGATCAACGAGAGTGTGACCCGCGCAGTACCAACGTGAGAAGCCAGGTGATTCCGCCTGCGCCAATGAAACACAGAAATACTGGCTCCTGCAAAACGACAAACCAACCTAAGAGTCCAAGGGCGAGAACTACGAAAGCGGTGGCTTGGACGAGCACCAGCACAGCACCAATAGGTCTCGTGGCGAACGCGATAAAGATGGCGAGTGTGCCGCCGACAACGGTGATGTACAGCCAGATCATAGTGTCCCCCCATTGCTCGATGTGCCGGGAGCCACACTGGTGCCTTCCACGGACGGGCTATCGAGCGTACGGCTTCGTGGTGTAGCAGCTTGAGCTACGGCGCGCCTCAAGAACGGAAGCGACGCGAGTGAGCTGTGCTGAGCTAAGGGGCGGAGCTTCAGCAACTACGCGGTCCACGTAAGCGTTGACGCGAGTGGGATACCCAGCCGCCTTTAGGACGTCGATCGCTTCGTCGACGCCGATGTAGAGAGACTTTCCGGACACTTGAGTCTTGAAGGCGCCACGCTTGACGAATCGATAGATGGTAGAAACGTGAACTCCAGTTTTCTCTGCGAGCTGTCGCGGAAGTAAGTAGCGGGACTCACTTACCACCCTCTCCGAATGCGCCATTCTGAGTGCTCGAACCTTCCCCCCGGTGTATGGACACTTCCGATGAAGTCAGACCGTTAGGTGCTTGCCGGACTCGGCAGTTCACCTTCTGGGCCGCTACGACCGGGTTTAGATTTGCGCCGGACGCCTGCTGTCACGTTGAGTCTCTCCACGCCCAAACTGAGGGGGCACCCTCACCGGACCCATCTGTGGATAAAGGAACGTCGCCAGGAGGTTGTGGAAAGACGAGGGGTGCGGCACAGAGCTCTGGCGCTCTCAGAAGCAATGAAGGCCGCAACCGGAGCAGCACCGCGGGTATCGGTGTAGAAACTCATTCCCCGGCTTGATCATCGTGTCTCCCCATTCAGTCCATTCGGGAGGCGACGAAGGCGAACACAGTCTTCCGATTCGACCTCAGGATAAGCGCCAAGTGACCCTGATGGACTCAGGAATGAATGTGTGGGTACCCGGTTTGGTCGGCAGAATTTCAACAGTCATGAGTGCGTCGATTATCTCGCGACGATGAAGCAGCGACTGTTGCTCCCACGAATCAGCTAGCTGGGCAGGGTCTGGGATCGTGAGGGCATTTGGTGTTACCACTTTGCGGAGCAGCTGCCGGGTTTCGGCCATCTCGCGACTGATCCGTTCCTCAACCCGGGCTAATCCCGGCGCCGACAGGGCGCCCTGCGCAGCTTGTGCATAGAAACCATCTAAGCGCTGCTCTAGGGTGCGAAGTTGGTCCGCAAGCTCGCCTGCTTCTGGTCCAGCGGCACGATTCACCGCCTGTAAGGCATCCGGCTGACGCAATCTCGCCAAGACCACTGAAGTCACCAGCTCGTCAACCCAGTCCTTACGCCGGGCCACGTGCCAGTTGTTTCGACAAATGTAGGACTCTTTGCCGCCCTTCCTATCGGGTAATCGGCTGACCGGAGAACCGCACACCCCGCACTTTGCTATACCGGTCAGCAGATGACGCGGCCCGGTCCCGTGATACTTGGGCATGTGTTTGTCGCTGGCAAAGACTCCAGCCAGGGCTTCGAACGTTTCGGCAGGCAAGAGCGGTTCCCAGTCGGCATCTCCAATGACTTCTCCACGAAGAACTCGCTTACCCATGTACGTGGGATTCGTCAGCACTCGTTTTACCCGAGCCGTAGTCCAATCTCCATTTGAGATGCCTCGGATGCCCCTAGCCTTGAAATCATGACAGATCGCATAGATCGATTCGCCCTCAAGTATTCGAGTGGCCGCTTCCCGGATTATGGGCGCTTCAGTTTCGTCAGGAACCTGTCGAAGCAGCTTTCCAGTGTCCGGGTCATACACCCGCCGGTAACCAAAGGGAACCCGTCCATGAGGCTTCCCCGCAACGGCTTGGGCGTTCACGGTGCGTCGTATGCGGCTGGAAGTATCATCTGAGGACCGTTCAGACAGCAGCATTTCCAAGCCGGTACTAAACGCGTCATCTCCTCGCGTGAGATCGTAGACCCGGCCGCTATAAGCCCAGAGAACATCGTGTTCTCTGCATACCTTGCGCAATTTGGCATACACATCAAGATCTCGCGTGGCGCGCGAAGCCTCCCACGTCACCAGCGCACCATACTTGGAGAGATTCGCCATGAGGACCTCGAACTGGGGGCGCACCTTACGCGTGTACCTGGATGCTGAGAGGTCGTTATCCGTGTATACCGCAGCTACATCCCAACCCTGCACGTCGCAGAACTCCCGACATGCCTGCTCCTGCTCTGTCACGGAGCGCTCAGTGCCCGCCCGGTCCCGGCTGACACGCGTGTAGATGACCGCCTTCACCCTCTCACCGTACTTGAGGAAGTCGTCGGAACGCGGGGTCGCTTTGACGGTAGCTACGCGGATGTGGTGCTAGTCCGCGCTGAAAGCTCGGGAAATGCCGACGAGACTTGTCGGCGTTACTACGTCCCATCGCATAGGGGGTCCGGCGGATTGACGACCGAGCCGGACGCCAATTTCTTCTGTGCGCCTCGATGGTGGCCATTGCCGGCTTCGCCCGACTACCTCTGAGCTGAGGGTGGGAGGTCCTGGCAGGCGGTAACCTCTCGGCCTTGTTGTACGCCTCGATGATGTTCTGGTGAATGGGGCCCCAGGAGGGGACCTCATAGCCATCGTCCTTGGCCCACTACCGCATCGCTCAGCCTGCTGGCGTTGCGCTGGCCGCGCCGTGGCGCGGGCAGCACGGGCGTAGGCTTTTAGGTCACCGCGCTGCTGCTTGACGTCGCCCGCGGACAGGTCGATCTCCTAGTGCCGACCGTCAAGGCCGAACCCGAGGGTCTCTTGGGCCGGCGATCTGTCCAGATCATCGATCGGGACTACTTCCGACTTCCGGGCCATGAATCCCTCACTTCGGGTTATCGGCTGTTCGGTTTCCGCCGACGTGGCAGCCGGAAGTCCATTGGAATCAGTCGGTGCGAACGTCTCAGGTGCAGTTAGCCTCATTTCACGACTTACCCGAAGAACAGCGCCAGGCGCTCCCGGCGCACCTCCGCGTGCCAGTCCCGCGCCTGACTCATGGTGAGCTTTTCCAAGAGGACCGTGATGTAGCCCCAAGCCAGTTGTCCAACAGGCTGTTGGACAACTGGCTCCGGCCAGCCAGCGGCGAGGGCCCGCGCATAGTACGGGTTGCTGCGAGACAGGCCTCTTATCTGCGGGAACTCCCCCGCAGGGCCTCCGCCAGCCGGTGCACCGCCACTGCCGGTTCTGCCAGGCCCGGATCTCAACCCCGACCGAGCAGTAGGGGCGGATCCGCTCGGTGGTGGCCCCATGACGTGCCGTCGTCTAGGCCTGCTGCACCCGCTTCTTCAAAGACTTCGGCGGTTCCGAAGTCATCCGGCGGCGAGACCATGGGCGTCCCGGTCACGGCCGGGGCCCTCACCGAGGGGTTGACCAGGCCGCGAATTCGTAGGCCCACGCCGCAGTCACCCCGACCGGGCTTCGCCCGCACTTCACCGGGGGCCGTTCAAGGGGCGTCCTCTCGGAACTGGAGGGCCTCCCCCTCGGGTGGCACCGGAGTGGGTTAATCGGCCTCGTTACTGGGCATCGTTTCATGCCGGGCTATGTTCATGAGTGCATTTGGTGAACTCCGAGGTCCCGTTTCGTCCTGTCTCATCACCGGTACTCGCTCCGGCGATGACGGCCGGGGTCTGGCGGTCACAGACGCCCGGAGGACCGGTGTGCGCCAAGTGATCCTCCGCCTCCTGGTTCCTGCGGAACGGGCACGTTCAACTGCCGGGCTGTCGCCATCCTGGCAGCTGGCCGTCCAGCCAGTGGGCCCGCTCCGCGGGGAGCTGCCCGGCCTGGTAGTCCACGCGCTGGTTACGCAGCCAGGCCGCGAGGATCTGCTCACGGGGCTCCGCTCCCCGGGTGACGACAGGGAGCCGACCGTGCTCCTGGTGGAAGCGCAGCACCTCGACGAGGGTGAGCCGCCACTTCGCCTCGTTCTCGATGGTCCGGTCGTCGATCCGCCAGGACGGCAAGACCCGGTCCAGGGCGTTCACCCGGTGGGCCAGTAACCTCCCTGCGCGGTGCTTGGAGCGCTGGGTGGTGAGCCAGTGGGCCAGCGCCCACTCCGACCCCGGTCCCCGGTGGGTCTCGTTCCGGGGTGAGTGCGGGCGGCGGTGATGCTCGGCCAGGAACGCCTCGAGCTGGGCCAGCCGGGCCCGCCACCGCCGGTCCGTGTCCGCGTACCCGGCCGGCCGGGGCACCGGCCGGTCATGCACCCACAGGGGCACTGGGGCCGGCCCGCCGCGGATCGCCTCCCCGCGGTGGCGCACGTAATCACGCACGTACTTGGCGTCGGTGTCATTCAGCCGGGCGATGACCGGGAACGGCACCCCCGCGTCGGCCATCATCACCCACTCCGGATGCGCCCACGGTCTCCTGCCCACCCGCCAGAGGCTACCGGGGTGAGCGACCGGCGCTCGTGATGGCGTGGCCAGCTGTGGAGAACCCCGGGTGGGGCCTCGCAGCGGCTCGCTGCCAGCTAACGCTGTCCGGCGGCCCACCTACCATGGCCGGACAGCCATCATCACTAGTCCGCCGGGAGTAGATCGCGATCGGAAGGGCTCAGGTTCGGTGCGGCGCACCCCGCGCTGACGCCCGAGCCGGGATGGGGCTGTGCCGGCTGCCGCCCGTGCCCGGGGTGGGCGGCGTCGGGACCGTTGACCCCCGGGCAGCACTGAGGGGACATCACCATGAGGCTCATCCGTTCGATCACCATCCCGGCCGCGGCCCTCACTCTGGCGCTGGCCGCCACCGGCTGCACCGGGACCGACACCGGCACGTCGACTGCCACGACCGCCACCACCGCCGCCTCCACGACGGCCGCAGCGCCGAGCACCTCGTCAACCACGGCGGCCGTGGCGTCCTCCTCCCCCACCGGCACCGCCAGCCAAACCGCGTTGGCCTCAGCCTCGGCCTCGGCCACCCCGGCCCGCACGGCCACCCCCAAGGCGGCGGCCTCCCCGGCGGCCACTGCCACGCCGTCGGCCCAGGAGACGACGAAGGCGCCGGCCGGCACCGCCCTGGCCACTTTGGAGGACCTTGCCGTGAAGGGCCGGGCCCCGAAGACCGGGTACGACCGGGACCAGTTCGGCCCGGCCTGGGCCGACACCGACCGCAACGGCTGCGACACCCGCAACGACATCCTCGCCCGCGACCTCGCCGGCGAGACCTTCAAGCCCGGCACCCGCGACTGCGTGGTGCTCACCGGGGTGCTGGACGACCCGTACACGGCCACCGAGATCCATTTCGTCCGCGGCCAGGACACCTCCAACGACGTGCAGATCGACCACGTGGTCTCCCTGTCCGACGCCTGGCAGAAGGGCGCCCAGCAGCTCACCGCCACCGAGCGGACCACGTTCGCCAACGACCCGCTGAACCTGCTGGCCGTGGACGGGCCGGCCAACGCGCAGAAGTCCGACGCCGACGCCGCCTCCTGGCTGCCGGCCAACAAGTCCTTCCGCTGCGAGTTCGTCGCCCGGCAGATCGCGGTCAAGGCCGAGTACGCCCTGTGGGTCACCACCGCGGAGAAGGACGCCATGACCCGCGTGCTCTCTGACTGCCCCGACCAGGTGCTGCCCACCGACGCCACCGCGACCCAGCCCTACTCGATCACGACCCGCTCCACCCAATCCCCCGCCCCGGCGCCGGCACCCACGACCGTGGCCCCCGCCCCGGCGAAGACGTACACGCCGGCCCCGACCAAGGCCTACACGCCCGCCCCGGCACCCACCACCCAGGCCGCCGAGGCGGCTGGCACGGACCCGCGGTTCAGCAGCTGCGCCAAGGCCAAGGCCGCCGGCTACGGCCCGTACGTGGCCGGCACCGACCCCGAGTACCACTGGTACCGCGACGGCGACAGCGACGGCATCAACTGCGAGTAGAACCCGCGGCGGGGGCGGGCGGGGCAGTTGGCGCCACGGCCATTGGCCCTACCTGCTCCTGCCGGTGGCTCCGCGGTTGGTCGTGGAGGGGTTGACTGGTGCCCATGACCTTGGATCGGTGGCGCACCCTCACAGAATGGCCCCTGATGGTGCTGGCGGTGGCCTACCTGGCCGTGTACAGCGTGGACGTCCTCGCCCCATCGGCGTGGCCCGGTGGTCTGGCGTCCATGGTGATGCAGGGCATCTGGGCGCTGTTCGCCCTCCACTATGCGGTCAGCCTGGCCCTGGCCCCGGCCCGCGGCTCGTGGTTCCTGCGTCACCTGCACGAGCTGGTGATCGTGGTCCTGCCGATGCTGCGGCCCCTCCGGTTGCTGCGCTTGTTGACCGCGGTGAACATCCTCCACAAGGTCGCCGGCACCGCCCTGCGAGGCAAGGTGATCATCTACGTCACCGGCGGGTCGGTCCTGCTGGTCTACCTTGCCGCGCTGGCCATGTACGACGCGGAGGCGGGACACCCGGAGGCCCTGATCGGCGACTTCGGGGACGCCCTGTGGTGGGCCGTCGTCAGCGTCACCACCGTCGGCTACGGGGATCTGTACCCGGTGACGCTGCCCGGCCGGCTGATCGCCGTCGGGTTGATGATCTACGGCATCGCGCTGCTCGGGGTGGTCACGGCCACCCTGGCGTCCTGGATCATCCAGCAGGTCGCCGCCGAGGAGGACAAGAGCACCGCTGCCACCGCGGCCCACATCGAACGCCTCAGCGCCGAGATCACCGAACTCCGCCGTGCCCTGACCGAGAAGCACCACGGCCCCGAGTGACCGGCGGCCGCCCAATGCCAGCGGCCCTCCCCGATAATTCGTTGTTGCGCACGATGTCCCCGGTTCTGCCCGGCGAGGATGAGGTGGCCTGGCCTGACTGGGTCGGAGGCGGTCTGCACGCACCGAGGGCCTTGCCGCCGGCTCAGTCGGCGGCAAGGCCCTCAACCGTCCAGGAGCATCCCGGGGGAAGACTCGTCAGGAGGTACTGAGAGCGGCCTCGCGAAGGTCACCGCGGGACCGGTCCGGCTTGTACGGAGCTGCTTGCACCACGGCGCGGATGGGCTTCTGACGGTGCCCGGGTGCTCCCCAGATGACAGTGACCTCGGTACCGATCTCCGCGTGGTCCTGGTCCATCGTGGCCAGCGAGAGCATCTTGCGGAAGTAGTAGCTGTATCCGCGGGAGGTGGTGATGCCGACCAGTTGGCCGTTGAGTTCGACGCGGTCGGCCCACATGTAGCCGCGTTGGTCCCGGGGCATCTCCATGTAGTCGTAGTGCTCGCCCTCGCGCAGTAGCGAGTTCTGCACGTCGGCGACATCGTCGGCGTTCCATTCCAGGGTGCGCAGCACCCTGCGCGGGTGGGCTTTCTCCTCGGCCAGGGCCGCCGCCCCGAGGTAGTCCGAGCGCTTGGTGGTGACCACCTTGGCCCAGCCCAGTTCGATGGGGCTGCGGTAGTAGTCCTTGGGCTCCTGGCCCTCGAAGCTGCCGGCGATGTAGGCCGGCTGGGCGAAGGCCGGCATGGAGGACAGGAAGTAGTCCATGTAGTCGGCCATGTCCTCGTCGAAGATGGCGGGGATGTAGTCGGTGGCGATGGTCGGGTAGGCCGCCTCGAGGTGGTTGATCATGGCGATCCGGCCGCCCATCTTGCGGATCCCATATTCCCGTCCGGCGTCGAGGACCGCCTGGTAGATCTCGTCGCTGAACTCTCGGGGGCCTTGCAGCTCGAAGCCGAGTTCCCCGGCCATCCCCTGACGCAGCGCGTAGATCTCGTGCCCGGCGATGGTCACCGGCGTGGCGTGCATGAACTTCGTCCCGAGGAGAGTGTCGGCATCGGTGAGGGACTCGAGCACCTTGATGGCCTTGGGGCCGGAGACCTGGAACATGAACCAGTCCTCGCGCCTGACCTGGGCGTCGTACTGGCCGCGTTCGAGGTTGAAGGACAGCCAGAATCCTCCGCGGCCGTGGAGCATGAAGTTCTGTTCGCCGAACTTGGTCAGGATGCCCTCGTGGATGACCTTGCCGTCCTTGTTCGTGTGAATGGCGTGCTTGGATTGGCCGACCTCGAAGGTCTCGAAGCTGTTCACGGTGAAATCGGCGATCAGTCGCAGCGCGTCGGGTCCGGTGAAACGGTGCTGCCAGAGGAAGGACCAGTCGCCGATGTAGCAGTTTTCCTTCCACGACAGGCTCTCGTCCAGCCAATCGGTGTACTCCGGCTGGCCGAAGCGGCTCCAGGCGTACCCCTCGGGTCCCTTGCGCATGTCTTGCACGGTGAAGGCCATGGTGTTCACTCCTTTGGTCGATGGGGTCAATGGGTCAGTGCTGCTCGGGTCGGATGTCGTCTCGGACCCGTAAACGGGGAGCGTGTGCGGGTGTCACTGCTGGTCGGCGAGGACGACGTCGTCAACGCTCAGGTCACCTTCCAGCAGGCCATCCTCCGAGCTGATCTCGATCAGCCGCTGCAGGGAGTCCACGTTGACCTCATCGCTCCAGCGCGGCAGCCGCAGTGAGGCCGCGGCCTCCTCCGGGATGGAGGTGTACTCGGTCAGGATCTCGCGGGTCTCGTCGGGATGAGCCTGCGCGTAGTCCGCGGACTGGGCTATCGCGGCCTGGAAGTCGGCCACCAGTTCGGGATCCTGCTCGGCGAGCTCACCGGTGGTGAAGTAGGTGGAGGCCATCAGATCCGGGGACACTTCCATCCAGTTCCAGAACACGGGCTCCATGTCCTGGTTGAGTCCCGCCGTCAGGAAGGGCTCCACCAGGAAGGCCGCGTCAACGGTGCCCTGCTCCACCGCGGCCACCATGTTCGGGAAGGGCATCTCCACGAAATCGACCTTCGAGGGGTCCCCGCCGTCCTGACGCACGGCCTCCTTGACCGTGGAGTCGGAGATGTTGTTGAGCGTGTTCACGGCCACGGAATGGCCTTCCAGGTCGGCCGCCGAGTCGATGTCACTGCCCGGCAGCACCACGGTGGCCCCGTAGTCGGTCTCCGCGTCCCCCGTGCTCGATCCCCCCGGAGCGATCACCTTGATGTCCAGCCCTCGGGACGCGGCAATGAGCACCGAGGTCGGGTTGGAGAAACCGAACTCGAACTGCCCGCTGGTCACGGCCGGAATGATGGCCGCACCCCCCTGCGCGGACTCCAGCTCCAGTTCCAGCCCATGGTCTTCGAAGAAGCCCTGGTCCATCCCAAGATGCAGCGGGGCCAGGTCCACCAAGGGCATCACTCCCACGGTGACCTGTCGCAGCTCTTCGGATGCCGTACCCGCCGTGCCAGTGTCTTGGGATCCGTTCGCCGGAGCCGAGCCGGACGGCTCTCCTCCCCCGCCGCAGGCGGTCAGGGCCATGGCCAGGACCGCCGTCGTCGCCACCGTCGAACGCGTCAGTACACGCTGAAGAGCACCCATGAAGTCACCTCGTCATAGTCGCGCCCGGGTGGGATCCGGCCGCTTGGAATGTGATTTAGAGCACTCTGAAGTCAAGACTAGGGGCGCCACGATCTATCAATCCAATAGAAAGACTGGATAGAATCATCTACTCCGTCTATACGGCAGGAGCGGTGTCATGGCCACCCCCACTCCGAAGTACGACATGAACCTGATGCGCAGCTTCGTGGTCGTCTACGAGACCCGCAGCGTGACTGAAGCTGCGAACATCCTCTTCGTCAGTCAGCCCTCGGTCAGCTACGCCTTGGCCAAGCTGCGCAAGATCTTCGCCGACCCCTTGTTCCTGCGGAACCGCGCCGGGTTGGAGCCCACCGCCGTCGCCGAGGCCGTCTATCCCCAGATGGTCGAGGCCATCCGGATGATGGACTCGGTCGTCCAGAACGCCACGGAATTCGATGCCGGCCAGACCACCCGCACGTTCCGGCTGATGATGACCGATCTTGCCCTGATGGCCCTCTTCTCCTACATCGTCCAGGCCATTGAGAACCTTGCCCCCCAAGCCCGCATCGAAGTGACCCTGCTGGACGTCGCGCAGCTGGAGGACAGGCTGCGACGCAACGAGATCGACGCCGCCATCGCCGTGCCCACGTTCTCACCTGACACCGTGGTCCGCGATCACTTAATGGATATGCCCTACGTAGGAGTCTGTTCCACCTCGCACCCCCGGCTATCCGCAGCGCCATCCCGGGAAGCCCTCGCCGAGGAGCAACGCATCCACGTCTCCGAGGCGTTGGGCCATCAGCACGTCGAACAGGCATTGGCAGAGTTGCACGGCCACCGCGATCCTGCCATCAGCCTGCCGAGTTACTCCGTTCTAGACGAAACGCTGGCAGCTACCGAGAACTACGGAGTGGTCCCGCTATTCCTGGGCGACATGTTCATCAAGCGCAGCCCGGTGCGGAAGTTCATCCTTCCCTTCCACCTCGAGCCCGGGCATGTCGGTCTACACACCCTGCGACGGGTGGCACCGTCCCCGCCGGTCGAATGGCTCCGGCACGTCATCACCGACGCGCTCACCGCCTATCCCTACCCCCGCGCCTTCGAGGACTATGACGACACTTGGTTCACGAGCTGAGCCGGAGAGAGTCGACGGGTGCATTAACATGCGGGCTCATGAGTGTGGCACGTGCCCGGGCAGGGTCGGTTGTCCAATGCATGCGCAGTAGCGCTCGGACGGTTAGTGATTGAGTTCGCGGGCGTCGTCCTCACGGGCGAGGGCGGTGGCCAGCGCGTGGCGGGCCGCCCGGATCAGCCCGAACCCAGGTGCGACCCGGCGTCCGGCCGCCTGGGGGCAGTCCGCGGAGGCGTGGATGACCCGCTCGCTGGCGGTGCGCCCCTCCACGGCCACGCCGCGTCGGATCGCCTCGGCCCGCTCCAGGGCCTGCTGGACCCATCCCGCGTGGGAAAGCCCGGGCAACCCGGCCGGGATGATCTCGGCCGTTCGGGTAAGCCCCGGTTGTCGGGGCGCCGGATAGTCCTGCCTCGTCGGAGGTACTAACGGACGCCACGGATGAAGGACCAAGTACGCTGCGCCTCAGCCAGCCCTGACCCACAGTTCGAGTTCAGCGACCATGAGCCGTCCCGTGGGCTCATCAACGACAGCCGTTGTGCGCGGGTCATCAACGGGAAAGCCCAGATACCGGTCCACCACCGTGAAGGACACCTCCGTGAACTCCGCCACCGACCACCGCCCAGCCTGAGGACGCACTCCCAGGTCCTGGCGATTCTGTATCTCGTTCTCAGGGAGGCTGCGCAAGGGCGCTAAGCGAGTGACCTTTTCTCCCGTGGTCTGGTGGAGCATCACCCTGGCGGTGCGAACACGGTCCGCCCGGGCGTAGGACATTGGGTCGGCCGCGTTGCCGTTCACCACGCACAGCAGCTCGACGGGTTGTTCTTCGGTCAACGTGATGGACAGGGAATCCGGAGGACGGTCACGGAGCGCCTTCGCCGCCTCATCACCACGCGCAGAGATCGTGCTGGGTACCCATCCCGAACCCGGCCTCCCATCAAAGGCGTGCAGGGACGTGGAACTGTCCGCATCCACCTCCGAGGTGGCAGTGATGACGGCCCGCTCATCGGCAACCATGGTCATGACGTCCAGCTTCTCTAGCCCCCTCGGGTCCTCACACGAAGGTTCCACGTAATGCCAGCGGCTCAAGGCCTGGTCAAACCAAGGCGTGAACGGCGCCAAGACGATCGCCAGGACGACGCCGGCCACAGTCAGGACCACCTGACCGACAGCCCCCACCCACGACCTCTCATACCACCGACCCGTCGACCGTTGATCTGTGCCCATAGGAGCATGTACTACCCCCCTGCCGCCCAGTCAGGGAACGCCCGGAGAACGATCAGGACACCGGCCTGCTTATCGCGCCAAGACCATAAGGCAAGGGACTGGGGGCCTGCCCGCGACTGGCACCCGACACGTTGTGGCGAGGCTGTGACCGACGCCTAAGAACGCGCTCTCACGCCGTTTACGATCCGGCCCGCCCACCATGAATCGCCGACATCAGTCGTATCCCCCATGGGCCGACCGCCAAGGGTGGCGTGATTCCTCCCCGCCTAGCTCTGACTACAGCACTTCCCCTGCCATACCCCTTGACAAAGTTGTCCCCGCTGACGGCGCTCAGGTGGCTCAGGCCGGCGGTCTTCATGGCCTCGTCCAACTCGGGCTCCTGCAGGGAGCGGTCCCCCAGCACCAGCCCCGGCAGGAGCTGGGGCGCAGTGCCGACGCTGCCGGCCGCCGTGTCGCGGACCGCGGCCCGCACCACCTCGCGCCCGGTGGTCCCGGGCACTCCGCGCCCGTCGTCCGCGCCCGCCCCCGGGGTGGGGCAGGATCCCGCGTCCGGGCCGGTGCGCGCGCGGGCGAACACGGCCGTGGCGTCGGCCTCCGGCACGGCGGTGAGGCACACGGGCTGCCCGGCCCGCACGTGGCGCCAGTCCCCGGAGCCGGAGACGATCACCTCCGTGCCGGCGGGGGCGTCCCGCCCCGGGTGGCCAAACCGCTCCACCGCGACGACGAGGTGCCAGCTCTCCCCGAAGGGACCCCCCGAGCGCGTGGGCGTGCCGCTGGCCTGCCCCGCCAGGCGGACCGGCCGGCCCGCGTCCACGACGCCCTCCCATCCGGAGGCCCGCACCGGGACGCGGTCCCCGGACGCCTGCACGGCGGCGACGGCGGCGATCCACAGCGCGCAGGCGGCGAGCGCGGCCAGGGTGGCCGCGGCCCGGCGCCCGGTGCGGGCGGTGGCCACCAGGACGGTGGAGGCGGCGATCGCCAGGCCCAGCACCGCCCAGGGCAGGACGAGGGCGACGTCGTACGGCAGGACCGGCACGGCGAGGCACACGGCGTAGGTCGCCGCGAGGGCCGGGACGAGCCGCACGTCCACCGGGCCCGGCGCCCTCCCGGCGCTGGCACGCACCGTCACCGCACGCCGCCGTGGGCCGGCCGGCGGGCCCGGGCGGGCACCGGCGGGCTCCCGGCCCCGTCCGGCGGGCCGTCCTGGTGGTGGTCCATGCGTCCACTGTCGCCGCGTCCCGCGGTCAGCCGCGCGTCCGCGCCCGGGCGGCAGGACGACGGGCGTGCAGGCGTTCGCTGTGCAGGACGGGTCCGGGCGGGTCCGCGGCCGCCGGTGGTCCCGGGGACCCGGCGGCGTAGCGTTCGGGCATGACCGCGCAGCAGCCCTACGAGACGGTGCGGGACCACGGGACGTTCGAGCTGCGCCGCTACCCGGGCCACGTCCTCGCCGAGGTGGTGATCGAAGATACGTTCGAACGGGCGGGCAGCCGGGCGTTCCGCCTGCTGTTCGGCTACCTCGGCGGACGCAACGTCCCCGGCGCCCGGGTGGCGATGACCGCGCCGGTGGTCCAGGAGCCGGCGGCCGTCCCGCTCGCCATGACGGCCCCCGTCCTGCAGGAGCCCGCGAGCGCGGTCGCCGGGGAGGGCCGGGCCTCCGGGTTCCGGGTCGCCTTCGTCCTGCCGGAGGGCCTCACCCTGGCGGACGCCCCACGGCCCACCGATCCGCGCGTGTCCCTGCGCTCCGTGCCTCCCGGCCTGGTCGCGGCGAGGCGGTTCCGCGGCCGGTGGACGCGCCACCGTGTCCGCACGCAGCTGCAGCGGCTGGAGACGGCCGTGCGGGAGGAGGGACTCACGCCGGTCGGTGAGCCCCGGTTCGCGCGGTTCGATCCACCGACCACGCCGTGGTTCCTCCGGCACAACGAGGTCCTGCTGTCCCTGGTGGAGCCCGCCTGACGCGCCGACCCCACCGGCTCACCGGGCGATCTCGAGCACGGCCTGCACCGGCTCGTGGTCGGAGGGCGCCGCGCCGTCGTAGCGGGCCGCGTTGATCCCCACGGTCCGCACGTCGATCCCCGGGCCCACCATCAGCCAGTCGATGCGCCGGCCCCGCCGCGGGGGGCCGTACCCCGAGAAGGTGCCCCATTCCTTCGTGACCCGCCGGTCCGCCGCCGTCCAGGCGTCGCGCAGCAGTCCCCCGGCGGTGAGCTCGCGGTACGGACGGGACCGGGGCACGGCATTGGCGTCGCCGGCCAGGACGGTGGGCACCGGGTCCGCCTCGACGAGCCGGCGCAGCATCCGGGCCGACTGCAGCCGGGCACGTGCCGAGAGGGCGTCCAGGTGCGTGTTGAGCACGCGGAACCGCGCTCCGGTCGCCAGGTCGCGGAAGGTGGCGCGGACGACGATGCGCGGGATGAGGGCTCCCCAGCCACGGGAGCCCGGGAGATCAGGGGTGTCGGAGAGGGCCTGCTGGCACCAGTCGGTGAGCCGCAGCCGGTGGTCGTCGTACAGGACGGGGGTGCCCTCGCCCCCGCCCCCGGCCCGGCGCCCCCGCCCCACCGGGCGGTGTCCGGGACCGAGGCACGCCAGGACCCAGTCCACCTGGTCCGGCAACGCCTCCTGGAGGCAGAGCACGGCCGGGGCCTCGGCGGCGACCAGGCGCCGCAGCAGCTCCCTGCGGCGCGGCCACCCATCGGGGCTGCGGTGGCCCGCGGTCGGCAGGCGTCGGCGGATGTTGTACGTCATCAGGTGCAGGCCCGGGGGCCCCACCGGGCCGATCAACGCCTCGGTTGTCATCACCTCCCCGTCACCTCCCCGTCCGGCACGGCCACGATCCGCCGCCACCACGGTGCCGACCGACGGGCGGCGGGGCAAGGGTCCATCGACCCGTCGGGCGGTGCCCCGGCAGGTGACGGCCGGGGTCAGCCGGGGCGTCACCAGCTGACGAGCCCGTCGAGCCGTTCCATCATGGCCGGGCCGATCCCGGACACGGCGTCGAGGTCCTCCAGGGAGCCGAAGGGGCCGACCTCCTCCCGGTGTGCGACGATCCTGCCGGCCAGCGCCGGGCCGATGCCCGGCAGCCCTTCCAGCGTGGCGGCGTCGGCGGTGTTGAGGTCGACGGCGCCCCCCGCGCCCCCGGCGTCCGTCGCCGGGTCGGGCGAGGACCCGCCGCCGGCCGCGGGCACCGCACCGGGCGCCCCGGACGGGCCGGACGGGCCGACAGTGTCGGGGCCCGGCACGAGGATCTGGCTGGCGTCGACTGCGGGGGCCGCGAGGTTCAGCCGGTCCAGCAGGGCCTCGTCGGTGGGGCCACCCGCGGCGACCAGCGCGTCCGCCACCCTGGCCCCGGCGGACAGCTGCACCAGCCCGGGGTCACGGACCTCCCCGGCGACGTGGACGGTCAGGGGGACGCGCCCGGAGGGGTCCTCCGCAGCCGGTCCGCCAGGGGCCGACGGGGACGCGGCGCCGGACGCGGTGGTGGCCGTCCGGTCCTCCGGCGCCGAGGGACTCTCCGCGCCGGGATCGTCCCCCGCGGCGGCGCGGGCCGTCGTCCCCGCCGCGGGCAGGGTTGCCGCCGCCGGACTGCCGGGCCCGCCCGGGCCGGCCGGCGAGGTCAGCCAGCTCACGACCCACCACGTGCCGGCCACCACGGCCAGCAGCAGCACGGCCGAGGTGACGATGCGCGTGCGCCACACGGGGGCCACCGGCGGGGGCGCCTCCCAGTCCACGGGTTCCGCGGGACGGTCCGGGGGGAGGGGCGCGGGGAGGGAGGGGTCGTCGTCGCTGTGTCGTCCCATGCCCCCAACTGTGCCCGGGACCCGCCTCCCATCCCTGGGTCGGCACCGGTCCGAGGGGCGCCGCGCCGTCAGCCGGCGCGCTGTGGAGTGGGCAGGGGGTTCAGGGTGACCGCGAGGGCGCCGAGCCCGAGGTGGGCGGCCAGGACGGCGGGCAGCCGGATCACCGGCACGGGCATGACGGACAGGCCCTGGAGGCGCCCGGCGAGTTCGTGGGCGGCCTGGTCGTTGCCGAAGCCGTGGACGGCGATCCGGTCCCCGCCGCCCGGCGCGGGCTCCGCCGGCCCGGCGTCCCGGCAGGTGGCCTCCCGCACGAGCTCGACGAGCCGCTCGGTGGCCCGGGCCGTGGTGCGGGGCCGGTCCACGAGGGACACCGCACCGTCCTCGAGCGTGAGCACGGGCTTGACGTGCAGCAGGGAGCCGAGCAGCCCGGCCAGGGTGCCGATGCGTCCGCCACGGCGCAGCTGCTCGAGGTTCGGCACGGTGAAGAACACGCCGGTCTCCTGCGTCGCGGCGTCGATGGAGGCCAGCAGCTGGTCCGGGGGCATGCCGAACCCGGCATCGATCACCGCGTCGATCACGGCGGTGCCCAGGGCGAAGCCGGCGGTCTGCGAGTCGACGACGCTCACCGGGATGAGGGACTCGCGCGCGGCCAGCCGGGCCGCCTCCACGGTCCCGGAGAGCTGACCGGACAGGTGCACGGAGACGACCCGCTCGTAGCCGGACTCCGCGAGCTCCTGGTAGACCGCGCTGAACGTCCCCGGCGCCGGCCGGGACGTCTTCACGGGGGTCCCCGCGGCCAGGGCCAGGGGCAGCTCCCGTACCAGGTCCGGCGTGCCGTCCGTGTAGATCTGCTCGCCGATCATGACGGGCATCGGCACCTGCCGCAGGCCGCGCGCCAGCGGGTGCCCGAGCACCTCGGGCGGGATCGAGGCCGAGGAGTCCGTCACGATCGCCGTGCGGCCCTTGCGGGGGCGCAGCCCGAGCCGCGCGCGGCCGGTCTGCGCGGCCCGCAGCTGGCGGATCCGGGCGAGCACGGCGGACTGCCACTCGGCGATCTCTGCCACGGCCGCTCCTCTCGCTGTGCCCTCGGTCGCCGTGCCCCGGCGGTGTCCCGGCCCCCAACCTAGGCGACCCGGGACAGCGATGCCCCGGGTCGCCCTATCCCGCGCCCACAGGACGACGCGGCCGACGGTCCGGACCACCGTCCGGACGACGGATCAGACGACCGATCAGACGACGATGTTGACGAGCTTCGGCTCGCGCACGATCACCTTGCGCACAGGTGCCCCGTCGAGGGTGCGCTGCACGGCCTCCGAGGCCAGCGCCAGCGCCTCCAGGTCGGCGGCGGAGATGTCCACCGAGACCTCCAGGCGGTCGCGGACCTTGCCCTTGACCTGGACCACGGCCGTGGTGGTGTCCTGCACCAGCAGGGCCTCGTCCACGGTCGGCCAGCCGGCCCGCGCCACGGAGGGCTCGTGGCCCAGCCGGGCCCACATGTCCTCGGCGGTGTACGGGGCGAACAGGCTCAGCAGGATCGCCACGGCCTCGACCGCCTCCCGCACGGCCGGGTCCGCCGCCCCGGCGCCGGAGTCGATCTCCTTGCGCACCGCGTTGACGAGCTCCATGGTGCGGGCGACGACCACGTTGAACTTGTGCTCGTCCAGCAGCCGGGCCGCGTCCGCCACCGTGCGGTGGGTGACCTGGCGCAGGGACCTCACGCCGCCGTCGGGATCCGTGCCCGGCGCCGCGCCGCCGGACTGCACGTCCTGGGCCAGGCGCCACGCGCGGGCCAGGAACTTGGCCGAGCCCGAGGGCGAGACGTCCGCCCAGTCCACGTCGTCCTCCGGCGGGGAGGCGAAGACCATGGTCAGGCGCACGGCGTCCACGCCGAAGGTGTCCAGCTGCTCGCCCAGGTCCACGCCGTTGCCGAGGGACTTGGACATCGCCTTGCCGCCGTTGAGCACCTGGCCCTGGTTCAGCAGCGCCTTGAACGGCTCGGTGAAGGACACCAGGCCCATGTCGTACAGCGCCTTGGTGAAGAACCGCGAGTAGAGCAGGTGCAGGATGGCGTGCTCCACGCCACCGACGTACTGGTCCACCGGCAGCCAGCGGTCCACGGCCTCGCGGTCGAACGCGCGGCCGTCGTCGTTCGGGGAGGCGTAGCGGATATAGTACCAGGACGAGTCCACGAACGTGTCCATCGTGTCGGTGTCCCGCAGGGCTGCGCCGCCGCAGGACGGGCACGTGGTGTTGACCCACTCCTCGATCCCGGCCAGCGGGGACTTGCCCTTCGGGGCGAGCTGCTCCCCGGACACGTCCGAGGGCAGCAGCACGGGCAGCTGGTCCTCCGGCACGGGCACCTCGCCGCAGTCCGGGCAGTGCACGATCGGGATGGGCGCGCCCCAGAAGCGCTGGCGGGACAGCAGCCAGTCGCGCAGCTGGTAGTTCACGGTGCCGCGGCCGGTCCCGCGCTCGTCGAGGATGTCGATGGCCCGGCCGATGGCCGCGTCCTTGTCCAGCCCGTCCAGCTCGCCGGAGTTCACCAGCGTTCCGTCGCCGACCGTGGCGACGCCGGACACGGCCGGGTCCTCCTGGCCGGTGTCCACGACCATGCGGACGTCCAGGTCCATGGCGCGGGCGAAGTCGAGGTCGCGCTGGTCGTGCGCGGGCACGGCCATGATGGCGCCCGTGCCGTAGTCCGCCAGGACGTAGTCCGAGGCCCACACCGGCAGCCGCTCGCCGGTGAGCGGGTTCAGGGCGTGGCGGCCCAGGAAGACGCCCGTCTTCGTCCGGTCGGTGGCCTGGCGCTCGATCTCCGAGACGTTCTTCAGGGCCTCGCGGTACTCCTCGAGGGCCTGGCGGTGCTCGGGGTCCACGAGCTCCAGGGCCAGGTCGGCGTCCGCGGCGACCACCATGAACGTGGAGCCGTACAGCGTGTCCGGGCGGGTGGTGAACACGGTGATGGACTGCCCCGGCCGGTCCGCCGTGGCCTCGACCTGGAAGTCGACGTGGGCGCCCTCGGAGCGGCCGATCCAGTTGCGCTGCATCGCCAGCACCCGCTCGGGCCAGTGGCCCTCCAGCTCCGCCATGTCGTCCAGCAGGCGGTCCGCGTAGTCGGTGATGCGGAAGTACCACTGGTTCAGCGACTTCTTCGTCACCGGGGTGCCGCAGCGCTCGCAGGCGCCGTTGACGACCTGCTCGTTGGCCAGCACGGTCTGGTCCTTGGGGCACCAGTTGACCGGGGAGTCCTTGCGGTAGGCCAGGCCCTTGGCGTGGAACTGCTGGAACAGCCACTGGGTCCAGCGGTAGTACTCCGGGTCGGAGGTGTGCAGCTCGCGCGACCAGTCGGTGGAGATGGCGTAGCGCTGGAACGAGGACTTCTGCGTCTCGATGTTCCGGTAGGTCCACTCCGCCGGGTGCGCGTCGCGCTTGATGGCGGCGTTCTCGGCGGGCAGGCCGAAGGAGTCCCAGCCGATGGGGTGCATGACGTCGTAGCCCAGCTGCGTCCAGTAGCGGGCGACGACGTCGCCCATGGCGAACGCCTCGGCGTGGCCCATGTGGAGGTCGCCGGAGGGGTACGGGAACATGTCCAGGACGTAGCGGCGCTCGGCCGAGCCGTCGTCGAGCGGCGTGAAGGTGCCGTGCTCGACCCAGTACCCGCCCCAGCGGTCCTCGAGGGCCCGGAACGAATACTCCTCGGGCGCCGCCTCGGCGGCCTGCCCGGTCACGGGGTCCTGTGGAGTACCTTGCGCTGGCTGGCTCACGCTCGTCCTGTCCTAGAGATTGCCGGGGAGGGATCGCGACGTCGGCCCCGGTCCCGGGCGCACGACGCGCCCGTCCATCCTACTCCGGCGGGCCCGGCACCCAGTCCATCGACCGCCGCACCGCCCGGTCCCAGTGCTCCAGCAGGTCCTCGCGGTGCTGCCGGTCCATGCGGGGCTCCCAGCGGCGGTCCGGGCGCCACAGCCCGGCCAGTTCCCCCAGTCCCGACCAGACGCCCGCCGCGAGCCCGGCGGCGTGCGCGGCGCCGACCGCCGTCGTCTCCACCTGCTCAGGGCGCTCTACCGGGACGCCGAGGATGTCCGCCTGGAACTGCATGAGGTCGTCGTTGACGGTCATGCCCCCGTCCACGCGCAGCACGTCCGGCCGCTGGCCCGTGTCCGCGACGACCGCCTCCAGCACGTCCCGGGACTGGTAGGCCGTGGCCTCGAGCGCGGCGCGCGCGAGGTGGCCCGCGGTGGCGTAGCCGGTCAGCCCGGCGATGAGGCCCCGGGCGTCCGGCCGCCAGTAAGGCGCGTACAGCCCGGAGAAGGCGGGCACGAAGTAGACCCCGCCGTTGTCCTCCACCGTGCCCGCGAGCGCCTCGACCTCGGCCGAGTCGCGGATGATGCCGAGGTTGTCACGCAGCCACTGGACCAGGGAGCCGGCCACGGCGACCGAGCCCTCGAGCGCGTAGGCGGCCGGGGCGTCCTCCACCTGGTAGGCCACCGTGGTGACGAGGCCGTGGGAGGAGGCCTGCGGCGTCGTGCCCGTGTTCTGCAGCAGGAAGCACCCGGTGCCGTACGTGTTCTTCACGTCCCCGGGGCCGAACGCGGCCTGGCCGAAGGTGGCGGCCTGCTGGTCGCCGAGGATGCCGCTGACGGGCACGCCGTTGAGGGCCTCGGCGCCGACGATGGTGCCGAGCTGGCCCACGGACGGGTGGATGCGCGGGAGCATGGCCGCGGCCAGGTCCGGGTCGATGCCGAACACGGCGGCCAGGCCCTCGTCCCAGTCGAGCGTCTCCAGGTCCATGAGCAGCGTGCGCGAGGCGTTGGTGACGTCGGTGGCGTGGACACCGCCGTGCGGGCCGCCCGTGAGGTTCCACAGCAGCCACGAGTCGATGGTGCCGGCACGCAGGCGGCCCGTGCCGGCCAGCGCGGCGGCCTCCGGGACGTGCTCGAGGATCCAGGCGATCTTGCCCGCGGCGAAGTAGGAGGCCAGGGGCAGCCCCGTGCGGGCGCGCACCGCGTCCTCGTGCCCGGCGGCGCGCAGCCTGGCCATGGTGTCGTCCGTGCGCGCGTCCTGCCAGACGATGGCGCGGTGGACCGGCCGGCCGGTGTCCGCATCCCACAGGACGGTGGTCTCCCGCTGGTTGGTGATCCCGACGGCGGCGATGTCCGCCGGGCGCATCCGGGCGCGCGTGAGCGCCAGGCCGGAGAGCTCGCGGGTGTTCTCCCAGATCTCCACCGGATCGTGCTCGACCCAGCCGGGGCGAGGGAAGTGCTGGCGGTGCTCCCGCTGGGCGCTCGCGACGATGGCCCCCGACTGGTCCATCACGACGACGCGGGTCGAGGTGGTGCCCTGGTCGATGCTCATCACGGCGCTGGGTGGCATGGCGGCAGGATACCGGCTGTGGACAAGGCCGGTCGTGGTCCGTGGCGCTGTGCTTGAATGGGCGATGTGGCCGGAATCACGGGATGAGAGGCCACTGTCCGGTTGAACTGCTATGGGGATGGCAGGCCGAGGGGGTCCGCTCCCGCACGGCGTCCGGCCTCGTGGCCCTGACGGAGGGTTCCTCCTTGACTGCACTGCCGCGCCAGCTCCTTGACACTCCCCCGGGGCCCGCCGGGCCCTCCGCGCCGGCCCCCGCCCCAGCTTCCCGACGACGGCCCGCCCGGACCGGCGTGGCGGTGGCCGTGCTGGCCCTGGCACTCGCCGGATGCAGCGGCGGCGGCCAGGTCGCCGAGAGCGGCTCGCTGGCCGGTACGCAGTCCCCCTCCGGCGCGAACGGATCGACCCCGGCCAGCGAGGCCACCATGGCGGTGGAGTCATCGGCAAGTGGGACCGCGAGCGCCACCCGGAGTGCCGCTGCGAGCGCCGCGTCGCCGTCGGCCTCCGACGAGTTCGTCCCGGCGTCTTCGGAAGGGCCGGCGCAGAACGTGCCCGTGCCCGAGATGCCGGCCGAGGCCCGGGAGCAGACCGAGGAGGGCCTCGAGGCGGCACTGGAGTATTGGTGGGAGGCCAACTATTTCCTGAAGTCGACGGGTGATCCCCGACCCCTCGACTCCGTATCGATGGACAGCTGCGGAGTCTGTCAAAGCCAACTGGAGCGCTGGCCCAGGGTCTATCAAGATGAAGCCTGGGTGGTTACCAAGCCCGCAATCATCACCTTCGATTTGTCGGACGTTGAGACAAATCGATCCTCAGGTACTTCTCTGTTCAGAGTCACTGAGGCTCCAGGCGAGCTCTATATGGCAAGTGGCAGGCGCGTGGAAGAAGCTTCGAGCGACGGTTCCCATGAACGTCCATGGGCTGCGTCCGTCACCTTTGATAATTCTGACGGCTATTGGCGAGTAGATGACATTCGGACTCAGGACTGATTGATCGTGGAGCGTGTACATCGATTCTCAGGCGCCTTACTCGCTCTTCTGCTTTTCCCGCCAGTTGCAGCGGTAGGTGCGCCAAACATTGCATGGGCTAGTACGACTGATTGTCCGGCCCATATTTGCGGTGGTATTGACACGGAAGATGATGCTGTAAATGTTGCCGGGAGACGCTCACTGACATATAGGCCGCCATCTTCTGCGGTTGTCGGGCCTCAAGTCGAGTCCGGGACGAAACGAAAAGCGCCCGCTTCGCTGGATCCAAGTCGAACAATCACTATTACGCAGGTCTACTGCTTCACGCTCGATGGAGTCGGACAGCTGAGATGCTTCGAGGCCGAAAGAGGACGGTGTACCAGTCCGGGTAGTCAGCTGATTATCCGTGCCAGCTACCCCGCGAACAACGTGAACGCCATCGAGCGCATTGGGGCTCCCTTCTGTTCAAACCCCACTGAACCGCCTATATCTGACCCAGCCCCCGAAGCACCGCCCATGCCCGTGGTGACCCTCGCTGACTTCCGGCGTCTGGACATCCGGCCGTCGACGATCGAGTCGGACACGGGTGGCTTCGGGTTGATCCGGGCCCACACGAACTTCTACGCCACGGAGGAGGTCCAGACGCTGAACACCACCATGCTCGACCAGGACGTGGCGATCCAGGCCATTCCCGTCCAGTGGACGTGGAACTACGGCGACGGCAGTTCCCCGCGCACCACCTCCGCGCCCGGTGGTCCGCAACGGGAGTTCAACGAGGAGACCCCGACGAGCCACGCCTACCAGGACACCGGGACCTACCCAGTGAGTGTCACCACCGCCTACCGCGGCCAGTTCTCCGTCAACGGTGGCCCGTGGATCGCCATCCCCGGCACCGCGAGCGTGCCGAGCACGCCGGTCGAGGCCGACATCTGGCGCTCCGAGGCCAAGAACGTCGCCGACGACTGTGCCGAGAACCCCACCGGCTGGGCCTGCGGGGATCCCTTCGTCGACCAGTGAGGACTGCGGGCGGCGACCAGGTCCGCTGACGCCCCGTGACCGCCCCGGTCGTCGGTAGTCTGACGGGGTGGACCTCGAGAGCACCCCTGATGGACGGCACCCCCGCCCCATTCGCCTCCGTGACCGTGTGTTCGTCCCGCCGGCTCCCCGGAACACAGCCGTCATCACCGGTCACCCGGCGCGGACCCCGGAACGGCTGCTCGTCGACGTCCCGGACCCGCGCTCCGGGCGCTCGACCCCGCTCGCCGTCTGGCACTACCCGGCCACGACGGGGGACCCCGGTCGTCCCCTGCCGCCGATCGTCATGGTCCATGGCTTCCGCGGTGACCACCACGGCTTGGCCCTGCTGGCCGACTGCCTGCCGGAGCGCGAGATCTACCTGCCCGAGCTCCCGGGCTTCGGCCACTCCCCGGCCTTCCCGGACGCAACCCATACCGTGGACCACTACGCCGCCGCCGTCGGCAGCGCCCTGCGCTCCCTGGGCCTCGTCCCCGTCGCGGCGGGCGAACGCCCTTCCGCCGTCCCTCCGGAGGGGTCGGCCCGTCCGGTCCTGCTCGGGCACTCCTTCGGATCCGTGGTGGCCTCGCGACTGGCTTCCGCGGACCCCACGCCCTGGGCGGGCCTGGTCCTCGTCAACCCCATCTGCGAGCCCACCCTGGCCGCCGAGGGATCACCGGTGGAACGCGCGCTGACCCGGTTGACCCAGGCGTACTACGAGGCCGCGGCCGCCCTCCCGCTCCGGGCCGGGCAGGCGCTGCTGTCCTCCCCCGCCGTCGTGTGGTTCACCGGGACGCTCCTGACCAAGACACAGGACCTCCAGGCACTCGCGTACCTGCACGACCAGCACCAGTCGTACTTCTCCGCGTTCGACGGCCGCAGGACCCTGGTGGAGGCGTATCGTGCCTCGATCACCTCATCGGTCCTGGACCACGCCGACGGGCTGGCGCTACCCGTCCTGTTGATCGCCGGCGCCCAGGACGAACTGGGCTCCGTCGCCGGACAGGAGCGGCTCGCCGCCCGCATCGGCGGGGCCTCGCCCGAGGTGACGCTGGAGGTCCTCGACGGCGTCGGGCACCTCATCCACTACGAACGGGCGCCCGAGGCAGCCCGCCTGGTCCGGCGCTTCACGGACAGCCTGGCGGGGACGCCAGGTACTGCGCCCACTGGGCCTCTCCCACGCTGACGCCAAACACGCCCGACCCCCGGGGCGCGGGGAGCTGCGCCGCCTCCACCGGGATGACCTTCCCGTAGAGGCCGCCACGGCCGAACACCATCTCGTAGCCCGGCAACTGTCGGCGCGGAGGTCCCATCCCCGTCGGCGGGTCGCCGGGAGCAGCCGGCAGGAGCGCGGCGGTGGCGCGTTCATACCGGTGACCGGTCGGCGTGGTCACGGCCAGCCCTCCCGGATCGGCCGCGTGGACCCATCCGGCGTTCTCCTTCGTGTAGTTGCACCGGGCACACAGACCGGAGGCGTTGTCGAGGCTGGTCGGGCCACCGTCACGGTGCGGCGTGGCGTGGTCGACATGACGGATGGGCGCGTCGCACCACGGGGTGCGGCAGGTGTCGTCTCGCAGCAGGACCAGTCGCCGCAGCAGGCCACCGAACTCCCGCCGCCTCGAGTCCATGCCCACCAGGTGCCCCGACTCCGGGGCGGTGTACAGGCGCCGCAGGAAGACCTCGCCGTCCGTGCTCCCGATCATCGACCGGGCCGTGCCCGCCGGCAGGGGCCCGTGCCCGGCGATCCATGCCGGGGTCTCCTCGCCCCGCAACAGGGCGGCCTCCGACATGACCAGATGGATCTCCACCGGGACGTCCTGTGCCCGTGCCTGACCCGTGACCCGCTCCACCAGCAGGTCCGCCATGACCTGGTCCTGGGTCCGCGCTGCCGCCTCCCCCGTGCCGGTGGCGGTGGCGGCAGACCGGCGCAGGGCGGCCAGGCAGGCGACGGCACGGCCCATCGGCAGGAGGGCCGTGAGGTAGGCCATGCCGCCCGGGGCCGGGCGCACCGACACCCGCCGCTCGGTGACGGCACGGTCAAGGTGCCTCACCGCCGCCGCGGGATCCAGGCGCTGGGCGTGGGAGCGGGCCTCGCCGCCGAGGCGCCGGATGCCCAGCGAGTCCAGCCGGTCGGCCATCAGCGCGTCGACCTCGCGCCGGGCCTCGGCGGGCAGCCACACGGTCTCGCGCACCATGACGGTGGCCTTGAACTCGGAGATCGTCCCGTCCGCCAGCGCCGCCATGGTGTGGGGCATGTCCCCGACGAGGGTGCGTGCCAGGCCGAGGGAGCGTGATCCCCCGCTCGGGGACTCACGCCGGGCGAGCGCCACCTCCGCGGCGACGCCGCGTCCGCGGTCCCTGGCGGGGATGCCCCGGGCGGCCTCGTCGGCACAGCGCCGTGAGTACAGGGCCTCGGTCTCGCGCACCTGGGCGGCGGCGCACGCCGCCTTGAGTTCCTCGAGGACGCGGATGCGGTCGATGGCCTCGGTCTCGGAGTCCGCGGTCGGCACGCCGGCCAGCGCCGCGACGAGGGCGGCCAGCGCTTCGGCGGAGCCGACACCGGCTGGGACCACGGCGTCCGGATCCGGACGGTCGGGCGCGGCACGATGCCCCTCGGCGAGGGGGTCCTCCGCTCGCGATGCTCCGTGTCCCGTGACCATACCCCCACGCTAGGCGTGACCCCGGACACGATAGGGCCCCTGCGCGGTTCGGCGGAGGAGAGCCCCGGCCCCGGACCACCGGAGCCCTACGGCAGGTCCACGGGGTCGATCCGGACGCGCACCGGATCGAGCCGTCGCGCGCTGGCGGCCGAGCGGGCCGAACGCAGGGCGCCCACCACGCGGCGGGCGGCCGAGTACGGGAAGAACAGCAGCGCACGATGGCGCGGCTCGTCCGCGCCCACGGCATGGGGCGGCGGCCCCCCCGCGAACCCCTCCTCGACGGGGACCGGCCCGATCCACGGGAGCTCGGCGCCCGCGGCAGCCGCGGCGCCCGCGGCAGCCCCGGTGTGCGCGGCACCCGCACCACCGCCAGCCGTCCCGTCACCGGCCGCCACCGAGCCGACCAGCTCCAAGAAGCCGGCCACCGCCGCGGCCGAGCCGGAGACCTCGGCCATCCGCACCGCCGGCGGCAGTCCCAGCTCCCGGCGCTCCGCGAGCTGCCGGGAGGCGAACCCGGCGGGGTCCATGCGCACCAGCGCGCCCACCACGTCCTCCTGGGAGGCGGTCACCACCACCACTCCCCCGTCCTGCCGGGGCCGCACGAGCGCCGCCGCGGCGAACCAGCGCGCGAGCACCTGCCCGGGGGTGCGCAGGCCCTCGCGCAGCAGCTGCGAGTCGCCGTCCAGCAGCAGCGCCGCGGCGTAGCCGCCCTCGGCGACGGGCTCGGCCCCGGTCGTGGCCACGACGAGCGCGGGGGTGGCGTCCACGGTGGCGAGGATGTGGTCCCCCGAGGAGGACAGCACCGGCACCCCGGGGAACGCCCGCCCCAGCTCCTCGGCCGTGCGGTCCACGCCGCGCGACCCGGCGCGCAGGCGGTGGCCGCCGCACTCCGGACAGGCGTACCGCCGCTCGCGCCGGCCGCACCACCGGCACGCCACCTCGTTGCGCGCCGAGGCCTGCCGGTCCGGGTAGCCCAGCGGCCCCGTGCAGTGCCGGCAGCGCGCGGGCGTGCCGCAGTCCTGGCAGGCCAGCGCGGGGATGAACCCGCTGCGGCCGACCTGCACGAGCACGGGCCCGGGCACCGCGTGCCCGCCCTCGAGCCCCTCGCGGGCGGCCCGCCAGGCGGCCTGCGGCAACCGCGCCCGGGAGAGCACCGGGTCCCGCTCGCTCTCCCACGAGTCGGCCGTGGCGACCACGCGCGGGGTGGCCCCGTGCACCGTCTCCCGGTCCGCGGCGAGCTCCCCGAGCCAGCCGGACTCCACGAGCCGCTGCACCTCCGGCGTGCGCGCCGTGGAGGCCAGCAGCAGCCCCGCACCGGCCTGCTCGGAGCGCAGCAGGGCGACCTCCCGCACGTGCTGGTAGGGGGCGCGCGGCTCGGCGTGCAGGCCGTCGTCGTCGTTCCAGACGGCCACGAGGCCCAGGTCCCGGACGGGTGCCCAGACGGCCGAGCGGGTGCCCACCGCGATGCGCCGCTGGCCCCGCAGCAGCTGGAGGAAGGAGCGGTACCGGGGGGTGGGGCCGTCGTCGGCGGTCAGCCGGGCGTAGCCGGCGGTCCCCACCCGCCGGTCCAGCGCCCGGCAGAGCCGGTCGAGGTCCCGCTGGTCCGGGACCACCACGACGGCGGCGCGGCCGGCCTCGGCCGTCCGGGCGGCGGCGTCCGCCAGCATCGCGGAGGCGTCCCAGGACCCGTGCGCGCTCGGCACGGCCAGGGCCGCCCGGGGGCCCTCGCCGGCGGTGACCTGGTGGAAGAAGGCGGACGCCCCGGACAGCCGGGACCAGTCGAAGCGGCTCGCGGGACCGGGCCGGAAGGCCGGCCGCTCGGCAGCGACGTCAGCGGCGGCCTCGTCCTCCGCCCCGGCGTCCGGCGCACCCGTACCGGTCGCCTCGGGCGCCTCGGCCTCCGCATCCAGCTGCTTCTCCACGCGGGCCACGCGCGGCGGGACCGCCACGCGCAGCACGTCGGCCACGGTGCCGGCGTAGCGCGCGGCCACCGACCGGGCGAGCTCGAGCACCTCGCCGGTGAGCACCCGCTCGGGCGAGACCACGGCGCGCAGGGGCAGCAGCTTGGCGCCGGTGGCCGGCTCCGCGCCGCGCGAGATGAGCCAGCCGAGGACGTCCTGGTGGCCGAAGCGGACCCGGACGCGCACGCCGGGGCGCGCGTCGTCGTCGAGCTCCCGGGGCACCAGGTAGTCGAACTCCCGGTCCAGGTGGGGCACCCCGGAGTCCAGCAGCACCCGCGCCACGGGGTCCTCCGGCCAGCCGCCGGCCACCTCGGGCAGCCCCACCACGGGGGCGGGCACGGGGATGTGGAAGAGGGGTTCCTCGGTCACCAGCCCACGGCGGCGCGCAGGGCGTCGACCCGGTCCAGTCGCTCCCAGGTGAAGTCCGGGTCCTCCCGGCCGAAGTGCCCGTTGGCGGCGGTCTTCTGGTAGATCGGCCGCAGCAGGTTCAGGTCCCGGATGATCGCCAGCGGGCGCAGGTCGAAGACCTCGTTGACGGCGCGGATGATCTGGCCCTGGTCCACCTTCTCCGTGCCGAAGGTGTCCACGTACAGCCCCACCGGCCGCGCCTTGCCGATCGCGTAGGCCACCTGGAACTCGGCCCGGTCGGCCAGTCCGGCGGCGACCACGTTCTTGGCCACCCAGCGCATCGCGTAGGCCGCGGAGCGGTCCACCTTGGACGGGTCCTTGCCGGAGAACGCGCCGCCGCCGTGGCGGGCCATGCCCCCGTAGGTGTCCACGATGATCTTCCGGCCGGTCAGTCCGGCGTCGCCCACCGGACCGCCGATGACGAACGGCCCGCCCGGGTTGATGATGAGGTCCGCCCCGGAGTAGTCCAGGCCGGAGCGGTCCAACACGGGGCGGATGACGTGGCGCTCCACGTCGGCGCGCACGCGGTCCTGGGTCACGTCCGCCAGGTGCTGGGCGGAGACCACCACGGTCTCGATGGTCTTGGGCAGCCCGTCCGCGCCGTAGCCGATCGTCACCTGGGTCTTGCCGTCCGGCAGCAGGTACGGCATGGGCGAGGACTCCTGGTTGCGCACCGCGGTCAGCCGCTCGGAGAGCCGGTGGGCCAGGAAGACCGGGGTGGGCATGTAGGTGGGCGTCTCGTTGGAGGCGTAGCCGAACATGATGCCCTGGTCGCCGGCGCCCTGCAGGTCCACGGCGTCCACGGAGCCGCCGCGGGCCTCGAGCGAGTTGGAGACGCCCGCGTGGATGTCCGAGGACTGCTGGCCGATCGAGATGTTCACGCCGCAGCCCGCGCCGTCGAAGCCGTTGGCGGAGGAGTTGTAGCCGATCCCCAGGATGGTGTCCCGGACGATCCGCGGGATCTCCACGTAGGCGGAGGTGTTGACCTCCCCGGCCACCTGGACGAGGCCCGTGGTCGTCAGCGTCTCGACGGCGACCTTCGCGGTGGGGTCCTGCGCCAGGATGGCGTCCAGGATCGCGTCCGAGATCTGGTCACAGATCTTGTCCGGGTGCCCGTTCGTCACGGACTCGGAGGTGAACAGCCGCAGCCCGCCGCCCCCGACGCCCGCGTAGGACTCGAAGCCGGCGGCGCCGCTGGTCGGGGTGCCGTGTGCGGTGTTCTCTGCGTCAGTCACCCGACCATCCTAGCCACGGACGCGGACACGGCGGGGCCGGGGCCTCCCCGCGTCAGGGACCGAGCAGGGCCCCGAGCTGGCCGACGACGGCGCGCGCCACCTCGGCCTTGGACCCGGCGACCTCGACGGGGTCCCGGCCGTCGGCGAACAGCATGGTGACCTCGTTGTCGTCCTGGCCGAAGCCACGGCCCCCGCCGACCTGGTTGACCACGAGCATCTCGCAGCCCTTGCGCGCCAGCTTGGCGGCCCCGTACTCGAGTACCGAGGCCTCGGCATCGCCCGTCTCGGCCCCGAAGCCGACGATGACGCCCGGCATCGGCTCCCCCGCGGCCCGCGCGCGCACGGTCTCCGCGAGGATGTCCGGGGTGCGCTCGAGGCGGATGACGGGGCTGGAGCCGTCCTCGGACTTCTTGATCTTGGCCTCGGCGTACTCGGCGGGGCGGAAGTCCGCCACGGCGGCGGCCATGATGAGCGCGTCCGCGCCCGCGGCCCGGTCCATCACGGCCGCGTGCAGCTCCGCGGTGGACTCCACGCGGGTGACCTCGGCGCCGGCGGGCGGCTCCACGGACATGGACCCGCCGATGAAGCGCACGGCGGCCCCGGCGGCCAGGGCGGCCTCGGCCAGGGCCACGCCCTGCTTCCCGGAGGAGCGGTTGCCGAGGTAGCGGACCGGGTCCAGGGCCTCGCGGGTGCCGCCGGCGGTCACGACGACGGTGCGGCCGGCCAGCGGCCCGTCCGCCGGGGTGCCCGGCCCGGCCGCGGCACCGGTCCCGGCGTCGTCCCCGAGGCCCGCCAGGCGCCGGGCCTCGGCCCAGATGCGCTCGGGCTCGGGGAACCGCCCGGGGCCCGTGTCCCGGCCGGTGAGGCGTCCGGAGTCCGGGTCCAGGACCGTGATCCCGCGGGAGCGCAGCGTGGCCACGTTCGCGACGGTGGCCGGGTGCTGCCACATCTCGGTGTGCATCGCCGGGGCCACCAGCACGGGGCAGGTCGCGGTGAGCAGGACGTTGCCCAGCAGGTCCGGGGCGAGCCCCGCGGCGGTGCGGGCCAGCGCGTCCGCGGTCGCGGGGGCGACGACGACGAGCTCGGCCTCGCGACCCAGGCGCACGTGGTTGACCGTCTCCACGGCCTCGAACGTGTCCGTGCGGACCGGGCGGCCGGACAGGGCCTCCCACGTCGCCTTCCCCACGAAGCGGAGGGCGGCCGGCGTGGGCACCACGTCCACCTGGTGGCCGGACTCGGTCATCAGCCGCAGCAGCAGGGCGGCCTTGTACGCGGCGATCCCGCCGGTGACCCCCAGGACGATCCTCATCGGGCGATCAGGACTGGTGGTCGGCCTCGTCGTCGGTGCCCTCGGTCGGGGTGCCGTCCAGGTCGGTGGACACGGCCTCCTCGGCGACCGGGGACTCGTCCGTGGCCAGGCCGGGGTCGGTCGTGGCGTCCGGGACCTCGGTGTCGGTCAGGAAGCCCTCGCCGGAGAAGGCGTCGTCGGAGAACTCGGCACCGGAGTCGCCGGACAGCTCGAAGCCGCCGAAGTCGCCGGAGGCCTCGCCGTTGATCTGCTCCTCGGTCATCGGGGTGGCCTCGAGCAGGTCCTCCTCGATCTCGCGCATGGCGATGGACAGCGGCTTCTCGTTGAGCTTGGTGTCCACCAGCGGGCCGACGTACTCGAACAGGCCCTCGTGGAGCTGGGAGTAGTAGGCGTTGATCTGCCGGGCGCGCTTGGCGGCGAAGAGCACCAGGGCGTACTTCGAGTCAACCTTCTCCAGCAGGGTGTCGATGGGCGGGTTGACGATGCCTTCGTACTGTTCGGTCACAAGATCTCCACGGGTTGTCTCTGGGTTGTCCGCTGCGGCCAGCGGCTCAGTCTGTGCGGCTGCCGGCGGACGGTCCCCGGGACCTGTCCGTCCGGCCGGGACCGCGTCTCAGCGGTGGTCGTCAGGGTCCAGTCCCATGATGCGGACCAGCTCCTGGGCGGCGCGCTCGACGGTGTCGTTGACCACGACGGCGTCGAACTCCGGCTCGGCAGCGAGTTCCATTCTAGCCGTTTCCAGCCGGCGGCGCTGTTCGTCCGGGGACTCGGTGCCCCGGCCGACGAGCCGGTGCACCAATTCGTCCCAGTTCGGCGGGGACAGGAACACGAACGTGGCCTCGGGCAGGGACCGGCGGACCTGCCGCGCACCCTGCAGGTCGATCTCGAGCAGCACGTGCTGGCCCTCGGCCAGCGCCTGCTCCACGGTGTCGCGCCGGGTGCCGTAGCGGTTGACCCCGTGGACCACCGCCCACTCCAGCATCTGGTCGCCCGCGACGAGCTCGTCGAAGCGCTCCGGCGAGACGAAGAAGTAGTGGCGCCCGTCCTCCTCCCCCGGCCGGGGCGGCCGGGTGGTGGCGGAGACGGAGAGCCAGACCTGGGGGTAGTGCTCGCGGATGTACTGCGAGACGGTCCCCTTCCCGACGGCGGTCGGGCCGGCGAGCACGGTGATGCGCGGCCGCCGGCCGTCGGGGCCGACCCGGTGCTCCGGCCGCAGCTGCACCGGCCGGGTGCCGGGGACGGGCGGGGCGTCGAGCCCCCGGAGGTGCGCGGCTTCGCTGGGGGTCGACTGGGTCACGGAACCTCCTGGTGGGGCGGGCCGCGCCCGGTCCCACCGTGCCGGCCCGGAAACGGGCTACCGGCCAATATAGGCGATGAGCGCCTCCCGCTGCCTGCGCCCCAGCCCGCGCAGGCGGCGGTTCGGGGAGATCCCGCAGGACTCCATGATCTTGGCGGCCCGCACCTCGCCGACCCCCTGCAGGGTCTGGAGGAGGTCCACCGTGCGCATCCTGCCGATCGCGTCGTCCACGTCCGCGGCCTCGAAGACGGACTGCAGCGTGGTCTTCCCCGTCCGGAACGACTCCTTGAGCTCGGCCCGCGCCGTGCGGGCCTGCAGCGCCTTGCTCCGGGCCGCCTCCCGCTCCGCGGCCGTCAATTCCTTGAGTGCCATGCTGATCCACCTCGGGGGTTAGGTTTCCGAGCCACGGCGAGGACGCCATGACTTGGAGGTAAGGTACCAGCGCGCCCCCCGCCGCGTCCCGGGCCGGGACCGCGCAGGGGGCGAACTTTACCCAACGGTGACTGCGGGGCGCCAGAGGCGCCCCGCGGGTGCTGATGATAACGATCGGGTAACGAGCCCGCCGTCGGGCCTCGTCAGCGCGCCGGGCACCGCTCAGGCGGACAGGTCCGCCCGCGCCTCCTCGATCCCCCGCCGGAGCCCGGCCACGCTGGGCCCCTGCCGCAGGATCGCGCGGCTCGACGTGGCCAGCACGGCCGGCCAGGCGGCACCGAAGCCCGCGCGCATCCCGGGGCCCGAGGCCCCCTGCGCGCCGAAGCCGGGCGCCAGCAGCGCCCCGCGCACCCCCGCCAGGTCGATGCCGAGCGCGGCCGCCCGGTCGGCGACGGTCGCCCCGACCACGAGGCCGACCGGCCCGAAGGGCGCCCGGCCGCCGTCGGACCCGTCCGGTCCGGCGGCTCCCGGGATCCCGGCCGCACCGGCCAGCGCGCGCGCGTTGTCCGCGGCCGCGGACTCCGTGATGGAGCGCGCGACGGAGGCCTCCGGCCCGCCCACGTGCTGGACGGACGCCCCCTCCGGGTTGGAGGTCAGCGCCAGCACGAAGACGCCGCGGCCCGTCGCCCCGGCCAGCTCGATGGCCGGGGCCAGCGAGCCGTAGCCCAGGTAGGGGCTGAGCGTGACGGCGTCCGCGGCCAGGGGCGAGCCGTCCGCGAGCCACGCCTGGGCGTAGCCGGCCATCGTGGAGCCGATGTCCCCCCGCTTGGCGTCGGCGATCGTCAGCACGCCGGCCTCCCGGGCGGCCGCGAGCAGCCGCTCGAGCACGGCCAGCCCCGCGGAGCCGTGCCGCTCGTAGAGGGCCACCTGCGGCTTGAGGGCCGCCACGAGGGGACGCGCCCCCGCGCCGGCGGCCGCCTCGAGCGCCGTGCGGGAGAACCGCTCGAGCGCCACGGGAGTGTCCGGCAGGTCCCAGTCGGCCAGCAGCTGCGGGTGCGGGTCGATCCCCAGGCAGAGCGGTCCCGAGGCGTCCATGGCCGCCGCCAGCCGGGTCCCGAAGGGGACCCGGCCGGTGTCCAGCTGGCTCATGCGCGGGTCGCGGCGCGCTCGATCGCCGCGGCCAGGCGCAGGTCGTGCTCCTGGAGGGAGGTGACGTCCCACGCGTACTCGCGCTGGGCCTCGATGGCCTGCACCGCGGCGCCGAACTCGGCGAGCGTGGTGATGACCGGCACGCCGATGGAGGTGGCGGCGGCCCGGATCTCGTAGCCGTCCCCGCGCGACTCGCCGCCCGAGGGGGTGTTGAGCACGAGGGCGATCTGGCCGTCCTGGAGCTGGTCCAGGATGGTCCCGGCGCCGTCGGCGGCCTCGGCGTCCGCGATCTTGGTCACCACGTCCGCCACCACGCCGTTGCGCCGCAGCACCTCGGCGGTGCCACCGGTGGAGACGATCGTGAAGCCCAGGTCGATCAGCCGCTTGACGGGCATGACGATCCCCCGCTTGTCCCGGTTGGCCACCGAGACGAACACGCGTCCGGCGGTCGGCAGCGGGTTGTTCGCGGCGGCCTGGCTCTTGGCGAAGGCGGTGTCGAAGTACTTGTCGATGCCCATGACCTCGCCCGTGGAGCGCATCTCCGGGCCGAGCAGGGAGTCCACGACCCGGCCCTCGGGGGTCCGGAAGCGCGCGAACGGCAGGACCGCCTCCTTGACGGCCACCGGGGCGTCGAGCGGCAGCGTGGAGCCGTCGTGGGAGGACGGCAGCATGCCCGCCGCGCGCAGGTCGGCGATCGAGCTGCCGGTGCCGATCAGGGCGGCGGCCTTGGCCAGCTGGACGCCGGTGGCCTTGGAGACGAACGGCACGGTGCGCGAGGCGCGCGGGTTGGCCTCGATGACGTACAGCACGTCCGAGGCGAGCGCGAACTGGATGTTGATCAGTCCGCGCACGCCCACGCCCGCCGCGATGCCCCGGGTGGCCTCGCGCACGCGGGCCAGCGTGTCCGGGCCCAGGTTGGTCGGCGGCAGCACGCAGGCGGAGTCGCCGGAGTGGATCCCGGCCTCCTCGATGTGCTCCATGATCCCGCCGATGTACAGGTCGGTGCCGTCGTACAGCGCGTCGACGTCGATCTCGGTGGCGTCCTCGAGGAACCGGTCCACGAGCACCGGGTGGTCGGCGGTGATCTCCGTGGCGTTCTCGATGTAGCGCGAGAGGGAGTCCTCGTCGTAGACGATCTCCATGCCGCGCCCGCCGAGCACGTAGGACGGGCGCACGAGCACCGGGTAGCCGATCTCGTCCGCGACCCGCTTGGCGTCGGCGAAGGACACCGCGGTCCCGTTCTTCGGCGAGACCAGCCCCGCCTCGTCGAGCACCCGCGCGAACTCGCCGCGGTGCTCGGCCAGGTCGATCGCCGCCGGCGAGGTGCCGAGGATCGGCACGCCGGCGTCCGCGAGCTGCTGGGCCAGCTTGAGCGGGGTCTGGCCGCCGAGCTGGACGAACACGCCGAGCACCCCGCCGCTGCGCTCCTCGGCGGCGATGACCTCGAGGACGTCCTCGAGGGTCAGCGGCTCGAAGTACAGCCGGTCGGAGATGTCGTAGTCGGTGGAGACGGTCTCCGGGTTGCAGTTGACCATGACGGTCTCGTGCCCGGCCGCCCGCAGGGCCATCGTGGCGTGCACGCACGAGTAGTCGAACTCGATGCCCTGGCCGATCCGGTTCGGCCCGGAGCCGAGGATGATGACGGAGGGCTTGGCGTGGGCCGTGACCTCGTCCTCGAGGTCGTAGCTGGAGTAGCGGTACGGGGTGTAGGCCTCGAACTCGGCCGCGCACGTGTCCACGGTCTTGTAGACCGGGCGGATGCCCAGCGCGTGGCGGACCCCGCGCACGACGTCCGGGTCCATGTGCCGCAGGGCACCGACCTGGGCGTCGGAGAAGCCGTGGCGCTTGGCCAGGCGCAGCACCGGCTCGGTGAGCTCGGGGGCCGCGGCCACCTCGTCCGCGACCTCGTTGACGAGCACGAGCTGGTCCAGGAACCACGGGTCGATCCCCGTGGCCTCGAACAGCTGCTCCACGGTGGCCCCGCCGAGCAGGGCGCGCTGCACCTGGGCGAGCCGGTCCGTCGTCGGGGTCTTCGCCCGCTCCACGAGCGCGGCCACCTCGTCCGCGTCCGGCCGGTCGAAGGTCAGCTCCGCGCCCTTCTGCTCGAGGGAGCGAAGGGCCTTCTGCAGGGCTTCCGTGAAGTTGCGGCCGATGGCCATCGCCTCGCCGACGGACTTCATGGTGGTGGTCAGCGTGGGGTCCGCGGCCGGGAACTTCTCGAAGGCGAAGCGCGGGACCTTCACGACCACGTAGTCCAGCACCGGCTCGAAGGACGCCGGGGTCTTGCGCGTGATGTCGTTCGGGATCTCGTCCAGGGTGTAGCCGAGCGAGAGCTTGGTGGCGATCTTGGCGATCGCGAAGCCGGTGGCCTTGGAGGCCAGGGCGGAGGACCGGGACACGCGCGGGTTCATCTCGATGACGATGATGCGCCCGTTCTCCGGGTTCACGGCGAACTGGATGTTGCAGCCGCCGGTGTCCACGCCCACCTCGCGGATGACGGCGATCGCGATGTCCCGCATCCGCTGGTACTCGCGGTCGGTCAGCGTCATGGCCGGGGCCACGGTGATGGAGTCGCCGGTGTGCACGCCCACCGGGTCGAAGTTCTCGATCGAGCAGACCACCACGACGTTGTCGTTGCGGTCGCGCATCATCTCCAGCTCGTACTCCTTCCACCCGAGGATGGACTCCTCGAGCAGGACCTCGGAGGTGGGGCTGTACTGGATGCCGGCGCCGGCGATCCGGCGCAGGTCCTCCTCGTCGTAGGCCAGCCCGGATCCGAGCCCGCCCATCGTGAACGAGGGGCGCACGACCATGGGGTAGCCGAGCTTCTCGGCGGCGGCGAGGGCCTCGTCCATGGAGTGGACGATCTCCGAGCGGGCCGACTCGGCGCCGCAGCGCTCCACGACGCCCTTGAACAGCTCGCGGTTCTCCCCGAGCTCGATCGCCTCGATGTTGGCGCCGATCAGCTCGACGCCGTACTTCTCCAGCACGCCGTTCTTGTCGAGGGCGATCGCCGTGTTCAGGGCGGTCTGGCCGCCCAGCGTCGGCAGGACCGCGTCGGGCCGCTCGGCGGCGATGATCTTCTCCACCACCTCGGGGGTGATGGGCTCCACGTAGGTGGCGTCCGCCAGCTCAGGATCGGTCATGATCGTGGCCGGGTTGGAGTTGACCAGCACGACGCGCAGGCCCTCCTCCTTGAGGACCCGGATGGCCTGGGTGCCGGAGTAGTCGAACTCGGCGGCCTGGCCGATGACGATCGGGCCGGAGCCGATGACCAGGACGGACTGCAGATCGGTGCGCTTGGGCATCGTGGGCTCAGGCTCCTTCGGTGAGGTCGGTGGTGGGGGCGGCGGCGCGGCCGGCCGCGCGCGGGGAGTGCTCGTCCATCAGGGTGACGAACCGGTCGAACAGGTCGACGGAGTCGTTCGGCCCGGCGGCGGACTCGGGGTGGAACTGGACGGAGAAGGCCGGGCGGTCCAGCAGGCGCAGGCCCTCGACCACCTGGTCGTTGAGGGACCAGTGGGAGACCTCCACGCGGCCGTAGCGGGACTCGGGGGCCTCGACGGGCTCGCCGAGCGGTGCGTCCACGGCGAAGCCGTGGTTCTGCGAGGTGATCTCCACCCGGCCGGTGGCCTTGTGCATCACCGGCTGGTTGGGGCCGCGGTGGCCGAACGGCAGCTTGTAGGTGCCGAAGCCGAGGGCGCGGCCGAAGACCTGGTTGCCGAAGCAGATGCCGAAGAACGGGATGCCGGCGTCCAGGACGCGGCGCAGCAGCGCCACCTGCTCGTCGGCCGTGGCCGGGTCGCCGGGGCCGTTGGACAGGAACACGCCGTCCGGGGACAGGGCGGTGATGTCCTCGAAGGTCGCGGTGGCCGGCAGCACGTGCAGGCGCACGCCGCGGGAGGCCAGGTGCCGCGGCGTCGCGGACTTCAGGCCGAGGTCGATCGCGGCGATCTCGTGCAGGGGCTCGCCGGTCCAGCCGTGGTCGGCCGGCTCCACCACGTAGGGGGCGTCCGTGGTGACCTGCTCGGCCAGGCGGGACCCGGCCATCGAGGGCTGGGCGTTGACCTCGGCCACGAGCTCGGCCTCCGGGCGGGCGGCGGCCTCGCCGGAGAAGATGCCGGCCTTCATGGAGCCCTCGGTGCGCAGGTGGCGGGTGATCGCCCGGGTGTCCACGCCCCGGATGCCGACGACGCCGCGCGCGGCGAGCTCCTCGTCGAGGCTGCGGCGCGAGCGCCAGTTGGACGGGCGGCGGGCCGCGTCGCGCACCACGTAGCCGGCCGCGAAGATGTCCCGGGACTCGGCGTCCTCGTCGTTCACGCCGGTGTTGCCGATGTGCGGGGCGGTCTGGACGATGATCTGGCCCGCGTAGGACGGGTCGGTGAGGGTCTCCTGGTACCCGGTCATGCCGGTGGTGAAGACGGCCTCGCCGAGCGTGGCGCCGGTGGCGCCGTACGCCTGGCCGCGGTGGACGGTGCCGTCGGCCAGGACGAGGAGGGCCGGGCCGGCCGGTTCGGTGTTCAACAGGCTCACGTGAGCTACTCCATCTGCTGGGGGTGGTCGGTGGGGGTCAGTCAGGCCGCGGCGTGGGCCGGGCCGTGGTGGTCGCGCAGGAGGGCCTCGACGGCGGCGCGCAGCGGGTCGCGCTCGGCGGCGAAGCGGGTCCGGAAGCCGGTGGAGACCTCCTGGCCGCCGAGGCGCCAGGTCACCACGAGCAGTCCGCCGCGCTCGACGAACTTGCCGCTCATGCCGGCCCCGAGCTCCACCGCGACGAGGTCGGCGGCGGGGATGAGGTGGTTGGCGGCACCCTGGCGCAGGACCGCGACGCCCTCGGGGTGCACCTCGAGGCGGGCGTTGGTCCGCAGGCCGAGGCCGTGCACGGCCACGCGGTCCAGGTGGTCCCGGCCGCGGACGGTGCTGACGTACATGCCCTCGGCCGCCGCGACCGGCTCGGCCTCGAGCAGCCGCGCCGGCACGGGGGCGGGGGCGGCGAGGTCCCGCTGGCGTCGCTTCCGGTTGCGCCAGCCCCACCACATCAGGAACGCGACGGCGGCCAGCGCCACGGCGGTGAGGATCGCGATGAGGGTGTACTGGGCGCTGTAGTCGTTCACGACGGTGGGGCTTCCTTCCCGGGGCGGGGGTCTAGTACGTGCGGGGCGTGGCCAGGGCGCGGTCGCGCACCACGGGGTGGCCGTGGTTGAACACGTCCGTCACCTGGCCGGGCAGGGACATGCCGCGGTACGGGCTGTTCCGGGAGCGCGTGGCGTGGGTGTCCGGGTCGATCGTGCGGGTGACCGCCGGGTCGTAGACGGTGAGGTTGGCGGGGGCGCCGAGCTCGAACACGCCCTCGGGCGAGATCCTGCCCTGGTCGCCGAGCCGGGCGATGCGCGCCGGCGTGGAGCTGAGCACCCGCGAGATCCCGGCCCAGTCCATCAGGCCGGTGTCCACGAGGGCGTGCTGCACCACGGGCAGGGCGGTCTCGAGTCCGGTCATGCCCATCGCGGCGACCGTCCACTCGCACTCCTTGGTCTCCGCGGTGTGCGGCGCGTGGTCGGTGCCGATCGTGTCGATCGTCCCGTCCGCCAGCCCCTCGCGCAGCGCCATGACGTCGGCCTCCCGGCGCAACGGCGGGTTGACCTTGTACACCGGGTCGTAGCTGCGCACGAGCTCCTCGGTGAGCAACAGGTGGTGGGGGGTCGCCTCGGCCGTGACCTCGATCCCGCGCTCCTTGGCCCAGCGGATGATCTCCACGGAGCCGGCCGTGGACACGTGGCAGACGTGCAGCCGCGAGCCCACGTGCTGGGCCAGCAGCACGTCGCGGGCGATGATCGCCTCCTCGGCCACGGCCGGCCAGCCGGCCAGGCCGAGCACGGAGGACAGGGCGCCCTCGTTCATCTGCGCGCCCTCGGTCAGCCGCGGCTCCTGCGCGTGCTGGGCGATCACGCCGTCGAAGGCCTTGACGTACTCCAGGGCCCGGCGCATCAGCACGGGGTCGGCCACGCACATCCCGTCGTCGGAGAACACGCGCACCTCGGCGCGCGAGGCGGCCATCGCGCCGAGCTCGGCGAGCCGCTCCCCCGCCAGGCCCACGGTCACGGCGCCCACGGGGTGCACGTCGCACCAGCCGGCCTCGCGGCCCAGCTGCCAGACCTGCTCGACGACGCCCGCGGAGTCCGCCACCGGCGTCGAGTTGGCCATCGCGTGCACCGAGGTGAACCCGCCCATGGCGGCCGCGCGCGTGCCGGTCTCGACGGTCTCGGCGTCCTCCCGGCCCGGCTCGCGCAGGTGGGTGTGCAGGTCCACCAGCCCGGGCAGCACCACGCGGCCGGTGGCATCCAGCGTCTCGAGCGGGCCGGCGTCGGGCCCCGCGGCGGCGGCCCGGTCCCGGGCGTCCGTCCCGACGGCGGCCAGCAGGCCGTCCTCGACGAGGACGTCCCCGGTGGTGCCGTCCGGCAGGGTCCCGCCGGTGATGAGGTATCGGGCGGTGGCGCTCACGCGGTGGCCTCCTGGCGGCGGGTCGGGACGGGGGTGGGCACGGGCCCGCCGGCACCGCCGGAGAGCACGAGGTAGAGCACGGCCATGCGCACGGAGACGCCGTTGGCCACCTGCTCCAGGGCGGTGTTGCGCGCCGAGTCCGCGGCGGCGGCGGAGATCTCCAGGCCCCGGTTCATGGGGCCGGGGTGCATGATGAGGGCGTCGCCCGGGCCGGCGGACTCCAGCAGGGCGAGCCGGTCGTCGGTCAGGCCCCACGAGCGGGTGTACTCGGCGGCCGAGGGGAAGAAGGCGGCGTGCATGCGCTCGGACTGCACGCGCAGCATCATCACGGCGTCCGGCCCGGAGGCGAGGGCCTCGTCGAGCGAGTACGTCACGGTGCACGGCCAGTCCTCGGTGCCCACGGGCACGAGGGTGGGCGGGGCCGCGAGGGTGACCTCGGCGCCGAGGGTGGTCAGCAGCCACAGGTTCGACCGGGCCACGCGGGAGTGCAGGATGTCCCCCACGATGACGACCCGCATCCCGGCCAGGTCCGTGCCGTGCGGGGCCACCCCGTGGCGCCGGGCCAGGTGGCGGCGCAGCGTCAGCGCGTCCAGCAGCGCCTGGGTGGGGTGCTCGTGGGTGCCGTCCCCGGCGTTCACCACCGCCGAGCTGATCCAGCCCGAGGCGGCCAGCTGGGCGGCGGCGCCCGAGCCCCAGTGCCGCATGACGATCGCGTCGGCGCCGATCGCCTCGAGCGTCTGCACGGTGTCCTTGAGCGACTCCCCCTTGGACACCGAGGAGCCCTTGCCGGAGAAGTTGATCACGTCCGCGCTGAGGCGCTTGGCGGCGGCCTCGAAGGAGATCCGGGTGCGGGTCGAGTCCTCCAGGAAGAGGTTGACCACGGTGCGCCCGCGCAGGGCCGGCAGCTTCTTGACCTCGCGCCCGGAGACGGCGGACATCTCCTCGGCGGTGTCCAGGATCCGCAGCGCGTCGGCCCGGGACAGGTCCTGGGTGGAGAGCAGGTGCCTCACGCGGCACCGCCCGCCGGGCGCGGCACGTCGACGATCGCCACGGCGTCCGCCGTCACCTCGCCCGTGCCGTCCGGTCCGTCCACCTCGACGAGGCGCACCTGCACGCGCTCGGCGGTGGAGGTCGGCAGGTTCTTGCCCACGAAGTCGGCCCGGATCGGCAGCTCGCGGTGGCCCCGGTCCACCAGGACGGCGAGCCGGACGGCGGCGGGACGGCCGAAGTCGTTCAGGGCGTCGAGGGCGGCCCGGATGGTGCGCCCGGAGTAGAGGACGTCGTCCACGAGGATCACCGTGGCGCCGTCGATGCCGGAGTCCGGCAGGTGGGTGGGGGCCGGGGTGCGGGAGGTGGAGCGGCGCAGGTCGTCGCGGTAGAGCGTGACGTCGAGCTGGCCGGTGGACGCGGCGGCCGCGAAGCCCGGCTCGATCCGCTCCAGCTTCGCCGCGAGGCGTGCGGCCAGCGGGACGCCCCGGCGCGGGACGCCCAGCAGCACGAGCCCGGACGGGCCGCGATTGGCCTCGAGGATCTCGTGGGCGATCCGGGTCAGTGCCCGGTCGATGTCCGCGGCCGTCATCACGGTCCGCGCAGCTCGGGGTTCAGCCTGTGGGGACCCGTGGGGTCCCGGTGACAGTGCCAACACCGGCCTCCTTCCCCGCCTCACAGGACGGAACTTAAAGGAAACGCAACCCCGGTCGGGGTGTGTCTGGTCCGCCGACCAGCCTACCACCGCGGCCGCCGCCGGCCGCCCGGACGGGCCGGTCGGCGGCGGACCGCGACGGTGCGATGCGCCACACCGGGGCCGGACGCCGGGCACCCGGCGGTCCGCCGGCCGGGCCCGCTCAGTCGAGCAGGGTGGGCTTGAGCTGCTGGATGCGCCCCAGCAGCCCGTTGACGAACTCGGGCGAGGCGTCCGTGGAGAGCTCCTTGGCCATCGAGACGGCCTCGGCCACGGCCACGCCGTCCGGGACGTCGTCGTTGAACAGCAGCTCCCACGCGCCGATCCGCAGGATGGACCGGTCCACGGCGGGCATCCGGTCCAGCGTCCAGCCCTGGGCGTAGGAGGACAGGATCTCGTCGATCCGCTCCTGCTCGGCCAGCACGCCCTGGATGATCTCCACGGTGTAGGGGTTGATCACCTGCTCCGTGGCCGACCGGCGGGCGGAGATCCCCTCCTGGGGGTCCGTCCCGCGCTGGCCGGCCTCGAAGAGGATCTCGAGGGCGCGCCGTCGCGCCTTTCCTCGTGCGCTCACCGGCGGATCAGTCGTTCACGCGGCCGAGGTAGTCACCCGTGCGGGTGTCCACCTTGACCTTGGTGCCCTGCTCCACGAAGAGCGGCACCTGGATCTCGTAGCCGGTCTCCACGGTGGCCGGCTTGGTGCCGGCGGAGGAGCGATCGCCCTGCAGGCCCGGCTCGGTGTAGGTGATCTCCAGGACCACCGACGGCGGCATGTCCAGGTACAGCGGGGTGCCCTCGTTCATGGCGATGGTCACCTTCTGGTTCTCCAGCATGAAGTGGGCGGCGTCGCCGACCACGGCCGGGGAGACGGTGATCTGGTCGTAGGTGTCCAGGTCCATGAACACGAAGTCCTCGCCGTCCTGGTACAGGTACTCGTAGTCCGAGCGGTCCACGGTGGCGGTCTCGACCTTGGCGCCGGCGTTGAAGGTCTTGTCCACGAGCTTGCCCGTGGTGATGTTCTTCATCTTGGTGCGCACGAAGGCGCCGCCCTTGCCCGGCTTCACGTGCTGGAACTCGATCACGTTCCACAGGTGGCCGTCCATCTTCAGGACGGTGCCGTTCTTGATGTCGTTGCTGGTTGCCACAGTGCTCTCCGTCTGTATCCGTGGGGGGGACGCCCCGGGCGGGCGGTGCCGGCGGGGTCCCGTGGGAAGTCCAGTCGACCATTCTAGGGGATCCCCGGCCCGGCCCCGGGCCGGGGACCCTACTCGGCGATCTCCTGGTAGGTCGCGAACAGCAGCGAGGCGTCCGGGACGTCGTAGGTGGTGGGGCGGGCCAGGCCGTCCAGCAGGACGAAGCGCAGCTGGTCGCCGCGGTTCTTCTTGTCGCGCCGGATCCCGTCCAGCAGGGTCTCCCAGCGCCCCGCGGCGTAGGAGGTGGGCAGCCCGAGCGACTCGAGGATGCTCCGGTGGCGGTCCGCGGTGGCGTCGTCGAGCCGGCCCACCGAGCGGGAGAGCTCGGCGGCGAACACCATGCCGACCGAGACCGCGGCGCCGTGGCGCCACTGGTAGCGCTCGGCGAGCTCGATCGCGTGGCCCAGGGTGTGGCCGTAGTTGAGCATCTCGCGCAGCCCGGACTCGCGCAGGTCCTCGGAGACGACCCGGGCCTTCACGGCGATCGAGCGCTCGATCAGCTCCCGCAGCTGGGCCGAGTGGGGGTTCTGGGCCTGCTCGGGCGAGGACTCGATGAGGTCCAGGATCGCGGGGTCGGCGATGAACCCGCACTTGACCACCTCGGCCAGCCCGGAGACCAGCTCGTTGGGCGGCAGGGTGAGCAGGGTGTCCAGGTCGGCCAGGACGCCGGCCGGCGGGTGGAACGCGCCCACCAGGTTCTTGCCCTCGGCGGTGTTGATGCCGGTCTTGCCGCCCACGGCGGCGTCCACCATGCCGAGCAGGGTGGTGGGCAGGTGGACCACGCGCACCCCGCGCAGCCACGTGGCGGCCACGAAGCCGGCCACGTCCGTCACGGAGCCGCCGCCCACGGCGACGATCGCGTCCGAGCGGGTGAAGTCGTTCTGGCCCAGCACCTGCCAGCAGAACGCGGCCACCTGGATGTGCTTGCCCTCCTCGGCGTCCGGGATCTCGGCGGTCAGGGCCGTGAACCCGGCGGTCTCCAGGTCGGCCTTGACCACGTCCCCGGTGGCGCGCAGGGCACGGGGGTGGATCACCAGGACGCGGCGCACGGCCGGGCCGAGCATCTCCGGCAGCCGGCCGAGCAGGCCCTTGCCCACGACGACGTCGTACCCGCCCGCGGCCGCCGCGGCGGACCCGCCGGAGACGGGGATGACGGTGGCGTCGTCGGTCGCCGGCGTCGGATCGATCGGTTCAGTCATGGATGGACAGCTCCTGGGGTGGGTGATGCGGTCTCCGCCTCGCGCACGAGGCGGGTGATGGTCTCGGCCAGCTGGTGGGCCGTGCGGCCGGTGGTGTCGACCGTCCAGTCGGACACCTCACGGTACAGCCCCTCGCGCTCGGCGAGGATGCGCCGCCACGTCCGGCCGGGGTCCCCCGCGAGCACGGGGCGCCCCTCCCCGCCGCCCAGGCGGCGCAGTGCCACCTCCTCGTCGACCGTGAGGAACACCACGTGGCAGGCGGCGAGCCGGGACCGCGTGAGGGCGCTCAGCACGGCCCCGCCCCCGAGGGACAGCACCCGGGGGCCGGGCCGGCGCAGGGCCTCGTCGATGACCTGCTCCTCCGCCCGGCGGAACGCCGGCTCGCCGTGGGCGGTGAAGTACTCGGGGATGGGCCCGTGGTCGGCCTCGAACAGCTCGTCCGCGTCCAGCCGCTCCAGGCCCAGGGCGCGGCCCAGGGCGGCACCGACCGTGGACTTGCCGGACCCCATGGGCCCGACGAGCACGATCGGCCGGCGCGGGGACCAGCCGACGGCGCGTCCGGGCGTCACTGCAGCGGGTCGCCCATGGGCTCGTCGGCGGCCACACCGGCCGCGGGCGTGGGCAGCGGCGCGAGGCCGGCCGTGAACGCGTCCAGGTTGCGCCGGGTCTCGGCCACGGAGTCGCCGCCGAACTTCTCGAGCACGGCCTGGGCCAGCACGAGGGCCACCATGGCCTCGGCCACCACGCCGGCCGCGGGCACGGCGCACACGTCCGAGCGCTGGTGGTGGGCTCGGGTGTCCTGGCCGGTGGCGGTGTCCACGGTGCGCAGGGCACGCGGCACCGTGGCGATGGGCTTCATGCCGGCGCGCACGCGGACCACTCCCCCGGTGCTCATGCCGCCCTCGATGCCGCCGGCGCGGTTCGTGGCGCGCCGCGGGTGGCCGTCCTCGCCGCGCAGGATCTCGTCGTGGGCGGCGGTGCCGCGGCGGGCGGCGGTCGTGAAGCCGTCGCCGACCTCGACGCCCTTGATGGCCTGGATGCCCATGAGCGCGCCGGAGAGCCGCGAGTCCAGCCGCCGGTCCCAGTGCACGTGGCTGCCGAGCCCCACGGGCACGCCGTAGGCGAGCACCTCCACCACGCCGCCGAGGGTCTCGCCCTCCTTGTGGGCCGCGTCCACCTCGGCGACCATCGCCTCGGAGGTGGGCTCGTCGAAGCAGCGCAGCGGGTCGGCGTCCAGCGCGACCACGTCGTCCGGGGTCGGCAGCGCCGCCTCCTCCGGCACGGAGACCGTGCCCACGGCGGTGGTGTGCGAGACGGTGCGGATGCCCAACTGGGCCAGGAAGGAGGAGGCGACGGTGCCCAGGGCCACGCGGGCCGCGGTCTCGCGCGCGGAGGCGCGCTCGAGCAGCGGGCGGGCCTCGTCGAAGCCGTACTTCTGCATCCCGGCGAGGTCGGCGTGGCCGGGCCGGGGGCGGGTGAGGGCCGCGTTGCGGGCCAGGCCCTCGAGCTCGTCGGCGTCCACGGGGTCGGCCGACATGACCTTGTCCCACTTCGGCCACTCCGTGTTGCCGATCTCGATGGCGACGGGCGAGCCCAGGGTGGAACCGTGCCGCACGCCACCGAGCAGGGTGACCTGGTCCTTCTCGAACTTCATCCGGGCCCCGCGGCCGTAGCCGAGGCGGCGGCGCGCGAGGGCGTCCTGGACCATGGCGGTCGTCAGGGGGATGCCCGCGGGCAGCCCTTCGATGATTCCAACGAGTGCGGGCCCATGTGATTCGCCCGCTGTCAACCAGCGCACCATGGATTCGATTCTCTCACGGGGGCGGCGCCGTCCCGGCGGTGTGACGGGCGGGGACGGAGTGCCGGCCCGGGGCCGCGCGACGGGCCCCGGCCTCCCTAGCGGGCGGGCAGGCCCACGGAGCGCGCCATCGCGTCGGTGACGGCCGGCCAATCGGCCCCGGTGCCGTCCGTCCGCAGGCGCTCGGTGAACAGCCGCACCTGCTCGACCGCCTGGTACAGCAGCATCTCCAGTCCGCTCACCACCTGGCCGCCGCGGTGCCGCCACGCCGTGGCCAGCGCGGAGGGCCAGGGGTCGTAGGCCGCGTCCAGCAGCGGGGGCAGCGCGTCGGCACCCGCCGGCCCGGAGGCCGAGGCCCCCTCGAGCGCCCCGGCCACCGGGTCGGCGGCGCGCGGGGGCAGGGTGGCGACGACGGCTCGGAACCCCGGGGCCGCCGTCGGGAACTCGGCGAGGGGCCGGATGGCGGCGTCCAGGTCCAGCGCGCGCGCCAGGTCCGCCTGCCCGGCGGCGCGGGCGGGGGTGCGCACGAAGAGGTCCACGCCGTCCAGGCCCATCCGGTCCGCGGCGGCGATGGCCGCCGCGGCGGTCCCGCCGCCGCCGAGGACGCCCAGGCGCCCGCCGGCCGGGTCCCGGCGGAACCCGGCGAAACCGAGGGCCTCGACGATGCCGTCCACGTCCGTGTTGTGTCCCGTGAGCGTCCCGTCCGCGTCCCGCACGACCGTGTTGAGCACGCCGAGCCGCTCCACGCGCGGCGAGAGCCGGTGCATGAACCGGACCATCTCGCCCTTGAGCGGCATGGTCACGGACAGCCCGAGCCACTCCCCGGGCGCCGGCCCGTCCGCGTCCCCCAGCGAGCCCATGAACCCGGCCAGCTGCCCGGGCGTGACGTCGTGGGCGCGGTAGTCGATGTCCAGGCCCAGCGTCGCGTAGGCCGCGGCGTGCAGCACCGGGGAGCGGGAGTGCCCGATCGGGTGGCCGAGCACCCCCGCCCGCAGCCCGGCCGGGTCAGCCACCGCAGACCTCGGCGTTCTCGGCGCAGTACCGCCGGTACTCCTCCTGGTACTGCCGGTGCTGGGCGTAGTCCCGGGAGAACTTCGTCTCGCCCGTCTCGATGTTGGTCGTGACCCAGTAGTAGTAGTCGTTCTGCTGGGGGTCGGCGGCGGCGTCGAGCGCGGCCGTGGACGGGGCGCCGATCGGTCCCGGCGGCAGCCCGCGGTGCACGTACGTGTTGTACTCGTTGCCCGCGTCCCGCTTCTCCTCCTCGGAGAACTGGAGCTGGCGGGTGCCCAGGCCGTAGATGACGGTCGCGTCGATCTGCAGGTACCCGCCGGTCTCCGGGTTGTCCGGGTGCAGGCGGTTCTCGATGATGCCCGCGACCGTGGCGTAGTCCTTCGGCAGTGCCTCGGCCTCGAGGATCGAGGCGATGGTCACCGCGCGGAACTGCGCCTCCTCGTCCGTGACGCCGCGCTCCTCGAGGGCGGCGAAGGTCGGCTCGGTGAGCAGCGTGAGCACCTCCTCGGCCCCGGCGTCCACGGGGAACCGGTACTCCCCCGGGTGCAGGTACCCCTCGAGGCTCGGCGCCCCCTCCGGCAGGCCGAAGGCGGTCGGGTCCTCGGCGGCCTCCTCGAGCTCGTCCACGGGGAGCCCCGTGGACGAGGAGATCGCCTCGAACGCCTCGGTGATCCTCATGCCGCGGTTGATGGCCACGTAGTGCACCTGGCCCACGCCCTCGCGCAGCAGCACGGAGGCCGCGTCCGCGGCCTTCATCTGCCGCTTCAGCGGGTACTCCCCCGGCTGGATGGAGTTCTCCGAGCGAGACTGGTTGACGGCCTCGATGAACGCCTCCCGGCTGGCGACGATGTCCTCGTCCTCGAGCCGGCCGCCGATGGCCAGGGGCCCCTCGCCGGCATTGACGGTGAAGGTCACCTCCTCGCCGCCGGGGCCGGGGTAGTCCTCCGGGTTCAATTGCGGCAGCAGCCCCTTCACGGCCAGCGACAGGCCGGCCAGGAGCAGGACGAACACGCCGAAGGCCGAGGCCAGGGCGATGGTGCGGCGGCGGCGCCGGCGACGGCGGGCCTCCCGCTTGGCGGAGTCGCGTGCCCGGTCCGGGTTGAGGGTGACGGTCTGGTAGCCCTTGCGGCCGGCGGGACGGACGATGACCGTCCCGAGCTCGCCGCCCGTCGCGGCGTGCGAGCCGGACGGCACGGGGTACTCGCGGCGGTCCTCCTCCAGCACCGGCCCGTCGGGGGACCCGGCACCGGGGGCCGCCCAGTCCCGCGGCGCCTCGTCCTGCGTCTCGTCGGGTCCCCCGTGGGCGGCCCGGTCGTCCGGCAGGGGCGACTGCCCGTCCCGGGGGTCCTCAGGACTCCGATCGGCCACGCGTCACGTCCTCTCCGTCGCTCGCGTCGTCTCCAGGCACGACGACGGGACGGCCCGCGTCCCGCTGGAGCGATTGTTGCATGTCAAGTGCCTGCTCCAGGATCTGCACCGCGGCCACCTGGTCCACCACCTCGCGGTGGGACCGGCCCGCCCGCCCGGCCTCGTGGAGCTGCCGGTGGGCCGTGACGGTGCTCAGCCGCTCGTCGACGAGGCGGACGACGGCACGGCTGCCGGCGCGCGCCAGCTCCGCGGCGAGGTCCTCGGCATACCCTACCGCGTCCTCGGTGGACGCCGTGGGGCGGCCCTGCAGGTTCACGGGGTGGCCCACGTACACGACCACCGCGTCCCGCTCGAGGGCCTCCCGCACCACCTGGCGCCGGTCGGAGCCGCGGCGGGCGTCACGCCGCAGCGTGCGCACGGGCGTGGCCAGGATGCCGTCCGGGTCGGACGCGGCGAGGCCGACGCGGGCGCGGCCCACGTCCACCCCCAGGCGCACGCCCCGGACGAACGGTCCGGTCACGGCTCCGCTCACGCGACCGCGGCCGCCGAGGACACGGCCTGGCGGACCGCGGCGAGGGCGTCCGCGATCCGCGTGACGTCCTGGCCGCCGCCCTGCGCCACGTCGTCCTTGCCGCCGCCGCCGCCGCCGAGCACGCCGCACGCCGTCTTGACGAGCGCGCCGGCCCGCAGGCCGGCCTCGCGGGCGGCCGGGCTCGTCGCCACGACCACGAGCGGGCGGTCCTTGGCCACGCCGGCCAGGGCCACGACGACGGGGGTCCCCGCCGCGGTGCCGCGGGCGTTCTCGAGCCGGGAGCGCAGGTCCAGGGCGAGGGTCCGCAGCTCGTCGCCGGAGCCGACGGGGCCGGCGTCGTGGGCCAGGACGGTCACGCCGGAGACCTCGACGGCCTGGTCGGCGAGCCGGCCCGCCTCGGCCTGCAGCTGGCTCGCGCGCAGCGCGGCCAGCTGCTTCTCGACCTCCTTGAGGCGGGCGAGCGTGCCCTCGATGCGGTCCCGCACCTGCTCGGCCGGGACCTTGAGCATGCTGGTCAGCTCGTTGACGAGCGTGCGCTCGGTGGCCAGGTGCCGGAAGGCGTCCAGCCCCACGAGGGCCTCGACGCGACGGTTGCCGGAGCCGACGGACTGCTCGCCGAGCAGCGCCAGGGTCCCGATCTCCGCGGTGGCCCCGACGTGGGTGCCGCCGCACAGCTCGCGGGACCAGGCGCCGTTGACCTCGACGACGCGCACCCGGTCCCCGTACTTCTCCCCGAACAGGCTCATGGCGCCGAGCTCGCGGGCGTCCGCCAGGGACATCTCGCGGGTGATCACGGGGTAGTTGTCCCGGATGGCGATGTTGGAGACGTCCTCGACCTCGGTCCGGGCCATCTCGGACATCGCCTCGCCCCAGCGGAAGTCGAACCGCAGGTAGCCCTCCTTGTTGAAGGAGCCGGACTGGGTGGCCTCCGGGCCGAGGACCTGGTGCAGCGCCGCGTGCACGAGGTGCGTGCCGGTGTGCGCCTTCTGCGCGTCCAGGCGGCGCTGCAGGTCGATGGCCCCGACGGCGGTGGCGCCGGCGGGCACCTCGCCCTGGCGCACCCGCACGCGGTGGACGCTGAGCCCCTTCACGGGGGCCTGGACGTCCAGGACCTCGACGACGAAGCCGTTCCCGGTGATCAGCCCGGTGTCGGCGGCCTGGCCGCCGGACTCGGCGTAGAACGGCGTGGCATCCAGCACGAGCTCCAGCTCCTGGCCGGCGGACGCCGACCGCACGGGCTGGCCCTCGGCCAGCAGTCCGCGGATGCGGGACTCGGTGGTGTGCTCGGTGTAGCCGGTGAAGACGGTGTCCCCCTCGGCGTGGAGCACCCGGTAGGCCGAGGAGTCCACGTGCCCGGACTTCTTCGCCTTGGCGTCCTGGCGGGCCCGGTCGCGCTGCTCGGTCATGAGCGCGCGGAAGCCGGCCTCGTCCACGGAGACGCCGGCCTCGGCGGCCATCTCCAGGGTCAGGTCGATCGGGAAGCCGTAGGTGTCGTGCAGCTCGAAGGCGTCCGCCCCGGAGATCCCCGGGCGCTCGGCGTCCTGGGCGCGGGCGGCGGCGACCGCGCCGTCCAGCCGCGCGGTGCCCGCGGTGATGGTGCGCAGGAACGCCTTCTCCTCGTTGTACGCGATCCGGGAGATCCGCTCGAAGTCGCGGCCGATCTCGGGGTAGGTGCCCACCATGGCGTCGCGCGAGACCGGCAGCAGCTCGGGCAGCACCGGGTCGGTGACGCCCATCAGGCGCATGGCGCGCACGGCCCGGCGGATCAGCCGGCGCAGCACGTAGCCCCCCGCCTCGTTGCCCGGGACCACGCCGTCGGTGATGAGCATCAGCGCGGAGCGGACGTGGTCGGCGATCATGCGCAGCCGCACGTCGTCGGCGTAGTGCGGGTCCTGCGGGTCCTCGGTGGAGGTGTACTCGCGGCCGGCCAGCGCGGCGGCGCGGTCCAGCACGGGACGGACCTGGTCCGTCTCGTACATGTTCTCCACGCCCTGCAGGATCATGGCCAGGCGCTCCAGGCCCAGGCCCGTGTCGATGTTCTTGTTCTCGAGCTCCCCGGCCACGTCGAAGTCCGTGCCGGAGCGGACGGCGGACAGCTGGTACTGCATGAAGACGAGGTTCCAGATCTCCATGTAGCGGTTGTCGTCCGCCGCGGGACCGCCCTCGGCCCCGTACTGCGGGCCGCGGTCGTAGAAGATCTCGGAGTCGGGGCCGCCCGGGCCGGGCTGGCCCGTGTGCCAGTAGTTGTCCTTCTTGCCCAGGCGCTGGATCCGCTCGGCGGGCACGCCGACCTCCTCGCGCCAGATGCGCTCGGCCTCGTCGTCCTCCTCGTACACGGTGACCCACAGACGCTCGGGGTCGAGGCCGTAGCCGCCCTGGTCCAGCGGCGTGGTCAGCAGCTCCCACGCGAACGGGATGGCCTGTTCCTTGAAGTAGTCGCCGAAGGAGAAGTTGCCGCACATCTGGAAGAAGGTGCCGTGGCGGACGGTCTTGCCGACCTCCTCGATGTCCGCGGTGCGGATGCACTTCTGCACCGTGGTGGCGCGGCGGTACGGCGGGGTCTCCTGGCCGAGGAAGTACGGGATGAACGGGACCATGCCGGCGATCGTGAACAGCAGGGACGGGTCCGGGGAGACCAACGAGGCCGAGGGGACGACGGTGTGGTCCTTCTTCTCGAAGAAGGACAGCCAGCGGCTGGCGATTTCCTGGGACTTCATGACTGCTTTCGTGCGTCGGTGGATCGGGGGGTGTCGGCGGCGGTGCCCGCGATGGTGGCGCGGGCCGGATCGGTCACGGCCGCCGGCGGCTGGACGGTGCGCCAGGCGGGGACCTCATCGCGCAGCTGGGCCGCGAAGGAGCGGGCGCTGGCGGCCAGGGCCGTGGCGGCGGCCTGGCCCGCGTTGCGGCCGAGGTACTCGGGGTTGAGGGTGTTCCGGAGGGTCTCCTCCGCCTTGACGGCGGCCGCGTCGCGGCCGCGCCCGAGCATCGAGTGGCCGAGCCAGCCGGCCGCCGCGCCGACGCCCACGAGCAATACGCGCTTGATCACTGCACATCCTTTCCGGGAGTGACTGGTCCACCTTACCGGTGCCGGGGCGCGGGGGTGGAACCGCGCGCCCGGCCCGGGGGCCGGTGCCGGGACCGGCCTTAACGCCGGAACCCGGCCTCCACGCGGGAGGCCGGGTTCACGGTCGTGCGGCCCGGGGGCCGCGGCACTGCGGATCCGCGGCGGGATCAGCGTGCGTAGTACTCCACCACGAGCTGCTCCTCGCAGGTCACGGGGACCTCGGAGCGCTTCGGGCGGCGGACCAGCTTGGCCTGCAGCTTCTCGATCTCGACGTCCAGGTAGCCCGGGACGGCCGGCAGCACCTCCTGGTGGGCGCCGGTGGCGGAGATCTGGAACGGCACCATCTTCTCGGAGCGGGAGTGCACGTGGATCAGCTGGCCCTCCTTCACGCGGAAGGACGGGCGGTCCACGCGGGCGCCGTCCACCATGATGTGGCGGTGCACGACCATCTGGCGGGCCTGCGCGATGGTGCGGGCGAAGCCGGCGCGCAGCACGAGGGCGTCCAGGCGCATCTCGAGCAGCTCGACCAGGTTCTCACCGGTCAGGCCGGAGGTGCGCTTGGCCTCCTCGAAGTAGCGGCGCATCTGCGCCTCGCGGATGTTGTACTGCGCGCGCAGGCGCTGCTTCTCCTTGAGGCGCACCGAGTAGTCGGAGTCGGCCTTGCGACGGGCACGGCCGTGCTGGCCGGGGCCGTACGGACGGCGCTCCATGTACTTCTCGGCCTTGGGGGTCAGGGCGATGCCGAGCGCGCGCGAGTGGCGCACGGTGCGGCGGGTACGGAGGTTGGAAGCCACGAGGGTCCTTTCCTGTCAGGCGGCAGGGTTCTGGTTTGTCTCCGGCCCGCACGACACGGGAGGACCCGCGGGGTGACAAGGGTGGACCGGAACCTGGCCTCCCCGTCGGTTCCCGGGAGAGCTGAGGGGCATGCCGCTGCCCGTCATCGCTGCAGCGCCGCCGGGCGGGAACGGGTCCCCGCGGCCCTCCGGCGGGGCCGGGGGCGGTGCGGGGGGACTGGCGGCGCTTGCCAGACAGCAGGACAGTCTACCAGCCGCGGGGCACCGTGCCGGACGCGCCGCCCCGCGCAGCGGCTATGCCTGCGGGGCCTCCGGCATCGGCCGGCCGTCGGCCACCTGGGCGGCCTGGGCCACGTGGCTGGCCTCCACGAGGACGTCGTAGGACTCCGCCTCCATGACCTGCACGGAGGAGAAGTCGCGGCGCCCGCGCGTGGCCGCGTGGCCGAGCGCCCCGAAGATCGCGCCCCACACCGCGCCGAAGCCGAGCGTCATCAGCAGGATCGTGGCCCAGCCGGCGCTCGGGGCGAGGAGGAGGAACAGGATGCCGATCATCAGGCCGAACCACAGGCCGCTCAGCGCGCCCCGCGCGGCGGCGCGGCCCGTGGTCAGGCGGCCGGTGACCTGCTCGACGGACCGCAGCCCCGTGCCGACGATCCGGGCCTTCTCCACCGGGAAGCCACCGTCCGAGAGCCGGTCGACCAGCTCCTGGGCCTCGTCGTACGTGGCGACGGTCCGCAGGATCCGGTAGTCGACCTCGGCCGTGTTCGGCACGAGGCGGCGGGCGGGGTCGTGGGCAGGAGTGGACATGGGCGCAGTCTCCGATCTCCGCGGCACGGGTGCGGTGGGGACCGGTGGGGTCCGCCCCCGGGGTCCGGCCGCGGTCTGGGCGGGTACGGACACCCTCACCCTAGTCCCGGCCGGCGTCCCCCGCGGCCGCGTCCGTGGCGGTGTCCGCGGACGGCGAAGCCCCGGCCCCGGACGCGGGGGCGGGGCGCGCGGGCGGCGGGGTGCCGCGGATGATCGAGCGCAGCCCCTGGACGCGGTCGCCCAGGGTGCGCTCCACCCCGTTGCGCGTGGGCCGGTAGTAGTCCCGGCCCACCAGGGGGTCCGGGGCGTACTGCTGGCGGGCCACGCCGTGCGGGGCGTCGTGGGAGTACACGTAGCCCCGGCCGTGGCCGAGCGCCGCGGCCCCGGGATAGTGCGCGTCCCGCAGGTGCGGCGGCACCTCCCCGGAGCGGCCGGCGCGCACGTCCGCGACCGCCTCGTTGATGGCCGTGTACGAGGCGTTGGACTTGGGTGCCGTGGCCAGGTGCACCACGGCCTCGGCGAGCACCAGCCGACCCTCGGGCATCCCGATGAGCTGCACGGCCTGGGCCGCGGCCACCGCCGTCTGCAGGGCCGTGGGGTCGGCCATGCCGATGTCCTCGGAGGCCGAGATGATCAGCCGGCGGGCGATGAACCGCGGGTCCTCCCCCGCCTCCAGCATGCGCGCCAGGTAGTGCAGGGCGGCGTCCACGTCCGAGCCGCGGATCGACTTGATGAAGGCGCTGATGACGTCGTAGTGCTGGTCGCCGGCCTTGTCGTAGCGCAGCACCGCGCGGTCCATCGCCTGGGCGGCGTCCTCCACGGTGACCTCGGGGACGCCGTCCCCGCCCGCCCCGTCCGCCGCGGGGGCGGACCGGTCCAGGGCCACGCCGGCGCTGGCCTCGAGGGTGGTCAGGGCGCGCCGCGCGTCGCCCTGGGCCATCCGGACGAGGTACTCGCGCGCCTCGGCCGAGAGCGAGACGGTGCCGCCCAGCCCGCGCTCGTCCGCCACCGCCCGGTCCAGCAGCCCGCCGATGTCCGCGTCCGTGAGCGGCTTGAGCGTGAGCACCAGGGACCGGGAGAGCAGGGGCGCGACGACGGAGAAGGAGGGGTTCTCGGTGGTGGCGGCGACGAGCACGACCCAGCGGTTCTCCACGCCCGGCAGCAGCGCGTCCTGCTGGGCCTTGTTGAAGCGGTGGATCTCGTCGAGGAACAGGACGGTGGTCCGCCCGTAGAGGTCGCGGTCGGTGAGGGCCTGGTCCATGACCGCCCGCACGTCCTTGACCCCGGAGCTGATGGCGGACAGCTCCACGAAGGTCCGCCCGGGGCCGCGGGCGATGACGTGGGCGAGGGTCGTCTTGCCCGTGCCGGGCGGGCCGTAGAGGATCAGCGACGACGGCCCCGCGCCCCGGCCGGCGCCGGTCGCGCCCTCGGCGAGCGTGCGCAGGGGCGAGCCGGGGTGCAGCAGGTGGCGCTGGCCGACCACCTCGTCCACGGTGCGCGGGCGCATCCGCACCGCCAGGGGGGCGCCGGGACGGGAGCGGCCGGGCTCGTCGCCGGCCTCGTCCGGCTCGCCGGCGCCCAGGGCACTGAACAGATCACTCACCGCTCCAGCCTAGCCACCGCCCGCCGGCGCCCGGCCGGGGCGCGGCCACCGGCCCTGGGCGCGCCGGCCCGGCCATGGGCGACCATGGAACCATGAGAGCCCTGCTGCAGCGTGCCACGTCCGCCTCCGTCGCGGTCGACGGGCAGGTGGTGTCCCGGCTGGACCGGGCCGGGCTCGTGGTGCTCCTCGGGGTGTGCGGCGAGGACACCGCCGAGGAGGCGGACCTGCTGGCCCGCAAGGTGGCGCAGCTGCGCGTGCTCGAGGACGAGCGCTCGCTCTTGGACGCGGACGCCCCGGCGCTCGTGGTCAGCCAGTTCACCCTGTACGGGGAGGTCCGCCGGGGGCGCCGGCCGTCCTGGTCCCGGGCGGCGCGGGGCGAGCGGGCGGAGCCGCTCTACGAGCGGTTCGCGGACCGCCTCGCGGCGGAGGGGGTGGAGGTCCACCGCGGCGCCTTCGGCGCCCACATGGAGGTCGCGCTCGTGAACTCGGGCCCGTTCACCGTGTGGGTGGACACCGACGACCTGGCGGCGCCGCGCCGGGGCTGAGCCCGGCGCGGCTCAGCGGCCGCGGTCCGCGGCGTCCCCGCGGCGGCGCTGCGCGGCCGTCCACGCCGAGACGCCGATGGCACCGGCCACCAGGCCCGCCCCCAGGGCGAGCCCCCAGCGCACCAGTGCCGGCCAGTCCGTGGCGAGGTCGACGACCATGTGGGTGGCGAAGGCCGCCACGACCACCGGGAGCGTGCCGGCCCAGGTCGGCGGCCGGCCGGCGCCCGGGCCGCGCGGCCCGGGCGCGGGGCTGCGGACCGGATCAGGCACCGGCCGCGGACCCCTGGCCGGCCGCGGGCGCCGCCGTCGGCGCGGCCTTCTGCTCGCCCTTGTGGTCCCCCTTCGGCTCCGGCCTGGCGTCCACCCCGGCCTCCTTGCGCTGCTGCGGGGTGATCGGCGCGGGGGCGGCGGTGAGCGGGTCGTAGCCGTTGCCCGTCTTCGGGAAGGCGATGACCTCGCGGATGGAGTCCGTGCCCGCGAGCAGGGCCACGATGCGGTCCCAGCCGAAGGCGATGCCGCCGTGCGGCGGGGCGCCGTACTTGAAGCCCTCCAGCAGGAACCCGAACTTGGACTGTGCCGACTCGCGGTCCAGGCCCATCAGCCGGAACACCCGCTCCTGGACCTCGCGCTGGTGGATGCGGATGGAGCCGCCGCCGACCTCGTTGCCGTTGACCACGATGTCGTAGGCGTAGGACAGCGCGTTCTCCGGGTCGGTGTCGAAGGTGTCCAGGTACTCCGGGCGCGGGGAGGTGAAGGCGTGGTGCACGGCGGTCCACGCGCCCGAGCCGACGGCCACGTCCCCGGAGGCCTCCGCGTCCGCGGCGGGCTCGAACATGGGGGCGTCCACGACCCACACGAAGCTCCAGTCGGCCTCGGCCGCGGGCAGGTCCGGGCCGGCGTCCCGCACCAGGCCCACCCGGTGGCCGATCTCCACGCGGGCGGCACCGAGCAGGGCGCGGGAGGCCTTGGGATCGCCCGCGGCGAAGAACACGCAGTCCCCCGGGTTCGCGCCGGTGGCCGCGGCCAGCCCGGCCTTCTCCTCGTCCGAGATGTTCTTGGACACCGGGCCGGTGAGCGAGCCGTCCTCCTGCACGAGCACGTAGGCCAGGCCCTTCGCGCCGCGCTGCTTGGCCCACTCCTGCCAGGCGTCCAGCGTCCGGCGCGGCTGGGAGGCCCCGCCCGGCATGACGACCGCGCCCACGTACGGCGCCTGGAAGACGCGGAAGGGGGTGTCGGCGAAGTACGCGGTGAGGTCGGTCAGCTCCAGGCCGAAGCGCAGGTCCGGCTTGTCCGAGCCGTACTTCTCCATCGCCTCGCGGTAGGTCATCCGGCGGATGGGGGTGGGCACGTCCACGCCCACGAGGGACCACACGGCCTTGACGATCCGCTCGCCGAGGGCGATGACGTCGTCCTGCTCGACGAAGGAGGCCTCGATGTCCAGCTGGGTGAACTCGGGCTGGCGGTCCGCGCGGAAGTCCTCGTCCCGGTAGCAGCGGGCGATCTGGAAGTACTTCTCGATGCCGCCGACCTGCAGGAGCTGCTTGAACAGCTGCGGGGACTGCGGCAGGGCGTACCACGAGCCGGGCGAGAGCCGGGCCGGCACGAGGAAGTCCCGCGCGCCCTCCGGCGTCGAGCGGGTCAGGGTGGGGGTCTCGACCTCGATGAACCCCTCGGAGTGCAGCAGCTCGCGGGCCGTGCGGTTCACCTCGGAGCGCAGGCGCATGATGCGGGCCGGGCCGGGGCGGCGCAGGTCCAGGTAGCGGTGGCGCAGCCGGGCCTCCTCGCCGACCTCCACGTGCTCGTCCACCTGGAACGGCAGCGGGGCGGCGGTGTTGAGCACGGTCACCGTGTCCGCGATCAGCTCCACCTCGCCCGTGGGCAGGTGCGGGTTCTCGTTGCCCTCGGGCCGGCGCTCCACGGTGCCGGTGACCTGCAGGACGAACTCGTTGCGCAGCGGGTCGAAGTCGGCCTCGTCCCGCACCACGACCTGGGCGACCCCGGACGCGTCCCGCAGGTCCACGAAGGCCACGCCGCCGTGGTCGCGACGGCGGGCCACCCAGCCGGTGACGGTGACGGTCTGGCTGATGAGCGAGGAGTTCAGTTCGCCCAGCTGATGGGTGCGCAGCACGGAGGTCCTTCCGGTCCCGGGTCCCCGGGATGTTCATCTGGTGTGTTCTCTGGTGTGGTAGGTCTTCAGCCGTCCGCGGCCGGGACCCCGGCGGGGCCTCGGCGCCGACCGGCCCCGGACGAGTCTAGTCGGTGGCCGGGGCCCGCCGTCCCCGCGCGGCGCCCCACCGGCCGTCCCCACCCGACCCCGCGGCGCAGTCCTCGCCGCCCGTCCCCCAGGAGCCACCGTGACCGTCCCCCCGTCCCCCGCCCCGACGCCGCCGCCCGCGGCCCTCGCCCGGCGCCTCGGGCTGCCCGGGGCGATCGTCGTCGGCGTGGGCTCGATGGTCGGGGCCGGCGTGTTCACCTCCATCGGCCTGGCGGCCGCGGCCGCCGGGACCCTCGTGCCGCTGGCGCTGCTGCTCGCCGGGGCCACCGCGTGGCTCAACGCCACCTCCACGGCCCAGCTCGCGGCGGTGCACCCCACCTCGGGCGGGGCCTACGTGTACGGCCGCCGCCAGCTCGGGCCCTGGGCGGGGTTCGTGGCCGGCTGGGGCTTCGTCACCGGCAAGTCCGCCTCGATCGCCGCGATGGCCTACACGCTCGCCCTGTACCTCGTGCCCGTCGCGTCCGGCGCCGGGGACGGGGCCGCCCGGGCGGTGGCGATCGCCGCCGTCGTGGGGGTGACGGCGGTGAACCTCGCCGGGATCACCCGCACCGTGCAGGCCACGGTCGCGATCCTGGTCCCCGTGCTGCTCGTGCTCGCCGTGGTGATCGTCGCCGGCCTGGCCGGGGTGCGCGCCCCGGGCCCCGGTCCCGACGGCGGCGCGGTCCTGCCCGGCGCCGGCCCCGGACCGCTGGGGGTCCTGCAGGGCGCCGGCCTGCTGTTCTTCGCGTTCGCCGGCTACGCGCGGATCGCCACGCTGGGCGAGGAGGTGCGCTCGCCGCGCCGCACCATCCCCCGGGCCGTCCTCGGCGCGCTGGCGGCCACGCTCGCGCTCTACGGCCTGCTCACCGTGTCCCTGCTGGCCGTGCTCGGCCCGGACCGGCTGGCCGGCTCGCCGACCGCCGTGCGGGACGCCGTCGTGGTGCTGTTCGGGCCGCCGTGGGCGTGGATCGCCGTGCTCGGCGCCGCCCTGGCCTGCCTGGGCTCGATGCTGAACCTCGTCGCCGGGATCTCCCGCACCGGGCTGGCGATGGCGCGCGAGGGCGACCTGCCCCGCCCCCTGGCCCGCATCTCGGCGCGCACCTCGGTGCCGTGGGTGGCACAGCTGGCCGCGGCCGGCGTCGTGGTGGTGCTGCTGCTCACCACGGACGTCCTGACCGTGGTGGGACTCTCGTCCTTCGGGGTGCTCGTGTACTACGCGGTCGCCAACCTCGCCGCCGCCACGCTCGCCGAGCGCGTGGTGCCGGGCCCGCGGTGGCTCAACCTCGCGGGGGCCGCGGCGTGCGCGGTGCTGGCGGCCACCCTGCCGCCGGCCTCGGTGCTGGCGATGCTCGCCGTCTTCGCCGCCGGGATCGCCGGGCGGGCCCTCGTGCTCGCCCGGCGCCGGCTCAGGCGCCGATGACCCGCGGGCGCAGGTCCTCGGCCGGCGGCATCCAGCACTGCGGATCGGCCTCGACCTGCTCGCCCGAGCGGATGTCCTTGACCTCGTGGACGGTGCGGCCCGCCTCGTCGGTCCGGGTGAACCAGACGAACGGGATGCCGCGGCGGTCCGCGTACTTGATCTGCTTGCCGAACTTCTCGGCCGAGACGGCCACCTCGGCGGCGATGCCGCGCGAGCGCAGCGCGCCGGCGGTGTCCTGTGCGGCCGACCAGTCGTCGTCGTGGGTCAGGGCGACGTACACGGCGGTCGGCACCGGGCGGGAGGCCGTGGCCATCTGCCGGGAGAACATGCGCATCAGCAGCCGGGTCACGCCGATCGACAGCCCGACGCCGGGGAACGTGCGGTTGCCCTTGGCCGCGAGGGCGTCGTAGCGCCCGCCGGAGCAGATCGAGCCGAGCTGCTCGTGGCCGGCCAGCACCGTCTCGTACACGGTGCCCGTGTAGTAGTCCAGGCCCCGGGCGATCGAGAGGTCCGCCACGGCGCGGCCCGGGGCGCGGCGGTGCAGCTCCCCGACGACGGCGGCCAGCTCGTCGAGCCCCTCCTCCAGCAGCTCGTGGTCCACCCCGAGGGCGCGGACCTGCTCCACGAAGGAGGTGTCCGGGGTGCGGATGGCGGCCAGGGCCAGGGCCTGCGCGGCCTGCTCCGGCGTGGCCCCGAGCTCGGCCTGCAGCAGCCGGGAGACCTCCTCGGCCCCGACCTTCTCGAGCTTGTCGATGTTGCGCAGCACCCCGGCGGTGTCCTCCAGGCCCAGGCCGCGGTAGAAGCCCTCGGCGAGCTTCCGGTTGTTGATCCGGATGGTGAAGTCGCCGATCGGCAGCGAGCCCAGCGCCTCGGCCATGACCAGCGCGACGTCCACGTCGTAGCGGAACGGCAGGGAGCCGTCGCCCACCACGTCGATGTCCGCCTGCGTGAACTCGCGGGCCCGCCCCTCCTGGGGGCGCTCGCCGCGCCACACCTTCTGGATCTGGTAGCGGCGGAACGGGAAGGACAGGTGCCCGGCGTTCTCCACCACGTAGCGGGCGAACGGCACCGTCAGGTCGAAGTGCAGCGCCAGCCGGTTCGGGTCGTCGGGCGCCTCGGCGCGGTCGCCGGGATCGGCCTGCAGCCGGGAGACCGCGTAGACCTCCTTGTCGATCTCCCCCTTGCGCAGCAGCTGGCCGAGGGTCTCCACGGCCCGCGTCTCGATCGAGGAGAAGCCGTGCAGCTCGAAGGTGCGCCGCAGGGTGTCCAGGACGTGCTGCTCCACGATCCGCTCCGCGGGAAGCCATTCGTGGAAACCGGACAGGGATGCCTTGCGGGACATGGGCCGCCTTCTGCTAGGGAGTGTTGAGGGGGTCGGCGTCCCATTCTAGGTCCAGCCGGTACGCTGGACGTGACCGTGTCCACGAATCCCTGCGGCCGCCAGCCGGTGCAGGGCACCAGCAGAGAGTTCCAGCGGTGACCACCAGTCAGCAACCCGACGACCAGCAGACCACCCCGCAGGCCCCCGAGGAGGCCGCCCCGCAGCCCGTGGGGCAGTCCGCCCCGGAGCACGCCCCGGAGGTCCCTGCCACCCAGGACGACCAGCCCGACCAGGCCACGGCCCCCCGGCCCTCGGCGGCCGACGCCGAGACCGAGGCCGTCGTGGCCTCCGTGAAGGCGTACGGCGAGTCCGCGGACGCCACGCCCGCCCCGGACGGCGACGAGGTCCCCGGCTCCGGGACCACCGGCACCGAGGGCGCGGACGCCGCCCCGGACGCCGCTGAGACCCCCGCGGCCGACGGCACCCCCGCGCCCGGGCCGGCGTCGGGCACCCCGGGACCGCGACCCGGCCGCCCGGGGGCGCCCAAGCCGTCCGGGGTGCCGAAGCCGGCCACGGCGCGCCCGGCCAAGGGCCCGGCCGCGCCGGCCGCCCCGCTGCCGGCGCCGACGTACTCCACCCCGCTGGAGGAGGCCGCGCGCTTCGCCACGGTGAGCGAGGACGGCCACGTCACGCTGGTCGACGGCGAGGAGCAGCACCCCGTGGGGCAGTTCCCCGACGGCACGGCCGAGGAGGCCATCGCCTACTTCGCGCGCAAGTACGACGAGGTCGTCTCGCAGCTGATGCTGCTGGAGCAGCGCGTGGCCACCGGCGCGCCGGCCGGGGAGATCCAGAAGACCCTGGGTCACCTGCGCCAGACCATCGCCGAGCGCGGCATGATCGGTGACATGCCGGCGCTGCGCGCCCGCGTGGAGGCCCTGCAGACCCGGCTGGACGACCTCAAGGTCGCCGAGCGGATCGCCCTGGAGAAGGCGCAGGCCGAGCAGCTCGCCACGCGCGAGGCGATCGTGGCCGAGGCCGAGGCCATGGCCGCCAAGGACCCGGCCCAGGTGCAGTGGAAGCACACCAGCGCCCGCATGGCCGAGCTGTTCGAGGAGTGGAAGACGGCCCAGAAGGCCGGCCCGCGCCTCGGCAAGTCCGTCGAGGACGCCCTGTGGAAGCGGTTCCGCACGGCCCGCACCACCCTGGACAAGCACCGCCGCGCGTTCTTCTCGCAGCTGGACTCGACCAACGCGCAGGCCAAGGCGGCCAAGGAGAAGCTCATCGCGCGCGCCGAGGCCCTGTCCACCTCCACGGACTGGGGCGCGACCGCCGGGGCCTACCGGGACCTGATGGACGAGTGGAAGGCGGCCCCGCGGGCCTCCCGCAAGGAGGACGACGCCCTGTGGGCCCGGTTCCGGGCCGCCCAGGACGTCTTCTTCAACGCCCGCAAGGCGGCCAACGACGAGGTCGACCGCGAGTACGGCGAGAACCTCAAGGTCAAGGAGCAGATCCTCGCCGAGGGCCAGAAGCTGCTGCCCGTCAAGGACGTCAAGGCCGCGCGCCGGGCGCTCAACGAGCTGCGGGGCCGCTGGGAGGAGGCCGGCCGCGTGCCGCGCAAGGACGTCTCCCGGATGGAGGCGGCCTTCCGCCGTCTCGAGGAGGGCCTGAGGTCCGCCGAGGACGAGCACTGGCGCAAGACCAACCCCGAGACGAAGGCCCGCACGAACTCCGCGCTGAGCCAGCTCGAGGACAAGGTCGCCGAGCTCGAGGAGGACCTGGCCCGAGCGCAGTCCAAGGGCGACGCCCGCGCGATCGCGAAGGCCCAGGAGGCCCTCGACGCCCGGCGGATGTGGCTCGAGACGCTGCAGAAGTCGGCGCAGGGACTGCGCTGAGCGCTCCCGCACCGCCGCAGCGGCGGCGGTGAGTCATCCACACCGAGGGCCCGGCATCCGCCGGGCCCTCGGTCGTGGTGGCACGCTGGGGCGATGAGCACCGCGCAGGCCGAGCCCCCGCCCTTCCTCGTCCCCGGCATGCCGTTCACGGCCGCCGAGCTGCGTGCCATGGAGCGCTCGGGCCTGGTCGTGCACGTCGTCGGCGACCTCTACGCCCCCGCCGACCGGTACCCGCGCGCCCCGGACGGACGGCCGACGGGTCGGGAGGCAGGTGCGGGGGCGGACGCGGGGGTGCGCTGGCGGGCGGCGGCCGTACGGCGCCTGGCCGGGCCCGTGCTGGCGGGGCCGTGGGCGGCGATGGGGCTGACGGCGGCGTGGGTGCACGCCGGCGGCGAGGCGCCCGGCGTGCTCGAGGCCTCCGTCACGCGGTACCACCGGCGGCCCCTGCACCCGGGGGCCGTCACCCTGCGCCTCGAGCAGTCCGCCCTCGCCCTCGGCCGCCCCGCGCCCGGCCCGGGGGCCGAGGCGGACGTGGTGGTCCTCCACGGCCTGTGCTGCACCACGGTGCCGCGGACCGTGGAGGACCTGCTGCGCACCGGCACGGGGCCGGCGGCGCTGCGGGCCGCGGCCCGGCTGGTGCCCCGGTGCGACCCGCAGCGGCTCCGGGACCGGTTCGAGGCCCGGCGCCGGCGGGCCGGGATGGCGGACGCGCGGCGGGCCCTGGAGGTGCTGCTCGACCGGCCGGGGCGCCCGGGGTGAGGCCGGGGCCGCCCGCGTGCTCAGCGGTCCGCGGTGTCCTCGCGCTGCCGCCCGGAGGTGCGGTAGACGTCGTACACGCCGTCGATCCGGCGCACCGAGGACAGCACGTGGCTCAGGAACTTGGGATCGCCCATCTCGAAGACGAAGCGGCTGGTAGCCACCCGGCTGCGGGAGGTGCTCACCGAGGCCGAGAGGATGTTCACGTGGTGCTCGGCCAGCACGCGCGTGACGTCCGAGAGCAGGGACTTGCGGTCCAGGGCCTCCACCTGGATCTCCACGAGGAAGACCGAGGACTGGGTGGGCGCCCAGGACACGTCCACGATGCGGTCCGGCTCGGCGCGCAGCTGGTCGATGTTGCGGCAGTCCGCGCGGTGCACCGAGACGCCGGACCCGCGCGTGACGAACCCGATGATCTCGTCCGGCGGGACGGGCGTGCAGCAGCGGGCCAGCTTGGCCAGCACGTCCCCGGAGCCCTGGACCATGACGCCCGAGTCGGGGTGCCGGGTGGGGGCCGTGATGCGCGTGATCGGCGCGGTCTCGAGGGATTCCTCGGGCTCCGGGACGGCGTGGCGCTTCTCCAGGTGCTCGATGACGTTCTGCACCGAGACGTTGCTGTCCCCGATCGCGGCGTACAGCGCGGAGATGTCCGGCAGGTTCAGCTCGGCCGCCACCTCGGCGAGGGACTCCGCGCCCATGAGCTGGTGCAGCGGCAGGTTCATCTTGCGCAGCTGGCGGGTGAGCTGCTCCTTGCCCTTCTCGATGGACTCCTCGCGGCGCTCCTTCGAGAACCAGTGCCGGATCTTGTTCCGGGCCCGGGGACTGCGCACGAAGCCCAGCCAGTCCTGGCTGGGGCCGGCCCCCTCGGTGCGGGAGGTGAAGATCTCCACCCAGTCACCGTGGTGCAGCTCGGAGTTCAGCGGTACGAGCTTGCCGTTGACGCGCGCCCCGATCGTGCGGTGGCCCACCTCGGTGTGCACGGCGTAGGCGAAGTCCACCGGCGTGGACCCCGCCGGCAGGGCCATGACCTCGCCCTTGGGGGTGAAGACGAACACCTCGGCGGCGTCGATCTCCGCCCGCAGGGACTCGAGGAACTCGTTCGGGTCCGTCGTGTCCTTCTGCCAGTCCATGACCGAGCGCAGCCACGCTGGCGTCTGGTCCCCCGCGCCCGCCGCGCCCGCGGCGGACTGGTCCTTGTACTTCCAGTGCGCGGCCACGCCGTACTCCGCGCGGCGGTGCATCTCGTGGGTGCGCAGCTGGATCTCCACCGGCTTGCCGCCCGGGCCGATCACCGTGGTGTGCAGGGACTGATACATGTTGAGCTTGGGCATCGCGATGTAGTCCTTGAAGCGGCCCGGCAGCGGGCTCCACTTCGAGTGCAGCACCCCGAGGGCGCCGTAGCAGTCCCGCACCGAGTCCACGAGCACGCGCACGCCCATCAGGTCGTGGATCTCGTCGAAGTCCTTCCCGCGCACGATCATCTTCTGGTAGATCGAGTAGAAGTGCTTGGGCCGGCCGGTGACGGTGGCGCGGATCCGCGCGTCCCGCAGGTCCCGCTCGATCTGGCTGCGCAGGGCGGCGAGGTTCTTCTCCCGCTCGGGGGTCCGCTCCCCCACCAGCCGGACGATCTCGGCGTACACCTTCGGGTAGAGCGCGGCGAAGGACAGGTCCTCCAGCTCCCACTTGATGGTGTTCATGCCGAGCCGGTGGGCCAGCGGGGCGTAGATCTCCAGCGTCTCCTTGGCCTTGCGCGCGCTCGACTCGGGCGCCACGTACCGCCACGTGCGGGCGTTGTGCAGCCGGTCGGCGAGCTTGATGACCAGCACGCGCACGTCGTCGGCCATGGCCAGCACCATCTTGCGCACGGTCTCGGCCTGGGCCGCGTCGCCGAACTTGACCTTGTCCAGCTTGGTGACGCCGTCCACCAGGCGGGCCACCTCGTCGCCGAAGTCGCGCCGCAGCTGCTCGAGGGAGTAGCTCGTGTCCTCCACCGTGTCGTGCAGCAGGGCCCCGGCCAGGGTCGTGCCGGTCATGCCGAGCTCGGCCAGGATCGTGGCCACGGCCACGGGGTGGGTGATGTAGGGGTCCCCGCTCTTGCGCCGCTGGCCGGCGTGGCACTTCTCCGCCACCTCGAAGGCGCGGATGATCAGGTCCAGGTCCTCCTTGGGGTTGCGGACCTTCAGGGTGCGGATCAGCGGTTCGAGGATCGGCGAGTAGTCGTTGGCCATCCGGCCGGTCAGCCGGGCGAGGCGGCTGCGCGGGCGCCGGGAGACGATCGTCCCCGGGGCGGGGGCGGCCGGGGCGGGCAGGCCCGCGGGGGACGACGGCGGCGCGGGCACGGCGGGCGCCGGGGAGGCCGGGGTCCCGCCGCCGGCAGGGCGCGTCTCGAGCTCGGCCGGGGACACGTCGGCCGGCTGGGACGTCGGCGTCGCGGACGTGTAGGACGCCGACGTGGGCCGCGGCCCGGACGTCGCCGTCCCGGCGTCGCGCCCCGGCGGACGCGGTCGCGTGGAGTCTGCACCCACAGTTGCCATCCTTCCCGCGGGGCCGCGCCTCGCGGCGCCGGCACCGCACCGGTGTCCAGTCCCCTGCCGGGGATGCTCCAGTCTAGAACGTGCCCGTCATGCCGGGACGGTCTCGGTCCCCTCGGGCGTCCCCTCGCCCGCGCCGCGCCGGGCCAGGACCCGGGCGTCGTTGGCGCGGATCCGGTCCTCGCCCCGGCGCAGCAGGGCGTAGAGCGGGGCCTGGATGAAGATCGTGGCCAGCGTGCCCACGATGATGCCCACGAAGATGGCCAGCGAGATGTCCCGCAGTGTGCCGGCGCCCAGGAGCAGCGCGCCGATGAACAGGATGGAGCCCACGGGCAGGATCGCGACCACCGAGGTGTTGATCGAGCGCACGAGCGTCTGGTTGATGGCCAGGTTCACGTTCTCACCGAACGTGCGCGTGGTCTCCTCCAGGTTGTGCTCGGTGTTCTCCCGGATCTTGTCGAAGACCACCACCGTGTCGTACAGCGCGTAGCTGAGGATCGTCAGGAAGCCGATGATCGCGCTCGGGGTGACCTCGAACCCCGTGGCCCCGTAGATCCCGGCGGTGACGGCGACCACGTAGGCCAGCCCGATCACCGCCGCCAGGGACATCTTCCACGTGCGGAAGTACAGCGCCATCAGCAGGGCCACGAGGACGATGAACACCACGAGCCCGATCAGTGCCTGCTGGGAGACGTCCGCGCCCCACGTGGGGCCGACGAAGGTGGAGGTCACCGAGTCTTGGCCCACGCCGTACGCGCCCTGCAGGTTCTGGGCCACCGCGAGGGTCTGGTCGTCCGTGAGGCGGTCCGTCTGGACCCGCATGGTGCCGGGGGCGATGTTCGTGACGGTCGCCTCGGCGTCGGGCACCGCTTGCGCCACCGCCTCCTCGCCCGGGGCGGTCTCGGTGGAGCCGACCGAGGACACGGTGAACTCCGAGCCCCCGCGGAACTCGATGCCGAGGTTGAACCCGCCACGGGCCAGCGTCAGCCCGACCACGGCGACCAGGAGCACCGCGGCCACGGTGAACCAGGTCCGCCACTTCTGGGTGAACGGGTAGGACCTCTTGCCGGTGTAGAGCTCGTTGCCCCAGGTGGCCAGTGCGCTCACTTCTGCTCCTCCGTGGTGTCGGCCGGGGGCGTCCCGGGGTCCGTGGGGGTGCCCACGGCGGCCAGCCGCTCGGCGCGCCGTCGCTCGGCGATGGTCTGGCGGCGGGCGGCCTCCTTGGCCGAGCGCTGCGCCCGGCGCGGCGCCGGGGCCGCGGCGGTCCGGGCTGCGGCCGGCCGGAACTCCCGGATCCGCCCGGCGCCCTGGTACAGGGGTTCGCGGCCGAGCAGGGACGGGTCCAGCCCGGAGAGCCGGTGGCCGCCGCCGAAGAACCGGGTGTGGGCGAGCAGCTGCATCACCGGATGGGTGAAGAGGAACACCACCACGAGGTCGGCGATCGCCGTGAGCCCCAGCGTGAACGCGAAGCCGCGCACGTTGCCGACCGCCACGAAGTACAGCACGACGGCGGCCAGCAGGTTGACCGCCTTCGAGGCGGTCACGGTGCGCTTGGCGCGGGCCCAGCCGTACTCCACGGCCTCGGGCAGCGTGCGGCCGTGGCGCAGCTCGTCCTTGATGCGCTCGAAGTAGACGATGAACGAGTCCGCGGTCAGGCCGATGGCCACGATCAGGCCGGCGATGCCGGCCAGGGAGAGCCGGTAGTTGTCCGACCAGCCCAGCAGCACGATCGCCAGGTAGGTCAGCGCGCCCGCCACCACGAGCGAGGCGATGGTGACGAGGCCCAGCAGGCGGTACTGGAAGAACGAGTAGACGGCCACCAGGCCCAGGCCGATGAGGCCGGCGACGAGGCCCAGGCGCAGCTGGTCGGCACCGAGGGTCGCGGAGATCTGCTGCTCGGACTCGATCGAGAAGCTGATCGGCAGGGCGCCGTACTTGAGCTGCTCGGCCAGCGCCGCCGCCGACTGCTCGGAGAAGTTGCCGGTGATCTGCGCCCGGCCGTCGGTGATGACGGCGTTGGACTGCGGCGCCGAGACCACGGTGCCGTCCAGGACGATGGCGAACTGCTTGCGCGGGTCCCCCTCCGGGAACGGGGTGAGCCGCTGCGTGACCTCGCGGAAGGCGTCCGAGCCCTGGCCGTTGAAGGTGAGGTTGACGGCCCACTGGTTGGTGGAGACGCCGGTGGCGGTGTTGACCAGGCCGTAGTCGGCGCCGGCGATGTCCGTGCCCTGCACCTCCACCGGGCCGAGGATGTACTTCACACCCGGCTGGCCGGTCTCCTCGTCGCCGGGCTGGCAGGCGATGGCCGGCTTGTCGGCGGGCAGGTCCTCCCGGTCCTGCTCCCGTGCCTGGGCCGCGCAGTCGTAGGCCTCGAACTCGGCCGCCAGCTGGGGGGTGATCCAGTTGGGGTCGGAGCCGTTCTCGGGTTCGGCCGTGGGCTTCGGGAAGTCCTTCGTCGGGGTGCGCTGGTCCTTCGGGACCGCCTCGTACGGCCCGGCCGTGATGACCGGCCGGAACTCCATGTTCGCCGAGGCCTGGATGAGGTCGCGCGTCGCGGGGTCGGGGACGCCGGGCAGGGACACCACGACGTTGCGGCCGCCCTGGGTGGCGATCTCCGCCTCCGCCACCCCGGAGCCGTCCACGCGCTGGCGGATGATCTCCACGGCCTGGTCGAGCTGGTCCGGGGTGACCTGCTGGTCGCCGGAGACCTCCGGGGCGAGCACCATCTGGGTGCCGCCCTCCAGGTCGAGGGCAAGCTTGGGGGCCCAGTGCGCCTGGCCGGTGGCGATGCCGACGCCGAGGATCGCCGCGAGGAGGGCGACCAGGGCGGTGAGCCACCAGAGGGTGCGCCGGGCACGTCCTCGGGGAGTCTTGTCTGACATGGGAGGCTATGGCTTTCGGTTCACGATGGGTGGGACGGGCGACGGCGGCCGGCCGGGCGCGCGCCGGCCGGGCGGGAGGACCCGCCGGCCGGCAGCGGGCGGTCAGGCGGTGGGCCGGTCTCCCTCGGGACGCGGGCCCTCCGGGCCGTCCTGCGGGCCCTCGGGGCCGCGGGGGTCTTGGCCGCGGAGGTCCTGGGCACGCGGGTCGGGGGCGCCGGCGTCGTGGGCGCGGGCATCGCCGGGACGGGAGAGGTCCTCCAGGCCGGCCGGGGAGTCCGGGACGGTCTCGCCGAGCGCGTCACCGGTGGCCGGGGCCGCGGTGGAGCCGGTCCCGGCGGCAGCGGCGCCGGCGGCCGGGTCGATGGCCTTGCCGATCGCCTGCAGGTGGACGGTGGCCGTGGTGCCCGGGGACAGCTCGATGACGGCCTTGTTCTCCTCGCGGTCCACCGAGACGATGGTGCCGAACAGGCCCATCGTGGTCATGACCTCCACGCCCGGGGCGAGCGTGCTGCGCAGCTCCTGCTGCTGCTGCTGGGCCTTCTTGCTCCGGCGGAACATGCTGAAGATCAGGAAGCCGAAGACGACCAGCATGATGAGCAGGAAGGGGTCGAACGGGAGCGCCGGGCTGGCCGGGGCTCCCTGGGCGACGATCGCGGCGGCGGGCAGGGCAGTCAACTGGGTCACTTCGGGGCACCACATTCCGGGGTCGGGGCACGGGACAACCCGGCCAGTCTACGGCGTGCGGCGACCCGGCGGGGCGGGACCCGCCCCGGCCCCGGGCGGCTCAGGCGTCGAACAGGGCGTCGGGGTCCCCCACGGGTCCCGCGCCGGCCGGCGCCGTCCCGGGCCTCGCGGCGGTCCAGAACGCGGCCCCCGGCGCCTCGGGCGGCGGGGTGAGCCCGAGGTGCTCCCACGCGGCGGGCATGGCGATGCGTCCCCGCGGGGTGCGGCCGAGGAGGCCCTCGCGGACCAGGAAGGGCTCGGCGACCGTCTCGACCGTCTCCGTCTCCTCGCCGACCGCGATGGCCAGCGTGGACAACCCCACGGGCCCCCCGCCGAACTTGGTGCACAGGGCCTCGAGCACCGAGCGGTCCAGCCGGTCCAGGCCGAGGGCGTCCACCTCGTACATGTCCAGCGCCGCCGACGCCGCCCGCGCGTCGACCTGCTCCAGTCCGCCGACGAGCGCCCAGTCGCGCACGCGCCGCAGCAGCCGGTTGGCGATGCGGGGGGTGCCCCGGGACCGCGAGGCGATCTGGGTGAAGCCGGCGGAGTTCACCTTCATGTCCAGCAGCAGCGCGGAGCGGCGCAGCACGAGCTCGAGCTCGTCGGTGCCGTAGAACTCCAGGTGCCCGGTGAAGCCGAACCGGTCCCGCAGCGGACCGGGCAGCAGCCCGGCCCGCGTGGTGGCCCCCACGAGCGTGAACGGGGGGATCTCCAGGGGGATCGAGGTGGCCCCGGCCCCCTTGCCGACCACGATGTCGACCCGGAAGTCCTCCATGGCCATGTAGAGCATCTCCTCGGCCGGCCGGGACATGCGGTGGATCTCGTCGAGGAAGAGCACCTCGCCCTCGGTGAGCGAGGACAGGATCGCGGCGAGGTCCCCCGCGTGCTGGATCGCCGGGCCGGAGGAGATGCGCAGCGGGGCGTTCATCTCGGCCGCGATGATCATGGCCAGGGTCGTCTTGCCGAGCCCGGGCGGTCCGGACAGCAGCACGTGGTCGGCGCTGCGCCCGCGCATCCGGGCGGCCTCGAGGACGAGGGAGAGCTGGCGGCGCACGCGGTGCTGGCCCACGAAGTCGTCGAGGGTCTTCGGGCGCAGGGCGGCCTCGAGCTCGCGCTCCTCGCCCTCGGCCCCGCCGCCGACCATCCGCCCGCCGTCCCCCGGTCCCGGGGTGAACGCCTCAGCCATCTGCCCTGCCTCCGTCCGTCGCCACCGTCGCAGTCGTCATCCTCAGGACCGTCCCGAGCGGGCCGACTGGCCCTGGCCGAGGTGACGCAGGGTGGCCCGCAGCACGCTCGCGACGTCCCCCGACTCCTCGAGCTCCGGCTCGTGGGCCACGGTGTCCCGCACGGCCTTGTCCGCGTCCCTCTCCGTCCAGCCGAGCCCGGTGAGGGCCTCCAGCACCGGGTCCAGCCACGGCTGCGCGTCCGCCGCGTCCCCGCCGTCCGCCGGGGCGGGCACCGGGGCCCCCGTGGGCACGAGCTTGTCCGCGAGCTCCAGCACGATCCGCCGCGCGCCCTTGGGGCCGATGCCGGGGACCTTCGTGAACGCCTTGTCGTCCCCCGCGTGGGCCGCGATGCGCACGGTCTCCGGGTCGTGCACCGCGAGCACGGCCAGGGCGAGCCGGGGGCCCACCCCGGAGACGCCGAGCAGCACCTCGAAGACCTCCTTCTCGTCCGGCGTGGCGAAGCCGAACAGGGTCATCGAGTCCTCGCGCACCACGAGCGTCGTCAGCACCCGCCCCGGCTCACCGGTGCGCAGCCCCGCCAGGGTCTGCGGGGTGGCGCTGAACTGCATGCCGAACCCCGAGACGGCGATGACGGCCTGGTTCAGGCCCACGGACTCCACCGTGCCGGCCAGGGACGAGATCATGCTGCAGCCACCCACCTTCCGCGCCACGCCGGGGCGTCCCGGCTCGGCGGCATTCGAACGTATCTACGAACAGCCTAGCGGCTGGGCGGGACAGCGCCACCCCTGACACGCCCCGCCCGCCCCGGGCACCTCGCCGCGGCCGCCCGCAGGGCCGGTGGGGAGTGGGGGCCGGTCCCCCTCAGACGCGCGAGCCGCTCCCCCAGCCGGAGGTGCCCCGCGAGCGGCGCTCGGCCTCGAGCCAGGCCCGCTGCGCCGCGGTGCCGCCCCCGCGGGCCGCGCCCGGCGCGCGGGCGGCACCGGCCGCCGTCGGGAACCGGGACTCCCGCCGGGGGCTGGTGAGGTTGCCGGTGTCCAGGCCGCGGCCGCGCAGGCCGCCGCGCCAGGCGTGGGTGATGGCCAGGGCGATCGCGTCCGCGGCGTCCGCCGGGCGCGGCGGCGCCCCGAGCCGCAGGATGCGCGTCACCATGGCGGTGATCTGCTCCTTGCCGGCCGTGCCGTTGCCCGTCACCGCCGCCTTGACCTCGGAGGGGGTGTGCAGGGCGACCGGCAGCCCGCGCCGGGCCGCCGCGGCGATCACCACGCCGGAGGCCTGGGCCGTGCCCATCACGGTGGGCGTGTTGTTCTGGGCGAACATGCGCTCCACGGCCACGTGGTCCGGGGCGTGCCGGTCCAGCCACTCCTCGATCGCCTCGTCGATGGCCAGCAGGCGCCGGTCCAGGGAGGCCTCCGCGGCGGTGCCCACGACCGTCACCCCCACGAGGGTGGCCGTGCGGTTGGGCGCGACGTCCACGACCGCGATGCCGCACCGGGTGAGCCCCGGGTCGACGCCGAGCACCCGCAGGCCCTGCGGGGACCGGGCGGGCGCGGTGGCGGCCACGGCGGGCTCAGTCCTCCTCGAGCTGGGCGAGGACCTCGGGGGCGATCTCCACGTTGGAGTAGACGCTCTGCACGTCGTCCAGGTCCTCGAGGGCGTCGACGAGCTGGAGGAAGGTCTTGGCGCCCTTGGCGTCCAGCTCGACCTTCATCGTGGCCACGAACTCCATCTCGTCCGTGTCGTACTCGATCCCGGCCTCGTCCAGCGCGGTCGCCACGGCGCGCAGGTCGGAGGGGTCGCACAGCACCTCGAAGGAGTCCCCGGACTGGACGACCTCCTCCGCGCCGGCGTCCAGGACGGCCAGGAGGACGTCGTCCTCGGTGCGTCCCTCGGCCGGGAGCCGGACCAGGCCGGTGCGGTTGAAGAGGAAGGCGACGGAGCCGACGTCGGCCATCGTGCCGCCGTTGCGGGTGACGGCGGTGCGCACCTCGGCCGCGGCGCGGTTCTTGTTGTCCGTGAGGCACTCGACCATGAGGGCCGAGCCCTGCGGGCCGCGGACCTCGTAGGTGATCTCGGCGTAGTCGATGACCTCGCCGGTCAGGCCCGCGCCGCGCTTGATGGCGCGGTCGATGTTGTCGTTGGGCACGGACTGCTTCTTGGCCTTGGTGACCGCCAGGTCCAGCGCGGGGTTGCCCGCGAGGTCGGCGCCGCCGGCCCGCGCGGCCACCTCGATGTTCTTGATGTACTTGGCGAAGGCCTTGGCCCGCCGCGCGTCGATCACGGCCTTCTTGTGCTTGGTGGTGGCCCACTTGGAATGCCCTGCCACGTGTACTCCTCCCCGCGCCGGTCGCGTGCTCGCCCGGCCGGCCTCGGCTCTCGGTGATGGTCTGGCTCACGATTCTAGCGGTCGGCACGGACCCGGCCCTGTCCGGCCCGGCGCGGACGTGGAACAGTGGCTGACCATGACCATCCGGCCCGCCCCCGCCAACCCCCTGCTCGCCCCGTCCACGCTCCCCTACGGGCTGCCGGACTTCCGCGCCATCCGCGACGAGCACTACCTGCCCGCCTTCCGCGCGGCCATGGCCTCGCACCGGCGCGAGCTCGAGGCGATCGCCGCCGGCACCGGCCCGGCGACCTTCGAGGACACCGTGGAGGCCCTCGAGCGCGCCGGGCAGGACCTGCGCCGCGTGGCCATGGCCTTCGGCGTGGTCCGGCCGGCCGACGGCACCGAGGCCCGGCTGGCGATCCTCGAGCAGGTGGAGCCGGAACTGGCCGCCCACTGGGACGCCGTCCACCTCGACGGGCGGCTGTACCGCCGGCTGGCCGCCGTGGACGTCTCCGCCCTGGCCGGGGAGGAGCGGCGGCTGGCCGAGCAGGTGCTGCGCGACTTCCGGCTGCGTGGGGCGGACCTCGCCCCGGCCGCCCAGGAGCGGCTGGCGGCGCTCAACGAGCGCCTCGCCGTCCTCTCCGCCCGGTACGAGCGGCGCCTCGTGGCCGGCACTGCCGCGGCGGCCGTGTACGTGCGGGACGCGGTGGAGCTGGCGGGGCTGCCGGAGCAGGACGTGGCGGCGGCCGCCGCGGCGGCGCGGGCGGCGGGGCACGACGGCGGCCACCTCCTGGCGCTGTCCCTGTTCACCTCCCAGCCGTGGCTCGAGGTGCTCGAGGACCGCGGGACCCGCCGCCGCGTCTTCGAGGCGGCGTGGTCCCGCGGCCGCGGTCCCGGCGAGCACGGGACCCTGGAGCTGGCGGCCGAGCTGGCCGCGCTGCGCGCGGAGAAGGCCGGGCTGCTGGGCTTCTCCAGCTGGGCCGAGTACGCCCTGCAGGACCGCAGCGCACCGGACCTGGACGCCGTGCGCCGGCTGCTGGAGTCGGTCATCCCGCCCGCCGTGGCCAATGCGCGCCGCGAGCGGGCCGAGCTGGAGGAGCTGGCGGGGCACCCGGTCGAGCCGTGGGACTGGCCCTACTACGCGGCCCGGGCGGCCCGCGAGCGCCGCCGCGTGGACGTGGCCGCCCTCCGGCCGTACCTGGAGCTGGACCGGGTGCTCACGGAGGGCGTCTTCGCCGCCGCCGGGGCGATGTACGGCCTGTCCTTCCGCGAGCGCCCCGACCTGCCGGGGTACCACCCGGACGTGCGCACGTGGGAGGTCCTGGCCGAGGACGGCGCGGGGATCGGCCTGTACGTGGGCGACTTCCACGCGCGCCCCACGAAGTCCGGCGGGGCCTGGATGGACTCGTTCCGGGTGGCCTCGTCCCTGCTCGGGGAGCGCCCGGTGGTCACCACCGCGCTCAACGTCCCGCGCCCGCCGGCCGGGCGGCCCGCCCTGCTCACGCCGGACGAGGTCACCACGCTGTTCCACGAGTTCGGCCACGCCCTGCACGGGCTGCTGTCCACGGCGCGCTACGCGTCCCTGTCCGGGACCGCGGTGCCTCGGGACGTGGTGGAGTTCCCCTCCCAGGTCAACGAGGCGTGGAAGGACTGGCCGTCGGTGGTGGAGCGGTACGCCCGGCACGTGGAGACGGGCGAGCCCCTGCCGGCGGCGGTGCGCACCGCCCTGGAGGGGGCGGCCCGGGAGGGCGAGGGGTTCCGGACCACCGAGTACCTCGGGGCCACGATGCTGGACCTGGCGTGGCACTCGTTGTCCCCGGGCGAGACCGTGGCGGACCCCGAGGCCTTCGAGGCCGAGCGGCTGCTCGCCGCGGGGCTGGACCCGGCGCTCGTGCCGCCGCGGTACCGCACGGGCTACTTCAGGCACGTCTTCGCGGGCGGCTACGCCGCGGGCTACTACTCCTACCTGTGGGCCGAGGTGCTGGACGCGGACGCCGTGGAGTGGTTCCGCGCGCACGGCGGGCCCACGCGCGAGAACGGCGAGCACTTCCGGGCGGAGTTCCTGGGGCGCGGCAACACGCGCGACCCGATGGAGTCCTACCGGGCCTTCCGCGGGGCCGACCCGGACCCGGCGCACCTGCTGCGGCGCCGGGGCCTGGCCGGCTGAGGCTCAGGGGACCCCGGCCCCCGCGGCCACCGGCTGCACCCCGGGGCGGGGCGAGGTCAGCACGGAGCGCAGCCACCGCCGGACCGTGCGGTCCCACTTCTCCGGGTCCACGTTCCACTCGCGCGTGTGGCGGGCGAGGGTGAAGCGCACGAACGTGACCATGCGCGGGTTCTTGGCCGCCAGGTCCATGGACGGCCCCACGGGCACGAAGTCGTCGTCCTCGGAGTGCAGGATCAGGGTGGGCACCCGGACCTGGTCGGCCCGGGCCACCCAGTTCAGGGCCTTGAGGTCCACGGGGGCGGCCAGGCCGGTGGCCCACCGCCCGGCGGAGTTGCTCATGAGCCACTGGCCGAGGCGGCCCGAGGCCTCCGGCAGCCGGTTGAGCCGGGCCTGGTGGGCCAGCACGTCGATCCAGTTGATGACCGGCCCGTCCAGCACCATGGCCGTCACCGAGGGGGCCAGCTCCGAGCGGTCGGCCATCTGCAGGCAGACGGCGGCGCCCATGGACCAGCCGAACAGCACCACCTCGCGCGCGCCGTGCTCCAGGGCGTAGGCGACCGCCGCCTCCACGTCGCGCCACTCCGTGGTGCCCAGCCCGTACCGGCCGTCCCCGGCCGCCGGGGCGTCGCCGTCGTTGCGGTAGGAGATCAGCAGGGAGGTCATGCCCAGCGCCCGCGCCGAGCCGATCGCCCGGATGCCCTCGGCGCGCTTGGCCCCGCGGCCGTGCACCATGACCGCCCACACGCCGTCGCCGGGCAGAACGCGACGGGGGGCGCCCCCGGCGGGCCCCTGTTCCGGTCCGGAGGACACCGTCCCGTGCCCGCCGGCCCCGGTCCCCCCGGGCGGGCGGACCAGCCACGCCGGCGCAGAGCCGTTCTCGACGGCGATGCGCACGTCCTCGGTCTCGTAGCCGACCGCGCGGGGGTCCGGGTAGACGAAGCCGGTCCACCGGCCGCGCACGGCGGCGGACAGGTCGCCGCTGTAGACCTCCTCGACCCGGCGCTGGACCGTCCCGTCCCGCGGGTCGAAGGACGTCACGGCCCCGATGCGCGCCACGCCGGCGCCGCCGTCGAAGACGAGGGAGTAGGTCCCGGGCACCGTGGTCTCCTCGGTCACCGGCAGGATGACCTCGAGCCCGGACTCCCCCCGCACGACGGCGAGCACCTCGAGGTCCTCGGCGGGGGTCTTCACCGGCGTCACCACCGTGCGGGCGAACATCCCCGCCAGCCCCGAGATCGTGCCGGCGGCCACGGAGCCCACCACGACCCCCGCCCCGGCGGCCAGGGAGGACCAGCGCATCACCGGCTCGGCCTCGCCCAGGCCCCGCCGGATCCGCCGGCCCCGCCCGGAGAGCCAGTCGGGGACGGTGGGACGAGGGGGTCTCGAGCGCGGGGTCATGCCCCCATTCTGTCCGTCCCGCCGCGCGGTTTTCCAGCGCGACGGCGGCGGAACACCTGGCCCGCCCGTGGTGTTATGGGAGTCATGACCGATCCCACAGCCCCTGACGCGTCCCCCGAGACCACCCCCGCCGGGCAGCCGCCGGCCTCCGGGGGACCCGCCGCACCGTCCCCGGCCGGCGCGGGCGAGCCCGGTGCCCGTGACCGCTCGGAGGAGGAGTGGCGCCGCCGGCTGACCCCCGCCGAGTTCGCCGTGCTGCGGCAGGCCGGCACGGAGCGGCCCTTCACCGGCGAGTACTGGGACACCGAGACCGAGGGCGTCTACGCCTGCCGCGCCTGCGGCGCCGAGCTGTTCCGCTCCGAGGCGAAGTTCGACGCCCACTGCGGCTGGCCCTCGTTCTTCGCCCCGCTGGCCGAGGACCGCGTGGAGTACCTGCGTGACGGGTCCCTGGGCATGGAGCGGATCGAGGTCCGCTGCGCGAACTGCGGCTCCCACCTGGGCCACGTGTTCCAGGGCGAGGGCTTCGGCACCCCCACGGACCTGCGGTACTGCATGAACTCCGTGTCCCTGAGCCTGCAGCCCCGGGCCGGCGCGTGAGCGGGCCCGGCGACCGGGAGGTCCCCGCGGCCGCCCGGCGCGGCTTCGCCTCGGACAACTACGCCGGCGCCCACCCCGAGGTGCTCGCCGCGCTCGCCGCCGCGAACACCGGCCACCAGCCCGCCTACGGGGACGACGAGTGGACCGCCCGGCTCCAGGGGCTGGTGCGGGCCGAGTTCGGCGACCGGGCGCAGGCGTTCCCCGTGTTCAACGGCACCGGCGCGAACGTGGTCGCCCTGCAGGCCCTGCTGCCGCCGTGGGGTGCCGTGGTCTGCGCCGAGAGCGCCCACATCCACCACGACGAGGGCGGGGCCCCCGAGCGGGTCGCGCACACCAAGCTGTACCCGGTGCCGACCCCCGACGGCCGGCTCACGCCCGAGCTCGTGGACCGGCAGGCCCACGGCCTCGGCTTCGTGCACCGGGCCCAGCCGGCCGTCGTCGAGATCGCCCAGGTCACCGAGCTGGGCACCGTGTACACCCCCGCCCAGGTCCGCGAGCTCGCGGACCACGCGCACGCCCTCGGGATGGCCGTCTACATGGACGGCGCCCGGCTCGCGAACGCCGCCGCCGCCCTGGGCGTGCCGCTGCGGTCCTTCACCACCGACGCCGGCGTGGACGTCGTCTCCCTCGGCGGCACCAAGAACGGGGCGCTGGGCGCGGAGGCCGTGGTGGTGTTGGACCCGGACGCGGTCCGGTCCGGCGCGGAGGGCCCCGGCAAGGCCGTCGAGTACCTGCGCAAGTCCTCGATGCAGCTGGCGTCCAAGATGCGGTTCGTCTCCGCCCAGCTGGTCGCCCTGCTCACGGACGGGCTGTGGCTGCGCTCGGCGGCGCACGCGAACGCGATGGCCGCCCGCCTGGCGGACGGGGTCCGGGACCTGGAGGGGGTCACGCTCACCCAGGAGCCCGCGGCCAACCAGGTCCTGGCGGTGCTGGACCCGGCGGTCGCCGACGCCGTGCGGGCCCGGTACGCGTTCTACGACTGGGACGCGGCCCGCCACGAGGTGCGGTGGATGACCTCGTGGGACACGACCGAGGAGGACGTGGACGGCTTCCTGGCCGCCCTGCGCGCGGAGCTGGCCGCCCGGGACCGGTCGCCGGCGGGCGCCGACCGGTGACCGGGCGCACGGGACGCACGGCGCGCCGCCGGGCGATCCTTCAGGCAGGGCTTTAACGTTGACCCCGTGACTGCCCTTGGCCATCATCCCGCAGCGGCGCGACGACTGCCCGCCCAGTTCCGCGAGGCACTGGCCGGACTGCGCCGCGCGCGGCACCGCCACGAGGTGACGCTGGACGAGATCCCGGCCCCCGGGAGACTGGCCCCCTTCGCGGTGGCCCTCGCCGCCGAGGTCCACGACCCGGCCGACCGCGACGCCGCGGGACGGCCCGCGGAACTGGCCACCGGGCGCTTCGTCCTGCTCCACGACCCCGCCGGGTCCCCGGTGTGGAACGGCACCTTCCGCGTGGTGACCTACATCCGCGCCTCGCTCGAGGCGGACGTGGGCAACGACCCCATGGTCGGGGCCGTGGCCTGGACGTGGCTCGTGGAGGCCCTGGAGGTCCACCGCGCCCGCTACACCGAGGCCGGCGGGACCGCCACCCGCGTGCTCTCCGAGAGCTTCGGGGGGCTGGCCACCCGCCCCGACACCATCGACATCGAACTGCGCGCGTCCTGGACGCCCGAGGGACCCGACACCACCGAGCACCTCGAGGCCTGGGCCGACATGGTCTGCGCCTTCGCCGGCCTGCCGCCGGTCCCGGACGGGGTCACGCCCCTGCCGCGCATCAGGAGGAACTGACATCACCGCAGACACCAGCCACCCGGGCGGGGCCTCCCCGGAACCCGGAGCCGAGGACGCCCCGGCGCCGCGGCTCATCACCGAGCCCGCCGGCGGCATCCCGTTCGTCACCATCTCGCGCCAGGAACTCGAGCGCTGCGCGCGCCTGCTGGCCGAGGGCACGGGACCGGTCGCCATCGACGCCGAGCGCGCCTCGGGCTTCCGCTACGGCCAGCGGGCCTTCCTGGTCCAGCTCAAGCGCGAGGGCGCGGGCACCTGGCTGATCGACCCCGAGGCCTTCGAGGACCTCGGCATCATCCAGGAGGCCCTGTCCGGGGTCGAGTGGATCCTGCACGCGGCCACGCAGGACCTCCCGTGCCTCTCGGAGCTCGGCCTGTGGCCGGACCGGCTGTTCGACACCGAGCTGGCCGGCCGGCTGCTGGGCCTGCCGCGCGTCGGGCTCGCCTCGGTGCTCGAACGGCTCCTGGGGGTCACCCTGGCCAAGGAGCACTCCGCCGCCGACTGGTCCAGGCGCCCCCTGCCCGAGGACTGGCTGCGGTACGCCGCCCTGGACGTCGAGCTGCTCGTGGAGCTGCGCGAGGCCATGGTGGCCCTGCTGGAGGAGTCCGGCAAGCTCGAGTGGGCGCAGGAGGAGTTCGAGGCCATCCGGTCCACCCCGCCCCCGGGCCCGCGCACCGACCCGTGGCGCCGGACCTCCGGGGTGCACAAGCTGCGCAAGCCCCAGCAGCTCGCCGTCGCGCGGGAGCTGTGGGAGGCCCGCGAGGCCCTGGCGCGGAACCGCGACGTCGCCCCCGGCCGGCTCATCCCGGACTCGGCCATCGTCTCGGCCGCCGCGGCCCAGCCGGGCACGGTCCCCGCGCTGCTGAAGACGCCCGGGTTCCACGGCCGCGCCGCCGCCCGGGAGGCCCCGCGCTGGCTCCGGGCCATCCAGGCCGGCCAGGAGGCGGCCCGGACCCCCGGCGGCCTGCCGCCGCTGCACCTGCCGAACGACGGCCCGCCCCCGCCGCGGGCCTGGCGGGACCGCAACCCGCTGGCGGACCGGCGGCTGAAGACCGCCAAGTCGTGGGTGGCCGCCAAGGCCGAGGAGCTCGAGCTGCCCACGGAGAACCTGCTCACCCCGGACACGCTGCGCCGGGTGTGCTGGAGCCCGCCGGAGCCGATCGACCCGGACTCCGTGGCGGCCGCCCTCGCGGACCTGGGCGCGCGGCCGTGGCAGGTGCGCCTCACCGCGCCGATCCTCACCGTGGCCCTGCTGGACCCGGACCCGGCGGACTGAGCGCCCGCGGCCCTTGCCGCGAAAGTTACCGGTCGGTAACCTGAGGTCGAGCGTCCGCCGACCCCAGGAGCAGCATGTCCCGCACCGACGCACCGCCGCCCGGCCCCCGCCCCGGGGACCGCTTCGCCCGCTTCGCCGGCCTCGCCGAGCGGTTCCCGGACGAGGTCGTCACGCACGCCGCCGTGAGCGACCACGCCCTGCCCGGCGGGGCCGGGACGCTCGCCCTGCTCACCCTGGACAACCACGCGGGGCCGCGGCGCCCCACCACCCTGGGACCCGCCTCGCTCATCGGGATCGGCCGCGCGCTCGAGGCCCAGGCCGAGCGGGCCCGGGCCGGGGCGATCGCCGCCGTCGCCCTCACCGGCAAGCCCGGCTTCCTCGTGGCGGGCGCCGACCTCGGCTCGGTCAGGCGGCTCAGCGCCGAGTCCGACGGCGCGCTGCTCGCGGAGCTCGGGCACGCCGCCTTCGACGTGCTGGCCGAGTTCCCCGTGCCGTCGTTCGCCTTCGTCAACGGCGTGGCCCTGGGCGGCGGGCTGGAGATCGCGCTGGCCGCCCGGTACCGGACCGTGTCCACCCGCGCCGCCGCGATCGGCCTGCCCGAGGCGCACCTGGGACTGGTCCCCGGCTGGGGCGGGGTGTGGCGGGTCCCCCGCATCACCGGGCCCCGGGAGGCCGTGCGTCTGATGATCGCGAACCCGCTCGCCGGCAACCGGACCCTCGACGGCCGGGCCGCCCACGCGATGGGCCTGGCCGACGTGCTCCTCGACCCGGCGGACGGCGCCGCGGCCACCGGGTCCGGCGGTATCGCGCCCGGCGACGACCCGTCCGGGAGCGCCGCCTTCGTCGCGGCGTCCCTGGAGTGGGCCGGGCGCGTGGTGGCCGGCGAGCCGGCCACGCTCGCCGCGCTCGGGGCCCAGCGCGAGCGAGACCGCTCCGACGCCGCGTGGGAGGAGGCCGTGGCCGAGGGCCGGCGGATCGTGGCCGCGAGGACCCGCGGCCACGTGCCCGCCCCCGCGCGGGTGCTGGAACTGTTCGCCGCGGGACGGCACCGCACGCGCCGGGAGTCGGCGGCCGCCGAGTGCCGGGCGCTGGCCGAGCTGATGCGCACCCCCGAGTTCGGCCGCACCGTCTACGCGTTCCTGGACGTGGTGCAGCGCCGTTCCAAGGCCCCCGCCGGGGCGCCGCCGGCGGAGCTGGCCCGGCCCGTCCGCCGCGTCGGCGTGGTGGGCGCCGGGCTGATGGCCGGACAGCTGGCCCTGCTCTTCGCCCGGCGGCTGCGCGTGCCGGTGGTCATGACCGACGTGGACCAGGCCCGCGTGGACCGCGGGCTGGCCGCCGTGCGCGGCCAGGTGGACGTCCTCGTCTCCCGGGGCCGGCTCACCCCGGAACGCGGGGCCGAGCTGGCCGGGCTCGTCACCGGCTCGGTGTCGAAGGACGTGTACGCGGGGGCGGACCTGGTGATCGAGGCCGTGTTCGAGGAGATGGGGGTGAAGCGGGCCGTGCTGGCCGAGCTCGAGGACATCGTCTCCCCGGGGTGCGTGCTGGCGACCAATACCTCCTCGCTCTCCGTGGCCGGCATGGCCGAGGGCATGCGCCACCCCGGGCGGCTCATCGGCTTCCACGTCTTCAACCCGGTCGCGGCCATGCCGCTCGTGGAGGTGGTCCGCGCCCCCGACACCACGGACGAGGCGGTCGCCACCGCCTTCGCCACCGCCCGTGGCCTGGGCAAGACCGCCGTGCTCGTCCGGGACGCTCCCGCCTTCGTGGTCAACCGCGTGCTGCTCCGCCTCATGGGCGAGGTCCAGGCCTCGCTCGACGCCGGCACCCCGGCCGCGGTGGCCGACCACGCCCTGGACCCGCTGGCCCTCCCGATGACCCCGTTCACGCTGCTGGCCATGGTCGGGCTGCCGGTGGCCCAGCACGTCACCGAGTCCCTCAACGCCGCCTTCGGGGACGAGCGGTTCCCGGTCTCCGCCGCCCTGCAGCGGCTCGTCGACGCCGGGCGGACCGCGATCTGGGCCAAGGACCTCGCCGGGGACCGGGTCTCCGCCGAGTCCGGCGGCGCCACCGGGGAGACGATCCCGCCGGACACCGCGGCCCTGCTGGGCACGGGCGACTCGCCGCAGTCGGCCGGGGAGCTGCTCGTGCGGGTCCAGGACGCCCTCGCCGAGGAGATCGGCCTGCTGCTCGCCGAGGGCGTGGTGGCCGGCCCGGAGGACGTGGACCTGTGCATGGTCCTGGGCGCCGGCTGGCCGCTGCACCTGGGCGGGATCACCCCGTACCTCGATGACTGCGGGGCCTCCGAGCGGGTCAACGGCCGGCGCTTCCACCCCGCGGGGCCCTCGGGCGGATAATGGACGGATGACGTCCACTCCCCCGCCGGTCCCCGGCGACGCCGCCCACCGTTCCCCGTCCCCGGACGCCGGTCCCGACGGCGGCACCCCCTGCGGAGGATGTGGCCCCTCTCGCCGGGCCGTCCTGGGGCGCGGCGCCGTGCTGGGCGGCGCGGGCCTGGCTGCCGTCGCCCTGGCCGGCTGCACCGACCAGCTGCGGAACCAGCAGAGCGCGCCGTCCCGGCACGTGGGCGGCACCCCGACCCGCGTGCTGCCGGCGGCGGACCTGCCGGCCGGCACCTCGGCGTCCGTCGAGGTGGAGGGCCGCACGCTGCTGTTGCGCCGGGAGTCCGCCGGCACGGTGCACGCCTTCTCCGCGGTGTGCACCCACCAGGGCTGCACCGTGGCCCCGGCCACGGAGGCCGGCCGGGACGTGTTCGCCTGCCCCTGCCACGGCTCGCACTTCGCCGTGGACACCGGCGTGCCGTTCGGCGGCCCGGCCCGGCGGCCGCTGACCGCGTTCACGGCCGCCGTGGACGGCGACTGGGTGACCGTCACCCTGTAGGCGCGGGCCGCCCCGGGGCCGGGTCCCGGGGGCACCGGGTCCCCCGGCGTCAGGCGCCGGGGCGTCCGGTGCCGGGGCGCCGCGGCGGGTTGACGATGACCTCGCGGCTGTTGGGGTCCCAGTGCGGCTGCTCCGCCTTGCGCCGCGGGTAGTAGGCGAAGCGCCACCACAGCCAGACCGAGGGGCCGATCACCGGGAGCAGGAAGACGGCGAACGCCCAGGGGATCCGGCGGGCCGGCTCCAGGGGCGAGCGGGACAGGGAGACGAGCGCGGCCACCAGCACGCCCAGCACCACGAGGGCCACGGCCCACATCAGCGCGTCCACGGCGGGCTGGCCCGCCGGGGCGGAGGCCGCCAGGACGGCGGGCCCGGGGAGGGCGGCGGGGTCGAGCACGGCGGGGTCGAGCACGGCGGCGGTGGCGTCCGGCATCAGAACAGGGCGACCTTCGGCGCGGGCGGGAAGATCGCGTCCAGCTCGTCGCGCTCCTGCGCGGTGGGGACCCAGCGGACCGCGGCGGCGTTCTGCCGGACCTGCTCGGGCCGGGTGGCCCCCGCGATGACCGAGGAGACCGGCTCCTGGGCGGCGAGCCAGGAGAAGGCCAGCTCGACCTCGCCGAGCCCCCGCGCGCGGGCGAACTCGCCGAAGGCGCGCAGCTGCGCCAGGTCCGCGTCCCGGACCAGGTGCGTGCGCGTGTGGGACAGCCGGGAGCCCTCCGGCGCCGTGCCCGCCGAGTACTTGCCGGTGAGCATGCCGTTGGCGAGCGGGAAGTACGGCAGCACGCCCAGCCCGTAGGCCCGCGCGGCCGGCAGCACCTCGAGCTCGGCGCGGCGGTCCAGCAGGTTGTAGTGGTTCTGCGCGGAGACGAACCGCTCGGTGCCCAGCTCGCGGGCGACGAACTCGGCCTCGGCGACCTGCCAGCCCGCGCGGTTCGAGTGCCCGAGGTAGCGCACCTTGCCGGAGCGCACGAGGTCGTCCAGGGCGGAGAGCGTCTCCTCGATGGGGGTGCCCTCGTCCGGGGTGTGGAACTGGTAGAGGTCGATCCAGTCCGTGCCCAGCCGGCGCAGCGAGGCCTCGACCGAGCGGACGATGTACGACCGCGAGCCGCGGGCCCCGCGGTCCGGGCCGTTCGCCCCGCCGGCGTCCATCCCGAACTTGGTCGCCAGCACCACCTCGTCGCGGCGCGCGCCGAGGGCGGCCCCGAGCCGCTCCTCGCTCAGCCCCGGCGTGGCCCCGTAGGTGTCCGCCACGTCGAACAGGGTGATCCCGGCGTCCAGGGCGGCGTGCACGACGGCGTCCGTGCCGTCCTGCTCGAGGGTCGCGGTCCCCGGGCGGCCGAGGTTGTTGCAGCCCAGGCCGACGACCGAGACGACGAGGCCGGAGCGGCCGAGGCGGCGGTGTTCCATGGGGCGGGGGTCCTTCCGGCGGGCGGCGGCCGGGGCGGCCGGCTGCGGTCGAGGGGTGGTCCGGGCGGTTCAGGCGGAGGTGGTCACGCGGGAGGCCTGCACCCCGGCCTGCCGGGCCGCGGCCGGGACCTCCGCGGCGGCCTTGCGCCGGTGCGGGGTGGCGACGTCGAAGACGACCTGGCCGGACTCGACCCGCTCCCCCACCACCTCGCCGAGGCCGCGCCAGGCCAGCTGGTTGGTGATCTCCCCGCGCAGCCTCACCGCGAGGGTCCGCTCCACCGCGGAGGGCTCGGGGCCCTTGAGCCGGTAGGCGATCTCCAGCCGGTCCAGCTGCTCGGTCCGCAGCTCGGCGAAGCCGTCCGCGGCGCACTGCGCGGCGAAGCCGGCGAGCAGCTCCTCGCCCGCGGCGTCGTCCGCGACCGCCTCGGCCGACGTCGTGCCGGTGCTGCCCACGCGCCCGTGGTGGACGACCACCTCCCCACTGCCGGGGGCGAACCAGGCCTCGCGGTACTCGAGGCGCTGCTGCCCCTCGGCCTCGGAGCGGCGGTAGGTGCGGACGATGCTCACTGCTGGGCCTCCGTCGTCGGGATGGAACCGGTGCCGTCCCCGCCGCCGGGGCGGGCGTGGTCGGCCACGGTGCGGATCTGGCCGGTCAGGGGGCGGGCGAAGGGGACCTTGGTGCCGAGCACCTGGGCCACCGTGTCCTGCGCGACCTGGCGGGCGGTCAGCCCGGTGCGCTCGAGCACCTGCTCGCGCGTGCCGTGCGCCAGGAACTCGACCGGCAGCCCCACCTCGTTGAGCGCGGTGTCCACGCCGGCCGCGCGCATCTCCTGCCGGATGCGCGAGCCCACGCCGCCGGCGCGCACGCCGTCCTCGAGGCACACGACGATGCGGTGCTGCGCGGCGAGGCGGATCACCGAGGGGTGCACCGGCAGGACCCAGCGGGGGTCGATGACGGTGGCGGAGATGCCCTGGCCGTCGAGGCGGGCCGCCACGTCCAGCCCGAGCTCGGCGAGCGAGCCGACCGCCACGATGAGCACGTCGCGCGTGGCGCCGGGCTCGGTGGAGGCCGCGCCCAGGCGCAGCAGGACGTCCACCCCGTCCTCGAGGCGCTCCAGCGCGGCGATCTCGGGGCCCACCGAGCCCTTGGAGAAGCGGACGACGGTGGGCGCGTCCTCCACGGCGACGGCCTCGCGCAGCTCCTCGCGCAGGCGCTCGGCGTCCCGCGGGGCGGCGATCCGCAGCGACGGCACGGACTGCAGCAGGGCCAGGTCCCACATGCCGTGGTGGCTGGGCCCGTCCGGCCCGGTCACCCCGGCGCGGTCCAGCACGAAGGTGACGCCGGCGCGGTGCAGTCCGACGTCCATGAGGACCTGGTCGTAGGCCCGGTTCAGGAACGTCGCGTAGACCGCCACCACGGGGTGCAGACCGCCGAAGGCCATGCCGGCCGCGGAGGTGACCGCGTGCTGCTCGGCGATGCCGACGTCGTAGACGCGCCGGGGGTGCCGCTCGGCCATGGCGCCGAGGCCGACGGGGATCTTCATGGCCGCCGTGATGGCCACGATGTCCTCGCGCTCGTCGGCCAGGCGCACCATCTCGTCCCCGAACACCGAGGTCCAGGACGGGCCGGAGCTGGAGGCCACCGGCTCGCCGGTCTCCGGGTCGATCCGCCCGATCGCGTGGAACTGGTCGTCCTGGTGCGCCACGGCGGGCGCGTAGCCGTGCCCCTTCTCGGTCATGGCGTGCACGATGACGGGACCGGCGTAGTTCCGCGCGTCCGCGAGGGCCTCCTCCAGCTCGGCCTGGTCGTGCCCGTTGATCGGGCCGATGTACTTCATCCCCAGGTCCTCGAAGAGCCCCTGCGGGGCCCACCAGTCCTTCACGCCCTTCTTCGTGGCGTGCAGCGAGCGGTACACGAAGCGCCCGGCCGGGCCCGACTCCTGCAGCCGGTCCTTCCAGAAGCCGAGGGTGTCCTCGTAGCGGCGGTGGGTGCGCAGCTTGTCCAGGAACGCCCGGCGCAGCCCCGAGAGCTGGTTGGCCAGGCCCCCGACGGTGGGCGCGTACGACCGGCCGTTGTCGTTGACGACGATCACGACCCGGCGGTCCCGGTCCGCGGCGATGTTGTTGATGGCCTCCCAGGCCATGCCGCCCGTCAGCGCGCCGTCGCCGATCACCGCGACGACGTAGCGGTCGCCCTCCCCGCGCAGCGTCCACGCGCGGGAGATGCCGTCCGCCCAGGACAGCGAGGAGGAGGCGTGGGAGGACTCCACGACGTCGTGCACCGACTCGCCGCGGTCCCCGTAGCCGGACAGGCCGCCCTGCTGGCGCAGCGTGGAGAAGTCCTGGCGGCCCGTGACGAGCTTGTGCACGTAGGACTGGTGGCCGGTGTCGAAGACGACGGCGTCCCGCGGCGAGTCGAACGTGCGGTGGATGGCCAGGGTCAGCTCCACCACGCCCAGGTTGGGGCCGAGGTGGCCGCCGGTGCGCGAGACGTTGGCGATGAGGAAGGTCCGGATCTCCTCCGCCAGCCGGCGCACCTGGGCGGGCGTGAGCCGGCCGAGGTCCTGCGGGGAGCGGATGGTGTCGAGAAGGCCCACGGGCGGGCGGTCCTTTCGGGCGGAGGCGGACGGCGGAGGGGTCGGGGCGGGTCGGCCGGCGTGCGGCCGGCGTCCCCCCAGAATAGCGCGGCGGGCCGGGACCCCGTGGGGTCCCGGCCCGCCGGCCGGTGCCGACGCGGCCCGGGGGCCGGTCAGCGGGTGATCACTTCGCGGCGATCTGGCGCAGCACGTACTGCAGGATGCCGCCGTTGCGGAAGTAGTCCGCCTCGCCGGGGGTGTCGATGCGCACGACCGCGTCGAACTCGGTGACCGAGCCGTCCTCGGCGGTGGCGGTGACCTTGACGGTCTTCGGGGTCGTGCCCTCGTTGAGGGCGGTGATCCCGGAGATCGCGAAGGTCTCCGTGCCGGTCAGGCCCAGGCTGTCCGCGGACTGGCCCTCGGGGAACTGCAGCGGCAGCACGCCCATGCCGATGAGGTTCGAGCGGTGGATGCGCTCGAAGGACTCGGTGATGACGGCCTTGACGCCCAGCAGTGCGGTGCCCTTGGCGGCCCAGTCACGGGAGGAGCCGGAGCCGTACTCCTTGCCGGCCAGGACGACCAGCGGGGTGCCGGCGGCCTGGTAGTTCTGCGCGGCGTCGTAGACATAGGCCTGCGGGGCGCCGTCCTGGGTGAAGTCGCGGGTGAAGCCGCCCTCGACGCCGTCCAGGAGCTGGTTCTTGATGCGGATGTTCGCGAACGTGCCGCGGATCATCACCTCGTGGTTGCCGCGGCGGGAGCCGTAGGAGTTGAAGTCCTTGCGCTCCACGCCGTTCTCCAGCAGGTAGCGGCCCGCCGGGGTGTCCGACTTGAAGGAGCCGGCCGGGGAGATGTGGTCCGTGGTCACGGAGTCGCCGAGCTTGAGCAGCACGCGCGCGCCCTCGATGTCCTGGACCGGCGCCGGGGCGGCCTGCATGCCCTCGAAGTACGGGGGCTTGCGGACGTAGGTGGACTGGGGATCCCAGGCGAAGGTGTCGCCCTCCGGGGTCTCCAGCGCCTGCCAGCGCTCGTCGCCGTCGAAGATGGTGCCGTACTCCTTGGTGAACATCTCCGTGTCGATCGACGCGTCGATGATCTGCTGCACCTCGGCCGGGTCCGGCCAGATGTCCTTGAGGTAGACGTCCTTGCCCTCGGAGTCCTGGCCCAGCGGGTCGTTCTCGAAGTCGAAGTCCATCGTGCCGGCCAGGGCGTAGGCGACCACCAGCGGCGGGGAGGCCAGGTAGTTCATCTTCACGTCCGGGTTGATCCGGCCCTCGAAGTTGCGGTTGCCGGACAGCACCGAGGTCACGGACAGGTCGTTGTCCTGGATGGCCTGGGAGATCTCGGACTCCAGCGGGCCGGAGTTGCCGATGCACGTGGTGCAGCCGTAGCCGACGATGTGGAAGCCCAGGGCCTCCAGGGACGGGATCAGGCCCGACTTCTCGTAGTAGTCGGTGACGACCTTCGAGCCCGGGGCCACGGAGGTCTTGACCCACGGCTTGGAGGCCAGGCCCTTCTCCACGGCGTTGCGGGCCAGCACGGCGGCGGCCATCATCACGGAGGGGTTGGAGGTGTTGGTGCAGGAGGTGATCGAGGCGATCGACACCGCGCCGTGGTCCAGCTCGAACTGGCGGCCGTCCTGCATGGACACCGGCACCGTCTTGGACGGGCGGCCCTCGCCGGCCTCGTCCGCGGAGGCGTAGTTGTGGATGTCCTTGCGGAACTGCTCCTTGGCGTCCGTGAGCTCGATGCGGTCCTGCGGGCGCTTCGGGCCGGAGATGGACGGCACGACCGTGCCCAGGTCCAGCTCGAGGTACTCCGAGTACTGGACCTCGGAGGACGGGTCGTGCCACAGGCCCTGCTCCTTGGTGTAGGCCTCGACGAGGGCGATGTTCTCCTCGGAGCGGCCGGTCAGGCGCAGGTAGTCCAGGGTGACGTCGTCGATCGGGAACATGGCGGCGGTGGAGCCGAACTCCGGGGACATGTTGCCGATGGTGGCGCGGTTGGCCAGCGGCACCGAGCCGACGCCCTCGCCGTAGAACTCCACGAACTTGCCGACCACGCCGTGCTGGCGCAGCATCTCGGTGATGGTCAGCACCACGTCGGTGGCGGTGGCGCCCGAGGGGATGGAGCCGGTGAGCTTGAAGCCCACGACGCGCGGGATCAGCATGGAGACCGGCTGGCCGAGCATCGCGGCCTCGGCCTCGATGCCGCCGACGCCCCAGCCGAGCACGCCCAGGCCGTTGACCATGGTGGTGTGCGAGTCGGTGCCGACGCAGGAGTCCGGGTAGGCGCGCAGCACGCCGTCCACCTCGCGGGTCATGACGGTGCGGGCCAGGTGCTCGATGTTGACCTGGTGGACGATGCCCATGCCCGGGGGGACGACCTTGAAGTCGTCGAACGCGGTCTGGCCCCAGCGCAGGAACTGGTAGCGCTCCCCGTTGCGCTGGTACTCGATCTCCATGTTGCGCTCGATCGCCTGGTCATTGCCGAAGGAGTCGATCTGCACGGAGTGGTCGATGACGAGCTCGGCCGGGGCCAGCGGGTTCACGCGGGTCGGGTCGCCGCCGAGGTCCTTGATGGCCTCGCGCATGGTGGCGAGGTCCACGACGCACGGCACGCCGGTGAAGTCCTGCATGATCACGCGGGCGGGCGTGAACTGGATCTCGGTGTTGGGCTGGGCGCTCGGGTCCCAGGAGGCGAGGGCGCGGACGTGGTCGGCGGTGATGTTGGCGCCGTCCTCGGTGCGGAGCAGGTTCTCCAGCAGGACCTTCAGGGAGTAGGGCAGCTTCTCGGCACCCTCCACCTTGCTGAGCCGGAAAATCTCGTACTCGGCGCCCTGGACGTCCAGGACGCCCTTGGAGCCGAAGCTGTCAACAGTAGTCACGGAGGACTCCTCTTCCCGCCCTGCGGTCAGGGCGATTGGCCGGTCTTGAGTGCCATTGCCGCTCACCGGTGCGCTCCGGCACCGCGTGCGGGCGGTCCCGGACCGGTGGTCACGGCCAGGTGCCGGTCCCGCGACGACGACGACGTCTTCGCGGGGGGCTCGCCGACCATCCTATCCCCACGTCCGCGCGGATCGGCGTCGTGGCACGGGCCGAGACGCCGTTTCTTGACAGCCCGTCAAGGAATCCCGGCCGGCCCCGCTCAGCGCCGGACGAGGAGGGCGACCGACTCCATGTGGTGGGTGTCCGGGTACAGGTCGTAGACGTCCACGGACTCCGCGGTCCAGCCGGCCTGGGTCAGCAGGCCGAGGTCGCGGGCGAAGGAGGCCGGATCGCACGAGACGTAGACGATCCGGTCGGGGGCCAGCCGGTGGATCCGCTCCACGGCGGTCTTCCCCGCCCCCGCGCGCGGCGGGTCGAGGACCACGGTGTCCACGCGCCGGCCGTCTAGGCCGCACTCGGCCACGGGGGCGGTGCGCTGCTTGAGCCACCCGCCCAGGACCCGGTCCGTCAGCCCGTTGAGCACGGCCGCCTGCGCCACGCCGTGCAGGTTGCGCCGCGCGTCGCGGCTGGCCCCCGGGGAGGCCTCCACGGAGAGCACGAGGCCCTCGGGCCCGACGGCGTCCGCCAGGAACGCGGAGAACAGCCCGGCCCCGGCGTACAGGTCGGCGACGACCTGCCCCGGCCGCGGGTCGGCGGCGGCCATCACGGCCTCGACCAGCATGGACGGCGCCGCGCGGTGCACCTGCCAGAACCCGTCGCCGGTGATCCGGAACGACCGGGTGCCGTGCTCGCGCGTGGTGACGACCTCCTGGGTCCAGGTCCGGCCCCGCAGCCGCTGCAGCCCGGGCCGGTCCTCCGGCCGCTCGGGGGGCAGCAGCAGGGCCACGGAGGTGCCCTCGGGCAGCCGGGCGGTCTGCCGGTGCATGCGGCCGGCGAGCGGGCCGGGATCCACGCCCTCGGCCGGGGTGAACAGGACGAGGGCAGAGTCGCCGCCGGCCGGGGTGGCCACGTCCACGCGCTCGATCCCGGCCAGGTCCAGTTCCCACAGCTTCAGGGCGTCCAGTTCCGGCACGCCCAGGGGCATGTTCCGCACCGGGACGAGCACGGTGGAGCGGTGGGCGTGCATGGCCAGCCGGCCCGTGGGGGTCACCGCGAAGGCGTTGCGCGTGCGCCAGTGCAGCCCCGAGGGGTCGTCCCCCGGGGCGCCCGTGACGTGCACGTCCAGCTGCAGCCCGGCGATCCGCGCCACCGTGTCCCGGAAGACCTGGGCCTTGAGCCGGCGCTGGTGGGGCAGCACGATGTGGCCGTACTCGGCCCCGCCCACCGGCAGCCGTCCGGCGGTGTGGGCCCGCAGGGAGTCCGCCAGCTTCCACTGGTGCGTGCGGCGGAACTCCGAGGGCTGCAGCACCTCCACGACGTCGGCCCGCCAGAACCGCGCCCCGTCACCGGCCTCGGTCACCACGGCCCGGACCACCTCCCCGGGGATGGCGTGCCGGACGAAGACGACCCGGCCGTCGTGCCGGGCCACGCAGTGGCCCCCGTGGGCCATCGGGCCCGTCTCCAGGGTCAGCACCTCGGGGACGGAGGCGCCGGTGGGCTCGCGCAGCGGGTCCCGGGCCGCCTCGGCGGTCCGGTGGTCATGGATGCTGGTCATCCTCGGCGTCCTCCTGCTGGCTCGTGCTGCTGGCTCGTGGGCCGCGGGTCCGGGGGCCCGCGCCGTCGCGGCGGGCGGCCCGGCCCCCTGGACCCTGACTCTACTGGGCCTTCGCCCCGGCCTCGACCGCCGCCCCGGACGGCTCGCGTCCGGAGAGCTGCCACGGCACCGAGGCGATCATCACGCCGGGCTCGCGGTGCAGGCGGTCCTTGATGCGGGCGGCCGTCCGGTTGTGCAGCAGGGACTGCCAGCCGCGGGCCACCACGTACTCCGGGATGTAGACCACCACGAGGTCGCGCGGGGAGGTGCGGCGCAACGCCCGCAGGTGCCGGATCAGCGGCTCGGCCATCTCGCGGTACGGGGAGGCGAGCACCGTGACGGGCACCGGCAGCTCCAGCCGGTCCCACTCCGCCAGCAGGGACCGGGTGGCCTCCTTGTCCAGGTCCACCACGACCGCCTCGATGCTGGAGGGCCGGGAGGCCCGGGCGTAGGCCAGGGCGCGCAGGGTGGGGCGCTGCACCCCCATGACGAGCACGATCGCGTGCACGCGGGAGGGCAGGGCCCGGGCGTCCTCGGCCGGCGTCAGGTCGAGCTCGGCGGCCACGGCCTCGTAGTGGGCGCGGATGCGGGACATGACGAACACCATGGCCGCGATGGCCAGCAGCGCGACCCACGCGCCCTGGGAGAACCGGGTGATGAGCACCACGACCGCCACGAGGGCGGCCACGACGAAGCCGATGAGGTTCACGGCCCGGCGGGTCCGCACGGCCTGCCGCGCGCGCGTGCCGGGGGTCTGGACGAGCACCCGCGTCCAGTGCCGCACCATCCCCAGCTGGCTCACCGTGAAGGACAGGAACACGCCGATCACGTACAGCTGCACGAGCAGGGCGGTCTGGGCGCGGAACCCGGCCACCAGCACGAGGGCGGCGAGGGTGAGCAGGGCGATGCCGTTGGTGTAGCCGAGCCGGTCCCCGCGGGTGAGCAGCTGGCGCGGCAGGTAGCCGTCCCGGGCCAGGCGGGAGGTCAGCTCCGGGAAGGACTTGAAGGCGGAGTGCCCGGCGAGCACGAGCAGCACGGCGACGGCGAGCATGAGGGCGCCGGCCAGGGGCGCGCCGTGGCCGAAGACCGCGTTGGCCAGCTGGGCCAGCACCGGGTTCTGGACGTAGTCGGCGGGGACCGGCTCCCCCGCCGCGGTGCGCAGGCCCGTGGCCGGGTCCAGGACGAACACCACCCCGGTGCGCTCGGCCAGGTACATCACCCCGGCCGTGGAGGCGGCGGCCAGCAGGCCCATGGCGAGCATGACGAACCGCGCGGTGCGGATGCGCGGGGCGGCCATCGCGTCCACGTTCGAGGCGGGGACCTCCACCCCCGTGGCCAGCGCCGAGCCGGAGGAGAAGGCCCGCACGGCCAGGACCGCCACGGCCGCCCCGCCCAGGCCTTGCGCGAAGGCCTCGTCCGGCACCGGCTCCATGGCCGCCGAGCGGGCCGGCTCGAGGGCGCCGCCCAGGTCCTGCAGGAGGCCGGTGGCGACCATGCCGAACAGCAGCGCCAGGAAGGAGTACACGAGCACCGCCGGGACGGTGCGTCCGCGGCCGGTGCCGCGCACGTTCGCGAGGGCCAGGAGCACGACGCCGCCCACGGCCACCCACGGCTCGCGGCCGGCGAGGGCGGGGAAGACCGCGGCGAGGTAGTGGGCCATGGCCGCGACCGAGACGGCCACGGCGAACACGAGGTCCAGCATCATCGCCGCACCGGCCGTCACGCCGGCCCAGGGGCCCAGGTTGGCGCGGGTGATGGCGTAGTCCCCGCCGCGCGGGTAGGCGCGGATGGACACGCGGTAGGACAGCACGATCAGCAGCATGACGGCCACGACCACCAGGCCGATGCCCGGACCGAGGGCCAGGGCGGCGGTGCCGCCGAGGGCCAGCGTCAGCAGGATCTCGTCCGGGGCATAGGCCACCGAGGAGAGCGCGCTCGCGGAGAACACCGGCAGCGCCACGCCGCGGCGCAGCGGGCGGCTGCCGAGCCGCTCCGTGTCGTACGGCCGGCCGACCAGCACGCGGCGCACCGTGTCCAGGACCCTTGTCACGCGTCCACGGTACATCCGGATGGGGGCGGCGGCGGGCCCCGGCGGGACGGACACCCGGCGCCGGGGCCGTGGCACACTGGACACGCGCCGCCGACGGGGCGGCCCCGCCGGCAGCCGGCGGGGAGGGGCGGGAGGAAGGATCCGGATGGCCCACTACGTGATCATGGGCTGCGGCCGGGTGGGGGCGTCCCTCGCCCTGACGCTCGAGCGCCGCGGGCACTCGGTGGCCGTGGTGGACCAGGACGAGCACGCCTTCCGGCGCCTGGGCCGGCACTTCGGCGGGCAGCGGGTGACCGGCGTCGGCTTCGACCGCGACGCCCTGTCCCGCGCCCGGATCCAGGACGCCTACGCCTTCGCCGCCGTCTCCTCGGGGGACAACTCGAACATCATCGCCGCGCGCGTGGCCCGCGAGACCTTCGGGGTGGAGCACGTGGTGGCCCGCATCTACGACCCCGGCCGCGCGGAGATCTACCAGCGCCTCGGCATCCCCACCGTGGCGGCCGTGCGCTGGTCCACGGACCAGGTGCTGCGCCGGATCCTGCCCGACTCCGACCTCGCCGGGGAGTTCCGTGACGCCTCCGGGCGCATCCTCATGGCGGAGGTGCGGGTCTCCCCCGGGTGGATTGGCCGTCCGCTGTCCGCCCTCGAGGCCGCGGCCGGCGTGCGGGTCGCCTTCGTCACCCGCTTCGGCGAGGGCGTCGTGCCGGACGCCGGCACGCTGTACCAGCAGGGCGACGTGGTCCACGCCGTCATGGCCGTCGGCGAGCAGGACGAGGCGGAGCGGGTGCTGGCCCGGGGCCCGGAGGGCGCCGGGGGGCTGCCCGGCGAGGCCGGGGCCGGGCTGGCGGAACAGGACACGGCGGTCGAGGGGAACGGGGAGCGCTCATGAAGGTCGTCATCGCCGGGGCCGGCGCCGTCGGGTCCTCCATCGGCCGGGAGCTGCTGGCCAACGGCCACGAGGTGCTGCTGGTGGACACCAAGCCGGAGGTGGTCACCCGCTCCGGGCTGCGCGGCGTGAAGTGGCTCATCGGCGACGCGTGCGAGCTCGCCGTGCTGAAGGAGGCGCACCTGGAGTCGGTGGACGTGCTCGTGGCCGCCACCGGCGACGACAAGGCGAACCTCGTGGTGTCCCTGCTGGCCAAGTCCGAGTTCGGGGTGGGCCGGACCGTGGCGCGCGTCAACAACCCGAAGAACGACTGGCTCTTCGACGAGTCGTGGGGCGTGGACGTGGCGGTGTCCACGCCGCGGATCATGACGGCGCTCGTGGAGGAGGCGGTGGAGACGGGTGACCTCGTGCGCTTGCTGACCCTGCGCTCGGGCCGCACCACGCTGGTCGAGTTCACCGTGCCCGCCGGCCACTGGACGGAGGGGCGCCGGCTCGGCTCGGTGTCCTGGCCCGTGGACGTGGCGGTGGTGGCGGTCATCCGGGACACCCGGCCGATCACGCCGAGCGACGACGACGTGATGGAGGTCGGGGACGAGCTGTTCTTCCTGGCCTCGGAGGAGGCGGAGGCCAGGCTGCGGGACATCCTCGTGCCGGAGGAGGAACGCCAGGCCCGGGCGGCCCGCCGGACGCGGCGCGACGCGGTCCGGGACCAGGCGGAACAGTCCCCGGCGGCGCCTCAGTCGGAGGAGGCCGCCGGCTGATCCGGCTCGCGGTGGCGCGGGGACCCCGTCCCGCCGCCCTCCCCCGCCCGCGGCGGGCGGACCGGGTGGACGGGGTGCTCCAGGCGCTCCTCGTCCGCCGGCGAGCGGCCGGCCGGGGCGGACACGAGCCAGCCCAGCCACAGCGCGAGGGCGTAGAGCGGCAGCCCCATCACCAGCCGGGCGGTGCCGAGGGCCGTCAGCAGCTCGGCGAGGTACAGCGGGACCTGCACCACGAGGCGCAGGCCCAGCGCGGCGACGAGGAACCACGTGGCCAGGGCGTAGCGGCGGCGGCGCCGGGGGTCCCGCCTCCAGTCGAGGCCCTCGTTGCGGACCATGCCGAACAGCAGGCCGAGCAGGGGCCAGCGCACGAGCACCGAGAGGGACAGCGCCGCGATGTACGCGGCGTTGGTGAGGAACCCCCACAGGTAGTAGTCCCGGGCCTCACCGGTGTTCAGGGCCACCACCACGCACAGCGCGACGGCGGCCAGCCCGGCGAGGGCCTGCAGCGGGCTCTGGCGCTGGGCCAGGCGCACGACACTGAACACGCCGGCGGCCGCGACGGCGGCGATGCCCGCCCCCCACAGGTGGCCGGTGGCGATGAAGGCGACGAGGAACACGGCCGAGGGCAGCACCGACTCGAGCAGCCCGCGCCAGCCGCCCACCGTGGCCAGGACGTCCAGCGAGCCGTCCTCGGTGGTCGCGGCCGCGGAGCCGACGCGGCGCAGGGCGGCGTCGAGCGGGTCCGGTGCGGGGGCGCCGGGATCAGTCATGGTGAGCACCTGCCAGGAGTCGGTACCGGGGGTTGAAGACGGTGGGGACGCCGTCGTGGTCGGCCCGGAACCCCTCGACGTGCAGCCACCGGCCGGCCTCGATGCCGGGCACGGCGCGCTGGCCGATCCAGACCAGGCGCAGCCGCTCGCCGCCCGCGGCGAGCTCGCCGGGCCCCGCGGGCTCCGTCACGAGGTCGGCGGTGAAGCGGGCGGGGCCGTCGGGCGCGGCGAAGCGCACGGCGGCGACCATGCCCTCGCGGCGCACGGGGGCGCCGTGGGGCGTGCCGGACGGGGACGGGGCGGGGATCAGCGCACCTCCGTGATCTCCGGGCCGCGCTCGGGCGGCTGCTGGCCGGGGCGCTCGGGGCCGGCCGTCCCCTCCGCGCCCTCGGCGCCCTCCGTCCGCGCGCCGCGGCGCACGGGGCGGAGGTTCTCCGGCGGGGTCAGCGGCAGCAGGTCCCGCGGCGGGTGGGGGTCCTGGCCGCGGGCGACCACGATGCGGGAGAACACCTCGTCCAGCGGACCGGCGGCATCCTCACGGAAGGCGGCCTCGCCCCCCACCACGCCGCGCAGGAACCAGCGGGGCCCGTCCACGCCGAGGAACCGGGCCACCCGCCAGCCGGGGCTGCCGTCCGGCATGGCGGCCGGGATGCGGGCCACCACCTCGGTGCCGAACGGCCCCTCCCGCTCGCCCACCTGGGCGCCCTCGGTGGCCGCCACGGACGCGCGGATCTCGGCACGGATCTCGTCCCAGATGCCGCCCGAGCGCGGGGCCGCGAACGCCTGGGCCTGCAGGGAGGACTGGCCGAGGGTGAGGGTCGCGCCGATGATGCGCTTCGTGGAGTCCTCGACGTCCAGGCGCACCTTGAGGTCCTGCACCAGGGGCACGCGCAGCGAGCCGAGGTCGAGGTAGCCGTCCAGGCCGGGCCGCTCGGCGACGTCGTAGGGGCCGCCGGCCCGGGTCGCGGTCGCCTCGCCGGCGTCGCCCCCCTCGGCGACGGCGGCCGGCTCGGCCCCCGCGGCGGCGTCCGGGCCCGGGGCGGGAGCCGGGGCCTCGAGGTCGCGGGGGTCCCGGAGCTCCTCCGGGAGGATCACCGTCTCGGTCTTGACGTTGCGGTTCCGGCCGAAGATCATCGCCCAGCCTGCCTCTCCGCGTCTCGCATCGGTCGTCGGTCGGCGTGGCCCGGGGCCCCGGGCGCGCGCCGCGTCCAGCTTAGGCCAGCGGCGTGGCCGCGCCGAACGCTCACGCCGCCGGTCCGGCGAAGCCGCCGGTGGAGCCGAAGCCGGCCGCCCCGCGATCGGAGGGGGGCAGCTCGTCCACCACGACGAACCGGGCCTGCGCCACGCGCTGGACGAGCAGCTGGGCGATGCGGTCCCCGCGCCGCAGGACGATCGGCTCGCGCAGGTCCGTGTTCAGCAGCGCCACCTTCACCTCGCCGCGGTAGCCGGCGTCGATGGTCCCCGGGGCGTTGACCACGCTGAGGCCGTGGCGCACGGCCAGGCCGGACCGGGGGTGGACGAGGCCGACGAAGCCCTCGGGCAGCGCCAGGGCCACGCCCGTGGGCACGAGCGCCCGCTCTCCGGGGCCCAGTTCCACGTCCACCGTGGTGCGCAGGTCGGCCCCCGCGTCCCCGGGCAGGGCGTAGGCGGGCGGCTCGATGCCGTCGTCCAGCAGGGTCAGGGAGACGACGGGACGCTCGACGGCGGGCTCGGGGAGGGTATCGGCTGGCTGGGGCACGCCGATACTGTACCGGACCGGCCGATTCCGCCCGGGGGCCGGGGCCGTGGGATTCTAGGAGGCATGCATGCATCCCCCTCCGACCCCACCGGCCAGCACGCCAGCTCCTCCCCCACGGCCGAGGACGCCGTGCGCTACGAGGAGCGCCTGCGCCCGGGCTGGTGGATCTGGGTCGTGGCCCTGATGATCGCCGGGCTGTCCGTCCTCGTGTTCGTGCCGATCGGGCTGGAGGTGGGCCTCGGCGCCGCCGTCGTCGTCTTCCTCGTGATCGCCGTGCTGCTGCGGGTCTCCACCCCGGCCATCGTGGTCACGGACCGCACGCTGCGGGTGGGCCGGGCGGGCATCGACCGCCGGTACGTGGGCGCGGTCACCGGCTACCGGGGCGAGGACGCCACGTACCAGCGCGGCCCGGCCCTGCACGGCCTCGCCTACATGTGCCTGCGCGGCTGGATCGACCCCGTGGTGCGCATCCAGATCACCGACGAGCGGGACCGGACCCCCTACTGGCTCACCAGCACGCGCCACCCCGAGCAGCTGGTGGCGGCGCTCGGCGGGACCATGGCCCGGGACGCCGAGGGCGCGCGGGACGACGCCCGCTGAGGGCCCCGGCCCCACCGGCCCGGTGGCGCCGGGGACGCGAGAGGCCGGCCAGGATCACTCCTGGCCGGCCTCTCGCGTGCGGGGCCCTCGCCGGGCCCCGTGGTGGCCTCGGTCAGCCCTCGCAGTCGGTGCAGTAGAGCATGCCGTTCTTCTCCTTGGCGACCTGGGACCGGTGGCGGACCAGGAAGCAGGAGGCGCAGGTGAACTCGTCGGCCTGGGCGGGCAGCACCCGGACCATGAGCTCCTCACCGGAGAGGTCGGCGCCGGGCAGCTCGAAGCCCTCGGCGGCCTCGGCCTCGTCCTCGTCCACCACGGCGGACTGGGTGTCCGTGCGGCGGTTCTTCAGTTCCTCGATCGAGCTCTCGCTGAGCTCGTCGTCGTTCTTGCGTGGCGCGTCGTAGTCGGTGGCCATAAGGGGTGTGTTCACGCTCCGCTGGTGTGGCCGGCGGGGACCGGCCGTGGGTGGGATGTCCGAAAACCATGCCTGCGTCCGCTGGGAACCGGCAGGGACGACCGGGGAACCGGCCACGTGGAACCGGGGCTCCTGGGCCCTTCCGGGGCCCCGTCCGGTCCGCACGTCGTGGAGATTGTTCCCCACCCCCGGCCGAAATCAAAATCGCTGTGAGCGGACAGGACGGGGCGCTCCCGCCCGATCCGCGCCACACCGGGGCGGACGTGGTGCACGGGCACCCGAATCGTGGCAAAGTCAGGGGAGGACCAGCGCCCGCCGGAGGACCGGCCGGGCCGTCGTGCGTCCGACCGACCGTAGCCGACCGTGGAGGACGAACATGCAGGAACTCCGTCTCGTGGGTGTCCAGGAGGACGGCGGGCACCTGCTGCTGAGCAACGAGGACGGCGAGGAGTTCTCGCTCCCCGTGACGGAGGCCCTGCGCTCGGCGGCCACCCGGCCCATCGGCCGGCCCTCGGCCCGCGCGGCCGACGCCGCCGAGGGCGTGGTCACCCCGCGGGACATCCAGGCGCGCATCCGCGCCGGCGCCACGGCCGAGCAGGTCTCCGCGGAGTCCGGGGTGGACCTGGAGCGCGTCCGCAAGTACGAGGGGCCCGTCCTGGCGGAGCGCGACTGGATCGCCCAGCAGGCCCGCCAGGTCGAGGTCGCCGCCCCCGCGCCGGGACACGACCTCTACCGCGGCACCTTCGGCGAGGAGCCCGCCGCCCTCGGGGACATGGTCCGGCACCGCCTCGCGGTGCTGGGCGTGGATCCCGCCACCTCCCGGTGGGACGCCTGGCGGCAGGAGGACGGCTCGTGGACCGTGAGCCTGGACTTCTCCGCCGAGGGCGCCGACACCGGCATCGGGGACCGGCCGCCGGCCCTGTGGACCTTCCGGCCGGGCAGCCGCCACGTGGACAACCAGAACCGGTGGGCCCAGGTGCTCTCCGAGCTGGACCCCCTGGACGGCCCGTTCGGCTCGCGCCGGCTCGCCGCCGTGGGGGACCGGCCGTTCAACGTCGAGGAGGACGCCCCCGCCGAGCCCGAGGCCCCCACCCCGCGCGGCCCCCGGCCGGCCGTGGACCAGGAGTCCCAGGACGAGCTGCTGGACGTCCTGCGCGCCCGGCGCGGCCAGCGCCTCGGCGTGGACGAGGAGGGCGACGACGAGTTGGCCCTGATGCTCACGCGCGACGAGCAGCCGCGCCCCGCCGCGGCGCGGCCGCACCTGACGGTCGCCTCCGGCCCGGCGGCCGGCCCCGGCGAGCCGGACCCGTCCGACGTCGACGGCTGGATCGAGGACTGGGACGAGGACGACGAGCCCGGCGCGGACGGCGGGCCGGGCTCGGCGGACCCGTCCGGGGAGGCCGACGACGACGGCGCGACCGCCACGGGCGGGGAGCCGGCCACGGGCCCGGACGCGGACGCGGACGCGGGGGCGGACGGAGCCCCGGAGGCCACCGCGGCGGCGGAGCGGGAGCCCGAGGAGCGGCGGGCCGACGAGCGCCAGCCGGGCGCAGCCGCGGCGACCGGCGGTCCGGCCGCCCCGGCCCAGGGCGCGAAGCCGTCGCGCTCCGCCAAGCAGGGCCGGGCGCGCCGGCCCTCCGTCCCGAGCTGGGACGAGATCGTCTTCGGCCGCAAGAACGACTGAGCCGTCCCGGCGGCCGGCCCGCCCCGCCGTCGGGACCGCCCGGGGCCGGGCGCCCTACCGCAGGGGCCGGTGCAGCACGAGCAGCGGCACCTCGCGCTCGGCCCGGGTGGGCGAGCCGTGGTGCCCCACCATCTCGAACGCGGACCCGGGCACGCGCCGGCCGTCGTAGAGCGCCAGCGGCCCGTGGGCGGCGACGAGCAGGTCACCGATGCGCGGGCGCACCCGCTCGTCCGTGGCCCCGAACCAGCCCGCCTCCAGGGCCTGCTCGCGCGTGAGGACCCACGCGTGGTCGCCGAAGGCCGCCCGCCATGCGGACAGCGTCCCGTGGCGCGCGGCGTCGCCGGCATCCGCGGCGAAGTACAGCTGGACGAGCCGCGGCTCCCCCGCGGTGTGCTCCACGCCGTCCACCAGGGCCGGCATCGTGGCGTAGTCGATCCGCCGCGACTCCGGCACGTCGACCATCCCGTGGTCGCCCGTGAGCACCACCACGGTGTCCGGCGGCACGGCCTGGGCCAGCCGGCGGGCGGCGCCGTCGATCTCCTCGAGGGCGTGCAGCCACTTCTCCGACCCGGTGCCCTGCTGGTGCCCGGCCTTGTCCAGCTCGTTGAGGTAGAGGTACACGAGCACGGGCCCCGTGGCCCGGTGCAGTTCCTCGCGGGCCCGCTGGAAGCGGGCGTGCAGCGTGGTGGCCCCCTCGAACCGGGAGCCGCGCAGCGAGGCCCGGGTCAGGGCCGAGTCCGCGAAGGCCGGCAGCGAGACCGTCACGGCGTCCACGCCGGTGCCCTCCAGCCGCTCGAAGACCGTCGGGTGCGGCTGCCAGCGCCCGGGGTCCGTGGCCGGGTCCCAGCCGCCGAGCTGGTTGACGACCACGCCGCGCTCGGGGTCGAGCACGTCGTAGCCCACGAGGCCGTGCCGTCCCGGCTCGAGCCCCGTGCCGAGGCTGGAGAGCGAGGCGGCGGTGGTCGTGGGGAACGCCGACTGCAGGGTCACGGCGTCCCGGTCCAGCACGGAGCGCAGGTACGGCGCGTGGCCGGCGTGGCGCTTCAGGACCGCCTTGCCGAGGCCGTCCACCATGACGACGAGCACCCGGCGGGTGCGCGGCAGCTGCAGCGCGTTCGCGAAGCCGGGGGCGCCGAGGGCCGCGGCGGCGGAGGTCAGGACGGTGGCCAGCGAGCGGCCGGCATAGGGCGGACCGGCGGGGACGGGAGGCGCGGACGTCACCGCGCGGCCGGCTCCGCCTCGAGCGTGGCGCGGCGCAGGGCGCGCGAGAAGGCCAGGGCCGAGTCCACGGCACGCTGCCCCTCCGCCTCGGCGGCGACCCGCAGCACGAGGTCCTCGCGCGCGGACGTTCCCGAGTACCCGTGGTCCACCTCGCACTCGGGGTCCCCGCACGTGGCGGGCGCCAGGTCGATGCGCTGGCCGCCGGCCCACGTCACGGACAGCGTGACCTCGGCGACGGGATCGCCGCGCCGGTAGTCCTGCGGCTGGGGGTGCACGGTGGTCGCCACCACCGAGTCGATGCGGCGCAGCGGCACCACCTCGGTGGACACCTGGGCCATCACCTGCTCGCCGGCCTCGTCCAGGGCGTGGTCGTCCAGGTGCAGGGCGGCCAGGACGTCGCCGGCGAGGGCCAGCACCGTGATGTGCCGGTGGATCTCGTCGTAGTCGAAGTGCGTGTCCACGTGGACGAGGTGGCTCGTGACCGGCCGGCCGTCGAGCACGGAGTCCAGCGCGTCCGCCACGAGCGCGGGGTAGAACCCGGCGCGTTCGAGGTCCGCCCCGAGGCTCGGGGCGCCGGTGTCCCCGTCCGGCGCGCGGTGGGCCGCGGCGGGCGGCGGGGTCGGCGGGGTGGTGCCGTCCGCCGGTCCCGGGGAGTGGTGCCCGGAGGGATGCTGCCCGGAGCCGGGATTCCTGCGCAGTGGGGTCATGCCGTCCATGCTATCGGCCCGCGCGCGTCCGGCCCGCGGCCGTCCCGGCGATCAGCCGCGCATCGCCCGGCGGGCCGAGTCGGTGCGCTGGGCCGCGTTGGCCACGTCCACCTCGGCCGAGAGGACCGTCATGCCGCGGTCCGAGGCCAGGACCGGGTTGAACCGGATGCGCGCCACCTGCGGGTGGTCGTCCTTCAGGGCGGCGGTGCGCGCGAGCAGGTCCTCGAGGGCGGCCGTGTCCACGGGCGGCAGCCCGCCGTGGCCGAACAGCTTGGCCGCGGCCCGCGGCGCCCGGACCATCCGGCCCAGGTCCTGGTCGGTCAGCGGGGGCACGAGGTGGACCCAGTCGTCGAGCAGGTCGACGGCGTCCCCGGCGATCCCGAAGGACACCACCGGACCCATCAGGGGGTCCTCGAGCGCGGAGATGGTGCAGGCCTGGCCGGCCGGGGCCATGGACTGCACCTCGAGGCTGGGGCTGCCGTAGGGCTCCAGGATGCTGCGCATCTGCGCCACGTTGCGCCGCAGCGAGTCCGCGTCCACGATGTTCAGCCGCACCCCGCCCAGGTCCAGGCGGTGGCGCAGGTAGGAGTCCACCGCCTTGAGGGCGACCGGCCACCCCAGCCGCTCCGCGGCGGCCACGGCCTCGTCCGCGGTGCGGAAGCGCTCCGAGGGCAGGACCGCGATCCCGTAGCAGTCCAGCAGCTCGCACGCCTCCGCCGCGGACAGCCGCACGAGGTCCGTGCCCGTGGCGCGGGCCGTCCAGGCCTCGAGCAGGTCCTCGGCCCGCTCGCGGTCCACGCCGGCGGGCTCCACGGGCACCCCCGCCTCGGCGCGGCGCCACTCGCGGTAGCGCACGAGCCGCGAGAGCACGCGCGCGGCCTGGTCCGGGGAGGAGAACAGGGGCAGGCCCCGCTGCAGCCCGCCGTCCTCCGCGGCCGGGGCGGAGCTGCGCACCGTGGCCGCCTGGTAGTCGGGGTCCAGCACGCCGGTGAAGGAGGCGAGCACCGCGACGCCGGAGCCGCGGGCGCCCTCCTCGACCGCGGCGGCCAGCACGTCGGCGTCGCCGGGGCCCTGGTGCATGCCGGCCTGGGTGACCACCAGCAGCGAGTCCACCGCGCCGGACTCCGCGGCCCCGCGCACGGCCCGCCCGATGGTCCGGGCGGCGTCCTCCACGCGGTGCTCGGCATCCAGCCCGGGCACGTCCACGGTGGTGGTCACGGTCAGCCCGTGGCGCTCGACGGCGTCCGTCACCACGCGGTTCAGGGCCAGCGAGTTGCCCACCACGCCCACGCGGGGCCCGGCCGGCAGCGGCTGGCACGCCATGGCCTGCAGCAGGTCCATCAGGTCGTCGTGGTTGTCCACCGGGATGACGCCCGTCTGCTCGAGCATCGAGTCCACCGCCCCGGCCGGGGCCTGCGTGGTGCGCGTCTCGTGCCCCGGGGGCAGCCGGCGGCCCATGACGTCCGAGCGGGCCACCACCACGGGCTTGGACCGGGACAGCCGCCGGACGATGCGGGAGAACTTGCGGGGGTTGCCAAAGGACTCGAGGTAGGCCCCGACGGCGGCCGTGGCCGGGTCGTCCTCGAAGTACTGCATGGCGTCGTTGCCGGAGACGTCCGCCCGGTTCCCGGCCGAGACCACGGAGGACAGCCCGATGCCCCGGCGGTGGGCGGCGGCGAAGAGGGTGGCCCCGATGGCCGCGGACTGGGAGAACAGCCCCACGGAGCCGCGCACCGGCAGGAAGGGGGCCACGGAGGCGTTGAGGGACACGGCCGGGGCGGTGTTGATGATGCCCGCCGAGGCCGGGCCGATCACGCGCATCCCGTTGGCCCGGGCCTGCCGCACCAGCTCCCGCTGGCGGGCCAGGCCCTCCTGACCGGTGTCCGCGTAGCCGGAGGTGACCACGAGCAGGCCCTTGACGCCGTGGCGGGCGCAGTCCTCCACGACGGCCGGCACCTCGGGGACCGGGACGGCCACCACGGCGAGGTCCACCGGGCCGGGCACCTCGGCCAGCGTGGCGCGGGAGATCATCCCGGCCAGCTCGAGGGCCTCCGGGTTGATGCCGTACACCGGGCCCGTGTAGCCGCCCTCGATGATGTTGCGCAGCAGTGCGAAGCCCACGGAACCGGGGTGCCGGCTGGCGCCGATGACGGCCACGGCCTCGGGGGCGAGCAGCTCGGCGAGCGACCGGGCCTCGGCGCGGTGCTCGCGCGACTCCATGACGGCCCGCACCTTGGCGGTCGGGTCGATCGAGAACTCGACGGCGACCACGCCGTCGTCGAACCGCCGGGAGATGTCGAACCCGGAGTCCTGGAAGACGGAGAGCATCTTGCGGTTCTCCGGCAGCACCTCCGCGGTGAACCGGCGGATCCCGTTCTCCCGGGCGGCCACGGCCAGGTGCTCCATGAGGATCGAGCCGATGCCCTTGCCCTGGCTGGCGTCCGAGATGTTGAAGGCCACCTCGGCCTCCTCCGGGTCGTCGAGGCGGTCGTAGCGCCCCACGCCCAGGATCTCCCCGCCGCGCAGCACCACGAGCCCCACCCGGTCGCGGTAGTCCACGTGGGTGAACCGGTCGAGCTCCTTCTGCGAGAGCCGGGACTTGAAGGTGAAGAACCGCAGGTAGATCGAGTCCGGGGACTGGGCCTCGTGCATGCGCGCCAGGCCGGAGGCGTCCTCGGGTCCCACGGGCCGCAGGTGCGCCGTCGTGCCGTCCCGCAGGACGACATCGGCTTCCCAGTGGGCCGGATATTCGGGGGTTCTCGGCGTCTCGCCCATAGGATCACAGTAGACAATTCCCGCCCGGCCCGCTCGGTCCGGGCCCTTCCCCCCGACGAGGACACCCCCAGACCCCATGGCCCGAAACCCCAAGAAGACCTCCGCACCGGCCTCCGCGGCCATCCCCCTGGAGCAGGAGAACATCGTGGACATCGATGTCTCCGCGGAGATGGAGACCTCGTTCCTCGAGTACGCGTACTCGGTGATCTACTCCCGGGCCCTGCCGGACGCGCGCGACGGGCTCAAGCCCGTGCAGCGGCGGATCCTGTTCATGATGAGCCAGATGGGCCTGCGCCCGGACCGCGGGCACGTGAAGTCCGCCCGCGTGGTGGGCGAGGTGATGGGCAAGCTGCACCCGCACGGGGACTCGGCCATCTACGACGCCATGGTCCGCCTGGCCCAGCCGTTCGCCCTGCGCCTGCCGCTCGTGGACGGCCACGGCAACTTCGGCTCGCTCGACGACGGCCCCGCCGCGCCCCGGTACACCGAGGCCCGGCTGGCCCCGGCCGCCCTGGCCATGACGGGGTCGCTCGACGAGGACGTCGTGGACTTCATCCCGAACTACGACAACCAGTTCACCCAGCCGGCCGTGCTGCCGGCCGCCTTCCCGAACCTGCTGGTCAACGGGGCCTCGGGCATCGCCGTCGGCATGGCCACCAACATGGCCCCGCACAACCTGCGCGAGGTCGTGGCCGCCGCCCGGCACCTCATCGCGCACCCGGAGGCCGGGCTCGAGGAGCTCATGCGGCACGTGCCCGGGCCGGACCTGCCCTCGGGCGGGCGCATCGTGGGCCTCGACGGCGTCCGGGACGCCTACGCCACCGGCCGCGGCTCCTTCCGGATGCGCGCCCAGGTGGCGGTCGAGCAGGTCTCCGCCCGCAAGACCGGGCTCGTGGTCACCGAGCTGCCCTACGGCGTCGGCCCGGAGAAGGTGATCGAGAAGATCAAGGACGCCGTCAACGCCCGCAAGCTCACGGGCATCGCGGACGTGTTGGACCTGACCGACCGGAAGAACGGGCTGCGGCTCGTCATCGAGGTCAAGTCCGGGTTCAACCCGCAGGGCGTGCTCGCCCAGCTGTACAAGGCCACCCCGCTGGAGGAGTCCTTCGGGATCAACAACGTGGCGCTGGTGGACGGCCAGCCGCGCACGCTCGGGCTGCGCGAGCTGCTCCAGGTCTACGTGGACCACCGCCTGGACGTGGTGCGGCGGCGGACCACCCACCGGCTGGGGCGCAGGAGGGACCGCCTGCACCTGGTCGAGGGCCTGCTGCTGGCCCTCGTGGACATCGACGAGGTCATCCAGATCATCCGGACCTCGGACGACACGGCGGCCGCGCGCTCGCGGCTGAGGGGCGTCTTCGACCTCACCGAGATCCAGGCCAACCACATCCTGGAGCTGCGCCTGCGCCAGCTGACGAAGTTCTCGCGCATCGAGCTCGAGGCCGAGCAGGACGAGCTGCGCCGGGCGATCGAGGAGCTCGAGGCGATCCTGGGCTCGGACCAGCGGCTGCGCGAGCTCGTCTCGGCCGAGCTGCAGGAGGTCGCCGACGAGTACGGGGACGACCGCCGCACCGTGCTGCTGGAGTCCGAGAACCTCGCCGCCCCCTCCCCCACGGCCGGGGCCACGCGGGGCGCGGCGGCGCAGGCGGCCCTGCCCGGCACGCCGGCCGGCGACCCGCTCATGGTCGCCGACACCCCCTGCCTCGTGGTGCTGAGCACCTCGGGGCAGCTGGCCCGCACCGCCGACGACACGCCGCTGGCCCCCGCCGGCCGCCGGCAGCGCCACGACGCCTACCGCTCCGTGGTGGCGACCTCCGCGCGGGGGGAGATCGGCGCCCTGACCTCCTCGGGCCGCGTCCAGCGCGTGCAGGTGGTGGACATCCCCGCCCTGGCGGACCCCTCCCCCACGCCCAACCTGGCGGCCGGGGTGAAGGTCAAGGACTTCCTGACCCTGCAGCGCGGCGAGTCGCTCGTGGCGCTCGTGCCCCTGGACACGGTGCTGGCCATCGGCACGCGCCGCGGCGTGGTCAAGCGGGTCAACCCGGACTGGCCGCTGAACCGCGACGACTTCGAGGCCATCACCCTCAAGGACGGCGACGAGGTGCTCGGCGCCGGGCCGGCCCCGGAGGACGCGGACGAGCTGGTGTTCGTCACCCGGGCCGGGCAGCTGCTGCACTTCGCCGCCGGGCTGGTCCGCCCGCAGGGGCGCACGGCCGGGGGCATGGCCGGCATCAAGCTCGGCGCCGACGACGAGGTCCTGTCCTTCGCCGCCGTCCCGGCCGCCGCGGCGGGCGAGGACGCCCCGGAGGCCGGCCGCGCCGTCGTCGTGACCGTGACGCGCGGGGAGCCGGCCCTGCCCGGCTCGGCGTCCGGCTCGGTCAAGCGGACCCCGCTGCGCGAGTACCCGGCCAAGGGCCGCGGCACGGGCGGCGTGCGCGCCCACCGGCTGCTCAAGGGCGAGACGGCCCTGGCCCTGGCGTGGGTGGGGCCGGGACCGGCCCTCGCGGCCTCGGCCACGGGCGTCGCCCGGTCCCTGCCGGCCGAGGACGGCGCGCGCGACGGCTCGGGCCTGGCCATGGACCAGTCGATCGAGGCGATCGGCGCGGGGGCCTCGCCCGCACCGGTCGCCGCGGCCCCCGCCCCGGCCCGGCCGGCCGTGCAGCCGCGCGAGGACGCCCGGCCCTTCGACGACGACTCGGGCGTCACCACCGGCGACTGAGCCGGCCGGGGCCCGTGACCCGGCGCCCCTGACCCGGGGCCCCGGCGGGGCTCACGGGCGGCCGGCGCCCAGGCGCAGTCCCGTGGTGCCGGCCGCGGCGAACCGCTCGTCGTGGGTCACCATGACCGCCGTCCGGCCGCGCAGCGCGTGCCGCAGGTCCGCGACGAGGGCGGCCGCCTCGTCCGCGCCCAGGTGGGCGGTCGGCTCGTCCAGCAGCACGACGTCGGCCCGGGCCAGCAGCGCGCGCGCCACCGCCACCCGCTGGCGCTGGCCCCCGGAGAGGTGGTGCCCGGCCGGGCCCAGCCGCGTGTCGAGGCCCGCGGGCCTCGTGCCGAGCCAGCCCCCGAGCCCCACGAGGGCCAGGGCGGCGCGCATCTCGGCCTCGGAGGGCCGGTCGCCCGGATCCCGGGCCAGCGCCAGGTTGGCGCGCAGCGTGGAGTCGAAGAGGTGGGCGTCCTGCGGGCACCAGGCGACGCGGCGCAGGGCCTGCGCGGGCGCCGCGGGCGCCGAGGACTGCAGCACGTAGCGGCCGGCGTGCGGGGGCAGGAAGCCCAGCAGCACGGCCAGCAGCGTCGACTTGCCCGATCCCGAGGGCCCCGTGATGACCGCCAGGCCGTCCCGGGACGCGGCCAGGTCCACGCCCGTGAGCACGTCGCGGCCCGTCCCGGGATAGCGGGCGGCGACGCCCTCGAGCCGCAGGCCGGTGACGCGGGCGGTCCCGGGCCGGTGCGGGCCGGCGGCACCGGCAGGATCGACGGGCCCGGCCTCGACGACCGGGGCGCCCGGCCCGTCCGGGGCCGTCCCGTCGAATGCCCTCCCGTCGGACGCCGCGCCGTCCGGTGCGGGGCCCGCCAGCAGCGGGGCGGTCTTGGCCAGCTGCCGCCGCAGGACGGCCGCCTCCTGCCACGCCGTGGCGTACAGCCCCAGCGGTTCGGCGAGGGCCAGCAGGAGGAACACGACCAGCGCGGCGACCGGGGCGGTGACCCCATGCGCCAGACACAGCACCATGGCCTGCACGGCCGCCCAGCCGGAGAGCAGCACCGCGAGGGCCTGGCCCAGGCCGGCGGCGGCCGCGGCCCGCTGCAGCGGCCGGTCCGCGGCGCGGTCGGCCGCGGCGAACCGCTCGGCCGCCAGGGCGGCGGCGCCGTTGCCGCCCAGGTCCGCCGCGGCGGTGAACAGGGCGGTGGTCCGGCGCAGCAGCCCCGTCCGGTGGTCGGCGAGGGCGCGCGTGGCGCGGCGGTCGGCGGCGCCGACGACCAGCGGGACGAGGACCAGCCCCGCCGCGCCGGCCACGACGGGCGGCCACCACGCGGCCGGGGCCATCAGGGCGACGACCAGCACGGTCGCCGCCCAGCTGAGGACCGCCGCGGGGATCGGCACGATGACGCGCGGGACGGCATCGCGCAGTTCGTCCACGTCCGCCACCAGGACGGACAGGGCCCCGCCGGAGCGGGTGAGCCGGCCCCACTGGCCGGCGTGCGAGCCGAGCCGGTCCCACAGCCGCAGGCGCAGGCGGCCCGCCCAGTCCAGGACCGCGTCGTGGGTGCGGAGGCGCTCGAGGTACCGGGCCAGGGCCCGGCCGATGCCGAGGAACCGGACCATGACGATCACGGAGAGCAGGTAGAGCACGGGCGGCTGGTAGGCGGCCTGGACGATGAGCCAGCCGGACAGTCCCGAGAGCAGGGCCGCCGCCAGGGTGGCCGCCACCGCCCACGCCACCCCGGCGAGGAAGCGACGCTCGGTGAGGGGCAGCAGCCGCAGCCACGCGCGCCACCCGGGTCCGTCGCCGCGGGGCGCCCCGGCGGGGAGCCCGCCGGTCGCGGCGGCGTCTGCGGACACCGGGCCGGCCGCGGTCCCCGGGTCGGCCGGGGCAGCGTCCTGGCCCACCGCCTCCCCCGCGGCCCCGGTCAGGCCCACCGGCCGGTCGGCGCTCACCGTGGTCCCCGTCGCCACCGCCACCGAGTCCGGCCGGGACGCGGCGCCGGGGCCCCCGGGGTCCGGCGCCGGGCCGTGCACGACGTCCGCCCGGCGGTGCAGGGCGCGGTCGTGGGAGGCCACGAGCACGATCGCGCGCGTCCGCCGGCCCCCGGGCAGCCGCCCGGCCGCGAGCTCGCCGATCACCGACCGGATCCGCTCGGCGCCGGCCGGGTCGAGGTGGGCGGTGGGCTCGTCGAGCACGACGAGCCAGGCCCGTTCGTCGCCGGCGCCGGCCGTGGCGCCGGCGGCGGCCATGAGGCGGGCGAGGACGCGGGCCATCCCCAGCCGCCGCCGCTCCCCCGGGCTCATCTCGGCCGGGTCGCGGTCCTCGGTGCCCGCGAGCCCGCACGCGGCCAGCGCGGCCCCCGTCAGGGCGTCGTCGACCGTGCCGTCGACCGTCGCCCCGGCCGCGGCGTGCAGCGCGAGCTCGGCCCGCACCGTGGGCTCGCTGGCCTGCGGGTGCTGGCCGAGCCAGGCGACGGGCCGGCCGGCCAGTCCTCTCGTCGTCCCGCGCGCGTGCAGGCGTCCGGCGCGCTGCACGCCGGCCAGGGCGGACAGCACGGTCGTCTTGCCCGTGCCGCTCGAGCCCGCGAGCACCGTGGTGCGCCCGGGCTCGAGGTCGAGGTCCAGTCCCTCGACGACGGCGGGGCCCGGTGCGCCGTCGGGGCCCCGGTGGGCGAGGGACAGGCCCCGGACCCGCACGCGGTCGGCGTCGTCCGTCTCGGTCCCCGCGCTGCCGTCGGGCCCGTCCGCGAGCGCCTCGCGGTCGGCGAGGGACGCCGGCACGGGCCGCGCGGTCTCGGCGCGGGCCCGCCGCAGGGCCTCCACCCCGTCCTCGGAGGCGTGGTGCGCGGCCCCGATGTCCCGGAAGGGCAGGTAGACCTCGGGGGCGAGCGTCAGCACCAGCAGCCCCGTGTACAGGTCCACCTGTCCGTCGACGAGCCGGACCCCGATGACCACGGCGACGACCGCGACGGAGAGCGTGCTGATGAGCTCCAGGGCAAACCCGGACAGGAACGCGGTGCGCAGCGTGGTCAGGGTGGTGGACCGGTACCGCTCCGAGACCCCGGCGAGGGCCTGGCGCTGCGTGCCGGCCCGCCGCAGGCCCACGAGCACGGGCAGGCCGCGGGCGAGCTCCAGCAGGTGGTGCGAGAGCCGGTCCAGCCCCGCGGCGGCCTGCTGGACCCGGTCCTCGGTGTACCGCCCGATGAGCACCATGAACAGCGGGACCAGCGGCAGGGTGAGCGCGAGCACGAGCGCGGAGACGAGGTCGTGCGCGAGGATCCACGCCCCCAGGGCGAGGGGCACCACGGCCGCGGAGAGCAGCGCGGGCAGGTACTGGGTGAAGTACGCGTCGAGCCCGTCCAACCCCGTGGCGGCGAGCACGGCGTCCTCGCCGGCGCGGTCCGCCTCGGCGCCGGCGGCCGCGAGCCGGTGGCGCACGAGGGCGTGGCGCAGTTCCTCCTTCGCCCCGAGGGCGGCGCGGCGGGCGAGCACCTGCTGGCCCCACGTGGCCGCGGCGCGGGCGAGCACGCCGCCGAGCCCCAGCGCGCACGTGGCGGCGAAGGCCGCCGAGCCGGTGAGGTCCGTGAGTCCGACGGCGGCGGGGTCGTACGAGGCCGGGTCCGGGCGCAGCAGCAGGCCGAGGAGGTTCCCGCTCTCGGGGGCGGGCAGCAGCGCGGCGAGCTGGGCGAGGCCGCGGGCCAGGGCGACGGCCAGCAGGATCCAGCCGGCCGCCCGGAGCACGGCCAGGGCGGCCAGGCCGGCGAGCGCCCGGCGGCCGGAGCGGGAGGTGGGGAGTTCGGGTCTCAGACCGGCGTCACCACGTGCGACTCGGGGATGTGCGTCTCGTGCAGCCGGCGGCGGAACACCCAGTACACGTACGCCGAGTAGGCGAGCACGACCGGCACCATGACGAGGGCCGCCCAGGACATCACCGTCAGGGTGTACTCGGCGGAGGCCGCCCCGGAGACGGTCAGGTCGTGGGCGGGGTCCAGGGTGGAGGGCAGGACCACGGGGTACACCGCGAGGACCACGCCGGCCGCGCCGGCGGCCATGGACGCCGCGAGCGCGGTGAAGGCCCAGCCCTCCCGGCGGGCCCGGGCTGCGGTCCAGGCCGCGCCGGCGGCGAGCGCGGCGGCGGCCAGCAGGGCCCACGGCACCACGCCGGGGTCCCGGCCCACCACGATGACGCCCCAGGCGGCGGAGGGCAGCAGGTACAGCGGCAGGTACCGGGACAGGTGCCGGTGGGCGGCCCGGCGGGGGCTGCCCTCGGTCTTCAGGCCCAGGTAGGCCCAGCCCATGGCCAGGGCGAAGCCGACGGCGGCCGTGCCGCCCACGAGGCCCTCCCAGGACAGCCACGCGAACGGCCCGCCGACCCGGTCGCCGTGGGCGTCCAGCGGCAGGCCCGTGGTGGTCACGGCCAGCAGCAGCCCGATGCTGAAGGCCGCCACGGCGGACCCCCCGGCCAGGCACCAGTCCCACGCCGCCCTCGTCGCGGCGGTGCGGGCCTTGCCCCGGTACTCGATGGACACGGCCCGCAGGATCAGCGCCAGCAGGGTGACGGTCAACGGCAGGTAGAGGCCGGCGAACAGCGAGGCGTACCAGTGCGGGAAGGCCGCGAACATGGCCCCGGCGGCGGTGATCAGCCACACCTCGTTGCCGTCCCAGACGGGGCCGATGGTGTTGAGCAGCACGCGCCGCTGGCTCTCGTTGCGCCCCCAGGCCCGCATGAGCATGCCCACGCCCAGGTCGAAGCCGTCGAGGATGAGGTAGCCGGTCCACAGCACGGCGATGAGGGCGAACCAGAGGACGGGGAGGACGTCCATGGGGGCCTGCCTTTCGGGGGGTCGGAGGCTGGGGTGGGGGCGGGGGCGGAAGGAGGGCGGGGCGGGATTGTCGCGGGGCCGCCGCAGGCTCAGTAGGCGAAGGCGAGCACGTCGGTGTCCGCCGGACGGGAGCCCCCGGGGCCCGCGTCGCCGTCGCCGTCCTCGTGCTCGTCGGCGGTGAGCTCGGGCATCCCTGCCGGCACGCCGCCCTTGACGTAGCGGGTGAGCAGGACGACCTCGACCACCATCAGCACCGCGTAGACGACCGTCAGCAGGACCAGCGAGAACAGCAGCTCCCCGGCCGAGACGCCGGGCGAGACCGCGGCGGCCGTGTACATCCACACCTGGTCGATGCCGGTGGGGTCCGGGTTGGGGACCACCACGAAGGGCTGGCGGCCCATCTCCGTGAAGATCCAGCCGGCCGCGTTGGCCCCGAAGGGGGCGAGGATGCCCACCACCGCCAGGCGCATCAGCGCGGTGGACCGCGGCACGGTCCCCCGGCGGGTCACCCACAGCGCCACGGCGGCCGCGAGCGCGGCGAGCCCGCCGAACGTGATCATGATCCGGAAGCCCCAGTAGGTGACCTCCATGACCGGCAGGTAGTCGATCTCCTGGCCGGCGCGCTCGCCGTAGAGCGGGTCGTCCGGCAGGTGGGTGCCGTACCGCTCCTGGTACTGCGGGATCAGCGTGTTGACGCCGGCCACGTCCGTGGTGAAGTCGTTGTGCGCGAGGAAGGACAGCAGGCCGGGGATCTCGATCACCCCGACGATGTCGTCGCAGTTCGTGGCCCCGTCGGTGTTGCGCAGGTCCGCCACGGAGAGCACGGAGAAGCCGGTGCCGTCGTGGCAGGCGGCCTCGGCGGCGGCCATCTTCAGCGGCTGTTGCTCGATCATCAGCTGGGCCTGCGCGTGGCCGGAGAAGGCGGTGCCGAGGAAGCCGACGACGGCGATCCAGGCGCCCCAGCGCAGGGAGGAGAACCAGACCCGGTGGTCGGTCTCGTCCCGGCCGCGCGAGCCCGTGCTCCCGACGACGACGGACCCGTCCGCGGCGACGGTGTCGATCCCGTCGCGGCGGCGCTTCCACAGGTGGTACCAGGAGATCCCGAGCAGGAAGGCGCCGGCCACGGAGACCGCCCCGAAGAGCGTGTGCGGGAAGTGCACCAGCAGGGTGTTGTTGGTCAGCACGGCCCAGAGGTCGTTCATCACCGGCCGGCCGTCCACCATCTCCACGCCCACGGGGTGCTGCATCCAGGCGTTGGCGGCCAGGATGAAGTAGGCGGAGAACACCGAGCCGATCACCGCGGCCCAGATGGCGCCGAGGTGGATCCGGGGGTCCAGCCGCTTCCAGCCGAAGATCCACAGGCCCAGGAACACGGACTCCAGGAAGAACGCGATGAGCGCCTCCAGGGCCAGCGGGGCGCCGAAGACGTCACCGACGAAGCGGGAGTACTCGGACCACGCCATGCCGAACTGGAACTCCTGGACGATGCCGGTGGCCACGCCCATGATGAAGTTGATCAGGAAGAGCTTGCCCCAGAACTTGGTCATCCGCAGGTACTCCTCGCGGCCCGTGCGGTGCCAGCGGGTCTGCAGCAGGGCCACGACCAGCCCCAGCCCGATCGTGAGCGGGACCATCATGAAGTGGTAGACGGTGGTGATGCCGAATTGCCAGCGGGCGATGTCCAGCGGATCCATGGGCGGGCCTCTCCCGGCGGCCGCGGCGGGGGGTCACCGGGCCGCCTGCTGTCGGGGCGACGATGTCGGCAGGCCGGGACTTCTACAGCCTGTAGAAAACGAGTCTAGCCCGAACTTCTACGTACTGTAGAATAGTGGCGTGGCCCGCCCCGGGCCGTGGCGGACGTCACCGCACGGGCGGACCGCACGAGGCCGGCACCGGCACGAGGACGAGACAGAGGGAGGCACCGGTGGCACTGGGCGATCTGGAACGGTCCGTGATGGACCTGCTGTGGGACCGGCCGGGTGCGCACACGGCCAACGAGGTGCGCGACGCCCTCGCCGGCGAGCTGGCGGTCACCACCGTGCTGACCGTGCTCTCCCGCCTGGAGAAGAAGGGGCTGGTGCGCCGCGACGGCGGCCGGCGCCCGCACCGCTACGCCGCGGCCTCCACCCGCGAGGACCACACCGTCGGGCTGCTCAACGAGGTCCTCGGCTCCGTGCCGGACCGCCAGGCCGTCCTGGCCCGCTTCCTCGGCGGGATCGGCCCCGACGAGGCCGCCGCCGTCCGCCGCCTCCTGGAGTCCTGAGCCCCCGCTCCCGGGGCCGGGTTCCCCGCCGGCGTCCGCCGCCGCGGGGGACGCCGGCGGGCGCCTAGACTTCCCTAGTGTCCGTCCTGCTGCTCGCCGCCCTGGCCGTGGCGCTGGCCTGGCCGGTGCCCGTCCTGCTCGGCCGCGCCCGCTGGGTGCGGCGCGCCCCCGCGGCCGCCATGGTGCTGTGGCAGGCCGTCGCCCTCGCCGGTGGCCTGGCCCTGGTCGGCACCCCCCTGGCGTGGGGACTGGCCCCCCTCGGCGGTCACCTCGGCCAGTCCCTGGCCGCCTTCGCCACCGGCCTGGCCGACGGCTCGTGGGTCGACCGGCTCGTGCTCGACCCGCTGCTGCCGGCCCGCATCGCCGCCGTGACCGGCTCCCTGCTGCTCACCGGCCACCTGGTGCTCACCCTGGCCGTGACCGCGTGGCGCACGGTGGCGCACCGGCGGCGGCACCGGCAGATGGTCGAGCTGCTGGCCTCCCCGCCCGGCACCCGCCCCGGTGCCGACGCCCCCGGCACGCGCGTGCTGCCGCACGACGTGCCGCTGGCCTACTGCCTGCCCGGGCTCACCGGCTCGCTCACCGTGCTCTCCCAGGGCCTGCTGGACCAGCTCTCCGCGCGCGAGGTGGGGGCCGTCGTCGCCCACGAGCGGGCGCACCTGCGCCAGCGGCACGACCTGCTCCGGCTCGCCTTCGAGGCGTGGCACCGCGCCGTGGCCTGGCTGCCCACCACGGCGACCGCCCGCCAGGCCGTCGCGGGACTGACCGAGATGCTGGCCGACGACGCCGCCCTGCGCACGCACGACCGGGCCGACCTGGTCCGGGCCATCGTCCTGACGGGCGAGGGCGAGGGCGCCGCCCGCACCCCCGCCGAGCCGGCCGTCCCCGCGCGCCCGGCCGCCCGGGACCCCCGCGAGGCCGCCGGGGGCCGGCCCCTGCCCAACGTCCAGGGGGACGGGTCCGTGCCGCTGACCCTGCGCCTGTACCGGCTGCTGGACCCCGTGCCGCCGCTGCCGCTGGCCGCGCGCGCCGCCGTGGTGGTGCTGGCCCTGGCGCTGGCCGCGCTGCCCGTGGTGCTGCTGGCGCTCACCTGAGCCCGCCGGCGGGCCGGCCGGCGGGCCCGCCCGCGGCGACGCACGCCCCGGCCCGGCGTTCGATAAGCTGGGTCGTCGGTGGTGCCGCGGCGCCCCGCCCCCGAACCCAGACCACGAACGGACCAGGCCCATAGTGCAAGGCAACGCGATCTTCCGTCACTCCAACGCTTCCCTCCTGTCCGTGACGGAAGTGCTGGCCCCCGTGACCGTGACGAGCGAGCAGATCGACGAGGAGCTCGCCCCGGTGCTGCGCCGGCTGCGGCTGCCGCGCGGGCTGCTGCAGCGCGTCGCCGGCGTCAACGAGCGGCGCAACTGGCTGCAGCCGGGGCACTTCCAGGACGGGGCCGCGCAGGCCGGCCGGCTCGCGCTCGAGCAGGCCGGCGTGCGGCCCGGGCAGGTGGGGCTCATGGTCAACACCTCGGTCACCCGCGAGACGCTCGAGCCCTCCGTGGCCGTGCGGATCCACCACGAGCTGGGCCTGCCCACCTCGGCCACGAACTTCGACATCACCAACGCCTGCCTGGGCTTCGTCAACGGGCTGTCCCTGGCCGCCTCGCTCATCGACGCCGGCCAGGTGGACTACGCCGTGGTCGTCGCCGGGGAGGACTCCGGGAAGGTCCAGCAGGCCACCCTGCAGAACCTCAAGGACGAGGCGGTGGACCGCTCCAGCTTCATGGAGCAGTTCGCGTCCCTGACGCTGGGCTCCGGGGCGGCGGCCGCCGTCGTGGGACGCACCGACCTGCACCCGGAGGGGCACCGCATCGTCCGCGGCATCACGCGGGCCGGCACCGACCACCACGACCTGTGCGTGGGCGACCACAAGGGCATGTTCACCGACTCCACCGCCCTGCTCAAGGACGGGCTCGAGCTCGTCATGGACGCCTGGAACGAGGTCCCCGCGGACTGGGGCTGGGCCTCGATGGACCGCTACGTCACGCACCAGGTCTCCCGCCTGCACACCGACTCGATGACCGAGGCCGCCGGGCTGGACCCCGAGCGGTTCCCGGTGACCTTCCCCGCGCTGGGCAACGTGGGACCGGCCTCGCTGCCGATCACCCTGGCCCGCGAGGCGGCCTCGCTGGCCGCCGGCGACCGGGTGCTGTGCATGGGCGTCGGCTCGGGCCTGAACACGGCCATGCTGGAGATCGCCTGGTGAGGATCCCCGCCTCCCCCGCCGTCCTGCCCGTCAACCCCCACGGCGCGCCCGCCGCCGGGACCGCGCCCGCCCTGCCGGGCTGGGACCCGGCCTGGAGCCGGATCGTCACCGTCCCGGCCCCCGACGGCGACCGGTCGCTGCACGTGCTCGACACCGGCCCGGTGCTGGCGGCAGCCGGCCGGGAGCCGGAGGGCACCATCCTGGCCGTCCACGGCAACCCCACGTGGTCCTACCTGTGGCGGTCCCTGGCCGCCGCCACGGTGGAGGCCGCCCGCCGCGGGGAGGGCCCGGCGTGGCGCGTCGTCGCGCCCGACCAGCTGGACATGGGCTACTCCGAGCGGCTGGCCCACCCGGCGCTGCCGCGGCCCGCGGCGGCCGGTCCCGGCGGCGGCCCCTCCCCCGCCTCCGACGGCGCCGGCTACCGCACCCTGGCCGGGCGGATCGCGGACCTCGACGCCCTCGTCCGCACGCTGGGGCTGGACACCGCGGCCCGGGAGGGGCACCCGCTGCTGACCCTCGGCCACGACTGGGGCGGGGTGGTCTCGCTCGGCTGGGCCGGGCGGAACCAGGACCTCGTCACGGGGGCCATGACCCTGAACACCGCCGTCCACCAGGACGCGGACGAGCCGCTGCCCGCGCCCCTGCGGGCGGCCCTGGCCGGTCCCCTGCTGCCCGGCTCCACCGTCCTGACCGACGCCTTCCTGCGGGTCACCACCTCCCTGGCCCGCCCGTCGCTGGACCCCGCGGTGCGCGCGGCCTACCACGGCCCCTACCGCCGGGCGGAGCGGCGCGGGGGCATCGGCGGCTTCGTCGCGGACATCCCGGTCGGCCCCGGGCACGCCTCGCACGCCGAGCTGCGGCGGGTCGCCGCCGACGTGGCCGCCTTCCGCAAGCCGGTGCTCCTCCTGTGGGGCCCGCGGGACCCCGTGTTCCTGGACCGCCACCTGGCGGACCTGCTGGAGCGCCTCCCGCACGCGGACCTGCACCGCGCCGAGACCGCCGGGCACCTGCTGGCCGAGGAGATCGACCTCGCCGCCCCCGTGCTGCGCTGGGCCGGGCGGCTGCTCGCCCGGGTGCCCGCCGGTGCGCCGGCGGCCCCGGACCGTCCGGGGTCGCTCCCGGCGCCGGACGCCGTGGCCCCGGGGAACCCCGGCGCCACCGGGGACACCGGCACCGCGCCGGGGGACCACCGGCCGCTGTGGGCCTTCCTCGACGAGTGGCGCGACCGCCCGGACACCGCGCTCGTCGACCTGGCCGGGGCGGACCGGCCGCCCGTGGGCTGGGACCGGCTGGCCGGCGTCGTGGACGCCGTGGCCGTCGGCCTGCTCCGCCACGGGGTGCGGCCCGGCGACCGGATCTCCCTGCTGGTCACCCCCGGCCTGGACCTGACGGCGGCGCTCTACGCGAGCCTGCGCATCGGGGCCGTGGTGGTGGTGGCCGACGCCGGCCTCGGCGTCGCCGGGATGACCCGCGCCGTCCGCGCGGCCCGGCCCGACTGGATCATCGGCCGGCCGGCGGGCCTGGCGGTCGCACGCACCCAGCGGTGGCCCGGCCGCCGGCTCTCCGTGGAGACCCTGCCCCGCCCCCTGGCCGCCGCCCTGGGCGTCGAGGACGGCCTGCACGCGATGGCCGCCCGGCACGCCGGGGAGCGCTGCCCGGAGCCCGGCCCCGGCCCCGGGGACCCAGCCGCGATCCTCTACACGTCCGGCTCGACCGGCCCGGCCAAGGGCGTGCTCTACACGCACGGCCGGCTGGCGGCCCTGGCCGGGCTGCTGCGCGACGTGTTCGACGTGCGCCCCGGGTCCTCCCTGCTGGCCGGCTTCGCCCCGTTCGCCCTGCTCGGCCCGGCCATCGGGGCCACGTCCATCACCCCGGACATGTCCGTCACCCGCCCGGCCACCCTCACCGCCACGGCCGTCGCCGAGGCCGCCGCCGCCGGGCACGCCACCATGCTCTTCGCCTCCCCGGCCGCCCTGCGCAACGTGGTGGCCACGGCGGACGCCCTCACGCACGCCCAGCGTGCCGCGCTGGGACGGATCACCCTCGTGCTCTCCGCCGGGGCGCCCGTCCACCCGCGGCTCGTGGAGCAGGTCGGCCGCGTCTTCCCGGCCGCCGACCTGCACTCGCCCTACGGCATGACGGAGGCCCTGCTGCTGGCGGACATCGACCGCGAGGGGCTCACGCGGGCGGCCACCGCAGGCAGCGCCGAGGACGGCGTCTGCGTGGGACGGCCCGTGGGCCCGGTGCGGATCGCCATCGCCCCGCTCGGGGCGGACGGCACCGCGGCGGAGGCCCTGCTCGAGGGCCCGGAGGCCGCCGGCGTCCTCGGCGAGGTCGTGGTCTCCGCCCCCCACCAGAAGGCTGCCTACGACCGGTTGTGGCTCACCGACGCGACGAGCCGGCGCGACCACCTCGACGGCCTGCAGTGGCACCGCACCCAGGACGTCGGGCACCTGGACGACGCCGGCCGGCTGTGGATCGAGGGGCGGCTGCAGCACGTGGTCGTCACCGACCGCGGCCCCGTGGCCCCCGGCGGTCCCGAGGCCCGGATCGACGCCCTCGGCCAGGTCTCGCGCTCCGCCGTCGTCGGCGTGGGCCCGCGGGGCACCCAGGCCGTCGTCGCCGTCGTGGAGACCGCCCCCGGCGTGCGCGCCCGGCCGGGCCTGGCGCCCACGGCCCTCGCCGCGGCCGTGCGCTCCGCCGCCGCCCCCGTCCCGGTCGCCGCGGTCCTGGTGACGGACCGCGTGCCCGTGGACATCCGGCACAACTCGAAGATCGACCGCTCCCGGCTCGCCCGGTGGGCCGCGGGCGTGCTCGCCGGGGGCCGGGTGGGCCGCCCGTGAGCCGCCGCGTCCTCGTCACCGGCGCCTCCGGGCTGCTGGGGTCCGGGGTGGCGCGCCGGCTCGCCGCGGCGGGCGACGACGTGGTGACCCTGCAGCGCCGCCCCTCCGGGGTGCCCGGCGCCCGCGACGTGGCCGGGTCCGTGACGGATCCCGCCGCCGTGGCCCGGGCCGTGGCCGGCCGGGACACCGTGGTCCACGTGGCCGCCAAGGTCTCGGTCTCCGGGCCCGCCGCGCAGTACGAGGCCGTCAACGTGCACGGCACCCGCACCGTGGTGCGGGCGGCCCGGGCCGCCGGCGTGCGCCGGTTCGTGCACGTCTCCTCCCCGTCCGTGGCCCACGCCGGGTCCTCGATCGTGGGGGCGGGGGCCGGGCCGGCCGACCCCGTCCGGGCCCGCGGGCACTACGCCCGCACCAAGGCCGCCGGCGAGCTCATCGCCCTGGCCGCGGACGCCCCGGACTTCCGGGTGCTCGCGCTGCGCCCCCACCTGATGTGGGGGCCGGGCGACGAGCAGCTGACGGAGCGCGTCGTGCAGCGCGCCCGCGCCGGGCGGATGCCGCTGCTGGGACCGGCCGCGGCCCTCGTGGACACCCTCTACACCACGAACGCGGTGGACGCGCTGGTCGCCGCCGTGGCGGCGGTGGACCGCGTGCACGGCGAGGCCCTCGTGGTGACCAACGGCGAGCCGCGCCCGGTCGGCGAGCTGGTCCGGGCCCTGGCCGTGGCCGGCGGCGCCGCCGAGCCCCGGCTGCGCGTGCCGGCGGGCCTGGCCCGCGCGGCCGGGGCGGTCATCGAGCGCGTCTGGGACGCCGCGGGGCTCGGCGGCGACGGCGAGGAGCCGCCCCTGACCGCGTTCCTGGCCGAGCAGCTCTCCACGGCGCACTGGTTCGACCAGCGGCGCACCCGGCAGGTGCTGGACTGGGAACCGGCGGTCTCGGTCGACGAGGGGCTGCGGTTGCTGGCCGACCACTACCGCGCGCGCTGAGGGCGCACCGGTCCGGTCAGCGGCGGACGGCCACCAGGTGGCACTCCGGGTAGGGGTGCTCCTCGTCCGGGCACACGATGACGCGCCAGCGCTCGGAGAAGCCCGCGGCCTCGAGCAGCCGCGCCAGGGACGACGGGTTCCACCGCCAGGCCGGGGCCACGGCGTGGGCGAACTCCTCGGTGTCCTGCTCGGAGTCGAGCAGGCACTGGAACACCACGAGCACCTGGCAGCCCGTCCCGGTGTGGCGGGCCCAGGACTCCAGGACGGCGGGGAGCTCCGCGGGCGGCACGTGGATCAGGCTGAAGCGGGCGAGGATGCCCACGACCGGGGCGGCCGAGCGCACCACCTCCGAGTCCGCCGGGTACCGGGCGTCGCCCTCGATCCACGGCTGGCTCGGGTAGCGCTTGCGGGCGATCTCGAGCATCTTGGCCGAGGGGTCCACCCCGATCGTGTTGAACCCGCGGAACGCCAGCTCCACCGTGACGTGGCCCGTCCCGCACCCCACGTCCAGCACGGTCCCCCCGCGCGGCAGGGCGTCGGCGAAGGCATCGAGGCAGTGCCGGTCGAGGGGGCGCTGCCAGGGGCCCGGGAACGTGCGGTCGTAGAGCTCCGCGAGCTCGTCGTAGCCCGGCTGGCCCGGCGGGGCCGCCGCGAAGGCGGGGTCCGGCCCGGCCGCCGTCGGGCCGCTCACGCCGGGGGCCGGCTCCACCGGGTCCGGCGCTGTCGGGCCCCGGTCGTCCATCGACCCATGATCAGGCGTCGATGCGCTCACGGTCCAGCTCGTCCGCCCCAGAGATGATGAAGTCCTTGCGGGGCGCCACGTTGGAGCCCATCAGCAGGTCGAAGACGTGCTCGGCCCGCTGCAGGGCCTCCTCCGCCTCGGGGATGGTGACGCGGCGCAGCATGCGCTGGCGGGGGTCCATGGTGGTGTCCGCGAGCTGGTCCGCGTCCATCTCGCCCAGGCCCTTGTAGCGCTGGATGGGCTCCTTGTAGTTCCGCCCGTCCTTCTCGAGGGAGGCCAGCAGGCGGTGCAGCTCGTTCTCCGAGTAGGTGTAGACCACCTCGTTGGCCTTGGCTCCCGGGTGGATGACCTCCACGCGGTGCAGCGGGGGCACGGCGGCGTACACCCGGCCCTCCTCGACCATGGGACGCATGTAGCGGAAGAACAGCGTGAGCAGCAGGGTCCGGATGTGGGCGCCGTCCACGTCGGCGTCCGTCATGAGGATGACCTTGCCGTAGCGCGCGGCGGCCAGGTCGAAGCTGCGCCCGGCCCCGCCGCCGACGACCTGGATCAGGGCCGCGCACTCGGCGTTGGAGAGCATGTCCCCCACCGAGGCCTTCTGCACGTTGAGGATCTTGCCGCGGATCGGGAACAGGGCCTGGAAGTCGGAGGAGCGCGCCAGCTTGGCGGTGCCCAGGGCCGAGTCGCCCTCGACGATGAACAGCTCGGAGGACTGCACGTCCGTGGTGCGGCAGTCCGCGAGCTTGGCCGGCATGGAGGAGGTCTCCAGCGCGTTCTTGCGCCGCTGGTTCTCCTTGTGGGTGCGGGCCGAGATGCGCGACTTCATCTCGGCGACGACCTTCTCGAGCAGCACGGCGACCTGGTTCTTCTCGTGCTTGCGCGTGGACCTCAGGATGGCCGTGAGCTCCTGCTCCACCACCTTGGCGACGATCTGGCGCACGGCCGGGGTCCCCAGGACCTCCTTGGTCTGGCCCTCGAACTGCGGCTCGGCCAACCGCACCGTCAGCACGGCCGTCAGGCCGGCGAGCACGTCGTCCTTCTCGAGCTTGTCGTTGCCGGCCTTGAGCTTGCGGGCGTTCGCCTCCACGGTCTTGCGGAAGGTCTTCAGCAGGGCCTGTTCGAAGCCCGACTGGTGCGTGCCGCCCTTGGGGGTGGCGATGATGTTGACGAAGGAGCGGAAGGTCGTGTCGTAGCCGACGTCCCAGCGCAGCGCGAGGTCCACCTCGCACAGCCGCTCGACGTCCTGCATCGCCGACCGGCCGTCCTCGCCCAGGACGGGGACGCGCTCGGAGAACGTGCCGGAGCCCTGCAGGCGCCACACGTCCGTCACGGGGCTCGCGGAGGACAGGTGGTCCACGAACTCGGAGATGCCGCCGTCGTAGTGGAAGACCTCCTCGACCGGGCCGGTCTCCCCCGGCGTGCCCGGCAGGCGCCGCTCGTCGCGCAGGGTGATCTTCAGGCCGGGGACGAGGTAGGCGGTCTGCCGGGCCCGTTGCTGCAGGTCCTCGTAGGAGAACCTCGCGTCGGGGGTGAAGATCTGCTCGTCGGCCCAGTACCGCACGCGGGTGCCGGTCTGCCCCCGCTTGGCCTTGCCGACGACCTCCATGGGCGACTGGTCGGCCGAGGGCGTGAACGGGGCGTCGGGGCGGTGGACGGTGCCGGTGTCCCGGAACTGGCCCGGCTCACCGCGGCGGAAGGACAGCTGGTGGACCTTCCCGCCGCGGAAGACCTGGACGTCCAGCCGGGAGGACAGGGCGTTGACCACGGAGGCGCCCACGCCGTGCAGGCCGCCGGAGGCGCCGTAGGAGCCGCCGCCGAACTTGCCGCCGGCGTGCAGCTTGGTGAACACCACCTCCACGCCGGACAGGCCCGTGCGCGGTTCGATGTCCACGGGGATGCCGCGCCCGTTGTCCTCGACCTCCACGGCCCCGGAGGCGTGCAGCGTGATGGCGATCGACTGGCCGAAGCCGGCCAGCGCCTCGTCCACCGAGTTGTCGATGATCTCCCACAGGCAGTGCATCAGGCCCCGGGAGTCGGTGGAGCCGATGTACATGCCGGGCCGCTTGCGCACGGCCTCGAGGCCCTCGAGCACGGACAGGTGCCGGGCGTTGTACTCACTGCTGCGGGACATGGGCCTGCCTCACGGGGTCGGTGTGCCTCCTCGGCCCCGGCGGGGGCCCTCCGGGCGGATGGACATCCTTCAGGGTATCGGCCCGGCCCGTGGTTCGGCCGGAACCCGGCCGCGGGCGCGATCCGGACGCCCGCGCGTCCGCGATCAGCGAAACGGGGCCCGGAACCGACCGGCGCACGAACAAAAGTCAACGGAAGGTGGTTCCATAGGTGTACGCAGTACCGAATCCCCGCGGACCGCACGGACCGCACCCGGGGTGCAGGGGCACCAGATGAGGAGGCCATCATGACCACCACGACCGCCACGACGATGGACCCGCCGGTGTTGACGGGCGCGGACCGCTGTGACCGTTGCGGGGCCCAGGCCTACGTCCGGGCCGTCCTGGCGAGCGGGGGCGAGCTGCTGTTCTGCGGCCACCACGCCCGCGCCGTCGAGGGGACCCTCCGCCCCCAGACCACCGTCTGGCAGGACGAGACCAGCAAGCTCCACGAGAAGGAGCCGGTGAGCGCCGAGTAGGCCCCGCCCGCGCCGACGCGCGGAGCCCGGACACGACGAAGGCCCGCCACCCCGAGGGTGGCGGGCCTTCGTGCCGTCCGGCAGGGGCGGGGCGGTCCGGGACGGCCGGGCCGCCCGGGGACGAGGGGTGTCCCCGGACGGCGCGCGGATCAGTCCAGGTAGTCGCGCAGCACCTGGGACCGGGAGGGGTGGCGCAGCTTGGACATGGTCTTGGACTCGATCTGGCGGATGCGCTCGCGCGTGACGCCGTAGACCTTGCCGATCTCGTCCAGGGTCTTCGGCTGCCCGTCCGTCAACCCGTAGCGCATGGCCACCACGCCGGCCTCGCGCTCGGCGAGGGTGTCCAGCACGGAGTGCAGCTGCTCCTGCAGCAGCGTGAAGCTCACGGCGTCGGCGGGCACGACGGCCTCGGAGTCCTCGATGAGGTCGCCGAACTCGGAGTCGCCGTCCTCGCCGAGCGGGGTGTGCAGGGAGATGGGCTCGCGGCCGTACTTCTGGACCTCGACGACCTTCTCGGGGGTCATGTCGAGCTCCTTGGCCAGCTCCTCCGGGGTGGGCTCGCGGCCCAGGTCCTGGAGCATCTGGCGCTGGACGCGGGCCAGCTTGTTGATGACCTCGACCATGTGCACGGGGATGCGGATGGTGCGGGCCTGGTCGGCCATGGCCCGCGTGATCGCCTGGCGGATCCACCAGGTGGCATAGGTGGAGAACTTGAAGCCCTTGGTGTAGTCGAACTTCTCCACCGCGCGGATCAGGCCGAGGTTGCCCTCCTGGATGAGGTCCAGGAAGAGCATGCCGCGCCCCGTGTAGCGCTTGGCCAGCGACACGACGAGGCGCAGGTTGGCCTCCAGCAGGTGGTTCTTCGCCCGCCGGCCGTCAGCGATGATCAGCTCCATGTCCCGCCGCAGGCGGGCGTCCTTGATGGGCTGCTCCTTCATCTTGTGCTCGGCGTACAGGCCGGCCTCGATGCGCAGCGCCAGGTCCACCTCCTGCTCGGCGTTCAGGAGCGCGACCTTGCCGATCTGCTTGAGGTAGTCCTTGACCGGGTCGGCCGTGGCACCGGCGGAGACGACCTGCTGCACGGGGGCGTCGTCGTCCGCGTCGGACACGACGAAGCCGCCCGCGGAGGTCTCCTCCTCGGGCTCCTCCTCGGCGGCGTTCGCGGGGACGTCCGTGGGCTCCTCGTCCGGCTCCACGGCGTCGTCCGCGGACGTGGCCCCGGACTTGCCGGCGGCGGACTTGGCGCCCGCCGACTTGGCGGCGGACTTCTTGGTGGTCTTGCGAGTGCCGGCGGCAGCCGTCTTCGTGGCCCGCGAGGAGGACGTGGACTTCCGAGTGGACGCGCCGGCGGCCGCGCCGCCCTGGCCCTGGGCCACCGCGTCCTCGGCGGCCGCGCCGCCCTGGCTCTCGGTCTTCTGGGAAGAAGTAGTCACTCAATACCTTTCGTACGGGCGTCCCGGAGGGCCCCTGACGGTCAACACCACTATGACCCTGTCAAGTCCGCGGTGATGGCATCCGGAACGTCCGCGCGCCGTGGCCACGGGGTCCGGACCCGCGCAGAAGCAGGGTCTGGACATGCTCAACGATCACCGGCCCGTATTTGTTCCCGGTTCCGCGGAAGTCGTCCACCGGTCGTGGTGAGGGGGTGGCGGCGGGCGCGGCCCGGGAGGGGCCGGGGACGGCCCGACGATTATGCCACGCGCCCCGGGTCCGGAGGCATCCCCGGCGACCGGGCCGGCGGCCGTGTCCCGGACCGCGGCGCGAGCCGGTCACTGCCCGGCCCGGCCGTTGGCCGACCACGAGGTCTCCCGCCGGGCGGCCCAGCCGGCGAGCATGCCGCGGTCGACGACCTCCTCGAGGACCCGGGCGAGCGGGTACGCGGGGTCCTCGCGCCGGCACTCCTGCAGGATGCGCCCGGCGGAGGACCCCCGGCCCCGGGCCCAGTCCACCCACGCCACCAGGCTGCGCGCCGCCGAGGCGGGCGTTCCCGCCGCCTCCGGCAGCAACCCGGCACAGGCCCGGCGCAGCCGCGCGATGCGTTCCCAGTCCGGGCGGCGGAGCGAGGCCGCCATGAGGACGGAGGAGTACAGCGCCGCGTCCGCCTCGCGCGCCGTGGCCCCGAGCGTCCCGGCCAGGCCCTCCGGCAGGGTGCCGAGCCATTCGGCCCCGCCCAGGGCCCGGTCCAGCGAGAAGCTGGCGGCGGCCACGAGCACGTCCCGCAGCGTCTCGCTCGCCAGGCCGGCGAGCAGGCGGGCCCGGTCCCCGGCCGCCACCGGCAGCGCGGCCCCGTCCAGCACGCGCTCCCAGTCCTCCAGCCACCGCGCGCAATAGGCGGTCCACTCCACCCCGGCCGCGGGACGGACGGCCTCCAGGGCCCGCAGGAGCTCGGGGCCGGCCGCGGGGGCCACGGCGGGCAGGCCGCTGCCGCGCGGCTCGTCCTGCACCACGGAGCCGGCGACGATGAACGCCGCGTTGACGGCGCTGGCCTGCGTCCGGCGCACGTCCGCCCCGTGGAAGGAGCACGCGGACGGGGCGGCGCAGTCCACGTGCCAGAGGCGGCCGGCGGCCACGAGCCACGTCTCCGCCACCGGCAGGCCCGCCGCGGCCAGTTCCCGCCCGAGGGCCGCCGCCAGCCGGGCGTCGCCCCTCCCCACGCCGGGTTTTCCGGGCCCCCGGTCCTCCGCGGGACGGCCTCCGGCATCCCGGGTGCCACGGGAACCGTCCCGGGCCCGGTCGTGCTGGGAGGCCACCGCGTCGGCGACGTCGGGGGTGTCCCGGAACAGGAAGACGAGGCTGCCGTCGGCCCGGTCGTCGGCCGCCAGGTGACCGGCCACGCTGCGGACGTAGTCGTCCAGGACGCGCAGGTCGGCCGCGATCCCGGGCGCGTAGTCGCAGCGCAGGACCGCACCGAGGTCCCGCCCCGCGAGCGCGATCGCGGTGAGGCTGTCGCGCGGGGTGTACCCGAGCACGTGCTGGACGTAGCTCAGCAGGTCGACGGGATCCACGGCCCGGAGGCCGCGGGCCCCGGGCGGGGTGGGGTCGGGGGTCGGCCGGTCAGCGGGGAGCGGTGTCTGCATGCCCCCACGCTTCCGCGCCGGCCCCGGGCGCGGAAGCGCCCGCCGCTCCGCTGGGAGGGGCGGGCGCTGCCGCGGCGGTTGTGGAGGAGCTCGTCAGTCCGCGTCCGGCTGGGTCGCGGGTCCCGCTGCCTCCCCCGGCCCGGCGGTGTCCTCCGGACCGCCGTCCGCGGCCGCGCCGGGGCGCGGCTCGTCGTCGAGGGCGTGCCGCGGCTGGCTCTGCAGGTACTCCTCGACGGCGGCGCCGAGCTCCTCGGCGTCCGGGACCTGCTCGTCCGGCCCCACGAGCAGGGAGCGCCCGGCGCCCGGGGAGTGCTGGTCGAAGTTGCGCTCGAGACCCTCCACCATGGCCGTGATCTCCCGCGAGGAGCCGGTCTGGCGGTCGAGCTCGCGGTCCACCTCCCGGCCGCGCTCCCGCAGCTCGTCCGTGGGCAGCATGAGCCCCAGGGCCGCGCCCACGTACTCGAGGGCGGCGACGGCCGCCTGGGGGTAGGCCGCGTCGGCGAGGTAGTGCGGGACGTGCAGCGTGTAGCCGGCGGTCCCCCGGCGGTGCTCGTCCAGCCGCAGCTCCAGCAGCTGGGCCACGCCCGAGACCATCCGCGCCTGGGGACTCCACGTGGACAGTCCGGCGACGGCCTCCTCCCGGTTGCCGTGGGTGGTCACGCCCAGCGGCCGGGTGTGCGGCACGGGCATGGGCACGGCGTCCACCAGGGTCACGAGCCTGACGTCCAGCCGGTCCACGAGGAACAGGACCGCGGCCACGAAACGCTCCCACTGGTAGTCCGGCTCCGGCCCGGACAGCAGCAGGAACGGCCGGCCGAGGGCGTCCGAGACGAGGTGGAGCTCGAGGCGCGGCGACTGGTAGTCGAGGAAGCGGTCCCCGTCGAAGCTGATGTGCGGGCGCCGGGCACGGTAGTCGATCAGCTGGTCCGCGTCGAAGCTGGCCAGCAGCTTGTGGTCGAGCGAGTCCAAGAGGGTGTGCCGGACCTGCTCGGACAGGTGGCCCGCGTCCAGGTGACCGCCGAAGACGGCCAGCATGCCCAGCCCGCGCAGCGCGGAGGCACCGTCGAAGCCGCCGGACAGCAGGTCCCGTCCGGCCGGTTCCAGGGTGAACAGCGTGGTGGGGTCCTGCATGGTCGGTCCTTCCGTCGTCCCGGGCGGTTGCCGCGCGCCTCGGCGCACGGACGGTGTGCTGCCGTGTCCAACGCCCGCCGGGCCCCGCGTATTCCGTGGATAGGATCGGGACGGGCCGCCCGGAGCGGGCCGCCCCGCAGTACAGACGACCTGAGCCGACAACGGGAAGCGTGCACGTGATCAACGACTTCAGCCCAGTATTGACCGCCATCGGACCCGACCTGTCCGGGAGCACCGCCTCCGCCCTCGTGCTGGGGATCGCCTCCTCCGACGACGGCCCCGTGCTCCTCCCGAACCCCCTGCCCGAGGCCGGCGCCCGGGCCCTGGCCGACTCGCTCGAGGCTCTGGGCGTCACGGGCGCCGCGGACGAGGTCGTCCGCATCCCCGGGCTGGACCCGCTGCCGTTCCCGCTGCTCGTGCTGACCGGCGTGGGCCCCGTGTCGGAGGGTCCCGCGGGCGGCTCCGGGGAGGACCCCGGGGACGGATCCGCGGCCGCCGACGGCGTCCCCGACGAGGCCCTGCGCCGCGCCGCCGGGGCGGCGGTCCGGCAGCTGGCGGGCACCGCCTCGGTGGCCCTGGCCCTGCCGGCCGACACCCCCGGCCGGCTGGCGGCGGTCGCCGAGGGCGCGGCCCTCGGCACCTACTCCTTCACCGCCTTCCGCTCGGCCCCCGCACGGGAGAAGGCGAAGGACCCGGTGGCCGAGGCCGCCGTCGTCACCGCCCTGGACCCGCGGGAGGCCGGGCGGGTGCTGGAACGGGCCGGCGTCGTCGCCCGTGCCGTGCGGGCCACGCGGGACCTCGTCAACACCCCGCCGTCCCACCTGTTCCCCGCGTCCTTCGCCGAGGAGGTCACCGAGGCCGTGCGGCGGCTGCCCGTCACGGTCACCGTGTGGGACGAGCGCCGGCTGGAGGAGGAGGGCTTCGGCGGCCTCGTCAACGTGGGCAAGGGCTCCGCGCGCCCGCCGCGGCTCGTCCGCCTCGACTACGCCCCCGCCGGGGCCGCCACGCACGTCGCGCTGGTCGGCAAGGGCATCACGTTCGACTCCGGGGGGCTGTCCCTGAAGCCGCCGACGTCCATGACGACCATGAAGTCGGACATGGCCGGGGCCGCCACCGTGGCCTCCGTGGTCGCCGCCGCGGCCGAGCTGGGACTTCCCGTGCGCGTCACGGGCTGGCTGTGCATGGCCGAGAACCTGCCCTCCGCCACGGCGCAGCGCCCCTCGGACGTCATCACCATCCACGGGGGGCGGACGGTGGAGGTCATGAACACGGACGCCGAGGGCCGCCTGGTCCTGGCGGACGGCCTGGTCGCCGCCACGAACGAGACGCCGGACGCCGTCATCGACGTCGCCACCCTGACGGGGGCCCAGATGATCGCCCTGGGCACCCGGACCACGGGCGTGATGGGCACCGAGGCCCTGCGCGACGAGGTGGTCGCCGCGGCCGGCGCCGCGGGCGAGGCCGCCTGGGCCATGCCCATCCCCGAGAACCAGCGGGCCTCCCTGGACTCCGCGGTCGCGGACATCTCCAACGTGGGCGACCGCTTCGGCGGGATGCTCACGGCCGCGGCGTTCCTGCGGGACTTCGTCGACGCCGGCCGGGAACCGGCCGAGGCGCGGCGGTCCCCCACGCCGTGGGCCCACCTGGACATCGCCGGCCCCTCGTTCAACGAGTCCGGCGCGTACGGGTACACCCCGAAGGAGGCGACCGGCGTCATGGTCCGGACCCTCCTCCGGTTCCTCGAGGACCGCTCCGCCTGAGCCCCGCCGGACGCGGCCGGTTGAGTAGAACGACTGGTCGCGTCCGGCTAAGGTGAACCCGAGGCAACCCCGCCACGGTCCGACCGGACCGCTGACCAACCCGAAGGACGCCCGGAAACCCCGCCGTCCGATTGTGAGGAGCTCCACGTGGCCGAAGAGGCAACCGCCAAGGAATTCGACGTTCTCATCCTCGGCGGTGGCTCCGCCGGCTATGCCGCGGCGCTGCGGTCCGTCCAGTACGGGATGACCGTGGGCCTGATCGAGAAGGACAAGGTCGGCGGCACCTGCCTGCACTGGGGCTGCATCCCCACCAAGGCCTACCTCCACGCGGCCGAGCTGGCCGATGAGGCGCGCACGAGCTCCAAGTACGGCATCAACACCACGCTCGAGTCGATCGACATGGCCGCGGTGCGCGGCTACAAGGACGGCATCGTCGCCGGCAAGTTCAAGGGCCTGACCGGCCTGCTGAAGCAGAAGAAGATCACCGTCATCCAGGGCGCCGGCAAGCTGGTCTCCCAGAACGAGATCGAGGTGGACGGCACCCGCTACTCGGGCAAGAACATCATCCTGGCCTCCGGCTCCGAGGCCAAGACCTTCGGCCTGCCGATCGGCGGGCGGATCATGACCTCCACCGAGGCGCTCGAGCTGGACTACACCCCGAAGTCCGCCATCGTCCTCGGCGGCGGCGTGATCGGCTCCGAGTTCGCCTCGGCGTGGAACTCCTTCGGCGTGGACGTCACCATCATCGAGGGCCTGGACCACCTGGTCGCCAACGAGGACCCCGCGATCATCAAGGTGGTCGAGCGCGAGTTCAAGAAGAAGAAGATCAAGACGAGCCTGGGCACCTTCTTCGAGAAGGTCGAGGACACCGGTGACGGCGTCAAGGTCACCCTGGCCGACGGCAAGGAGTTCACCGCCGAGGTGTGCCTCGTGGCGGTCGGGCGCGGACCGGTCACCGCCGGCCTGGGCTACGAGGAGCAGGGCATCACCCTGGACCGCGGCTTCGTCATCACCAACGAGCGGCTGCACACCGGGGTGGGCAACATCTACGCGATCGGCGACATCGTCCCCGGCCTGCAGCTGGCCCACCGCGGCTACCAGCAGGGCCACTTCGTGGCCGAGGAGATCGCCGGCAACAACCCGCTGATCGTCGAGGACATCAACATCCCGAAGGTCACCTTCACCGACCCGGAGATCATGTCCGTGGGCTACTCCGAGCCCAAGGCCAAGGAGAAGTTCGGCGAGGACAACGTGGAGACCGTCGAGTACAACCTGGCCGGCAACGGCAAGTCCTCCATCCTCGGCACCGGCGGCGTCATCAAGATGGTCCGGCAGAAGAACGGCCCCGTGGTGGGCGTGCACGGCGTGGGCAAGCGCATCAGCGAGCAGATCGGCGAGGCCCAGCTCATCGTGAACTGGGAGGCCTACCCGGAGGACGTGGCGGCCTTCGTCCACGCCCACCCGACCCAGAACGAGTCGCTCGGCGAGGCCGCGATGGCCCTCAACGGCCACCCGCTGCACGGCTGAGGCACCCGGCACCAGAACCACCCCCGGCCCGCCCCGCACGGCGGGCCGCCAACCATCGTCAGGCCGGCAGGCAGCCGGCACGCACTTGAGGAGAAACGGGACGACATGTCTGAAACCGTGAACCTGCCGGCCCTGGGTGAGTCCGTCACCGAGGGCACCGTCACCCGCTGGCTGAAGGAGGTCGGCGACGAGGTGGCCGTCGACGAGCCCTTGGTCGAGGTCTCGACCGACAAGGTCGACACCGAGATCCCCTCCCCCGTGGCCGGCGTGCTCGAGGAGATCCTCGTCCAGGAGGACGAGACCGTCGAGGTCAACGCCCCGCTCGCGCGCATCGGTGACGGTTCCGGCGGCGGGTCCGCCGACTCCGGCTCCGGCGCCCGGGAGGCGGCCGAGCCGCAGGCCGAGGAGCCCGCTGCGGGCACCGCCGGGCCGGACGCCGAGGAGGCGGGCGACGCCGACACCGGAGGCCAGGAGCTGTCCTCCGAGCAGGTCGCCGCCGAGGCCGCCGAGGAGAGCGGCTCCGGGGAGGCCACCGAGGTCACGCTGCCCGCGCTCGGCGAGTCCGTGACCGAGGGCACCGTCACGCGCTGGCTCAAGGAGGTCGGCGACGACGTCGCGGTGGACGAGCCGCTGCTCGAGGTCTCGACCGACAAGGTCGACACCGAGATCCCCTCCCCCGTGGCCGGCACGCTGGTGGAGATCAAGGTCCAGGAGGACGAGACCGTCGAGGTCGGCGCCGTCCTGGCCCTCGTGGGCTCCGGTGCCGCCGGCGGGTCCGCCCCCGCGGCGAAGGACTCCGGCGAGCAGCAGGCCCCGGCCGCCGAGGACCAGCCCGCCGAGAAGGCTGCCGAGAAGCCCGCGGAGAAGCCGGCCGAGGCCGCCGCGCCGGAGTCCGAGGTGACGCCGACCCCCGCCGAGCAGCCCGCCCCGGCCCCGACCGAGCAGCCGACCGGTGCCGAGCCGGCCGAGGTGCAGGGCGGCACCTCCGCCCCGTCCGCCGGCCAGGCCTCCGCCCCGGGCGGCGGCTACGTGACCCCGCTCGTGCGCCGCCTGGCGCAGCAGAACGGCGTCGACCTGTCCGCGGTCGTGGGCACCGGAGTGGGCGGCCGCATCCGCAAGCAGGACGTGCTCGTGGCGGCCGAGGCCGCCAAGGCGGGCTCCCGTCCGCAGGCCGGCGCCGGCGCCCCGGCCGCCGCGCCCGCCCCCTCGGCCGCCGCGGCCAGCAGCGTGGACCCGGCCAAGCGGGGGACCACGGAGAAGGCCCCGCGCATCCGCCAGACCATCGCCAAGCGCATGCGCGAGTCCCTGGACGTCTCCGCCCAGCTCACCCAGGTGCACGAGGTGGACATGACCCGGATCGCGGCCCTGCGCAACCGCGCCAAGGGCGGGTTCCAGCAGAAGAACGGCGTGAAGCTCACCTTCCTGCCGTTCATCACCCAGGCCGTGGCCGAGGCGCTCAAGCAGCACCCGAAGCTCAACGCCGAGTACAACGCCGAGACCTCGGAGATCACGTACCACGACTCCGAGGACATCGCGATCGCCGTGGACACCGAGAAGGGCCTGTTCGTCCCGGTGATCTCCGACGCCGGCTCGCTGAACCTGTCGGGGATCGCCGGCAAGATCGCCGACCTGGCCGAGCGCACGCGGAGCAACAAGATCTCCCCGGACGAGCTGTCCGGCGGGACGTTCTCCATCACCAACTTCGGTTCGGTGGGCGCGCTGTTCGACACCCCGATCATCAACCAGCCGAACGTCGCCATCCTGGGCGTCGGCACCATCGTCAAGCGGCCCATGGTCATCACCGACCAGGACGGCAACGACGTGATCGCCGTGCGTCACATGATGTACCTGTCCCTGACCTACGACCACCGGCTGGTCGACGGGGCGGATGCCGGCCGCTTCCTCCAGACCGTCAAGGCCCGCCTCGAAGAGGGCGAGTTCTCCCACGAGCTGGGGCTGTAGCGGATGGAGGTCGTCAAGGCCATCCTCGTGGCCATCCACATCATCTCCGCGGCGGCGATCGTCGGCGGGTGGCTGGCCCACTTCCGGAACCCGACCGTCACCGTGTCCCAGTGGTGGGGCTCGCTGGGCATGATCGTCTCGGGGCTGCTGCTGTTCGGGCTCGCCGAGATGGGCGACGGCCCGGTCAACCGGGTCAAGCTCACCGTCAAGCTGGTCATCGGCCTGGCCGTCCTGGTCGCCGCCCTGCTCGGGCGGCGCCGGGAGAACAAGGGCGAGCCGGTGCCCACCGGTCTCGCCCACGCCGTGGGCGGGCTCGGGCTCGTCAACATCCTGGTGGCCGTGCTGTGGCAGGACTACTCCTGACCCCCGTGCCCTGAGCCCACACCCGCGGTCCCCGAAGGGCGCCCGGCCGGTCCACCGGCCGGGCGCCCTTCGGCGTCGGGGGCGGGGGCCGGCTCGGAGGACGGGTCAGCCGCAGGGCCAGCGGACGGCAGGATGCGCTCGACCCGCCAACCCTCGGCGGTCCGGACCATCCCGGCCGTGAACCGCTCGGCGGAGGTCCGCCGCGTCTCCGCCACCGGCTCCCCCGCCGCCGTCACGGTCCGGTACGGCCCGATCGCCAGCTCGAGCGGCACCCGCGCCCGCCGCGCGCCGGACCGCTCCACCGGCCCGACGACGGAGGTCTCCAACGAGAGCCCCCGGTAGCGCAGGCCCCGGCCGCGCAGGTCGTCGACGAGGTCCAGGTCCGCCCGCCGAGCCGGGGACCCCGGGAGCGTGTAGTCGTCCACGGCGCGGCGGTCCAGCGAGGCCAGCGCCCTCGTCCTCGCGCGGCCCAGGGCCACGGCGGCCACCCGGGGGTCGGCCGCCCGCAGGCCCGCCGCCGCACCCGTAGCCTCCGTCCGCCCTGGCGCCCCGCCGGCCACGGAGCGGGCCGGGGCGCCCGGCGCCGGGGCGGAGACTCCCGTGCCGGCCCCGGGCGAGGGCTCCGCAGCCCCGACGGGGCCCCTCGGCGCCGCGGGTGCCGGTGCCGACGCGGCCACCGGCGCGGGAGCGGCGGGTCCGGGCCGGGGGCCGCCCCCCGCGAGGACGGCCCCGCCGCCGACCAGGGCGAGCAGGGCGGCGGCCCCGGCCGCCAGCACGACGGGCCGCCGCCGCGGCGGCCGGGCCGGTCCGGCGCGGCGGCGGGTGGGCAGTTCCCGGGCGACCTCCGCGCTGGCCGAGGGGTGCAGGTCCACCGGTTCCGCCCGCGCCCACCGGTAGCAGGCCTGCGCGAACCGGTCCGCCCGCGGCCGGCGCACCGGGTCTTCGTCCAGGGCGGCCTCGAGCAGGGCCACCGCCTCCGCCGGGATGTCCGGCACGATGAGCGGCAGCGGCGCCCGGGAGGCCGTGCGCGCGGGGGCCCGGCCGGCCAGGGCGTACCAGCCGACGGCGGCCAGCGAGTAGACGTCGGCGGCCGGGCACAGTCCGGCGTTGGCCCCGTCCTCCCGGTCCCGCCCGTCCGGCCCGTCCGCCGGAACCGCGCCGGACGGGCCCCCGCGCGGCGCCTCCAGCTCCGGCGCCGTGAAGCCCGCCGTGCCCGTGCGCGCCGCGGGTCCGCCCAGCAACCGCGAGGATCCCAGGTCGGCCAGGGCCGGCCGGCCCTCGACGGTGAACAGCACGTTGCCCGGGGACACGTCGCCGTGGACGACGCCGCGCTCGTGCAGCACCTGCAGGGCCTGGGCGAGGGGGACGAGCACCGTGACCACCTGGCCCACGGGCAGCGGGCCGGCCGCCCGCACGAGCGCGCCCAGGGAACCGCCCGCGTGGTACTCACTGAGCAGGCCGGGGCCACGGTCGGTCTCCACCACGCCCAGGGGCCGCACCACGTGGTCGTGGACGAGCTCGCCGACCGCGCGCACCTCGGCCTCGAGCAGCCCGGCCGGGTCCACCACCCGCCGGTCCGGCACCTTCAGCGCCGCCCGCCGGCCGCCGTCGTCCGCCACGAGCCACACCGCCGAGCCGCCGCCGCGGCCCAGTTCCCGCACCACGTGCCACCCCGGCACCTCCGGGACGTCGTCCGACGCGTCCATGGTCCCCACCCCCCTCCCGCCGGCCCGGCCGGCGGTGCCCGTCATCTGTCGTCATCCATCGTGCCGTGGCGGCGCGGTTCCCGCGGGCGTTGTCCACAGGTCCACACCGGGGCGATAGAGTGGACCCATGTCCCTTCCGACCTATCCGCCGTTCCGTGTCCTGGGACTGTCCCCGGACACCGTCGACTACCAGGAGGCGTGGGACCTGCAGCAGTCGCTGCACGCCCAGGTCGTGGAGGGCAGCTCCCCCGGTGCCGTCCTGCTCCTCGAGCACACGTCGGTGTACACCGCGGGCAAGCGCACCGAGCCGCAGGACCTGCCGGACGACGGCTCCGCCGTCGTGCACGTGGACCGCGGCGGCAAGCTGACCTGGCACGGCCCCGGCCAGCTGGTCTGCTACCCAGTGATCCGCCTGGCGGACAAGTCCGCCGTCCGCGAGTACGTGTGGTTCCTCGAGGAGGTCATCATCCGCACCCTCGCCGGCTACGGCCTGCGCGGCGAACGCGTGGACGGCCGCTCCGGGGTATGGATCCTCGGCGGCACCGACGCCCAGGGACACCCGGTGCCGGACCGCAAGATCGCGGCCATCGGCCTGCGCGTGAACCACGGCGTGTCCATGCACGGCTTCGCCCTGAACTGCGACAACGACCTGTCGGCCTACGACCACATCATCGCCTGCGGCATCACCGACGCCGGCTCCACCACCATCTCCGCCGAGACGGGACGGGCGGTCTCCCCCGCCGACGTCCTGGCCGCCGTCCAGGAGCACTTCACCGCCCTGGCCCCGGGACACGTCGCCCGGGTCGACGGCGAGGCGGACCGTACCCCCCTGCTGGAAGGAACAGCCAAGTGAGCGCATCCCCCGACGGCCGCCGCCTGCTGCGCGTCGAGGCCCGCAACGCCGAGGTCCCCGTGGAACGCAAGCCGGACTGGATCAAGGCCAAGGTCGAGATCGGGCCGGAGTTCATCCAGCTCAAGAACAAGGTCAAGTCCTCCGGGCTGCACACGGTGTGCGAGGAGGCCGGCTGCCCCAACATCTACGAGTGCTGGGAGGACCGCGAGGCGACCTTCCTCATCGGCGGCGACGTCTGCACGCGGCGCTGCGACTTCTGCGACATCGCCACGGGCAAGCCCAACCCCCTGGACCTGGACGAGCCCCGGCGCGTGGCCGAGAACATCCGCGAGATGAACCTGCGCTACACCACCGTGACCGGCGTGGCCCGGGACGACCAGAAGGACGGGGCGGCCTGGCTGTACGCCGAGACCATCCGCAAGGTCCACGAGCTGAACCCGAACACCGGCGTGGAGATCCTGCCCCCGGACTTCGGGGCCGACCCGGAGCTCGTGCAGGTCGTCTTCGACGCCCGCCCGGAGGTCTTCGCCCACAACCTGGAGACCGTGCCGCGGATCTTCAAGAGCATCCGGCCGGCCTTCACCTACGAGAAGTCCCTGCGCGTGCTCACCATGGCCAAGGCCGACGGCCTGGTCACCAAGTCCAACCTCATCCTGGGCATGGGCGAGCAGGACCACGAGATCGACCAGGCGCTCCTGGACCTGCACGAGGCCGGCTGCGACATCATCACCATCACGCAGTACGTCCGCCCCTCGAAGCTGCACCACCCGATCGACCGGTGGGTCAAGCCCGAGGAGTTCGTGCACTGGTCCGACCGGGCCGAGGAGATCGGCTTCGCCGGCGTCATGGCCGGGCCGCTCGTGCGCTCGTCCTACCGCGCCGGCCGGCTGTACGCCTCGGCCATGCGCAAGCTCGGCCGCGAGATGCCCGAGCACCTCGCCCACATCGAGGACAACGGCACGACCCGCCAGGAGGCGGCCACGCTACTGGCGTCCCGGTAGACTGGGGCCACTATGGCCAAGAGCACAGATTCCGCAGCGTCCTCCCCGTCCACCCGCGACGCCCTGAAGGCCGTCAAGGCCGCCCAGCGCGAGCGTCGCCAGCAGGAGCGGCTCCGCGCCCGCGAGGACAAGGCCGGCAGCCGCACCCGCAAGAAGGCGACGCGGAAGCCGGGCATCTTCAAGCAGCTGCGCGAGGTCTTCTCCATGACGCGGGCCCACGACCCGAAGGTCGTGCTGTGGATGGCGCTGGCCTTCGTGGGCGTGCTCGTCCTCGGCCTGGTGATCGGGCTGCTCGTGGGCAACTGGATCACCTGGCTGCTCATCGCCATCCCGTTCGGGGTGCTGGCCGCCGTGGTGATCATGAACCGGATGGCGGAGCGGGCCGCGTTCGCGCGGATCGACGGCCGCCCCGGTGCCGCCGGCGCGGCGCTGTCCACGCTGCGCCGCGGCTGGATCGTCCCCGAGCAGCCGGTGGCCGTGAGCCCCAAGACGCAGGACGCCGTCTTCCGGGCCGTCGGCCGGCCGGGCGTCGTGCTCATCACCGAGGGCCCCACGAACCGGGTCCGCCCGCTGGTGGACAAGGAGCGGCGCAACATGCAGCGCTTCCTGCCGAACGTCCCCATCCAGGTGGTGGCGACCGGCCACGGCGAGGGCCAGGTGGAGCTGCACGACCTCGCCAAGACCCTGCGGCGGATGAAGAAGACGCTCACCAAGCAGGAGGTCCAGGCCGTGGACAAGCGCCTGGCCTCGCTGGGAGCCAGCCGCATGCCGATCCCGAAGGGCGTGGACCCGTACCGCGCCCGCCCGGACCGCAAGGCGATGCGCGGCCGCTAGGCCCCTCGCCCCGCGGGCCGGCGGCCGCCCGGTCACATCCGGATCTGGACGGTCCCGGCCGCTCGGTCGTGCAGCCCCCGGCCGTCCGCGTCCCGCATGAGCGGCGGCACCACGAGGCACAGCAGCACGGTGCGCAGCAGCGCCCGGGGCAGTCCCGTGGCCGCGCCGCCGACCCGCACCACGCGGATGCCGGCCACGCGCTTGCCGATCGTCGTGCCGAGCAGGCCCACGAGCAGCACGTGCATCAGCGCGAACAGGCCCAGGGTGACCAGGCTGTCCCCCTGGAACCACGCGGCCGAGACGATCGCCGCGATGAACCAGTCGATGACGAGGGCCAGCCCGCGACGCCCCCAGCCGGCCATCGAGGCCGGACCCGAGCGCGCCAGGCCCAGCCGCTCCCCGTCCCAGCGCCCGGCACGGTCCCCGCGCGGTGCGCCGCCGATCCAGCCGGCCATGTCCCGCCGCGTGACCAGCGGCCCCGGGCCCGGCCGGGCGGACCCCCGGGAGCCGCCCTCCCCGGTTCCCTCGGGCCGCGGCGCGGCGGGGGCGTCGTCCGGGGACGGTGCCCGGCCGGAGGGCGCCTGCGGCGCGTGCCGGCGCCGGGCGGAGGACTTCTTCTGGTGCGATCGTGCCACCGCTCCACTCTACCGAGCCGCCCGCCGCCGCAGGGCAGCGGGGCGACCCCCGGGCGCCCGCCGGCCGGGCCGCCCGGCGCACCGTTCCCCCGGGAGCCGGCGGACGGCGTTACACGCCCGAAACACGACCGACACGGTGGGGTCACGGCACCCCGATAGGGTGGAGGTCACCACCTACGATCCCTCGAGGAGCACCCTGATGTTCAGTACCGCCCAGGAAGTCCTGCAGTTCATCCAGGACGAGGACGTCGTCTTCGTCGATGTCCGCTTCACCGACCTGCCCGGTGTCCAGCAGCACTTCAACCTCCCGGCCAAGGCCGTGGACGAGGACTTCTTCACGGACGGCCAGCTCTTCGACGGTTCCTCCATCCGCGGGTTCCAGGGCATCGCCGAGTCGGACATGCAGCTCATCCCGGACGTCGCGACCGCCTTCATCGACCCCTTCCGGGTCGAGAAGACCCTCGTGATGAACTTCTCCATCGTCAACCCGCGCACCGGCGAGCCGTACCACCGCGACCCGCGCGGCGTCGCCCAGCGCGCCGAGGCCTACCTGGCCTCCACCGGCATCGCGGACACCGCCAACTTCGCCTCCGAGGCCGAGTTCTTCATCTTCGAGGACGTCCGGTTCAAGTCCTCGCCCAACCACAGCTTCTACTCCGTGGACTCCGACGAGGCCTGGTGGAACACCGACCGCGTGGAGGAGGGCGGCAACCTCAGCCACAAGACGGGGGTCAAGGGCGGCTACTTCCCGGTTTCCCCGGTGGACAAGCAGGCCGACCTGCGCGACGCGATCTGCGTGGCCCTGGACGAGGTGGGCCTCGTGGTCGAGCGCTCCCACCACGAGGTCGGCGCCCCCGGCCAGGCCGAGATCAACTACCGGTTCAACACCCTGACCCACGCCGCGGACGACCTGCAGAAGTTCAAGTACGTGGTGAAGAACACCGCCGAGGCCTTCGGCAAGACCGCGACCTTCATGCCGAAGCCGGTCTTCGGCGACAACGGCTCGGGCATGCACTGCCACCAGTCCCTGTGGAACGGCGGCGAGCCCCTGTTCTACGACGAGAAGGGCTACGCGAACCTCTCCGACACCGCCCGCTGGTACATCGGCGGCCTGCTCAAGCACGCCTCGGCGATCCTGGCCTTCACCAACCCGACGGTGAACTCCTACAAGCGCCTGGTCAAGCACTTCGAGGCCCCCATCAACATGGTGTACTCGCAGGGCAACCGCTCCGCGGCCATCCGCATCCCGATCACCGGGTCCAACCCGAAGGCCAAGCGCCTCGAGTTCCGCGCCCCGGACCCGTCCGGCAACCCGTACCTGGGCTTCGCCGCCCAGCTGATGGCCGGCCTGGACGGCATCCGCAACCGGATCGAGCCGGCCGAGCCGATCGACAAGGACCTCTACGAGCTGCCCGCCGAGGAGGCCGCCAACATCCAGAAGGCCCCGGCGTCCCTCGAGGAGGCCCTGCGCGCCCTCGAGGAGGACCACGAGTTCCTGCTCGCCGGGGACGTCTTCACCGAGGACCTCATCCAGACCTGGATCGAGTACAAGCGCGAGAACGAGATCCTCCCGCTGTCCATCCGCCCGAACCCCTACGAGTTCGAGCTCTACTACGGCGTGTGAGCCGGCCCGGCCCGCGGGGCCGGTGCGGTGGCGCCCGACGGCGGCGCCGGAGGTGACCTGGGACGGTCGCCCCCGGCGCCGCCGTCGGCGTTCCCGGGCCCGGTCCGCTGCCGGACCCCGTCCCCCGGTCCCGGCCCACCCTCCCCGGGCCGTGGCGTGACGTGGGTCGCGGCGCGGCCGGGCGGGGAATAGAACGACCGCCGTGCGGGCTGTGCCGGGGGCATGTCCCCCCGTGAAAGGCACCTCGTGAGCTACCCGCTGTCCGTCCTCGACCTGTCCACCGTCCTGCCGGGCCAGCCCGTCGCCGAGGCCGTGGCCGCCAGCGTGGAGCTCGCGCGGACGGCCGAGGAGCAGGGCTTCACGCGGATCTGGTTCGCCGAGCACCACAACTTCCCCTCCATCGCCTCCTCCGCCACGGCGGTGCTGCTGGCCCACGTCGCCGCGCACACGGCCTCGATCCGGCTGGGCTCGGGGGGCATCATGCTGCCCAACCACTCCCCGCTCGTGGTCGCCGAGCAGTTCGGCACCCTCGCCGAACTCCACCCCGGCCGGATCGACCTGGGCCTGGGCCGCGCGCCCGGCACCGACCAGCGCACCCTGATGGCGCTGCGCCGCGACCCGTCCGCGGCCGACTCGTTCCCCCGGGACATCAAGGAGCTGCAGGGCTACCTCAAGGGCGAGTCGCTGATCCCCGGGGTGGACGCCTATCCCGGCAAGGGCACCGACGTGCCGCTGTTCGTGCTCGGTTCCTCCCAGTACGGCGCCCAGCTCGCCGCCGCCCTCGGCCTGGGCTACGCCTTCGCCTCCCACTTCGCCCCGCAGATGCTCGAGCACGCCGCGCGCGTGTACCGGGAGTCCTTCGAGGCCTCGGAGGACTGTCCGGGGCCGTACTTCATCGCCGCGCTCAACGTCATCGCCGCGGACACGGCCGAGGAGGCCCAGCGCCTGTTCGAGCTCTCCCAGCGCTTCCGCATCCGCCAGATGCTGGGCCGGGGACGCGACCTGGACGAGGACGAGGTCACGATGCTGATGCACTCCCCCGCCGGCGAGCAGGTGCTGTCCATGACGAGGTACACGGCCGTGGGCACCCCGGACACCGTCCGGGACTACCTCGACGCGTTCCGCGGGCGGGTGGGGGCCGACGAGCTGATCATCACCAACGCCGCCCCCGGCCTCGAGGCGCGGCGACGGACCCTGCAGCTGCTGGGCGAGCACGTCATCGCCCGCGGCTGAGCTCCTCCCGCGGGCCCGCTCTCCCCGGGCTCAGGCCCCGTAGAAGTGCTTCTCGAACACCTGCCGCGCGTGCCGGGTGCAGCGCAGGTAGTCCTCCTCCAGCCCGGCCGCCCCGCCGGGCTCGTAGCCGCACCAGCGGGCGACCGCCTCCAGGTCCTGGCGCTTGGCCGGGAGCACGTCCGAGGACTTCCCGGACCACACGACGATCCCCGAGCGGATCCGCGAGGCCAGCTGCCAGGCCCGGTGCAGCACCTCGCCGTCGCCGGCCGGCAGCAGCCCCTCCCGCACGAGCGCCTCGAGGGCCTGCATGGTGCCCGTGGTCCGCAGGGCGGGGTGGTCCGCGGCGTGGCGCAACTGCAGCGTCTGCACGAGCCACTCGACGTCCGACAGCCCGCCCCGGCCGAGCTTGAGGTGCCGCGCGGGGTCCGCCCCGCGCGGTAGCCGCTCGGCCTCCACGCGGGCCTTGATCCGCCGGATCTCGCGCAGGGCCGCCGGGCCCGGGTCGCCCGCGTAGCGCACGGTGTCCGCCCACGCGGTGAAGGCCGCCGCGAGGTCCTCGCTGCCGGCCACCGGGCGGGCCCGCAGCAGCGCCTGGACCTCCCAGACGTCCGCCCACCGGCGGTAGTACTCCTGGTAGGACTCCAGGGATCGGGCCAGCGGGCCCTTCTTGCCCTCCGGGCGCAGGTCCGCGTCCACCACGAGGGGGCGCTCGGCGATGACGGGCGGCCGGCAGGGCTTCGTCAGCAGCGCCGAGACCTGGCGCGCCAGCTCGACGGCCTGGCGCTGCGCCGCATCGGGGTCGGCGCCCGGCCGGGGCCGGTGCACGAACATCACGTCCAGGTCCGAGCCGTAGCCGATCTCGCGCCCGCCCTGGCGGCCCATCGCCACGATCAGCAGGTCCGTCAGCGCCCCGGTCCGCGGGCCGTCGGCCGCGCCCCCCGGGGCGGCGAGCATCGTCTCGGCCACGCGCAGGGCGCCGAGGACGGCGGCCTGGTCGGCGTCGGACAGGGCGTGCCCGACGGCGTCCTGGTCCAGCAGTCCGGCGGCGTCCGCGATCGCGGTGCGCAGGATCTCGCGCTGGCGGATGAGCCGGATCTGGCGCATCGCCTCGTCCGCGTCCGGGTGGCGGGACATCTTGGCCTGGATCTCCTGCCACTGCGCGGCGAAGGACAGCGGGCGCAGCTCCTGGTCCCGGCCCAGCCACGCGGCCGCCTCGGGCAGGTGCTCGAGCAGGTCGCTGATGTACCGCGAGGAGGACAGGACCTGGCACAGCCGCTCGGCGGCGGCCGAGGAGTCGCGCAGCATGCCCAGGAACCACGGCGAGGAGCCCAGGGACTCGGACAGCCGCCGGAAGGCGAGCAGGCCGCCGTCGGGATCCGGGCCGTTGGCGAGCCAGCCGAGCATGACCGGCAGCAACTGGCGCTGCAGCGACGCGCGCCGGGACACCCCGGCGGTCAGCGCCTCGATGTGGCGGACGGCGCCGGCCGGGTCCAGGTAGCCCAGCGCGGCGAGCCGCTCGGCGACCGCCGCCGGGGTGAGGCGGACCTCGTCCGCGGACAGGGCCGCGGTGGTGGACAGCAGCGGGCGGTAGAAGATCTTCTCGTGCAGTGCCCGCACGTCCTTGCGGGTGCGCCTCCACAGCGCCGTGAGCCCGTCCGCGTCCGTGGGGCCGGGACCGCCGGGTCCCCGGGCCGCGCGCGCGAGCACCCAGCGCGCGCGGGGCCGCTCGGGCATCAGGTGGGTGCGGCGCAGGTGGACGAGCTGGATCCGGTGCTCGAGCAGGCGCAGGAAGCGGTAGGCGGCGGCGAAGGACCCGGCGTCCTTGCGGCTGATGTAGGAGGCCCGCTCGAGGGCCCGGACGGCGTCCTGCGTGTTGCGCACGCGCACGGACTCCTCGGTCTTGCCGTGCACGAGCTGGAGCAGCTGCACGGTGAACTCCACGTCCCGCAGGCCCCCGGCGCCGAGCTTGATCTCCCGGTCCCGGTCCTGGTGCGCGATGTTGTCCAGCACGCGGCGGCGCATGCCCTGCACCGAGGCGACGAAGCCCTCGCGCTCCGAGCTGGTCCACACGAGCGGCCAGATCGTCTCGATGTAGTCCCGGCCGAGCGCGGGCAGGCCGGCCAGCGGCCGGGCCTTGAGCAGCGCCTGGAACTCCCACGTGTGCGCCCAGCGGCGGTAGTACTCGGCATGGGAGTCCACCGTGCGGGACAGCGCCCCGTCCTTGCCCTCCGGGCGCAGGTTCGCGTCCACCTCCCACAGGCCGGGCTCCGGGGCGGCGGCGGTGACGTAGCGGGAGATCCCCGCGGCCAGGGCCGTGGCGATGGTCACCGCGCGGTGGCCGTCCGCCAGGTCCGTGGAGTGGGCGAAGACCACGTCCACGTCCGAGATGTAGTTCAGCTCCCGGGCCCCGCACTTGCCCATGCCGATCACGGCGAGGCTGACGTGGGCGGCGTCGTCGCCGAACTGCTCTGCGGCGTCCGCCCGGGACACCGCGAGCGCGGCCTCGATCGCCGCCCCGGCCAGGTCCGAGAGCCAGGCGGAGACGCGGGGCTGGAGGCCCTGTGGATCCGGGTCGGTCAGGTCGCGCAGCGCGAGGGCGGTGAGCTGGCGGCGGTAGGCGATGCGCAGGGCCGCCGCGGCCTCCTTGCCCCGCGTGCCCGCGACCGGCTCCTCGAGCGCGGGGTCGGCGCCCACCGCCTCCAGCAGCAGGGCGCGCAGCGGCGCGGGGTCGGCGTCGAGGCCGTCCGGCCCGAGCACGGGCGCCGTGGCCGCGGCCCGGCCGGGGTCGGTGAGCAGGTCCACGTGGTCGGGGCGGCGGACGAGGAACTCGCCGAGCGCCTCGGAGGAGCCCAGCAGCCGGGCCATCGCCAGGGCGCGGTCCGCGTCCTGCAGCACCGCCGCCGCGGCGGGCGCGCGCTCGAGCAGGCGCACGAACAGCAGCAGCGCCTGGTCCGGGTCCGGGGCGTCGGCCAGCACCCGCACGAGCGCCTCGCGGTCCAGCCCGGCCAGCTCCCGTGCACCCAGCAGGCCACGGACCCGGTCCAGGTCCGTGAAGCCGGTGGCGATGAGCGTGCCGCGGGCGAAGCCGTCCGCCTCGGCGGGCGACCGGTCCGGCGGGGCGGCCCCGCGCGCGGCGCCCAGCGGGCCGGGACGGGAGGGACTCATCTCGGGCACGCTCGCCTCCCCTTAGAGGATGCCGAGGTACCGCTGGAGCTCGTAGGGCGTGACCTTGACCCGGTACTCGTCCCACTCCTGGCGCTTGTTGCGCAGGAAGTTCTCGAACACCTGCTCGCCCAGCACGCCGGCCACGAACTCGGAGTCCTCCATGATCCGCACCGCGTCGTGCAGCGTCCCCGGCAGCGGCTCGTGGCCCAGGGCCCGCCGCTCGGTGGCGGTCAGGGCGTTGACGTCCTCGGCGGCGGCCTCGGGCAGGTCGTACTCCTCCTCGATCCCCTTGAGCCCGGCCGCCAGCAGCACGGCGTAGGTCAGGTACGGGTTGGCGGAGGCGTCGATGCCGCGGTACTCCACGCGGGCGGAGCCGGCCTTGTCCGGCTTGTACAGCGGCACGCGCACCAGCGCGGAGCGGTTGTTGTGCCCCCAGGAGACGTAGGCGGGGGCCTCCCCGCCGCCCCACAGGCGCTTGTAGGAGTTGACGAACTGGTTGGTGATCGCGGTGATCTCCACGCTGTGGCGCAGCAGCCCGGCGATGAACCGGCGGGCGGTGGTGGACAGGTGGAACTCCGCGCTGGGCTCGAAGAACGCGTTGGAGTCGCCCTCGAACAGGGAGAAGTGCGTGTGCATGCCCGAGCCGGCGTGGTCGCCGAAGGGCTTGGGCATGAAGGTCGCGTAGTTGCCCTGCAGCTGCGCGACCTCCTTGATCACCGTGCGGAACGTCATGATGTTGTCCGCCGTCTGCAGGGCGTCCGCGTAGCGCAGGTCGATCTCGTTCTGGCCCGGGCCGGACTCGTGGTGGCTGAACTCCACCGAGATGCCGATCGACTCGAGCATGTTCACCGCGTGGCGCCGGAAGTCCGTGGCCACCCCGCCGGGCTCGTGGTCGAAGTAGCCGGCCTGGTCCACGGGCACCGGCTGGCCGTCCGGGCCCGGCTCCTTGGACTCCAGCAGGTAGAACTCGATCTCCGGGTGCGTGTAGAAGGTGAAGCCCATGTCCGCGGCGCGGGCCAGCTGGCGGCGCAGCACGTTGCGCGGGTCCGCCGCCGAGGGCTCGCCGTCCGGGGTGAGCACGTCGCAGAACATGCGGGACGTCGGCTCCTCCTCGCCGCGCCACGGCAGGATCTGGAACGTGGCCGGGTCCGGCTGCAGGAGCATGTCCGACTCGAAGATGCGCGTGTAGCCGTCGATCGAGGAGCCGTCGAACCCCAGCCCCTCAGCGAACGCCCCCTCGACCTCGGCCGGGGCCAGCGCGACGGACTTCAGCGTCCCGGTGACGTCCGTGAACCACAGCCGGACGAACCGCACGTCCCGGTCCTCGATGGTCCTGAGCACAAACTCCTGTTGGCGATCCATCTCGTGTGGCTGCCTCCTGTCGGATCGGGACGATGGGACCACTGTAGCGGGGGCCGCCCGGGCCCGCCCGGCCCCGACACTAGACTGCGGTCATGGCTGAGAACGAGACCGCACCCTACGCCGCCCCGACCCCCTCCCGGTACCGGACCGTCCACCTGCAGCAGGCCAAGGACGAGGGCCGCCGGTTCGCCATGCTCACCACGTACGACTTCCAGATGGCGCAGGTGTTCGACGAGGCGGGCGTGGAGGTCCTGCTCGTGGGCGACTCCGCGGCCAACACCATGATGGGCCTGCCGACCACCCTGCCCATCACCCTCGAGCAGCTGGCCGTCTACGCCGGCTCGGTGGTCCGCGGCGCCCGGCGGGCCATGGTGCTGTGCGACATGCCCTTCGGCTCCTACGAGCTCTCCCCCCAGCAGGCGGCCGAGAACGCCATCCGGCTCGTGAAGGAGACCGGCGTCCACGGGGTGAAGATCGAGGGCGGCGTCCGCTACGCCGAGCACATCGCGCTCATGACGGACGCCGGCGTGCCGGTGATGGCCCACACCGGCTTCACCCCGCAGTCCGAGAACGTCCTCGGCGGCTACCGGGTCCAGGGCCGCGGGGAGGGGGCGGCCGAGGCCATGATCCGCGAGGCGACCACCCTCCAGGACGCCGGCGCGTTCGCCCTGCTCATGGAGATGGTCCCCGGCGACGTGGCCCGCCGGGTGGACGAGGCCCTGCGCATCCCCACCGTGGGGATCGGGGCGGGGCCCGGGACCACCGGGCAGGTCCTCGTGTGGCAGGACATGCTGGGCCTGCGCTCCGGACGGATGCCGCGCTTCGTCAAGCAGTACGCGGACCTGCGCTCGGTCGTCACCGGCGCCGTGCAGGACTACCGGCGCGAGGTCCTCGAGGGCACCTTCCCCGCCCCCGAGCACGGCTTCGGGGCCTGAGCCCCGGCAGCCTCAGTCGGCGTCGTTGCCGGGGTCGTTGTCCCACTTCGCGTCCTCGGCCTCGCGCTCGTCCCAGCGCTCGTTGTTGGCCTGGACCTTGGCCAGGGCCTGCTCGGCCTCGGCCCGCGTGGCGTAGGGGCCCAGCAGCCGGGACCAGTCCGACTGGGGACCCTCCTCGACGGTCTTGGTCACGACGTTGTACCAGTATTCGCTCATGTCCCCAGCCTAGGACGGTGCGGGCCCGGCCGGCACCGCCGCGACGGCGGTCCCCCGGCCGGTGCGGCCCCCGCCCGGGCCGTCGGCGATAGGATCGAACCATGTCCGAAGGCCCCGCCACGTCCGCACCCACCGCCACCACCCCCGCCCGGAGCCACAACGGCCCGGCCCCCGAGGGGCCCGCCGCCGGCCTGCCCGGCTCCCGGGCGCCGCTGGGCGCCCTGACCCCCGGCGTCGTCGGGCCCGGGCTGCCCGTCCCCGCGCACATCCCGCGCCCGGAGTACGTTGGGCGGGCCACCGCCGACGAGGGCCGCGGCTCGGACGTGTACGACGCGGAGGGCATCGAGGGCATCCGGGCCGCCGGCCGCCTCGCCGCCCGGGCCATGCAGGAGGCCGCCCGGCACATCGCGCCCGGGGTCACCACCGCCGAGCTGGACCGCGTGGCCCACGAGTACCTGGTGGGCCACGGCGCCTACCCCTCGTGCCTGGGCTACAAGGGCTTCCCCAAGTCGATCTGCACCTCGCTCAACGAGGTCATCTGCCACGGCATCCCGGACGACACGGTGCTCGAGGACGGGGACATCGTCAACCTGGACATCACAGCCTACCTGGACGGCTTCCACGGGGACCACAACATGACCTTCACCGTCGGCACCGTGGACGAGGAGTCCGCGCTGCTCGTGGAGCGCACCCACGAGGCCATGATGCGCGGCATCAAGGCCGTCAAGCCCGGCCGCGAGATCAACGTCATCGGCCGGGCGATCGAGTCCTACGCCAAGCGCTTCGGCTACGGCGTGGTCCGCGACTTCATCGGCCACGGCGTGGGCCGGGAGTTCCACTCCGGGCTGGTCATCCCCCACTACGACGCCGCCCCGGCGCACGACCGGCTCATGGTGCCGGGCATGGTGTTCACCATCGAGCCGATGATCACCCTCGGCGGGATCGCGTGGGACCAGTGGGACGACGGCTGGACGGTCGTCACCCGGGACCGCAGGCGCACCGCCCAGTTCGAGCACACGCTCGTCGTCACCGACGACGGCGCGGACATCCTGACCCTCCCCTGACCCACCCCCGACGCCCGTTCCCCGACCGTTTGGAGCTTTCCATGGCGAGCACGACGACCGACCCGGCCACCGGCCTGCACACCGCCCTCGGGATCGACATCGGCGGCACCGGCATGAAGGGAGGAGTGGTCCAGCTCGGCGAGGGCCCGGGCACGGGGCAGCTCGTGGGCAAGCGCTTCCGCATCCCCACGCCGCAGCCGGCCGTCCCGGGGGCCGTCGCCGGGGTGCTCGCCGAGATCACGGCCGAGCTCGACGCCCGGCCGGAGGCCCCGCCGGCCACCCTGCCGGTGGGCGTGTGCTTCCCGGCGGTGATCCAGGGCGGGACCTGCCGCACGGCCACCAACATCGACCCCTCGTGGATCGGCACGGACGTGGACGCCCTGTTCTCCGAGCACCTCGGGCGCCCCGTGACCACCCTCAACGACGCGGACGCCGCCGGGCTGGCCGAGGTGCGCTTCGGGGCCGGCCGGGGCGTCTCGGGCACCGTCCTGGTCATCACGCTGGGCACCGGGATCGGTGCCGGCCTGTTCCGCGACGGCGAGCTCGTCCCCAACCTGGAGCTGGGCACCATCGAGCTGGACGGGGCGATCGCCGAACAGCGCGCCTCGGCCGCCGCCCGGGAGCGCGACGGCCTGGACTGGCCCGAGTACGCCGAGCGGCTGCAGCGCTACTTCTCCTACGTGGAGCGCATCTTCTACCCCGACCTGTTCATCGTGGGCGGCGGCATCTCCAAGCGCCCCCAGGACTACCTGCCCCGGCTGAGCCTGCGCACGCCCATCGTGCCGGCGACGCTGCAGAACAACGCCGGGATCGTGGGGGCCGCCCTGTGGGCGACCGACGTCCTGGCCGCCGCCCCCACCCGGCAGGCGGTGCTGCACACCGCCCGCCACGCGGCCGACCAGGAGATGGCCCGCCAGGCCGAGGCGGACGAGCGGGGCGGCGCGCCCGGTGCCGGCGGGGACCCGGCCGGGACGACGGCGGCCGGCCCCGCCGAGCGGGCCAGCCGGCTGCGGCGGAAGGCCGTGAAGGCGGGCCAGCGCGCGGCGAAGGCCGAGAAGCGGGCGGACAAGGCGGAGAAGGCGGCCGCCAAGGCCGAGCGAAAGGCCGCGCGGGAGGCGAAGGCCGTCCACAAGGCCATGGAGAAGGCCATCCGCCGCTCCTCGCGCTAGGCGGACGCGGCCCTCCGCCGGGTGGTGGCCGGTGGCGGCTCCGGCTTCCCCTCCGGAACCGCCACCGGCAGTCTATGCGCCCCTGACGAGGGACGGCGTCAGCGCGTGAACAGGCGCGGCTGCAGCGCCTTGACCGGCTCGGGACGGGTGCCGGCCTCGCGCAGTTCCTCGACGGCCCGGGCGAAGTCGTCGAGGGAGTCGAAGTCCTGGTACACGGACGCGAAGCGCAGGTAGGCCACCTGGTCCAGGCGGCGCAGCGGGTCCAGGATCGCCAATCCCACCTCGTGGGCGTCCACCTCGGCGTTGCCGGTGGCCCGGATGGTCTCCTCGACCTCCTGGGCCAGCATCGCCAGGTCGTCGTTCGTCACGGGACGGCCCTGGCACGCCTTGCGCACGCCGTTGATGATCTTCGACCGGTCGAACGGCTCGGCCACGCCGGAGCGCTTGACGACCGTCAGGGCCGTGGTCTCCATGGTGGTGAAGCGCTTCCCGCAGGACTGGCACTGCCGGCGGCGGCGGATGGCCGACCCGTCGTCCAGGGACCGCGAGTCCACCACCCGGGAGTCCTCATGGCGGCAGAAGGGACAGTGCATGTGCTCCCCTCACGCCTCGAGCGGCCCGGGCCGGGCCACTGTTCCGGACCCATCATATTCCCACATATGGCGTCATGACAATCATGCCATTACCACATGTAGTGGTCGGCACCCCGGCGGCCCGCCGGGGCGGGTCCTCACTCGAGGCAGGCCGGCCCGAGGAGCACCTTGAGGTCGCCGAACAGGGCGGGGTTCGGGCTGACCCGGAAGTCCGGCCCGAGCTGCATGATCTCCATGGTCCGGGTCCCGGCGAGCCTCAGCCGGACCTCCGTGGTGCCCGGGTGCGTCCGCAGGACGTCCCCCAGCGCCGAGACCACCGTCTCGTTCGCCTTGAACGCCGGCATCGTGATGGACACCGGCCCGGTGTGCCCGTCCGAGAGGTCCGGGATGGTCAGCTCCTGGGCGCTGAGGGTGATGGAGCCGTCGTCCCGGCGCTGCACGCGGCCCTTGACCGCCACGACGAGGTCCTCGGCGAGCAGGGTGGCGATCGGCGCGTACGCCTGGCCGAAGAACATGACCTCCATGGAGCCGCCGAGGTCCTCGATCTCGCAGCGGGCATAGGCGTTGCCCGAGCTCTTCGCGATCCGCCGCTGCAGCGAGGTGATGAGCCCGGCGATGGTGACCTGCGCGCCGTCGGCGGGGCCGTCCTCGGACAGGACGTGCGTGATGGAGGTGTCGGCGTGCTGGGCCAGCACGCCGTCCAGCCCCTGCAGCGGGTGGTCGGAGACGTACAGTCCGAGCATCTCCCGCTCGAAGGACAGCTTGTCCTTCTTGTCCCACTCGGGCAGGTCCGGGACCTCGATCCCGAGGCCGGCGTCCGCGGCCTCGCCGCCCTCCTCCTCGAGGATCGAGAAGAAGTCGAACTGGTTGTTGGCCTCCTGGCGCTTCTGCGCCACGGTGGCGTCCACCGCCTCCTCGTGGATCGCCAGCAGGGCGCGCCGCGCGTACCCGAGCGAGTCGAAGGCACCGGCCTTGATGAGCGACTCGATGGTCCGCTTGTTGCAGACCACGGCGGGCACCTTCTTGAAGAAGTCCTGGAACGAGGCGAAGGCGCCCTTCTCCTCGCGCGCGGACACCATGGCCGTGACCACGTTGGACCCCACGTTGCGCACGGCGGCCATGCCGAAGCGGATGTCCCGGCCCACCGGGGTGAAGTACAGCGAGGACTCGTTGACGTCCGGGGGCAGCACCGTGATGCCCATGCGGCGGCACTCGTTGAGGTACATCGCCATCTTGTCCTTGTCGTCGCCCACGGAGGTGAGCAGCGCGGCCATGTACTCGGCCGGGTAGTGCGCCTTGAGGTAGGCGGTCCAGTAGGACACGAGGCCGTAGGCGGCGGAGTGCGCCTTGTTGAACGCGTAGTCCGAGAACGGCAGCAGGATGTCCCACAGGGCCTTCACGGCCGCCTCGGAGTACCCGCGGTCGATCATGCCCTGGTGGAAGCCGACGTACTGCTTGTCCAGCTCCGACTTCTTCTTCTTGCCCATGGCGCGGCGCAGGATGTCCGCCTGGCCGAGCGAGTACCCGGCCACCTTCTGGGCGATGGCCATGACCTGCTCCTGGTACACGATCAGGCCGTACGTGGTGTCCAGGATCTCCCGGAGCGGCTCCTCCAGCTCGGGGTGGATCGGGGTGATCTCCTGCTGGCCGTTCTTGCGCAGCGCGTAGTTCGTGTGCGAGTTCGCGCCCATCGGCCCGGGGCGGTAGAGCGCGATGGTCGCCGAGATGTCCTCGAAGTTGTCCGGCTTCATCATCTTCAGCAGCGAGCGCATGGGCCCGCCGTCGAGCTGGAACACGCCGAGGGTGTCGCCGCGGGCGAGCAGCTCGTAGGAGGGCTGGTCGTCGAAGTCCAGGGACTCCAGGTCCAGCTCGAAGCCCTGGTTGGCCCGGATGTTCTCGATCGCGTCCGAGATGATGGTGAGGTTGCGCAGGCCCAGGAAGTCCATCTTGATCAGCCCGAGCCCCTCCGCGGTGGGGTAGTCGAACTGCGTGATGACCTGGCCGTCCTGCATGCGGCGCATGATCGGGATGACGTCGATGATCGGCTCCGAGGACATGATCACGCCGGCGGCGTGCACGCCCCACTGGCGCTTCAGCCCCTCGACGCCCTTGGCCGTCTCGAAGACCTTGGCCGCGTCCGGGTCGCTGGCCACCAGTTCGCGGAACTCCGCCGCCTCGCCGTAGCGCGGGGCGTCCTTGTCCTCGATGTCCTTGAGCGGGATGTCCTTGGCCATGACCGCCGGGGGCAGGGCCTTGGTCAGCGTCTCGCCCATGGAGAACGGGAAGCCCATCACGCGCGCGGAGTCCTTCAGCGCCTGCTTGGTCTTGATGGTGCCGTAGGTGACGATCATGGCCACGCGCTCGTCGCCGTACTTCTCGGTGACGTAGTCGATCACCTCGGGGCGGCGGCGGTCGTCGAAGTCGACGTCGAAGTCGGGCATGGACACGCGGTCCGGGTTGAGGAAGCGCTCGAAGATCAGGCCGTGCTCGAGCGGGTCGAGCTCGGTGATGCGCAGGGCGTAGGCGACCATGGAGCCGGCGCCGGAGCCACGGCCGGGGCCCACGCGGATGCCGTGGTCCTTGGCCCAGTTGATGAAGTCGGCGACCACGAGGAAGTAGCCCGGGAAGCCCATCGAGATGATGACGTCGAGCTCGTAGTCGGCCTGCTTGCGCACGTGGTCCGGCACGCCGTCCGGGTACCGGTACTTCAGGCCGGTGGCGACCTCCTTGGTCAGCCAGCTCGTCTCGTCCTCCCCCGGCGGGCAGGGGAACCGGGGCATGTAGTTGGCGCTCGTGTCGAACGAGACCTCGCACTGCTCGGCGATCAGCAGCGTGTTGTCGCAGGCCTCGGGGAACTCGGCGAACAGGTCGCGCATCTGCCGCGGGGACTTGAGGTAGAACTCGGTGCCGGTGAAGGCGAACCGCGAGCCGCCCTGGTCGTACGTGGGCTCGAGCAGGGTGGAGCCGGACTGGATGGCCAGCAGCGCCTCGTGCGGCTTGGCGTCGTGCTCATGCGTGTAGTGCAGGTCGTTCGTGGCCACGAGCGGCAGGTCCAGGTCCTTGGCCAGGCGCAGCAGGTCCGGCACCACGCGCTTCTCCAGGTCCAGCCCGTGCTGCATCAGCTCGCAGTAGAAGTTGCCCTTGCCGAAGATGTCCCGGAACTCCGCGGCGGCCTCCACCGCCTCCTTGTACTGGCCCAGGCGCAGGCGCGTCTGCACCTCGCCGGAGGGGCAGCCCGTGGTGCCGATGAGGCCCTTCGAGTAGGTGGAGAGCAGTTCGCGGTCGATGCGCGGCCACTTGGCGTACACGGAGTCCAGGGAGGCGATCGACCCGGCCCGGAACAGGTTGTGCATGCCGGTGTTGTCCTTGGCCAGCAGCGTCATGTGGGTGATGGCGCCGCCGCCGGAGACGTCGTCCCCGCGCTGGTGCTGCTCGCCCCACCGCACCTTGGTCTTGTCGGTGCGGTGCTGCTGGCCCGGGGCCAGGTAGGCCTCGAGGCCGATGATCGGCCGGATGCCGGCGTCGGTGGCCTTCTTCCAGAAGTCGAAGGCGCCGAACAGGTACCCGTGGTCTGTGATGGCGATCGAGTCCATGCCGAGGCGCTCCGTCTCGGCGAACAGTTCCGTGAGCTTGGCCGCCCCGTCCAGCATGGAGTACTCGGTGTGCGTGTGCAGGTGGGCGAACCCGCCCTCCCGCGTGGCCCCTCGTGCTGCTGTGGTCGCCGTCATCCCGTGCACTTCCCTACTGACTACTGCCTCTGCTGCCTCGACTGCCGCGGCGCCGCCCGGCCGCCGGTCCTCCCGACCGGCGGGGCCGGCGTGCGCCCGGCACTCCAGCCTACCGGTCCGCCGGGACCTCCCCGGCGCGCCGGAGGGCCCGGGTGCCGGACCGTACCCTAGTGTCCGCGGAGGACATCCAGGGCGTACACGAGGTCCTGGGGGTAGGGGCTCTCGTACTCCACCCACCGCCCGGAGACCGGGTGCGGGAAGCCGAGCCGGTGGGCGTGCAGCCACTGCCGCGTCAGCCCGAGCTCCGCGGCCAGCCGCGGGTCCGCCCCATAGGTGAGGTCGCCCGCGCACGGGTGGCGCAGGGCGGCGAAGTGCACGCGGATCTGGTGGGTGCGCCCCGTCTCGAGCCGCACCTCCACGAGCGTGGCCCGGCCGAACGCCTCCAGCGTGCGGTAGTGGGTCACCGAGTCGCGCCCGCCGTCCAGGACCGCGAACCTCCAGTCGTGGCCGGGGTGCCGGCCGATGGGGGCGTCGATCGTCCCGTCGAGGGGGTCGGGCAGTCCCTGGACCACGGCGTGGTAGGTCTTGGCCGGGGTCCGGTCCCGGAAGGCGTCCTTGAGGGCGGTGTAGGCGCGCTCGGACTTGGCCACCACCATGACGCCCGAGGTGCCGACGTCCAGCCGGTGCACGATCCCCTGGCGCTCCGGTGCCCCCGAGGTGGAGATCCGGTAGCCGGCGCCCGCGAGGCCGCCGACCACCGTGGGGCCCACCCACCCGGGCGAGGGGTGGGCGGCGACGCCCACGGGCTTGTCCACCACCACGTAGTCCGGGTCGTCGCCCAGGATCCTCAGGTCCTCCACGGTCTCCACCTTCACCTCGAGCGGGTCGGCCTCCACGGGCACGTCCACCACGAACTCCGTCCCGGGCGCGGCCCGGGACGACTTCTGCACCGTCCGCCCCGGGCCCGCGGATCCCACGGGCCGCGCCGCCACTCGCCCGTCGGCGCACCACGCCCCGGCCCGGGTCCGCGAGACCCCGAGGGCGGCCGCGAGCACGGCGTCCACGCGCCGGCCCGCGTCCGCCGGCGCGGGGACGACGACGGCCGGCCCCGGGGGCGGGCCGCCCCCGGGGGCCGGGGAGACGCCCTCCGCGGACCGGTCCGCGGGTCCGTTGCCCGCGCCGGTCACGCCCCCGCCGGGGGCTCGGCGGGGCGGGGGGCCGGGGCGTCGGCGGACTCGCGGGTCCCGTCCAGCCGGCGCCCCGTGAACATCAGCAGCACGATCCCGGCCATCGAGCACACGATGAGCGAGTCGGCGACGTTGAAGATCGCGAAGTTCGGCAGGGCGACGAAGTCCACGACATGCCCGACGCCGAACCCCGGAGGACGCAGCAGCCGGTCCGTCAGGTTGCCCAGCACCCCGCCGAGCAGCCCCCCGAGGGCGAGGGCCCATGCGGTGGAGCGGACCCGGAACAGCAGGACCGCCACGAACACCGCGACCCCCGCCTGGATGAGCGTGAACACCCAGGTGTGCTCCTCGCCAATGGAGAAGGCCGCCCCGGGGTTGCGGATGAAGTGCCAGCGCAGCAGGGGGGCCAGCACGTCGATGACCTGGCCCTCGACCATGGTCGTCTCGACCCAGCGCTTCGTCAGCTGGTCCAGCACGTAGCCCACGGCGAGCACGAGCACGGCGATCCAGCCGCGGTGGCGGCGGGGGGCGGCGACGGCGTCCCGGCTCGCGGGGACGTCCGGTTCGGTGTCAGTCACGCAGTGTGTTCCTCGGGTCGGGGCCGGGGGTCGGGTGTCGGGTGTCGCGGCGGGCCGCCGGACGGGCCGGGGTGCCGGACCGGGCGGGCCGGAGACGGGAGCGGGGCCGGCCACGGCGCGGGCCGCGGCCGGCCCCGGGCCCCGGAGGGTCTCCGCCGGCGGTGCCGTGGGCCGGTACCCGGCCCGACGGCCTCAGCTGGTGGCCGCGGCCTCCTCCTGGAGGGGGCCCTGGTTCTGCAGGTCGCGGAGCTGGCCCTCGATGTAGGCCTTGAGGCGCGCACGGTAGTCGCGCTCGAAGCCCTTGAGCTGCTCGACCTTGCGCTCGAGCACGGTCTTCTTCTCCTCCAGCTCGGCCAGGGTCTTGCGGGACTTCTCCTGCGCGTCGTTGACGAGCCCGTTGGCCTCGGCCTGGGCCTCGGCGATGATCTCCTCGCGCTTGGCCTGGCCCTCGGCGACGTAGTCGTCGTGCAGCTTCTGGGCCATGGCCAGCACGCCGGCCGCCGAGGTGGCGGTCTCGTCGCGGCCGGAGCCGGCGGCGGGCGCCGCGGATGCGGCCGGGGCCGCGGACACGGCGGGGGCGGCCGGCTTCGGGGAGACCGGCGCGGTCTCGATGACCTCACCGGAGGCCTTGGCCGCCGGGACCGCGGCCGGCGATGCGGCGGCCTTGCCCGCGGGGCGGGCTTGCCGGCGGAGGCCTTCTCGGCGGGCGTCGTGGCCCCGGGGACCGCATCCGCGGTCGCGCCGGCGGCCGGGGCGGTCTCGGAGGACGAGGCGGAGACGGGGCCCGGGACGGTGGACTCGGAGGTGTCGCCGGACTGGAGCTCGGCGACCTTGCGGCGCAGCTCGTCGTTCTCCTGGTTCAACCGGCGCAGCTCGACGACGATCTCGTCCAGGAAGTCATCGACCTCGTCCTGGTCGTAGCCCTCGCGGAACTTGGTCGGCTGGAACCGCTTGTTGACAACATCTTCCGGCGTCAGAGCCATGTGGTCACCCCAATACGTGTCTGGTCTGCCCGCGGAGGGGCAGCGGTCGTCCCGTGGCACCGCGAGACGGCAGGTCCGCTCCCGGGGGCCACACTGCTGTTCAGGCTACCACCGGGACCACCGCGCGGGTCCCGGCGCACCGGGACGGCGCACGGATCGGCGCCGGTCAGGCGAAGGAACCGACGGCCAGCGCGGCGGCCACGGACTTCAGCAGCACGACCACCACGAACAGGACGAGGAAGGCCACGTCCAGGCCGATGCCCCCCAGGTTGATGGGCGGGATCTTGGACCGCAGCGCCCGCAGCGGCGGGTCCGTCACGCTGTACACGGCGGAGGCGACGACGAGGGCCAGTCCCCGCGGCCGCCACGAGCGGGCGAAGGACTGCACCACGTCGAAGACGATGCGGACCAGCAGCAGGAACTGGACCACGGCCAGGACGAGGTACACGAAGGAGAAGATGAAGGTCACGGCAGCCTATTCCACACCATGTCGGCCCGCCGGGAGATCCCGGCCGGACGGTGTCAGCTCTGGTTGAAGAAGTGGGACTGGTCCTCGGCGCCCGAGGTGTCCTCGCCCAGCACCTGGACGTTCGAGGGCGTCAGCAGGAAGACCTTGTTGGTCACGCGCTCGATGGACCCGTGCAGGCCGAAGACGAGCCCGGCGGAGAAGTCCACCAGCCGCTTGGCGTCCGACTCGCTCATGTCGGTGACGTTCATGATGACCGGGATGCCGCTGCGGAAGGACTCGCCGATGACCTTGGCGTCGTTGTAGGAGCGGGGGTGCACGGTGGTGATCTGGCGCACGGCGGAGGCCTCTTCCCGGGACTGCGCGGCCCGCTTGATGGGGGTGACGGGAGCACGGTACTCCCGCTCGGCCGGCACGGCGGGGGCGACCCGGCTCGGCTGCGGGCGCTCCTCCCGGGCCTCGTCCTCCCAGGCCTCGGCGCGGTCCTCGCGCTCCCCCCGGTCGTGGGCGCCGGCCGGCTCGTCCTGCTCGGGCCGGTCGTGGCGGCGCGGCTCGACGGCACGCTGGTCCTCCTCGTAGTGCTCGTCGCCATCGGCGAGCCCGAGGTAGATCATCGTCTTCTTCAGTGCACCAGCCATCGAATATCCTCACCGTGTGGAAACCGCCCGGCCTGCTGCCGGTCCTGCGGGGGTCTGCAGTCCTGGGGACACTCCCGAGGTTAACCCACGGGCGGCCGGGGCCCGAGGACATCGGTACCGACCCGAAGGTGTGTCGCCCCCGCCGCCACGGCCTGCTCCAGGTCCTGGCTCATCCCCGCGGAGACCCATGTCGCGCCGGGGTACCGGCCGGCCAGGTCCGCGGCGATCCCGGCCAGTCGCCGGAAGGCCGGGACCGGGTCCAGGCCCAGCGGCGCGACGGCCATGACGCCGCGCAGGCGCAGGCCCTCGGCCGCCGCGATCCGCTCGGCCAGGGCCGGGACCTCGGCCGGGGCCGCACCGCCCCGCGCACCGATCCCGGACGGCCGCTCGGCCTCCGGGCGGTCGTCGAGGTCCACCTGGACCAGGCAGTCGAGGGGCTCGCGCCCGTCCTCCCCGGCCCGGCGGCGTCGCTCCTGCTCCCGCACCATGGCGGCGGACAGCGCGTCCACGAGGGAGCCACGGTCCACCGAGTGCACCGCGGCGGCGTAGCGCACCACGTACTTGGCCTTGTTGGACTGCAGCTGGCCGATGAAGTGCCAGCGCAGCGGGGTCCCGGCGAGGGCACCGGCGGTGGCGGCCGCCTTGGCGCGGGCCTCCTGGTCGCGGTTCTCCCCCACGTCCCGCACGCCGAGCGCGGCCAGGCGCAGGACGTCCTCCGCGGGGTGGAACTTGGTCACCACGACCAGCTCGGGTACGTCCTCGCGACCGGCGGCGGCGGTGGCCGCGGCGATGCGCTCCCGGACCGCCGCCAGCCGCGCGGCCAGCTCCCGGCCGCGCTCGTCGTCGGCCGCGGGGACCGCGCCCGCGGGCCCGGTCACGACCCCTCTCCCGTCCGCTCCGGGGTGCGCCAGACCAGGCCGGCGAACCGGCCCCGCCCCGGTTCGCGACGGTGGGAGAACAGCCGCTCGTCCTCGAGGGTGCAGGCGTCCACGCGGTGCACGGCCACGCCCAGGCCCTGCAGCACGGCCGTGGCGCCGGCCGGCAGGTCCAGGGCGGGCGTCCCCCAGGAGGTGCGCGAGGCGGTGGCCGGCACCCGGGCGGCGCCGTCCCGCAGCATCTCCTCCGGGACCTCGTAGCAGCGGCCGCAGATGCCGGGGCCCACCCAGGCCTCGATGTCCCCGGGCGCGTCCCCGGCGCCCGCCTCGCGCAGGCGGTGCACGGTGGCCTCGAGCACGCCGTCGAGCAGTCCGCGGCGGCCGGCGTGGGCGACGGCGGTGGGCCCGGACAGCTCCCGCGCGCCGACGGGCCGGGAGGCGAAGGCCACGGGCAGGCAGTCGGCGACCATGATCGCCAGCGGCTCCGTCCCGGTCCGGCTCACGACGGCGTCGGCCTCCTCCGGGGCGCCCGGGCGGTCCGCCCAGCCGTGGCCGGTGGCCGTCACCACGCGCGCGGAGTGCACCTGGGTCAGGTACTCCGTGCTGCCCGGCGCCACGCCCATCCGCGCCTCGAGGTCCCGGCGCGCCGCGGCGACGGCGGCGGGGCCGTTCCCGTCGCCGGGCCCGCCCGTGACGTGGAAGGCGAGGTTGCCGGCGTCGACGCCGGTGAAGGCCACGTGCAGCCCGGGGGCCGGCGTGGCGTGGTGCAGGAACGGGCCGGCCGGGGCCACGGGGGCCCCGGCCGGCGTCGCGCTGTGGTTCAGCATGCGGTGGTCACTCCGGGGCGCTCACTTGAGGAAGTCGGGAACGTCCAGGTCGTCGCGGCCGGTGCCGGACAGGTCCGGCTCCACGACGGTGGGCAGGTCCTGGTGGACCGGCTCGGCCCGGTATCCCGAGGGCTCCGCGGCCGGCTGGGCCGGGACCCTGGCCTCGACCGGGGCCACGGGGATCGCCTGCTGCGGCACGGGCTTCTGGGCGGCCTGCTGGGCCTGCGGACGGGTGCCTTGCGCGTAGGCGGAGCCGGCGGGCGCCGACGTGGCGTCCACCCGGTCGAAGCCCGCGGCGATCACGGTGATGCGGGCCTCGTCGCCGAGCGCGTCGTCGATGACGGCGCCGAAGATGATGTTCGCCTCCGGGTGCGCCACCTCCTGCACGAGCCGGGCCGCCTCGTTGATCTCGAACAGGCCGAGGTCCGAGCCGCCCTGGATGGACAGCAGCACGCCGTGGGCGCCGTCGATGGAGGCCTCCAGCAGCGGGGAGGCGATGGCCAGCTCGGCGGCCTTGACCGCCCGGTCCTCGCCCTGGGCCGAGCCGATCCCCATGAGCGCCGAGCCGGCCCCCTGCATGACCGACTTGACGTCGGCGAAGTCGAGGTTGATCAGGCCCGGGGTGGTGATGAGGTCGGTGATGCCCTGGACACCGGAGAGCAGCACCTGGTCGGCGGACTTGAACGCGTCCAGCACGGAGACGTTGCGGTCGGAGATGGACAGCAGGCGGTCGTTCGGGATCACGATGAGGGTGTCGACCTCGTCGCGCAGGGCGTCGATGCCGGACTCCGCGCTGGTCGCGCGGCGGCGGCCCTCGAAGGTGAACGGACGGGTCACGACGCCGATGGTCAGGGCGCCGAGCGAGCGGGCGATGCGGGCCACGACCGGGGCGCCGCCGGTGCCGGTGCCGCCGCCCTCGCCGGCGGTCACGAAGACCATGTCGGCCCCGCGCAGGACCTCCTCGATCTCCTCGGCGTGGTCCTCCGCGGCCTGGCGGCCGACCTCCGGGTTCGCCCCGGCGCCGAGCCCGCGGGTCAGCTCCCGGCCGACGTCGAGCTTGACGTCCGCGTCACTCATCAGCAGCGCCTGGGCGTCCGTGTTGATGGCGATGAATTCCACGCCGCGGAGGCCCACGTCGATCATGCGGTTCACGGCGTTGACGCCGGCGCCGCCGATGCCGACGACCTTGATGACGGCCAGGTAGTTCTGGGGTGCTGCCACGGTGTATGTCCCTTGCTCGGTGTCTGTCTGTCTGCTGTCCGGCCTGCGCCCCGGACTCCCGTCGGGCGCCGCGACGCCCTCCGGGTGGCTTAACGTTCAGGTTGAAGGTTAGTGTTATGTCAACCTGGGCTCTGGGTGAAACGTTATGGTGCCGCGGCCGATCGTGCAAAGACCGCTCCCCGCGTGTCGCCGCCCACGGCCCCCGCGCGGCGTGGCCCGGGCCGGCCTCACCGCGTGACCGGGCGGTCCGGGGTCGAGACGTCGAACTCCCGGATGGGCGAGGCCTCGTCCTGGGGCACCGCCAGCAGCGCCTCCAACACCCGCGCCTTGCGGGCGCCGTGCTCGGCGTTGCCCCACAGCACCGTCCGCCCGTCCTCCAGCTCGAGCGTGACCGAGTCGACGGTCCGGGCCGAGGCCGACTCCATCCGCGCCCGCACGGGGCCGGGCAGCGTGCCCAGCACGCCCGTGATCGCGTCGAAGACCGCGGGGTCCCGGACGTCGTCCGTGCTCGCGATGTCCGGCAGCCCACGGCGCTCGGCCTCCGGCGCGGGCAGGGTGGCCAGCGGCCGGGCGTCGGCCGAGTACAGCACGCGGTCCTCGCCGTCCTGCACCTGGGCCACGGGCTGGTGCTCCACGACCTGCACCTCGAGCGCGTGGGGCGGCCGGGCCGTCACGATCACCTCGGCGACGGCCGGCTCCCCCGCCAGCAGCTCGCCCACGGTCCGCTGGCCGACCTGCGGCAGGGGCCGGCCGTGCAGCGGCCGCAGCAGCTCCTCGGCGCGGTCCCGGGGCAGCAGGTCCGTGCCCGTGACGGTCACGGTCCGGATGGCCAGCACGGGCGAGAGGTACAGCACGGCGCCCAGCGCCAGCAGGACCGCCAGCCCGGCGGCGCCGCCGATCCACCACCAGCGGTGCCGCCGTCGCCGGGCCTGCTCCGCGGTCTCCGGGAACTCCAGGACGTTGTCCGCCGGCCCCTCGCCTCCCGGACCGGCCGGCCCCCCGGGTCCGGCCGGCCCGGCGAGCCGGGCGTCGGCGTGCCGGGTGTCCGTCACGGGCGCCCCTCCCCGGCCCCGAGGGCCGTCAGGATCGCCCCGCCCTGCGCGGTGACGTCCCCGGCACCCATGGTGAGGACCACGTCGCCGGGCCGTGCGGCCGCGACCAGCTCGGCGACGGCCGTCGCGGCGTCCGCGGGCACCCGCTCCGAGCCCGGCAGCGCCGTGCGCAGGTGGCGGGTGATGAGGCTCGAGTCCACGCCGTCGATCGGCTCCTCGCGCGCCGGGTAGACCGGCAGGACGCGCACGCCGTCGGCCCCGGAGAGCGCCTGGGCGAAGCCCTCGGCGAAGTCGCGCGTGCGGGAGAACAGGTGCGGCTGGAACAGCACGTGCACGCGGTGGCCGCCCGCGACCGACCGGGCCGCGGCGATCGCCGCGGCAACCTCGGTGGGGTGGTGCGCGTAGTCGTCGTACACGCGCACGCCCGCGCCCTCGCCGCGGAACTCGAAGCGCCGGGCCGTGCCGCGGAACGCCTCCAGGCCGCGGGCCGCCTGCTCCGGCTCGAGGCCCGCGTGGTGGGCGGCGAGCAGCACGGCGGCCGCGTTCAGGGCGTTGTGCCGCCCCGGAACGGCCAGCTCCACCTCCGTGGACCGGCCGCCGGCCCACCGGTACGTCACGGACTGGCCCGTGCCGCCGGCCGCGGCCACGGGGACGCTGTCCGCGATCACCAGGTCGTCGCCGCGGGCCGGGTCGGAGCCGTACGTGGCCACGCGGGGGGCGGGGCGGCCGGCCGCCCGCTCCCGGCGCACCCACGCGGCCAGCTCGCGGGCGCCGGCATCGTCCGCGCACGCCACCAGCACGCCGTCCGGTGGCAGCAGCAGGGCGAAGTCCCGGAACACCCGCACGACCGCCTCGGCCGTGCCGTAGAAGTCCAGGTGGTCGGCCTCGACGTTCGTGACGATCGCGACCCGGGGCCGGTAGTTCAGCAGCGTGCCGTCGGACTCGTCGGCCTCGGCGATGAACCACTCCCCCGCCCCGGCGCGGGCGTTCGTGCCCAGCCCGGCCACCGCGGCCCCCACGGCGAACGTGGGATCGGCCCCGGCCCGCGTGAAGGTCATCGCCGCCATGGACGAGGTCGTCGTCTTGCCGTGCGTCCCCGCCACGGCGAGCACGTGGTGGCCGGCCATCGCCGCCGCCAGGCCCTGCGACCGGTGCAGCACGGGGATCCCGCGCTCGACCGCCGCGTCGTACTCGGGGTTGCCCGGGCCGGCGATCGAGGAGGCGACCACGGTGTCCACGGGCCGGCCACCGGCCCGCTCGGCGGCCCGGTCCAGGTTCGCCGCGTCGTAGCCGACGAAGACGGTGGCCCCGTCCGCCTCGAGCTCGCGCATCACGGGCAGGTCCTTGGCGTCGGTCCCCGAGACGGCGATGCCCTGCTGCTGCATGATCCGGGCGATGCCGGAGACCCCGACGCCGCCCAGGCCGAGGAAGTGGACGCGGCCGAGCGCGGCGAGGGCGGGGGCGGCGGCACGCGCGGGCCCCGGCGCGGTGGCGTCGGCGGGTCCGGCGGGGTACGGGGGGTGGGTCATCGCGCTCCTCCAGCGGCGGTCAGGACCAGGTCGGCCATGGTCCGGTCGGCGTCCCGCACGCCGAGCGAGGCGCTCGCGGCGGACATCTGCTCCAGGCGGCCGGCGTCCCGGGCGAGCGGGACGAGCTCGCGGCGCACCCACTCGGGGGTGAAGGCCTCGTCCCGGACCATGACGGCGCCCCCGGCGGCCACGAGGCCCCGGGCGTTGAGGGCCTGCTCGCCGTTGCCGATCGGCAGCGGGACGAACACGGCCGGCAGGCCGACGGCGGCCAGCTCGCACACCGTGCCGGCCCCGGAGCGGGCCACGATGAGGTCGGCCGCGGCGTAGGCCCGTTCCATCCCGTCGAGGTACTCGACCTGGTGGTACCCCGGCGAGGCGACGGGCGCGCCGTCGGGACCCAGGACCTGCTTGCCCCGGCCCGTCAGGTGCAGCACCTGCAGGCCCGCCGCGGCGAGGTCCGGCAGGGCGGCCGCGATGGTCCGGTTGACGGTGAGCGCCCCGGAGGACCCGCCCGTGACGACGACGGTGGTGCACGACGGGTCCAGGCCCAGGGCCTCGTGGGCGCCGGCGCGCGCCGCGGCCCGGTCCAGCGTGGAGATCTCCCGGCGCATCGGCATGCCCACGCACCGGGCGCCCGGCAGCACGGTCTCCGGGAAGGCGGTGGCCACGGCGGCGGCGCGGCGGGCGCCGACCCGGTTGGCCAGCCCGGCGCGCACGTTGGCCTCGTGGATGACCACGGGGACCCGCCGCCGGGCGGCGGCGAGGTACACCGGCGTGGAGACGTACCCGCCGACGCCGACCACGACGTCCGCGCGGCGGCGGTCCAGGATGGCACCGGCCTGGGCGACGGCCCGGCGCAGGCGCGTGGGCAGCCGGACCAGGTCCATGGTGGGCCGGCGGGGCAGCGGGACCCGGTCGATCGTGTCCAGCTCGTAGCCGGCGGCCGGGACCAGGCGGGTCTCCATGCCGGAGGCGGTGCCGACCATGGTGCAGTGCACCGGCCGGTCCGTGCCGGACTCCTCCAGCGCGCGGGCGATGGCCAGCATCGGGCTGATGTGCCCGGCCGTGCCCCCGCCGGCCAGGACGACGTTGAGCGGTGTGGTCATGGGCGGCCTCCCGGCAGGTCGGTGGTCCCGCCGGCGGTCCCGGCGGTGGTGGATCCCGTGGCGGCGGCCGCGCGGGCGGCGGCCTCGCGCCGGCGCTCCTCGCGGGCGAACGCCAGGACGACGCCGATCGCGGCCAGGACGAACGTCAGCGCCGAGCCGCCGTACGAGATGAACGGCAGCGGGACGCCGATCACGGGCAGCAGGCCGGTGACCATGGCGATGTTGATGAACGCCTGCCCCACGATCCAGGCGAGGATGCCGCCCGTGCAGATCCGCACGAAGGGGGACGGGGCGCGGCGGGCGACCCGGAACATGCCCACGGCGAGCCCGGCGAACAGCGCCACCACGAGCAGGGCGCCCACGAGGCCCAGTTCCTCGCCCAGGATGGTGAAGATGAAGTCGTTCTCCGCCTCGGGGATGTAGCTCCACTTCTGCCGGGACTGGCCGAGCCCGAGTCCCCACCAGCCGCCGGAGGCCAGGGCGTAGAGGCCGTGCTGGGGCTGGTAGCAGGGGTCCGTGGCGAAGTCGCAGTTGCCCAGCCAGGCCTGGATGCGCACCGTCCGGTTGGCGGAGACGAGGGCCATGACGACCGCCGCGAGGAGCGCGACCGCGCCGGCCACGGCGAAGTACAGCAGGCGCGTGCCGGCCAGGAACAGGACGGCGGCGATGACCAGCATGATGACCATGGCCGTGCCGAGGTCGCGGCCCACCATGACCAGGCCCAGCAGGACCGCGCCCACGGGGAAGAGCACCGGGACGATGGAGTGCTTGAGCGTGCCCGTGAGCCGGCCCTTGCGTTCCAGCACGGCGGCCGCCCAGAGGGCCAGGGCCAGCTTGGCGGCCTCGGAGGGCTGGGCCGTGAAGCCGCCGATCCTGATCCAGTTGCGGTTGCCGTTGACCTCGTGGCCCAGGGGTGTCAGGACCAGCATCAGCAGCACGACCGCGATGAGGAGCGCCGGCCAGGCCAGCCGGCGCAGGCGGTCCGTGCCCAGCCGGGAGATGAGGACCATGGCGCCCAGGCCGACCACGGCGAAGACGCCCTGGCGCATGAACAGGTCGTACGAGCCCGTGGTCTCGCCGATGTTCTCCACCGAGGAGGAGGACAGGACCATGATCAGCCCGATGACGGTGAGCGCCAGCGTGCAGCCGAGGATCAGCACGTAGGAGGCCTGCGAGGAGGACTCGCCCTCGAGGAAGGACCACATGCGGTGGCACCAGCGGGCCGGGCCGCGGCCGGCGGGCGGTGGGGAGCCGGCCCGGTCCGGTCGGCGGCGGGTCGCCTCGGGCCGGGCGGCGGCGGGACGTCCGGCCGGACGTCCGGTCGACCCGCCCTGGCCCGTCCGGGGACCCCGGGTGCGGCGCGGGGACCGGTGGGGGGTGGTCACCATGGGTGGGCTCCTTAGCTGCCCAGCCCCTTGTCCTCCATGAGGCGGGCTACGGCGTCGATGAAGGCGTTTCCTCGGTCGGCGTAGGACGTGAACTGGTCCATGGACGCCGCGGCCGGCGCCATCAGCACCACGTCCCCGGGGCGGGCGAGGGCATCGGCCTCCCGGACCGCCGCGGCCATGGCCCGGTGGCCGTCCGAGGCATCCTGACCAGTGTCCCGCACCGCCGTGGACACCACCGGGATGTCCGGTGCGTGTCGCTGGAGGGCTCCTGCGAGTTCGCTGGGATCCGCCCCGATGAGCACGACGGCGCGCAGGCGCCCGGCGTGCCGGGAGACGAGGTCGTCGTAGGTCACGCCCTTGGGCAGCCCGCCGGCGATCCAGACCACGTCCGTGAAGGCGCCGAGCGAGGCGTCGGCCGCGTGCGGGTTGGTGGCCTTGGAGTCGTTGATCCACAGCACGTCGTCCGCCTTGGCGACGAGCTGGATGCGGTGCTCGCCGGGCCGGTAGGCGCGCAGGCCGTCCCGCACCGCCTCCGGCGGGACGCCGATCGCCCGGACGAGCGCCGCGGCGGCGAGGGCGTTGGCCACCTGGTGGCGGGGGGCGATGGGCCCGAGGTCCTCCACGTGGCCCAGTTCCAGGGCCCGGTGCGCCCGGTCGTCCAGGAACGCGCGGTCCACGAGGATACCGTCCACCACGCCCACCATGGACAGCCCGGGGGTGTCCGTGGTGAAGGAGACCGCGCGGCAGCCCTCCTGCACGTCCGCCTGCTCCGCCATGCGCATCGTCAGCGGCTCGGCCTCGTTGAACACGCACGCCACGCGGGTGTTCTCGTAGATCCGCGCCTTGTCGGCGCAGTACGCCTCGAAGGAGCCGTGCCAGTCCACGTGGTCCTCGGCCAGGTTCAGCACCACGGAGGCGGCCGGCTCGATGTGGTGGGTCCAGTGCAGCTGGAAGCTGGAGAGCTCCACGGCGATCACGTCCCAGCCCTCGGGGTCCCGGATCGCGTCGAGGATCGGCGTGCCCACGTTCCCGCACGCGACGGCCCGCAGGCCCGCGGCCAGCAGCATGGACTCGACCATGCCCACCGTGGTGGTCTTGCCGTTGGTGCCGGTGATGACGAGCCAGTCCGCGGTCCGGCGCCCGGCGCGCTCGCGCACCCGCCAGGCCAGCTCCACGTCGCCCCACACCGGGACCCCGGCGGCCGCGGCGGCGGCCAGCACGGGCTGGTCCGGACGCCAGCCCGGGGAGGTGACGACGAGGTCGGGGGCCGACCCGCCGACGTCGGGCAGGCCCCTCACGGCGTCCGGGCCGAGCAGGACCTCGTGGACGCCGACGATCCGCAGGGTGTCCGCCCGCGCGCGGGTGTCCTCGGTGTCCTGGCCGTCCACGACGACGACGTGCGCGCCCAGCTCGGCGAGCGTGTCCGCGGCGGAGAAGCCGGACAGTCCCAGGCCGGTCACGACCACGCGCAGGCCGGTCCAGTCCGCGTCCCAGGAGGTGAGCGTGTCGAGCCGGGAGGGGCCGGCGCCCGCTGCCGCCGTCACCGGACCAGCACCCACTCGCCGTAGAACAGGGCCACGCCCACGGCCACGCAGAGCAGGCCGATGAGCCAGAAGCGCACGACCACCGTCACCTCGGCCCAGCCCTTGAGCTCGAAGTGGTGCTGCAGGGGGGCCATGAGGAAGACGCGCTTGCCGCCGGAGAACTTGAAGTAGCCGACCTGGATGATCACGGAGAGCGTGATGAGGACCATGAGCCCGGCCAGGACCACCACCAGCAGCTCGGTGCGGGACAGGATCGCGAGCCCGGCCAGGGCCCCGCCCAGGGCGAGGGAGCCGGTGTCGCCCATGAAGATCTTCGCCGGGGAGGTGTTCCACCACAGGAAGCCCATGAGCGCACCCGTGAGGATGCTGCCCACCACGGCGAGGTCGAGCGGGTCGCGGACCTCGTAGCAGCCGGGGATGCCCCCCGTGGTGGCGCACGCCTGGTTCGACTGGAAGATGCAGAGCAGCACGTACGCCGCCGTGATCATGGCGGTGGCGCCGGTGGCCAGCCCGTCCAGGCCGTCCGTGAGGTTCACGGCGTTGGTCGTGGCCGTGGTGATCAGGTTGGACCACACGACGAACAGGATGACGCCCAGCACCGGTCCAGCGAAGGCGAGGTCGATCGGCAGGTCGCGGACCAGGGAGATCGCCGTCGAGGCCGGCGTCAGCCCGCGCTCGTCCGGGAAGTTCAGCGCCAGGACGGCGAAGGCGATGCCCACGATGCCCTGCAGCACGATCTTGGCCCACGGCGTCAGGCCCAGGGAGCGCTGGTTGGAGATCTTGCTGAAGTCGTCCAGGAAGCCGACCAGTCCCATGCCGGCCATGAGGAACAGCAGGAGGATGGCGGAGGCGGTGGGCCCGGCGTTGGCCAGGCCCATGCCCGCCATGATCCAGTGCGTCAGGAAGTACGCCACCACGGTGACGACCACGAAGACGGCGCCGCCCATGGTGGGGGTGCCGCGCTTGGTCTTGTGCGTCGTGGGACCGTCGTCGCGGATGAACTGGCCGTAGCCGCGGCGCACGAGGAAGCGGATGAACAGCGGCGTGCCGACGAGCGTCAGCACGAGGCCCAGCAGGCCCCCGATGAGCAGGCCGATCACGGGCGCCCCTCCGTCCGGTCGCCGGTCCGGGCGAGCTCGCCGTCGGCGGCACCCGCCGTGGCGGCGCCGGCCGCGGCCAGCCGGTCGCCGAGCTCGCCGAGCCCGGCCCCGTTGGAGGACTTCACCAGCACGACGTCCCCGGGCGCCAGCCGGCGCTCGAGCAGTTCCCGTGCGGCCTCGACGTCCTCGGCGAAGTCGATCTCCTCGCCCCACGAGCCCTCGTTGACGGCGGAGGTGTACAGCGGCCGCGCCCCGCGGCCCACCACCACGAGCTGGTCGATGTTCAGGCGCACCACGGCGGTGCCGATCGCGGTGTGCTCGGCGATCCGGGCCTCGCCCAGCTCGAGCATCTCCCCCAGCACGGCCCACGTGCGCCGTCCGGTCGAGCGGCCGATCATGGCGAGCGTGCGCAGCGCGGCGCGCATGGACTCGGGGTTGGCGTTGTAGGCGTCGTTGATGATCGTCACGCCGTCCGGGCGGTCGGTGCGCTCCATGCGCCGGCGGCTCGTGGGGCCCGTGCCGTCGAGGGCGGCCGCGATCCGCTCGGCGGGCAGGCCCGCCGCGAAGGCGGCGGCGGCCGCGGCGGCGATGTTGGCCGCGTGGTGGCGGCCGATCAGGCCGGAGACCACGGGGTGGCCCTCGGCCGCGGTCCCGGCGCCGAGCCGCAGCTCGAACGCGGGACGCTCGTCCTCGGTCGTCGTCAGCCCGGTGGTGAGGGCGGAGAACGCGGCGGCGCCGGAGGCCACGTCCGCGTCCACGAGCGGGAAGGCGGCGTCCTCGGTGGCGAACCACGCCACCCGCGCACCGGTCCGCCCCGCCATGGCGGCCACCCGCGCGTCGTCGCGGTTGAGCACGGCCACGCCGTCCGCCGGCAGGGCCTCCACGAGCTCGCCCTTGGTGCGGGCGATGTTCTCCACCCCGCCGAAGCTGCCCGCGTGCGCGCTGCCGACCATGAGCACCACGCCGATGTCCGGCTTCACCATGGAGGCCAGGTACTCGATGTTGCCGATCCGGTCGGCCCCCATCTCGACCACGAGGTAGCGGGTGTCCAGCGCCGCGCGGAACACGGTGAGCGGCACCCCCACCTCACCGTTGTAGGAGCCCTGGGGGGCCACGGTGGGCCCGTCGGTGGCCAGGACGCCCGCCAGCAGGTCCTTCGTCGTGGTCTTGCCCGCGGAGCCGGTGATGCCGATGACGGTCGTCGGGGAGTGCTCGCGGATCCGCTGCACCACGTGGGACGCCAGCCGGCCCATGGCCAGCACCACGTCGTCCACGATGACGGCCGGGTCCGGCCGCCCCTCGGCGTCCAGGGTCTCGCGCTCGGCGAGCACGAGGGTGGCACCGGCCGCCCGGGCCGCCGGGATGAAGTCGTGCCCGTCGACCCGCTCGCCCGGCTTGGCGATGAACAGCGCGCCGGGCGCGGCCTCGCGGGAATCGGTGGTGGCGGCGTCGACCGTGCTGCCGGGCGAGGCCGTGGCACTCAGGGTGCCCCCGGTCGCCCCGGCGATGTCGGAGGCAGAGAGTTCGATCATGACCCGTCAACTCTACGTCCGGGCCGGGGGGATTCCGGGACGCCGACGTGGCCGTGGCGGGCGAGGGCCGCGCGCAGCTCGACCCGGTCGTCGAGCGGGATGTCGACTCCGGCCATGTCCTGCACGGTCTCGTGGCCGCGCCCCGCCACCAGCACGGTGTCCGCGGGTGTGGCCAACGCCACGGCGAGCTCGATGGCGTCCTGGCGTGGCGCCGCCTCGTGGACCTCGACCGTCCGGCCGGCCGCGGCGGCCGCCCGCACGCCCTCGTGCACCCCGGCCAGGACCTCCGCGCGGATGCCGGCGGGCGCCTCCGAGTGCGCGTCGTCGTCGGTGACCACCACGACGTCGGCCCACTGCGCCGCGATGCGCCCCATCAGTGGGCGCTTGGCCCGGTCGCGGTCGCCCGTGGCGCCGAAGACCAGGATGGTGCGCCCGGCGCCGTTCCCGGCGGCCCGGCGGGCCTCCTGGACGGACTCCAGGGCGCGCACCATGCCGTCCGGGTTGTGCGCGAAGTCCACGATCGCGTCCGGGGACTGCCCGACGACCTCCATGCGGCCCGGGACGGCCGTCGCGAAGGGCCCGGTGCCCACCGGGGCGTCGAGCACGGCGGCGACCGCGTCCCAGTCCCGCGCGGGCCGGGAGGCGAACACCATGACGGCGGCCAGGGCCGCGTTGGCGACGTTGAACCGGCCCGGCAACCCCGTGGACGCCGGCACCTCGCGGCCGCTGGGAGCGTGGCGCAGCGTGAAGCGGTGGCCGAGCCCCTCGGGGACCACCTCGGTGACCGTCCACTCCGCCGGCGGCGTCGTGCCGCCGTGGTCGGCCGCCGGTCCCAGCGCAAGGGTCACCACGGGACAGCCCGCGGCCGCGGCCATCCGGGTGCCCCACGTGCGGCCGTCGGCGTCCGGCGCGTCCGGACCGCCGTCCAGGGTGATGACGGCCCGGTCGGCGCGCCCGGCGGCGAAGAGCCCGGCCTTGGCCTCGAAGTACTCCTCCATGGACCCGTGCAGGTCCAGGTGGTCCTGGGTCAGGTTCGTGAAGCCGGCCACCGCGTAGTGCAACCCGGAGATGCGGCGGTAGCTGACCGCGTGCGAGGACACCTCCATCACGGCCGCGGAGACGCCCTCCTCGCGCATCAGGGCCATCAGGGCGTGCAGCTGGGTCGACTCCGGCGTCGTCAGGGTGCTCGGCACGGCACGCCCCCCGGCCCGGATCTCGATCGTCCCGACCAGGCCGGTGGTCTCGCCCAGCGCCTCGAGCAGGCCGGCGAGGAAGTAGCTCGTCGTGGTCTTGCCGTTGGTCCCGGTCACCCCGAACAGCCGGGGCCCGGCCGCGGCATTGCGGTAGACGGCCGCGGCGGCCGGCCCGACGGCGTCGCGCACGTCCTGCACGACGAGCACGGGGATATCGGCGGGCAGGCCGGCGCACCAGCGCACCCCGGCGCGGTCGGTGAGGATGCCCGCCGCCCCGGCGGCGACGACGGCCTCGGCGAACTCGGCCCCGTGGCGGTGGGCGCCCGGGATGCCCGCGTAGAGGTCGCCGGGCCGGACGGTCCGGGAGTCCATGGCGATCCCGGCCGGGCCCGGGCGGTCGGTGGTGCCCGCCACGACGTCGGCCGGCTGGCCGGCGCGCTCGAGGGCCCCGAGCAGCGCGGGCCAGGGCAGGGCCCCGGTCCGGCCCGGGCGGAAGGCCGCGTCCTGCGCGGCGGGGGTCAGGGGGGTGCTCATGCGGGGATCACCAGGGTCGTTTCTGGGGGTCGTCGGTGAAGACGTCGTAGTTCTGGGGCTCGGCGTCCGTGGGCGGGATGTTGTACTGGGTCAGCAGGTAGGACAGGACGTCCGCGGCCGTGTCCTCCACCTCCCAGGTCTTCCAGTTGCCCTGCGGTCGGTGGACGGCGACCGCCACGACGAACCGGGGGTCGTCCAGCGGGGCCACGCCGGTGAAGGACGTGGTGTACCCGTTGTAGCCGCCCACGCCGGCGGCCTCGCCCGTTCCCGTCTTGCCGCCCACGCGGTAGCCGGGGATCTGGGCGGGCGTCGCGGTGCCCTCCTGGACCACGCCCTCCATCAGCCGCAGCATCTCCTCGGCGGTCTGCTCCGAGTAGATCCGGGTGCCCTCGTGCTCCGGCTGGACGTGCTCCGAGCCGTCCGGGTCGATGTAGGCGTCGATGAGCTGCGGCTTCTTCTGCACCCCGCCGTTGGCGATGGTCTGGAAGACCTGCGCCATGTGCAGGGTGGTCTGGGTGTAGCCCTGGCCGAACATGGTGGTGAGCCGCTGCCGCCCGTCCCACTGCTCCGGCGGGACCAGGATCCCCTTGTTGCTGCCGGGCAGGCCGATGTCCAGGTGCTCGCCGATGCCGAGCTTCTTCATGTACTCGTAGCGGGTCTGGTCCGGCACGCTCTGCGCGACCTGCACCGTGCCCGTGTTGTAGGACCGGGTGAAGATGCCCGCGGCGGTCATCTCGTAGGTGTCGTGGGGCATCGAGTCGTTGATGATCTGCCCGTCGAACTCCTGCTTGTTCGGCACGGTGTACGCGTCCGTCGGCTCCACCCCGCCCTCCTCGAAGGCGGTGGCGAAGGTGGGCACCTTGCCCGTGGAGCCGGGCTCGTAGGACTGGGTGAGCGCGGTGGGGCGCCAGAACAGGCCGTCCGTGGCCGTCGGGTCCGAGGGGTCCACGGTCGTGGAGTCGGCCATGGCGATGATGTCGCCGGTCTTGGCGTCCATCACCACGATGTTGCCCCACAGGGCGTCGTAGGACTCCGTCTTGGCGGCGATCGCCTCCTGCGCGAACCACTGGACGTCCTGGTCGATGGTCAGGCGCACGTCCTGGCCGTCGACGGCCGGGGTCTCGGAGAACTCGGCGTTGGGGATCCGCACCCCGTCCGCGGCGATCTCGTAGGTCCGGGTCCCCGGCGTGCCGGACAGCTGCTCGTCCTGGCTGAGCTCCAGGCCCTCGAGCGGCGTGCCGTCACCGCCCACGAAGCCCAGGATGGACCCGGCCACGGAGCCGTTGGGATAGGAGCGCTCGGAGACCGGCTCGGCGAGCAGGCCGGGGATGCCCAGCTCCAGGGCCCTGTCCTTGACATCCGGCGTGACCCCCTTGGAGACCACCTTGTACGGGCGGTCGCCGACCATGCGCGCCTCCAGTTCGGCCCGGTCGACGCCGAGGATGCCGGAGAGCCTGTCGAGCGAGTCCGCGAGCTCGACGTCCACCATCGTGGAGGTCTCGGAGTCCCAGCGCCGGTAGTCCTTCACCAGGCGCTGGTCGGCCACGAGGTCGTACCGTGCCACGGAGGCGGCCATGACCCGGCCCTGGGAGTCCAGGATGGAGCCGCGCTCGGGCGCGACGGTCACCGACCGGAGGCGCTCGTCCATCGCGTCCTGGGCGTGGCCGGAGGCGTCCACTCCCTGGATGAAGACCAGCCGCAGCGCCAGCACCACGAGCAGGAGCAGGGCGACGGCGATGCCGAGGCGCAGCCGCCGGGCCCCCATGTCCATGGTGCCGCCGGCGTCGGGTGCCTTCGCCATCTGCCTGGGTCCTTCCTGCCGGTCACGCCGCGCCGGGCGTGGTCGGATGCGGGGTCTGGTGCGGGGTCTGGTGCGGGGTCTGTCGCGGTGTCGGGTGCGTGGTCTCGTGCGGGGCCCGCGGCGCGGCCGCGCCGGGGTGCCGTCCCGGCGGGCTCGCCGGGACGGGCGACCACCGGACGGCCCGGGGCGTCAGCGGCCGCCGGCGGAGAACTGCGGGGCGGGGATCGTGCCGCCGTTGAGCTCCTCGCCCCGGGCGGTGTCCGCGGCCGGCTCGCCGTCGATAGCCGGTGCCGGCGCGTCGATGACGGCCGGCGGCGCATCGGCGGCCTCGCCGTCGCCGGCCGGGGCCCGGCCGGTGGACGCCTGCACGTCGGCCGGTGCCTCCGGCGCGGCGTCGGCGCCCTCGGGCGCCGTCCCCTCCGGGGCCGCCGCGCGCGCCTCGGGACCGGACGCCTCGGCGGTGGACCCGTCCTGCTCCGTGCCCGCGCCGGGGCCCTGCGGGGCGGCGACCAGGCCCGAGGGCACGTCCCCGTCCTCGGCCGCCGAGGCCGTGCCGGAGACCTTCCCGGTGGACAGGTCGATCGAGGCGATGTCCCCGGGGCGCACCATGCCCAGCTTGGCGGCCTCGGCCGCGAGGTTCTGCGGGGCCTCCAGGTGCTCGACCTGCTGGCGCAGCAGCTCGTTGGACTGGGTCAGGTCGAGCTGCTCGCCCTTGAGCGAGACCATCTCGTACTGCCGGTTGGACACCGAGATGTTGATCACCAGCACCGTCAGCAGCGCCGCCACGAGGATCCCCACGCAGAACGTCACGAAGCCCCGGCCGGAGCGGCGGATGGGGGCGGGCACGAGCGCCAGGGGCGTCCGGGTGCGTTCACCCCTGCCACGGTCTCCGGCGGGCACCGCGCGGTGCTCGGGACTGATCCGGGGTTGCCAAGGAGCAGCCGGGTCCAGTTGCGGAGCGGTGCTCTCGCGGACGTGGACGGGCTGCTGCATGGCAGTGCGCTGCTGCGTTGCGGTCATGCTGTGCTCCTTGATGGTCTGATCTTCTCAACCGCACGGACTTTTGCTGAGGAGGCGCGAGGGTTTTCTTCGATTTCTTCCGGCGTGGGCTTGTCCACGCCCCGGGTGAGCACCTTGACCACCGGGGCGTGCTCCTCGAGCTCGACCGGGAACCCGGGCGGCGCGGTCGAGACGGACTGGGCCGTGAGGGCCTTCTTGGTGATGCGGTCCTCGAGGGAGTGGTAGCTCATGACCACGAGCCGGCCCCCGACGGACAGCGCCCGCAGGGCGGCCGGCAGCGCCGCCTCGAGGACGTCCAGCTCCTCGTTGACCTCGATGCGCAGCGCCTGGAAGGTGCGCTTCGCCGGGTGCCCGCCGCTCCGTCCGGCGGCCACGGGGACCACCCCGCGGATGACCTCCACCAGCCGGCCGGTCGTGGTGAACGGCTCCTCCTCGCGGGCGCGGACGATCGCGGAGGCGATGCGCCCGGCGAACCGCTCCTCGCCCCAGGACCGGATGATGCGGCGCAGCCGGTCCTCCTCGTACGTGTTCACGACGTCGGCCGCGGTGAGCCCGCCCGTCGTGTCCATGCGCATGTCCAGCGGGGCGTCGTAGGAGTACGCGAAGCCGCGCCCACGCTCGTCGAGCTGGTAGGAGGACACCCCGAGGTCGAACAGCATGGCGTCCGCCTCGCGGACGCCGGCGTCCGCCAACGCCTCCGCGACACCGTCGTACGTGCCGTGCCACGGGTGCAGCCGGTCCCCCGCCCAGTGGAGGCGCTCCCCCGCCAGGCGCAGGGCCTCGGTGTCGCGGTCGATGCCGACCACGAGGGCATCGGGGTGGCGGGTGAGGACGGCCTCGGCGTGTCCGCCCATGCCGAGGGTCGCGTCGAGGGCGACGGGCCGGCGGCCGGCGGCGCGGGCGGCGTCGAGCCCCGGGGAGAGCAGGTCCAGGACACGGGAGCGCATGACGGGAAGGTGCCGGTCCTGTGCCGGTCTCTGCTCTTCCTGCAAGCCGTCTCCCTTCGCGTGGCTCGGTCCCGCCCGGTCGCCCCCGGTCGGTGGCGCCGTCCGCCGGATGTCCTCCGACGGGTCCTTTAAGTGACAGGCGGACCCTTGGATCAGATCCCCATCCGCGCACCGGTCCCGAGCCTGGCCCGGGGGAAGTCGGGCCAGGTCCGGCCTGGGGCGGCTGGAGGTCTCATTCAAGAATCCGCACTGTTCGGTTGTCGGTGCCCGTCCGCCCCGGTCCCCTGGCCGGCGCGGTGAGTCTTCAGAAGATCCCGGGCAGGACCTCCTCGTCCGTCTCCGAGAAGGCGTTCTCCTGGTCCTCCAGGTAGGAGTTCCAGGCCTCGGCATCCCAGATCTCGGCCCGCGTGCCAGCCCCGATGACCGCCACGTCCCGGTCCAGTCCCGCGTAGTTGCGCAACGGGGCCGGGATGGTGATCCGCCCCTGCTTGTCCGGCGTCTCGTCCGAGGCGCCCGACAGGAAGACACGGATGTAGTCCCTGGCCTGGCGTGAGGACAGCGGAGCCGCCCTCATCTGCTCGTGAACCCTCTCGAACTCACGGGCACTGAAGACGTAGATGCAGCGTTCCTGGCCCCGGGTGAGGACCAGACCCTCGGCGAGCTCCTCGCGGAACTTCGCCGGGAGGATCAACCGGGCCTTCTCGTCCAGCCGTGGCGTGTAGGTCCCGAGGAACATGGACCACCGCCTTTGCCGTTCGAGGGGTCCGCTCGAGCCTCCTCAACACCACCATCCTCTGATGCCCTCCACTTTACCCCACTACCCTCCCCGGTCAAGCCATTCCGGGGCCTTCGACACGCCCGGATACGGCGCCGACCAGCACGGATGCGGGGGCCGCCCGGGGTCCCGCACACGGGAAGCCCGCAGGTCCGGGCCGCCCTGGAGGCCGCGCTCCGGGCCGGAGAACGGCGCGAGGGCCGGCGCGGGGAGGGCGGTGGAGTCCGCCGGAGGCGGCATGCGCGCCCCCCCCCGCCCGGCCACGGTGGAGGGAAGTGGGGGCGGCGCCGGGGGGCACGTGGAGGGCGGCGCCGGGGGGCACGTGGAGGGCGGCGCGGGGAAGGGAGCTGGAGGGCGCAGCCGGGGAGCGTGGTGGAAGACCCGGGCGGGGAGCGTGGTGGAGGACCCGGGCGGGGAGCGTGGTGGAGGACGGAGGCGGGACACGAGGGGCGACCGTGGCGCAGGGCGGGCCCCGGCCCGGGCGCGCGACGGGCGTCCGCGGGCACAGCACGAGGCCCCGTCGGCTGGCGACGGGGCCCGGGTCCGTGTCGGGGTCAGCGCCCGGTGTCGGCGCAGACCCCGGGGTCGGTCACGTGTCCTGGTTGCGGCGCTTCTCCCAGCGCTGCTCCAGTCCGTCCATGAACGGGGTGTTCTTCCGGGCGCCCCCGCGGCCCCCCGGGCGTCCCGACGGGGACGCCTTGGTCCTCGCGGTGCCGACGTAGACGCCGGCGGCCATGAGGACGAAGCCGATGATGCCGAGCCAGATGGCGTGCTGGGAGACGCCCCACAACAGGACGGCCAGCCCGACCACGGCCGCCACCGCGCCCGAGACCAGGCGCGACGTCGAGAACCGCCTCGTGCCCGCCTCGCTCATGCTGGTGGCGAACTGCGGGTCCTCAGCATTGAGCTGCTGTTCCAGCTGCTCCAGGAGCTTCTGCTCCCGATCAGACAACGGCATCGCTGCCTCCTCTTCCGGCCCCGGTCCTCCCGTGCATCTAGCATAGGGCCCGCCCTGCTCACCACGCCATATCAGTCCCGCCGAGCGCCGCCGCACGAGGCTCTTTCCGCCGTCAGCGTAGGCCGGGGCGTCGCGCATGACGTCCGCCGTCCACGAGGGTGGCCGGTCGGAGGGCCGCGGCGGGGAACCGGCGCCGGATGTCGTCCGCCACGCGGTCCGCGCGGTTCCAGTCGGCCGGCGGGCGCTCGTCCTCCCACAGGAGCGCCTCCTGGACGGCCTCCCCCTCGGCGGCGAGTCGCTCCGCCCGGATGCCGAGCAGCCGGACGGGGTGGCGCCGCTGGGCCAGCAGGTCCCGCAGCAGGTCCTCGGCCGCCTCCGCCAGCGGTCCGGCGGAGTCGACGGCGGCCGGCAGCGACCGCGTGCGATTCCGCACGGAGAGGTCGGGGGCCTTGACCTTGACCGTCACCGCCCCCGCCCGGGCGCCCGCTCCCCGCAGGCGGTAGGCGCACTCGTGGGACAGGGCCACGAGCACCCGGTGCAGCTCCGCGGGATCCTGGACGTCGACGTCGAAGGTCCGCTCGACGCCCACGCTCTTCGCCTCCCGCTCGGTGACCACCGGCCGCGGGTCGATGCCCCGCGCCAGGTCCACCAGGGCGGGGCCGTGGACCCCGAGCCAGCGCTCCATCCGCCGGGGCGACTGGGCCGCCAGGTCCCCCACCGTCTCCAGCCCGGCGTCCACCAGGCGCCGGTGGAGCTTGGGGCCGACGCCCCACAGGGCCGAGACGGGCAGCGGGTCGAGGAACTCGCGGGTCCGGGCCCCGGGCACGACCCACAGTCCGTCCGGCTTGGCCCGGGTCGAGGCGATCTTCGCCACGGACTTGGTGGTCGCCGCCCCCACGGTGCAGGGCAGGCCCGTGCGTTCGCGGACCCGGTGCCGCACCAGCTCGCCGATGCGCGCGGGCGCGCCCAGCCGCCGTCGGGCCCCCGAGACGTCCAGGAAGGCCTCGTCGATGCTGAGCTGCTCCAGGAGGGGGGTGAAGGAGGAGAGGATGCCCATCACCTCCCGGGACGCGGCCGTGTAGCGCTCGCGCCGGGGCTCGACGACGGCCACTCCCGGGCAGAGCGCCACCGCCTGGGCCAGCGGCATGGCCGAGCGGACCCCGCTGCGCCGGGCCTCGTACGAGGCCGAGAGGACGACGGACCGCCCTCCCCGGTGCGCCACGAGGGCGGGACGGCCCACGAGCTCCGGGTGGTCCAGCAACTCCACCGAGAGGTAGAACGCGTCCATGTCCACGTGGAGGATCACCGCGTCCCACGAGGGGTCCCCCGCCGCGCTCCCCGGCCCCGCGGTGCCCTGCTCGTCCATGCCTCCAGCCTAGGCCGTCCGGGTCCGGCCGCCGGGAGGGCTTCGGTAGGCTGGACGGCGTGCCTGAATCGCCCCGCGCCGACGCGCCACCGACCGCCCTGCCCGAGACGGCCTTCGTGGAGGCGGTGGGCCGGAGGCTCGCCGCGGTGATGGCGGGCTACGGCGCCGACGCGGCGGCGATCTCGCCCTCGGCCACGCCCCTCGTGGAGTCCATCGCCGCCCTCGTGCGCGGCGGCAAGCGGCTCCGGGCCGTCCTGGCGTGGTGGGGATGGCAGGGTGCCGGCGGCGCCCCGGACGACGACCGCATCCTCGAGGCGGCGGTGGCCCTGGAGCTGTTCCAGGCCGCCGCCCTCATCCACGACGACATCCTCGACCGGTCGGACACCCGCCGCGGCGCCCCGAGCGTCCACCGCTCCTTCGAGGCCCGGCACCGCGCGTCCGGCTGGCGGCAGGACCCGGGTCACTTCGGCACCTCGGCGGCCATCCTCACGGGTGACCTGTGCCTGGCCCTGAGCGAGGAGGTCTTCGCGGCGGCCGCGGACGCCTCCCCCGCCCCCGCGGCCGCCCGGTCCGTCTTCAACCGGATGCGCTTCGAGGTGATGGCCGGGCAGTACCTGGACGTCCTGGACGAGGTCGAGGTGCCGGGGAAGGACCCCGCGGCGGCCCTGGAGCGCGCCCGCACCGTCCTGCGGTACAAGTCGGCACGCTACTCGGTGGTGCATCCCCTGGACCTCGGCGGAGTCCTCGCCGATCCGCACGGCGCCCCCCGCGAACCCTTCGCGCGGTTCTCGACGCCCCTGGGCGAGGCCTTCCAGCTGCAGGACGACCTGCTCGGCGTCTTCGGCGATCCCGACACCACCGGGAAGCCGTCCGGGGACGACCTGCGGGAGGGCAAGCGCACGGCGCTCGTCGCCCACGCCCTCGACCTGCTGCCCCCGGAGGGCGCCGAGGAGCTCGAGCGCGCGCTGGGCGACGCCGGCCTCACGGACGGGCAGGTCGCGGGCCTGCAGCGACTGCTGGAGGAGTGCGGGGCACGCCGCCGCGTCGAGCAGGCCGTGGCCGCGCTCGGCGAGGAGGCCCTGGCGGCGCTGGACGCCATGCCCGTGGCGGACGACGTCCGCGCCGGACTGGGGCGGCTGGCCGGACGCATCCTCCGGTGGGGGGGCTAGGCCGCGGCGCTACCAGGCCAGGGCCTGGGCCCGGCGGCGGATCTCCGTCTTGCGCCCCTCGCGCAGGGCGTCGACCGGGCGTCCGGGGAGGGAATCGTCCTCGGTGTAGAGCCAGCGGATGGCCTGCTCCTCGGAGTAGCCCGCGTCCCCCAGCACGGAGATGGTCCCGCGCAGCGACTCGAGGGGGCCCTGCTCGCCCACGAAGAGGGCGGGGACGGCCCGGCGGCGGGTCTCCCCGATCCGTGCGGCGAGCAGCCGGCCCTCGTTGACCATGTTGTGCACCCGGGTGACGGGAATGCCCCACCGCTCGGCGAGGTCGGGGAAGTCCACCCACTCCCCCACGAGCTCCTCGAGGGCCTGATCGCCCGATGCCATGCCGTGCCTGTCCGTTGTACTCACCGGACCAGCCTAGCCACCACGGCGGGCCGGGCGAAGACGCGTTTGCGACACGCGAGCGTTACCGGATTGTTACTTCCGCTCTTCTCGGGGCTCACGTCCTTCAGGTACGTTTACTTTCGTCACATTTTCATTACAGGCACCTTCTGATGTCGTCCGCCACTTCCTTCACGGGAGTGACGCTGGCGCGGGCCGGGTGCCGCACCGCAGAGGAAATCCATGCCTGAACGCCCCACCGGTACGCCCCGCCTGCTGACGACAGCCCTGGCCACCTCCACCCTCCCCCTGCTGGTGCTCGGGGCGCCCGCGATGGCCGCCCCGGCGGCGGCCGACGTGCCGCGCCACGCCCTCATGCCGCGGACGGCCACGCCCGTGAACGTCCAGGCCGCCCAGGCGCGCCTCGGCTCCACCTCGCTGGCCAGCAGCCTCCCGGCGGCCTTCGTCGGCCAGGCGGCCGCGACCCCGGCCGCCAAGCCGCCGGCGACGTACACGGTCAAGGCCGGGGACACCCTGTCCCACATCGCCGAGCGCCACGGCATGGGCCTGTCCGTGCTCCTCAAGGCCAACGGCATGACCACCTCCTCGGTGATCCACCCCGGCCAGAAGCTCAAGCTCTCCGGCGCGGCGACCTCCTCCGGCCGCTCCACCGGCGCCAAGGCCCCCGCCTCCCGGTCCGCGGCCACCTACACGGTCAAGGCCGGGGACACCCTGTCGGGCATCGCGGCCCGCCACGGCATGGGCCTGTCCGTGCTCCTCAAGGCCAACGGCATGACCACCTCCTCGGTGATCCACCCCGGCCAGAAGCTCAAGCTCTCCGGCGCGGCGACCTCCTCCGGCCGCTCCACCGGCGCCAAGGCCCCCGCCTCCCGGTCCGCGGCCACCTACACGGTCAAGGCCGGGGACACCCTGTCCCACATCGCCGAGCGCCACGGCATGGGCCTGTCCGTGCTCCTCAAGGCCAACGGCATGACCACCTCCTCGGTGATCCACCCCGGCCAGAAGCTCAAGCTCTCCGGCGCGGCGACCTCCTCCGGCCGCTCCACCGGCGCCAAGGCCCCCGCCTCCCGGTCCGCGGCCACCTACACGGTCAAGGCCGGGGACACCCTGTCGGGCATCGCGGCCCGCCACGGCATGGGCCTGTCCGTGCTCCTGAAGGCCAACGGGATGACCACCTCCTCGGTGATCCACCCCGGCCAGAAGCTCAAGCTCTCCGGCGCGGCCCGCGGGGCCGCCTCCCAGGGCGACCTCGTGCCCAGCACCTTCCTGCACTACACCTATCCGGACCACGTGGTCTCCTCGGCGAACGTCAACAAGCGGGCGCTGCTCAAGGCCGGCGTACCGTCCCGGTCCCAGATGCAGTCCATCATCGCGGACACGGCCCGCCGGATGGGCGTGGACCCGTCCCTCGCCCTCGCCCACGCCTTCACCGAGTCGGGGTTCAACCACGCCTCCGTGTCCCCGGCCAACGCCATCGGCGCCATGCAGGTGATCCCGGCCTCCGGCCGCTGGGCCTCCGAACTGGTGGGCCGGGACCTGAACCTGCTGGACCCCAACGACAACGCCACCGCCGGCGTCGCCATCATCCGCCAGCTGCAGCGCACGGCCCCGTCGGTCGAGGTGGGCATCGCCGCCTACTACCAGGGCCTGGGCGGCGTGACCCGCAACGGCATGTACCCGGACACCAGGGACTACGTCGCCAAGGTGAAGGGGTACATGCGGCGGTTCTGACGGGCCCCGGCCTCGCCGGGACGGGTCGCCGCGGCCCGCCGTCTACGCTGGAGTGGTGACAGGACACCGCGCTGACCCCATGACCGGGACCGTCGTCGAGAGACGCTACGAGATCCTCTCCCGGCTCGCCCGGGGTGGCATGTCGACCGTGTACCTCGCCCTCGACCTGCGGCTGGACCGCGAGGTCGCGCTCAAGGTGCTCTACCCGCACCTGGCGGAGGACCCCGGCCTGGTCGAGCGCTTCGAGCAGGAGGCCAAGACCGCCGCCCGGCTGTCCCACCCCCACGTGGTCAACGTCCTGGACCAGGGCGTGGACGAACGCCCGGACGGGGACCTCGCCTACCTCGTCATGGAGTACGTGCCCGGCTACACCCTGCGCACGGTCCTGCAGCGGCGCCGCGCCCTGTCGCCCCGGGTCGCCCTCGCCTACCTCGAGGCGGTCACGGACGGGCTCGCCGCCGCCCACCGCGCGGGCCTCGTCCACCGTGACATCAAGCCGGAGAACGTGCTGGTCTCCCGGGACGGGCAGATCAAGGTGGCGGACTTCGGCCTGGCCCGCGCCACCACCAACTTCACCGGCGCCGGGGCGGCGCTCGTGGGCACGGTGGCCTACGTGTCCCCGGAACTGGTCAGCGGCTCCCGCGCGGACGAGCGCAGCGACGTCTACGCCGTCGGCATCATGGCCTACGAGATGCTCACCGGGCGCCAGCCGTTCACGGGGGCGTCCCCGCTGCAGGTGGCCTACCAGCACCTGCACCACGAGGTGCCCCCGCCCTCGCGCGCGGTGCCGGGCCTCGCCGACGGCCTCGACCGGCTCGTGCTGTGGTGCACCGCGAGCGACCCGGAGGACCGTCCCGCCGACGCCGGGGCGCTCCTGGCCGAGGTCCGCCGGCTGCGCTCGGTCCTGGCGGACGAGGAGCTCGACCACGAGCCGCCCGCCGCCGGAGCCGGCGAGGGCGCCCCGCCGGACCGCGGACGGCCCGCGGGGCACGACGACAGGGACCTCGACGGGCACGGGGAGCGTCGGGCCGACGGGACCGACGCCGGGGGGCTCGAGGCGGCCGGCGTCGAGGACGAGGACCGGGATCCCCAGCGCCGGGACGGCCCCGAGAGCGCCGAGGGCGGCGCCCATCCCGCCACGGAGGTCATCGCACCGGCCCGCGCGGCCGGGTCCCCGTCCCCGGACGGCGCCACGGAGGTCATCCGCCGCCCCCCCGCCCCGGTGACCGGCCCGGACGCGACCACGGTGCTGCCGGTCTGCGGGCCCCAGCACACCACCGTCCTGCCGGCCCTGTCCTCCCGGCCCGGCCCGGGGCATGGCCCCGACGGCGGCGCACCGGGGGCACCGCGAACCGTGGCAGCCGCCTCCGGCGCCGGTGACGGCGCCGAGGGCAGCGGCCTGCTCCCCCGTCGGCCCGCCGCCCCGCCGCGTCCGCCCTCGGCCCGGAGCCAGCGCCGGCTGGCGGCCCGCACGGCGCGCCGGCCCACGGAGGACCTGGGTCGGCGCAGCAGGACGCGGATGTGGCTCTGGGCCGCCCTGGTGCTGATCCTGTCCGCCGCGCTCGTGCTGGCCGGGTGGTTCTTCGGCTCCGGGCCGGGCGCCCTCGTCACCGTCCCGGACGTGGAGGGCCACAGCCGGGCCACGGCCGAGGACACGCTGCGCGCCTCGGGCGTGGCCTACACCCTGGCCGGGCAGCACCACGACCTCGTCGCCGCGGACAGCGTCATCACCACCGACCCGACCCCGGGCAGCGAGATCCGCCGGTTCACCACCGTCCACGTCACCGTCTCCGAGGGCCCGGAGCTGCTGGGGGTGCCCGACCTCGCCGGCCTCGACCGGGAGGCCGCACACCGGGCGCTGGCCGAGGCCGGGCTGTCGCCCGGGGCGGTACGCACCGAGCACTCCGACGCCGTCGGGCGGGGCCGCGTCCTCCGGCAGGACCCGGCCGCCGGCGAGCTCCTGCGACGCCACCACGGCGTGTCCGTGGTGGTCTCGGCCGGACCCGAGCCCGTGGACGTGCCGGACGTGAGGGGGCTGGCGGTCGGGGAGGCCGCCGAGGCCCTGCGGGCCCGCGGCCTGCGGCTCGAGGTGGCCGGCAGCGAGCACTCCGCGGACGTGGAGGCCGGGCGCATCAGCGCGCAGGAGTCGGCCACCGGCGCGGTGGCCCCGGGCACCGCCGTGTCCGTGCTGCAGTCCCGCGGACCGGTCATGGTCGCGGTCCCGGACGTCACCGGCCTGGCCGCCGACGACGCCCGGCGCGTCCTCGAGGAGGCCGGGCTCCGCGTCGAGGAACGGCGGGTACTGGGTGGCCTGCTCGGTGACCGCGGGGGCCGCGTGCGGACCCAGGACCCCGCGGCGGGCACGGAGTCCGCCGAGGGATCCACCGTCCGCCTGCTGGTGCTCTGAGCGCCGTCCTCCGGCCCGGCGCCGGTCAGCGCCGGTGGCCGGAGCGGGACAGCGCCTCGGTGACGAGGAACGCCATCTCGAGGGACTGCTGGTGGTTCAGCCGGGGGTCGACGAGCGACTCGTAGCGGTCGGCGAAGGCCGACTCGTCGATCGGGTCGGACCCGCCGAGGCACTCCGCCACGTCGTCGCCGGTCATCTCCACGTGCAGGCCGCCCGGGTAGGTGCCCACGGCGCGGTGTGCCTCGAAGAAGCCGCGGACCTCGTCCATGACGTCGTCGAAGCGCCGCGTCTTGTAGCCGTTGGCCGCCGTCACCGTGTTGCCGTGCATCGGGTCGGTGACCCACAGCGGATTGGCCCCGGAGTCCCTGACCGCCTCCAGCAGCGGCGGCAGCTTCTCGCGGATCCGCTCGGCGCCCATGCGCGTGATGAAGGTCAGGCGGCCCGGCTCGCGCTCGGGGTCCAGCTTGTCGATGAGGGCCAGCGCGTCCTGCGGCGAGGTGCCCGGGCCCAGCTTGACGCCGATCGGGTTGCGCACCTTGGACAGGAACTCGACGTGCGCGCCGCCCAGGTCACGGGTCCGCTCGCCGATCCACAGGAAGTGCCCCGAGGTGGCGTACGGCAGTCCGGAGCGGGAGTCGATCCGCGTCAGGGGGCGCTCGTAGTCCAGCAGCAGGGCCTCGTGGGCGGTGAAGAAGTCGGTGCGCCGCAGTGCCTCGAAGTTCACGCCCGCGGCGGCCATGAAGCGCACCGCGCGGTCGATCTCCCCGGCGATCTCCTCGTAGCGGGAGTAGGCCGGGTTCTTCATGAAGCCCTGGTTCCACGCGTGGACGGCCCGCAGGTCCGCGAAGCCGCCCTGCGTGAACGCCCGGACGAGGTTCAGGGTCGCGGCCGAGGTGTTGTAGGCCTGCACCATCCGCTGGGGATCGTGGCGGCGGGACTCCGGCGTGAACTCGTAGCCGTTGACGATCTCGCCACGGAAGGAGGGCAGGGTCACCCCGTCCCGGGTCTCCATGTCCGAGGACCGGGGCTTGGCGAACTGGCCCGCCATGCGTCCCATCTTCACCACCGGCAGGGAGGCGCCGTACGTGAGGACGACGGCCATCTGCAGGATGGTCTTGACGCGGGCGCTGATCTTGTTGGCGGTCGCGCCCGCGAACGTCTCGGCGCAGTCACCGCCCTGGAGCAGGAAGGCCTCCCCGCGGGCGGCGGCCGCGAGCTGGGTGCGGAGCACGTCCACCTCGCCCGCGAAGACGAGCGGCGGGGCCGAGGACAGTTCCGCGGTGGCGCGGCGGAAGGCCTCGGGGTCCTCCCAGGTGGGCTGCTGGGAGATGGGCTTGTCCCGCCACGAGTCCAGGCCGGGATAGTCGGCGGCGCCATTGGACTGGGCGGAGCCGAAGGCCGGGGTGTCGGTGAGGGAGTCGGAGATCATGGTCCAAGACTACGGACCCGGCGGCGCCGGCGCGCGTTCGTGACGCACCGCACCGAGCTCCGGGCCCACCGGCCCCGCACCGGACGGCCGCCGCTGGGCCCGCGGCCTACGCCCCCTGCCGACCGTGCGGCCCGCCGCCGGGACCGGCGTCCTTGACGGTGGAGGCGTAGACGTCCACGTACTCCTGGCCGGACAACCGGCGGATGGCCTCCATGATCTCGTCCGTCACCCGGCGCTCCACGAACCGGTCCCCCGCGCGGTCGTAGTACTCCGAGAAGTCCAGCGGGGGGCCGAAGATCATGCCCACGCGACGGATGGTGGGGATGGTCCGGCCGATCGGCTGGACCTTGTCCGTGCCGATCATCGCCACGGGCACCACGGGGACCCGCGCGGCGAGGGCCAGCTTGGCGACGCCGAGCTTGCCCCGGTACAGCCGGCCGTCGGGACTGCGCGTGCCCTCGGGGTAGATGCCGAGCAGCCGGCCGTCCCGCAGCACGTCCAGTCCGGACTGCAGCGAGGCGAGCGAGGCCTGGCCGCCGGCCCGGTCCATGGGCAGCTGGTTGGTGGCCTCGAAGAACTTGCGCGTCAGCCACCCCTTCACGCCCTTGCCGGTGAAGTACTCCTTCTTGGCCAGGAAGTGGACCTGCCGGCCCAGCTGGGCGGGCATGAAGATCGAGTCCGAGACGGAGAGGTGGTTGCTGGCGAGGATCGCCCCGCCGTCCTCCGGGACGTTGCCCAGGCCCTTGACCCACGGGCGGAACACGAGGTTGGTCACGGGCGCCACCACGAGGGTCTTGGCGAACCAGTAGAACACGGTGGGCTTCCTCCCGGGCGACGACGTGGACCGGACCCCAGTCTAGGGAGGCCGGCGCCGGTGCGGTGGACGCTACGCTGGATCCATGAACGCCCACCAGCGGGCGCTGTCCCTCCGCGGCGCCGACGCCGGCCCCCTGGCCGCCACGGCCGGCCGCGGACGGACGGCCGTCGCCCTGTTCCACGGCTTCACCTCCGGCCCCGTGTCCGTGGCCGGCTGGGCGCGCGCCCTCGCGGCCGCGGGGGCCGACGTGGAGGTGCCGCTCCTGCCGGGCCACGGCACGCACTGGCGGGACCTGGCGGCGGTCCCGGCCTCCGCGTGGCGGACCGCCGCGCGGGACACCGTGGACGGGCTGCTCGCGGGCCACGACCGGGTGGTCGCGGCCGGGCTGTCGATGGGCGGAGCCCTCGCCCTGGACGCCGCCGCCCACCGGCCGGTGGCCGGGACCGTGGTGGTCAACCCGGGCCTGCGCTTCGCCTCCGCGGCGGCGCCGCTCGCCGGGATCCTCAAGCACGTCATCCGCTCGGTGACGCCCATCGCCGACGACCTCGTCCGGCCCGGGGTGACCGAGCAGGCCTATCCGCGCACCCCGGTCGCCGCGGTGCAGCAGGTGGGTGCCCTGCAGGCGGCGGTCCGCGCCGGGCTGCACGCCGTCCGGACGCCGGTGCTGGCCTTCCGCTCGACGACGGACCACGTGGTGCCGCACTCCTCCATGGACGTGCTCGGCCGCCGGCTGCCCCCCGGGCTGCTCACCGTCCGCCCGCTCTACAACAGCCGCCACGTCGCCACCCTGGACTGGGACGCCGGCATCATCGAGCAGGAGTCCGTGCGCTTCATCGCCGCGCTGCCGTCCGGCCGGGACGTCGTGGCGGACCGGTCGTGACCGGGGCCCGCGACCGCGGCGCCGACGGCCCGGAGCCGCCCGGCGGCGACCCGGAGGAGATCGAGCGACGCTGGCGGGAGATCGTGGCGGACCTGGGCCCGCTCGGGACGGGGACGGAGGATCCCGACGCGGGCGCGGCGCCGCCGCACCCGTCCTCCTCGCCCGGGCCGTTCCCCGAGGCCTTCCCTGGCCCGCAGGGCGCCCCGCCCGGAGGCCGCGGCCCGCGCGACCGGCCCGCCGGGGATGGCACCGGGAAGGCCGGGCAGGACGATGGGCTGGAGGACGGGCTGGACGCGTCGGACGAGTTCGTCCCGCCGGAGCCGCCGGCGCTCGGCTCCGGCGACCCGGCCGTCGTGCTGAGCCTGGTCGGCGTGGCCGGCGCCCCGGCGGCCCTGCTGCTCCTCGCCATCCTGTGGCCGGGCGCGCCGGGGATCGTGCTGGGGGTCCTCGTCGGCGCGTTCGTGGCGGGCGCCGTCGGGCTGTTCCTGACCCTGCCGCGCGACCGGGACCGCGAGGGACCCGGCAACGGCGACGGCGCGCAGGTCTGAGCCGCGCCGGAGCCTCACCGGAGCCGAACCGGGTCAGCGCCGCACCGCCGCGGGGACTACCCGGCGGCGATGCCGGACACCGGCCGGCCGGCCCGCTCGAGCGCCACGCCGGCCGCGCCGAGCCAACCGGCCCGGTTGCCGAGCCGGGCCGCGGTCACGCCCGGCACCGGGCGGTGCCGGGCGCCGGGCAGCCGCCGGGCCAGCTCGGCGCGGGCGGGCTCCAGCAGCAGCTCGCCCGCGGCGGCGATGCCCCCGCCGACCACGATCCGCGACGGGTCCAGGACGGCGGCGAGGGTCGCCAGCCCGCGGCCGAGCCACCGCCCCGTCTCGGCCACGGCCGACCGGCAGGCGGGGTCCCCGGCGAGCGCGCCGTCCAGCGCGGTCCGGGCGGAGCGGTGTCCGGACCGGGCCGCCAGGGCGCCGGCCGAGACGACCAGTTCCCAGCAGCCGGTGTTCCCGCACGGGCATGCACCGCCACCGGGGTCCACGCTCATGTGCCCGTACTCCCCCGCCATGCCGTGGGCGCCGACGTCGACGGCGCCGTCCCGCACGAGCGCCCCGCCGATGCCCGTGCCGATGGCCACCATGACCATCCGGTCCCCCGCGGGCAGCGGCGCCCCGGTCCGGGCCTCGGCCCAGGCCGCGGCGTCCGCGTCGTTGAGCACCGAGGGCACCGGGACGGCGCGCGCGGCCGGCCCGCCGCCGGCGCCGGCCCATCCGGACGTGGCGGCGCGGGTTCCGGCAGGACCGCCGAGCCCCGCGAGGGCGCGGGACAGGTCGCCCGGCAGGTCGGCGCCGCGCCAGCCCGGCAGGTGGGGGCTGAAGACGGAGGCACCGCTGGCGGGGTCGATCCAGGCCGCGGCGGCCACGCCCCACGCGAGCGGCAGGCCGGGATGGGCGCTGCGGACCCGGGCGGAGACGTCCCCGGCCAGCCGGGCAGAGAGGGCGGCCAGGCCCGGACCGTCGTCGGCGAGCCCGTGCCGCGCGGTGGCCTCGCTCCCCTCCGGCCGGAGCCGGCCGTCCCCCAGCAGGAGCGCGGCACCGGCCTTGACGGCGCCGCCGCCGACGTCCAGGCCGACGGCCGCTGCCACGGGACGGTCCGCCCCGGCCCCCGTCCCGGGCCCCGCCGCCCTGCGTGCTGCCATCGTCGTGCCGCCTCCCGTGGGACCGCCGCGGGACGCCCGGCGACGGCCGATGTTACTCATGGGTAGTATCGTGGTGACTGTGGCGCAGCCCACACCGACTGGGGCATTCTCCGCTAAGGTCGGAGTACCGGGGACCCCCGATCCCGGGACGGACTGCGCCGGGAGAACCACTATGCCATGCCGGCGGCAACCGTCGATCACCAGGAGCGCATGTTGAAGGAACACATCACCCCGCCCGTCGTCGAGGTCCCGCGGGACCTGAACATCACCGACCTCCTGGAGCAGCAGGTCCTCGCCGACCCGCAACGCGCGCTCTTCGCCCGGCAGACCACGCCGGGACAGTGGACCGACGTGGCCGCGGCGGACGTGCGCGATGACGTGCGCACGCTGGCCCGCGGCCTGGCCGCCGCCGGGCTCGGGCCGGGGGACCGGATCGGCATCATGGCGCCGACCCGCTACGAGTGGACGCTCATGGACCTCGCCATCTGGTACGCCGGGTGCGTCACGGTGCCCATCTACGAGACCTCCTCCCCCAGCCAGGTCGCGTGGATCGTCTCGGACGCGGACGTGCGCGCCGTCGTGTGCGACACGGCCCGCCACCGCACCGTCGTCGACACCGCCCTGCGCCAGGAGGGGCTCGAGCCGCTCGTGGGCAGCTGGCTCATCGAGGACGGCGGCCTGGACGAGCTGCGCGGCCTCGCCGGACGCGGTCCGGACGAGGCCGCCATGGAGCAGCGGCGCTCCGCGGCCACGCTGGAGGACCTGGCCACCATCATCTACACCTCCGGTACCACCGGGAAGCCCAAGGGCTGCGAGCTCACGCACGGCAACTTCGCCGAGCTGAGCCTGCAGACGCTGGGGACCGACCTCGCCCAGGTGGTCAATCCGCAGTCGAGCACCGTGATGTTCATCCCCCTGGCCCACGTGTTCGCCCGGTTCATCTCCGTGCTCGCCCTGGCGGCCGGGGCCAAGGTGGGCCACACCGCCGACGTCTCGCAGCTGGTGCCTGACCTGCAGTCCTTCCGGCCGACGTTCCTGCTGGCGGTGCCCCGCGTGTTCGAGAAGGTCTACAACTCGGCCCAGCTCAAGGCCGAGACGGGCGGCAAGGGCAAGGTCTTCGCCGCCGGCGCGAGGACCGCCATCGAGTACTCGAGGGCGCGCGAGCAGGGCCGCGTCCCCCTGCCGCTGCGGATCCGGCACGCCGTGTTCGAGAAGCTGCTGTACGGCAAGATCCGCGGCGCCATGGGCGGCCGCGTGGTGCACGCCGTCTCCGGCGGCGGCCCGCTCGGGGCCCGGCTGGGGCACTTCTTCCACGGCATCGGGGTCAACATCATGGAGGGCTACGGGCTGACCGAGACCACCGCCCCGGTGACGGTCAACCTGCCCACCGAGGTGCGCATCGGCACCGTCGGCAAGCCCATCCCGGGCAACGGCGTGCGGATCGCGGACGACGGCGAGATCCTGGCCCGCGGCGTCTGCCTGATGCGCGGCTACCACAACCGGCCGGACGTCACGGCGCAGGAGATCGTGGACGGCTGGTTCCGCACCGGGGACATCGGGGACCTGGACGAGGACGGCTTCCTGACCATCACCGGGCGCAAGAAGGAGATCATCGTCACGGCCGGCGGGAAGAACGTGGTGCCGGCTGTGCTCGAGGACCAGATCCGCGCGGACGCCGTGGTCTCCCAGTGCGTGGTCGTCGGAGACCAGCGGCCCTTCGTGGCGGCCCTCGTCACCCTGGACACGGACATCCTGCCCACCTGGCTGGGCCAGCACGGGATCCCGGCCGAGACCCCCGTGGAGGAGCTCGCCACCCACCCCGTGGTGGTGGACCACGTGCAGTCGGTGATCGACCGGGCCAACGAGGCGGTCTCGAAGGCGGAGTCCATCCGGGCCTTCCGGATCGCCCCCGTGGACTTCACCGTGGAGTCCGGGCAGATGACCCCGTCCCTGAAGATCAAGCGCAGCGTGGTCCTGGCGGACTTCGGGCCGCTCGTGGAGGAGATCTACGCCGCCCCGAAGCCGGCCTGACCCCGCCGTCCGGGACCGGCCGCGGTGCGCGGCCGGTCCCGGCGCGTCAGCACAGTCCGCTGTCCGGCACGTCGAGGCCCAGCAGGGCGTTCTCCACCACCTCGGTGAGCGCCGGGTGGATCCAGTACTGCCCGCGCGCCATGGTGTGGGCGTCCAGGCCCAGGCTCATGGCCTGGATCAGGGGCTGGATCAGGTTCGGCGCCTCGTGGCCGATCAGGTGGGCGCCGAGCAGCCGGCCCGTCTGCCGGTCGGCGATGACCTTGCACAGGGCCGTGCCGTCCTCCATGGCCCAGCCGTAGGCCACGTCCCCGTAGTTCTGCACCTTCACGGTGACCCGCTCCGCCCCGTACTGCTCCACCGCCTGGGCCTCGGTTAGCCCGGCCGAGGCGACCTGCGGCCGGGAGAAGACCGCCGCCGGGACGGGCCCGAGCGTGTTGGCCCGCAGGTCGCCGGGGTGCTCGAGGTTGTGCGCGACGATCCGCTGGTCGTGGTTCGCCACGTGCTTGAGCTGCTCGGCGCTCGAGACGTCGCCCAGGGCCCAGAGCCCGGGCACCGGCTCCCCGGCGGAGAGCAGGCGCTGGTACTCGTCCACCACGAGCCGGCCGTCGGGGTGCAGGTCCAGTCCGGCGGCCGCCGGGTCGAGGCGGTCGCTGTTCGGCGTCCGGCCGTGCGCCACGAGGACGACGTCCGCGTCCACCTCCCACGTGGTGTTCGTGGGGCCGTCGAAGTGGACGGTCACCCAGCCGTCGAGTCCCTCCTCGATGCGGGACACGGTCCAGCCCGTCTCCACGGTCCACTGGGTGGCAGCCATCTCGGTGAACCGCTCGGAGATCGTCTCGTCGAAGTGGCGCAGCAGCCGCGGCGACCGGTTCACCTGCACCACGGAGGAGCCCAGGCCGGAGAAGATCGCGGCGAACTCGGCGGCGATGTACCCGCCGCCGAGCACCACGACGCGCTCGGGCAGGCGCGGCAGGCGCATCACCGTGTCCGAGGTGTGCACCTGCGGCAGGTCGATGCCGGGGACGTCCGGCCGGACGGGGCGGGAGCCCGCGGCCACCACGATGTGCTCGGCCTCCAGCACCCGGCCGCGCGAGGTGGTCAGCCGGTGGGTCCCGCTGAACCGGGCCTCCTCGCGGATGACCGTGGTGTTCTCCAGCTCCTCGTCCCGGTACCGCAGCCCGCCGGCGGAGATCGCGTCGATCCGCCGGAAGATCCGGTCCCGGATGCCCACCCAGTCGGAGCCGCCGAAGCCCAGGTCCACGCCGAGCTGTCCGGCCTCCTCCGGGACCGCGGCCAGTGCGGCCGGGTACGCGAACATCTTCGTGGGGATGCACCCCACGTTCAGGCAGGTGCCGCCGAACGTGCCGGAGTCGATGATGGCGACCCGCTTGTCATCCCAGTACGGGGTGACCAGCGAGTTGCCGGAGCCGGAGCCGATGATGGCCAGGTCGTACGTTTCGGTGCCCATCCCCCCAGCCTACGGCCCGCCGGGCGCCCGGACGGGCAGCCCGGCGGGCCGGGGGCGGCTGCTCAGCCCTCCACGGCCAGCAGCAGGTCCCCGCCCTCGACCGGGGTGGCCCCGGAGAGGACCACGCGGGAGACCGTGCCGGAAGCGGGGGCCGTGATCGCGGCCTCCATCTTCATCGCCTCGATGGTGGCCACGGTGTCCCCCGCGGAGACCGCGTCCCCCTCGGCCACCGTGACGGTGACGACGCCGGCGAACGGCGCGGCCACGTGGCCCTTGTTCGCGGGGTCGGCCTTCTCGGCGGCCCGGGCGGTGGACTCGACGGACCGGTCCCGCACCGTGATCTGGCGGGCCTGGCCGTTGAGGGTGACCATCACGGGGCGCAGGCCCTTGGCGTCCGGCTCGCCGATCGCCTGCAGGGTGGCCAGCAGGCGCACGCCCTTGCCGAGCGAGATGACGTGCTCGCGTCCGGGCACCATGCCGTAGAGCCAGTCGCGGGTGTGCAGCACCGAGGTGTCGCCGAACTCGGCGCGGTTGGCCTCGAAGTCCCGCGTCGGGCCGGGGAACAGGAGCCGGTTCAGGGTCTGGCGCCGCTCGGTGCCCGGCGCCCGGAGCGATGCGCGGTCCTCGGCCGTGAGCTCGGCCTCCGGCCGGCGTCGGCCCCGGTTCTGCAGGGCGCGGGTCCGGAACGGCTCCGGCCAGCCCCCGGGCGGGTCGCCGAGCTCGCCGTTGAGGAAGCCGATGACGGAGTCCGGCAGGTCGAAGTCCTGCGGGTTCTCCGCGAACGCCGCGGGATCGGCGTCCATGCCCACGAGCTGCAGGGCGAGGTCGCCGACGACCTTGGAGCTCGGGGTCACCTTGACGATGTTGCCGAGCATGTCGTTGGCGGCCTCGTACATGCGCTCGATCTGCTCGAACCGGTCGCCCAGGCCCAGGGCGATGGCCTGCTGGCGCAGGTTGGACAGCTGGCCGCCCGGGATCTCGTGGCGGTAGACGCGGCCCGTCGGGGCGGACAGGCCCGACTCGAAGGGCCGGTACACCTGGCGGATGGTCTCCCAGTACGGCTCGAGCCCGGCGGCGCAGTCCAGTCCCAGGCCGGTGTCCCGCTCGGTGTGCTCGAGGGCGGCCACGAGGGCGGACATCGGCACCTGGCTCGTGGTGCCGGCCATGGAGGCCACGGCGGTGTCCACGGCGTCCACCCCGGCCTCGGCGGCGGCGAGCAGCGTGGCGAGCTGGCCGCCGGCGGTGTCGTGGGTGTGCAGGTGCACGGGCAGGTCGAACTCCGCGCGCAGCGCGCCGACGAGCTCGCGCGCGGCCCGGGGCCGCAGCAGCCCGGCCATGTCCTTGATGCCGAGCACGTGGGCGCCGGCATCCACCATCTGGCGGGCCAGGCCGAGGTAGTAGTCGAGCGTGTACAGCTCCTCGTCCGGGTCCAGCAGGTTGCCGGTGTAGCACAGCGCGGCCTCCGCCACGGCGGTGCCCGTGGCGCGCACGGCCTCGATGGCCGGGGTGATCTGGGCGACGTCGTTGAGGGCGTCGAAGATGCGGAAGATGTCCACGCCCGTGGCGGCGGCCTCCTCCACGAAGGCGTTGGTCACCTCCACCGGGTACGGGGTGTAGCCCACGGTGTTGCGCCCGCGCAGCAGCATCTGCAGCGGGATGTTCGGCAGCTCCTGGCGCAGCAGGTGCAGCCGGTCCCACGGATCCTCCCCGAGGAACCGCAGCGCGACGTCGTAGGTGGCCCCGCCCCAGGCCTCGACCGAGAACAGCCCCGGCAGGGTGTGGGCCACGGCCGGGGCCGCGGCCAGCAGGTCCCGGGTGCGCACGCGCGTGGCCAGCAGCGACTGGTGGGCGTCCCGGAAGGTGGTGTCCGTGACGGCCAGCTCCGTGCGCCCGCGCAGCTCGGCGGCGAAGCCCTCCGGTCCCCTCTCCAGGAGCACCTGCCGCCAGCCGGCGGGCGGCTGGTGGCCGGAGGGCCCGTCGAAGGGGCTGCGGTCCGGCTCGTCGGACTTGTCCCCGGGGAAGTGCGGCAGCTTGTCCCGCGGGTCGATCCCCTCCACGCGCGGGCCGTGGGGCCGGTTGACGGTGACGTCGGCGAGGTACTGCAGGGCCTTGGACCCGCGGTCCTGGCTGCGGTTGACCTGGGCGAGCTCCGGGTGGGCGTCGATGAAGTCGGTGGCGACGTCCCCCGCCACGAAGGTGGGGTCGTCCAGCACGTTCATCAGGAACGGGATGTTGGTGGCCACCCCGCGGATGCGGAACTCGGCCAGCGCGCGGCGGACGCGGCGCACGGCCGTGGGGTAGTCCCGGCCGCGGCAGGTGAGCTTGACCAGCATGGAGTCGAAGTGCGGGCTGATCTCCGCGCCCGTGTAGATGGTGCCGCCGTCGAGCCGGACGCCGGAGCCGCCGGCGGAGCGGTAGGCGGTGATGGTGCCGGTGTCCGGGCGGAAGCCGTTGGCCGGGTCCTCCGTGGTGATCCGGCACTGCATCGCGGCGCCGCGGATCCGCAGCTCCTCCTGCCGGATCCCCAGCTGCTCCAGGGTCTGGCCCGCGGCGATGCGCAGCTGGGAGGCGACGAGGTCGACGTCGGTGATCTCCTCGGTGACCGTGTGCTCGACCTGGATGCGCGGGTTCATCTCGATGAACACGTGCTGGCCGGCCCGCTCCCCCGCGGTGTCCACGAGGAACTCGACCGTGCCGGCGTTGACGTAGCCCATGGCCTTGGCGAACTTCACGGCATCCGCGTAGAGCGCCTGGCGGATCGACTCGTCCAGCAGCGGGGCCGGGGCGATCTCGATGACCTTCTGGTGGCGGCGCTGCATGGAGCAGTCGCGCTCGAAGAGGTGGACGGTCTCCCCCGTGGAGTCCGCCAGCACCTGGACCTCGATGTGGCGGGGCCGCAGCACCGCCTGCTCGAGGAAGACGGTGGGGTCGCCGAAGGCGGTCTCGGCCTCGCGCATGGCCGCGTTCAGGGCGTCCGGCAGCTGGGCCGCGGTCTCGACCCGGCGCATGCCGCGCCCGCCGCCACCGGCCACGGCCTTGACGAAGATGGGGAAGCCGATGTCCTCGGCCTGGGCGACGAGCCAGTCCGCGTCCGAGCTGGGGTCCGAGGACTTCAGGGTGGGGATGCCCGCGGCCTTCGCGGCCCGCAGGGCCTCGACCTTGTTGCCGGTCAGCTCCAGCACGTCCGCCGGCGGCCCCACGAAGGCGATCCCGGCCTCCTCCGCAGCACGGGCCAGCCCGGCGTTCTCGGACAGGAAGCCGTAGCCGGGGTAGATGGCGTCGCAGCCGGCCTCCTTGGCCACCCGGATGATCTCGTCCACGTCCAGGTAGGCCCGGATCGGGTGCCCCTCCTCCCCGATGCGGTAGGCCTCGTCGGCCTTCTGCCGGTGGATGGAGTTGCGGTCCTCGTAGGGGAACACCGCGACGGTGCGCGCGCCGAGCTCGTAGCAGGCGCGGAAGGCACGCACGGCGATCTCACCGCGGTTGGCCACGAGGACCTTCCGGAACATGCCGTCGATCGAGGTGGGGGACATGAGGCCTCCTGGCTGGCCGGCGGGTGGCCGGCACACGGTCAGGCGCGATCAGCGCACGGTGGAGCCACGGCGTTGTGGCTTGCATCACGGGCCAGTTTGGCACACGACCGGGGGCGGAACCACGTGATCCGTCTCACAGCGTCACGACCACTAGGATGGACTGCGGCCGTGCGCCCCACCGAATGTCCGAGACAGTCAGGATTCCAGCTCCGTGCAGATCATCTCCATCTCCAGCCTCAAGGGCGGCGTCGGCAAGACCTCGGTCACCCTCGGACTGGCCTCGGCGGCGCAGGCACGGGGCATCCCCACCCTCGTGGTGGACATGGACCCGCACGCGGATGCCACCACGGGCCTCGGGGTCCGCCAGGACGTCGGCACGGAGGACGTGGGCACGCTCCTGTCCCACCCCCGGCGCGTGAGCCTGGCCGAGCACGTGGTCCCCTCCGGCTGGCCGGACACCCGCCCGGGCGGGACGGCCGAGGCGGACGCCGGGACCGGCGGCGTGGGCAGCGCGCCCCGTGCGCTGGACGTCGCCCGGGGCTCCTCCCGCACCTCCCTCTTCGAGCGTCCCACGACCCGCCCGCGCGAGCTGCGCCGGCTGTCCCAGCTGCTGGAGTCGGTGACCCGCTACGCGCTCGTGCTCGTGGACTGCCCGCCGGCGCTCAACGGCGTCACGCGGATGGCCTGGGCCGCCTCGACCGACGTGCTCCTGGTGGCCGAGCCCAGCCTGTTCTCCGTGGCGGGCACCGAGCGCACCCTGCGCGCCCTGGACCTGTTCCGCCGCGAGTACGCCCAAGGGGTGCGCTCCACCGGCGTGGTGGCCAACCGCGTCCGTCCCGCCAGCACGGAGCACCAGTTCCGCCTCGGGGAGATGGACCGCATGTACGGCGACCGGCTGCTGCCGGTGGCCATCCCGGAGCAGGGCAACTGGCAGCAGATCCAGGGGGCGGCCTGGCCGGTCCACGCATGGCCCGGGGAGACGGCGGCACGGTCCGCGGCGCTCTTCGACGAGCTGCTCGCGGCGGTGCACCGCCCACTGAAGGACCGGCGCAGCCAGCGCCGGCACTGACCGGGGCCCGTACCCCGGGGACGCCGTGGAGGGCCGGGAGGCCTAGGAGGCGGACCGCCGCCGGGCCCGGCGCTCGGAGAGCTCGTCCCCGGGATACCCGGCGTGGACCTCGGCCCCGTGCAGCCGCTCGGACGGCAGCTGCGCCAGGGAACCCTCGACCTCGCGCCAGACCCGGCCCACGGCGATGCCGAAGACGCCCTGGCCGCCCTGGACCAGGTCGATCACCTCGTCGGCGGACATGCACTCGTACACGCTCGCGCCGTCGCTCATGAGGGTGATCTGCGCCAGGTCGTCCACCCCGCGCTCGCGCAGGTGCTCCACGGCCGAGCGGATCTGCTGGAGGGAGACCCCCGTGTCCAGCAGGCGCTTGACGACCTTGAGCACGAGGATGTCCCGGAAGGAGTAGAGGCGCTGGGTCCCGGAGCCACTAGCCCCGCGGACGGTGGGGACCACGAGGCCGGTGCGGGCCCAGTAGTCGAGCTGGCGGTAGGTGATGCCCGCGGCCTTGCACGCGGTGGGCCCCCGGTATCCCGCGCCCTCGTCCAGCACGGGCAGGTCCTCGGTGAACAGCATGCCCTGCGCGGTGCGCCGGGACACGTCGTGCGTCACGGCCGGGGACTGCCCGGCCTCGCCCTTCGGACTCACTGAAACCCTCCTGGTCTAGGCTCCACGCGGGGGAACGGAAGACGCCCGGCGGTCGGGACTGGCGGGGCGACCGGGGCATCGTCCCCGGCCGGACCACCAGCCGGTGCGCATGGACCGGCGGGCACTGTGGAACCTCTGCTGACGACGGTATGCCCGTCGGGGGCCGGGGTCAAAGACCCGGGCGCCTTCGAGGGGGCGCGTGTCGCACCCCGGGGGCCGGCCACCGGGACGGCACCGACGACGCCGGCGGGCCAGCCGGGGGCCCCGCTCCCCCGTCAGGACTGCTCGGGACCGCCGTCCGCGAAGTCCTCCGGATCCACGGAGTCCAGGAACTCGCGGAAGCGGTTGAGTTCCGCGTCACGCTCCGCCGGGCCGGGCACGCCCGTGGCCGACTCGCCCCCGGCGTCCTCCCCGGACTCGTCCTCCTCGACCGCGAGGTCCGGGTCCACGCCGGCCTCCTGCAGCACCTCGGCGGCGCACAGCACGGGCACGCCGGCCCGCAGCGCGCAGGCGATCGCGTCCGAGGCCCGGGAGTCCACCCGGGCGCCGTTGCCCAGCACCAGCTCGGCATGGAACACGGCATCCTCCACCGAGCTGATGCGCACCGCCTCGAGGGTGGTGCCCACGGCCGCGATGACCTCCACCAGGAGGTCGTGGGTCATGGGGCGCGGCGGGGTGATGCCCTGTTGCCACAGGGCGATCGCACTGGCCTCCGGGGCCCCGACCCAGATGGGCACGAGCGTCCCGGTCCCGGGGTCCTGCAGCAGGACCAGCGGCTGGTTTCCGGGCAGCTCCACCCGGACGCCCAGCACGGTCATCTCCACGTCCGGAAGGCTCATGGCCGCCTCACGTGTCCATCTCCGCCACGCCGGCGCCCACGAGGGCGCTGTGCAGGCCCAGGCAGGCCTCGCTGATCTCGCGGGCGGTCTCGGCCGCGCGGGCGCCCGCCGCCGCGTCCCGCCGGCTGGACAGCGGGGCGGTGACCCGTTCAATGAGGCCCAGCTCCCGGTCGGCCGCGGCGCGGAACGGGCGCAGGTGCCGGGGCTCGAGGCCGTGGGAGGCCAGGACGACGGCGGAGCGGGCGGCCTTGAGCGAGTACTCGTCGTAGCGCCCGTCCTCGTCGGCGGCGATCATCCCGTACTGCTCGAGGGAGTCCAGCAGCTCCGCCCCCGCACCCGACACGCCCTGCAGCTCGGCCCGCGTCAGCGCGCGGGTGTGCCCCGCGAGTTCCTGCGCGAGCTGGTCGGACACCGAGCGCGGGGCCAGGGTGAGCCCGCCCGGCAGGGACTCGGGGTGCTCGCCGCGGTCCACCGCGTCCAGGTAGTCCTTGATGACCTTCAGCGGCAGGTACTGGTCGCGCTGCAGGGCCAGGATGAACCGCAGGCGGTCCACGTCCGCGTCCGTGTACTTGCGGTAGCCGGCCGCGGTGCGGCGGGGCGTGACCAGGCCCTTCTCCTCGAGGAAGCGGATCTTCGAGGCACTGACCTGTGGGAAGTCGCCCTTGAGCTCACCGAGCACCTCGCCGATGTTCATCACCGCCCGGCTGGAGCGGGACGGTGCGGCGGAGAGGGTGCGGCGGGATGCTGCAGCTGTCACGGGTTCCTCGGGTCTTCCTTCATGGCTATGGTCGAGCGGCCGGGCCTCGGGGCACGACGGGACCGGATCAGCCGGCCGGCTGGCGGGTCCCGGCGTAGAAGGTGAGCCGGAACTTGCCGATCTGCACTTCCATCCCCGAGCGCAGGGCCACGGAGTCGACCCGGTCGTGGTTGACGTAGGTCCCGTTCAGGGACCCCGAGTCGACCACCACGAAGCCCTCGCCCGAGCGGCGGAACTCGGCGTGCTTGCGCGAGACGGTCACGTCGTCGAGGAAGATGTCCGCGTTCGGGTGCCGCCCGACCGTGGTCACGTCCTCGTCGAGGAGGAACCGCGCCCCCTGGTTCGGGCCCGCGTGCGCCACGAGCAGGGCCGAGCCGGCCGGCAGGGCGTTGATCGCCGCGCGGTCGTCGTCGTCCAGGGAGCGGTGCGTGGGTCCGCCCAGGTCGGGCAGGCCGATGCTGGTGGTCTGCGCCTCGGGCTCGGTCCCCCGGTGCCGGGCGTCCGGATGCTGGGTACCGTCCTGTGCCATTGCTCCTCCGGGGATATGCCCGTCCGGCACCGGAGGTGCCGGACGGTCGTGGTGATCCGTGACCTGACTAGCCTACCTGCTGGCGGTAGCCGTCCGCATCGAGCAGGGACTCCACCTGGGCGGCGTCCTTGAGGGAGATCTCCATGAGCCAGCCGTCGCCGTAGGGATCGGCGTTGACCTTGGCGGGGTCGGCGTCGAGCTCCTCGTTGCGGGCCGTGACGGTGCCGGTGACGGGGGCGAACAGGTCGCTGACCGACTTGGTGGACTCGACCTCGCCCACGGTGGTCTCGGCCTCGACCTCGGTGCCGACCTCGGGCAGGTCCACGTAGACGACGTCGCCGAGGGCGTCCTGGGCGAAGTCGGTGATGCCCACGCGCACGACGCCCTCCGCGTCAGGACCGGACACCCACTCGTGCTCGGCGCTGTAGCGAAGTCCCTCGGGAATGTTGCTCATGATCTCCTCCAGACGGTCGGGGTGCCGGACCTCCCTGGCGGGGTCCATGCGGTACACGGACGACACTACTGGCCGCCGGTGCCGTGCGCCAATGTGACCCGGACCCCTTCAGACACGGTGGCCAGCAGCCCCTCGAGCCGGTCCCGGTCGGCCGCGTCGACCGGCTCGAGGATCCGGCGCTGGACCCGCAGCACGCCGGGGCCCACCTCCCGCAGGAGGTCCTCCCCGGCCGGGGTGAGGGCCACGCGCCGGGTGCGCCGGTCCGCCGGGTCCGGGGTCCGCCGCGTCCACCCTCGGGCCTCGAGGCGGGCCAGCACGTCCGAGGCGCTGGAGCGGTCCACGGCCGAGGCCTCCGCGAGCGGACCCTGCCCCTGCGCCCCGTCCCGGCGCAGCACGTCCAGCACCGCGAACTGGGGTCCCGTGAGCACGCCGCCCAGTTCCTCCGCCCACAGCGCCGCGTGCCGCTGCTGGGCCCGGCGGACCAGGTGCCCGGGCCGGCGGTCCGGGTCGGCGCGGGTGGGGTCGGCGAGCAGGGCGAGCCGGTCCGTGAACCACCCCCGCTCCGCGGCGGTCAGGGGGGCCAGGAACCGCTCCTGGACCCGCCCCACGGCGCCGGCCAGCCCGGACAGGGCGACGCGCGAGGCGGTGGTGATCGTGATCACCTGGCGCCGGCCGTCCCGCGGGTCGCGGTCGCGGCGCAGCCAGCCCTGGGCCTGCAGCCGCCGCACCACCCCGGCCGTGGTGGACCGGTCCAGTCCGGCGAGCGCGCCGAGCGCGTGCTGGTCCAGTCCCTCCTCGGCGCCGGCGAGCGCGGAGAGCACCGAGAACTGCGGCGAGGTGAGCACCCCGCCCACCTCCTGCGCCCACAGGACGTTGTGCACCTGGTGGCAGCGGCGCAGCAGGTGCCCGACGAGGGGCCGCGTCGCCACCCCCGGGCCGGGAGCCGGAGCGGAGGCCGGGGCCGGCGCCGCGCCGGCGGTCGGCCCGGGGGCGCGGCCGCCGGCCGGAGCCGCGGTCGCGGCGCCCGGCGCGTCGCCGGCGTCGTGCCGTCCCTCCATGGCGGGTCCTCCTGCTCTCCGTCGGCCCTCGGCCTGCTCTCGATCCTGATGCGTACGCGGAAGACCCCGCCCCCTCCGGAGGGCCCGGCGGGACCGGTCCGCTGGACCGCGGGATGCCGGGGTCCGTCCGCGCCGAGTCCCAGCATACTGTGGCTCCAGTCACGCGAGTGCGTTATGATCGCCGTCGAACTACTCAGTACACGGACGATGCCTCGGGCGCCCCCGCCCCACCGTCCACCGCGCGCGTGCCCCCGCGCCGGCCCACCGACAAGGAGCCCCATGCAATACCACCTCGACGGCTACCGCTACGGCGACCCGACCATCTCCCCCGCCGCGCCCGGCCGGGAGGGCGGCCAGGGTCCGCTCCCCGAGGAGGTGGACGTCCTCGTGGTGGGCACCGGCCCCGCGGGGACCGTGCTGGCGGCCCAGCTGGCCGAGTTCCCGGAGATCACCACCCGCGTCGTGGAACGCCGCCAGGGCCCGCTGCCCGTCGGCCAGGCGGACGGCGTGTCCTGCCGCACCGTGGAGATGTTCGATGCCTTCGGCCTGGCCTCCACCCTGGTCGACGAGGCCTACTGGGTAAACGAGACCACCTTCTGGTCGCCCTCGGCCGAGGACCGCCACGGCATCGCCCGCACCGGCACGGTCCAGGACGTGGCCGACGGCCTGAGCGAGTACCCCCACGTGATCGTGAACCAGGCGCGCATGCAGGAGATGCTCCTGGAGAAGGCCGCCAGGTCCGCCTCGCGGCTGGAGGTCGACTACGGCTACAAGGCGCTCGGCGTCGAGGTCCCGGAGGACCCGGAGGCCCTCGTGACCGTGACCCTCGAGGAGACGGACCAGGACGGCCGGGGCACCGGGACCACCCGCACCGTGCGCGCCCGCTACGTGGTGGGCTGCGACGGCGCCCGCTCGGCCATCCGCACCTCGATCGGCCGGTCCCTGCACGGTGACGCGCAGAACCACGCGTGGGGCGTCATGGACATCCTGCCCGTGACCGACTTCCCGGACGTCCGCAAGAAGGCCGTCATCCAGTCCGCCACGGGGTCCCTGCTGCAGATCCCGCGCGAGGGCGGCCACCTGGTCCGCTACTACGTGGACCTCGGCGACATCCCCGAGGGCGACCGCAGCATCCGCGAGCGCACCACCTACGAGGACATCCTCGCCGCCGCCCAGAAGGCCCTGCACCCGTACACCCTGGACGCCCGGGACGTGGCCTGGTGGAGCGTGTACGAGGTGGGCCAGCGCGTCACGGACGGCTTCGACGACGTCCCGGCCGGGCTCGCCGGGGACCGCGACCCGCGCGTGTTCATCGCCGGCGACGCGTGCCACACCCACTCGGCCAAGGCCGGCCAGGGCATGAACGTGTCCATGCAGGACACCTACAACCTCGGCTGGAAGCTGGCCGCCGTGCTGCAGGGCCGCTCGCCGCGGTCCCTGCTGGCGACCTACTCCGAGGAGCGCCAGGCGATCGCCCAGGACCTCATCGACTTCGACAAGCGCTGGTCGCGGATGATGGGCTCCAAGGTCGCGGACCCGGACCGCCCGGAGGCCGGCGGCGTGGCCGCCACGGACGTGGAGGCCCACTTCGTGGCGGGCGGGAGGTTCACCGCGGGCCTGTCCACGGTGTACCGCCCGTCCCTGCTCACGGGGGGCACCGAGCACCAGGACCTGGCCCCGGGCTTCGAGGTGGGCATGCGCTTCCACTCCGCCCCGGTCGTGCGCGTCTCCGACGCCAGGCCGGTGCAGCTCGGCCACGTCCACGAGGCCGACGGCCGCTGGCGCCTCTACGCCTTCGCCGACGCCGCGGGGGCCTCGGAGGGCTCCGCGCTCGGCGGGCTGCTCGCCTTCCTCGACGACTCGGCGCAGTCCCCCGTGCGCCGCTTCACCCCGGCGGGGGCCCCCGACGACGCCGTGTTCGACGTCCGCGTGGTGCTGCAGCAGCCGCACGGCGAGGTGGACCTCAACGCCCTCCCGCCGTTCCTGTTCCCGGCCAAGGGCCGGTTCGGCCTGCGCGACTACGAGAAGGCCTTCTCCGCCGAGCGGACCAACGGGCGCCTGCTGGGGAACGTCCCCGGCCTGGACGCCACGGCCGACGTCTACGACCTGCGCGGGGTGGACCGCACCCGGGGCGCCCTCGTGGTGGTCCGGCCGGACCAGTACATCGCCCAGGTCATGCCGCTGGACGCCCACGAGCAGCTGGCGGCGTTCTTCGCCGCGTTCATGGTCGAGCAGGCCTGAGCCGCCCGCCGTCGTCCGGTCCGGGCCGGTCCGCCCTCGGGGTCGGGCCGGCCCGCGGCGTCTCCGGGACCGGCGCCGGTGACCGGGGTGCGGCCGCCCGTCAGCCGGCGTCGGGCATCCCGGCCACGTAGGCCGCCTGGCCGATGTGCTGCAGGGCGTCTGCGAACACGCTCACGAGCCGGACGCCGCGCGTGACCGGCGGGTCCCAGCGCCGGTCCACCACCTCGGCGAGGTCGGCCGCGGTGAGCGTGGCCAGGTAGTCCGTCGACGCCCGGGTGACGGCCGCGAGGTACCCGCGGAGGAGCTCCCGGTCCCGCACGACGACGGCCCGGGCCTGGGCGTCCGAGTGGCCGTAGCCGTAGCCCGCGCCCGCCAGGGCCGGCCCGAAGCGCCGGTCCCAGCCCTGCGCCGTCCACGTCTCCTCCGCGCCGGCGAGCTCGGCCACCTGGGCGTCGACCTCCCGGCCCGCGTGCCACAGCAGCCAGCCGATCGAGTTCGGGTGGCCCCCGGGGTGGGCGTTGAGCCGGTCCTCGCCCACGCCGTCCAGGAAGGCCTCCAGCTGGTCCAGGGGCCGCCGGGCCAGGTCGGCGAGGATCTCGAGCGCGTCCATGGTGCCCAGTGTGGACCCCGGGGCCGGCGGTCGTCTGCCTCCCGGCCGCGTCACGTGGTCGCCACCGGCCCGGCGACCGCCCAGGCCGTGGAGATCCGGCGGTACGCCGGCGAGCGCCACGCCGCCACGGCGGCCAGCGCCATGACGGTCCCCGCGATGAGGAAGACCAGCGCGATGCCCCGGGCGCTGCCCTGCCCCAGCAGCGGCCCGAGCGCCGCCGCCCCCGCGGGGCTGCGGGCGAACGGGATGATCCACGCCTCGGCGGCCGGGGCCACCATGAACGCCGTCACGGGGGCCGCCGCAGCCTCCACGGCGGCGGCGAGGCCGAAGACGCGGCCCTGCCGCGCCAGGGGCACGACCGCCTGGATGACGGTCTGCTCCGCCGCCTCGACCGCGGGGACCAGGGCCATGTACAGCCAGATGCCGAGGACGTACAGCCAGCCCCACTCGCGGATCGTGAACAGCGCGCCGACCACGCCCATGGCGGCCACCCCGCCGAGCAGGGTCCGCACCGGGCGCGGGCCCAGGCCCAACCGGCCCACGACCGCCCCGCCGACGAGGAAGCCGGTGGAGCCCAGCGCGAGCCACAGGCCCCACTGCTCCACCGGGAACAGCTCGAGCCCGTACGGGTCCATCAGCGCGAGGTACACGCCGCCGATGAGGTTGTTGAAGGTCGCGAACAGGACCAGGGCCGCCAGCCCCGGGACGGCGGCGACGGCGGTCCACGCACCGCGCAGGTCGAACCCGCCGTGGGCGTCCGTGGCCGCAGGGCGCGTCTCCTCCGGCATGCGGAGCACGGCCAGGTGGCCGAGGGCGAGGGCCGAGAGCCCGACGGCGATGAGCAGCGTGGGCCCCAGGCCGAGCAGCCCGATCGACAGCCCGGACAGGACGGAGGTGACGAGGAAGGCCAGGCCCTGGACCATGCCCACGTAGCCGTTCGCCCGGTCCCGCAGCTCCGGGTCGATGAGCAGCGTGACCGTGGTGGACAGGGCGATGTTGCGCAGGTTCTCGACGGTGGCGCCGAGGAGCACGACGAGCGCCAGGACCCAGAACCACGGCCGCCCCAGGGCGCTGAGCGACCGCTCCGGGACCGAGAGGTACACCAGCCAGGCCGCGGTGAACATCACCAGGGTGGCGGCGCCGGCCCAGCGCATGACGGCCAGCTTGCGGTACCGGTCCACGAGGGTGCCGAAGCCGATCCCGGTGACGGCCAGCAGCAGCATGTAGACGCCGCCCACCACGCCCGTGGCGATCACGTTGCGGGTCTCGAGGTAGATCCAGAAGGTGATGGCGAACCACAGGTAGCTGGTCGTGAGGTTGGCCAGGAGCGTGTTGGCCAGGATGCCGGCGAACGTGCGGTGCCGCTGCGCCGCCGGGCGCACGGGGCGCGCGTCCATGCCGGAAGCGTACGCCTCCCGCGTCCGGGAGGGCACGGGCGGGCGTCGCCGCGGCGGGCGGGGAGGCGCGCGGGCGGGACCGGCGGCCGGTCCACACGAGCGAGGCGCTGGACAGCAGGTGTGATTTCCGTCACGCGTGGGTACCGTGTCCGCATGAGCATCGACATTCCCACTGCAGAAGACTTCGCCGAGCTCACGCAGCACCGCCACGCCGCGAGCGTGTCGCTGTACGCTGCGTCGTCCGGGGCCGATGACGCCCGCGCGCCGATCGGGCGCAACCCCGAACAGGTCCAGCTGGCCCTGCGCGCGGCCGCCCGCGACGCGGTCGGGCGCCTGCCGGACACCGTCCCCGCGGAGGACCGCGAGCGGATCATGGCCGAGGTGGCCGCCCTGGAGGAGGACCGCGGATTCTGGTCGACGCCGGCCCGGTCGGTCGCCGTGTTCGTCTCGCCCGGGGGATTGCGCGCCTTCCGGCTGCTGAACCACCTGAGGGACCACGCCAGCGTGGGCGACCGCTTCGACACGGGGCCGCTGATCCGGTCCACCACCTTCGCCCACAGCGGCTTCGTGCTGGCCCTCACCAAGGGCTCGGTGCGCCTGCTCGCCCTCGAGGCGGACGACTCGTGCCACGAGATCGAGCTGCCGGACCTGCCGGAGGACCTCGGCCTCGAACTGGAGGTGGCGGACAACGAGGGACGGATGGACCGCCAGCGGGCGGACGGCGCGCAGCGGCCCAAGGCCCAGCGGCGCGACTACTGCTCGCGGGTGCAGGACTCCGTGCTGCGGCGCATCAACGGCTCGGCCCACCCCCTCGTGCTGGCGGCGAGCCCGGACCTCGAGCCGGCCTACCGGGAGGTCAACACGTACCGGCGGCTCGTGGACGAGTCCCTGGGCGTCAACCCGGCGTCGATGTCCCTCAGGGACCTGGCGGCGCGCGGCCGGGAGGTCCTCGATCGCCACTACGCCGCCCAGCTGGCCGCGTGGCGGGAACGCTTCGGCACCCAGCGCGCGCACGGCCGGGCCAGCGCCAAGCTGCACGAGATCGCCAAGGCGGCCACGGCCGGGCAGGTGGACGTGCTGCTGTTCGACCTGGCCGCCGAGCGCGAGGGCACGATCGACGAGTTCGGCGAGGTGACGGTGGCGGACGAGCCCAGCGCCGAGACCTACGGGCTGGCGGACGAGGTCGCCGCCCGGGTGCTGCGCACCGGCGGGACGGTCAAGGCCGTCCGCTCGGGGGACCTGCCCGACGGCGCCCGGATCGCGGCGACGTTCCGCTCGCCGGCGTAGCCCTCCCCGGCGGTGCTCTCCGCTCCGTCCACGCGCAGGGGCCCGGGACGATCGTCCCGGGCCCCTGCGCCGTTCCCGGACCGGCCGGGCGGGTGGCGGTGGCGGTCAGCGCACCCCGCGCATGGCCCGGTGCACCGGGCGGGCGATGAGCAGCATCACGACGCCGATCCCGACGGTCGCCGCGCCGAGGACGCCGAAGTACCCGGCCTCGTTGTCCTGCGTGTAGGAGCCGGCGAGGCTGCCGGCCAGGGCGGAGCCCAGGGCCACGGAGAGGTTGTACAGGGCCACCATGAGCACGGGGAACGCGGTGGGCGCGAGCTTCGTGGACAGGGACAGCCCGACCGGGGAGACGAGCAGCTCGCCCACGGTCGCCACGAGCAGGATCAGGGCCAGCCACGACAGCGGGACGGAGGCGACGTCGGCGGCCGGGATGAACAGCAGGAAGGCCGCCCCGATGGCCGCGATGCCGAGGCCGAACTTCACGGGGGTCGTGGGCTGGCGGCGGCCCAGCCGGGTCCACAGCACGGCGAAGAGCGGGGCGAAGAGGATGATGTAGACCGGGTTGATGGAGTTGACCCACTCCATCGGCATCTCCCAGCCGAACAGGCTCCGGTCCAGCCGGCTCTCCGAGTACAGCGCGATCACGGTGAACTGCTGCTGGAACAGGGCGAAGAACACGGCGGAGCCGATGAACAGGGGGATGAACGCCCGCACCCGGCTGCGCTCCTCCGCCGTGACCTTGGCCGAGGTCAGCAGCACCGCGAAGATCGCCACGGCGGCGGCCGCGGAGAGCAGCACGACGGCGTCCGCGAGGTTGCCGGGGTTCACCCAGCCGGTGGCCAGCAGGACGCCGACGACCGCGAGCGCGGCGACCACGAGCCCGGCCCAGCGCCCGTACTGCTGGCGCGGCAACGGGTCCGGCACGGCGTGGACGTCCGCGGGTAGGCTGCGGCGGGTCAGCGCGTACTGGGCGAGGCCGATGGCCATGCCCACGGCGGCCAGGCCGAAGCCCACGTGGAAGCCCCAGGTGTCCCGGGCCCAGCCGGTGAGCAGGGGCCCGAGGAGCGCGCCGATGTTCACGCCCATGTAGAAGATCGAGAACCCGGCGTCCCGGCGCGGGTCCGTGCGGGAGTACAGGTGCCCCACGAGGTTCGCGGCGTTGGCCTTGAGGCCGCCGGAGCCCACGGCCACGAGCAGCAGCCCCAGGACGAGGCCCGGGACGGCCGGGACGAGCGCCAGGGCGACGTGCCCGAGCATGATCAGCACGGCCGAGCCGAACATCGCGCGCTCCGAGCCGGTGAGGCGGTCGGCCACCCAGCCGCCGACGATGCTGAAGACGTAGACCATGCCGCCGTAGGCGCCCACCACGCCCGTGGCCACGGCGGGGTCGATCCCCAGGCCGCCCTGGGCCGCGGTCCAGCTCATGTAGAACACGAGCATCGCCTGCATGCCGTAGAACGAGAACCGCTCCCACAGCTCGACGCTGAAGAGGTTGGCGAGCGGCCGGGGCTGGCCGAGGAAGGTGGGGCCCGCGGGCCGGCGTGCGTCGACGGCGGGCTCGGTGGCGGTGGGAGAAATCACCCATATACCCTGCTCCTCATTACCCGCAAGTGCAAATCAGCAGGTGGACACCGCCGCCGTGAGGGGCCGCGGACTAGGGTCGGGACCATGACGCAGCCCTTCCTCACCGTGGGTCACTCGACCCGCACCCTGGCGGAGTTCCTCGCGCTCCTGGACTCGGCCGACGTCGGGCTGGTGGTGGACGTGCGCCGCCTGCCCGGCTCCCGCCGCCACCCGCACTTCGACGAGGAGGCGCTGCGGGAGTCCCTGCCCGGGGCGGGCATCGACTACCGGCGGCTCCCGGCCCTCGCGGGGCGCCGGTCCCGGGACCGGGACGTCCCGGACGAGGTCAACGGCCTCTGGCGGAACCGCAGCTTCCACAACTACGCCGACCACGCCCTGTCCGCGGAGTTCCGGGACGGGCTCGCCGAGCTGCGGTCGTGGGGCGCCGAGCGGCGCCTCGCCGTGATGTGCTCGGAGGCCGTCTGGTGGCGGTGCCATCGGCGGATCATCGCGGACCACCTGCTGGCCGCCGGGGAGCAGGTACTGCACCTCATGGACGTCGGCACGGCCCCGCCGGCGCAGCTCACCCCCGGCGCCGTGGTGGATCCCGACGGCGGCCGCGTCACCTACCCGGCGGCCTGACCCGGCCTGCCGGGCCGGCCGGCCCGGGCGGGGCCGGGAGCCCTGGGGCCCGGCCTGCGGGGCCGGGGTCGCGGGGTCAGAGCCGCTCGATGATGGTGACGTTGGCCTGGCCGCCGCCCTCGCACATGGTCTGCAGCCCGTAGCGGCCGCCCGTGCGCTCGAGCTCGTGCAGCAGCGAGGTCATGAGCCGGGCCCCGGTCGCCCCGATGGGGTGGCCCAGGGCGATCGCCCCGCCGTTGACGTTGACCCTGGACGGGTCCGCCCCCAGCTCGGCCTGCCAGGCCAGGACCACGGCCGCGAACGCCTCGTTGACCTCGATGACGTCCAGGTCCTCCAGTCCCATCCCCGTGCGCTCCAGCGCGTGCCGCGTGGCACGGATGGGCGCCGAGAGCATCATCACCGGGTCGTCCCCGCGTGCCGAGAGGTGGTGGATCCGGGCCCGCGGGACCAGCCCGTGCCGGTCCACTGCCGCCGCGGAGGCGATGAGCAGGACCGCGGCCCCGTCGGACACCTGCGAGGCCGTGGCGGCGGTGTGCAGTCCGCCCGGGACGATCGGTGCGAGCGCGGCCATCCTCTCCCGGTCCGGCGTCCGCGGGCCCTCGTCCGCGGTGACCCCCGGCGCCTGCGGCACCGGCACGGTCTCCCTCTCGAAGCGTCCGGCGGCCCGCGCCGCCAGCGCCCGCTCGTGCGAGGTGACGGCGAACTCCTCGAGCGCCTCACGGGTGATCCCCCAGCGCTCGGCCATCATCTCGGCGCCGCGGAACTGGGAGATCTCCGCCTTCCCGTACCGGTTCGACCAGCCCGCCGACCCCGTGAAGGGGTCCGGGTGGCCGAACTCCGCGGCCGCCCGGTTGGCGGACGAGAGAGGGATCGCGGACATGGACTGCACTCCCCCGGCCAGGACCAGGTCGGACGTGCCGGACATGACGGCCTGGGCGGCGTAGTGGACCGCCTGCTGGCCCGAGCCGCACTGGCGCTCCACGGTGGTGCCGGGCACCTCCTCGGAGCCTCCCGCGGCGAGCCAGGCATTGCGGGCGATGTCCATCGCCTGCGGACCGAGCTGGTCGATGCAGCCGAGGATCACCTCGTCGTACTCCGCCGAGTCGAGGCCGGCACGGCGGACGATCTCGGCCAGCGGGGCGGCGGCCAGGTCCAGCGGGTGCACCCCCGCCAGTCCCTTGCCGCGCCGCCCCACGGGCGTGCGCACCGCGTCGATGATGTAGGCCTCGGCCATCGGTCGTCCCTCCCGGACCTGCGTGGTGGGCGTCATCCTACGGGGTGCCGCGCGCCCGGCGCATGGACTCGGACCACCCGGTGGGGCACCATCGCCTCCAGCGGCACGCGGCAGGGGGCCGGAGGCCGGAGGACGGGGGCGACGATGGGTCGAGCCGAGCAGCCGGCCGCGCGGGCGGCCGCCCGGGCCCCGGGCGCGGCCCACGGACGGGACGACGTGTCCGGGCCGGGCGACCCGCCGGGACCGGACGAGGACCGGCTGGTGGCCGTCCTGCGTGCGGCGGGGTGCGTCTTCGCCGAGGAGGAGGCGGCCGAGCTGCGCCGCGCGGCCCCGGACCCGCGCCGGCTGGAGGGGCTGGTGCGCCGGCGGCTGGACGGGGAGCCGCTCGAGCACGTGGTGGGCCGGGTCGGCTTCCACGGCCTGCGGCTGGCCGTGGGCCCCGGCGTCTTCGTGCCGCGGCAGCGCAGCTCCCTGCTCGCGGACGTGGCCCTGGCCGCCGTCCGGGCGGCGGCGCACGCGACCGGACGGCCCCCCGTCTTCCTGGAGGCCTTCGCCGGGGTGGCGCCCCTGGCCGCCGTCGTGCGCGCCGGCGCACCGGGGGCCAGCGTGCACGCCACGGACCTCGACGGCCTCGCCCTGCGGCACGCCCGGGCCAACCTGGGCCCGGACGTCCCCCTGTACCGGGGCGCGGTGCTGTCCGGCCTTCCCCGGGCCCTGCGCGGGCGGTTGGACGTGATCGCCGCGGTGCCGCCCTACGTGCCGGACGGGGCGGCGGCCCTGCTGCCGCGCGAGGCCCGCCGGTACGAGCCGGCGCGGGCGCTGTTCGGGGGGCCGGACGGCCTGGAGCACGTGCGCGCCCTGCTGGCGGAGGCACCCGGGTGGCTCCGCCCCGCCGGTCGCCTGCTGCTGGAGTCGGGCGCCGACCAGGCCGCCGAGGTCCGCGACCGGCACCTGCCGCCGGGCCACCGCGCGCGGATCGTGCCGGGCGAGGACGGGCGGACCGTGGTGCTGGACGTGATCCGCGCCGGGTAGCCGGCCCCGGAACGCCACAGGCCGGATCCGCGGTGCGGATCCGGCCTGTGCGTGATCTCCGTCGAGATCAACCGGTCGGGCTAGCGGGATTCGAACCCACGACCTCCTGACCCCCAGTCAGGCGCGCTACCAAGCTGCGCCATAGCCCGTCGGACCGTTCCGTTCCCGTCCCGATCCACCAGTCAACTGTACAGCATGTTGGGACCGGTTCCGGACACCCTCAGAACGTGTACACCTCGTCGCCCACGTGGAACTCCACGGTCTCGAGGTTCCGGACCCGGTCCTTGGCCTGCGCGGCGACCTCGGACATCGTCTCCCGCAGCACGGCGGGGTCCACCTCGGCGGCCTGGTCCCCGTACTCGACCACGAGGGTTCCCTCGTCCCCGCGGATCGCGAAGGACTCCATGTCCGGTCCGGAGGGCATGGAGCGCAGCAGTTCCGTGACCCGCGAGTTGTCCCCGAGGAACACGCCCTCGTACCGGTCCAGGGCGGACCAGTCGAAGCCGCGGAGCTGCTCCGTGGTCAGCTCGCCGAGGCTCCGGGCCTCCGCGAGCGCCGCGCCGGCCTGGTCCCGCAACTGCTCGGCCTGGCCCTGCACCTGCTCGGCCTGGCCCCGCAGCCCCTCCGCCTCGGCGCAGCCGCCGAGGGCCACGCCGAGCGCGAGTGCCACCCCGGCGGCCCGGAGACCGGTCCGGGCCGTCACCGCTTGCGGCTCCGCTTCTCCCGCACGCGCATGCCGAGTTCGATCGGCGTGCCCTCGAAGCCGAAGGTCTCCCGGAGGCGGCGGATGATGAACCGGCGGTAGCCCGGCTCCAGGAACCCCGTGGTGAACAGCACGATGCGCGGGGGCCGCGTGGAGGGCTGGGTGGCGAACAGGATCCGCGGCTGCTTGCCGCCGCGCACCGGGTGCGGGTGGGCCGCGACGAGCTCGCCGAGGAAGGCGTTGAGCTTGCCGGTGGGGATGCGGCGGTCCCAGGACTCCAGGGCGGTGTCCAGGGCCGGCACCAGGCGGTCCTTGTGCCAGCCGGTCTTCGCCGAGAGGTTCACGCGCGGGGCCCACGCCACGTGCGCCAGGTCCTTGTCGATCTCCCGCTCCAGGTAGTAGCGGCGGTCCTCGTCCATGAGGTCCCACTTGTTGAAGGCCAGCACGAGGGCCCGGCCGGAGTCCAGGACGGTCTGCAGGATGCGCACGTCCTGCTCCGAGAGCACCTCGGAGGCCTCCAGCAGCACCACGGCCACCTCGGCCTTGTCCAGCGCCGACTGGGTGCGCAGCGAGGCGTAGTAGTCCGCCCCGTGGGCCATGTGCTGGCGGCGGCGGATGCCGGCGGTGTCCACGAAGCGCCACAGGCGCCCGCCGAGCTCGATCAGCTCGTCCACCGGGTCGCGCGTGGTGCCGGCGGTGTCGTCCACCACCACGCGGTCGGAGCCGGCCAGCTTGTTCAGCAGCGAGGACTTGCCCACGTTGGGCCGGCCCAGCAGGGCCACGCGCCGCGGGCCGCCCCGCGGGATGAGCCCGCCGTGCGCCGACTCCTCCGGCAGCAGCTCGACGGCGGCGTCCAGCAGGTCTCCGGTGCCGCGGCCGTGGACGGCCGAGACGGGGTAGGGCTGGCCCAGTCCGAGGCCCCACAGGGCGGCGGCGTCCGCCTCCTGGGTGATGTCGTCCACCTTGTTGGCCACGAGGATCACGGGCTTGCCCTTGCGGCGCAGCAACCGGACCACGGCCTCGTCGGTGGAGGTGGCGCCCACGGTGGCGTCCACCACGAACAGCACGGCGTCGGCCACGTCCACGGCCAGCTCTGCCTGCTCGGCCACGCGCTGGTGGATGCCCTTGGCATCGTGCTCCCAGCCGCCCGTGTCCACCACGGTGAACACCGTGCCGTTCCACTCGGCCTCGTAGCTCACGCGGTCCCGGGTGACCCCCGGGACGTCCTCGACGACGGCCTCGCGGCGGCCGATGATGCGGTTGACGAGCGTGGACTTGCCCACGTTGGGGCGTCCGACGACGGCCAGCACCGGGGGGACGGGCTCGTCCTCGGCCTCGGGACCGCCCTCCTCCCAGCGGTCCAGCAGCGCGGCGTCCTCCTCGTCGAGCTCGTAGTCCTCCAGCCCGGCGCGCAGCGCCTCGGCCCTCTGGCGGGCCTCCTCGTCCGACAGCGCGGCGAGGCGCTCGGCGATGTCGTCCTCGCGGGCGGGCACGTACTCCGCGCCGTCCGCCTCCTGCAGGCCGTGGCCGGCGGTGTTCTCGGTGCTCATGGGCGGTTCCCTCCCGGGATGGTCGGTGCTGCGGTGTCGGTGACGGCGGCGCCGTCGGGGTCGGCCGGGGACCGGCCCGGCGCGCCCGGGACGTCCTGCCCGGACTGGGTGGCGATCTCGGCGAGCACGGCCCGGACGGTCTCCTCCACGCCGAGCTCCGTGGAGTCCACCAGGCCCACGCCGGGGGCGGGCGTCATGAAGTCCACCACGGCGGAGTCCCGGGCGTCCCGGGCCACCACCTGGTCGGCGAGGTCGCGGCGGTCCACCCCGCCGCCGAGCTGGGCGCCGCGGCGGGCCAGCCGGGCCTCGGGCGAGGCGGTCAGCAGGATCCGGGCGTCGGCGTCCGGGGCCACCACGGTGGTGATGTCCCGGCCCTCGGCGACGATGCGCCGATGGGACTCGATCGTCTCCCGCTGGCGGGCCACCAGCAGCTCGCGCACGGCGCGGTTGGTGGCCACCACGGACACCACGGCGGAGATGCCGGGCTCGCGGATGGCCTCGGTGACGTCCTGGGTGCCCACGACCACGCGGTCCAGGTCCGGGTCCACGGACAGCGCCAGGTCGAGGTCCTGGACGGCGGCCACGACGGCCTCGGGGTCCCCGAGGACCCCCGCCTCGCGGCAGTGCCAGGCCACGGCGCGGTACATGGCCCCGGTGTCGAGGTAGGCGGCGTCCAGCCGGCGGGCCACCTCGCGGGACACGGAGGACTTGCCGGACCCCGAGGGCCCGTCCACCGCCACCACGAGGCGGCGTGCGGGGGTTCCGTTGTGCTCGGTCACGGTTCAGACCACCTTCCATCCGTGCGCGCTGAGCGCATCGGCCAGTTCCTGCTTGCGTCCGGGCAGCACGGAGATCTCGAGCATGCCCACCTCGTACCCGGCCGAGTGGTCCATCCGCAGGTCCTCCACGTTGATGCCGGCGGCCCCCACGTCGTGCAGCACCGCCGAGATCTGGCCCGGCGTGTCGTCCACGATCACGGTGACCAGGGCGAAGGACTGCGGCGGGCCGCCGTGCTTGCCCGGGATGCGGGCGTGGCCCGCGTTGCCCTCGGCGATCAGCTGGGCGATGTCCAGCCGGGCCCCGGGCGCCGTCGGGTCCTCCATGGTGGCGATCAGCCGGTCCAGGTCCTCGCGCACGCCGTAGAGGATGCCGAGGATCTCCGGCGCGTTGGCCGCGAGGATCTGCACCCACAATTGGGGGTCCGAGGCGGCGATGCGGGTGGTGTCCCGCAGGCCGTTGCCGGCCAGGGCGAGGGACGCGGCCGGCGTCTCCTGCAGCCGGGAGGACACGAGCGAGGCGGCGATCTGCGGCAGGTGGGAGATGAGCGCCACCGAGGCGTCGTGGTCCGCGGCGCTCATGCGGTGCACGGTGGCCCCCAGGGTGCGGGCGAGCTCCTCGGCCGTGCCGACGGCGGCCGGGTCCGTCCCGGCGGTGGCGCAGACCACCCAGGGCGCGGCCGTGAACAGCTGGCCGCGCGCGGCCACCGGCCCGGAGCGCTCCGAACCGGCCATGGGGTGCGTGCCGACGTACCGCGCCGCGTCCCCGGGGGTGATGGCCCCGGACTCGACGGCGGCGGCCACCTCGGCGGCGATGGCGGCCTTGACCGAGGCGATGTCCAGGACCACGGCGCCGGGGTAGGCCCGCAGCGAGTCGACGACGACCTGCCCGGTGACGTCCGGCGGGGCCGCCACGACGACCGTGCCCGGCCGCGCACCGGGGGCCTCCTCGAGGGCGGTGCCGGCACCGATGTCCACCGCGACCGCCTGGGCGGAGGGCGAGGGGTCGGTGAGCAGCACGTCGGCTCCCGCCGCGCGCAGGCCGAGGCCGATCGAGGTGCCCAGCAGTCCGGTCCCCCGGACGAGCACGGGCTCGGGCAGCGCCCGTGGGGCCATCACAGGCCCACCGCGGCCATCAGGTGGCCCTGCTCCTGGCGGCCCATCTGCCGCACGGTGCCCTGCTTCTGGTCGCCGAGCGCGATCGGGCCGAACTTCACGCGCACGAGCCGCTCCACCGGGTAGCCGACCTCCTTGAACATGCGGCGCACGATCCGGTTCTTGCCCGAGTGCAGGACGATCTCCACGAGCACGTGGCCGGGGGTGGAGTCCACGAGCTTGAACGAGTCCACCTGGGCGAAGCCGTCCTCGAGGTGGATGCCCTCCTTGAGCTGCGCGCCGATGCCCTTGGCCATCGGCCCGGCCACCTGCACGAGGTAGGTCTTGGGCACCTCGTAGCTGGGGTGGGTGAGCCGGTTGGCGAGCTCGCCGTCGTTGGTCAGCAGCAGCAGGCCCTCGGTCTCGGTGTCCAGGCGCCCGACGTGGAACAGCCGCTCCTGGCCCTTCTTGAGGTAGTCGGAGATGCAGGGCCGGCCCTCCGGGTCGTCCATGGTCGAGACGACGCCGCGGGGCTTGTTGAAGGCGAAGTAGCGCAGCGTGGTGTCCAGCTGCAGGCGCATGCCGTCCACGTGGATCACCGCGGTGTCCGGGTCCACGCGCACGCCGGTCTCGGTGACGACCTTGCCGTCCACCTCCACGCGGCCCTCGGCGATGAGGTCCTCGCAGACGCGCCGGGAGGCGACGCCGGCCGAGGCCATGACCTTCTGCAGGCGCACGCCCGCGGGATCGTGGACCTCGGAGAAGTTCTGCTCGCGCGTGGCGCGGCTGGGCCGGTTCGGCGTCCTCGCCGCGCCCAGGTTGCGGTCGTAGCCGCCGCGGGCATCGCCACGGAAGGGGCCGCCCTTCTGGCCGGGCTGCGGCGTGCGGCCGCCGGCGCGCTGGCCCGAGGGGGCGCCCTTGCCGGCTCCGGACCGGCCGGCCCCGGCCTTGCCGCCGCCCTTGCGGGCGGGGGATCCGGAACCCTTGCCGGCCGGGCCGCCGGGGCGTCCGGGGCGGGAACCGCCCTGGTGGCCGCGGCCGCCGGCGCCGTGGCCGCCGGAGGAGGACGAGGAGGAGGACGAGGAGGACGGGCGTCCGGGGGTACGAGGAGACATGATGTCCTTTCAGTGCCTCACGGCATGTGCAGGGGTCGGGGGCGGTGGCGATCTCGGCCCGGCCGCGCACCAGGGCGCGGTGACCGGGTCCCACCGAACACTCCATCATAGTCCAGTCCGGCCTGCCGAGGCCGCGGCTGCGGCGTGAGCCGGGCCACGCCGGCCCGCGCCTCCTTCCACCGGCACGGGGAGCGGCCGGGATCAGCCGGGGTAGCGCTCCCCCGCCTCGGCCAGCCCGTCGAGGTCGCCCAGCCCCGGCAGGTGCTCGGAGAGGCGGGGCAGCTCGTCCAGGCTGTCCACGCCGAGGGTCTCCAGCAGGTAGCCGGTGGTGCGGTACAGCACGGCGCCGGTCTGCGGGTCGGCCCCCGCCTCGTCCACGAGGCCGCGGCTGACGAGGGTGCGCATCACCGAGTCGGAGTTGACCCCGCGGATGCCGGCGACCCGCGAGCGGGTGACGGGCTGCAGGTACGCCACCACCGCGAGCGTCTCGAGGGCGGCCTGCGTCAGCCGCGCCGTCTGGCCCTCCACGATGAACCGCTCCACCACGTCGGCGTGCGCCGGCCGGGAGTAGACCCGCCAGCCACCGGCCAGCTCGCGCAGCTCGAAGCCGCGCCGGGGCCCGCCGGCCGTCCCGTCGTAGTCGCGGACGAGGGAGGCGAGCTCGCGCGCCACGCGCTCGACGTCCGCCCCGGTGGCCTCGGCCAGCTGGGCGGCCGTCACCGGCTCGTCCACCACCATCAGGACGGCCTCGAGCTGCTCGCGCAGCCCGCCCGGCCCGCGGTCCCCGGGGTCCGGGGCGGGGCCTGGTGTGGGCTCAGTCATCGGGGGTCTCCTCCGTGTCCTCGTCGGTGTCCGTGTCCAAGTCGGCGTCCGGGTCCTCGTCGGTGCTCGTGTCCTGGCCGGCGCCGCCGTCGGGTTCCCCCCCGGTGCCGGTCCCGGGAACCTCGTCCCACTCCGCCCCCAGGTCCGGCAGCTCGTCCGGCGCGTCGGGATCCCACTGCACCACCAGGTCCCCGAGCGGGGCCTCCTGGCTGAACGTGACGACGCGGTCCCGGAACATCTCCAGCAGGGCGAGGAAGCGGGCCACCACCACGAGGGTCGTGCCGGCGTCGTGCACCAGCTCGCGGAACGAGAGCCGCCCGGCCTGCCGCAGGCGCGCCGCCAGGATCGCGCTCTGCTCGCGCACCGAGACCGGCGGGGCGTGCAGGTGGCCCAGGCCCACGGACTCGGGCTCGGCCGGGGTGCGGGACAGCACGTGCTCGGCCAGCGCGCCGAACTGCTCGGGGCTCAGCGTCCACACGAGCCCGGGCAGCACGGAGGCGAACCGCGGGTCGAGGGTCGTCTGGCGCGGGACGCGCCGCGACTCCGCCTCCATGCGAGCGCGCAGGATCGCCGAGACGTCCCGGAAGGCCTTGTACTGCAGCAGGCGGGCGAACAGCAGGTCGCGGGCCTCGAGCAGGGCCACGTCCTCCTCGGCGTCCGTGGTCCCGGCCGGCAGCAGGCGGGCGGTCTTGAGGTCCAGCAGGGTGGCGGCCACCACGAGGAAGGCACTGGACTCGTCCAGCGCGGCCAGGTCCGGCCGGCGGCCCTCCCCCGTCCCGGGCGCGTCCGGTTCCGTCCCGCCCTCGCGCAGCGTGCCGATGTAGGCGATGAACTCGTCCGTCACCTCGGCCAGGGCCACGTCGGTGATGTCCAGGCGGCGCCGGGCGATGAGGGACAGCAGCAGGTCGAAGGGACCGGAGAAGTTCCGCAGCGTGACGGAGAACCCCGACGGCGTCCCGTCCAGTCCCGTCCCGTCGAGGGCGGAGGTGTCCGCGAGGGCCCCGTCCGCCGCCGTGCCGTCCGCCGCCGTGCCGTCCGCCGCCGTGCCGTCCGGTGCCGCCCGCCCGGGGGCCGGCGCGCCGGACGGTGGGGTCACGGCGCCCCGCCGCGCCAGATGAGCTCGCGGGCCAGCGTGCGGTAGGCCTTGGCGCCGGCGTGGTTCTCGGCGAAGGAGGTGATCGGCTCGGCGGCGACGGTGGCGTCGGCGAACTTGATGGTGCGCTTGATGACCGTCTCGAAGACGCGGTCCCCGAAGGCCTCGACCAGCCGGCCGACGACCTCCTTGGAGTGGAGCGTGCGGGCGTCGAACATGGTGGCGAGCACGCCGTCGATCACCAGGTCGGGGTTGATCCGGTCCTGGATCTTCTCGATCGTCTCCACCAGCAGGGCCACCGCGCGCAGGGCGAAGAACTCGGCGGTCAGCGGGATGATCACCCCGTGCGCCGCGGTCAGGGCGTTCACGGTGAGCAGGCCCAGGGAGGGCTGGCAGTCGATGAGGATGACGTCGTAGTCGTCCCGCACCTGCCGCAGCGCCCGCTCCAGCACCTGCTCGCGGGCCACCTCGTTGACGAGCTGGACCTCCGCGGCGGAGAGGTCGATGTTCGCCGGCAGCAGGTCGATGTTCTCGAACCCGGTCTCCACGATCGCGTCCCGGGCCGTGACCGAGCGCTCCATCATCACGTTGTAGACGGTGGTGTCCAGCTCGTGCGGGCTCACGCCGAGGCCGGCGGACAGGGCGCCCTGCGGGTCGAAGTCGACCATGAGCACCTTGCGGCCGTAGCCGGCGAGCGCGGCCCCGAGGTTGATGGTGGAGGTGGTCTTGCCGACCCCGCCCTTCTGGTTCACCATCGCGATGACGCGCGCGGGACCGTGCGAGGTCAGGGCCGGCGGCTCCGGGAACTCGTGCTTCGGCCGTCCCGTGGGTCCGATCACCGGGTCACCGGTGACCATGAGGACGGGCGTGGGCTCTACCTGGTTCACGTTCCTGCCGACTCCTGCCATCTGTCCGTCTGTCCGCGGTTCTGGGTGCTCGCCGGCGCCGGGGGACGCCGGCGGCCGCGGCATGGATACACCCTAGTCCGGATGACGGCCCGCCCGGAAAGATCCCGGCGTGCGACGGCGAGCCTTGACGTTCAACCGCAGGCTGAAGGTGTAGGGGGCTCCGGCCCCGGTCGCTGCCTGCGCGACGGCGGCCCGCCCCGGGATGGGGCGGGCCGCCGTGGCACGGTGCCGGGCGCGGGCCCGGCCGGCTCAGGTCACCGGCGGGTGCCGGCGGCCTCGAGGCCCGGGGTGACGTTGAGGCTCGACTCCGGGTGGCCCTCCACCGCCTGCTCGGCGGCGGTCGGCGACTCGTACGGGTCGAACCCGTCGCCGGCGGCGCGCGGCGATCCCGCCGTCGCCTCGGCGCCCTCGGCGTCCTCGGCGGACTGGCCGGCGCCGTGGCCGGCCACGAGGGCCTCGTCGAAGGCGACCTGGCCGGAGAGCACGGCGCGGGCGCGCTCGGCGTCGAACTCGCCGACCCACCGGCCGATGAGCAGGGTCGCCACGGCATTGCCGGTGAAGTTGGTCAGGGCGCGGGCCTCGGACATGAACTTGTCGATGCCCACGATCACGCCCATGCCACCGAGGAGGTCGGGCCGGTGGGCCTGCAGGCCCGCGGCGAGCGTGGCCAGGCCGGCGCCGGTGACGCCGGCGGCGCCCTTGGAGGCGATGATCATGAACACGAGCAGGCCGACCTGCTCCCCCACGTTCATCTCGAAGCCCATGGCGTTGGAGACGAACAGGGCGGCCATGGTGAGGTAGATGGCCGTGCCGTCCAGGTTGAAGGAGTAGCCGGTGGGCACCGTCACGCCCACGACGGGCTTGGACACCCCGGCGAACTCCATCTTGGCGATCAGCCGCGGCAGCGCGGACTCGGAGGACGAGGTGGCGAAGATCAGCAGGTACTCCCGGCCCAGGTACTTCATGAGCGAGAAGATGTTCACCCCGGTGACGACCTTCAGCAGGGTGCCGAGCACGAGCACGATGAACAGCACGCACGTGGCGTAGAACGCGCCCATCAGCAGGGCCATGGCGCCGATGGCGGACCAGCCCGTGGAGCCGACGACGGCGGCGATGGCCCCGAAGGCGCCGAGGGGGGCGACCCACATGATCATCATCAGGATGCGGAAGACCACGCCCTGGACGAGGGAGAGCAGGTTCAGCAGCGGCTGGCCGGCCGGGCCCATCTTCTGCAGGGCGAAGCCGACCAGCAGAGCCACGAACAGCACCGGCAGCACCGGCACGGAGTCCGGGATGATGTCCAGCACGAACGCCACCGTCGGGTCCAGCTCGGCCTTCTTCGCCGGGTCGTAGGGGGTCAGGGCCAGGCCCTCGCCGGGGTGGACGATGTTGCCCACCACGAGGCCGAGGCCCAGCGCGAAGGTGGACATCACGGTGAAGTACAGCAGGGCCATGCCGCCGACCTTCCCGACGGTGGCCGCCTTGGCGATGGACCCGACGCCGAGCACGATCGTGCAGAAGATGACGGGGCCGATCATCATCTTGATGAGGGAGACGAAGCCGTCGCCCAGCGGCTTGAGGGACTTGCCGAACTCCGGGAACAGCAGTCCCACGGCCGCTCCGAGGACCACCGAGGCGATCACGGAGATGTACAGCCAGTGGGTCCGGTCCTTGGTCTTCTGCGCCTCGGGGCGCCGGCCGCGCGGGGCGGTGGTGGTCTGAGCCATGATGGTCCTTGCCGAAAGGGATGGATCGGGATGTGAGGATGGAGGCGGGCCGCGCGGGGGTCCGGCGGGACACCCCGGGCCAGCGGTCACCGACGATCCTCGCCGCGTACTGTGGGGACCGTCACGGTTGCGGTCATAAAGTTCATGACCCGGCTCACACGATGGGACCGGACGAGGGACGAGGGACGAGGGACGAGGCAGGAGTCAGCATGCGCCGGTGGAGCATCGCCCGGCGGCTCGCCGTCGCCCAGCTGGCCGGGCTGCTCGTCCTCTCCGTGCTGGCGACCGGCGTCAGCTACCTGCAGACCCGCCAGACCGTCTACGCCCTGGAGCGCGAGCACGTGGTGGCCGGCGCCCGGTTGATCGCGGACGAGGACCGCATCCGGGCCGCCTTCGTCGCCGAGGACCCCTCGGCCGCCCTGCAGCCGCTCACCCTGGAGCTGCCGGTGCAGGCCGACGTCGACTGGGTCACCTTCTTCGGCACCGACGCCACGCGCGTGGCCCACCGCGACCCCGCGCTGGAGGGCACCCGCTTCCCGGGGGACCTCACCGAGGTGCTCTCCGGGCGGGTGAGCGTGGACACCGTGGCCACGGGGCCGGCCGGGCTGTCGCTGCGCGCGCTCGCGCCCGTGCTGTCCCCGGAGGAGGACGGGCGGGTGGTCGGCGTCGTGGGCGTGGGGCGGCGCGTGCCCGAGCTGGACATCGCGGTGGCCGCCCAGGTGCCGCGCATCCTCCTGCTCACCGGGCTGCTGGCCGCCCTCGCGCTGCTCGGCGCGGCCCTGCTGGGCCGCTACATCTCCCGGACCACGCACGGGCTGGGCCCGGAGGAACTGGCCGCCCGGTTCGCCGTGCTGGACACGGCCCTGCACAACGTCTCCGAGGGCATGGTCCTGCTCTCCCCCACGGGCCACCTCGTCCTGTACAACGACCGCGCCGCCGAGCTGCTGGGCCTGCCACCGGGCGGGGAGGCCGGGGCCGCCCCCGAGCGACCGCCGCACGTGGCGGCCCTGGGCCTGCCCGGACCGCTCACGGCCCTGCTGCGCTCGGGGCGCCGGGCCCGGGACGAGCTGTACGCGGTCGGCGAGCGGATCCTCGTGGTCAACCAGCGCCCCGCCCGCCCCGGCACCACGCGGCCGGGGCGCCGCCGGATCCTCCGGAGGGCACCCGGTCCGGAGACCGGGCAGGCCACCCGCGAGACCGAAGGCAGCACCGGCAACACGGGCAGCACCGGCAACGGCACCGTGGTCACCCTCTACGACCGCACGGAGGTCCAGCAGATGAACCGGGAGCTGGAGTCCACCCGGTCCCTGACGGACGCCCTGCGCGCCCAGACCCACGAGCACGCCAACCGGCTGCACACCTTGTACTCCCTGCTGGAGCTCGGCCGGCCCGAGCAGGCGCGCGAGCTGCTCGCGGCCTCGCTCGACGCCGCCGGCACGGGGGCCGGCACTGCCGCGGCGGCCGAGGCCGAGCCGGCCCTCGAGGCGCTGTTGCTGGCCAAGGCCGCCCAGGCCCGCGAGCGCGGCGTGGCCATGGCGCACCGCAACGAGGTGGACGCCCCCACCGGCATCCCCGCCCCCGACCTCGTCACCCTCCTGGGCAACCTGCTGGACAACGCCCTCGACGCCGCCGCCGACCCCGCGCTGGACCCCGCGGACCGCTGGGTGGACGCCGAGGCGCGGCTCGAGGACGGCTGGCTCGTCCTGCAGGTGGCCGACGGCGGGCCCGGCCCCTCGCGGGAGGACCGGGAGCGGATCTTCGAGCTCGGCTGGTCCACGAAGCCCGCGGGCCCGGCCGGCCGGGGCGTGGGCCTGGCCCTGGTGCGCCAGACCGCGCGCCGGCTGGGGGGGACGTGGAACTGGTCCAGGACTCGGGGACCGTGTTCACCGTCGAACTGCCCCTGCGCCCCGGCCCGGCGACCAGCCGGGAGGGGGGCGACCGTGCGTGAGTACCGCGTGCTGGTGATCGAGGACGAGCAGGTCACCGCGGAGACCTACGGGGAGTACCTGGCCCGCACCGGCGGGTTCGAGGTCGTCCACGTCTCCCCCACGGCCCGGGACGCCCTGGGCTTCCTCGCGGAGGGGCTGCGCCGCACCGGTTCCTTCGGCGTGGACATGGTCCTGCTGGACATGAACCTGCCGGACGGGCACGGCCTGGACGTGCTGCGGCAGATGCGCGCGGCCGGGTTCACCGGCGGGGTGCTGGCCCTGACCGCCTCCACCGAGCTGGCCACCATCCGCCGGGCCGTCGCGCTCGGCGTGGTCCAGTACCTCGTCAAGCCCTTCGGCTACGCCCAGTTCGCCGAGCGCGTCCGGGCCTTCCGGGAGCTGGCCGCCGAGTTCGCCGGTGCCGGCTCGGCGCCCGGCCAGGACGTCGTGGACCGCGCCTTCCCCCGGTCCCGGCCCACCGGCCCCCCGGAGCTGCCCAAGGGCCTGACCGAGGGCACCCTCGACGCGGTCGTGGACCTGCTGCGCCGCACGGCCCACGGCGCCGGTCCCGGGGCGGGCGCGGACGGCGCACCGGGGCCGGTGGGCCCGGCCCTCAGCGCCGGGGAGGTGGGGGCCGCCGTCGGGACCTCGCGGGTGACCGCCCGCCGGTACCTGGAGCACCTGTACCGGGTGGGCATGGTCGAGCGCTCCCCGCGCTACGGCACCCCCGGACGGCCGGAGAACGAGTACCGATGGACCGGGGGCGCCGGCGCCTGAGGCACGGTCGGACCCGCCGGGCCGCCCGCTCGGCCGGCGGCCTGGTCCCCCGGCACGCTCAGCCGACGGCCGCGGCGATGAGCCGCGCCAGCTCGGCCGGCCGGGACCACATCGGCCAGTGGCCCGTCGGCAGGTCCACGAGCCGCAGGTGGCGGTAGTCCGGCAGGGCCGCCAGGAAGGGGGCGCCCCGCTCGGCGTACGCCCGGTAGTCCTGGGCCCCGAACTGGCAGCAGACCAGCGTGGAGGGCACCTCGTGCCGGCGGTCGTCCCGCAGCCGCACCGGCGTGGCGACCACGGCCCCCGGCTCGGGGATCGCGCGCTCGCGGAAGGTGGCCAGCTGCTCGTCCGTGAGGTCCCGGAACGAGCCCATCTGCCGTTCCTCCTCCCACGCGTCCTCGAGCCGGTACCACTCCCCGCTGAAGTCGGCGTCCAGGGCGTGCCCGTCCGCCACCGGCGCGGTGTCCACCCAGACCACGTGGTCCACCAGGAGGGGGTGCTGGTCGATCAGCAGGGTGCCGGACACCGCCGCCCCGCTGTGCAGCACCAGCACGCGGCGGTCGGCGTCCGGGTCCAGCGCGGCGTGGAGGGCATCGGCCCGGTCCTGGGGGCCGGCCGGGGCGGGGTGGCCCGGCAGCTCGGGCGTGAGCACCTCGACCCCCGGCCCCGCCAGCCGCGGGACCACCTCGTCCCAGGCCCACGGGCCGAGCCAGAACCCGGGCACCAGCACGATCTGCGTCCTCGTCATCCCCGCAGTGTGGCACGGCCGCCGGGGAGCGGCCATGCCCGGGCCCCGGCGGTCCGCCGGCGCCCTGCCGGCGTCCCCCGGCCGGCCTCAGCCCCGCAGCTGCTCCGCGATCCGCTCCAGCACCGAGCGGTCCTCGATCGTGGAGGGCACCACGTAGTCCTCGCCGTCGGCGATCTGCCGCATGGTCTTGCGCAGGATCTTCCCGGAGCGGGTCTTCGGCAGCGCCTCGACGACGGCCACCTGCCGGAAGTCCGCGACCGGGCCGATCGTGCGCCGCACGGTGGCGCGCAACTCGTCGAGCAGGGCCTCCTCCCCGCCGGCGGGCAGCCCCACTCCGGACTTCAGCACGACGTAGCCGGCGGCCCGCTGGCCCTTGAGCGGGTCCGCCAGCCCGATCACGGCGCACTCGGCCACCGCCGGGTGAGCCGCGAGCGCCTGCTCGAGCGCGCCAGTGGAGAGCCGGTGCCCGGCCACGTTGATGACGTCGTCCGTCCGCCCCATGACGAACAGGTAGCCGTCCTCGTCCACCAGCCCGGAGTCCCCGGTGGCGTAGTGGCCCTCGAAGGCCCGGAGGTAGGAGTCGATGAACCGCTGGTCGTCCCCCCACAGCGTGGCCAGCGTGCCCGGCGGCAGCGGCAGGCGCAGGCAGATGTTGCCCTCGGTGCCCGCGGGCACCGGTCGGCCCGAGCCGTCCAGGATCCGCACGTCGTAGCCGGGCGAGGGCCGCGTGCAGGACCCGGTCTTCACGGGCAACGGCTCCAGGCCCACCGGGTTGGCCCCGATCGGCCAGCCCGTCTCGGTCTGCCACCAGTTGTCGATGACGGGCACCCCGAGCAGCTCCCCGATCCAGCGCTGGGTCTCCGGGTCCAGGCGCTCGCCGGCGGCGAACAGCGCCCGGAGCCCGGAGAGGTCGTGCCGGCGGGCCAGCTCGCCGTCCGGGTCCACCTTGCGGATGGCGCGCAGGGCGGTCGGGGCGGTGAACAGGGACCGCACGCCGTGCTGGGCGGCCACCCGCCAGAACGCGCCGGCGTCCGGCGTGCCCACGGGCTTGCCCTCGTAGAGCACGGTGGTGGCCCCCACCAGCAGGGGCGCGTACACGATGTAGGAGTGCCCCACGACCCAGCCCACGTCCGAGGCCGTGAACATCACCTGGCCGGGGCCGACGTCGTAGACGTTCGCCATGGTCCAGGCCAGGGCGACCGCGTGGCCGCCGTGGTCCCGCACCACGCCCTTGGGCGAGCCCGTGGTCCCGGAGGTGTAGAGGATGTACAGCGGGTCGGTCGCCGCCACGTCGACGGGCGCCGCCGGCGCGGCGTCGGCCACCGCCTCGTCCCAGTCCAGCCAGCGCGGCCCCGTGCCGTCCCCCGCGGCGGGCGCGACGTCCGCCAGCGTGGTCGCGAAGCCGTCCCGGTGGCGGGCGACGACGGCGTCCACCCGGTGCCGGGCCAGTCCCAGGGCCTCGGCCACGGCGGGCAGGTACTCGACCCGGCGGCTGGGCTCGATGCCGCCCGAGGAGGTGACGACCACCTTCGGCCGGGCATCGTCGATGCGCGCGGCCAGCTCCCGCGGGGCGAAGCCGCCGAAGACCACGGAGTGCACCGCGCCCAGCCGGGCGCAGGCCAGCATGGCCACGGGCGCGTCGGGGGTCATGGGCAGGTAGACCACCACGCGGTCCCCCGCGCCGACCCCGAGGTCCCGCAGCACCCCGGCGAAGCGGGCCACGCGGTCGGTCAGCTCGGCGTAGCTGATGTGCTCCACGGTCCCGAGCACCGCGGAGTCGTAGACGATCGCGGTGCGCCCGCCGTGGCCGGCGGCCACGTGCCGGTCCAGGCAGTTCACCGCGGTGTTGAGCCGGCCGTCGGGGAACCAGCGGTACAGCGGGGCGGCGGAGTCGTCCAGGGCGCGGGTGGGCGCCGCGGTCCACTCCACGGCCCCGGCGGCCCGGAGCCAGAAGGCCTCGGGGTCCTCGAGGGACTGGCGGTAGACCGCCTCGTAACCGGTCGGGGTCGCGGGGGGAGCGTCGGCGTCTGGCGTCATGGGGCCACGGTAGGACGTGGATCACACCGGCGTCCAGTGTTTGTATACGGAAATGGCCCCAGCGCGCCGGATCTCGCGCCGAGAGCGAGGCACTCTGGCCGTTCCGGGCGATTTGTGTATACGCTGAGGGGGTGCGAGCCAGCGAACGTGCCTACCGTTCCCTGCGGCAGGACATCGTCGACGGCGACCTGCCGCCGGGAGCCGTGCTCGGCGAGGTGGAGCAGTCCGAGCGCCTCGGGCTCTCGCGCACGCCGCTGCGCGAGGCCATCGGCCGGCTCGTCGCGGAGGGACTGGCCGCGCCGGCCCAGGGCCGCGGCGTGGTCGTCACCGAGGTCTCCCTCGCGGAGGCCGGCCAGCTCTTCGACCTGCGGACCGTCCTGGAGGGCCTGGCCGTCCGGCGGGCGGCGGAGCACGCCGAGGCCGGGGAGTTCTCCGTCCTGGCGGAGCGCTTCGAGGCCGCCGTCGCCCCGCTGCGTGCGGGCGAGGACCCCGCCGGGTACTACGGGCTGACGGCGGAGCTGGACGCCGCCGTCGACCAGGCCTGCGTCAACCCCTACCTGGCGCAGAACCTGCGGGGACTGCGCGTGCACCTGGCCCGGCTGCGCCGGTTCTCGCGCAACGACCCCGACCGGCTCGCCGCCTCCGCCACCGAGCACGCGGAGATCGCCCGCGCGGTGGCCGCCGGCAACCCCGAGCTCGCCGGCGCCGCCACCACCGTGCACCTGCAGCACGCCCTGGCCCACCTGCAGTCCCACCGGGACCACCCGGCGCCGACCACCGCGACACCCCCGAGCCCAACCCCCGAGAGGACCCCATGATCACCCACGACGTCCGCGTCTACCGTTCCGAGGAGAACCTGCCCCGGCAGGAGCAGCTGGCCTGGAGGATGGCCGAGGTCGCCACCGACCCGGTCGCCGTCGAGCCCGAGGTCGAGGAGATGGTCATCAACCGGATCATCGACAACGCCTCCGTGGCCGTGGCCTCGCTCAACCGCGGCCCGATCATCGCCGCCCGCGCCCAGGCGCTGGCCCATGCCCCGTCCCGCGGCGGCGCGGGCGCCTCCGTCTTCGGCATCACCGAGAGGGTCTCGCCCGAGTGGGCGGCGTGGGCCAACGGCGTGGCGGTGCGCGAGCTGGACTACCACGACACGTTCCTGGCCGCGGAGTACTCCCACCCGGGGGACAACATCCCGGCCATCCTCGCCGTGGCCCAGCACCGCGGCTCCACCGGCGCGGACCTGGTGCGCGGCATCGCCACCGGCTACGAGCTGCAGGTGGACCTGGTCAAGGCCATCTGCCTGCACAAGCACAAGATCGACCACGTGGCCCACCTCGGTCCCTCCGCGGCGGCCGGCATCGGCACGCTGCTCGGCCTGGACACCGAGACCATCTTCCAGGCGATCGGCCAGGGCCTCCACACGACGACGGCCACCCGGCAGTCCCGCAAGGGCGAGATCTCCACGTGGAAGGCCCACGCCCCGGCCTTCGCCGGCAAGATGGCCGTCGAGGCCGCCGACCGCGCGATGCGCGGCCAGACCTCTCCCGTGCCGATCTACGAGGGCGAGGACGGGGTCATCGCCTGGCTGCTCGACGGGCCCGAGGCCCGCTACGCGGTGCCGCTGCCGGCCCCCGGGGAGCCCAAGCGCGCCATCCTGGACACCTACACCAAGGAGCACTCGGCCGAGTACCAGGCGCAGGCCTGGATCGACCTGGCCCGCCGGCTGCACCGCGAGCACCCCGAGACCACGGACCCGGCGAACGTGGAGTCGGTGCTGATCCGGACCTCCCACCACACGCACTACGTCATCGGCTCCGGGGCGAACGACCCGCAGAAGTACGACCCGCGGGCCTCGCGCGAGACGCTGGACCACTCGATCCCGTACATCTTCACCGTCGCCCTGCAGGACGGCGCGTGGCACCACGTGGACTCCTACGCCCCCGAGCGCGCGGCGCGCCCGGACACCGTGGAGCTGTGGCACAAGGTGACCACCACCGAGGACCCCGAGTGGACGCGCCGCTACCACTCGCTGGACCTGGCCGAGAAGGCCTTCGGCGGCGCCGTGGAGATCACCCTGGCGGACGGCACCGTGGTCCGCGACGAGATCGCCGTGGCCGACGCCCACCCGTTGGGCGCCCGCCCGTTCGGCCGCGAGCAGTACATCGGCAAGTTCCGCACCCTGGCCGAGGGCCTGGTGGCACCCGCCGAGATCGAGCGGTTCCTCGACGCCGCCCAGCGCACCGCCTCGCTCGGCGCCGGGGAGCTGGACCAGCTCAACATCACCGCCGCCGACGGCGTCGTCGACCTCGCCGCCGCGCCGGAGGGACTGTTCTGATGCTGTACTCCTCGCTCACCGCGGCCCAGAAGCGCCGCCGGCTCCGGGAGCTGCTCCAGCCCGGGGCGGCCGTTCAGTTCCCCGGCGCCTACACCCCCATCTCAGCCCGGCTCGTGGAGGAACAGGGCTTCTCCGGCCTCTACGTCTCCGGCGCCGTGCTGGCCAACGAGCTGGCCCTGCCGGACATCGGCCTGACCACGCTGACGGAGGTCGCCCAGCGGGCCGGGCAGATCGCCCGGGTCACCGACCTGCCGGCCATCGTGGACGCGGACACCGGCTTCGGCGAGCCGATGAACGTGGCCCGCACCGTGCAGGAGCTGGAGAACGCGGGGGTGGCCGGCTGCCACCTCGAGGACCAGGTCAACCCCAAGCGGTGCGGCCACCTGGACAACAAGTCGGTGGTGGACCTGTCCACCGCCACCCAGCGGATCGCCGCCGCCGCCCGGGCCCGCCGGGACGGGGACTTCCTCATCATGGCCCGCACGGACGTGCGCGGGGTCGAGGGCGCCGGCGGGCTGCGGGCCGCCGTGGACCGGGCCAAGGCCCTCGTGGACGCCGGGGCGGACGCCGTCTTCCCCGAGGCCCTGAAGGACCTGTCCGAGTTCGAGGCCGTGTGCTCCGCCGTGGACGTGCCCGTGCTGGCCAACATGACCGAGTTCGGCAAGTCCGAGCTGTTCACCCGGGACCAGCTCGCCTCGGCCGGCGTGGCACTCGTGATCTACCCGGTCACGCTGCTGCGCACCGCCCTCGGGGCCATGGAGCGGGTGCTGGCGACGATCCGCGCCGAGGGCACCCAACAGTCGTCCGTGGGGCATATGCTCACGAGGGCACGGCTCTACGACCTCGTCGACTACGAGGGGTACAACGGCTTCGACGCGGGCGTCTTCGACTTCCAGGTGCCCGGGCTCGAGGACCACCGCACCGCCGGCGGCACGGACGCCGGATGAACCCGTCCCCGAAAGGACCCGTCATGACCGAGACGCAGAACGACATCAAGAAGGGGCTGGCCGGGGTGGTGGCCGACTACACCGCCATCTCGAAGGTCAACCCGGAGACCAACTCGCTGCTCTACCGGGGTTACCCGGTCCAGGAACTCGCCGCCGCGCAGCCCTTCGAGGCCGTGGCCCACCTGCTGTGGAACGGCGAGCTGCCCACCGACGAGCAGCTGGCCGCGTTCACCGCGCACGAGCGGGCGAACCGCGCGCTGGACCCCCACGTCAAGGCCGCCCTCGACGCCCTGCCGGTCACGTGCCACCCCATGGACTCCGTCCGCACGGCCGTGTCCATCCTCGGCGCCCAGCACCCGCTGGCGGAGGACTCCTCACCGGAGGCCGAGATGGAGAAGGCGACGACCCTGTTCGCCCAGCTGCCCGCCGTCGTCGCCTACGAGCAGCGCCGCCGCACGGCCGGCGGGCCCACCGAGCCCGTCGCCCCGCGGGACGACCTGGACTACTCGCACAACTTCCTGTGGATGACCTTCGGCGAGGAGGCCGCCGAGGAGGTCGTGGACGCGTTCCGGGTCTCGATGATCCTCTACGCCGAGCACTCCTTCAACGCCTCGACCTTCACGGCGCGGGTCATCACCTCCACCCTGTCCGACCTGCACTCGGCCGTGACCGGGGCCATCGGGGCGCTCAAGGGGCCCCTGCACGGCGGGGCCAACGAGGCCGTCATGCACACCTTCGACGAGATCGGGATCCGCCCGGAGGAGTCGCAGGAGGAGGCCAAGGCCCGCGCCAAGGCCTGGATGGAACAGGCCCTGGCCCAGAAGAGGAAGGTCATGGGCTTCGGGCACCGCGTCTACAAGCACGGCGACTCCCGGGTGCCCACCATGAAGAAGGCCCTCGACGCGATGATCGAGTACTTCGGCCGGCACGAGATCCTGGGGCTGTACAACGGCCTGGAGCAGGCGATGGACGAGGCCAAGGCGATCAAGCCCAACCTCGACTACCCCGCTGGACCCACCTACCACCTCATGGGCTTCGACACCGAGCTGTTCACGCCGCTGTTCATCGCCGCGCGCGTGACCGGCTGGACCGCCCACGTCATGGAGCAGCGGGCCGACAACTCGCTCATCCGGCCCCTGGCCGCCTACGACGGACCCGACGAGCGGCACCTGCCGACCGCCTGAGCCGGTCCCGCTCCCCCGACGACGGCCGGTCGCCTCCCGCGGGAGGCGACCGGCCGTCGTCGGTCCCGGGACGCTCAGGGCCGGCGGACCTCCATGGAGGTGGCGAGGTCCCGCAGCTGCGCGTAGTCGGGGCTGTCCAGGACCGCGCGCATCGCCTCCTCGCCCCGCTCGCCGGTGAGCTCCTCGGCCTCGTCCTGCGTGATCTCGCCGGCCAGGATGTTGGCGGTGCCCTCCTGGTGCCCCTCGACGGCGGGGAGGAAGTAGGTCCAGGCCGCCCAGTAGTCGGCCTCGTCCCTCGGCTCCGGGTCGACGCCCGCCGGGACGTTCACCACCTGGACGGCCAGGACGTACTCGTCGCCGCCGTCGAAGTACGGCGGCAGTCCCGCGACCGCCTCGTTCGCGCGCAACAGCGACGCCCGGTACCAGATCTCGCCGGTCGGCCCCTCACCGCCGCGGTTGACGGGTACGTCCGGCAGCGGCTCCACCTCGAGGACCGCCACGAGGTCCGGCCTGGGCCCGTCGTTGTCCGTGGGTCCCAGTCCCGTGGTCGCACGGAACTCGGCGGTCTCCTCCCCGTTCCGGAACCGCAGGGTCTCGTAGGGCACCCCCGTGGCGTCCTCCTGGGAGTCGTCCAACTCCGTCTGCTCCACGTCCCAGCCGGCCGGGACCCTCCAGGTGAAGTACCCCGACTCGCTCGTGTGGGTGCGGCCGGAGGCCGAACCGGGGGCCGCGGCCGGGCTCGACGAGGCAGGGGTGGACGAGGCAGGGGTGGACGAGGCAGGGGTGGACGAGGCAGGACCCGAGGATGCCGAGGCCGTGGCCGACGTCGCTCCCGAGGACCCCGGTGCGGCCGCCGCCGATGATCCGGCGGGGCCGGCCGATTCCTCGGCCGGCGTGCCCGCGTCCCCCGCCGCGCAGGCGGACAGCAGCAGCGAGGCCACGGCCCCGAGGGCCAGCACCCCGGCTGCACCTCGGGGGGCGCCGGGACGGCGGGCCGGCGCGGGGACGGCCGCCGCCCCGTCGGGACGGTGCTCCCCGGAGCGGCCGGGCGGTACGGTGCGGTGGTCGGGGATGGATGGCGGGTGATGGATGGGCACGGGTCCTCCTTCGGGCCGGGGCGCCGACCCGGCGCGGGGATCCTGTCCCCCGCGACCGGGCAGCGGCCTCCCGCGGCTGGGATGTCACGAACCTCCATCCCAGCAGGGTCCCCCGTGGGGCGGAACGGCCGGCGGCCCGGCCTCACCGGTTCGTGACCTGCGGGGACTCGCGGCTCAGCCCAAGGCGCGGGGGTGTGCGGCGGCATAGACCTCCCGCAGGGTGTCCGCCGTGACGAGGGTGTAGACCTGCGTGGTGGTCACCGAGGCGTGGCCGAGCAGTTCCTGCACCACCCGCACGTCCGCCCCGCCCTCCAGCAGGTGCGTGGCGAAGGAGTGGCGCAGCGTGTGCGGGGAGACCTCGGTCTCGAGCCCGGCCCGCTCGGCGGCCTTCTTGAGGATGGTCCACGCGGACTGGCGGGACAGCCGGCCGCCGCGCTGGTTCAGGAACAGGGCCGGTCCCCCGGCGCCGCCGTGGGCGGCCAGGGCGGGACGCCCGCGCACCAGCCACGCCTCGACGGCGGCCGTGGCGAAGGAGCCGAGCGGCACGATCCGCTCCTTGGAGCCCTTGCCGAACAGGCGCACGACGGCGGGGCCCGCGTCTCCCGCACCGGCGGCACCGCCCGTGGCCTGTCCGTCGGCCTCCCGGCTCGCGTCCCCGGCGGCCTCGCCGGGACCCCGCGCGGCACCGGCCACGCCGTCGCGCACGGCGCCGATGACGTCGTCGACGTCCAGGCCGACCGCCTCCGAGATGCGGGCCCCCGTGGCGTAGAGGAACTCCAGCAGGGCGCGATCCCGCAGCCCGGCGGGCGTGTCCACCGGCACGGCCTCCAGCAGGGCGGTGACCTGGTCGACCGGGATGGCCTTGGGCAGCTCCTGCACCGGCCGGGGCGGGGTGACGTCCCTGGCCGGGTCGGTCTCGGTCAGCTGCTCGAGCATCCAGAACCGGTGCAGGCCCCGCACCGCGACGATCGTGCGCGCCGCCGAGCGCGGCGCCAGCGGGTGGCCGCCGTCGGCGCCCGTGCCGAGGGCCTGGAGGAAGCCGGTGACGTGCCGGCGGGCGACCTCGCCCGGCGTGGCGACGCCCGCGGCGTGCAGCCACGCCAGGTAGCGCGTCACGTCCCGGCGGTAGGCCGCGAGCGTGTTGGGGGACATGCCGCGCTCCACGGCGAGGTGGTCCAGGTAGGCCTCGGCCGGGCGCGTGAGGGACCGCGGCACCTCCTCCGGGACCACGGCCGGGTGGGCCTGGGCGCTCACGGGGCGGCGGGCCGTCCGGGGGCGCCCGTCGCCGCCCCCGGGGCCGACGGGTCCCCGGCCGGCGTCGCCCCCGCCATCTCCTCCGCGGGCTCCCAGGGCGCGTCCGCGGGCCGCAGCCCGGCGAAGCCGCGGGCGGCGTGGGCGTGCAGCGCGAGGATGCCCAGCGCGGTGGAGGGGTTGCGCATCCGGCCGGAGAGCACCGCCTCCACGGCCTCCGCCACCGGGACCCAGGCCAGGGGCATGCCGGCCTCCTCCCCCGTCCGGTGGTGCCGCTCGTCCACCGGGACCTCGGCGAGGTCGCGGGCGAGGTACACGCGGATCCGCTCGGACGAGGAGCCCGGCGTGGTGTAGAAGTCCACGAGCACGTCCCACCGCGCGGCCACCAGGTCGGCCTCCTCGGCCAGCTCGCGCCGGGCGGCGTCCAGCATCGGTTCGCCCTCGACGTCGAGCAGCCCGGCGGGGACCTCCCAGAGCTCCCGGCCGACCGGGTGGCGGTACTGGCGGATCATGCGGACGCGGTCGCGGTCGTCGAGGGCCACCACGGCCACCGCCCCCGGGTGGCGGATGAACTCCCGGTCCAGGACCTCCCCGCCGGCGTGCATCCGGAACGACTCGCGCGCCACGTCCCAGACCGCGCCCTGGAACGCCGTCCCGGAGCGCTCCACGGGACGGGCCGCGGGCCGGTCGGCGACGGGTCCGCCGTCGTGGGGGTCATAGGCCATGGTGGTCGGTTGCTCCTCGGTGGGGGGTGGGTGCTCCTGGACGACGTCGGGGGCCGCGCCCCGCGGGCTCAGCCGCGGGACCGGGCCGCCCGCTGGTGCTCGAGCCCCGCGGCCACGAGCCCGCGGAACAGCGGGTGCGGGTCGGTGGGCCGGGACTTGAACTCCGGGTGCGCCTGCGTGGACACGTAGAACGGGTGGACCTCGCGGGGCAGCTCGACGAACTCCACGAGCGTCCCGTCCGGGGAGGTCCCGGACACGACGAGGCCGGCCTCCTCGAGCTGCTCGCGGTAGGCGTTGTTGACCTCGTAGCGGTGGCGGTGGCGCTCCGTGACCTCCGTGGACCCGTAGGCCTCGGCGACCACGGAGCCCTCCTTCAATGCCGCCGGGTAGGAACCCAGGCGCATGGTGCCGCCGAGGTCCCCGGCGCCGGCGACGATGTGCTCCTGCTCCGCCATCGTGGCGATCACCGGGTAGTCGGTGTCCGGCTCGAACTCGGTGGAGGAGGCGCCCTCCATGCCGAGGACCGTGCGGGCGTACTCCATGACCATGGTCTGCAGCCCCAGGCACAGCCCCAGCGCCGGCACGCCGCGTTCCCGGGCGTAGCGCAGGGCGCCGATCTTGCCGTCGAGGCCGCGCACGCCGAAGCCCCCGGGCACGCAGATCGCGTCCACGCCGTCCAGGGCCTTCGCGGCGCCGGACTCCGTGGAGCACTCGTCGGAGGGCACCCAGCGGATCCGCACGCGGGCGTCGTTGCCGAAGCCCCCGGCGCGCAGCGCCTCGGTGACGGAGAGGTAGGAGTCGGGCAGGTCGATGTACTTGCCGACCAGGGCCACCTCGAGCTCGTGCTTCGGGTGGTGGACCACCTCGATGAGGCTGTCCCAGCGGGACCAGTCCACGTCCTTGAACTTCAGGTCCAGCGACTGCACCACGTAGGCGTCCAGGCCCTGGGCGTGGATGATCTTGGGGATGTCGTAGATGGACGGGGCGTCGGCGCAGTTGATCACGGCGTCGTTGTCCACGTCGCACATCCGGGCGATCTTGTCCCGCACGTCCTGCGGGACCTCGCGGTCCGAGCGGATGACGATCGCGTCCGGCTGGATGCCGATCGAGCGCAGCTCGGCCACCGAGTGCTGCGTGGGCTTGGTCTTGAGCTCCTGCGACGGCCCGATGTAGGGGACGAGGGAGACGTGCACGAAGAACACGTTGTCCCGGCCGATGTCCTGGCGCACCTGGCGGGCGGCCTCGAGGAACGGCTGCGACTCGATGTCCCCGACGGTGCCGCCGATCTCGGTGATGATCACGTCCGGCGCGCGGCGGCCGGCCGTGCGGGGGTCACGCCGGTCCTCCTCGCCGCCCCACGTGGACGGCAGGCGCATGCGCCGCTTGATCTCGTCCGTGATGTGGGGGATGACCTGGACCGTGTCCCCGAGGTAGTCGCCGCGGCGCTCCTTCTCGATGACGGTCGAGTAGACCTGGCCGGTCGTGACGTTGTTCAGCCCGTCGAGGTCCTCGTCGAGGAACCGCTCGTAGTGGCCGATGTCCAGGTCGGTCTCGGCCCCGTCCTCCGTGACGAACACCTCGCCGTGCTGGAACGGGTTCATGGTCCCCGGGTCCACGTTGAGGTACGGGTCCAGCTTCTGCATGGTGACCGAGAGGCCACGGGCCCGGAGCAGGTGCCCGAGCGACGATGCCGTCAGGCCCTTCCCGAGGGATGAGGCGACGCCGCCGGTGACGAAGATCTGGCGGGTCGCGTTGGGGGTCTTCTGGAATCGAGAGGATCGTTGCACCACGGGTTCCGATCGTATCAGGCGCGGGAGGCCGCCAGGAGTTCCCGCGCGTGGTCCCGGGCCGAGCCGGAGCCCGAGCGGCCGGCGAGCATCCGGGCCAGTTCCGCCACCCGGTCCTCGCCCTCGAGGCGCCGGACGTCCGAGGTGGTGAAGCCCGCGTCGGAGTCCGAGTCCTTGGTCACCCGCAGGTGCCGGTCCGCGAACGCCGCGACCTGGGGCAGGTGCGTGACCACGATGACCTGCACGTGGCGGGCCAGCAGGGCCAGGCGCCGGCCGATCTGCACCGCCGCCTCGCCGCCCACTCCCGCGTCCACCTCGTCGAACACGAACGTGGGCACGGGGTCGGTGGCCGCCAGGACGACCTCGAGGGCCAGCATGACGCGGGAGAGCTCACCGCCGGAGGCGCCCTTGCCCAGCGGCCGGGGTTCGGAGCCGGCGTGGGGCTGCAGCAGCAGCGCGACCTCGTCCGCGCCGTGCGGGCCCGGCTCCCCGCCCGTGGTCACCGAGGCGTGGAAGCTCGCATCCGGCATGGACAGGGCGTGCAGTTCCTCGGTGACCCGTGCGGAGAGCTCCTCGGCGGCGGCCGTCCGCAGCGCGGTGAGTTCCGAGGCCCCCCGCAGGACGGCGGTCTCGAGGCGCTCGACCTCCGCCGTGAGCTCCTGGATGCGCCCGGAGTCGCCCTGCAGCTCGTCCAGCCGCGCCCGGTGGCGCTCGGCCCAGTCCAGCACGTCCGTCAGCTCGGGACCGTACAGCCGCATCAGCCGGGTCAGCTCCGCCAGCCGCGACTGGGCGGTGTCCAGGTCTGCGGCGGCATCGTCGTCCAGCCGGGCCGCGTACCCGGCCAGGTCGGCCGAGATGTCGGCCAGCACGATCCCCACCTCGGCCAGCCGGGCGACGAGCGCGGTCAGCTCCGCGTCGTTGCCCGGGGCCTGGAGGAGGGCCTGGCGGGCGGCCTCCACGAGCGCCTCGGCGGCCGGGACGTCCACGGCCTCCGCGGCGTCGGCCCCGGCGAGGTGGGCGTGGGCGCCCAGGGAGGCGGCGCGCAGCTCCTCGACGTTCTCCAGCCGCTGGATCCGGGCCCGGACCTCCTCGTCCTCGCCCGCGGTGACCGCGGCCTCGTCGATCTCCTCGAGGGAGCGCTGCAGGTTCTCGGCCTCCCGGGCACGGTCCTGCTCGTGGGTGGTGATCTCGTCCAGCTCGGCCCGCGCGGCGCGCCAGGCCGCGTAGTCCCGGCGGTAGCCCTCGAGGGCCGCGGCCAGCGGGGTGCCGGCGAAGGCGTCGAGGGCATGGCGCTGGGCGGCGGCCGAGCGCAGCCGGAGCTGGTCCGCCTGGCCGTGCACGGCCACGAGGTGCTCCCCCAGCTCGCCCAGCAGGGCCACCGGCACGCCGCGCCCGCCGGCCGAGGCGCGGGAGCGCGAGGAGCTGCCGGAGGCGCCCACGGACCGGGTGACGACGAGGGACCGCATCCCGGCGGCCCCGTCACCGTCTCCCCCGTCACCGTCTCCCTCGTCACCGTCTCCCTCGTCATCGAGCACCGCGCCCGCCTGCTCCGCGAGCCCCACGGCCGCGTTCGAGGCGGGGAGCCGGAAGCCGGCCTCCACGGTGGCGTGCGAGGCGCCGTGGCGCACGGCCCCGGCATCGGCCCGCGCGCCGAGCAGCAGGTTCAGCGCGGTCACCACCATGGTCTTGCCCGCGCCGGTCTCGCCGGTGACCACGGTGAACCCGGGGTCCAGTTCCACGGAGGCGTCCCCGATGACGCCCAGCCCGTTGATGGACAGGTACTCGATCATGCGCCCGCCCCGTCCGCCGGCCCGGGAGCGTGCCACGGGTCGGGTTCCGCGGGGGTGGCGCTGGAGCGGGCCAGGGGCAGCCGCTCGTCCTTCCGGACCACCACGGGCACGGCGGCGGTGGCCGGCGGCACGACCCCCGGCCGGGGCGCCAGGTGGTGCGGCTCCACGACCGAGACGCCGGGCGAGTCGGAGGAGCCGCGCTCGGCCTGCAACGCGGCGTAGCGGGCCTCCCGCGCGGCCACCTCGGCCCGGTCCTGTTCCGTCACGGGGCCCCGCCAGCCCTTGGTGGGGAGGTTGAACTTGCGGACCAGCCGCTCGGAGAAGGGCGTGCGGGAGAGCCGGGCGATCCGCACCGGCTGCGCGGACCGGGTCACCTCGATGCGGGCGCCGAGCGGCAGGTCCACGGTGCGCCGCCCGTCGCACCACAGCACCCCGGGCTCGTTGGTCCGCGGCAGCACCTCGACGGTGAGCACGGAGTCCGGGGACACCACGAGCGGGCGGACGAAGAGGGCGTGGGCGCTGATCGGCACCATCAGCATGGCCTGGACCTCCGGCCAGACGACCGGGCCGCCCGCGGAGAAGGCGTAGGCGGTGGAACCGGTGGGGGTGGCCATGACGATGCCGTCGCAACCGTAGGTGGAGATCGGCCGGCCGTCCACCGCGGTGATGACCTCGAGCATGCGTTCGCGGTTGGACTTCTCCACGCTGGCCTCGTTCAGCGCCCACGTCCTGGCGACGAGGGTGTCGTCGTCGTACACCCGGACGTCGATCGCCATGCGCTCCTCGACCGAGTAGTCCTCGGCGACCACCGCCTCGACGGTGCGGCCCAGGTCGGTGCGCTCGGACTCGGCCAGGAAGCCCACGTGGCCCAGGTTGACCGCCAGCAGCGGCACCCCGCCCTCGCGGACGAGCTCGGCGGCGCGCAGCACGGACCCGTCACCGCCGAGCACCACGCCCAGGGCGATGTCCGCCAGGGTGCAGTCGAGGTCCAGGGTCTCGGGGGCGCTGTCCAGGGCCGGCACCACCCCGGTGCCGATCGCCTCCCGGATCGCGTGGGCGTCGGCGGACAGCAGGACGGGGACGAGCCCCGCCTCCTGCAGCTTGGCGCACGTGTGGATGGCCGCCCGGATGGCGTCCTCACGGCCGGTATGGGCGAGGACGAGGATTCTGCGAGCCATGGGCACAAGGATACCCACGTGGCCCACGGCCCCCTCGGGGCCCCGCCGGGGTGTGGACGGCAGCCCTCAGTCCCAGTCCACGGCCTGGCCGTCCAGCCAGGCGTCCCCCGGGACCGGCACCGGACCGGCACCGGACCGGCCGCCGTCGGCCTCCGGCCGGGAGAGCCACAGGAAGAACTCGAGGTTGCCGTCCTGCCCGGGCAGCGGGGAGCGCGCCAGGCCGCGCGGGACCAGGCCCGCGCGGCCCGCCGCCTCGAGCACGCCGGCGACCGCCCGCCGTCGGGCCCCGGGGTCCACCACGACGCCGGTGCGCGGCAGGGCCTGCCGGCCCACCTCGAACTGGGGCTTGACCATGAGCACCAGGTCCGCGCCCTCGCGGCAGGCCCGGGCGAGCGGGTCCATCACGAGCCGCAGGGAGATGAACGACAGGTCGGACACCACGAGGTCCACGGGCCCGCCGATCTCCGCCACGTCCAGGTCGCGGACGTTCAGGCCCTCGTGGACGTTGACGCGCGGGTCCGAGCGCAGGGAGTCCACGAGCTGGCCGTGGCCGACGTCCACCGCCACCACGCGCTCGGCCCCGGCACGCAGCAGCACGTCGGTGAACCCGCCCGTGGAGGCCCCCGCGTCCAGGCAGCGTCGCCCCGCCGGCACGACGGCGGCGAACGCCTCGAGCGCCCCGGCCAGCTTGTGCCCGGCGCGCGAGACGTAGCGTGGCCCCCGCGCGACCAGGGCGACCTCGTCCTGCTCCGAGCACCGCAGCGCGGGGCGCGTGGCGACCGTGCCGTTGACCGTCACCTCCCCGGCCGCGATGAGGCCGGCCGCCTCGCTGCGGGACCGAGCCAGCCCGCGCCGGGCGAGGGCGACGTCGAGGCGCTCCGTCCCGCCCGGGCGTGCGCCCGCGACCTGCGGCGGGGTCATCCGGCGCCCGGCATCCGGGGCTGCTCCTCGAGGAGCCGGCCGAGCCCGTCCAGCGCCGCGCGGTAGGCCTCGATCTCCTCCGCCGGGCCGAGGTCGCCGGCCCCCTCCAGCCCGGAGAGCACGGCATCGACGGCGGTATCCCCGGTGGGCACCGTGCGTCCGTCCGTCACGGCCGCTCCCCCGGCGCCCAGCGCTGCGGGGGCCGGCCCAGCAGGTCCGGCAGCCCGGCGAGCAGCCACGTGGGCTGCTGCTCGGCGGGGGCCGCGGCGGCCGACTCCCGATCGTCCACGCCCGTGAGGACGAGGGCGGTGTCGAAGCCGGAGCGGTTGCCCCCGAGGATGTCCGTGTCCAGGCGGTCCCCGACGACGAGCGGACGACGGGCGCCCACGGCCCGGGCGGCCATGCGGAACAGCACGGGCTCGGGCTTGCCGGCGGCGACCGGCCGCGTCCCGGTCGCCCGGGCGACCGCCTCCACTAGCGCCCCGTTCCCCGGGGCGATGCCCTCGGCGCGCGGGATGGTGAGGTCCGTGTTGGTCGCCACCCACCGGGCACCGGCGCGCACGGCGTACGACGCCTCCGCCAGGTCGGCCCAGCACACCGAGGGGTCGAAGCCCTGGATGACGGCGTCGGGCGCCTCGGCCGCGGAGCCCACCACGCGATGGCCGGCGGCGCCCACGAGGGAGCGCAGGTGATCCGAGCCGACGACGAGCACGCGGGCGGCCCGCCCCCCGAGCACCTCGTCCAGCAGGGCCACGCCGGCGGCGGCGGACCCGAAGACCCGGTCCCCCGTGACCTCCAGCCCGAAGGCGTTGAGGTGCGCGGCCACGGCCTCGGGGGCCCGCGAGGCGTTGTTGGTCACGTAGGCCACCGGGACGCCCCGGCCCCCCAGCTCGCGCAACGTCTCCACCGCGCCGGCGACCGCGTGGTCGCCGGCGTAGACCACGCCGTCCAGGTCGCAGAGGACGGCGTCGTGGCCGTCGAAGAACCGCGGCGCCACAGGTCAGTCGCCCTCGGCGGTGCGCTCGGTGCGGCGGTCGGCCTGCTCGCCGCCCTCGGCCTCGGCGTCCTGGCCGGAGCGGAGGGGCGCCTCGGTCTCGGCCTCCCCGGCCTGCCCGACGGCGTCCGACTCGCCGGCCGAGGAGGGGGCGTCCGGGTCGGCGAGTGGCGCGCCAGACGGCTCCTCGTCGGCGGCGTCCGCATCCGGGGCCGCCCCCTCGTCGGCCGCGGACGGCGCGTCCGGGTCGGTGGGCAGCAGGTCGCCCTCGGCGCGGGCCGGGGCGTCCGGGGCCGCCCCCTCGGCGGCGGCGTCCGGGTCCGCGGCCGTCGCACCCGGCGGCACGAGGTCGCGCGCCCGGGGCCGACGCTCCGGCCGTTCCTCCTCGTCGAGGCCGAAGTCCACGATCTCCGGCTCGGCGAAGTCGCCGATGCCCAGCGCGCGCTCGGCGACGCCCGCCTGGCGCCGCCACTCCTGGGCCTCCGTGCCCCGGCCGGCCTCCTCGAGCGCATCGGCATAGGCGCGGAACAGGCGCGGGCTGAAGGAGAACCCGCGGTTGCGGTCCAGCTCCGGCACCTGGAGGACCGCCAGCGCGGCGTCCGTCTCGCCGAGATCGCGGTGGACCCCGGACAGCACCATCACGAGTTCGGCGCGGATCGCCTTGTCCAGCGTCGCGTGGTCGACCTCGGCGGCCAGCTCGAGCGCCTTGGCGTGGCGGCCCAGGGCCCGCTCGCTGTCCACCATCTCCGGCAGGTGCGAGTTGTCTCCCGAGATCCGCCGGTAGGTGCGGAACTCGCGCAGGGCCTCGGCGTAGTGGCCGGCCGCGTAGGCGGTCAGGCCCACGGCCTCGCGGACGCAGCCGAGACGCCCGCCGCGGCGGCTCGCCGCCAGCGCGTGCTCGAAGGACAGCTCGGGATCGATGGCCAGCAGCCGCCCCGCCATGACGAGGTGCCGGGCCACCCACGGTCGGTTGCGGTCGTCGAGCGTGTCCAGTTCCCGGGAGGTCGCACGATCGAGCTCCTTGCCGGTCACGTCCTCGTCGATCTCCGGGGACTTCGCCCGCTCCGGCCGGTTCGCGCTGCGCAGGTCCGCCGGGTTGTGCGCGCGGGTCGCCTCGTTCCGGTCATCGCCCGGCCCCGAGCCCGGACGGTCCTCGGGACGGAAGCCACCGCCTCGCCGGTCAAACTGGCGCGGCCGGTCATCGCGGCGCCAGCCGCCACCGCCGCGCCCCTCGTTCCGGCGTCCCCCGCGGTCGTCGCCGTAGCGCCCCTCACGTCGGTCGTCACGCCCAGGCCGGTCCCCACCGCGGTCGTCACGACGGAATCCGCTCCCGGCGCGGTCATCCCGACGGGGACGCTCATCACGGCGATCGCCACGACGGAAGTCACCGGCGCCACGGTCCTCACGACGGGGACGATCCCCTGCACGCTCATCGCGGCGCGGCCGATCCCCGCCGCGGTCATCGCGACGGAAACCGCCGCCACGGTCATCGCGACGGAAACCGCCGCCACGGTCATCCCGACGGGCACGCTCATCCCGACGATCCTCGCGGGCGAATCCGCTCCCAGCGCGGTCATCCCGACGGGCACGCTCATCACGGCGATCGTCCCGGCGGAATCCGCCGGCACCCCGATCGCCACGCCAGCCGCCGCGCCCCTCGCGATCGTCGCGCGGGCGACGGTCGTCGCCGCGGCCGCCGTCCTGGCCCCGGTCATCCCGACGGGAGCGATAGCCCTCGCCGCGATCCGGACCACCGCCATCGCGGAAGCCACGCTCCACGCGCTGGCCGCCCCCACGACGGTCATCGCGCCGGGAACCCTCGTCCCGCCGGGGCCGGTCGTTCCACTGGCCCTCACGGGAGGAACGGTCCTCGCGACGCCCTTCGCCGTCACCACGACGCTCATTACGCCTGTCGTCACGACGGAACGGCCGGGCGCCGCCCTCCTCGTCCCGGCGGCCGTGGGAACCGGCGCCGGACCTGCCCGAGCCTCGCTGATCGGCATCCCGGTCACGGCCACCGCGGCCTGCGGCTCGGCCGCCGCCGGGGCGGGACCAGCCGCCGGACCGGGCGCCGCCCTGGCGCCTGTCTCGGCCGAACGGGCCGGAGCGTTCCTCGTTCTCGGACATCCAGGGGATCCTCTCGTCAGCAGGGTCGACCACGGCGCCGGGAGACGTCCCGCACCGCGGGTCGGCCACACCAGCGTAGCCGACCGTATTCTTGGTGTTACAGCAGGAAGGGCCCCGCACGGGTGTGCGGGGCCCTTCCTGGAATGGTTGTCCGGCGGCGTCCTACTCTCCCACATCCTCCCGGATGCAGTACCATCGGCGCTGTGGGCCTTAGCTTCCGGGTTCGGAATGGGACCGGGCGTTTCCCCCACGCTATGACCGCCGTAACCCTGTGACCGCCCTGTCCGGGCCCGTGCCCCGCACTCCCCGGGTGGGGGTGGGGTGGGCCGCCGTGTCGGGGGTGGCTTGGTGGTTACAACACTGTGGTTGCACTGTTCAATTGTACCCATACTGGGCCCCGGCCAGGCCCGGCGTGCCGGGGGGCTGGTGGGGTGCCCGGGGTGGTGCCCCGGGCCGGCCGCCCCCGCGGGGGGTGGTGGTTCGGTCGGGTTGTTGTTCCGCAACCGCATAGTGGACGCTGCGCACCTGGCCATCCCGGTGGGCGCCCCTGAAGCGGGGACACCGGGTGGTGTTGTGTGTTTAAGTTGTCGGCCTATTAGTACCGGTCGGCTTCACAAGTCGTTGGTCCTTGCTTCCACGTCCGGCCTATCAACCCAGTGGTCTGCTGGGGGCCTCCCACCCACGAGGGGTGTGGAAATCTCATCTCGAAGCTGGCTTCCCGCTTAGATGCTTTCAGCGGTTATCCGTTCCGAACGTAGCCAATCAGCGGTGCACCTGGCGGTACAACTGACATACCAGAGGTTCGTCCGTCCCGGTCCTCTCGTACTAAGGACAGACCTTCTCAAATTTCCTGCGCGCGCAGAGGATAGGGACCGAACTGTCTCACGACGTTCTGAACCCAGCTCGCGTACCGCTTTAATGGGCGAACAGCCCAACCCTTGGGACCTACTCCAGCCCCAGGATGCGACGAGCCGACATCGAGGTGCCAAACCATGCCGTCGATATGGACTCTTGGGCAAGATCAGCCTGTTATCCCCGAGGTACCTTTTATCCGTTGAGCGACGGCCGTTCCACAACGGGCCGCCGGATCACTAGTCCCGACTTTCGTCCCTGCTCGAGATGCCTCTCTCACAGTCAAGCCCCCTTGTGCACTTGCACTCGACACCTGATTGCCAACCAGGCTGAGGGGACCTTTGGGCGCCTCCGTTACATTTTGGGAGGCAACCGCCCCAGTTAAACTACCCATCAGGCACTGTCCCTGACCCGGATCACGGGCCGAAGTTAGATGTCCAATGTGACCAGAGTGGTATTTCAACGATGACTCCACGAGCACTGGCGTGCCCGCTTCACAGTCTCCCACCTATCCTACACAAGCCACACCGAACACCAATACCAAACTATAGTAAAGGTCTCGGGGTCTTTCCGTCCTTCTGCGCGTAACGAGCATCTTTACTCGTAGTGCAATTTCGCCGAGTTCACGGTTGAGACAGCGGGGAAGTCGTTACTCCATTCGTGCAGGTCGGAACTTACCCGACAAGGAATTTCGCTACCTTAGGATGGTTATAGTTACCACCGCCGTTTACTGGGGCTTAAATTCTCCGCTTCGCCTTGCGGCTAACAGGTCCTCTTAACCTTCCAGCACCGGGCAGGAGTCAGTCCGTATACATCGTCTTGCGACTTCGCACGGACCTGTGTTTTTGATAAACAGTCGCTTCCCCCTGGTCTCTGCGGCCCCGATCCCCTCCATCCAGCGCGTGGATGTCAGGGTTGGGGCCCCCCTTCTCCCGAAGTTACGGGGGCATTTTGCCGAGTTCCTTAACCATGATTCTCTCGATCGCCTTGGTATTCTCTACCTGACCACCTGTGTCGGTTTGGGGTACGGGCGGCTGGAACCTCGCGCCGATGCTTTTCTTGGCAGCATAGGATCACCGGATCCCCCACCTGGTGGGGGCCTATCGGGTCTCAGGCTCACGTCCGGCGGATTTGCCAACCGGACACCCTACGCCCTTGGACCAGGTCATTTCCATTGCCTGGCCCGGCTACCTTCCTGCGTCACACCTGTTAATGCGCTTGCCTCCCCGGTTCAGGTCCCGCGCTTGCCCGCCACGCGCCCCCGAAGGGGCGTCCAGGCGGGTTCGGGCGGTTAGTATCACCGGCTCGGCAGGGGCGGTTCTTCGCCGGTACGGGAATATCAACCCGTTGTCCATCGACTACGCCTGTCGGCCTCGCCTTAGGTCCCGACTTACCCAGGGCAGATTAGCTTGACCCTGGAACCCTTGGTCATCCGGCGGACGGGTTTCCCACCCGTCTTTCGCTACTCATGCCTGCATTCTCACTCGTGCACAATCCACCGACGCTTCCGCCCCGGCTTCACCTCGTGCACGACGCTCCCCTACCCATCCAGCAGATGCTGAATGCCACGGTTTCGGCGGTGTGCTTGAGCCCCGCTACATTGTCGGCGCGGAATCACTTGACCAGTGAGCTATTACGCACTCTTTCAAGGGTGGCTGCTTCTAAGCCAACCTCCTGGTTGTCACAGCAACTCCACATCCTTTCCCACTTAGCACACGCTTGGGGGCCTTAACCGGTGGTCTGGGCTGTTTCCCTCTCGACCATGAAGCTTATCCCCCACGGTCTCACTGCCACGCTCTGACTTCCCGGCATTCGGAGTTTGGCTGACGTCAGTAACCTTGTAGGGCCCATCAGCCATCCAGTAGCTCTACCTCCGGGAAGAAACACGTGACGCTGCACCTAAATGCATTTCGGGGAGAACCAGCTATCACGGAGTTTGATTGGCCTTTCACCCCTACCCACAGCTCATCCCCTCCATTTTCAACTGAAGTGGGTTCGGTCCTCCACGCGCTCTTACACGCGCTTCAACCTGGCCATGGGTAGATCACTCCGCTTCGGGTCTAGACCGTGCCACTAAGATCGCCCTATTCAGACTCGCTTTCGCTACGGCTTCCCCCCACGGGTTAACCTCGCGACACAGCACTAACTCGCAGGCTCATTCTTCAAAAGGCACGCCGTCACCCCGCAGGGCTCCGACGGATTGTAGGCACATGGTTTCAGGTACTATTTCACTCCCCTCCCGGGGTGCTTTTCACCATTCCCTCACGGTACTGATCCGCTATCGGTCAACAGGTAGTATTCAGGCTTACCAGGTGGTCCTGGCAGATTCACACGGGATTTCTCGGGCCCCGTGCTACTCGGGCACACTCACTAGGCGGCGGAACGCATTACGGCTACGGGACTCTCACCCCCTACGGTCAGGCATCCAAACCTGTTCGCCTATACGCCCGCACCTCACCACCCCAGGCCGGCAGACCTGGGACGCAAAGGCCCACAACCCCGAACACGCAACCCCTGCCGGGTATCACACGTGCACGGTTTAGCCCCATCCGCGTTCGCTCGCCACTACTGACGGAATCACATGTTGTTTTCTCTTCCTGCAGGTACTGAGATGTTTCACTTCCCTGCGTTCCCTCCAACCGGCCTATGTGTTCAACCGGCGGTCACACGCTCGTCGGCGTGCGGGGTTCCCCCATTCGGAGATCCTGGGCTCAACGTCCGGTTATCGACTCCCCCAGGCTTATCGCAGATTCCCACGTCCTTCATCGGCTCCTGTTGCCAAGGCATCCACCATGCGCCCTTGAAAACTTAGCCACACAACGGCCAAGCCTCGATGAGCATAAGACACCCACCACGCCGGCACCCCCGAGGGGACACCACGGGCGGGCATCGAAAGATGACTACATTCTCGGCGCCGCCACACCACGCCAGGGGGCGTGGGCATGACGGCAAATAAGATGCTCGCGTCCACTATGCAGTTCCCAAACAACAACCCGCGCCACACGCCCCCACCCGCGCCGGCACCCCCCACGAGGAGGAGAACCCACGCACCACGGTGTCTCGGTGCAGCCGGAACCAGACCACAGGCCCGGAACAACCACCCCCCGGCCACCCCACCACGACGGGCAGGGCGCCACCGGGATCGGCGGCCGGTCCTGTTGTCCCAGGACCCAACAGTGTGCCAACACCCCCACGCCCATCCACCCGGGGTCCTCCTTCCACACGCCGGCGCGACACCCCAGGACAACCCCCGGGGCGCCCATTCCAGGCGCAGTACTGCAAGGACCACCGGCCGGTACGGCCAGGGGCACCATTCGTTGATGTTCCACCCATGAGCAACCCGCCGGTCCACACGCGGGACCGACACGGGCACCAAATGGACCACCCCGGTAACCCCCGCACCTGGTGCGGGACGAGATGGCCATGCGCTCCTTAGAAAGGAGGTGATCCAGCCGCACCTTCCGGTACGGCTACCTTGTTACGACTTAGTCCCAATCGCCAGTCCCACCTTCGACGGCTCCCCCCACGAGGGTTGGGCCACCGGCTTCGGGTGTTACCGACTTTCGTGACTTGACGGGCGGTGTGTACAAGGCCCGGGAACGTATTCACCGCAGCGTTGCTGATCTGCGATTACTAGCGACTCCGACTTCATGGGGTCGAGTTGCAGACCCCAATCCGAACTGAGACCGGCTTTTTGGGATTAGCTCCACCTCACAGTATCGCAACCCATTGTACCGGCCATTGTAGCATGCGTGAAGCCCAAGACATAAGGGGCATGATGATTTGACGTCGTCCCCACCTTCCTCCGAGTTGACCCCGGCAGTCTCCCATGAGTCCCCGGCACGACCCGCTGGCAACATGGAACGAGGGTTGCGCTCGTTGCGGGACTTAACCCAACATCTCACGACACGAGCTGACGACAACCATGCACCACCTGTGAACCCGCCCCAGAGGGGAAGGACCATCTCTGGCCCGGTCGGGAACATGTCAAGCCTTGGTAAGGTTCTTCGCGTTGCATCGAATTAATCCGCATGCTCCGCCGCTTGTGCGGGCCCCCGTCAATTCCTTTGAGTTTTAGCCTTGCGGCCGTACTCCCCAGGCGGGGCACTTAATGCGTTAGCTGCGGCGCGGAAACCGTGGAATGGCCCCCACACCTAGTGCCCAACGTTTACGGCATGGACTACCAGGGTATCTAATCCTGTTCGCTCCCCATGCTTTCGCTCCTCAGCGTCAGTAACAGCCCAGAGACCTGCCTTCGCCATCGGTGTTCCTCCTGATATCTGCGCATTTCACCGCTACACCAGGAATTCCAGTCTCCCCTACTGCACTCCAGTCTGCCCGTACCCACCGCAGATCCGGGGTTAAGCCCCGGACTTTCACGGCAGACGCGACAAACCGCCTACGAGCTCTTTACGCCCAATAATTCCGGATAACGCTCGCGCCCTACGTATTACCGCGGCTGCTGGCACGTAGTTAGCCGGCGCTTCTTCTGCAGGTACCGTCACTTGCGCTTCTTCCCTACTGAAAGAGGTTTACAACCCGAAGGCCGTCATCCCTCACGCGGCGTCGCTGCATCAGGCTTGCGCCCATTGTGCAATATTCCCCACTGCTGCCTCCCGTAGGAGTCTGGGCCGTGTCTCAGTCCCAGTGTGGCCGGTCACCCTCTCAGGCCGGCTACCCGTCGTCGCCTTGGTGGGCCATTACCCCACCAACCAGCTGATAGGCCGCGAGTCCATCCAAGACCGATGAATCTTTCCACCCCCACACCATGCGATGGAGGGTCGTATCCGGTATTAGACCCGGTTTCCCAGGCTTATCCCAGAGTCAAGGGAAGGTTACTCACGTGTTACTCACCCGTTCGCCACTCATCCACCCCAGCAAGCTGGGGCTTCAGCGTTCGACTTGCATGTGTTAAGCACGCCGCCAGCGTTCATCCTGAGCCAGGATCAAACTCTCCGTAAAAAACTACAGAAGAAACAACACCACGCCCGGCGGAAAACCCGGCACGGCATCATTCAATCCCTGGCAAGAGGCCCTCCACCACACGGGGGTGCGGCGGTCAGGCCATCCACCAATTTCAAACAATTGGCATCAACAAACTTGGCACACTATTGAGTTCTCAAACAACAGGCACGTGATCAGTACCGGCGAAGGAAACCGGTTTCACCCGGCCGTTTCTTCGCTTTCCTCATCCGCGGCTTTCAAAGCGTAGTCCCTCTTCCCCGGCCCGTCAAACCGGCGTTCCCGCCGCGCTCACCGCACCCGGACCGAAGTCCCACGTCCATACGTCCTGCGGGCCACCGACGTTACACCTTCACGGCGCGACCGTCTAGGCCTGCATTCCATCTGGGGTTGGCCGCCGATTTCCCGCTTTCGCGGCTGGCGACCTGAAGAACTATACACACCTCCCCGGGAGGCCGCCAAATCGGCCCGGGACGCCGTCGACACCCCTCGGATCCGCGGGATTCCGCGGATCCTGGGACCCAGAGCTCGCGGACCGCCCCCTGATGTGAGGCACGTCTCCCCGCCCGGGCGGCGGGACGCCGATCGGTGCCGTCAGTCCGCGAGGCGGTCGCGGCGGGGCCGGCCCTCCCCCGACGCCGGGTCGCTGGGGAGGTCCCAGGAGCGGAGCCGGCGCAGCAGCGTCCGCTTCTTCGACACGTGGCCCTCCATGCGCCCGAGCACCCCCGAGAGGAACTCGATCGCCTCGATGACGAACGGCCCCTTGTTGAGCATCACGCACTCGGCGCGCTCGGCCATGGCGGCATCCGTGACCTCCGCCCGGCTGGGCAGGCCCGTGCGCGCCAGCGAGTCCAGCACCTGGGTGGCCCAGATGACCGGGACGTGGCCGGACTCGCACAGCCAGAGGATCTCCTCCTGCACCTCCGCCAAGCGTTCGAAGCCGGCCTCCACGGCGAGGTCACCACGCGCGATCATCACGCCGATGTCCGGCCAGCGCATGGCCTCCAGCAGGACCTGCGGCAGGTTCTCGAACGCCTCCACGGTCTCGACCTTGAGCACCACGTCCAGGTCCTCCCGGCCCAGGCCGCGGACCCGTTCGAGCAGCTCCGCCACGTCCCGGGCCGAGCGGACGAAGGACAGGCTGACCATGTCCGCGTGCTGGGCGACGAACGGCAGCGCCTCCACGTCCTCCCCGGTGAGGGCGGGGATGCCCAGCCGGGTGTCCGGCAGGTTGATGCCCTTCTGCTCCTTCAGCGGGACGCCGTCCACGCCGGCGGCCTCGACGTGGACCGTGATCTCGTCCGGGGTCACGGCGGTGATCACCCCGCCGATCCTGCCATCGTCGAAGAGGATGCGGTGACCGGCTCGCGCGTCCTCGAACACCTGCGCCAGCGTGCAGCCGATGCGGTGGGGACCGCCCGGGACGGGCCGGGCCGGGGCAAGGGACCGCGTGAGCACGATCGTCTCGCCGGCCCGGACGAAGAGGTGCTGCGGCCGCGGCGGCAGTCCGCTCAGCGAACTGGCCGTCCCGTCCTCCGCGGTCAGCACCGTCCCGGGCGTGAGATAGGCCGTGCCCGCCAGCTCGCACGTGACCCGGTCCGGCTCCGTGCCGGTGACCACGAGGGTGCGCCGGGCGCCCCGGGCGTCGGTGCACCGGATGCGCTCACCCGGCGAGCGTCCCGCCAGCCAGGCGGCGTCCCGCACCGACACGGCCGCACCGCGCTCGGCGGGAGGACGGGGCGGGCGGGCGGCGGCGCCGTCGGAGTCCAGGGCGACGAGCACGACGGCGGCGGGCCGGAGGACCCGTCCGGTGGCGGAGCGCTGGGGCCGGATCTTCAGCACCCGCGGCCCCGGGGCGATCGGGCCGGTGCGCAGCTTCGGCCCGGCCAGGTCCATGGCCACGAGGCAGCGCCCGGGGGCGGCCCCTCCGCCGGGCCCGGCGGTGGCAGCGGTGCGCCCGTCCTCCGGCAACCCCTCCGCCCGGCGCAGGTGGGTGATCATGGCCGCCCACTCCCGCCGCCCGTCGTGGGCGCAGTTGATGCGGGCCACGTCCATGCCGGCCTCGAGCATCCGCGCGACGAGGCCGGGGTCATCGGCCGCGGCGGACGGGAAGGTCACCATGATGCGGGACGCCCGCTCCGCCGGCCGGGGACCGAGCAGGTGCTCGGCGTTGCGCTCCAGACGCTCGGGACCGGCGTGCATGTCCGCCCAGGAGGGCACCGCCCGCCCCGGGCGCGGCGCGTCGGCAGGCGGCGTGGCCGGACCGGCGGGTCGGCCGGGCGAGGGTCCCGCGGACCCCGGCCCTGCGGCCTCCCGCCCGGCGGACCCCGGCGCAGGTCCGCCCGGTCCGGCCGGTTCTCCCGGGGCCACGGCCTCGCCGAGGCAGTCCAGGATCGTGGCGATCGACTCCAGGGTGGGCAGCACGCGCGACTCGAGCCGGCCCAGGGAGGACAGCCCCAGGTCCGCCAGCCGGCCCTGCAGGTCGCGGATGTCCCGGCCGCGCAGCCAGACGTAGTGCACGAGGTTCGCCGCGCTGGCCCGGTGCCGCGGGTGCACCCGGGCGATGCGGTCGGCCTGGGCCGCCTCGGCCGCCCGGGCCCCGTCGACGAGCTCCCGCACCCGCTCCCGCAGCGCGGCCAGCTCCGCACGCGTCGGCGCGCGGGGATCGGCGCGGACCGGCGAGGCCGCGGGCACGGGATCCATCACGGTTCCCACTCTGCCACCGCGGGCCCGCCGGCGTCGCGCCCGGCGCACGGCGTCGGCCGGATCCACCGACGTGGCCGGCACCGGCGCGGCTCAGGCGGAGAGGTCCACCATCGCCATGTTCCTCTTGCCCCGGCGCACGATCAGGTACCGTCCGTGCAGTGCGTCCTCGGCGCCGAAGGCCGCCTCGGCGTCGGTGACCTTGACGTTGTTCACCGAGGCCCCGCCCTCGGCGACCGTGCGCCGGGCCTCCGAGTTCGAGCCGGACAGGCCCGTGGACACCAGCAGGTCCACGATGCCCACCGGGCCGCCGGCGCCCAGGCCCGGGGCCGCCGTCGGGAGCTCGGCGGTGGCGGCCGCCAGGGTGGCCTCGTCGACGGCGGCGAGGTCGCCCTGCCCGAAGAGGGCCGCGGACGCGGCGATCACCTTGCGCGTGGCCTCCTCCCCGTGCACGAGCGAGGTGACCTCCCAGGCGAGGGTCTTCTGCGCCTCGCGCCGGAACGGCTCGGTCCGCACCTTCTCCTCGAGGGCCTCGATCTGCCCGCGGTGCAGGAAGGTGAACACCTTGAGCCGGTCCACGACGTCCGCGTCCGCGGTGTTGAGCCAGAACTGGTAGAAGGCGTACGGCGAGCACATGTGCCCGTCCAACCAGATCGCGTTGCCCTCGGACTTGCCGAACTTGGTGCCGTCCGCGTTGGTGATCAGCGGGGTGCCGAAGGCGTGCGCGTGGACACCCTCGACCTTGCGGATCAGGTCCGTGCCCGAGGTGAGGTTGCCCCACTGGTCCGAGCCGCCGGTCTGCAGCATGCACCCGTACTCGCGGTACAGGTTCAGGTAGTCCATGCCCTGCAGGACCTGGTAGGAGAACTCCGTGTAGGAGATGCCCTCGTCCGAGTGCAGGCGCTTGGCCACGGTCTCCTTCTTGACCATGGTGCCCACGCGGAAGTGCTTGCCGATGTCCCGCAGGAAGTCCAGGGCGCTGAGGTTGCCGGTCCAGTCGAGGTTGTTGACCATGCGCGCCGCGTTGTCCCCCTCGAAGGACAGGAACCGCTCGATCTGGCCGCGCAGGTACCCCACCCACTCCCCCACCGTCTCGCGGTCGTTGAGCACGCGCTCGGCCGTCTGGCGCGGGTCGCCGATCAGGCCCGTGGACCCCCCGACCAGCCCGAGCGGCCGGTGGCCGGCCAGCTGCAGCCGGCGCAGCACGAGGATCTGCACGAGGTTGCCCAGATGCAGCGACGGGGCCGTGGGGTCGAAGCCGCAGTAGTAGGTGATCGGGTCCCCGGACAGGGCCTCCTCCAGGGCCGTCTCGTCCGTGGAGACGTGGATGAGTCCCCGCCACTTCAGCTCCTGCCACACGTTCGGGAACGAGGGGTCGTTGGACTGCGCGGCCAGGGCGGGGCTCGCCGGCGCCGGCACGACGCCCTCCTGCCGGCGGTCCTGCTGCGGGGTGGAGGTGGTGGTCACGGGTGGGGCCTCTCGGGTGCTGTGGTCGATGGGGGGTGGTGCGTCGGGTGCGCGGTGCTACGCCAGCCCTGCAGGCAGGTCCTCGGTGGACAGGACGCGCAGGGTCTGGGTGGAGCGGGTCATGGCCACGTACAGGTCACCGACGACGCCGCCGGCCTCGGCCACGATCCGGGCCGGCTCCACGAGCACGACCGCGTCGAACTCCAGGCCCTTGGCCTCCCCCGGCGTGGTGGACACGACGTCCTGGCCGAGCCCGCCCCCGCCGCTGCCGACCCGCTCGCCGTAGCACTCGCGCAGCAGGGCGGCGACCCGCGGTTCCAGGGACGCCGGCGAGATCACCGCGAGCAGGCCGCCGTCGATCCGCTCCAGGTCCTCCGCGACGCCGGCGAGCAGCGCGTCCCGCGCCCCGTCCGCCGGCACGCGCTGCACGGTGGGCTCCCAGTCGCCCTCGCGCACGGCCCGGGGGCTGGACACGGGCAGTCCCGCCTGCTGGGCCACGCGGGCCGCCAGCCGGGTGATGCGGGCCGGGGTGCGGTAGTTCACCGTCAGCTCCTCGAGCCGCCAGCGGTCCTCGACGAAGGGCTCCAGCGCCTCGGCCCACGAGCCCACGCCGGCCGCGGAGGACGCCTGGGCGATGTCCCCCACGATGGTGAACGACTTCATGGGGCAGCGCCGCATCAGCAGCCGCCACTGCATGGGCGAGAGCTCCTGGGCCTCGTCCACCACCACGTGGCCGTACGTCCAGGAGCGGTCCGTGGAGGCGCGCTCGGCCGCCGAGACGTACCGGTCCCCCGCCTCGTTGGCGTCCGCCAGCGCCTCGGCGGACACGACGCCGTCCACGCCCAGGTCCTCCAGCATGGCGTTGACGTTGCGCAGCGACGCCTCGGCGTTGGCCACGTTGCGCTTGCGCTCGGCCTCCTGGCCGGCCTGGCTCCGGCCGGCGCTCGCGTCCAGCTCGCCGAGCAGCTCGGCGGCCTCGTCCAGCAGGGGCACGTCCGCCTCCGTCCACGGGGCATCCGCCTCCCGCAGCAGCCGGCGCCGGTGCTTGGGCTTGAGGAAGGGCGCGGCCGCCTCGAGGTGCTCGGGCTTGGAGAACAGGTCGGCGAGCAGCCGCTCGGGCGTCAGCGGCATCCAGCACAGGTTCAGCGCGATGCGCACGTCCCGCGAGGTGCGCACGTCCTCCGCGAGGTAGGCGCGGTCGATGGTGGTGCCGGCCCCGGAGGACTTCTCCAGCTTGTCCTTGAGCTGGTCGGCCAGCTCGCGCACCATGATCTTCACGAAGGTGGTGCGGGCCTCGTTGTGCGGCTTGCCGGTGGCCCGGGCCCGGTCGCGGGCGCGGGCGACCTGCTTGGGCCGGATGGTCAGCGTGGTGCCGCCGACGTCCACCTTGCGCGGCGCGGCCGGGATCCGCTGGCGGTTGGCCACGGCATTGGCCACGACGTCCGCCATGAACAGCCGGCCCTTGATCCGCGCGACCCGCCGGTCGGTCTCCGGCACGGCCTTGGTCCCGGGCATCAGCCGCCCGAGGGAGGACATCACCACGCCGGTCTCGCCCAGGGAGGGCAGCACCCGGTCGATGTAGCGCATGAACGACTGCGAGGGCCCCACCAGCAGCACGCCGGCCGTCTTGAGCCGCTCGCGGTGGGTGTAGAGCAGGTAGGCCGCGCGGTGCAGGGCCACCGCCGTCTTGCCGGTGCCGGGGCCGCCCTGGACCACCAGCACGCCCTTGAGCGGGGCGCGGATGATCGCGTCCTGCTCGGCCTGGATGGTGGCGACGATGTCCCCCATCTGCCCCGTGCGCCGCGCCGTCACGGCCGCCAGCAGGGCCCCGGCCCCGTGGTGGGCGGCCTCGCCGTCCAGCATGGAGGCGTCCAGCACGTCGTCCTCGAGGTCCACCACGGTGCGCCCGCGCAGCATGAGGTGCCGTCGCCGGCGCACCCCGAGCCGCTGGTGGGCCGTGGCCTGGTAGAAGGCCCCGGCCTCCGGGGCCCGCCAGTCGACCATGAGCCGCTGCTGGTCCTCGTCCGTCAGGCCGATGCGCCCGATGTACCGCTCGTCCCCGCCGTCCATGTCCAGCCGGCCGAACACCAGCCGGTCGTCCACGGCGTAGAGCTGGGCGAGGCGGTCCTCGTAGAGGGTGGCGAAGGCGTCCCGCTCCGAGACGTTCTGCACGGACCCCTGCGGCCCCTCCTTGCGGACGCGGGCGAGCTGGCGCTCCTTCTCGGCCCGCAGCTCGTCCAGGCGGTCGTAGAGGCGGGCGACGTAGTGCCGCTCGTGCTCCAGTTCGGTCTGGTGGACCGGAACCACATCAGTCATGCCTTGCACACCTTAGGGCTATCGACGGTGCACCGCGGGGAGAGGGCGGTCCGACAGGCCCGCCACGCCCCCCCTGGGCACCTCGGAACGAGTGACCATCCATGGTACAGCCGCCGCGGTGAACGTCACGTTAAGCCACGTCAAGCGGCGTCATCGCGTTCGGCGCCGGGGGGCCGCCGCCCGGTACGGCGACACCGAGGGCTCGTCGGGGAGCCAGAACCGCCACGGATGCGCCTCCCCGCCGCCGGGACCGGAGACGCCGGTGCGCGGCCCGGCCAGGGTGCCGGGCCGGCGTCGGGACCGGACCCCGGAGAGCCAGATGCCGTCCGGCACGGTGCCGGCGGGCGCCAGCGCCTCGCGCGGGGCCGGGCCGGGCAGCAGGGCCGAGCCGTCGTCCCCGGCGCCGATGCCGAGGGCCTGGGCCAGGCGGGCCGGCCCGGAGGCCAGCCGCGGTCCGGCCGGGGCGCCGCGGCGGGCGACGGCGGTCTCGAGGCCCGCGGTGACCTCCCCGGCGCGCAGCAGCACGGCCGAGCTGGCGCCCTCCGGGCCGCAGACGATGTTCATGCACCAGTGCATGCCGTAGGTGAAGTAGACGTAGACGAACCCGGCGGGGCCGAACATGGTGGCATTGCGCGCGGTCCGTCCGCGGTAGGCGTGCGAGCCGGGGTCGCCCTCGCCCTCGTAGGCCTCCACCTCGGTCAGCCGCACGCTGACCACCGCGCCGCCGCGCGCGACGGTCAGGGTCGAGCCGAGCAGCAGGGGGGCGGCCCGCAGGCCGCCCCGCTCCAGCACCGGCCAGTCCCCGGTCACCGGCGCCTCAGGCCAGCGGGCCCGAGGCCCCGTAGGCGCGCAGCGGGCCGAGCTGGCGCCTGAGCTCCGCCAGCTGGGCCGCCACCGCATCCGGGGCGGTGCCGCCCTGGGCGCTGCGCGAGGCCAGTGATCCCTCGGTGGAGAGCACGGTGCGGACCTCGGGCGTGAGGGCCGGGGAGATGCCGGCGTAGTCCTCGTCGCTGAGGTCCCACAGCTCCACGCCGCGGGACTCGGCGAGCTGCACGGCGGCGCCGGAGAGCTCGTGGGCCTCGCGGAAGGGCACCCCCTGGCGGACGAGCCACTCGGCGATGTCCGTGGCCAGCGCGAACCCCTGCGGGGCCAGCTCCGCCATCCGGTCGGTGTGGAACGTCAGCGTGGCGATCATCCCGGACACGGCCGGCAGCAGCAGCTCGAGGGTGTCCGCGGCGTCGAACACCGGCTCCTTGTCCTCCTGCAGGTCCCGGTTGTAGGCCAACGGCAGGCCCTTGAGCGTGGCCAGCAGGCCCGTCAGGTCGCCGATGAGCCGCCCCGACTTGCCCCGGGCGAGCTCGGCCACGTCCGGGTTCTTCTTCTGCGGCATGATCGACGACCCGGTGGAGTAGGCGTCGTCGAGCGTGACGAACCCGGCCTCCTTGGTGGCCCAGAAGATGACCTCCTCGCTGACGCGGGAGAGGTCGACGCCGATCATGGCGCACACCCAGGCGAACTCCGCGAAGACGTCCCGCGCGGCGGTGCCGTCGATCGAGTTCCAGGCGGCCGAGTCGAAGCCGAGCTCCTCCGCGACGGCGGAGGGGTCCAGCCCCAGCGAGGACCCGGCGAGGGCGCCCGAGCCGTACGGGGACACCGCGGCGCGGCGGTCCCAGTCGACCAGCCGCTGGACGTCCCGGGCCATCGCCCAGGCGTGGGCCAGCAGGTGGTGGCTCAGCAGCACCGGCTGCGCGTGCTGCAGGTGGGTCCGCCCCGGCATGGGCGCGTAGGGGTGCGCCTCGGCCTGGGCGATCAGCGCGTCGATCGTCTCCAGCAGCCGGCTCGCGATGAGCCGGGCGTGGTCGCGCAGGAACATCCGGCCGAGGGTGGCGATCTGGTCGTTGCGGGACCGCCCGGCCCGCAGCTTGCCGCCGAGGGCCGGGCCGGCCCGCTCGATCAGCCCGCGCTCGAGCGAGCCGTGCACGTCCTCGTCGGACTCCGCGGCCGTGTAGGCCCCGGAGACGACGTCGGCCTCGAGCCGGTCGAGCGCGTCGAGCATCCCGGCCAGCTCGGCTTCGTCCAGCAGGCCCGCCGCGTGCAGGACCCGGGCGTGGGCCCGGGAGCCGGCGATGTCATAGCGGGCCAGCCGCCAGTCGAAGTCGGTCGACTTGCTCAGCGCCGCGAGGGCGTCCGCGGGGCCGCCGGCGAACCGGCCGCCCCACAGGGAGCCCTCGTTGGTGCCGTGCCGGTCCGCTCCCGGCGCCGGATGGGTGCCCTGGTCCGCCACGGCTCAGGCCCCGGCGTTCTCGTTCGAGAGCTTGGCGACGTCCTCGAGGGAGTCGACCGAGCCGGCGCCCTGCACGCGCTGGTCGCGCTCCGTGGCGACCTTGGAGGACAGGCCGAAGATGTCGATGAAGCCCCGGGCCGAGGACTGGTCGAAGGCGTCGCCCTCGTCGTACGTGGCCAGGCTGAAGTCGTACAGGCCGGTCTCCGAGCGGCGGCCCTGGACGGTCGCGCGACCGCCGTGCATCTCCATCCGGATGTCCCCGGAGACGTACTTCTGGGTCTCGTCCACGAAGACGTCCAGGTTCTTCTTCAGCGGGGAGAACCACTGGCCGTCGTACACCAGCTCGGTCCAGCGCTGGTCCACCGTCTTCTTGAAGCGGGCCTGCTCGCGCTCCAGGGCCACGTTCTCCAGTTCGCGGTGCGCGGTCATCAGGGCCATCGCCCCGGGGGCCTCGTAGATCTCGCGGGACTTGATGCCCACGAGGCGGTCCTCCACGATGTCGATGCGCCCGATGCCCTGGGCCCCGGCCCGGCGGTTCATCTCCTCGATGACCTGCAGCGGGGACAGGGACCGGCCGTCCAGGGCCACCGGCACGCCCTGCTCGAAGGTCACGGTGACCACGTCCGGGGCCGGCGGGAAGGCCGGGTCGTCCGTGTAGTCGTAGACGTCCTTGGTGGGCCCGTTCCAGATGTCCTCGAGGAAGCCCGTCTCCACGGCGCGGCCCCACACGTTCTGGTCGATCGAGAAGGGGTTCTTCTTCGTGGTGACGATCGGCAGCTCGTTGCGCTCGGCGTACTCGATGGCCTTGTCCCGGGTGAGGGCGAGGTCGCGCACGGGCGCGATGCACTTCAGGTCGGGGCCCAGGGTCTGGATGCCGACCTCGAAGCGGACCTGGTCGTTGCCCTTGCCGGTGCAGCCGTGCGCCACAGTGGAGGCGCCGAACTGGCGGGCCGCGGCCACCAGGTGGCGGACGATCACGGGACGGGAGATGGCCGAGACGAGCGGGTAGGCGTCCATGTAGAGGCCGTTGGCCTTGAGCGTGGGCATGCAGTACTGCTCCGCGAACTCGTCGCGGGCATCCGCCACGTAGGCCTCCACCGCACCGCAGTCCAGGGCGCGCTGGCGAACGGTCTCCAGGTCCTCGCCGCCCTGGCCCACGTCCACGGCCACGGCGATCACCTCGGCGCCGGTGGCCTCGCCGATCCAGCCGATGGCCACGGACGTGTCCAGCCCGCCCGAATAGGCCAGGACGATGCGTTCAGTCATTGCGTTCTCCTCAGGTTGCTGCTGCCTCGGATCGGCCACTCGCCCGCGCGCGGGTCCCGGCCAGGATCTGCTCTATGCAGAAGTCTACATATTTATGCAGGGAGCCGCACCCCGTGCGGCGGTGCCCACGGCCGGGCAGGGAGGAACGCGGCGCCGGCGTCGACCTCACCGTAGTGTGGAGCCATGACCAGCGACACCCCCGGCGCGCCGAGCCCGCACCACGACGCCCCCCGCTCCCCCGAGGCCCCCGCCGCCCCGGGCGCGACCCCCGAGCTGACCGACGAGCAGCTCGAGTTCCTCAACTCGCTGTTCGACCTGGCCCGCGCCGGCGAGGCCGAGGCCCTGCTCTCGGCGGTGGACCAGGGGGTGCCGGTCAACCTGGCCAACCACAACGGCGACACCCTGCTGATCCTCGCCACCTACAACAACCACCCCGCGCTCGTCCGCGCGCTGCTCGAGCGCGGCGCCGACGTGCACCGGCTCAACGCCCGCGGCCAGAGCGCCCTGGCCTGCGCCGTGTTCGTCCAGAACGAGGAGTCCGTGCGAGCCCTGCTCGCGGCCGGCGCAGACCCGGACGCCGGGCCCGTGAGCGCCCGCGCGGCCGTGGAGATGTTCGGCCTGGACGCGATGCGTCGACTGCTGGACGAGGCCTCCCGTGACCAAGGTCACGGGACCGTCTCGCAGCCCTGAGCGCCCCCCGGACGCGCACCCTCGCGCCTCCCGGCTGACCGGGGACGCGACGGTGCGCGGACGCGCCCCCGACGAGCGGCCGCCCGCGCGGGCGCGGGCGCAGGGAGGGGACGACACGCGGGACGGATTTGACGTTATCGTCCTGATGCCTTTCACTGGGTTCCAGACCTGCTTCGTGATCTTTCCGTGATCTGGCAGGAGAACAGCGGGGCTCCCCCACCTGCACCGTCCCCCGGGAGTCCTGCGCCGTGTATTCCATCACGGACGGCGGACGGTGCTGCTGAGACGGCCGGGGACGGTCCGAGCAGGGTGGGCCGACATCTACGACACATCATGCAGAACACCAACACTGCCGCACAGACCTCCCGCCGCTCCCTCGTGCGCCGCTCGGCCGCCGGCCTCGCCGGCGTCGCCATCGCCGGCGCCGGGCTGACCGCCCTCTCCGCCCCCGCCAACGCCGCCCCGGTCTCCACCTGGGACGCCCTGGCCCAGTGCGAGTCCTCCGGCGACTGGTCCATCAACACCGGCAACGGCTACTACGGTGGCCTGCAGTTCTCCCTGCAGACCTGGCAGGGCTTCGGCGGCTCCGGCATGCCGCACCAGGCCTCGAAGGCCGAGCAGATCCGCGTGGCCGAGAACGTCCTGGCCACCCAGGGCTGGGGTGCCTGGCCCGCCTGCTCCGCCAAGCTCGGCCTGTACGGCACCCCGTCCGACACCCAGGTCACCACCCAGTCGGTGGACAGCGACCGCGCCGCCGAGCAGGCCGCGGCCGAGGAGCGCGCCGCCGAGCGCGCCGCCGCCCAGGAGCGCGCCGCCGAGCGCGCCGCCGAGCGCGCCGCCGAGCGCGCCGCCGCCCAGGAGCGCGCCGCCGAGCGTGCCGCCGAGCAGGCACAGGCCAACCGTGCCGCCGCCGCCGAGCGTGCCGCCGCCAACCAGGCCGCCGCCGCCGAGCGCGCCGCCGCCGCCCAGGAGCGCGCCGCCGTCGAGGTCGAGCGTGCCTCCTCCGTCACCCCGGTCGAGCAGTCCGCCGAGACCATCACCGTGAAGCCGGGCGACACCCTCTCCAAGCTGGCCGACGCCCACGGCATCGAAGGCGGCTGGAAGGCCCTCCACGCCGCCAACGCGGACACCGTGGACAACCCGAACCTGATCTTCGTCGGCCAGACCCTGCACCTGCCGGCCTGATCCACGGGCTTCCCGGCCACCGCGCCGGGCACAACCGAACAGCATCCGTGGCGGCCACCGCCGCCACACCGTGCTCCGCGAACGCGCCGGAGGGGACCCGTCCCCTCCGGCGCGTTCCGTCTCGGCGCCTGTACGCGGCTAGGGTGGGACGCGTCATCACCCGGGCCGTGGCCCCACGCCGCGCCCGGGGGGCCACGCACCCGGCCCGCAGTCATCGAGGGGGAATGCCATGCCGCAGACCACGACCCGCCGCGCCGCCGCGCCCCGCCGGACCCGGGGGGCGGTCCCGACCCGGGGCGCCATCGTCGCCGTCCTCGCCGCGGCCGGGCTGGCCCTGGGCGGGTGCAGCACCCGCGTCCCGCCGCTGGAGGAGGTCTGGCCGGAGGTCAGCGCCTCCATCCGGGACGCCGGGTCCGTGGCCATCGACGGGACCATCCGCCGGGACGGGGAGGAGATGACGGTGGACATCGCCGGCCAGGTGGACGACTCCTCCTACTCCGGGTCGCTGTCCGTCGGCGAGGCCCGCGTCCGCGTGGTCGGGGACGCCGAGCACACCTACCTCAAGCCCAATGCCGCCTTCTACGAGGCCCTCGGCGGCGGCGCCGAGGTCGGGGAGGCCGTGGGCGACCGGTGGCTCCGGGTCCCGGCCGACGAGGGCGGGTTCACGATGTCCACGTTCTACTCCGGCTTCAGCGAGGACCTGCCGGACGCGGCCGAGTTCGGGGAGTCCGACTACACCTCCGAGGTGGTGCGGCACGACGGCGAGGACGTCTACCGGTACACCGGGATGGATGCCCGCGACGGCGATCCGGTCACCCTCTACGTCTCCCGGGACCACCGCCTGCTGCGCGTCGAGGTGGAGGGGACGGACCCCTCGGCCCCGTCCTCCGGTTCCGCGTCGCCGTCCTCCGGCTCCGCGTCGCCGTCCGCGGGCGCCGTGGACCCGGACGCCGCGGACCTCGACGGCGGCTCCGGCACCGTGGAGTTCTCGGACTGGGACGCCGTGGAGCCGGTCGAGATGCCCGCGCAGGACGAGGTCTTCACCGTCCCCGGGGCGTGAGCGCCGGCCGGCTCAGCCGGCGTAGGCCAGGAACCGGCCGGCCACCGCCACTCCACCGTCCGGGGCGCGCGTGACCACCATGATCGTGTCGTCGCCGGCGATCGTGCCGAGGACCTCCGGCAGGCGGGCCTGGTCGACCACGGAGGCCAGGAACTGGGCCGCCCCGGGCGGCGTGCGCAGGATGACGAGGTTGGCGCTGGACTCCGCGGAGACCAGCAGGTCCCGGCAGAGGCCGGCCAGCCGCTGCTCCATGGCCTCCGGTCCCCGGCGGGAGGGCACCTCCGCGCCCAGCGGTCCCTCGGGCGGCACCGTGTACGCGAGCTGGCCGGCGTCGCTGCGGACCCGGTAGGCGCCCAGCTCCACGAGGTCCCGGGACAGCGTCCCCTGCGTCACGCTCACGCCCCGGGAGCGCAGCTGGTCCAGGAGCTCGGCCTGGCTGTGCACCGGGGTGGACGCCAGCACCTCCTTGATGGCCGCCTGCCGTGCGGTCTTGGTGGCCGGGGCGCTCATCGGTCCGCCGGCGGGGTGGCGAGCCCCGAGCGGTACAGCAGCCAGGCCATGAGCGCCTTCTGCGCGTGCAGGCGGTTCTCCGCCTCGTCGAAGACCACCGACTGCGGGCCGTCGATCACCTCCGCCGAGACCTCGTAGCCGCGATAGGCGGGCAGGCAGTGCAGGAAGATGGCGTCCGGCGCGGCCTGGGCCATCGCCGCGGCGTCCACCGCGTAGTCGCGGAACAGCCGCTGGCGCTGCTCCTTCTCGGCCTCCTGGCCCATGGAGGTCCACGTGTCGGTGACCACGACGTCGGCCCCGGCCAGCGCCTGCGCGGCGTCGGTCGTGACGAGCACGGACCCGCCGGCCTGCGCCGCGCGCTCCTCGGCGGCGGCCACCACCGACGCGGCGGGCAGGTGCCCCTCCGGACCGGCCACGCGCACGTGCATCCCCGCGGTCACCCCCGCCAGGAGGTAGGAGTTGGCCATGTTGTTGGCCGCGTCGCCGAGGTAGGCCATCACGAGCCCCTCGGTGCGCCCCTTGTGCTCGCGCACGGTCAGCAGGTCCGCGAGCAGCTGGCACGGGTGGTAGTCGTCCGAGAGCGCGTTGATGACGGGCACCGTGGCGTGCGCGGCCATCTCCTCCAGCCCGGCCTGGGCGTAGGTGCGCCACACGATGACGGAGACCATGCGGGAGAGCACGGCCGCGGTGTCCGCGATCGACTCCTTGTGCCCGAGCTGGGCCTCGCCGGGGTTCACGATGAGCGGCTGGCCGCCGAGGTCGGCGATGCCCGCGGCGAAGGACACGCGCGTGCGGGTGGAGGTCTTGTCGAAGAACACGATCCCCGTCTGCGGCCCGGCGAGCGGCCGGTGCCGGAAGCGGTCCGCCTTCATCTCGCGGGCCAGGTCGAGGACCTCGGCCTGCTCCGCGGGCGTGAGGTCCGTGTCCACCAGGAAGTGGCGGAGGGCCGGGGTGGTCGTCATGCGTTCGTCTCCTCGGAGGTCTGGGCCGTCGTCTCGTCCGTCGTTGCGCCGGCCGCCCCGGCCAGGGCCGCGGCGTGCAGGGCCGGCAGGTCCGCCACCAGGGCGTCCGCCTGCTCCGGCCGCAGGACCAGCGGCGGGGCCAGCCGCAGGGTGTCGGGCCCCGTGGCGTTGAGCAGGTACCCGGCCTCGAGGCCGGCGCGGACCATGGCCGGGGCCAGGCCGCCGTCGGGCCCGGGGGTCCCCGCGGGAGCCGCGACGTCCAGGCCGACCAGCAACCCGTACTGGCGCACCTCGGTCACGAAGCCGAGGCCGCGCAGGCCCTCCGCCAGGCGGGCGCCCACCCGGCGGGCGTGTTCGAGCAGGCCCTCGTCCTCGATGGCGTCCAGCACGGCCAGCCCGGCGGCCGTGGCCACGGGGTTGCCGCCGAAGGTGGTCCCGTGCTGGCCCGCGGTCAGCAGCCCCGAGGCGCGGGCGCCGAAGCTCACCATGGCGCCGATCGGGATGCCGCCGCCCAGGCCCTTGGCGAGGGTCATCGCGTCCGGCACCACGGGGGTGTCCTGGCCGGTGACCTCGGGCGACTGGTGGGCGAACCAGTGCCCCGTGCGGCCCACGCCGGACTGGACCTCGTCGAACACGAGCAGCGCGCCGTGCTCGCGGGTGAGGTCGCGGGCGGCCTGCAGGTAGCCCGCGGGCCAGCCGTGAACGCCGGACTCTCCCTGGACCGGCTCCACGACCAGGGCGGCGACCGTCTCGTCCAGCGCCGCGCGCAGGGCCTCGACGTCCCCGCCCGGGATGAACTCCACGCCCGCGGGCAGCGGCTCGAACGGCTCGCGGTAGGCGGCCTTGTACGTCATGGACAGCGCGCCCATGGTGCGCCCGTGGAAGGCGTCCCGCAGGGCCAGCACGCGGTGGCGCCGGCCCGAGGGGTCCTGGGCGCCGTGGCGACGGGCGAGCTTGAGGGCGGCCTCGTTGGCCTCCGAGCCGGAGTTGGCGAAGAACACGGTGGAGCCCTCGGGGGCGTCGGCGAGGCGGAGCAGCCGCTCGGCCAGGCGCACCTGGGGCACGGAGGTGAACAGGTTGGAGATGTGCCCGAGGGTGCCGAGCTGCCCGGCCACCGCGGAGACGAGCGCGGGGTGCGCGTGGCCCAGGGCGTTCACGGCGATCCCGGCGAGGAAGTCCGTGTACCGCCGGCCGTCGGCGTCCCACACGAGGGCGCCCTCTCCGCGCACGAGCACCCGGCTCGGGGCGCCGAAGACCCCGGTCAGGGAGTGCCGGTAGCGGTCCAGGAGGTCGGCGTTGGACGCGGGGCCGGCGGGCGTGCCGGCGGTGGCGGGCGTGCCCGGGGTGGCGGGCGTGCTGGGGCTGGTCATGGGGTTCCTGTCGTCGTGGTCTCGGCCCGGGACGCGCCCGGGTCCGCCGCGTCGGGCAGCACCTGGGTGCCCACCCCGTCGGCGGTGAAGATCTCCAGCAGCATCGAGTGCGGTTCGCGCCCGTCCACGATGTGGGCCTGGGGCACCCCGCCGTCGACGGCGGTGAGGCACGCGGACATCTTGGGGATCATGCCCGACTCCAGGCGCGGCAGGAGGGCGCGCAGCTCGCCGGCCGTCAGGGAGGACACGAGCGAGTCCCGGTCCGGCCAGTCCGAGTACAGGCCCTCGACGTCCGTGAGCACCACGAGCTTGGCCGCCCCCAGCGCGATGGCCAGGGCCGCGGCGGCGGTGTCTGCGTTGACGTTGAGCACCTCGCCGGTGGCGGTGCCGTCCGGGCCGGTCTCGGGTGCCACGGAGGACACCACGGGGATGCGGCCGTTGTCGATGAGGTCGCGGATCGCGGCGGGGTTGACCCCGGTGACCTCACCGACTAGGCCGAGGTCGACGGGCTCGCCGTCCACCACGGTCCCCGTGCGCACGGCCCGGAACAGCGCGGCGTCCTCACCGGACATCCCGACGGCGTACGGGCCGTGGCCGTTGACCAGGCCCACCAGCTCGCGGCCGACCTGCCCGGTGAGCACCATCCGCACCACGTCCATGGCCTCGGCCGTGGTCACGCGCAGCCCGCCCCGGAACTCGGAGTCGATGCCCAGGCGGTCCAGCATGGTGTTGATCTGCGGGCCGCCGCCGTGCACCACCACGGGGTGGATGCCGCAGTGGTGCAGGAACACGATGTCCTCGGCGAAGGCGCGCCGCAGCGGCTCGGAGACCATGGCGTTCCCGCCGTACTTGATGACCATCGTGGTGCCGGCGAAGCGCTGGATCCACGGCAGCGCCTCGAGCAGCACGGCGGCCTTGGCCGCGGCGCGGGCCCGGTCCCGGGGGCCGGCCGGGGAGGCGGGCGCCGGGGGCGCGGCGGGGCCGGCGGGAGCCGGGGCGGGGGTCCCGGCGGGGTCCTGTGCGGTCACGGTCGCTCCCTCAGCTCGAGTAGGCGGAGTTCTCATGCACGTACTCGTGCGTGAGGTCGTTGGTCCAGATGGTGGCCGCGTGCGGACCAGCGTGCAGGTCGACCAGCACGTGCACCTCGCGCGGGCCCAGGTCCACGAGGTCCCGCGGCTCGCCGATCCCCCCGGCGCGGCAGATCTGCACGCCGTTCATGCTCACGTCCAGCCGGTCCGGCTCGAAGGCCGCCTGCGTGGTGCCCACGGCCGAGAGCACGCGGCCCCAGTTGGGGTCCCGGCCGAAGATCGCGGTCTTGAACAGGTTGGACCGGGCCACGGCGCGGCCGACCTCCTCGGCGTCCTGCTCGGAGGCCGCCCCGACCACCTCGATCGCGATGTCGTGGGCCGCGCCCTCGGCGTCGCCGATGAGCTTGCGCGCCAGGTCGGCGCACACCGCCCGGAGCCGCTCCTGGAACTCCCCCGGCTCCGGCGTGGTGCCCGAGGCGCCGGAGGAGAGCAGGACGACGGTGTCGTTGGTGGACATGCACCCGTCCGAGTCGGCGCGGTCGAAGGTGGTGCGCACGGCCTCGCGCAGGAAGCCGTCGAGGGCGTCCGGGGCCAGCACCGCGTCCGTGGTGAGCACGACGAGCATCGTGGCCAACCCGGGGGCGAGCATCCCGGCCCCCTTGGCCATGCCGCCGATCGTGTAGCCGCCCTCCGTGATCGCGTGCGTCTTGGGCACGGTGTCGGTGGTCATGATGGCCTGCGCCGCGGCGCCGCCGCCCTCGGCGGACAGGGCGCCCACGGCGTCCCGGACGCCGTCGAGCAGGCGGTCCATCGGCAGCCGCTCGCCGATCAGCCCCGTGGAGCACACGAGCACGTCACCCGCCGAGACCCCGAGCAGCTCCGCCGCGTGCTCGGCGGTCGCGTGGGTGTCCTGGAACCCCGGCGCCCCGGTGCAGGCATTGGCGCCGCCGGAGTTGAGCACCACGGCGTCCGCCCGGCCGTCGGACACGGCCTGCCGCGACCACTGGACCGGGGCGGCGGCCACCCGGTTGCGGGTGAACACGGCGGCGGCGTGGCGGTCCGGCCCGTCGTTGACCACGACGGCGACGTCCGGCTTCCCGGTGGACTTCAGTCCGGCGGCGACTCCGGCGGAGCGGAACCCCCGGGCGGTGGTGACGGTCATGGTGCGACCCCCTGCTGGGTCAGGCCCGTGGCCTCGGGGAGGCCGAGGGCGATGTTCATGGACTGGATGGCGCCGCCGGCGGTGCCCTTGGCGAGGTTGTCGAGGGCCGCCGTGACGATGACGCGGCCGGCGTGGGCGTCCACGGCCAGCTGCATCACCACGTGGTTGGACCCGAGCACGGACTGGGTGGTGGGCCACTGGCCCTCGGGCAGCAGGTGGACGAACGGCTCGCCGGCGTAGGCGCGCTCCCAGGCCGCGCGCAGCTCGGCGGCGCCGGTGCCGGGGCGGAACCGCGCGGTGGCCGTGGCCAGGATGCCGCGCGGCATGGGCGCCAGGGTGGGCGTGAAGGAGATGGTGACCGGCTCTCCGGCCGCCCGGGACAGGCCCTGCTCGATCTCCGGGGTGTGCCGGTGGCCGCCGCCGACCCCGTACGGGCTCATCGAGCCCATGGCCTCGCTGCCCAGCAGGTGGGGCTTGAGGGACTTGCCGGCCCCCGAGGTCCCGGAGGCGGCCACGATCACCACGTCCTGCGGCTCGAGCAGGCCCGCGGTGAATCCGGGGGCGAGGGCGAGCAGCGAGGTGGTGGGGTAGCACCCCGGCACCGCGATGCGCGAGACCCCCGCCAGCCGCTCGCGCTGCCCGGGCAGCTCGGGCAGCCCGTACGGCCAGGTGCCGGCGTGGTCGGAGCCGTAGAACCGCTCCCACGCCTCCGCCGACTCGAGCCGGTGGTCCGCCCCGGCGTCCACCACGAGGGTGCCCGGGGAGCGCTGCTCCACCTCCGCCGCGATGCCCGCGCTCGCCCCGTGCGGCAAGGCCAGGAAGACGACGTCGTGGCCGGCCAGGACCTCGGCGGTGGTGTCCTGGAGCACCCGGTCGGCGAGCGCGTGCAGGTGCGGCTGCAGGGCGCCCAGGCGCTCCCCGGCGTTGGAGTGGGCCGTGATGGCCCCGATCTCGACCTCCGGGTGGCCCAGCAACAGGCGCAGGACCTCTCCCCCGGCATATCCACTGGCTCCCGACACGGCGACTCTCAGGCTCATGCGCCCATGATAGGTGCAATATGCAGTCATGCCAATATTTATGCAGTGATCGCCGGCCCCGCGGTGCCGCGGCGCGGGGGACGGGACTACGGTGGGCACCATGACGGACACCGCCCTGCCCCGCACCCAGCACGCCATCCGCGTCCACGCCCCCGGGGGCCCCGCGGCCCTGCAGTGGACCGAGGTCCCGGTCCCCGCCCCCGGGCCCGGAGAGGTCCTCGTGCGCACCGCCGCCGCCGGCCTGAACTTCATCGAGACCTACCAGCGCTCCGGGGTCTACCGGATGCCCCACCCGTTCGTCCCCGGCAGCGAGGGCGCCGGGACGGTCGTGGCCGTGGGCGGCCCGGCCCCCGGTGCAGGGCCCGACGCCGGCCCCGGCACCCCCGGCGGGACGGTCGCGGTGGGCGACGTGGTCGCCACGGCCGCCGGCTCCGGCACCTACGCCGAGTACTTCACGGCCCCCGTGGCCCAGTTGCTGCCGGTGCCCGCGGGCGTGGACCCCGTGACGGCGGCGGCCATCCCGCTGCAGGGCATGACCGCCCACTACCTCTGCCGCTCCACGTTCCCGGTCGAGGCCGGGCAGACGGTCCTCGTGCACGCCGGCGCCGGCGGCGTGGGCCTGCTGCTGACCCAGCTGTGCACCGCGCGCGGGGCCACGGTCATCACCACCGCCTCCACCGAGGAGAAGAAGGAGCTGTCCCGGGCGGCCGGGGCACACGAGGTGCTCGACTACGAGGGCTTCGCGGACCGGGTGCGGGAGCTCACCGGCGGCGAGGGCGCGCACGTGGTCTTCGACGGGGTCGGGAAGGACACCTTCGACGAGTCGCTGCGCTCGCTGCGGGTGCGGGGCATGCTCGTGCTGTTCGGCGGGTCCTCCGGCCAGGTGCCGCCGTTCGACCTGCAGCGGCTGAACGCCGCCGGGTCCCTGTTCGTCACCCGGCCCACGCTGCGGGACTACACCCGCACGGCCGAGGAGACCCGGTGGCGCGCCGGGGAGCTGTTCGCGGCGCTGGAGGCGGGCACGCTCACCTTCCGGGTGGGCGCCCGCTACCCGCTGCAGGACGCCGCCGAGGCCCACCGTGACCTGGAGGGCCGCCGGACGACCGGCAAGTCGCTGCTCGTCCCGGCGTGAGCGTCGCCACGCGGGGCCGGGGCGGGAAACGGGATAGGATGACAGGCATTCTTTTTCGCATTCCCGGCAGTCCCGGCCCGCCTCGCGGTGCCCGCTGCCGTCGCGTCCCCGTGCCCGCCGAGACAGGGAAGTAGGCCCGCCCCACCGTGTCCCCCCACCCACCCCAGCTGCCCGCCGCCCACCAGGCCCCGCCCGTGCGCACCCTCGTGGACATCCTCGAGGCGACCGCCGGGCGGCATCCCGAGGCCCCCGCCCTGGACGACGGCGAGACCGTCCTGTCCTACGCCGAGCTGCTGGACGAGGTGAAGGCCGTCGGCCGGGCGCTGCACGCGGCCGGGCTCGGCGCCGGTGACCGCATCGGCATCCGCATCCCCTCGGGCACGGTGGAGCTCTACGTCTCCATCCTCGCCACCCTCTACATCGGGGCGGCGTACGTGCCCGTGGACGCCGACGACCCGGACGAGCGCGCCCGGCTGGTGTTCTCGGAGGCGCGCGTGGCCGGGATCCTCGGCGGATCGGGGCAGCTGCGGACCTCCTCGCGCCGGCCCAAGCCGTTCCCGGCACCGCGCCCGGCCGCCCCCGGGGACGACGCGTGGATCATCTTCACCTCCGGGTCCACGGGAACCCCCAAGGGCGTGGCCGTCACCCACCGCAACGCCGCCGCGTTCGTGGACGCCGAGGCCCGGCTGTTCCTCCAGGACGACCCGCTCGGGCCGGGGGACCGCGTGCTGGCCGGGCTCTCCGTGGCCTTCGACGCCTCGTGCGAGGAGATGTGGCTGGCCTGGCGCTCCGGGGCGTGCCTGGTCCCGGCCCCCCGGTCCCTCGTCCGCTCCGGCATGGACCTGGGCCCGTGGCTCGTCTCCCGGTCCGTCAACGTGGTCTCCACCGTGCCCACGCTCGCGGCCCTCTGGCCGCCGGAGGCCCTCGAGAACGTGCGGCTGCTGATCTTCGGCGGCGAGGCCTGCCCGCCGGAGCTGGCGGCCCGCCTGGCCGAGGACGACCGCGAGCTGTGGAACACCTACGGCCCCACGGAGGCCACCGTGGTGGCCTGCGCGGCACGGATGGACGGGACCGGCCCGGTCCGGATCGGCCTGCCCCTGGACGGGTGGGACCTCGCCGTCGTGGACTCGGCCACCGGCGTCCCGGTGGCCGAGGGCGAGACCGGGGAGCTGATCATCGGCGGCGTGGGCCTGGCCCGCTACCTGGACCCGGCCAAGGACGCCGAGAAGTACGCCCCCCTGCCGTCCCTGGGCTGGGACCGGGCCTACCGCTCCGGTGACCTCGTGGTGTGGGACCCCGAGGGGCTGCTGTTCGTCGGCCGGGCCGACGAGCAGGTCAAGCTCGGCGGGCGCCGGATCGAGCTCGGCGAGGTCGACGCCGCCCTGCAGTCCCTGCCCGGCGTGGCCGGGGGTGCCGCGGCCGTGAAGACGACCCCGGCCGGGACCCAGCTGCTCATCGGGTACCTGGCGGTGCCGCCGTCGGGACCGGCACCGGACCTGGAGGACCTGCGCTCCCGCCTCGAGGCGGAGCTGCCCGCGGCGCTCGTGCCCCGGCTCGTGACCGTCGAGGACCTGCCGACGAAGACCTCGGGCAAGGTCGACCGCGCGGCCCTGCCCTGGCCGCTGCCGGGCCAGGCCGGACCCGCCGGCGGGGGCCCGGGTGCCGGGCTGCCGGTGGACCCGGACGCGCCCGGCGCCTGGGTGCTGGCCCAGTGGGCGGACGTGCTGGGCGCGGCGCCCGAGGACCTGGACAGCGACTTCTTCGCCTCCGGCGGCGGCTCGCTCGCGGCCGCCCAGCTCGTCTCGCGCCTGCGCACCCGCTACCCCACCGTGACCGTCCGGGACGTCTACGCCCACCCGCGGGCCGGTGCCCTCGTCGAGGCGGTCACCGGGAACGACGGCCGGCCGGTGCGCCCGGCCGAGCCGGTCGAGCCGCGCCCCGTGGCCCGCACCACCCGCAAGGCCCAGGTCTTCCAGACGCTCATGGGCCTCCCGTTGTTCATCCTCGTGGCGATGCGCTGGGTGGTCTACCTGGCCGCCGGGTCCAACGTCGCCGCCGCCTGGGGCATCCTGCCGGCCGCCCCGACGGTGTCCTGGTGGTGGGTGGCGGCGGCCTGGCTCGTCTTCGTCTCCCCGCCGGGGAGGATGCTCCTGTCCGTGGCGGCGGCCCGGCTGCTGCTGCGCGAGGTCGCCCCGGGGTCCTACCCGCGCTCGGGCCGGGTCCACCTGCGGCTGTGGCTGGCCCAGCACGTGGCCGACCTCGTGGATCCCGTCTCGCTCGGCGGGGCCCTGTGGGTGCCCACCTACGCGCGGCTGCTCGGGGCCCGGATCGGCCGGGACGTGGACCTGCACTCCGTGCCGCCCGTGACGGGCTTCCTCGAGCTCGGCGACGGGGCCTCCGTGGAACCGGAGGTCGACCTGTCCGGCTACTGGATCGACGGGGACGTGGTGCACGTCGGACGGCTCGCCGTGGGGCCGGGAGCCGTGGTCGGCTCGCGGTCCACCCTCATGCCGGGTGCCTCGGTGGGCGCCGGCACCCGGGTCCAGCCCGGCTCCACCGTGACCGGGCGCGCCAAGGACGGCCTCGAGTACGCCGGCTCCCCGGCCGAGCGCCTCGGCAAGGCCAAGGACACGGGGCCGAACATCCGCCCGCCGCGGGCCACGGGCTGGCTCGCCCTGTCCGCCCTCGGCTCCGGGGTGCTGGCCCTGCTGCCCTTCGCCTCGGCCGCCCTCGCCGCCCTGCTCGGCCTGTGGTCCCTGACGTGGTGGCCGGACTGGCAGCCGGGCGGCGCCGGCTCCGCCCCGCAGTCCCTCGTGGGCTCGGCCTGGCGGCTGCTGGCGGCCAGCCCCCTCGTGGCCGCCGCGTGGTTCGGGCTGAACATGCTCTCCACGGTCGTCGCCGTGCGCCTGATGTCCGTGGGCGTGCGCGAGGGGCACCACGCCGTGCGCTCGCGCATCGGCTGGCAGCTGTGGGCCACCGAGCGCGTGCTGGACACCGCGCGGGACCTGCTCTTCCCGCTCTACGCCTCCCGGTTCACGCCCACGTGGCTGCGCTGGCTCGGCGCCGAGGTCGGCAGGAACGTCGAGGCCTCCACCGTCATCCTGCAGCCGGCCCTGACCCAGGTGGGCGACGACGCCTTCCTGGCCGACGACACCATGGTGGGCTCCTACGAGCTGCAGCGCGGCTGGATGTACGTGGCACCGGCCAAGGTGGGCCGGAAGTCCTTCGTGGGCAACTCCGGCATGGTGGCCGCCGGCCGCAAGCTGTCCAAGAACTCCCTCGTGGCCGTGCTCTCCTCGAGCCCGCGCCGGACCAAGGCCGGCTCCTCCTGGCTGGGCTCCCCGCCGGTGCGCCTGCGCCGCACCGAGGTGGAGTCCGCGGACGCCGTGACCTACGCCCCGTCCAGGGCGCTCAAGCGCGCCCGCACGGCGTGGGAGCTGCTGCGCGCCGTCCCCGTGTGGGTCTCCACGGTGATCGCGCTGCTCGTGGCCGTGGCCCTGGAGGCGCTGGCCCACCTCGGCGGCGGCGCGGCCGAGGGCGCCGGCCCGGGCGGCTGGTGGCTCGCCGCGCTGCTCGGCGGCGCCGTGCTCCTGGCCGCCGGGGCCCTCGCGGCCGGGTCCTCCGTGCTGGCCAAGAAGGCCCTCGTCGGGCGCATCGAGGCCGGCGAGCACCCGCTGTGGAGCTCGTTCATCTGGCGCAACGAGGTGGTGGACACCTTCGTGGAGATGGTCTCGGCCCCGTGGTTCGGCCGGCTGGCCTCCGGCACGCCCTCCCTCGTGTGGTGGCTGCGCGCCCTGGGCGCGCGGATCGGGCACGGCGTGTGGTGCGAGTCCTACTGGCTGCCCGAGGCGGACCTCGTCACCCTCGGGGACTCCGCCACGGTGAACCGCGGCTGCGTGGTGCAGACGCACCTGTTCCACGACCGCGTCATGTCGATCGATGCCGTGGAGCTCGGTGCCGGGGCCACGCTCGGCCCCAACTCCGTGATCCTGCCCGCCGCCTCGATCGGCGAGGGGGGCACGGTGGGCGCCGGGTCGCTCGTGATGCGCGGCGAGACGGTGCCGGGCCACACGTGGTGGATCGGCAACCCCGTGGCCCCGTGGAAGGGTCCGAAGGTCAAGGGCCGCGCCGCGGCGATCGCCCGCCTGGAGCGGCGGGAGGCCAAGGCGGCGCAGGCCGCGCAGGAGGCCCGGGAGGCCGAGGAGGCCCAGCGGGCGGCTGCCCGGGAGGCATCGGCCCGGGAGGCATCGGCACGGGAGGCGGCGGACCGGGAGGCGGCGGACCGGGAGGCCCGGGAGTCCGCTCGGCAGGCCCCGGCGACCCCCGCGAACCCCGCGGCCCCGGCCGCCACCGCCATCCGGGCGACCCCCGGCACACCCGCCACCACGGCGGAGAAGGAGCAGGACCGAGCGTGAGCGACGACCGACCGGCCATCCCGGACCCCTACCTCCCGGAGACGGGGACGCCCGACTTCACCGTGGCCCACTACGACTTGCAGCTGGAGGTGAAGCTGGCCGCCAACCGGGTGGCCGGCCGGGCCCGGCTGGAGGGCACCGTGCTGCACCGGACCCGGCGCATCACGCTGGACCTGCACGGGCTCTCCGTCTCCAAGGTCACGGCCACCGGCGCCGGGCGCCCCGTGAAGGTCGCCCGGTCCTCGGCCCGCCGCGGGCGGCTCGTCGTGGACCTCGCGGTGACGCTCGACGCCGGCGCGGACCTGGTCCTGGACGTCACCTACGCGGGGGTCCCGTCCCTGCGGCAGGGGGCGTGGGGAGAGATCGGCTGGGAGGAGCTGGCCGACGGCGTGCTGGTGGCCGGCCAGCCCCACGGGGCCTCCACGTGGTTCCCGTGCGTGGACCATCCCTCGGTGAAGTCGACCTACCACCTCACCGTCACCACGGACGCCGGCTACCTGCCCGTGTGCAACGGGCTGCCCACGGGCCACCGGCGGCGGTCCTCCCGCGAGGAGTGGAGCTGGGAGCTGCGCGACCCGGCCCCCAGCTACCTCGTCACCCTGCAGATCGGCCGCTACCAGCTCGTCGCCGTGCCGGACGACGCCCCGCAGGGGCACCCCTCCCCCGCGCACCCGGCGGCGGAGGGCACCGCACCCGTGTTCCTGGCGGTCTCCCGCGCCCTGCAGGACCGCGCCCAGGAGGTCCTCGGCGTGCAGACGGCGATGATGGCGTGCTTCAGCCGCGCCTTCGGCCCCTACCCCTTCGCCCGGTACACGGCCGTGGTCACGGACGACGCCCTGGAGATCCCGCTCGAGGCCGCCTCGCTGTCCATCTTCGGCTCCAACCACCTCACCGGGTCGTGGCCCGCCGAACGGCTGGTGGCCCACGAGCTGGCCCACCAGTGGTTCGGCAACGCGCTGACCCTGCGCCGGTGGCGGGACATCTGGCTGCACGAGGGCTTCGCCTGCTACAGCGAGTGGCTGTGGGGTGCCGAGTCCGGCCGGGCCGCACTGGAGTCCTACGCCCGCACCGCGTGGCGCGGGCTGGCCGCCCAGGACCAGGACCTCCTGGTGGCGGACCCCGGACCGGAGCTGATGTTCGACGACCGGATCTACAAGCGCGGCGCGCTCGCGCTGTTCGCCCTGCGCCAGGAGCTGGGGGCGGAGGCCTTCGGCGGCCTGCTGCGGGACTGGGTCGCGGCCCACCGGCACGGCACCGTGGACACCGGCACGTTCCTGGCCCACGCCGACCGGCACGCGGAGGCCGCGGGCCTGGCGGCCGGCCACGCCACGCGCGTCCTGCACCCGTGGCTGTTCGAGACGGCCCTGCCGGCCCTCCCCGCCGCCCGGCGGGCCGCCGTCGCGCCCCGCTAGGCCGGGGGCAGCAGGACGACGGCGCCGAGCAGGTGCTCGGGCGCGGGCCCCCCGGGCCAGTCCCGGTCCGTCACGACGACGGCCCCCGGCGCCCCGGGCACGGCGAGCCGCAACCGCCCGGGGACGGTGACGGCCACGTCGGCCGGGTCGGCGGTGAAGCCGGTCCCCCGGGCCTTGACGAGGGCCTCCTTGGCGCACCACAGCAGGCAGCGCACGCCGGGGCGCTCGTGCTCCTCCAGGGCGCCGACCAGCGCCTCCTCCTCCGCGGAGTACCCGACGCCCGGCATCCCCTCGCCCTCGGCGAAGGCCGGGGCGGCGGCGTCCTCGAGGTCCACCCCCACGTGCCAGCCGGCGGCCGTCGCGGCCTCGTCCGCCCACGCGGTGGCGAGCCACCCGCGGCACCGGCTGAAGCTCACGGCCGGCAGCACCCGGTCCGGGTCCACGGCGTCCGGGCCGCGCCGCCGTCGGGCCAGCCGGCTGTACTCCAGCGCCGGGACGCCGTGCTCGGCGGAGCCGCACCGCGGGCAGCGGTGGGTCACCTCGAAGGTGCCGGGCCGGTGGCCGAGGGCCACCGCCAGGAAGTCCAGGGCCTCGCGGCGCTGGTCACCGGCCCGCGGGCCGGTGACCACCACGTGCCACCCCGGCTGGTCCACGACGTCGGCCCCGCCGGCTCAGCGCCGGACCGCGCCGTGGCGCTCGGCGGCCAGCGCGGTCGCCGCGCCGCGCGCCTCGGAGGCCTCGTCCGCGGTGAGCGTCCGGTCCGGGGCGCGGAAGCGCAGGGAGAACGCGAGCGACTTCCGCCCCTCCGGCACCCCCTGGCCCGCATAGACGTCGAACAGGGCGATGTCCTCCAGCAGCTCCCCGGCGCCCTCGCGCAGGGTGTCCAGCACGTCCCCGGCCACCACGTCGGCGTCCACCACGAGGGCCACGTCCTGGCTGGTGGGCGGGAAGGTGGACAGCGGCGCGGCGACGACCACCTCGGGGGCCGCGGCGATCAGCGCGTCCAGGTCCAGCTCGGCGGCCACGGTGCGGGCCGGCAGGTCGTGCTCCTCGAGCCACTTCGGCAGCAGCTCGCCGGCGTACCCGACCACGGTCCTCGCCCCACCGGCCAGCCGCAGCTCGGCAGTGCGGCCCGGGTGGAAGGCCTGGTGCCGCCCCTGGGCGACCTCCAGCTCCACGCCCAGGAGGTCCGCCACGTCCAGGGCGGCGCCCAGGGCGTCCTGCCAGTCCCACGCGCGCGGCGCGTGGCCCGGCCCGGGCGCGGAGTCGTGGCCGGTCAGGACGGCGGCCACGTGGCGCGGCTGGTCCGGGATGCCGGCGCCGAGCTCGGCCAGCACCTCGTCCGAGGGCCGCACGCCCAGCGGCGGGATCGTCGCGCTGCCCAGCGTCTGGCCGGGCAGGAACACGAGGCCGGTCTCGTACAGGGCCAGGTCGCGGAAGCCGCGGGAGTGGTTGCGCCGGGCGATCTCCAGCAGCCCCGGCAGCAGCGAGGTGCGCAGGTAGCCGAACTCCGCGGAGATCGGGTTGGCCAGGTGCACCATGCGCTGGTCCCCGGCCTCCTCGGCGGTGGCCGAGCCGAAGAGGCGGTTCTGCGCGGCGGAGACGAACGGGTAGGCCAGCACCTCGGTGAGCCCGGCGTCCGCCAGGCCCTGGGACACCCGGCGGCGGGCCGCCTGGGAGCGGGTCAGGCCGCGGCCGGCCGGGGCCACCGGGACGGTGGAGGGGATGTGCTCGTAGCCGACGAGCCGGCCGACCTCCTCGACGAGGTCCTCGCGGATCCGCAGGTCCGTGCGCCAGGACGGGGCGGTGACGGTGAAGACCGTCCCGCCGGAGCCGGCGTCGGTCCCCTTCTCCACGGTGGCGCCGAGGTCGGTGAGGGTGCGCTCGACCTGCTCCTCGGTGTACTCCACGCCCATGAGGGCGGAGGGGAAGGAGGCGGGCAGCTCGACGACGGTCGGCGCCGGCCGCGTGCCGACGTCCGTGATGCCGGGCGCCGGGGTGCCCCCGGCGAGCTCGACGAGCAGCTGCACGGCGCGCTCGGCGGCCTCGTCGGCGACCTCCCAGTCCACGCCCCGCTCGTTGCGCTTCGAGGCCTCGGAGGGCAGCCGGTGGCGGCGCCGGGTGCGGCCCATGGACACCGGGTCGAAGTGGGCCGACTCGATCAGCACGGTGGTGGTGGTGTCCGAGACCTCGGTCTCGCCACCGCCCATCACGCCGGCCAGGCCGATGGGCCCGCGGTCGTCGGTGATGAGCAGGTCCTCGCCGGACAGGGCGCGGTCCTTGCCGTCCAGCGTGGTCAGCCGCTCGCCCTCGCGGGCACGGCGCACCACGATGTCCCCGCGCAGGGTGTCCGCGTCGTAGAAGTGCAGCGGCTGGCCGAGCTCCCACATGACGTAGTTGGAGATGTCCACCACGAGCGAGATCGAGCGCATGCCGGCCAGGCGCAGCCGCGCGCTCATCCACGGCGGGGTGGGGCGGGTGGGGTCGATCCCGGTGACCGTGCGGGCCACGAAGCGGTCGCAGCCGGGCACGCCGTAGATCGGGGACCCGTCCTCGAGCCGCACCGGGTACCCGGCGCCGTCGGCCTCGGGGACGGTGACGAGGGAGGCCGGGTCGGTGAACGCGGTGCCCGTGGCGTGGGCGTACTCGCGGGCCACCCCACGGATGGAGAAGGCGTAGCCGCGGTCCGGGGTGACGTTGATCTCGGCGGCCTCGTCGTCCAGGTGCAGCAGCTCGACCACGTCGGTGCCCGGCTCGGGGTCGTTGCCGTTCTCCGGGGAGAAGCCCAGGCGCGAGAGCACGATGATGCCGTCGTGGTCCTCGCCGAGGCCGAGCTCACGCGCGGAGGCGATCATGCCGGCCGAGACGTGGCCGTAGGTGCTGCGCGGGGAGATCCGGAAGTCCCCGGGCAGCACGGCACCGGGCAGGGTCACGATGACCTTGTCCCCCACCTGGAAGTTGTGGGCGCCGCACACGATGCCCTGGACGCCGGAGGGGTCGATGCCCTCCCCGGTGAGCGGCTGGGGGGCGCCCTCGGGGGCCACCCGGACCTGGCACCAGTTGATGGTCTTGCCGTTGGACTGCGGCTCGGGGACCATCTCCAGGACCTCGCCGACGACGATCGGCCCGGAGAGCCCGTCCAGCGGACGGTGGACGTCCTCCTCCTCGAGCCCGACCCTCACCAGGTCGGCCATGACGTCCTCGGCGGTGGCGTCCGCCGGGACCTGCGCGTATTCACGGAGCCATGACAGCGGGATGCGCATGGGTGATCAGATCTCCATTCCGAAGTGCTGGGAGAAGCGGACGTCGCCCTCGATCATGTCGTGCATGTCCGGGACCTCGTTGCGGAACATCAGGGTGCGCTCGACGCCCATGCCGAAGGCGAAGCCGGAGTAGACTTCCGGGTCGATGCCGGCGGCGCGCAGCTCGTTGGGGTGCACCATGCCGCAGCCGCCCCATTCGATCCACTGGGGACCGCCCTTGGCGCCGGGGTGCCAGATGTCCATCTCGGCGCTGGGCTCCGTGAAGGGGAAGTAGTTCGGGCGCAGCCGGATCCGGGCCTCGGGGCCGAACATCTGCCGGGCGAAGTACTCCAGGGTGCCGCGCAGGTCCGCCATGGTCAGGCCCTCGTCCACCGCGAGTCCCTCGAACTGGTGGAACACGGGGGTGTGCGTGGCGTCGAGCTCGTCGGTGCGGAAGGTCCGGCCCGGGCACAGCACGTAGGTCGGCGTGCCCCGCTCGAGCATGGCGCGCATCTGCACCGGGGAGGTGTGGGTGCGCAGCACGAGGTGGGACTCCGGCGGGTCCACGAAGAAGGTGTCCTGCATCTCCCGGGCCGGGTGGTCCGGCTCGAAGTTCAGCGCGTCGAAGTTGTACCACTCGGACTCGACCTCGGGGCCCTCGGCGATCTCCCAGCCCATGCCGACGAAGATGTCGCACACGCGCTCCTGCAGCACGGACAGCGGGTGCCGGGCGCCGACGCGCCGGCGGCGCACGGCCGCCGTGACGTCCACCGTCTCCTCCACGAGCAGCCGCGCGGCGCGCTCCTCCTCGAGCACGGCGGTGCGGGCGGCGAGCGCCGACTCCATGGCCTTGCGGGCGGAGCCCATGAGCCTGCCGGCCACCGACTTCTGCTCCTTGGGCAGCTTGCCGATGGCGCGGTTCGCCAGGGTCAGCGGGGCCCTCTCCCCCGTGTGGGCCAGCCGGGCGGCCTTGAGCCCGTCCAGGTCGGTGGCGGCCTCGAACGCGCGCAGGGCGCTCTCGACGGCGGCGTTCACCGCCGCCTCGTCGGCCGGGGAGATCTCCGGGGCGGTGCCGTCCGGCTGATCGACCGGGCGTTCGGCCAGGTCCTGGGGGGTTTCCGTCATGGCGGGCAACGACCTTCATGCTGCGGTGGATGGGGACACGGGAGGGGCCGTCCGCGCGGGAGGCCCCGGCCAGTCTAGTGGACCGGTCCCGGCGCCTAGGCTCCTGTCATGAGCGTTCCGCCGCCCCCACCGCCTCGGTCCCCGTCCCGCCCGCGGGGCCGTCGGCCGGCGCGTCGGTCGGCCCGCAGGTCGAGCCGGTCGCCGGACCGGTTGCCGGCCGCGCTGGCGCTGCGCCGGGCGTGGAACGCGGCCAACCTGTCCACCCCGCTGGGCCTGGCCCTGGCCCGCGCCGCCGGCTGCACGGTCCGCCGGGGCCCGGACGGGCTGCTGCTGGCCTCCGGCTACCGGTGGGCCTTCCCGGACGGCGGGGCCTTCACCGTGGGCAACACGGTCCTGCTGCGGCCGGGCACCGCGCCCACGGCGCGGCTGCTGGCGCACGAGTCCCGGCACGCGACCCAGTACGCGTGGTGCGCCGGGGTGCCCTTCCTGCCGCTGTACCTGCTGGGGGTGGGCTGGTCGGTACTGCGCACGGGCGACGCCGCCTCGCGCAATCCCTTCGAGCGGCACGCGGGGCTGGCGGCCGGTGGCTACCGCGAGCGCCCGGTGCGCTGGCCGCGCCGCGCCGCCTGAGCCCCTCCGCAGGACCGCGCGGGTCCGGCGCCGAGCGGGACGGGAGGCGCGGGGCGCCCGGTGCGGCGGGCGGGGGCCGCCGCGGGGTCGCGGGAGGGGGCCGCTGCGGGGTCGCGGGAGGGGACCATGCCCCCACCCTAGGCCCGGGACGGCGACGGCGACCGGGGCCCCGGACGGCGTCGGGCGGGTGCGGGAGTCCGGTGGGCGACGCCGACGGGCGCCGGTCCGCCGCGGGTCGGCCGCTGGGGTGGCGACGGGACCGAGGACAGGGTGGCACCTTGCAGCCGTATTCGTACATGTGTTCTAATCAACGCCATGCGATGGGAAGCGCAGGCACTGCAGGCCGGGGACGGGACCGGCCAGGACGGCGGCGGCACTCCAGCCGCACCCGCCGCCCTGCTGCCGCTCTCCGGCCTGCAGCGTTCCATCACGACCCCGGAGTTCGCCGGGATCACCTTCCACGAGGTCGTGGCCAAGTCCGCGCTGAACCGCGTCCCGGACTCCTCGTCCATGCCGTTCCGCTGGACCGTCAACCCCTACCGCGGGTGCACCCACGCCTGCCGGTACTGCTACGCCCGCGGCACCCACGAGTACCTGGACCTGGACGCGGGAGTGGACTTCGACCGGCAGATCGTGGTGAAGGTCAACGTCGCCGAGGTGCTGCGCCGCGAACTGTCCCGGCCCTCGTGGGCGCACGAGCCGGTGGCCCTGGGCACCAACACGGACCCGTACCAGCGGGCGGAGGGCCGGTACCGGCTGATGCCGGGCATCATCCGGGCCCTCGCGGACACGGGCACCCCGTTCTCCATCCTGACCAAGGGCACCCTGCTGGGGCGGGACCTGGAGCTGCTGGCCGAGGCCTCGCGCCACGTGCCCGTCCACGTCTCCGTGTCCCTGGCGATGCTCGACGGGCGCCTGGCCGAGCGGGTGGAGCCCGGCACCCCCGCCCCGGCCGCCCGGCTGCGGCTGATCGAGAGGCTGGCCGCCGCCGGTGCCGCGGTGACCGTGATGGCCATGCCCCTGCTGCCGTGGCTCACGGACTCCGAGCGGCAGCTGGAGGAGTTGATGGCGGTCCTCGCCGGCGCTGGGGCCCGGTCCGTGCTGGCCGGGGCCCTGCACCTGCGCCCCGGCGCGCGGCAGTGGTACCTGGACTGGATCGCCGCCGAGCACCCGGAGCTGCTCGAGGGCTACCGCAGCCTCTACGCCCGGGGCGCCTACGCGGCCCCCTCCTACCGCAGTGCCCTGGGACGGCGGGCCGGCGCGGCCGCCCGACGCCACGGGCTGGACCACGGCGGCGCGCACCGGCTCACCCGGCCGGACGGCCCCGGTCGTCCGGCTCCCGAGCGGCCGCCGGGAACGCCGGCCGCCCCCCGGACCGGATCACCGGCCGGATCGTCCGCCGTCGGCGACCGCCCCGGGCGCCCGGGACGGGCCGGTCCGGCGGGCCGGACACACCCCGACGGACAGGCGCAGGCGGCCCTGTTCTGAGCGGCCGCGCGTTCCCGGCCGTCGCGTCCTCAGCCGCGGAGCAGGCGCACGAGGGCGTCCACGATGGGCCGGTCCGCCGGGATCCACTCGAGGTCCTGGAGCGTCCCGCGCTCGAGGCCCCGCCACTCCAGCACATCGTGGTCCTGCAGGGGTCGGGGCTCACCGTCCTCGATGACGGCGGTGAACACCCGCATGCGCGCACCGTTGCCGAGCAGCCAGCCCTCGGGGTGGTCGGCGGACACCTCCCGGTCCAGCCGGATGCCCACCCCGAGCTCCTCGCGGACCTCGCGCCGCAGGGCCGCCCGGTGGTCCTCGCCCGGCTCGACCTTGCCCCCGGGGAACTCCCACAGGCCCGCGAGGGACTCCGGGGAGCTGCGCCGCGCGACCAGCAGGCGGGAGGGTCCCTCCAGCCGGTCCAGCAGGGCCGCCCCCACCACCGGTCGCCGTCCCCCGGCCGGCCCGGACTCCGTCGGGAGCCCGTCGGCCGAGGGGCCCGGGGCGGGCCGGGGCGCCGTGGCCGGGAGGGGCGGCGTGGTGGGGTCCGTGATCTCGCTCATGGTCCCCGATCCTAGGCGGGCCGCACCCCGGCCACGGCCGTAGTCTGGACCGGTGCCCGATTCCCCCGCCTCCCGCCCCGCCGCCTCCTCCACCCCGGGCACTCCCGCCCCGCCGGCCGGGCCGGCCCCCCGGCCCCGGCGCATGCTGCCCGGCATCCTGGCGCTCGCCCTGGGCGGCTTCGCCATCGGCACCACCGAGTTCGCGATCATGGGGCTGCTGCCCCAGGCGGTCGAGGACCTCGGCGTCGACCTGCCCGCGGGCGGCATCCTCATCTCCACGTACGCCCTGGGCGTGGTCGTCGGCGCGCCGTTGCTCGCGGCCGGCCTGGCCCGCGTGGACCGGAGGACCTCGGCCCTGTGGCTGATGGGGCTGTTCGTCGCCGGCCACGCCGGCAGCCTGCTCGCCCCGGACTTCGGCACCATGATGCTGGCCCGCTTCCTCTCCGGCCTGCCCCACGGGGCGTACTTCTCCGCGGCCGCGCTGGCGGCCGCCCACCTGGCCGGCCCAGCGCGCCGTGGCCAGGCGACGGCGTGGGTCATGGCCGGGCTCTCCGTGGCCAACCTCGTGGGCGTGCCCCTGGCCACGTGGCTCGGCCAGGTGGCCGGCTGGCGGTGGATGTTCGTGGTCACGGGCCTGTTCGGCGCGGCCACGATCGCCGCCGTGGCATGGCTCGTGCCGTCGATCCCCGCCCCCGCCGGCGCCTCCGTGCGCGGGGAGCTCACCGCGCTGCGCTCCCCCGCCCTGTGGCGGGCCGTGGTGGTGGGCATCATCGGCTTCGCCGGGATGTTCGCCCTCTACACGTACATCGCCCCCGTGTTCGTCCGGGTCGGCGGCATGCCGGAGGCACTCGTGCCGCTCATCATGGCCCTCTACGGGGTGGGCATGGTGGTGGGCACCCTGCTCGGCGGCGCGTGGTCCGATCGCTCGGCCACGCGGACCCTGCAGGCCATGCTCGGCGTCGTCGCCGTGGCCCTCGCCGGGTTCAGCCTGGCCGCCCCGTGGTGGGTCCTGGCGCTGGTCCCGCTGCTGGCCGCCGCCGTCGCCGCCTCGGCCCTCGTTCCGGCCCTGCAGGTGCTCCTCGTGGACGCGGCCCCGCACGCCCCGCAGCTCTCCGGGGCCCTCAACCACTCGGCGCTCAACCTGGCCAACGCCATGGGCGCGTGGGTGGGCGCCGCCGTCATCTCGGCCGGTGCCGGGCTCCAGGTGCCGGCCGGCGCCGGGGCCGGGCTGGCCGCCGTCGGGCTCGTCCTGTCCCTCGTCCTGCTGCGTCCCGGACGCGCCCGCGCCGGCGCCTGACCACCCCGTTCCGGGACGCGAACCCCGCGCCGACCTGTTACGTTGAGGTCGGGGGGCCTCGAGTGACCACGCACGCCAACCGTGGACGGTCCCCCGGGGCAGGGTCGACACTGTTCCTGTCCGTACGCAGTCAAGGAGCACGAAGGGGAACCAATCATGAGCATCATCAGCTGGATCATCATGGGCCTCGTCGCCGGCGCCATCGCCCGGCTCATCCTCCCCGGCGACCAGGGCGGAGGCTGGCTCGGCGCCCTCATCACCGGCATCCTGGGCGCCATCCTCGGCGGCTGGATCGGCGGGGCGCTGTTCGGCCTGGACCTCAACGAGAGCTTCTTCAGCTTCTGGACGTGGGTCTTCGCGATCATCGGCGGCGTGATCGTCGCCTTCATCTGGCAGGCCATCACCCGCCGCCGCGGCAGCCGGGTGTGACCCGGGGGGCGGATCCCGCCCCACCGTGCACGGAACGCGAAGGGCGCCCCGCGGGGCGCCCTTCGTCGTGCGCGGGCCCGGCGCGGCGCCGCACGGAGCCGCGGGCCCCGGGGGCAGGGGCGGCTCAGGCGCCGCGCTGGGCCATCGCGGAGGCGTACAGGCACACCGTGGCGGCGGTGGCCACGTTGAGCGACTCGGCCTGGCCGTACAGCGGCACCGCGACCCGCTCGCCCGCCAGGGCCAGCTCGGCCGCGGACAGCCCCTGGGCCTCGTTGCCGAACAGCCACGCCGTGGGACGGGCGAGCAGTCCCGACGGCGGCCGGTCCAGCCGCACGGGCCCCTGCCCGTCGGCCGCGAGCACCTGCAGCCCGCAGTCAGCCAGCATCCGGGTGGTGGCCGCCAGGTCCGCCCCGGTGACCAGGGGGACGTGGAACAGCGACCCGGCGGTGGAGCGCACCACCTTCGGATTGAAGGGGTCCACGGAACCGGCGGCGAGCACCACCCCGGCGGCCCCGGCGGCGTCCGCGGCGCGCAGGATCGTCCCGGCGTTGCCGGGGTCCTGGACGCGGCACAGGACCGCGACCAGCCGGGGGTCCCCCAGCCCGGGCAGGACGGCCTCCGCCGCCGTGTCCGGGATGCGGCACACCGCCAGGATGCCTTGGCCGGTGACGGCGTCGCTCATCGCCGCGAGCACCTCGTCCGTGGCGCGGCGCACCGGAACGCCCGCCCCCGCCGCCCGCTCCACGAGCCCGGCCAGCTCCGCGTCCCGGTCCCCGACCCGCTCGGAGACATACAGCTGCTCCACGACGGCCCCGGGCCGCCACTGGGGGGCTCCGACGATCCCGAGATGGGCGCGCAGCGCCTCCCGGGCCGGCTGGGGCCCCTCGGCGAGGAACAGTCCCTCCCGCTGACGCGACGAGCGCCCCGCCAGGCGCGCGACCCTCCGCACCCGGTCGGCCCGGGGGTTGGTCATCACGTCCTGGTCGGGGCGCTCGTCCATGGCGTCCTCCCGCGGCCGTGCCGGCGTGCCGGCACCCCGCGGGGGCTGCGCGGCGTGCCTACTTCGCGGCAACCGGCGCGTTGACGTCCGCCGGCAGCGCCTGGCGGGCGGCGGTCACCAGGGTGGCGAAGGCGGCGGAGTCGGAGACGGCCAGCTCGGCGAGCATACGGCGGTCCACCTGGATGCCGGCCAGCTTCAGGCCCTGCATGAAGCGGTTGTACGTCATGCCGTTGGCGCGGGCGGCGGCGTTGATGCGGGTGATCCACAGCCGGCGGAAGTCGCCCTTGCGCTTGCGGCGGTGCTGGTAGTTGTAGACGTACGAGTGCAGCAGCTGTTCCTTGGCCTTGCGGTAGAGGCGGGAACGCTGACCGCGGTAGCCGGAGGCGCGGTCGAGGACCACCCGGCGCTTCTTGTGGGCGTTGAGAGCCCGCTTCACACGTGCCACGTGCGTACTCCTTCGAATCGATGCCGGCCACGCGGGGTGTCCGCGCGGCGGCTGGCTGGATTGCGGCCGTCAGGCCACGGGGATGTCAGATGCCGAGCATCCGCTTGATGGTCTTGACGCTGGACTTGGAGACCAGCTGGTCGCTCGCCAGGCGGCGGGTCAGCGTGGAGGGCTTGTGCTCCAGGTAGTGGCGGCGGTTGGCCTGCTGACGCATCAGCTTGCCGGAACCGGTCACGCGGAAGCGCTTCTTGGCTCCGCTGTGGGTCTTCATCTTCGGCATGGCTGCCGTCCTCCTTCGTGTCGGCTGCCCGCGGGGCGGGCAGTGCTGCATGGACCCTGCTGTGGGCAGGGCCGGTCTGGCCGGGCCGGCGGCACCGGCCCGGGACGGTGGTGCCGCCCTACTTGCCGGCGCCCGGCTTGGGGCCGGGCTTCGGGGCACCGGGCCGGGGCGCCGGCTTCGGGGCGCCGGGCTTCGGGGCCCCCGGCTTGGGGGTCGGCGTGCCGCCGGTGCCCGGCGCCGGGGTGGCGGCCGCCGGACGCGGGGCGGGGCGGGGCGCCGAGGCGGGCTTCGCGGCCGCCGGCTTGGCGGCCGCGGGCTTCGCCGCCACCGGCTTCGCCGGGGTGGCCCCGGACGACGCCGGCCGGGCCGCGGGCCGGGCGGCCGACTGCCGCGGTGCGGCCGGGGCCGAGGCAGCGGGCCTCGCCGCTGCCGGCCCGGCGGCCGCCGGGCGAGCGGGGGACGCCGGCTGGGCGGACGACGCCGGCCGGGCCGGGGCGGCCTCGGGGGCGGCGGCAGCCGCGGCGGGGGCCTGCGCACCCTCCGGGGCGGACGAGCCGCCCTGGGCCATCTGCCGCAGCTGCTCCGGCATCGCGTCGGCCATCGAGCTGGAGAGCGGTGCGGAGGAGGTGTCCTTCGAGACCTTCTCCTTCGCCTCCCGGGCCGCCACCTCGCGGCGGGACCCGGTGCGCTCCGGCTTGGGGGTCTCCTGCTGCGTCCGCCGCGCCTCGGCACGGGCCTCGGCCTTGTTCTTCAGCGGGCCGATGACCATGACCATGTTGCGGCCGTCCTGGCGCGGGCTCGACTCCACGGAGCCGACGTCCGCCACGTCCGCGGCGAACTTCTCCAGCAGCCGGATGCCCAGCTCGGGACGCTGCTGCTCGCGGCCGCGGAACTGGATCATGGCCTTGACCTTGTCCCCGGCGGTGAGGAACTTGCGGGCGTGGCCCGTCTTCGTCTCGTAGTCGTGGGTGTCGATCTTGAGGCGGAAGCGGACTTCCTTCAGGACCGTGTTGGTCTGGTTCTTCCGGGCCTCACGGGCCTTGACGGCAGCCTCGTACTTCCACTTGCCGAAGTCCATGAGCTTGCAGACCGGCGGCTTCGCCGTCGGGGCCACCTCAACCAGGTCCAGGTCGGCCTCGGTGGCCAGACGCAGCGCATCCTCGATGCGCACGATCCCCACCTGCTCGCCCTGGGGGCCGACCAGGCGCACCTCGGGCACGCGGATCCGTTCGTTGATTCTCGGCTCGCTAATCTTGCAACTCCTGTGGTCTGGATTCCTCGGGTTCGGGGCCGCCGTCCCGGCACGGTCCCCTGCGCCGGGCCCGGGAACGGAAAAGGCCCCCGTGCTCGACGCAGACGGAGGCCCTGGCCAGCGGAGGAATCCGCGGACCCATCGGCCCGGCGCCCCCTTGCGGGACCGCCCGACCGGTGACCCGGCAACTCGGCCCGGCGAACCGGGCATCCTGCTGACGCGGGTGGGAGATGGCCTCCACTTCGATGGCTGGAACCGTGCGCCTCGTCACGCGTGACGTGGCCTCGGGACCAGCTGGTCTGTGACAAGCTTACCAGCATGAACGACGCACAGCAGAATCCCACCCCGTCCGGTGATCCGGTGGAGGACCGGGTCCGGGAGATCCACGAGGTCCCGGCCGTGGAGATCATCAACACCACGGCCGTCCACTTCATGACGGCCGCGGCCGTCAAGGTGGGGCTGGCCGAGGGGCCCGACGCCAAGGAGCTCATCGACCTGGACGAGGCCCGCAAGCTGATCACCGCCCTCGCCGGCCTGGTCACCGCCGCCGCCCCGGAGATCGGCAGCCAGCACGCGGGGCCGTTGCGCGACGGCCTGCGCTCCCTGCAGCTGGCCTTCCGCGAGGCCTCCCCGTTCCCGGACGCCCCGGGCAAGGGCCCGGGCGAGAAGTTCACCGGCGCGGTGAACTGACGTCCCGCCCCGCCGGTCCCACGACCGGCCCCGACGGCCACGGGCCCGGCGCCTCCCCGGAGGTGCCGGGCCCGTGGCCGTCGGGGCGAAGCGGGCGGGAGGCCGGTCCGGTCAGGAGGCGCGGCCCGCGAGGTGCAGGGCCACCTGGCGGGAGAACATCAGCACCAGCGCGGCGGCGGCCGGCACCAGGAAGGCGGCCGCGAGCGGGAGGTTGCCCCCGGAGAGGAAGCTGATCGAGAGGATCACGGCGAAGAGCTCGATCACCACCGTGGCGGCGCGGACCCATGGCCGGCCCCGCCACATGCCCAGCGCCACCGCCCCGATCCATGCCCCGGCCCCGGCGACCAGCACCACGAGGAACACCTGGGCGCCCATCCCCAGGCTGCCGCGACCCACCTGCAGGGCGAAGCCGCCGGCCGCGGCCAGGACGGCGAGGCACTGGAGCGCCAGCAGCGCGGTCACCGCGACGACCGCCGGGGGGCGGGTCAGCGGGGTGCCAGGGGTGCGGGGGGCGCTGGGGGTGCTCACGTCTCGTGCCGTCCTCTCGGGGGCCGGCCCGCGGGTCCGGCGCGCGTGGGGGTCCACCGCGGCGGCGCCGGAGACCGGCGTCCTTGACAGCGGGGAGCGGGGGCGGGAATAGTCTGAGGCGTCCGGACCGGACTGTGATCAACACCTCAGGATATCCGCAGATCGCTCCGCAGGACCCCTTGTTTAGGTGCAATCTACATGAAACACTATTTGACGAAGTTCAGCGGGGGTCGTGGCGACGGCCCTTTTTTGTTGCCGTCGGATCGATGGCCACGTTCTGCCCCGCCGATGGACGACCGTCCGATACCGAACGAAGGACTTGCCGGGCCACCCCTGTGCCCGGCTGACGAGGAGTGATCGATCAGCATGGATTGGCGTAGCCGGGCAGCGTGCTTGGACAAGGATCCGGAACTGTTCTTCCCGGTCGGGAACACGGGTCCGGCCCTGCTCCAGATCGAGGAAGCCAAGGCTGTCTGCCGCACCTGCGAAGTGGTCGACACGTGCCTGCAGTGGGCCATCGAGTCCGGCCAGGACTCGGGAGTGTGGGGCGGCATGAGCGAGGACGAGCGCCGCGCCCTGAAGCGCCGCGCGGCCCGCGCCCGCCGGGCCTCCTGACATCCCCGCGCCCGTCCGGGCGCGACCGCCGGTCCCCGGGGCCGGTCCCCGGGGCCGGTCCCCGGGGCCGGCCCCGGGCCGGCCCCCGGGGCCGGCCCCGACCGACACCCCGGTCCGCTCCTGCGGACCGGGGTGTCGGCGTCCCGGGCCCCGGCGTCCGGGGGGACGCGGGCCGGGGAGGTCAGCGTTCCGGCACCGGCGCGCGGATCACGACGTCGGTGCCGCCCCCCGCGCGGGGTGACCAGTCGATGGTCCCGCGCAGGTCGCCCGCCACGAGGGTGCGCACGATCCGCAGGCCCAGCCCGGCGTCCTGGCCGGCCCCCGGCACGGCGCCGGCAGCGGCCGGTTGCGGGCCGGCGTCGGGCTCCCCGGCCGTCCCCGCCGGCGCCTCCGGGTGCCCGGCGGCGGGGGCGCCGCTGTCCCACAGCCGGACCTCCAGCCACTCCCCCGCCGCGGTGCGCGTGCGCCGCGCGGACAGGCCCACGCGCCCGCCCTCCGGCCCGGTCCCGTGCTCGACCGCGTTCGTGGCCAGCTCGTTGATGACGAGCGCCAGCGGCGTCGCGAGCTCGCTCGGCAGCTGGCCGAAGCCGCCGCCGTACTCCGTCTGGACCGGGCGGCCGTCGCCGGCGACCTCCACGGCCAGCCGGAACTGCCGGCCCAGCAGCGCGTCCATGTCCACGTGCTCGTCGAGCCCGTGGGAGAGGGTCTCGTGGACGAGGGCGATCGTGTCCACGCGCCGCATCGCCTGTTCGAGGCCGCGGCGCGCCTCCGGGGAGGACATCCGCCGGGACTGCATGCGCAGCAGCGACCCGACCGTCTGCAGGTTGTTCTTGACCCGGTGGTGGATCTCCCGGATCGTCGCGTCCTTGCCGACGAGCTGCTGCTCCCGCCGGCGCACCTCGGTGACGTCCCGCAGCAGGACCAGGGCGCCGATGCGGCCGGTGTCGTCCCGCAGCGGCACCGTCCGCAGCGTCAGGCTCACCGAGCGCACCTCCAGCTCGGCCCGCGCGGAGGCCTTGCCGGTGAGCACGAGCGGCAGCGACTCGTCGATCGGCCGGCGCTCGTCCTGCAGGTCGGTGACGATCCGCGCGAGCGAGCGGCCCTCGAGGGGGTCGGCCTCCCCCAGACGCCGGAAGGCGGAGACGGCGTTGGGGGTCGCGAAGTCCACCCGGCCCTCGGCCGTGAGCCGCAGCAGCCCGTCCCCCACCCGCGGGGAGCCGCGGTGCGGGCCGCCGATCGGGTCGTCCGGGTCCGGCCACTGCCCGCGGGAGACCATGGTGAGCAACTGGGTGGCGCTCTCCCGGTAGACCAGTTCCAGCCGGGAGGGGATGCGCTGGCCGGTCAGGTTCTGGTGCACCGTGAGCACGCCGATGGTCCGGCCCTCGCGCACCACCGGCCACACCGTCACGCGCATGGAGCTGTCCGGGGCGTAGGCCGAGGGGGCCGTGACGGTCGGCCGGCCGGTCCGCCAGGCCTCGTCCACGAGCGAGCGCAGGTCCGCGCGCACCCGGCTGCCCACGATGTCCCGGTGCAGGGAGGTCTGCGAGGTGAACGGCCGCGCCTGGGCCAGGGCGACGAACCGGCGCTCCGGCTCCTCCGGCACGGCCACCGGGTACCACAGGACCAGGTCGGCGAAGGAGAGGTCGGCCAGCAGCTGCCAGTCGCCCACGACCAGCTGGAGCCAGTCGACGTCGCCCGGGACCAGCCGCGGGTCGTCCCCCAGCGGGGAGGTCAGCAGTGCCATCGCGCCCCTAGTGGGCCGTCACGGCGCGCAGCTGGCGCAGCGCCACGGACAGGGAGGCCAGGTCGTCCGTGCCGCCCTCCTGGACCTCCGCCAGGAACTGCTCGGCCCGGCGCAGGCTGCCGGCCCGCTCCTGCGTCCAGCGCTCGACGAGCGCGTCCGTGCCGCCCGCCTCGCCGGCCCCGCCGGCCTCGCCGTCCTCGTCGGCCTCGCCGGACAGGACGTCGTCGGTGAAGCTCACGAGCAGTCCGTAGAGGTCGTCGCGCAGGGCCGCCCGCGCGAGGGCCCGCCACCGGCCGTCGCGCGGCAGCCCGGTGATCCGGTTCAGCACCGGGTCCACGTCGAACCGGTCGTAGAGCCGGTAGTAGACGTCCGCGACCGCCCGCGGGTCCCGGCCGGTCTGCCGTGCCAGGTGCACGACGTCGAGCAGGCCGTAGGACTCGAACTGGTAGGCCCGGCGGCTGGCCAGGTCCTCGGGCAGTCCCTGCTCGAGGGCCTCGTCCCGCCACTGCCGGTAGCGCTCCTCGTCCTGGCCGCGCAGGATCTCCGGCAGCTCGGCGGCGAGCGCCTGGACGTGGTCGCGGAAGTACGCGACGCCGTCGCCGACGCCGCTGGCCGCACGGGTCCGGTGGTTGATGAACCAGCGCACGGAGCGGTCCAGGACCCGCCGGGCGTCGAGGTACACGCGCGCCTTCGCCTCGCCCGGGACGGACGCGGGCAGGGAGGCGATGCGGTCCAGGAAGGGGCCGAAGGCGAAGATCTCCTTGATGGCCACGTAGGCGTGCACCACCGCGGCGGGCTCCGCGCCGGTCTCCTCCATGGCCCGGAAGACGAAGGTGGTGCCGCCGGTGTTGACCACGTCGTTGGCGACCATCGTGGCGATGATCTCCCGGCGCAGCGGGTGCAGCCGGACCTGGTCGGCGAAGCGCTCGCGCAGCGCCTCGGGGAAGTACTGCTCCAGGGTGGACTCGAACCACGGGTCGTCGGGCAGGGACGAGTCGAGCAGCGCCGCCGAGAGGTGGATCTTGGCGTAGGCGGACATGACCGCCAGCTCGGGCGTGGTCAGCGAGGCGCCCTCGCGCTCCCGGCGCTCCAGCTCGGCGTCGTCCGGCAGGGACTCCAGGTCCCGGTCCAGGTCGGCGTTGGCCTCGAGCCAGCGCAGGTGCCGGGCGAAGCTCGGCAGCCACTCGGCCACCTTCTGCGAGTCGTTGCGCAGCAGCGTGTTCTGCTCCACGTTGGTGCGCAGCACCAGCCGGGCCACGTCCTCGGTCATCGACTCCAGCAGCGCGGGGCGCTCGGGGGCGTCCAGGGCGCCGGCCGCGACCAGCTGGTCCACGAGGATCTTGATGTTGACCTCGTGGTCGGAGCAGTCGACGCCGGCGGAGTTGTCGATGGCGTCCGTGTTCAGCAGGACGCCCTTCAGGGACGCCTCGATCCGGCCGCGCTGGGTGAGGCCGAGGTTGCCGCCCTCGGCCACCACGCGGGTGCGCAGCTCGGCCCCGTTGACGCGGATGGCGTTGTTCGCGCGGTCGCCGACCTCCGCGTGGTCCTCGTCCGAGGCCTTGACGTAGGTGCCGATGCCGCCGTTGTAGAGCAGGTCGACCGGCGCCTGGAGGATGGCACGGATCAGCTCGGCCGGGGTGAGCTCCGCGGTGCCCTCGGGCAGGCCCAGCCGCCGGCGCACCGGCTCGGAGACGGGGACCGACTTGGCGGAGCGGTCGAAGACCCCGCCACCCTCGCTGATGAGCGACCGGTCGTAGTCGGACCACGAGGACCGGGGCAGCTCGAACAGCCGGCGGCGCTCGGCGAAGGAGGCCGCCGCGTCCGGGTCCGGGTCCAGGAAGACGTGCAGGTGGTTGAACGCCGCCACGAGACGGACGTGCTCGGACAGGAGCATCCCGTTGCCGAACACGTCCCCGGACATGTCCCCGATGCCGACCACCGTGAAGTCCTCGGACTGGGTGTCCACGCCGATCGAGGCGAAGTGGCTCTTGACGGACTCCCAGGCGCCGCGCGCCGTGATGCCCATGGCCTTGTGGTCGTAGCCCACGGACCCCCCGGAGGCGAAGGCGTCGCCCAGCCAGTGCCCGTACTCGGCGGAGATCTCGTTGGCCGTGTCCGAGAACGAGGCGGTGCCCTTGTCGGCCGCGACCACGAGGTAGGCGTCGTCGCCGTCGTAGCGCACTATGTCCTCGCGCACGGAGAACCGGGCCCCCTCCGCGGTGCGCTCCTGGCGGTCCGTGAGGTCCAGCAGGCCGCGGATGAAGGTGCGGTAGGCCTCCTGGCCGGCGGCCATCCAGGCCCCCCGGTCCGCCGCCGGGTCCGGCAGGCGCTTGGCGTAGAACCCGCCCTTGGCGCCGCTGGGGACGATGACGGCGTTCTTCACCTGCTGGGCCTTGACCAGGCCGAGCACCTCGGTGCGGAAGTCCTCCCGGCGGTCGGACCAGCGCAGCCCGCCGCGGGCGACCGGCCCGAAGCGCAGGTGCACGCCCTCGACGTCCGGGGCGTACACCCAGATCTCGCGGGCGGGCCGGGGCCGCGGGGCGAACGGGACCTCCTCGGTGGCGACCTTGAAGCTGATCCGGCGGTGGTCCTGGAAGAAGCTCGTGCGCTGGGTGGCCTGCATGACGGTCAGCACGCCCTGCAGGACGCGCTCGGCATCCAGCGTGGGCACGGCGTCGATCGCCTCCTCGACCAGCTCGCGCAGGCGCTCGGCCTCTCGGCGCCGGGCCGGGCCGGCGGTGGCGCCGTCGTCGTCCGTGGCGGCCGGCAGCGCCGGGTCGAACCGGGCGTAGAAGTAGTCCACGAGGGCCCGGGACACCTCCGGGTGGGCCAGCAGCGAGTCGGCCATGAACGTCAGCGTGTACGGAAGCCCGAGCTGGCGCAGGTACTTCGCGTACGCCCGGAGCATGGCGACCGTGCGGTGGTCCAGGCCCTGGGCCAGCACGAGGCGGTCCATCGCGTCCGACTCGGTGGCGCCCGTGGCCGCCGCCACCACGGCGTCCTCGAGCAGCCGTGCCGACTCGCGCGGATCGGTGCCCTCCGGGTAGCCGAGGCCGAAGTCGTAGAGGTAGAACTTCCGCCCGTCGGTCGGCTCCACCTCGAAGGGCCGCTCGTCGATGACGGACAGGCCCAGGTTCTGCAGCACGGGCAGCACCTCGGTGAGCGTGCGCGGACGGTCCGAGTAGACCTTCATCCGCCCCACCGTGCGGCCCCCGACCAGTTCCCCGGCCTCCCGCGAGCGCTCGTCCGCGACGGGCGGCACGACGTGCACCCCCGGCGTGCCGTCCCCGGGCAGGCCGGTGAAGCGGCCGATGTCCTCCAGCGCGTCGTCGACCTCGTACGCCACGCGGTAGGCCTGCGGGAAGGCCTCGTCCCACAACCGGGCGGTGTCCACCCCGCCGTCCTGGCCGAAGGCCTCGACGGCCTTCTCGTCCACGCCCTCCTTCCACGACCGCACGGCCTGGACCAGGCGCCGCTCGAGCTCCTGCGCGTCCACCGGGGCGGCGCGCTCGAGCTCCCGCGGCAACCGGATCCGGAAGTAGAGCCGGGCGAGGACGGACTCGGTGAGGCGGACCTGGAAGTCGAGCGACTCCCCGCCCAGGGCCTCGAGCAGCACGTCCTGGATCCGGCCGCGCACCGTGGTGTTGTACCGGTCCCGGGGCAGGTAGATCAGGGCGTTGATGAAGCGGCCGTACGTGTCCGGGCGCAGGAAGAGCCGGGTCCGGCGGCGCTCCTGCAGCTGGAGGATCTGCCGGCAGGTGTCCCAGAGCTCCTCGACGCCCACCTGGAACAGCTCGTCGCGGGGGTAGGTCTCGAGGATCTGCTCCAGCTCGGCGCCCGAGTGGGAGTCCTGCGGGAAGCCGGACAGGGCCAGCACGGCGGCCACCTTGTCCCGCACCAGGGGGATGTCCGCCACGGAGACCGTGTAGACCGAGGGGTCCCAGAGGCCGATGAAGCGCCGCTCGCCCACGACCCGTCCGTCCCGGGCGTAGGTCTTGACGGCCACGTAGTCCAGGTACGCGGCGCGCTGCACGCGCGAGCGCGAGTTCGCCTTGGTGATGATCAGCGGGATGGGCTGCTCGATCTGGTTGCGCCCGGCCAGGGACAGCGGGGACGGCGGCGCGCTGGGCCGTTCGCGCAGCACGCCCAGGCCCGTGTCCTCCACGGGCACGAGCACCTGGCCGTTGTCCCCACTGCGCAGGAGGTACTCGCGGTAGCCCATGAAGGTGAAGTGCCCGTCCTCCATCCAGTTCAGCAGCTCCGTGCTCTGGCGGACCCCGTTGACGGTCGCCGGCGCATCGTGGGCGAGGGTGCGGGCGGCGGTGAAGGCGGCCGAGCGCATGCGGTCGGAGTCGGCGACGGCGGCGCGCACGTCCGCCAGGACCACGGCCAGTCCCTCCTCGAGCTCGGCGGCCTGCTCGTCCGTCATGGGCCCGAGGGTCTGGATCCCGATCCAGGACTCGACCTCCGCCCGGGCGCCGTCCCCGGACACGAGCGAGCCGAGGCTGGACAGTGCCGCGGTGGTGTCCCCGCTGGCGGTGCCGTTCTGGGCCAGCACGCGGTGGACGGAGAGCAGGCGGCCGGTCTCCTCGTCCCGGTGGGTGATGAACGTGGGGTGGGCCACGAGCTGGATGGCGTGGCCCAGTCGGGTCAACTCGGCCGTCACGGAGTCGACCAGGTAGGGCATGTCGTCCTGGACGACCTGGACGAGCGCGTGGGGGCCGGCCGGGGTGACCCGGACGACGGCCTCCCGGCGGCCCTTCGCGGCGGCCAGCTCCACGTGCGTGGTCACGAGCGCCCGGCGCGTTCCCGGGTCCAGTTCGGCGACGTCCGCCTCCGAGACGTGCTCGAAGTAGGCGCTCTCCAGGGAGGCGGGATCGACCTGCTCCTCCGGGGTGGTGGAGTCGTGCTGGTCGGTCCACAGGGGGGTCGACGATGACATCTGGTGGTGTCCTCTTCCATCGCGGCAACGGTTCCGGTGCACCGGGGCGACCGGATCAGTGGAACGTCCTTGGTCCACTCCTCCCGAGCCTAGTGGCCCACGTCTCACGGCGTGAACCGGCCGCGCCCGGCCCGCCGCGGGGCACCCACCGCCGCCAGCCAGAGCGGGCCTCGACCGGGTGCGGGGCACCGGCCAGTCCCGCCACGGCCCGCCGCAGCGCCGAGGACGGGGCCGCCTCGGCCAGGACCTGGCCGCCGAGCACGGCCCGGTCGAGGGACCGGCGATCCCAGGGCAGGAACGCGGAGACCTCCCGGTCCCCCGCGAACCGCTCGAGCACGCTGCGGACCTGCGCCTGCGGGGCCACGCCCGAGGCCTCCGCCCGGACCTGGTTGACGACGAGCTCCACGTGCGCCGCGGCGGCCACCCCGGTGCGGTCCAGTTCGTCCAGGGCGCGCAGCAGCCGCGGCAGGCCCACGGGGTCCCCCGTGCCGACGGCCAGGACGCGGTCGGCGGCGGACAGCCCGGCCAGGGTGGCGGCGTTGCGCTGGGGGGCGGGCACGTCGAAGCTGAGCTCCTCGTCCTGCTCGAGGCTGAAGCCGCAGTCGAGCACCACCTCGTCCCAGCCCGCGGACCCCGCCTCGAGCACGGCGTCCAGGGCGCCCCGGCGCAGTTCGGGCCACCGGTCCGCGCGCGTCAGGCCGGTGAGCACCTGGAGCGTGGCCCCGGCGACGCGGGCCGTGAGGGCGCACCGCGCCACCCCCTCGGGGTCGATGCCGCCCTGGTCCGCCCGCCGGCAGGCCTGGGCGATGCCGGCGGACTCGTCGAGCAGGCCCAGCAGCACCCCGGCCGAGGCGGCGTAGGTGTCCAGGTCCACGAGCAGGGTGCGCCGGCCCGCGAGGGCGAGTTCCACGGCCAGGTTGACGGCGACCGTCGTCCGCCCGGGGCTGCCCGCCGGCCCCCAGACGGCCGTCGTCCGCGGTGGGGCGGCCGCCGTCCCGGGGCCGTCCACCGGCCCGTACCCCGGGTCTGTCCCCGCTCCCGGGGCGGCCGCGGTGACGTCCCCGAGCCCGGCGTCCGGGCCGACGGCGGCGCCGGGTGCCTCCGGCCCGGCGCCCGCGGGCGCCGCGGGACCGGCCGGCGCGGGATCCGCCCGCCCGGGGGCCGGCGCCGCGGTGCGGCCATCCGCGGCATCCCCTCCCCCCGCGGTACCGCCGGAGTCCGGGGCCAGGAGGACCTGCTCCGGACCGGGCGCCGCCCGACGCCCGCGGCGGACGCCCTCGGGATCCCGGCCCGTCCCGCCCCGTGCGCCCGCACCGGAGCCGGCGAGGGGCTCGCGCACCGTCGTCGCGGCGTCCTGCAGCAATGCCGCGAGGGCGGCGGGGTCGCCGCCGACCGCGAGCGAGGGCACCCCGAGGCGGTCGAGCCGCTCGCGCTCGGTGGCCACCTCGCTCAGCGCCGCCACCGCGGGCGCCCGGCCGGCGGATCCGGCGGCGACGGCCTCCAGGAACGTGAGGGTCAGCTGCTCGGTGTCGCCCGCGACGAGCAACACGTCGGCGAGACCGGAGCGGCCGACGGAGATGAGCTCGGCGAGGCTCTCGCACCGGCGGACCACCGTCACGGGCCCGCGCAGCCTCTCGAGCCCGGAGACGTGGTCGTGCCCGGGCAGGATGGTGGTGGCGACCGAGACCTGGCGCACGTCCGGCCCTACCGTCCGCCGAGCGAGGGCACGACGCTGATGCGGGCACCGTTGCCCTTGGCGTCCAGGACCTCCGGCAGCTCGTCCGGTCCCAGCAGCACCTGCACGGAGACGTCCCCGGTGGTGCCGAAGGAGCCCGTGGCCTCCGAGACCTCGGCGAGCTCGGCGTCGCGCGCGACCAGCTCCGGCTCCGCGAAGCCCTGGCGGCCGTCCGGGGTCGCGATCCACACGTCCACGCGCGCCCCGGGACCCGTGCCGGCGGGCAGGGCGTCGTCCAGGGTGAGGGCCACGGCCTGCCGGGACGCGGGGTCCACGGCGGCCACGGCCCGGGCCGGCAGGAGCTCGCCCCGCCGGACGGTGCCGACCACGGACACGTCCTGCGGCGCCGGCCCGTCCGCTGGCAGGTAGTCGTCGGCAGCGTCCCCCAGCCGGGCCTCGACGACGGCCAGGTCGCCCGGCTGCACCAGGGCGCCGGGCACCAGGTCCCGCCCGGCGGCCCAGTACCCCTCGGACCGGTCCAGTGACCGGACCAGCGCCACGACACCGGCCACGGACAACAGCACGAGGAGGATCCCGGCCAGCAGCCGCGGATCCCTCCAGCCCGGCCGCCGCAGCCGCGGAGCCCCTGCAGTGTTCGTCCCCTCCACGCGCACCCCTCCCGTCCTCCCGGCGGGCCCGTCCCCACCGGCTGCTGCCGCCAGCCTAGTCAGGTGGCCACGGCCGGGCGGTCCGCCTGTGGACGGTGTCGCGGACGGTCCGGTCCTGTGGACGGTCGGCGGCGCGGCGGAGGGGACGTGGGACAATGGCGCCAGGACACCCGCCACCACGACCCGGAGGACCGATGCCGCGCTTCCTCACCCTGACCGACGTCGCCGAGGAGTTGCAGATCTCCATGGCCCAGGCCCGGGCGATCGTGCGTAGCGGCGAGCTGCCCGCCATCCAGATCGGCGGGCGCGGACAGTGGCGCGTGGAGCAGGTCAAGCTGGACGAGTACATCCAGGGCCTGTACGCCGAACAGGCCGCCAAGGCCGAGGCCCGGCGGGCGGTGTCGCCTCAGACCGAGGACGCCTGAGCCGACCGCACCAGCCGCACGGCGCCGAAGGGGATGACCCGCACGGCGCGCACGCTCGCCGGGCGTCGGTGCTCGTCCCGCGGGTGCACGGCCAGGTCGAAGTGGTCCTGGCCCACCCGGTCGATGGTGCCCTCGCCGAGGGAGCGCCCGTCCCGGCCCAGGACCACGACGCCGGCCCGCGCCCGGGACAGGGCGCGGTAGGCCGCCCCGATGCCCAGCCTCCGGCGTCCGGCGGACGGCTCGGGCGCCACGCCGGCCAACGGTCCCTCCACCGCGAGCACCTCCCCCAGGTTCACGAGCACCCCGCCCACGTCGTCGGTGCCGCCGAGCCAGGACGGCCCCACGGAGGACACGGTGACCACCAGGCGTTCGCCCTCCGGCAGGTGCAGGTGCACGGCGGTGCCCACGGCGCCCCGGATCCGGTCCGCCAGCGCGATGCCCGCCCGTTCCCCGCGCGTCATCTCCGCCGCCTCGGCCTCCGTGTCCTGCCACCGCCCCTGGGCCAGCTGGGCCTCGAGGTCCGCGAAGAGTCCGTCCCATCTCATGGGGCCAGCCTAGGGGGCCGGCGGGACCGTCGCGCGCCGTCGTCCTCGGCACCCCGCGAGGGCCCCTCGGGGGAGCACCGGACGCCGGAATGGCATCAAATGACATCAAACGACACCCAAGACGACCTGAATGGGGTGGAAGATAGCCATTGACATCATAGTGCACGACCTGTTGGCTGGGCGCATCACACCCATCCGTGCCGGCTCCCCCGCCGCACCCGCCGAAGGGACGTCCCCGTGAGCGCCTCCTCCCCCCGCCACCGCCCACCCCTCGCGGGCGAGGACCTGGTCCTGGCCCTGCTGTGCACCGCGGCCGGACCCGTCCTGTGGTGGATCGGCTCCGCCGGCCTCCGACCGGGGGCGCGGGGCGGACTGCAGCTCGTGGAGAACGCGGTGGCCTCGGCGTGTGCCGGGGCGGGGGTCCTGGTGGCGACGTGGTGGCTGCTGGCGCTGGCCGGTGCCCTGCTGGCCTCCGTGGGCCACCGCGTGCACTCCGTGCGCCTGGCGCGGTGGGGCCGGGGCCTGTCCCCGGCGTTCCTGCGCCGGGTCGCCGCGTCCGTGCTGGGGGTGAACCTGGTGCTGGCACCGGGCGCCTGGGCCGGCGAGGCCGAGCCCGCTCCCCCGGCCGCGGTCGGGCTCCACGGCCCGGGGCCGCGCGTGTCAGCGGCCCGGCCGCCCGCCGCACTCCCTCCCGGGGGCCCCCCGCCCACCTGGGCCGCGGCCGCCGTCGACCTGCCCGAGGCCCCCCGCGAGGTGACGGACCCGCCGCATCCGGGGTGGCGGCCGGCGCCGCCACCGCCCCCCGTCCCGGGGGCGACGCTGACCGCTCGCGGGGACGCCGCGGCTCCGCGGTCCGTGACCGTCCGGGCCGGGGACTGCCTGTGGGACATCGCCGCCGAGGAGCTCGGCCCGTACGCCACGGACCTGGAGATCGACCGCCGGTGGCGCCAGTGGTACGGGCAGAACCGGGCGGTCATCGGTCCCGACGCCGGCCTGCTGGTCCCCGGGACGATCCTGGCCGCGCCTCCCGTCTCCTGATCCCGCCCGGGACGCGGCACTGTGGTGCCGCGGCCGACACGCACCCACCGAACCACCGGAGGAACCATGACCATCGCCGGCCCGACCATCGACCACCGACCGTCCGCCGCACCGACCGCCTCCTCCGTGCCCGGCGCGCTGCCGCCCCGGGCGCCGGGACAGCCCGCGGGCTCACCGGCGTCGGCCCGGCCCCTCGAACGGGGCGCCCCGCGGCCGGCGCTTGCCGCGTGGGCGCCGCGTCCACCGGCGGACGGCGCACCGGTCCCCCGCTGCCGTGCGCGGGACGAGACGCGCCGCGAGGAGGAGCGCCACGTGCGGGCGCTCGCGCGCATCGTGGCCCTGGCCTGCGTGGAGGCGGAACTGGGCCTGCGCCCGGCCCGGCAGCTCTCCGCCTGGCTGGACCTGCCCACCTACGGCAAGATGGTCCGCCGGGCGGACCTGGCCGGCCGGACGCGGCCGGACCGCGGGGCCGCCGGGGCACCCCAGGCCCTCGGCGCGCGGTGCTGCGCGGCCGCCGAGGGCGTCTACGAGGCCAGCGCCACGGTCAGGCTGCCGGACCGGGTCCGGGCCGTGGCCCTGCGCATCGAGCGCCGCCGCGAGCGGTGGAAGGTGACCGCGCTGGAGCTCGGGTGAGCCCGCACGCGGCCCGGGACTCAGCGCCGGCCCGTGCGCCCCTTCTTCGAGGACCCACCGCGCCCGCCGCCGCCGGCGCCGGCCGCCTGGGCGGCGCCGCGCCGCTGGCCGTCCGCCCCGTCGGACCCGGTGCGGCGGACCTGGGTGGTGACCTCGCCCGAGTCGGACGGCGCGGAGAACCGCAGGGTCGCCGGCTGCTGCGGGGCCTCCAGGCCCTTGATGTTCAGCACGGGCGTCATGGTCGCGGACCGGGCGTCCTGCACGCCCGGCAGGGACGTCGGCGCCGGGGCGGTCTGCACCTCGAGGTTGAACAGGTAGCCCACGGACTCCTCGCGGATGGCCTCCATCATGGACTGGAACATGATGTAGCCCTCCCGCTGGTACTCCACGAGGGGATCGCGCTGGGCCATCGAGCGCAGGCCGATGCCCTCCTTGAGGTAGTCCATCTCGTAGAGGTGGTCCTGCCACTTGCGCCCGATGACGGACAGCACCACCCGGCGCTCGAGCTCCCGCAGCGTCTCCGCGCCGACCGAGGCCTCCCGGTCCTCGTACGCGAGCTTGGCGTCCGAGACGAGTTCGCGCTTGAGGTCCGCGGCCTTGAGCTTGGTCGTGCCGCCCGCCTCCTCGAGGACTTCCTCCGGGGTGACGCCCACGGGGTACATCTGGCGCAGGTCCGTCCAGAGCTGCTCGAGGTCCCACTCCCCGGCGTGGCCCACGGCCGTCGCCTCGTCGACCATGGCGGAGATGGCGTCCTCCAGGAAGTGCTGGACCTTCTCCCGCAGGTCCTCCCCCTCGAGGATCTGCCGGCGGTCGGTGTAGATCGCCTCGCGCTGGCGGTTCATCACGTCGTCGTACTTCAGCACGTTCTTGCGCTGCTCCGTGTTCCGGGCCTCCACCTGCTGCTGGGCGTTGGCGATCGCGGAGGACACCATCTTGGACTCCAGGGCCATGTCGTCCGGCACGGAGGAGCTGTTCATGATCCGGGAGGCGGCGGCCGGGTTGAACAGGCGCATCAGGTCGTCCGTCAGCGAGAGGTAGAACCGGGACTCGCCGGGATCGCCCTGGCGGCCGGAGCGGCCGCGCAGCTGGTTGTCGATGCGCCGGGACTCGTGGCGCTCGGTGCCGAGCACGTAGAGGCCGCCGAGGGCGAGCACCTCCTCGTGCTCCTTGCGGACCGCCTCCTGGGCGGCGGCGAGCACCTCGTCCCAGACGCGCTCGTACTCCTCGGCGTTCTCCTCCGGGTCCAGCCCGCGCCGCTGCATCTCGGCCACGGCGTTGAACTCGGCGTTGCCGCCGAGCATGATGTCCGTGCCGCGTCCGGCCATGTTGGTGGCCACGGTGACCGCGCCCCTGCGGCCGGCCTGGGCGACGATGGCCGCCTCCCGGGCGTGGTTCTTGGCGTTGAGCACCTCGTGCCGGATGCCGGCCTTGGCCAGCAGCTTGGACAGGTACTCGGACTTCTCCACGGAGGTGGTGCCCACGAGCACGGGCTGTCCGGTCTCGTGCCGCTCGGCGATGTCCTGGACCACGGCGTCGAACTTCGCGACCTCGTTCTTGTAGATGAGGTCCGTCTTGTCCTGGCGCTGGATCGGCTTGTTCGGCGGGATCGGGACGACGCCGAGCTTGTACGTGGACATGAACTCCCCGGCCTCGGTCTCGGCCGTGCCGGTCATGCCGGACAGCTTGTCGTAGAGCCGGAAGTAGTTCTGCAGGGTGACGGTGGCCAGCGTCTGGTTCTCCGCCTTGATCTGCACGCCCTCCTTGGCCTCGATGGCCTGGTGCATGCCCTCGTTGTAGCGGCGCCCGGACAGCACGCGCCCGGTGTGTTCGTCCACGATGTTGACCTCGCCGTGCATCACGACGTAGTCCTTGTCCCGCTTGAACAGCTCCTTGGCCTTGATGGCGTTGTTCAGGTACTGGATGAGCGGGGTGTTCGCCGACTCGTACAGGTTCGAGATGCCGAGCCAGTCCTCGACCTTCTCGATGCCCGGCTCCAGCACGCCGACCGTCTTCTTCTTCTCGTCCACCTCGTAGTCCTCGTCGAGGGTGAGCCGCGTGACGAGCTTGGCGAACTCGGTGTACCAGCGGCTGGCGTCGCCCTGGGCCGGGCCCGAGATGATGAGCGGGGTGCGCGCCTCGTCGATGAGGATCGAGTCGACCTCGTCGACGATGGCGAAGTGGTGCCCGCGCTGGACCAGTTCCTCGCGGGACCAGGCCATGTTGTCCCGCAGGTAGTCGAAGCCGAACTCGTTGTTCGTGCCGTAGGTGATGTCCGCCGCGTACTGGGCGCGGCGCGTGGCCGGGTCCTGGTTGGCCACGATGCAGCCCGTCTCCATCCCGAGGAAGCGGAACACGCGGCCCATCAGCTCGGACTGGTACGAGGCGAGGTAGTCGTTGACGGTGACCACGTGCACGCCCTTGCCGGCCAGCGCGTTGAGGTAAGCGGGGGCGGTGGCCACGAGCGTCTTGCCCTCACCGGTCTTCATCTCGGCGATGTTGCCCAGGTGCAGGGCCGCCCCGCCCATGAGCTGCACGTCGTAGTGGCGCTGGCCCAGGGTGCGGCCGGCGGCCTCGCGCACCGCGGCGAACGCCTCCGGCAGGAGCGCGTCGAGGGACTCCCCCTCGGCGACCCGGGCGCGGAGCCTCTCGGTCTCGCCGCGCAGCTCGGCGTCGCTCATCCCGCGGAACTCGTCCTCGAGGACGTTGATCGCGTCGGCGAAGCCCCTCAGGCGCTTGAGGACCTTCTTGTCCCCGGTCTTGAGGATCCGCTCGATGAAAGATGCCACGTGTCTGGACTCCCTGTTCCCCGGCGCCCGGGGTCGTCGGTATGCGTTGCGCTCGCGTGGCCGGGCGGGACCGTGGGCCCGGTCCCGGCTACCCGCCCAGTCTACGGTCAATTGGCTGGGAGCTTCCTCAAGGCCCGGGCCAGTTCCGGCGCCAGCCGGCCGGGCGCGTCCGGGGGGACGACGACGTCGCCCAGTCCCAGCCACCCGGCCAGCTCGCGCAGCTCGGCGGCGAGCTCCGCGGCGACGTGGCCGGTCCCGGCGGCGCGGGTGCGGCCGGGGGCCGCGGTGGCGGGGCCTGGGGCGGCCCCGGGCACGCCGTCGGGGTCCTCGGGCCAGGCGCCCTGCACGCGCAGGACGCCGGCGGACCGGTCGGCCTTGAGGTCCACCTGGGCGGCCAGTCGCTCGCCGAGCAGGAACAGCAGCGGGTAGTACCCGCGGGTGCGCCGCGCCGCCGGGGTGTAGATGCCGATCCGGTAGCGCACCCCGAACAGCGCCTCGACGCGGGGACGGTGGAAGACGAGGGGGTCGAAGGGGCTGACGAGGGCCCGGCCGGTGGCGCGCCGCGGCGTGCGCGCCTCGCGGTGGCGCCAGCCCGGGACGGCCGTCCCGCGGGGGCCGGGCATGAGGACCGGCTCGAGTTCGCCGCCGCCCCGGAGGTGCCCGACGGCGTCGCGCGCCTGGGCGACCGTGATCCGGTAGTAGTCCGCGAGGGAGGCGGTCGTGGCGACCCCCAGCGCGCGGGACGCGGCGCGGACCAGCTCGACGGCCGCCGCTCCCGGCTCGGGGAGCTCGGCGGCCGGCAGCAGGCGGTCCGCCGCGAGGAAGCGGCGCTCGAACTGGGCGGTGCGCCCGGCGCTGGCCACCAGGCCGGCGGCGAACAGGTCCTCCAGGACTCGCTTGACCACCGACCAGTTCCAGCCCCAGTGCCCCTCGGCGCGGCCGTGGCCGCCCAGGCGGACCTCCACCTGGCGCGCGGTCAGCGGCCGGGGGCCGGAGAGCACCTCGAGGATCCGCCGGGACAGCTCCTCCCGCAGCTGCGGGTCCAGGTCCCGCGCCGTCATCCACGTCCGGCGCTGCACCGCCACGAGGGCCGGGCGCAGGCGGACGGGCACGAGCGAGGCCTCGTGCGCCCAGTACTCGGTCCACTGACGCGGCGCGCGGTGCGAGAGCCGGTCCAGGGCGGCGGTGTCGTAGGGACCGAGCCGGCTGTACAGGGGGACGTAGTGGGCCCGGGCCAGCACGTTGACCGAGTCGACCTGGAGCACGCTGAGCTGCTCGAGCACCGACCGGAGCCGGCGCGCGCCGGCCGGCCCGGTCGGACGGGCCCGGTCCAGCACCTGGGCGGCGAGGACCGTGCGGCGCACCTCGGAGGGGCCCAGCAGCGGCGGCGAGGACGGTGGTGGCGTGGCGGGCATGGGAAGGGTCTCTCGGTCGAGGGCTGCGGCGGGACGGGGACGCCCGGGGGCGGGTGCGGCGGCTCGGCCGCGCACCGCCGGGAGCCGCCCCGGACACGGGCAGTGCCCGCCCCGGGCGGGACGGGCACTGCCGAGCGGGTACGGCGGGCCTCAGACGGTGGCGGCCCGGTAGCCGATCTCCTCCTCCTGGGGCTCGGCGTCCGGGTGCTCGGCGTCGAGGGTGATGACGCCGTACGACCAGCCCTTGCGCCGGTAGACCGCGGAGGGCTGTCCGGTGTCCTCGTCGATGAAGAGGTAGAAGTCGTGGCCCACCATCTCCATGGCGTCGACCGCGTCGTGGACGCTCACGGGGCGGGCGGGGAAGACCTTCTTGCGGATCTTGACGGGGGCCTGCCCGTCCGACTCCGCGGTGACGCCGTCCTGCGCCGCCTGCTCCTCGACCACCTGGTCCACGAGGGACCTGCCGGGGTCGATGACCGGCAGGGCGGCCGTGGCATCAGCGACGGAGACGCGCTGGTGCAGCCGGTCCTTCTGCCGGTCGCGGAGACGCCGCAACCGCTCCAGGAGCTTGCCGAACGCGAGGTCGAAGGCGGCGAACTTGTCGTCGGCCTGCGCCTCGGCCCGGATCACCTTGCCCTTGCCCTGGACGGTGAGCTCGACGGTGAGGTTCCCATCCGAGTGGCGGTGGTTCGCCTGCTTGGTGACCTTGATCTCCAGCCTCTGGGCACGCTGCGACAGCTGCTCGATCTTGCTGAACTTCTCCTGGGCGTAGTCCCGGAAGCGATCCGGGAGGGACACGTTGCGGGCAACGTAGCTGACGTCCATGGTCATGATGTCCTCCTCAGGGCCAGGCGGCCGTTGAACATGTGCTGCACCGGGAACCGCGGATGGGAGCCGGCTCCTTAATGCACATCGGCGGCGGGAAGAACTCCTCCTTCCTGCCGCCGGCGACGGTCCCTCTCGGGGTCCGTGACGCCAGCCTAGTACGTTCGTCATCCGGAGTTAAGACCCCTGTCGGCCGGGGTCCCGGGGGCCGTCACCGCCGCCAGGACCACCGCCCCACAGGGAGCGAGGCCGACGGCGTCGAGGGCGCGCCAGGCCGCCGCGAGCGTCGCGCCGGTGGTCATGACGTCGTCGAAGAGGACCACCCCGGCGCCCCGCGCCGGACCGGACCGGGCGGTCGCGCGGAACCGCCCGGTGCTGCGCCGCCGCCGGTGGTGGGCGGCCGCCCCGGCGTGGCTGGCCCCGGCCGCGGGTGACCCCGTCCGGGCCGCCGTCCCGTCCGCCCGGGCGCCACCCGTCCACGGCCCCGGTGGCCTCCGGGTCGGCGGGGCACCGCGGAGCAGGCCGGGCGCGAGGCGCCAACCGGGCGGGAGCGGTCCGGCCAGCAGCTCCGCCACGGGGTCGTAGCCGCGGCGGCGGAAGCCCGCCGCGCTCGCGGGCACGGGCACGAGGAGCAACGGCCCGGCCGCGGGGCCACTCCGGACGCCGGGGAACCCCCGCCCGGCGGATCGGGGAGGGCCCGCGTCGAGCGGACCGCGCGGGGCATCCGCCTCCGGAGCGCCCCCCGGAGCGAGGAGCCCCAGGCCCGGCGCCGCCGCCAGCGCCCGGTGGACCGCGGGCCGCAGGGCAGCGCCCACGGGCGTCCGGCCATGGTCCTTGAAGGCCAGGACCGCCCGGGCCAGGGCGCCGCCGTAGCGCCCGGCGGCCACGACGGGCAGCGGCACCGGGTCCCGGTCCGCTTCCCCGGCGAGGAGGGGCAGGGCGGCGGCCTCGCCCTCGGCGCGGTAGGGGTGCAGCAGGGACGCTGTGAGCTCCGGGGCGCACCCCGGGCACACCGTGCCGTCGCGCACGCCGCACACCGCGCAGTGGGCCGGCAGCAGCACGCCGGTCAGCTCCGCGGCGGCGGCGCCCAGGGCACGGACCGCCGGCTCATGGGAGGCACGGTCCAGCAGGGCGGCCAGGCGCGGCGGCAACGGGCTCATGCCCCCATGCTCCCCGCCGCCCCGCGGGCCCCGGCGCCCGCCGCCCGCTCGGGGGCGCGACACGCCGGTCCGGGCGCCGGTGCAGTTCCGGGCGGGTGGCGGTCCCCACGGGGCCGGGCCGGCCGCCCCGGATCAGCCGGGGAAGGCCAGGTCGTGGGCCACCCCGGCCTGGGAGCGCCAGGTCGAGCCCGCCAGGGCGTGGACCGCCTCGGAGGTCTCCGCGTAGATGGGGTTGTCCCCCGGGCCCGTGGAGAACCCGGTCATGCCCAGCAGGGGCTTCAGGGTCACGAGCGAGCCGTCCAGGCCCACGATCTGCGCCTCGACGGGCTGGTTGGCGCTCGTCGCCGCCACGACCAGCTCCTCGTCGGAGAGCCACGTGACCTCCCGCACCGGGACGGTCGGCTCCAGGCGCACCGGGGTGCCCAGGCCCCGCGGCACGCCCGAGGAGTCCCGGATGACGCCCGAGAGGTACAGGTGCGAGGACGAGCCCTCGCCGGCCACGATCGCCGCCCGGGTTCCGTCGCGGGAGATCCGCAGCGAGGTGACCCTCCGGTCCCCGATCCACTCGGCACTGATCTCGGTGGCCTCCGAGCCGGACTCCGAGTCCATGGCCATGACGCGGGTGCCCTGGGCGTGGTCCACCGTCCAGGTCCACCCCGCGAGGTCGTAGCTCGGCCGCGTCAGGTCCCTGCCCTCGAGGTCGACCCGGCTCGACCCGTCCGTCCCCGCCGAGCGCAGCACGCTCCGGTCGCGGTCGAGGAAGGAGAAGCGCGTGCCGTCGAGGGACATGGCCGGCAGCACGGGCGGCTCGGCCGGGTCGAGGCGCAGTCCCCCGACGGGCACCGCCGCGTCACCCTCGTAGTAGACGAGCTGGCCGTCGGCCACGGCCACCTGGGTGGACCCCACGCCGGGGTTCACCGTGGCGGGGGTGAACTGCTCGGGGGCGGGGCCCAGGTCGAGCGGGTCCAGGTCCATGGACAGGTCCACGGACGAGACGCTGCTCAGCCCGCCCAGGGTCAGGTCCAGCTGCTGCTCCATCCGGTGGCGGGCCAGCTGGTCGGCGCCCTCCAGCGTCTGCCGCGTCAGGTCCACCTTGGCCGCGCCCGAGTTGATCGGCACCGAGGGGCGGGTCAGCTCCGAGCCGGCCGGGAACGCGGAGCGCACGGCGCCCTCCAGGTACGGGGCCGGGCCGTCGAGCAGGGCCTCGACGACGTCCGCGGCGGTGCCGGGACGGTTCAGGAACCAGCGCAGGTCCGGGACGGCGTACCGGTAGGACTGGTCGTAGAAGTACAGCTCGTGGGAACCGAACAGCGCGCGGAACTGGGTCGACTCGAGCACGGTGCCGGCGGGGGCGCGGGAGATGCGCCACTCGCCGTCCTGCTCGACCACCTCGAACTCCGCGGCCTCCGTGGTGTTGGCCGGCATCCGGTTCATGATGCCGCGGTCGTCCACCACCGACTCCACCTCCATCTGGACGGTGTACACGGTGTCCGAGGCCGAGGGCACGAGCGTGGGCTCCGAGGTGTAGACGAGCGTCCGGGCGCCCGGGTCCCAGGACGCCGCGGCGTCCTCGGTGAGGAACTCGCGTGCCGTGGCGTAGTCGTCCTGGACGCCGGTGCCGGCCGTGAGGAAGCCGCGGATGATCTCGTCGGGGCTGGCGCCCGGGGCGGGGCCGGCCGGGGTGAACGTGTAGTTGACCTGGTTCTCGTCGCCGGGCAGCGGTTCCGAGGTGCCCACCGGCCCGTCCTGGGGCAGGCGGGCGCAGCCGCCGAGCACGAGCAGGGCGGCGACCAGGGCCGCGACCCACCGCCACCGGGCACCCGCCCCGCGCGCCGCCGTCGCCCGCCTCACGGCCGGTCCTCCGCCGCGCCGCCCTCGGGCCGGGGGTGCCGCAGGGACTGCTCGTGCACGCGGTCCGGCAGGGCCGGGGCCGCCGCCTCCGCCGGCTCGATCTCGGAGGGCAGGCGCCGCTGGTCCTCCGTGTACGCCGGCGGCAGGGCGAGCGGGGAGGACTCCCCCACCGTCCCGCCGCGGTGCCGCGGGAGGGTCAGCCGGAAGGCGGACCCGTCCCCGAGCACGCCCCACGCGTCGAGCCGGCCGTTGTGCAGCCGGGTGTCCTCGGTGGCGATCGACAGGCCGAGCCCCGACCCTCCCGTGGTGCGGGCCCGGGCGGGATCGGCGCGCCAGAACCGGTCGAACACGCGCGAGGCCTGCTCCTCGGACATGCCGATGCCGTGGTCCCGCACCACCACGGCGACCGTGTCCTCGTCCGAGCCCACGAGCACGTCCACCGGGCGGCCCTCGCCGTGCTCGATGGCGTTGTTCACGAGGTTGCGGACGATGCGCTCGATCCGCCGCGGGTCCACGTCCGCGGTGACGTCGCTGGCCAGGGGCACCAGGTACACCTCCGTGTTCGCCTTGTTCGCGAGCGGCTGCGCCGTGAGCACCACGTCGGCCGCCAGGTGCAGCAGGTCCGTCCGCTCGGCGGCCATGGTGGCGGCGCCGGCGTCGAAGCGGGTGATCTCCAGCAGGTCGGCCAGCAGGGCCTGGAAGCGCTCGACCTGGTGGTACAGCAGCTCCGTGGAGCGCCGGTTGATGGCGTCGAACTCGTCCCGGGACTCGTAGAGCACCTCCGCCGCCATGCGCACCGTGGTCAGGGGCGTGCGCAGCTCGTGGGAGACGTCGGAGACGAAGCGCTGCTGCATCTGGGACAGCTCGGCCAGCTGGGTGATCTGGTCCTGGATGTTGTCCGCCATGGCGTTGAACGAGGTCCCCAGCCGGGCCATCTCGTCCTCGCCGTGCACGGGCATGCGCACCGTGAGGTCGCCGGAGGACAGGGACTCGGCGGTGGACGCGGCCTGGCTGACGGGGCGGACCACGGAGCGGGTGACGTACACGGCGATGAGGGAGTTCATCATCACCAGCATCACCCCGGCCACCACGAGCACCCGCATCAGGTAGTCCAGGGTCTCCTGCACGCTGGAGAGGTCGTAGACCATGTACAGGGCGTAGACGTTGCCGGGCGGCAGGGTCACGCGGCTGCCGAAGGCGAGGCCGGGCGAGGTGCCGCCGTCGGGGTCCGGCAGCGCGATGGACTGCCAGTAGGTGCCGGTGCCGTCCTGCACGGCCTGCACCAGCTCCGGCGGGATCACCTCGGCGCCGAGGTTGCCGGTGTAGCGCGTGCCCACGTAGAGGTTCTGCGACTCCTCCAGCGGGACGAGCAGCAGGTCGCGGTTGACGGTGGCCCCGGTCTGCCCCGCGAGGGAGTTCAGCGTGTCCTCGACGAGCTGGACGGTGTCCTCGGGGTCCGAGGACACGCTGTTGTCGAAGATCGACCGCGCCTGGCTGAGCCCGCGCGTGGACTCGGCCTCGACCTGGTCGAAGCGCGACTGGAAGAGCCCGGAGGTGATCTGCTGGGTGAGGAAGAGCGCCAGCACGGCGGCCGAGACCATGGTCAGCACGGCCGTGATGACCACGGTGCGCAGCTGCAGGGACGCCGACCACCGCCGGTGCACGGCGCGCCACGACGCCCCCGCCGCGGTACGGACCCGAGACCCGCGGCCGGAGCTGACGGCGTCCGCCTGCTCGGGGGCGGTCACGGGGCCCGTGGTCACCTCAGCTCTGGCCCGCCTTGTACCCGACGCCGCGGACGGTCAGGACGACCTCCGGCTTCTCCGGGTCCTTCTCGACCTTGGACCGGAGCCGCTGGACGTGCACGTTGACGAGGCGGGTGTCCGCCTGGTGGCGGTAGCCCCAGACCTCCTCCAGGAGCATCTCCCGGGTGAACACCTGCCACGGCTTGCGGGCCAGGGCCACGAGCAGGTCGAACTCCAGCGGGGTGAGCTGGATGACCCCGTCCCCCCGGGTCACCTGGTGCCCGGCCACGTCGATCGTGAGGTCGGAGATCTTCAGCGTCTCCGGCGCGCGCTGCTCGCCCTCGCGGAGCCGCGCCCGGACGCGGGCCACCAGCTCGGCGGGCTTGAAGGGCTTGGGCACGTAGTCGTCGGCGCCGGCCTCGAGCCCGCGCACGACGTCGGAGGTGTCCGACTTCGCGGTGAGCATGACGATGGGCGTGTCCGACTCGGCGCGGATGGCCTGGCAGACCTCGATCCCGTCCATGCCGGGCAGCATGAGGTCCAGCAGGACCAGGTCGGGGCGTGAGGAGCGGAACATGTCCAGCGCCTGGGCGCCGTCCGCGCAGAACGTCGGCTCGAAGCCGTCGTTGCGCAGCACGATGCCGATCATCTCCGACAGTGCCTCGTCGTCGTCGACCACCAGGATTCTGGCCTTCACCGGATACTTCCTCCCCGTCCGTCAGGTCTCTCGCACCGACGGCGGGCCCGCGCCGGCCGTCGCGCCCGCCCGGCGGCCCGTCCGGACCGGCCCGAGCGGCCATCTGTACCACCCTATCCGACCCGTGGGTACACGGCCGATATAGTCGGTCCCACGGGGGTGCTCCGGCGGTTCCGGGCCCGCCGGCCCGGCGTGCCCGGGACCACGATGCCGGAGAGCCGAGGGGGCCAGCCGATGGACCGACCGATGGACAGGGACCAGCAACCGCACGACGACCGACCCGGCGAGCCCGGCACCCCGGGGGACGGCCACGCGGCACCGCCGCCGCTCCCGCCCCACGCCCCGGGCGACCGGCCGTCGCCGTACGGCCCCACCGCAGGGTTCGAGGCCGGGCCCCCCTACGGCCCCCCTGCGGGGTACGAGGCCGGCTCGCCCTACGGAACCCCCGGGGGATACGGCGCCGGCTCTCCGTACGGCCCCTACGGCGTCCCGGCCCAGCCGTCACCCTCCGGGGCCGTCCCGTACCCCTCCGGGTCCGGCGGCGCGCCCATGCCCCGCCCCGGGACCATCCCGCTCGTCCCGCTCACCCTCGCGGACCTCCTGGGCGGGTCCTTCGCCACCATCCGGCGCAGCGCGGCCGCCACGCTCGGCACGTCCGTGCTCGTCGCCGTGCTGGAGGTCGCCCTCGTGGTCCTCGCCATGACGGGCTTCCTCGACGCCACCCTGGGGCTCGCCGCGCTCGAGCGGTCCGGGATCGATCCCGTCGCCGGCGGCCCGGCGGCACAGGCCCTCCTCGGCCGCCTGGTCGGCTCACTGGGCCTGCTGCTCCTGGCGGGCCTGGCCGGCGGGATCACGACGGTCCTCACGCAGGGCGTGCTGTCGGTCGTGGCGCTCCGCGCCGCCGCCGGGTTGCGCACCTCCCTGGGGCAGGCCTGGCGACTCACGGGGCGGCAGGCCTGGTCGCTGGCCGGGCTGGGCGCGCTCTACGGGGTCGTCGTCCTGGTGGCCGTGGCCATGCTCCTGGCCGTGCTGGTCGTCAGCGTGGTGGCCGTGGTGAGCGCGTTCGCCGATCCCGACGCGACGGCCCCGGGGCAGCTGTGGGTGCTGACGACCCTCGTGGCGATGGCCCTGGGCGCGCTCGGCCTCTGGCTGGCCGTCCGTCTCCTGCTGGCCCCCTCCGCGGCGGCCGTGGAGCAGCACGGGCCGTTCCGGGCGATCGGCCGGTCCTGGTCCCTCACCCGCGGGCACTGGTGGCGCACCCTGGGCGTCGTCCTGCTGGTCAGCGTGGTCGTGGGCGTCGTCTCCTCCGTCGTCACCACTCCCCTCTCGATGGCCGGTGGCCTGCCCACGGGCGTCCTCGATCCCGTGTCCACCGACCAGTTCCTCGCCGCGGACCGGACGTGGCTGGTCCTGGGCGTGGGGATCTCGGCCCTCGTCAACGCGGTGGCCCGCGCGTACACCTGCTGCGTGGCGGCCCTGCTGTACGTCGACTACCGGATCCGCCACGAGCGGCTCGACCTCGAGCTCGGCGCGGCGGCCGAGCGTGCCGGCGTCGGGACCGTTGACCGGCCCGGCGCCCCGCCCGCGCTCCCGCCCACGGCGGACACCGCGGACCTCGTGCCGGGCCGGCGCGGACCCGCGGCCGGCTGAGCCCGCCGCCCCTCCGGCAGGCCCTCCCGGCGTGGCCCCCCCCGCGACCGCGAGGGGGCGTCGGGGGTCCACCACGCGGTCGCGTACCGTGTCCCCATGGTGAGACCGCCCCTGGAGATCGGACCGTGGCGAATCCGCGAGACCGCCCTCGAGCCGGAGGCCCTCGGGGCCACGGAGTCCGTCCTGGCCCTCGGCAACGGGCACCTCGGCGTGCGCGGCACGCTCGAGGAGGCCCAGCCCAGCGTCTCGCGCGGGACCTTCCTGTCCGGGGTCCACGAGCACCACCCGCTGGCCTACCCGGAGGGCGGCTTCGGCGACCCGGAGCACGGCCAGGCGATCGTCGGGGTGACCGACGCGGCCACGATCCGGGTGCAGGTGGACGGCGCCCCGCTGGACCTGCGCGAGACCCCGCCCACCGCGCACGAGCGCGCACTCGACCTGCGGGCGGGCACCCTGGAGCGCCGCACGGAGTGGACCACGCCCGACGGGCGCGCCATGCGCCTGCGCTCCACCCGCCTGGTCTCGCTCGCCCACCGGGCCGTGGGCGCCACGCACTGGACCCTCGAGGCGGTCGACGGCCCGGCCCGCGTGGTGGTCACCTCCGAGCTGGCGGCCAACGGGGTCCCCCCGCAGGTGGACAACCCGGACCCCCGCGTGGCCGAGGCCCTCGAACGGCCCTTCGAGCCGGTGGCCGTCGGCCGGCACCGCACCGGCGGGCACCTGGTGCACCGGACGCGGCGCAGCGGCATCGGCGTGGCCGCCGCGGTGGACCACGCGGTGGTCCTCGACGGCGGCCGTCCCCTGCCGGACCGCGCCGTGCACACCGCCGCGGACGAGGACCGGATCGTGACCACCGTGGTGACGGACCTGGCCGCCGGGCAGTCGCTGACCGTGGTCAAGCTCTCCGCCCATGCCTGGTCCCGCGTCGACCCCGGCGGAGACCTGCTCGGGCGCGCCCGGGACGCCCTCGCGGAGGCCCGGGACCGGGGATGGTCCGGGCTGCTGGCGGACCAGCGGGCGGTCCTGGACGACTTCTGGGCGGACGCGGACGTCGAGGTCGACGGCGACCCGGAGCTGCAGGGGGCGCTGCGGTTCGCCCTGTTCCAGGTGCTCCAGGCCGCCGCGTGCGTGCACGACGCCCCGCTCGGGGCCAAGGGCCTGACGGGGTCCGGGTACAGCGGGCACACCTTCTGGGACATCGACGGCTTCGTGGTGCCCGTGCTGACCCTGGTGCGCCCCCGGGACGCACGGCGGGTGCTGGCCTGGCGTGCCGCCGGGCTCGACCACGCCCGCGAGCGCGCCCGCGTGCTGGGCCTGCCCGGGGCGGCGTTCCCGTGGCGCACCATCGGCGGCACGGAGACCTCGGCGTACTGGCCCGCCAGCACGGCGGCCATGCACCTGAACGCGGACATCGCCCGGTCCTTCGGGTTCTGGGCGGACGCCACCGGCGGGGACCTCGCCGGGGCCGGGGGCGTGGACGTGCTCGTCGAGACGGCCCGGCTGTGGACGGGGCTGGCCGACCGCGACCACGCGGGGACCGCCCACCTGCGCGGCCTGACCGGGCCGGACGAGTACACCGGGGTGGTGGACGACAACGTGTTCACGGTGCTCATGGCCCGCTGGAACCTGCGGGCGGCGGCGCGGGCGTGCGCCGCGCACCCCCGGGACGCCCGCCGGCTGGGGGTGGATGCCGCCGAACCGGACGCGTGGGTGCGGCTCGCCGGGGACCTGCACGTGCCCTACGACGAGATCCTCGGCGTCCACCCGGCCAACCAGGGCTTCACCACCTACCGGGAGTGGGACTTCGGCGCGGACCCCGCGGACGGGGCCGTGCAGGACCGGGCGCACTACCTGACGATCTACCGCCACCAGGTCGTCAAGCAGGCGGACCTGGTGCAGGCGATCTGGTGGTGCCCCGAGGAGTTCACGGCCGAGCAGGCCGCCCGGGACGTGGACTACTACGAGCGGCGCACCGTGCGGGACTCGTCCCTGTCCGCGGCGGTCCAGTCGGTCGCGTGCGCGCGGGTGGGCCACCTCGACCTCGCCGCGGCCTACCTGCGCGAGGCCGCCCTCGTGGACCTGCGCGACCTCGCCGGGGACACCCACCGCGGGCTGCACCTGGCCTCGCTCGCGGGGGCGTGGCTGGCCGTGGCCTGCGGGGTGGGCGGGCTGCACGTGGACGGGGACGTGCTGCGGCTCGCGCCCCGGCTGCCCGCCCGGCTGGGCCGGGTGTGCTTCCACCTGCGCTGGCGGGACCGCCGGCTGCGCGTCGAGGTCGCCCCGTCCGGGACGGTGCTGGCCCTGCGGGACGACGACGGCGGGCCCCTCCGGCTGCGCGTGGACGGGGCGGCCGTGGCCCTGGAGCCGGGGCGGCCGGTCACGGTGCCGCTCGTGGTGCCGGACCCCCTGCTGCCGGAGCCGGCGCAGCCGCCGGGGCGCGCGCCGAGGGCGTGAGCCGGGCCGGCGGCCGGGGGGACGTGGACGCGGTGCCCTCGGGGGGCGGTCCGGACGGGGCCTACAGCCCGCCGTCCTGCCGGATGTGCTCCAGGTCCTCGGCGGCGGCGACGGCGCCCTCGAGCGTCCGGTTGGCCTCGTGGCGCGTGCCCCCGGACAGGTCCGGGGCGCCGAGGACGAGGGCGGACAGCAGGTCCGGGTCCAGGCCGATCCGCGCCCAGGTCCGGGCGATGCCGACGGCGGTGCCCCGGTAGGGCCGTGCCGTGCCGACCGCCTCCGGGCGACCCGCCGCGGACGTCCCGGCTCGTGCCCGGTCCCCGGCCGCCGTCCCGGCCGCCGCGGTGGGCGCGCCGTGCCCCGCGCGGGGCAGGCGCAGCAGCACCGTCCGCCCCGCCTCGGCCCAGCCCGCGGTGACCTCCCAGCGGTCCGGGTCCGCCCCCGGGCCCTCGAGCGGGGCCAGCGGCAGCGCGAGGCCGAGGTCCACGGGGGCGTCCGGCTCCGGGTCCGCCACCGCCGGCAGCGCCTCGGAGGCCAGCAGCGCCAGGTCCCGCCAGCCCCACCGCTCCTCGGCCCCCGCGCGGCCGGGCGCCAGCACGGCGCCGGTGGCGCCGGCGTCGAGCACGGCCTCGGTGACGAGCGTCCAGCCGGCGCGCACCTCGGACCGCGGGATCGAGCGCACGGTGCGGTACCCGCTCGCGGTGGGCAGGGCCCCGGAGAGCACCGCCGCGGCACGCGGCTCGTCGACCACGACGGTCAGCCGGGCGGCGCCCGTGGCGGCGCGCACCGAGCGCACCCAGTCGGCCAGTCCGGCGGCCAGCGACTGCACCACGTCCCGGCGGGCGCCGGCGTCCGAGAGGGAGCGCTCGCCCCCGGGCAGCCACAGCCCGGCGGCCAGGGACATCGGGCCGCTCACCCGGACCACGAGTTCCTCCACGGCCTCGCCCCGCTCCCCGGCGAGGTCGGTGAAGGCGTTCACGTCCGTGCGCAACGCGGAGGCGGCCCGGCGGTGGTCCATGCCGGCCTCCGGCACCAGGCGCCAGCCGTGCGGCTGCAGGTCCACGGCGAGTCCGTCCAGGAGGGCGGCTGTGCGCCCGACCGGGTCCGAGCCCGGGCCGCGGGCCGGCAGCTCCGGCAGGACGGGCAGGTGCGGGCGGGCCAGGCCGGCCAGCACGTCGCGCGCCGCCGCCACGGGGTCGGCACCGGGCCACGGCCCGGCCAGGGTCGCTCGGGTCACGGCCGGCCCCTCAGTCGCGCCGGCCGGCGATGGCCCGGTGGTGCTGGATCACCTCGGAGACGATGAAGGCGAGGAACTTCTCCGCGAACGCCGGGTCGAGGTCGGCGTCCTCGGCGAGCCGGCGCAGCCGGGCGATCTGCGCGGCCTCGCGGCCGGGGTCCGAGGGCGGGAGCTCGTGCTCGGCCTTGAGCCGGCCGACGCGCTGGGTGCACTTGAAGCGCTCGGCCAGCAGGTAGACGAGCGTGGCATCGATGTTGTCGATGCTGCCGCGGATCTCGAAGAGCTCCTGCAGCACCGCCGGGTCGGCCGTGCCGTCCAGGGAGGTGGCGTGCGGGTCGAAGGCGGACTCCGGGCGGGGTCCGGGGGCGGGCTCGGCGTTCATGGCTCCAGCCTACGGTCGGGCGGGCGGTGGTGTCGGATCGTTGCGGCCGGCCGGCGCGGGCAGGCCGCTCCCCCGGACGCGGGCGGCGCGGGTCAGGCGGCGCGGGCCGAGTTCACCGCGGAGTCGATCGTCGCCTGCCCGAGCACGCGGGTGCCCTGGTAGAGCACGGCGGTCTGGCCGGGGGCGACCCCCGCCAGGGGCTCGCGGAGCTCGAGGACCCAGGTGACGGCGTCGGGTCCGGCCTCCGCGCCCGGGGCGGCCGGCGCCCGGTCCACCCGGGCGCGCGCCGGGACGGGGTCGCCGTGGGCGCGGACCTGCAGGTGGCAGTCGAACCACGCGCCCGTGGCGTCCTCGGGCAACGGCTCGCCGGCCCAGGAGGGGCGGATGCCGGTGACCCGGTCCACGGCCAGCAGCTCCCGCGGGCCCACGACCACGGTGTTGTCCCGGGGCCGCACCTCGAGCACGAAGCGCGGCCGACCGTCCGCGGCGGGGCGGCCGATCGCCAGCCCCTTGCGCTGGCCCACCGTGAAGGCGTGCGCGCCCGGGTGGGTGCCCAGGCGGTGGCCCTCGGTGTCCACGATGTCCCCCTCGGTCATCTCGATCCGCTCGGCCAGCCACCCCCGCGTGTCCCCGTCGGGGATGAAGCAGATGTCGTGCGAGTCGGGCTTGGCCGCCACGGACAGCCCGCGCTCGGCCGCCTCGGCGCGCACGAGGTCCTTGGAGGGGGTGTCGGCGAGCGGGAACATCGAGTGCGCGAGCTGCTCGGCGGTGAGCACGCCGAGCACGTAGGACTGGTCCTTGGCCCAGTCCGCGGCGCGGTGCAGCTCGAGGGAGCCGGCAGGCGTGCGGACGACCTTGGCGTAGTGGCCCGTGCACACCGCGTCGAAGCCCAGGGCCAGGGCCTTCTCCAGCAGGGCGGCGAACTTGATCCGCTCGTTGCAGCGCATGCACGGATTGGGCGTGCGGCCCGCGGCGTACTCGGCCACGAAGTCCTCCACCACGTCCTCCCTGAACCGCTCCGAGAAGTCCCACGTGTAGAACGGGATGCCGAGCCGCTCGCACGCGCGCCAGGCGTCCCGGGAGTCCTCGATGGTGCAGCAGCCGCGTGAGCCCGTGCGCAGCGTCCCGGGCATGCGGGACAGGGCGAGGTGGACGCCGACGACCTCGTGGCCGGCGTCCACGGCGCGGGCGGCGGCGACGGCGGAGTCGACTCCCCCGCTCATGGCGGCGAGGACCTTCATGCGGTGTCGTTCCCTTCGGTGGCGGAGGTCAGCGGTGGCTGCCCGCGGTGCGCGGGCCGGGGCCGCGACCGGCCATCCCGGCCCGGAGCGCGGAGGCATGGACGCCCGGCAGGACGTCCAGCACCGTGTCAACGTCCGCGGGCACCGATGTATGCCCGAGGCTGAAGCGCTGCACCGAGCGGGCGCCGTCCTCGTCCACGCCGAGGGCGGTCAGCACGTGCGAGGGCCGGGGCACCCCGGCCGAACAGGCCGAGCCGGTGGAGGACTCGACGCCGGCCATGTCCAGCCCGAAGAGCAGGGAGTCCCCCTCGCAGCCGGGGAAGACGAAGTGGACGTTGCCGGGCAGCCGCCGGGTGCCGGCGGGCAGGCGCTCGCCGGTGCCCGGGTCCACGTCCTCGGCGCCCGTGAGCCGGGCCTCCGGGACCAGTGCCCGGATCCCGGCGACGAGGCGGTCCCGAAGCCCGCCGATCCGCTCGCGCTCGGCGGCCAGGTGGGCGTGGGCCTCCGTGGCGGCGGCGGCGAAGGCCTCGATGAGGGCGACGGGCAGGGTGCCCGACCGGATGTCCCGTTCCTGGCCCCCGCCGTGCTGCACGGGCACGAGCGTGGCATCCCGGCGCACCAGCAGGGCGCCGATCCCCACGGGGGCGCCGATCTTGTGCCCGGTGACGGCCATCGTCGTGGCCCCGCAGGCCCGGAAGTCCACGGGCACCGCCCCGAAGGCCTGGACGGCGTCCGTGTGGAACGGCACCCCGTGCGCGGCGGCGAGCGCGGCGGCCCGGGCGATCGGCTGGATGGTGCCGATCTCGTTGTTGGCCCACATCAGGGTGGCCACGGCGGCGGTCCCGGGCTCCCGGGACAGCGCCCGCTCCCACGCGTCCAGGTCCACGACGCCGTCCGGGTCCACGGGGACCACCTCGAGCCGCGCCCCCTCGTGGGCCTCGAGCCACTCGGCCGTGTCCAGGATCGCCGAGTGCTCGATGCCGGTCAGCAGGATCCGGTCGCACTCCGGCTCCCCTGCCGCCCGCGCGGCGTCCCGGCGCGCCCAGTACAGGCCCTTGAGCGCCAGGTTGTCCGATTCCGTCCCCCCCGAGGTGAACAGCACCTCGCTGGGATCGGCGCCCAGCGTGGCCGCGAGCGCCTCGCGGGCCGTCTCCACGCGCAGCTTGGCCGCCCGCCCCGACTGGTGCAGGGACGACTGGTTGCCGAGGCGGCGGGCGGACGCCGTGAAGGCCTCCAGGGCCGCCGGGCGCAGGGCCGTGGTGGCGGCGTGGTCGAGGTAGACGCGGGCACCGGGGGCAGCGGGGGTCATGGCTCCAGTGTAGGAGCGAGGCCCGCGCCGCCGTCGTCGAGGACCGCGAGCGCGCCGGGGTCCACCGTGACGGTGGCGGGCAGCCGGCCGAGGGGCTCGCCGTCGCCGTGCAGGACCGGCGGCTCCCCCGAGCGGCGCCCCGCCCGGCGCCCGGCCGGACGCGCGGGCGGCTCCGCCTCGATGCGCACCGCGCGTGTCCGGCGGATGTCCACCTCCGGCAGGCCGGCGTGGGCCCCGGTGAAGACCCGCGGGAACAGGCGCAGGAACCGCGCGGCAGGCAGGGGCCGGACGAGGAAGGCCTCCAGGACGCCGTCGTCCGGCCGGGACCCCGGGGTGACCTCCATGCCGCCGCCGATGAAGCGCCCGTTCATCACCGCGAACAGGAACGCCGGGCCGGCCAGCCGCGCCGGTCCGTCGGGGCCCTCGAGCGTGATGCGCAGCCGGGCGGGGCGGTGGCGCGGCAGTTCGGCGAGGACGGCGAGCACGTACCGGGCGCGGCCGCGGGGCCGGCGCATCCGGTTGGCCCGCGCCGTCACCGCGGCGTCGAAGGCCACGTCCACACCGGCCACCACGTGGCGGCGGACGCGGCCCCGTCCCGGGCCGTCCGCGTCGCCCGTGAACTCCGGCCCGGTCGGCACCGCCCCCGGCAGCGGGGCCAGCTCCACCCGGGCCAGGTCGATCCGTCGCGGCGGGAGGCGCAAGGAGCGCAGGACGCGCTCGACGGCGGCGCCGATGTCTCCGTCCGCGCAGCCGAGGGAGCGGGCGATGTCGTTGCCCGTCCCGGCCGGCACGAGCCCGAGCGGGATCGAGGTGCCCGCGAGGACGTTCGCCGTCACGTGCACCATGCCGTCCCCGCCGACCACGACGACGGCGTCCGGCGCCGCGGTCGGCGCCCCGGCCCCCCGGGCCGCGGCCAACCGCTCCGCCAGCGCCCTCGCGTACCCCTCGGCGGGCACGCCCCCGCCGGCGCGCGGGACGGCCAGCACCTCGACGTCGGCCCCGCCGCTGCGCAGCCGGGCGGCCGCCTCCGCCCCCGCGCCGGCCCCCCGGCCGCGCCCCGAGGCCGGGTTCACGCACAGCAGCACGAGGGGTCGTTCGGCAGGGTGTGGCGCACCGGTCCGCGGCGGTCGGCTCATGCGGCCATTGTGCCCGGCGGGCGCCCCGTCGAGCGCGACGGGGGGAGCGCCGCGGACCGGTCCGGGCCGCCGGTACGCTGGGTGACCGTGAACGCGAACCGGTCCGGGCCCTCCGCCTACGAGATCCTCGGCGTGGCCTTCGACGCCGACACCGCCACGCTCAAGGCGGCCTGGCGCCGGGCCGCGCGGCGCACGCACCCAGACTACGGCGGGGACGCCGCCGAGTTCCGCCGCGTGAGCCTGGCCTGGGAGCTCGTGGGAGACCCCGGGGCCCGGCGGGACTACGACCGGTCCTTCGCGGCCGCCGCGGCCCGCAGCCCCGCCGAGGCGGCTCCCGGGACCGGTCGGCCGCCAGCGGGAGCGCGTCCGGCCGCGCGGGCGACGGCGCGCGCCGGCACCGCGCCGGGACCGGCCGGCGCCCGGGGCACCGTGGACTACGACCCGCCGCTGGACCAGGCCGCCGTCCTCGACCCGCTGCGCAGCGCCCAGCAGGTGCACGGGGCGCCCCGGCGGCGGGGGCTGCTCTCCTCCGGCCACCGCCTCGTGCGCGAGGCCCGGACCATCCGCGTCCTGCAGGCCCACGTGCTGTCCGCCCTGCCCGCCGCACGGCTGGTGACGGGGCTGGACCTGCGGTTCGGCCGGATGAACTCCGGGGCCATCGACCACGTGGTGCTGTGCGGGGAGCGGTTGGCCGTCATCGGCTCGCTCCAGGTCCCGGACGGCGCCTACCGGTGGGACGGGGCCGAGCTGCTGCTCGGTGACCGGCGCGTCAGCCCGCCCTCGCTCGCCCCCGCCATGGTCGCCCTCCAGCGGGCCTTCCCCGACTGCACCGTCGGCGGGTTCATCCTCGTGCTCGGCCCCGACGACAACCCCCACGCCCCCGTCATCCAGCTGGACCGCCGCCGCGCCACGGGCACCCACGCGGACTTCCTCACGGACCCGCCGGGCAACGCCGTGCAGTTCGGCCGCGACGTCAAGATGTTCCTGGGCGCGGGCCCGGACGCGCGGCGGGTGGACCGCCGGGTGCTCGCCCGGTTGCTGGGTGCCATGTACTGAGCCGTCACCCGGGGCGCAGGACCGAGCGCCGGGGCGCCGCGCCCTACGATGGACGGATGGTCCCCGCCTCCCCCCTCGATCCCCCCGACCCCTCCGGCCCTCGTGGGCCCCGCGAGCGCGCGGCGACGACGGGCGGCGACGCCGGGACCAACCCGCACGTGGGCGCCTCCCGGGCCCCGGCCCCCGGGACCCCGGGCTTCCGCATCCTCTTCCACTCCCCCGAGATCCCCGGCAACACCGGCAACGCGATCCGGCTCGCGGCCATCACCGGCGCGGAGCTGCACCTCGTGGAGCCGGTCGGCTTCGACTTCTCGGACGCCAAGCTGCGCCGTGCCGGACTGGACTACCACGACCTGGCCGTGCTCACCGTGCACCCCACCCTCGAGGCCGCGTGGGCGACCCTGCTGCCGGCGCGCGTGTTCGCGTTCACCTCCCGCGGGGAGACCCTGTACACCGACGTGCGGTACTCCCCCGGCGACGTGCTGCTGTTCGGCCGCGAGTCCACCGGGCTGCCGGACGGGGTGCTGGCCGACCCGAACGTCACCGCGCGCGTGCGGCTGCCCATGCAGCCGTCCCGTCGCTCGCTGAACCTGGCCAACTCGGCGTCCATCGCCGTGTTCGAGGCCTGGCGCCAGCACGGGTTCGCCGGCGCCGGCTGAGCCCCGCCCGGCCCCCGGGTGCGGCCCGTGTTACGGCGCGTGTTGCGGGGCGGTCACGAACCGCGTGGCAGCGCGTCGCGTCCGGGGTGACTTCCTATGCTGGGGGCATCATGGAAAAGCGCGCCACCGGACTGCCCCACCGCCCGTCGACGCCGGACGCGGAGACCCTCCCGTCCGCGCCGTCGCCCCTCGGGCCGGACTCCTCGCTGCCCGGGCTCGATGACCTGCTGCGCCTGGCCGGGGAGGGCGACCGGGCCTCGTTCTCGGCGTTCTACGACGAGACCGCCCCCTGGGTCCACGGGCTGGCGCGCGCCGTCTTCGCCTCGGAGGAGGACGCTGCCGAGGCCACGGTGCTGACCTACCTGCAGGTGTGGGACGCCGCCCCGGAGGAACGCTTCGACGACGAGTCCGCCCGCGCCCGGCACCGGGCCGTGCTGTGCTGGCTCGAGGCCCTGGCCCACCGCACGATGACGCGGCTGCTGCGCTCCGACTCCCTGCCCGGCCGCGGGACCGGGCTGCTGCCCGAGAACGCCGGGCCGGTGACCGGGCGCCGCCGCAGGCCCTCCACCGTGCTCTCGGTCCTGACCCCCGCCCAGTTCGACGCCCTCGACCTGGCGTGGGCGGGCGGGCGGACCTACCGCCAGGTGGCCGAGGAGCTGGGGGTCGCGGTGCCCACCGTGAAGTCCCGGCTGCGCGACGCCGTCCAGCGGGTCTCCAAGCGCTACCAGGAGAAGTACCTCGGCCGCGCGGGCGAGGAGGACCCCGTCATGCTGCGCGCCGTGACCCCGGAGATCGCCGCGCGCACCGGCACGCCGCGCAACTTCACCCTCAACCTCAGCCAGGACCTGGAGAACGGCCTGGCCCGGGAGTGGGCGGACATCGCGGCCCTCGACGCGCTCGAGGAGTCCGAGCGCGAGGAGCTCGAGCGCTTCGTGACCCGCCAGGGCCCGGAGTTCACCACGCTGTGGCGGGCCCGCGTGGAGAGCGCCCGCCGCACCGTGACGTGGGCCTTCCGGGGGCTGGCGCACGAGCCGCCGTCGTACCTGCTGGACGAGCTGCTGCACCGGCTGCCCGCCCAGGACGTGGGCATGGGGCTCGTGGACGGGCTCGGTCCCTCCGGGCCCGCCGGTGGCAACGGGGGGACCGCGGCGCGCCGGATGCCCGGGTGGGCGCTGCCCACGGCCGGCGCCCTCGTGATCGCCCTGGGGCTGTGGCTCATCGTGCGCCTGGTCGTGGGCCCGGACATCGTGGCGCGGGTGGACGGGGCCGAGGACTCGTTCACCACGCAGCCCGTCGCCCTGGCGCAGGGGGGCTCCATGCAGGGCCACGTGTCCAAGGAGCGGGACATGGCGTACGTGACCTTCGCCGGGGTGCCGGAGCCGGGCGAGGACCGGGAGTACCAGTTGTGGCTGATGCCCTCCGACGGGTCGGCGCCGAGCAGCCTCGGCACGCACGACGCCGCGGACCTGGCCGATCCCGTCACCTTCCGCGGCGTCGTGCGGTACGCGGAGCTCGTGGTCACCGAGGAGCCGGAGGGCGGCTCCGAGACCCCGACGTCGGCGCCCCTCGGCTCCGTGGACCTCGTCCACCAGGTGACCCAGGGCCCGGTCTACGGCGGGCGTCCCAATACCCCGCCGCCGGCCCCCGCCGAGTGACCCCCGCCGAGTGACCGCCGGGCGACGGGGGGCCGGCCCGGGGCTCAGAAGCCGCTGATGGTGCTCGCGTCGTTGACGGCCACGAGGTGGAACCCCTCGGCGTAGCGCTCCGGGGCGTCCTCGCCGGCCGCCGCCCCCGGCCCGCTCCACCGGCGGTGCAGCTCCGCCATGCCCCGGAGCACGAAGGCCTCCATCCTGGGCACGTCCGGGTGCTGGGAGACGTGGTGGCGCAGGGCCCGCAGCTTGTCCTGCTCGGCGCCCGTGACGTCCACGACCAGGTTGGTCCGGGCCGCCGGGCCGCCGTAGAGCACGAGCCAGGGCAACCGGTAGGCCTCCAGGCCCTGCTCGGCGAGCCGGGGGTAGGCGAAGGGGTTCTCCACGGCCGGGTAGGACGCCCGCACCACCGCCTCGCCCACGGCCAGGTGGTCGGGGTGCGAGCGCTGGAGCCGGTCCCAGTCCCGCTCGGGGTGCATCGCCAGCACCGCGTCGGGCCGGTGGCGCCGCATGCGCGCGACCACCTGCTCGATGACCGCATGGGTGGGCTCGAGGTAGCCGTCCCGCTCCCCCAGGAACTCGACGTCGCGCACGCCCAGCAGGGCGGCGGCGTCGCGCTGCTCCTGCTGGCGCCGGGTGGTGATGGTGTGGTGGTCTTCGGCCTCGAAGCCGCCGGCATCCCCGTCCGTCATCACGCAGTAGGTGACCTCGACGCCCGCCCGCGTCAGCCCGGCCACCGTCGCGGCCGCACCGAAGTCCAGGTCGTCCGGGTGCGCGCCGAAGGCCAGCACGCGGCGCCAGCCGTGCGTGGCGGCGACCTCGGCGGGCGTGGGCAGGGGCTGGCCGCTCACTGCTGGTCCTGCCCGCCCGTGAAGGTGACCTCGGCGGACTCGTCCTTGCCGTCCCGCGTGAAGTGGACGGTGGCGGTGCCGCCCTCCGGGTACTCGCGCACCACGGCCGTCAGGGACTGGCTGTCCGTCACCGGGCGGTCGCCCACGCCGGTGATGACGTCCCCCGTCCGCAGCCCGGCCTCGTCCGCCGGCGAGCCGGGGACGACCTCCACCACGCGGGCGCCGGCGCTGAAGCCGCCGGAGGCGGTGCCCTGCTGGGCCCCGCCCGCGCCCGGGGCGGGGGCGCCCTCCGCTCCCTCCGGCGTGGCCGGCTGGGGCGTGACCTGGACGCCGAGGAAACCGTGGGTGGCCTCCCCGTTCTCGATCAGGTCCTGCGCCACCCGCTGGGCGTGGTCCACGGGGATCGAGAAGCCGACGCCGATGTTCCCGGCCTCGCCGCCGGACGACCCCCCGGCCGCCGAGGCGATCGCCACGTTGATGCCGATCAGCCGGCCCTGAGCGTCGATCAGCGCGCCGCCGGAGTTGCCGGGGTTGATCGCCGCGTCCGTCTGGATGACGTTGATGTAGATCGAGCCCCGGGACTGCTGCTGCTGGGGCACCCCGGGGATGCGGAACTGCGGCGCGTCCCCCGAGCCGCCGTCCCCTCCGGCCTCGGGCGGGGCCGAGGAGGACACCGAGATCGTGCGGTTGAGCTTGGAGACGATGCCGTCCGTGACGGTCCCGGACAGGCCCAGGGGGGCCCCGATCGCGATGGCGGTGTCCCCCACGTTCAGGTCGGCGGACCTCCCGAGCTCGATCGGCGTCAGGCCGGGGGCGTCGATCTTCACGACGGCCAGGTCCGACTCCGGGTCGATGCCGACCATCGTGGCCGTGTGGACGTTGCCGTCCGCGGTCTGGACCGTGATGTCCGTGCTGCCGGACTGCCCGCCGAGGGTCACCACGTGCGTGTTGGTCAGGATGTGGCCCTGGTCGTCCAGGATCACCCCGGAACCGGAGCCGGCGGCCTGGCCGTCGGAGACGGAGAGGGTCACCACGGAGGGCGCGGCCTTGGCGGCCGCGGCGGTCACCGGGGTGGCGTCCTCCGAGCGGTTGATGTCCAGGCCGTGGCCCTGCTGCTGCACGGTGCCCGCGTCCTGCCGGGCGGCGGCGGGGGCGTCGTCGTCCACGGCCGCGTTCACGCCGGCGGCCACGCCGCCGCCGGCCAGGCCGGCCAGCAGCATGCCGGCCACGAGCGTGCCCACGCCGACGGTGCGGCGCCCGGTGCCCGGTCGCGTCCGGTCCGGGGTCGCGGGGCCCGCGCCGGCGGCCCCCTGGGTGGCGCCCCAGCCGGGCTGCCCGGCGGGGCCGGCCGCGCGGTCCGCGGCGGGTGCGGCGCCCCGTCCGGGTGCACCGCCGTCCTCCATCCGCGGGAGGGCCTGGGTGTCCCCCCAGCGGGGGTGCGGATCGCGCGCGGCGGACACGGAGGACTCGCCCGGGGCGGGATGGGAGGACGACGGCGGTGGCGTCCGGGGGCGCGGGGGCACCGGCCCGCCGTCCTGCCGGCCCTCGCCGGGCTGGGGTCCGTGCTGCTCCGCGTCGTTCATCGTCGTCCTTTCCTGCCGGTCTCCCGGTCCCACGGGCCCTGTCCCACGTCGGGGGCGGGCCGGGGCCAGCACACATCCTGCCCCGTCCACCTGTCCGATTGGAGCATGTTCTCTGGGTGGATGCTGGACGTGCGCTCCACAGTTCGCCCTCGGCGCACCCCGCCGCATGGCGGTCCCCGAGCGTCCGACCCTAGACTGCGGAGGGAAACCACGTCCTCGCGCCGGCGGTCCCGCCGTCGCCGCCGCCGGGGCCCGACCGGGCCACCGGACGAGGGAGTCACGGCCGGTCACGGCCACGAAGGGTGATCGATGAAGTCCCACGCCGTCCCGCATCCGTCGCACCGCCTCTCCCCTGCCGTCCTGGCCGCCGGCGCCACGGGGGCCTCGCTGCTGTCCGTGGTGGCCGGGCTCGCGCTCGCGGAGGCCGCCCGGGCCGAGGCGCCCGTCGACATCCCGCCCGCCACCTTCGTGGTGGACGAGGCGAGGGTGCTGACCTCCGCGCAGGAGGACGAGATCACCCGGGCCATCACCGAGTTGCGCGCCCAGGACGGGCAGAACCTCTTCGTGCTCTACGTGGACGAGTTCACGGACGCCTCCGGGCAGCCGATGGACCGGCAGGAGTGGATCGCCGACGTCGCCGCCGCCAAGGGCCTGGGCTCCCAGGACTCGATCCTGGCCATCGCCGTGGACCAGCGCCAGTACGGCTTCGACGCGGACCAGGCCAACAGCATCGCGCCGCTGCAGAACGACATCATCCAGGAGTACATCACGCCCGCGCTCCCCCAGCCGGGGCAGGAGGACTGGGCCGCGCCCGCGCTGAGCACCGTGGAGGGGATCGCGGACGCCACCGACGGCCGCCTGTCCGGCTCGGCCCAGTCGGGCGACGGCGGCGGCGGTGGCTGGCTCGCCGGCGGCCTCGTCGCGGCCGCCCTCGCCGGCGGCGGGATCGCCCTGGCGAGCCGGAACCGGAAGAGGAAGGCCGCGCAGGCTCGCCCGGCGGCCGGAGCGCAGGGCCCCACGGACCCGCTGGACGCGATGAGCGTGGAGGAGCTGCGCACCAAGGCCGGGTCCCTGCTGGTGGCCGCGGACGATGCCATCCGCTCCTCGGAGCAGGAGGTCGGCTTCGCCCTGGCGTCCTACGGCGAGGAGGCCGTCGCGACGTTCCGCAAGGACATCGAGATCGCGAAGGACCACATGCGGGAGTCCTTCAAGCTGCAGAACCAGCTCGACGACCACATCCCGGACACCGAGGAGCAGCAGCGCGCCTGGCTCAAGGACATCATCGCCCGCTGCGAGGCCGTGGGCGCCTCCCTGTCCGCGCACCAGGAGGAGTTCAACGAGCTGCGCCACCTCGAGGACAGCGCCCCGGCGGCCCTGGAGGCGCTCCGGACGCGGGCCGCCGAGGTGGCCCGGACCGTCGCCGGTGCCGAGCAGCAGCTGGTGGGCCTGCACGCCCGGTACGCCGAGACCGCGCTCGCGGAGGTCACCGACAACGCCAGCCAGGCCCGGGAGCGGCTGGACTTCGTGGAGGCCGCCGTCCAGAAGGCGGACGCCTCGCTGGCCGCCGGGGACAGGTCCACCGCGGTGCTGGCCATCCGCGCCGGCGAGGAGGCCGTGGCGCAGACGGTCACGCTGGTGGAGGCGGTGGCCAAGGCCGGGCAGTACCTGGACAAGGCGGGCGAGAACCTGCAGGTCGGCGTGCGCCAGACGACCCAGGACCTGGCCCAGGCGCGGGCCCTGGTGGACTCCGGCCAGCACCGCGAGCTCGCCGGGCCGATCGCCGGCGTGGAGCAGGCACTGGCCAGCGTCAAGGCGGGGCTGGGCTCGGGACGCCCCGACCCGCTGGACCTGCTCCGCCAGCTCGAGCAGGCGCACCGCCAGCTCGACGCGCCGCTGTCCGGGATCCGGGACCGCCAGGAGCAGGAGCGCCGGGCCGCCTCCGCCCTGCAGTCCGCCATCCTCCAGGCTCAGGCCCAGATCGACGGGACCCAGGACTTCATCGCCGCCCGCCGCGGCGCCGTCGGGTCCCAGGCCCGGACCAAGCTCGCCGAGGCCGAGCGGACCCTCCAGCAGGCCCTCCAGCTCTCCGGCCGGGACCCGGTGACCGCGCTGAACCTGGCCAACCAGGCGGGCTCGCTCGCCGACCGGGCGAGCCAGCTGGCCCAGCGGGACCTCAGCCAGTGGGGCGGTGGCTACGCCGGGGCCGGGTATGGCGGGCCGCGCGGCTACGGCGGCGCGGGTGGCAGCTTCGGGGCCGGCCTCGGCGGCGCCATCCTGGGCGGCATCCTCATGGGCGGCATCATGGGCGGCGACCACGACGACTGGGGCGGCGGGGGCTTCGGCGGCTTCGGCGGCGGCGGGCTGGGCGGCGGGGACTTCGGCGGCGGTGGCTTCGGGGACGCCGGCGGGGGTAGCTTCTAGCCAGGACGAGCGGATCCGCGGCCCGGCCCGCGGACGAACAGTTGTCCGGTGCCCGTGGCGCCGGAGCCCAGCACCCGGCAGCGGGGCACGGGAACGGAGCACCGGAGAGGCCGGGGTTCCGCAGACGCAGAACGGAAGGCGACATCGTGGTAAAGCAGTCAATCTTCGGCCGGATCACCACCCTGGCCAAGGCCAACATCAACGCCATGCTGGACAAGGCGGAGGACCCGCAGAGGATGCTGGACCAGATGGTCCGCGACTACACCAACAGCATCTCCGAGGCCGAGGCCGCCGTCGCCCAGACGATCGGCAACCTGCGGATGATCCAGGACGACTACAACGAGGACCTGGACGCCGCGCGCAGCTGGGGCCAGAAGGCCCTCGCCGCCTCGCAGAAGGCCGACCAGTTCCGCTCCTCGGGGGACACCGCCTCCGCGGACAAGTTCGACAACCTGGCCAAGGTCGCCATCGAGCGCCAGATGGACTCCGAGCGCCAGGCCAAGGCCGCCGAGCCGACCATCGCCTCCCAGTCCGAGATCGTGGACAAGCTCAAGACCGGCCTCGAGCAGATGAAGGCCAAGCGCCAGCAGCTGGTCTCCAAGCGCGACGAGCTCGTGGCCCGGGCGAAGTCCGCCCAGGCGCAGTCTGCCGTGCACGACGCCGTGAAGTCGATCGACATCCTGGACCCCTCCTCCGAGGTCAGCCGCTTCGAGGAGAAGGTCCGCCGCGAGGAGGCCCGCGTGCGCGGCCAGAACGAGCTGGCGGCCTCCTCCCTGGACGCCCAGTTCGAGTCCCTCGAGGACCTCGGCGAGCAGACCGAGGTCGAGGCCCGCCTGGCGGCCCTCAAGGCCGGCGGCAACCCGGCCCTGACCGGCGGCACGGGCACCGGCACGGGCACCGGGGAGACCGAGCTGGACTACACCCAGGGCGCCGGCGGCCGCTGAGCCATCCCGCCCCCGTCGGGCCCGGCCTCCGCGCGGAGGCCGGGCCAGACGTCGTCCGGGCACCGCCCGCAGCGTGCCCCCGGGTCCTCCGGGTTAAACGACGGAACCCGGCCCCCAGGGGCCGGGTTCCTTCTGCGTGGTTGCGGGGGCAAGATTTGAACTTGCGACCTCCGGGTTATGAGCCCGGCGAGCTACCGAACTGCTCCACCCCGCGTCGACTCCATCGACTATACAGGGGCTCCGCGCCGACGCCAAATCCGCGCCCCCGGCCGGTCACCGCGGGGCCATCCGGACGCCATGCGGGCGTCGTCCCGCCGTCATTCGCGGGCCGCCCGGGGCCCCGGAGGCGGGAGTGACCGGTCACTCCCGCCTCCGGGCCAGGCACCGGCCAGGCACCGGCCAGGAACCGGCCCGGAGCCGGCCCGGAGCCGGCCCGGGCAGTCCCGGCGATCCCCGACGCCGGCGCGGCATCCGCCGCGCGCGGCGCTGGGGCGCCGTCGGCTCAGCCCTGGGCGCCGGCGTCCTGGCCCGCGCCGTCCGTCGGCTGGGCGTCCGAGGGCTGCTGGGCGTCGCCGGACGAGGTGCCGGCCTCGCCGCGGATGGCGTCGTCGGCCTCGGTGGCCCGCGCCAGGGCGTCGTTGAGGCGCTGCTGGGCCTCGCCGTAGGCCGTCCAGTCGCCCGAGGCCAGGGCCTCCTCCGAGGCCCGGATGGCCTCGTTGGCGTCCGCGAGCGCCTGGCTGAGCTTCTCCTGCGCGCTCTGGTTCTCCGGGACCTGCGGCTGGGAGCCGGGCTCCTCGGCCGAGGGGTCCTGGCCGTCGGCCGTGCTGGCCCCCGAGTCGCCGCCGAACACCTGGTCCAGCGCCTCCTCCAGGGTGTTGGCGAAGCCCACCTCGTCACCGAAGGAGACGAGCACCTTGCGCAGGGTCGGATACGAGGTCGGCCCGGTCGACTGGATGTAGACGGGCTGCACGTACAGGATGCCCTCGGCCACCGGCAGGGTGATGAGGTTGCCGTTGATGACCTCCGAGGCGCCCTGGCGCAGCAGGTTCAGCTCCTGCGAGACCTGGGCGTTGGAGTCGAAGTTGGCCTGCGCCTGGCCCGGGCCCGGGATGGCGGTCTGCCGGGGCAGCTCGAGCAGCTGCAAGTGGCCGTAGCCCTCCGCCTTCTCCCCGTCCCGGCCGGTGCCGGCGTCCCCGTTGGCGGACAGGAACCCGTAGAGCACGTTGCGCTGCTGGGCGCCCTGGGTGATCTGCGGGATGAAGTTGCTCGTCAGGGAGAAGGCCGGATCGTCCTTGCCCGGCATCCGCAGCGTCATGTAGTACGGCGGCTGCTTGACGGACGGATCGTCCTGCGTCGGGTCGGTCGGCACGGACCAGGCGTCGTTGTTCTCGTAGAAGTCGACGGGGTTTGTCACGTGGTACCGGCCCAGCAGCTCCCGCTGGACCTTGAACATGTCCTCCGGGTAGCGCACGTGCTCCATGAGGCTTGCGCTCATCTCCGAGTACGGCTTGAGGGAGGTCGGGTAGACCTGCTGCCACGCCTTCAGCAGGGGATCCTCCTCGTCCCATGCGTACAGGGAGACGGACCCGTCGTAGGCGTCCACGGTGGCCTTGACCGAGTTGCGGATGTAGTTGACCCGGCCGGTGAGGTTCGCGGCGGCGTCCGTGTTGAGCGCGTCCCGGGTGGCCGAGTCCAGCTGCTGCGAGGTGGAGTACGGGAACTCGTTGGAGGTGGTGTAGCCCTCCACGATCCACTGCACCCGTCCGTCCACGATCGCCGGGTAGGCGTTGGAGTCGACGGTCAGGTACGGGGCCACCTTCTCCACGCGCTCGATCGGGTTGCGGTCGTAGAGGATCTGCGACTCAGAGTTCACGTCCGAGGACAGCAGGATCTCGGTGGAGCCGAACTTGATGGCGTACACCAGCCGGTTGAAGAACCCGCCCACGGAGGGGCCGCCGTCGCCGGCGAAGGTGTAGGTGGTGTCCTGGTCGCTGCTGGCGTCCTGCGGACGGTCGCGCTCGCGCTCGGGGGCGCCCTCCGGGGCACCGACGATCGAGTAGCTGGGCGAGTTCATGCCGAAGTAGATGCGCGGCTCGTACGTCGTGTCGTTGCCCAGTTCCCCGGAGGTCGGGATGCCGGAGAGCAGGAACGAGGGCCGGCCGCCCGCGGCGACCTCGGAGGCGTCCGCGGCCACCACGCCGTAGCCGTGGGTGTACGTGATGTGCTGGTTCACCCAGGAGGACGTGGGGTCCACGTTGACGTCGCGCACCGAGATGATGGTGTCCTGGACCTTGTCCTCGACCTCGTAGCGGTCCACGTGCAGGGTGTCCGGGAACCCGTAGTACGGGCGGAACTGCTGCAGCTGGCCGAAGGTGCGCGAGAGCAGGTTCGGGTCCATCAGGCGGACGTTCTGCGTGTTGGCCGCCTCGCCCTCCAGGCTGCCCTTCTCCGCGTCGGTGGACCCGGCGTACTGGGTCGACTCCACGTCCGCGAGCCCGTAGGCCTCGCGGGTGTGCTCGATGTTCCGGGCGATGTAGTCCTGCTCGAGGGTCACCTCGGAGGGCTTGACCTGGTACTCCTGGATCAGGAACGGGTAGGCGGCGCCGGCCACGATGGCCGCCACGAGCAGCACGGCGGTGCCCACGAGGGACAGCCGCCACCGGCCGGAGAACGCGGTGACCACGAACAGGATGGCGACCAGGACCGCGGCCACGGCGAGAATCGTGGAGGTGGGGATGACGGCGTTGACGTCCGTGTAGAGGGCCCCGGCCCAGTTGCCGTCCTGCGACTGCAGGGTCCGGTAGCGGTTGAGCCAGTAGTTGCCGCCCTGCAGGAGCAGGAACAGCGCGGCGTACACGGCGATGTGCACGCGGGCCGGAGGCTCCACGACGATCCCGCCCTGCTCCCGGACCCGCACCGACCCGTAGAGGTAGTGCACCAGCAGCCCGGCGATCCCGGAGATCAGCACCACCGAGATGAGGAACCCGAGGACCAGGCCGAGGAACGGCAGGCTGGCCATGTAGAAGGTGTAGTCCAGCCCGAACTCGGGGTCGGTCTTGCCGTAGGCCTGCTGGTTCAGGAACAGCAGCACGTCCTGCCAGGCGTTCATGGCGGCGGAGCCGGCGAAGAAGCCGATCACCACGGGGATGCCGATGAACACCAGCCGGCGCATCGGCTCCAGCTGGCGCTGGTACTGGGCGAGCGTGTCCCGCGTCTGGCTGTGCAGGTTCCGGGGCCGCCGGCGCCAGGCCAGCCACATGGACAGCCACACGGCCGCCGCCATGACGAGGCCGGCGACCAGGAACAGCGTCCCGCGGGTGCGGATCTCGGTCCAGAAGACCTCGGAGTAGCCGATCTGGTTGTACCAGAGGACGTCGCTGTAGACCCCGGCGAAGAACATGAACAGGACCACGAGCGCCGCGACCACCACCACGGTGAGCACCAGGGCCGAGGGCCGCCGGGGCCCGCCGGAGGCGCTGCGGGCGCCGCCGTCGTTGCCGGGCCGGCCGGGCTCGCCCGGACGGCGGGGACCTCCCGGGCCGCCCGGGCCGCTGCCGAACGGCCCGCCGGGGCCGCCGGGGCCCCGGCCGCCGCCGCGTCCGTCGTCCGGTCCGCCGAAGAGACCGCCGAATCCTTGTCCGAAACTCACGTGTCCTTACCCCTCTGCGCCGGAGGCGCACTTCGTGTCCTGCACTGCTGAGGCGGCGCCGCGCGCCACCGAGGTCTGTGTCCCACCGGGTCTCCCGTCATCCGCACGTCGGCGCGCGGGGGGACCGGCCCTGCGCGAGGGCCTCCACCGCCGCGCGGGCCTCGTCGAGGGTGGCCACGGAGTACGCGTCGATGCCGTCCGGGACGTGGCCGGCCAGTGCCGCGCAGTTGCCGGCGGGGGCGAGGAAGTGCTCCGCCCCGGCCTCCCGCGCTCCGGCGACCTTCTGCACGATGCCGCCGATCTCCCCCACCGTGCCGTCCGGGTCGATCGTGCCGGTGCCGGCGATGTGCTGCCCGCCGGTCAGCGCCCCGGGCGTCATCTCGTCGATGATCCCGAGGGCGAACATCATCCCGGCGCTGGGTCCGCCCACGTTCTCCAGGGCGATGCGCACGTCCACCGGGAACCGGAAGGCGGAGTCCAGGTAGATGCCGAGCAGCCAGCTCCCGTCGGGGCCCGCGTACACGGGCGCCTGCACGGTGAGCCGCCGCCCGTCCCGGACGATGCCGAGCTCCACCGGCCGGCCGCCCGAGGCAGCGAGGCGGTCCTTGAGGCCCTCCAGGCCGGTGACCGGCTCCCCGGCCGCCGAGACGAGCCGGTCATGCTCCCGGAGCACGTCCGTGGCCCGGGAGTCCGGCGCGAACCCCGCCACGGACAGCTCCTGGCCGTAGTCGATCCCCAGCTCTTCGAGCGCCGCGGCGACCGCCCAGTCCTGCGAGGTGGCCATCGCCTGGCTGTTCTCGGCGTCGACCTCGTCGGCCGTGGTCCCGGAGGGGTAGACGAGCTCGCCGGGCACGATCCGCCGCGTGGGGTCCACCCAGCCGCCGAGGACGTCCAGGGCCGTGGTCCAGCCCGTCGGCGGGCCGTGCAGGTAGACGGTGGTGAGGTCGAGGCTGCCGGTGGTCGGGTAGGTGGGGGCACCGTCCACGGTGATGACGGGCTCGCCGTCGTGCTCGCCGATCGTGTTGAAGGTCGGCCCCGGCGACTCGACGATGTAGGGGGTCGGCAGCGCGAGCGCGGTGAGCGTCAGGAGCCCGGCCGCGGCCCCGGCGAGGGTGGTCGCCCGGCGACGGCGGCGCAGGAGCCGGGCACGCCGGGCGGCGGGGGCGATGGAGACCGCCCCGGCGGTTCCGGGCACGTCCGACGGCGACTCCGGCGGGCGACGGGTCTCTCGCACGTCTGGGCACCTGTCTTCACGGATACTGCACCGGTCGGCGGGTCCACCGTCCGGGCGGCAGGGCATGCACCCCGGACGAGCCGGGGTGCTCTGGTCTCGACCCTCATTCTAGGGGGTGCGGGGCCCGGCGACGGCCGTGCGCGCCGGGGGCGCGCCCGCGGCTGTGCGCCGACAGTGAACCAGAGCGCCCGCTGCGGACACCGCCCGACGGCGCCGATACGCTGGTGCCCATGACGAATCCCCCGAACGGCCCCGGTTCCCCCTCCGAGGGAGATGACCCGCTGTCCGAGATGCTCCGCCGCATGTTCGGCGGCGACGGCCCGGATCCCGAGGAGCTCAGGCGCGCCCTCGGCGGGCTGGGCGGCGCGGGCGGTGCGGGCGGCGGACTGCCGTTCGACCCCTCGCAGCTGGACCCGGCGATGATGGGCCAGATGATGCAGCAGTTCCAGGCCATGATGCAGTCCTCCCCCGAGGACGGCCCGGTGAACTGGACGCTGGCCCGCCAGTCGGCGCGGCAGGCGGCCGCGGGCCAGGACCCGACCGTGGGCACCTTCGCCCGCCGGGAGATCGACGAGGCCCTGCGCCTGGCGGAGCTGTGGCTGGACGGCGCCACGGACCTCGAGGCCACCGGCCTGCTGGGCAAGGCGTGGTCGCGCGCCGAGTGGGTCGAGGCGACCATGGACACGTGGCGCCGGCTGACCGAGCCGGTCGCGGTGTCCATGTCCGAGGCCATGAGCCGGGCCATGAAGGACCAGATGCCCGGGCAGGTGCCCGAGGAGATGCAGGGCATGCTCGGCGGGCTGCAGCCGATGCTGAAGAACCTGGGCGGCACCCTGTTCGGCCTCCAGCTCGGCCAGGCCGTGGGCGCGCTCGCCCAGGAGGTGCTCTCCGGCACGGACCCGGGATTCCCCGTGGCCGGGCACCAGCTGGCGATGGTCCCGGTGAACATCGAGGAGTTCGGCGACGGACTACAGGTCCCGGACGACCAGATCCGCATCTACCTCGCGCTGCGCGAGGTCGCCCGCATGCGCCTGTTCGTGCACTCGCCGTGGCTGGAGCGCGACCTGTACGCCGCGATCGAGCAGTACGCCGCGGGCGTGCACATCGACATGACCCGGATCGAGGAGGCCGCCCGGTCCATCGACCCCTCGGATCCGGAGTCCATGCAGGAGGCCTTCACCGGCGTGTCCTTCATCCCGGAGCCGACCGGGCCCCAGAAGGCCGCGCTGGAGCGGCTCGAGACGACGCTCGCCCTCATCGAGGGCTGGGTGGACGTGGTGGTCACCGAGGCCGCCGCCCCGCTCGACGCCGCCCACGCCCTGCGCGAGACCATCAACCGCCGACGGGCCACGGGCGGCCCGGCCGAGCACGCCTTCGGGTCCCTCGTGGGCCTGGACCTGCGTCCGCGCCGGCTGCGCGAGGCCGCCACGCTGTGGGAGACCATCGGGGCGGCCAAGGGCCGCGAGTACCGGGACGGCATCTGGCGCCACCCGGACCTGCAGCCCACCGCCGAGGACCTCGACGACCCGAGCGGCTACGTCTCCCGGCGGGAGACCCGGGAGCGGGAGTCCGCCGGCCTGGACGACGAGCTGCGCAAGCTGCTCGCCGGCGGCTTCGACGGCCCGCACGACCAGGACGGCCAGGACGACCAGCAGGACCAGGGCGGCGACGGCGGGCCCGCGGACTCCGGCAGCGGACGCTAGGGGCAGCCTCCCCGGAGACGCCGGCGGGCGGTCCACCGCCGCACGGGTCAGTCGTCCCCGCTCCCGGCCGGTCCGGCGTCCGGCTCGCCGTCGGGACCGGACAGGCCCCGTCCCGTCGCGTAGCTGACGCCCGCCAGGAACGCCATGGCCTCCCGTTGCCGGGGGTACCGGTCCGCCAGGGCGTGGAAGGCCGCTGAGTGGTCGGCGTGCTCCAGGTGTGCCAGCTCGTGGACGAGCACCCCGTCGACCACCCAGTCCGGCATGCCGGCCAGCTCCGAGGACAGGCGGATCCGTCCGGTGCCGGGCGTGCAGGAGCCCCAGCGGCGCTGCTGGCGGGTGGACCACACGACCTCCCGCGGCTGGACGCGGCCGTCCAGCCAGCGCCGCGCCAGCCCCCGTGCCCGGGCCAGCAGGTCGGCGTCCGAGGACGGGCCCGACGGCTGGCGCGAGGCGACCTTGAGGATCATCCGGCGCGCCCAGTCGTGCTCCTCGGCGCTGCCCAGGCCCATCGGCACCGAGACCTGGAGCCTTCCGTCGCGCCACGCGGCCGAGATCGTGCGCGTGCGGCGGGCGGAGCGCACGATGCGCACCGGCGTGCCGTCGACCTCCAGGTCGACGCTCTGGCGCGGGGTCCGGGACGGGGTTCCTGCGGCACGGCGGCCGGTCGTCGGGCTCATGGCCTCCATTCTGCCGCCGCCGGGGACGGCCCCGGCGCGCCGCCGCCGGTCCCTGTGGACAACCCGGCCGACCCCGCCGGATGTGGTGCCACGATGGTCGGACGCCGGCCGGACGCCGGCGCCCCGCCACCGGCCTCCCCCGCCGGTCCGACACCCCTGGGAGGACCCCATGCGCCTGAACCCCGGACTCAGCCTCGTCCGCCTGGCCGAGGACACCGTCCAGGTCGGCTCCGGCTCACGCTCGACCCAGCTCTCCGGCTGCACGCCGGCGGTCATGGCGTTCCTCGACCGCCTGGCCGCGGGCATCCCGGACGACGGCGAGCGCGAGGCCGTGCGCACGTGCGGGCTGGATCCGGCCGAGGCGCGGGAGCTGGTGTCCATGCTCGAGGGTTTCCTGCACCGGCAGTCCTCGCCGCCGGGCCCCGGCGCCGGGCACGCCGCCGACGTGCTGGCCCAGGACCTGGCGGCGGCGCTGGCCGTGGAGCCCGGGCCGGTGGACTCCGCCGAGCGGGCCGCCGACCTCCTGGACCGGCGCCGGCGGGCCGGGGTCCAGGTGCTCGGGCTCGGGCGCACCGGGGCGGCGGTCGCCCGCTCCCTCGCGGCCGCCGGGATCGGCCGGCTCGTGCTGTGGGACCGCGCCGAGGTGGCCACCGCGGACCTCGGCACCGGGTACCTGCCCGGCGACCTCGGCCGGATCCGTCCGGTCGCGCTGGCCCGGCGCATCGACGACGTCGGCCTGGACCCGGTGGTGCTTCCCCTCACCACCCCGCTCCCGCCCGGCCCGGGGGCGGACGCGACGGTGGTGGTCACGCGCGGGGCCGTGGACCCGGAGTCCCTGGCGCTGGCCCGCGCTGCCGACCACGCCCTGCTGCCCGTGGTGGTCCGCGACGACGACGTGCTCGTGGGTCCCTGGTGCGCCCCCGCCGCGACCGGCTGCCCGGGGTGCTGGGACCTCGCGGCGGCGGCCACGGACCCGTTGCGCCCGGCCCGCACCGAGGCCCTGCTCGCCGCGGGCGCCGGGCGCGAGGACCTCACGCTGGCCCTGGCCGCCGGTGCCCTGGCCGCCCGCCGGGTGCTGCAGTGGGTGGACACCGGGGCGGTGGACGCCGGGACGGTGCTGCACCTGCAGGCCGGCACCGGACGGGTGGACACCCTGCACGTGCCCGCCCATCCCGGCTGCGCCTGCGCTCCCGCCGGCTAGCCCCGCCGGCGCCGACCCGCGTGCCCCGCCCCGGCCGGCGCCGACGGACGCCGCCTAGGCCGACGTCGTGCCGTTGACCAGCTCCAGCACGTCCGGCCCGTACTTCTCCAGCTTCGAGCGTCCCACCCCGGGGATGCGCAGCAGCTCGGCCGGGGTCTTCGGGGCGGCCTCGGCGATGGCCACGAGGGTGGCGTCCGTGAACACCACGAAGGCCGGCAACGAGGCCGCCTGGGAGGTGGCCAGCCGCCACGTGCGCAGGCTCTCGAACAGCGACTCGTCGTAGGTCGGCGGGCAGTCCGCGCACCGGCCCGTCTTCCGCTCGGCCCCCGTCTCCAGCAGGGTCCCGCACGTGCGGCAGTGGGCGGCCTGGGCCCGCTTCCGCCCGGTCCCGCGTCCTCCGCGGCCGTCGCCCCCCGCGGCGCCGGTCCGGCGGCGGGACGAGGCGCCGTGCCGCGAGGCCGCCTCGGGGTCGAGCGCCTCGAGGAACCGGGAGGGCTTGCGCGTCGAGCGCCCCCCGGTGCCCCGGGCCAGCGTCCAGGTCAGGAACAGCCGATGCCGGGCACGGGTGATCCCCACGTACAGCAGCCGGCGCTCCTCGTCGATGTCCTCCTGCGTGTCCGCGAAGCTGATGGGCATGAGCCCCTCCGAGAGCCCGACGAGGAACACGGCGTCCCACTCCAGGCCCTTCGCCGAGTGCAGGGAGGCGAGGGTGACGCCCTGGACGGTGGGGGCGTGCTGGCTGGCGGCCCGCTCGTCCAGCTCGGCGACGAGGTCCGCGAGGGTGAACTGCTCCCCGCGGGCGGCCGCCAGCTCCTCGGACAGCGCCACGAGGGCGTTGAGCGACTCCCACTTCTCCCGCACGGCCCCGGAGGCCTGCGGGGCGGTCTCGGTGTAGCCGAGGGAGGCGAGCACGTCCCGGACGCGCCCCGGCACCTGGTCTCCGGCCACGTCCTGGGCGGAGCGCGCGGCGGCGCGCAGCTGCAGGATGCCGTCGCGCACCTCGCGGCGGGAGAAGAACCGCTCGCCGCCCCGCAGCTGGTAGCCGATGCCGGCGGCGGCGAAGGCCTGCTCGAACGCCTCCGACTGGCCGTTGGTGCGGAACAGCACGGCGATCTCCGCGGCCTGCACGCCCTCCTGCAGCAGGGCCTGGACCTGGCCGGCCACCCAGCCGGCCTCGGCCTCGTCGTCGGTGCACTCGGCGAACACCGGGTCCGGCCCGTGCGGCCGCTGGGAGACGAGCTCGAGCGGCTCCGCCCAGCGCGGCATCGGCCCGCGGGTGCCGTCCGGACCGGGCACCGGCACGCGCTGCCGGGTGCGCTCTGCGAGCAGCCGGTTGGCCAGGTCCACGACCTGCGGGGTGGAGCGGTAGTCCCGGACCAGCTTGACCATCGTGGCGTCCGGGTACTGGGCGCGGAAGTCCAGCAGGAACCGGGACGTGGCGCCGGTGAAGGAGTAGATCGTCTGCGAGGCGTCGCCGACGACGCACAGCTCCTGCCGCCCGCCCAGCCACAGGTCCAGCAGCCGGTGCTGCAGCGGCGAGACGTCCTGGTACTCGTCGACGATGAACACGCGGTACTGCTCCCGGACCTGGGCGGCGATCCGGGGCTCGGACTCGAGGATGCCGACCATCAGCAGCAGCACGTCCTCGAAGTCGATGAGGTTGCGGTCCGTCTTGACGTCCTCGTAGCCCTGGAACAGCCGGGCGACGCCGTTCGCGTCCCAGCCGGCGGGCATCTCGCGCCCGGCGGCGGCGGCCGCGTAGCCGTCCGGGGTGTGCATGGAGACCTTGGCCCACTCGATCTCCCCCGCCAGGTCCCGCAGGGCGGCGCGGTCCGTGGTGGTGCGCAGCCGCCGGGCGGCCTCCGCGAGCAGGTTGACCTTGTACTCCACCAGCTCCGGGACCGTCCCGCCGACCGCCTGCGGCCAGAAGTACTGCAGCTGGCGCAGCGCGGCGGAATGGAAGGTCCGGGCCTGCACGCCGTGGGCGCCCAGGTCCCGCAGCCGGGCCCGCATCTCCGCGGCGGCCCGGGCGGTGAACGTCAGGGCGAGGGTGCGGTGCGGGTCGTAGACGCCCGTCTGCACCCCGTAGGCGATCCGATGGGTGATGGCGCGGGTCTTGCCCGTGCCGGCCCCGGCCAGGATGCACACGGGACCGTTCAGGGTCGTGGCGGCCTGGCGCTGCTCGGCGTCCAGCCCGGCCAGGATGTCGCGCCGGTCCTGGGCCTGCGCGGTGTGCTCGGTCTGCTCGGTCACGGTCCTCCGGTTCGTGGTCGGTGCGTCCGGCCGCCGGCCTCGGGGCCGGCGCCGGTCGGTCGCCGGGGCCGTCCGGCTCGTGCCGGGGCGTCCCGCGCGGCGACGGCGGGTGGGTCAGTGGTGCAGCGTGCGCGGCTCGGGCAGGTCTCCGCCGAACCAGTGCTCGATCAGCGCCCGGGAGATGGACGTGGCGCCCGGGATGGTGACGTGCCCCTCCGCCACGGCGGCGCGCAGCTGCTCGCGGGTGAACCAGCGCACCTCGGCCAGCTCCTCCCCGTCGGCCGCCGCGGCGTCCGGGTCGTCCGTGACCGCGGAGAAGCCGAGCATGAGCGACTGGGGGAACGGCCAGGGCTGGGAGCCCAGGTACTGCGGGGAGTGGACCACGAGCTGGGACTCCTCGTGGATCTCCCGCACCACCGCGGCCTCGAGCGACTCCCCCGGCTCGACGAAGCCCGCCAGCGTGGAGAACCGCCCGGGGCCCCACGCGGTGTTGTTGCCCAGCAGGATGCGGTCCTCGCGGTCCGTGATGGCCACGATGATCGCCGGGTCCGTCCGCGGGAAGTGCTCCGAGGAGTCCGCCGGGCACACCCGCACCCAGCCGGACTGCGCCATCACGGTGCGCTCGCCGCAGCGCGGGCAGTGCGTGTGGGTGGCGTGCCAGTTCGCGATGGACACGGCCTCCACGAAGATGCCGGCGTCCCGGTCGGTCAGGGCGGCGGCGACGTCCCGCAGGCCCACCCAGGCGACCTGCCCGGGATCGGCGACGGCGGCGCCCCCGGCCTCGGGGGCGGCCAGCTCCGGGTGCCGCTCGGCGGTCAGCAGGATCAGTTCCGCGCGCGCCGCGTCACCGTCCGCGGGGAGGCCGGCGGTACCGGTCCCGGCACCGGCCGCGGACCGGCCCAGGTACACCGCGTCCCCCGGCAGCTCGCCCTGGGGCCGGTCGAGGACGAGCCGGCCGCCGAGGACCGGCGCACGTCCCCCGGTCAACCACAGCACGCGCGCCTCGGGGCGCGCCCACGCCCGCTGCAGCCACCCCGGCTCGGCCCGGACCTCGCAGCCGCGGTCCACGTCCTCCCGGGCCAGCGGCAGGCGGCCCAGGGCGGGCAGGGTCTCGTCGGGGATGCGCATGCCTCCACGGTACCGCCCGGCGTGGACACCGCGGGCGGCGGGCGGGGGCCCGCGACGGGCCGGAGGGGCCCGTCGCCGGCGTCCATCTGGCGACTCGCCGCCGGGCCCGGACGGTCCACGGCGGTCGGGAAAGTACCGTGGAGTGCGTGAACCGTACGCCCATGGAACTTGCTGCCTTGGCCAGCGCCGCGGTCCCGGACCTGTCCCCGACCGGTGTGGTCGGCTCACCGGACGATCCCCGGGACTTCTCGGCCGCCGTCGTGCTCGACCGGCAGGGCAACCGGTGGCGCGTGCGCTCGCCGCGGCACGAGGAGGCCGCCATGCGGCTCGAGACGGAGCTGCAGGTGCTGTCCGGCTTCACCCCGGCGGTGCGCGCCGCGCTGCCCTTCCGGGTGCCCTCCGTGGCCGGAGCGGTCCGGGTGGGCGGGCTGCGCACGTTCGTCTACCACGACATCCCGGGCCGCGAGAAGGACCTCGAGGACCTCACGGACCTGGGCCCGCGGGCCGTGGACGACATCGGCCGCGTCATCGCCGCCGTGCACGCGCTGCCCGCCGAGGTGGTGGAGAACGCCGACCTGCCGGTCTACACCGCCGACCAGTTCCGCCAGCGCCGCCTCAACGAGCTCGACCAGGCCGCCACGACCGGCCGCATCCCCTCCCTGCTGCTGCGCCGCTGGGAGGACGCGCTCGAGGAGATGGCGCTCTGGCGCTTCACCCCCGTGGTGGTGCACGGCGACCTGCACGAGGACAACCTGCTGGTGGACCACGGCCGCGTGGTGTCCGTGACGGGGTGGACCGACCTGCACATCGGCGATCCCGCCGACGACTTCTCCTGGCTCGCCTCCTGTGGGGACCGGGAGTTCACGGACGCCGTGGTGGACGCCTACTGGCGGCACCGCACCGGCGGCGTCGTGGCCGACGAGCACCTGCTGCGCCGGGCGGCCCTGGCCGCCGAGTTCGCCCTGGCCCAGTGGCTCGTCCGCGGCATCGCGGCGGAGGACGAGGACATGGCGGCCGAGGCCGAGACGATGCTGCTCGAGCTCAAGGACGACGTCGAGGCCCACGGCGGCCAGGAGATCAGCCTGACGCCCCCCGGCCCCCGCCTGGTCCCGGCACCGGCCCCGGAGGCCCCCGCGGCGCCGCCCGCGTCCCGCCCCGCGACCGCGCCGACCCGTCCGCCCCGCCCCGAGCGGGAGCCCGGGCGGGCCGGCGGGTCCCTCGGCGGCGCCGCCGACGCCGCCGGTGCCACCGGGACCGTCGTGGGCTCCGGGTCCCACGCCGTGGTGCCCGGCGACGCCGCCGACGAGGGCGTCGGCGAGGAGCTGGACGACGACGCCTGGCCGGCGGACGAGTCCGACGACGACGCGGTCATCACGGACCGGGAGCCCGGCACCTCGGCGTCGGCGCGGCTGCCGGCCGCGGTCCGGGCCGTCGACGACACGACCGGCGACGAGGTCCCGGAGGACGTGGACCCCGGCGACGTCGACGCGGACGACGTGGACCCGGGCGAGGCGGCGGCCCGGGAGGCGGCCGACGAGGACACCGCGGACGGGGAGGCGACGGCCACCGTGGCGGAGCGTCCCGCCGTGCGGGAGCACACCGGGTCCACCGCAGCCGGTCTCCGCGGTGGCCCGGCCACCACGGACGGGACGGCGGGCGACGGGACGGCCGGTGGCGGCGAGCCCTCCGGCGACGAGCAGCCGGCCGGGAGCGGGACGTCCGGCGAGCCGGTCCCGACGGTCACCGGCGAGCCCACCACCGTCATCGAGCTCGACGAGGTGCGCCAGCTGCACGTCGAGCGCCACGCGGACCCGTCCGCCTGAGGCCCCGGCGGCCCAGGCGGCGGGCCGCAGCACCTCAGGGCGCCGATGCCCCGGCGCCCTCGTCCCCGTGGATGGCCCGGGCCAGGATCCGCTCGAGCTCGGCCTCGCCCGCGAGGTCGTGCATCGCCTTCTCCACCCCGTGCGCCACGTAGACGAAGCTGGCGCTGATGTTCTCCAGCGGGATGCCGTGCAGCCGGGACCAGGCCAGCCGGTACACGGCCAACTGCAGGGACTTCACCTCCAGGTCGCGGCCGCGGGGTACCGCTCCGGTCTTCCAGTCGACGAGTTCCCACCGGGCGTCCGGGTCGTCCGGCGCGGAGGTGGTGCCGCCCTCGCGGAACACGGCGTCGATCCGGCCACGCAGGGTGACGCCGCCGACGGTGGTCTCCACGGGGGGCTCCACGTAGGCCGGCACCCGGTCCGCCCACCGGCTGGCCAGGAAGCTCCTCTTCATCGGCTCGAGGTCGAGGGCCTCCTCCACCCAGTGGTCCGCGGAGTCCTCGGGGTCGTCGAAGTCCAGCATGCCGGTGCTGCCGAAGTGCTCCTCCACCCAGGCGTGGAAGGCGGTGCCCCGCCGAGCGGCGTGCGCGGGCGGCCGCGGCATGGGCCGGCGCAGCTGCCGGGCCAGCGCGTCCGGATCGCCCGCCATCTCCACGAAGGTGGAGGCGCTGATGTGGCTCGGCAGCTCGACCGTGGTGCCCCGGTGGTTCACGGGCGCGGCGCGGTCCAGGACCCACTGGACCTGCCGGGCGATGTCGCGGGCCGACTCGCCCGGGCCGGCCTCCGGGGCGGCGCCGTCGGTCCCGTCCTCCGGCACGGCCCCCTCAGCGGAGGCCGCGTCCGCGGCCGCGAGCGCGGCGGTGTCCCCGGCCAGCGCCAGCGGCGCCGCCGAGCGCACCCACGCGGCGGCCGCCTCGAGGGCCACCCGACGCGGTCGGGAACGGCGGGGCAGCGGCGTGGCGCGGTCCTCGTCGTGGGGCGCCGCCGGGTCCATCACCCGGATCTCGGGGCCGTCCAGCGGGTCGAAGGGCCACCACGCCGTCAGCATCCGTCCGGCGAACGGGTTGGTCTCCCCCGCCTCCTCGGGGACGGTCCACGGCCCGCGGACGACCACCCCGGCGTCGGACTGCCCCGCCAGCTCGGCGAGGAACACGGACGGCTCGGCGGGGGTCTTGTTCCCCCCGCGCCAGTGGCTGCCGCTGACGAGCAGCAGCGTGCGGGCCCGGGTGAAGGCGACGTAGGCCAGCCGGCGCTCCTCCTGCAGGTGGTGCGCCGCGGCCTGCTCCTTGTACGAGTCCGGGTAGGCCTCCTGCTGGCCCTTGAGGAACCAGCCGAGGGCGTGGCCGGCCCAGTCCTGCTGCGTCTCCCAGTCCCTCGACCAGTGGGGCAGGCTCTCCCGGTCCCCCCGCAGGTCCCACGGCAGGTGGCCGCTGCGCTCGGCGGTCCACGTGTCGAAGGTCTTGCCGGGAAACTGGCCGTCCACCATGCCGGGCACGGCCACGACGTCCCACTCGAGCCCCTTCGAGGCGTGGGCCGTCAGCAGCTGCACGGCGTCGTGCCGCGGCTCCATGCCGGTGATGCCCAGGCCGTTCTCGCGTTCCTCCGCCGCCTCCAGCCAGGCCAGGAAGGCGGTGAGGTCGCTGCCCGAGCCGTCCTCCGCGCCCTGGCTGAAGTCGCGGGCGGCGTCGAGGAAGGCGTCCAGGTGCCGCCGGGCGGCCACGCCGGGCACGCCGGGACGCGCCTGGACCTCGAGGTCCAGCCCGAGCGTCCGCTCCACGAGCCGGATCAGCGCCGGCAGCTCCAGCCCGGTCTGCCCGGACAGCGACCGCAACTCCGCCGCCAGGCGCTCCAGCCGGCGGCGTCCCTCGTCGCTGAACGACCGGCCGGCGGCGGACACCCAGCCCGCCGGGGGCAGCCAGTCGAGGGCCTCGACCAGGGACGAGGACTCGGCGTCCTCCTCCGGCGAGGTGTCCAGCAGCGCCGGATCCTGGGCAGAAGCCGCGTCGCCGGCGTCGCGGGCGGCGCCGGCGGCCGCCCCGTCCTGCCCGGGCCCGGCGCCCGGCCCGGCCGGCCGCCGGTTCCGGGCCAGGTCGCGGGCCCGGTCCTGCAGGGCCATGAGGTCGGCCGGGCCGATGCGCCACCGGGCGCCGGTGAGGATGCGCATCAGGTGGTCCGACCGGCTCGGGTCCGAGACGACCTGCAGCACGGCGATGACGTCCGCCACCTCCGGCACGGACAGCAGCCCCGACAGGCCCAGCACCTCGTAGGGCACGCCGGCCGCGTCCATCACCTCCATGAGCGGCTCGAACTGGCTGCGCGTGCGGCACAGCACCGCACGGGTGGGCCGCTCCGCCAGGGGCAGCTCGTCCCGGCCGGCGACCCGCAGCGCCTCCACGACGGCCTCGGCCTCCTGCTCCGAGTCCGGCAGCCAGGCCACCCGCACCTCGCCCTCGGGAGCGCTCGGGGCCGGCTCGAGCGGGCGCACCTCGATCCCGCCCACGGGCGCGCTGCGCAGGGGACCGGCCACCGTGTTGGCCGCGGCGAGCACGTTCAGGGAGTTCCGCCACGCCGTGGTCAGGTAGCTCACGGGCGCGGGCGCCAGGCCGCCGTCGGGCAGGCGCCGGGGGAAGGTCCCGGGGAAGGCGAACAGCTGGCCGGCGGAGGCCCCGCGGAAGCCGTAGATCGACTGGTTCGGGTCGCCCACCGCCGTCACGGCGTGCCCCTCGCCCCCGTAGAGGCCCCGGAACAGCTCCAACTGGGCGTGCGAGGTGTCCTGGAACTCGTCCAGCAGCACCACCCGGAACCGCGAGCGCTCGATCTCCCCCACGGCGTCCACCTCGGCGGCGATGCGCGCCGCGTGGCGGACGAGGTCGCCGTAGTCCATGACGCCGGCCGCGGCCTTGGCGGCGCGGTAGTCCACCACGAGCTCGGACATGACCCGCCGCAGCCGGAGCATGGTGAACACCGAGGTGACCTTCGCGTTGCTGCCCTCGACCTGCTTGGCGCTGTACGGCAGCGACTCCCCCCGGGCGTGGGCCTCGGCGAGGAAGTGCTCGACGTCCTCGGGCTCCACGAGGTGCTCGGCGCAGTCGGCAGCCAGCTTGATGACCCCCCGGACCAGGGTCGAGGCCGGGACCTCGGCGAACCCGAGGTCGCCCTCGTAGGCCCGGACGATCCGGGAGACGAGCTGGTAGGACTGCGCCTCGCCGATCATCCCGGTGTCCGGCTCCAGGCCGATCCGCATGCCGTGGTCCCGCACGAGCGTATGCGCGTACGAGTGGTAGGTGGACACGCTGGCCCGTGCCGGCGCCTCCTCGGCGCCCTCGATCTCCAGGCCCGTCTCGGCCAGCAGGTCCAGCTTGCGGTTGATGCGGTGGGCGAGTTCCCCGGCGGCCTTGCGCGTGAAGGTCACGCCGAGCACCTGGTCCGGGGCCACGAGGCCGTTGGCCACCAGCCAGACCACGCGGTCGGACATGGTCGCGGTCTTGCCCGACCCCGCGCCGGCCACGACGAGCCGGGGCTCGAGGCCGGAGGAGACCACGGCGGACTGCTCCGGCGTGGGGGCGTACTGCCCCAGCCGCTCGGCGAGCTCCTCGGGGCCGTACCGCGCGGTGGCGGCGGCCGGGGTCAGCGGTGCCATTCGGTGGCCTGCCTTCCGTCGCTGTGGATGGGGCACACGGCCGGCAGCGCGCAGCCGGGGCCGTCGGGTCCGCCGTGCACGGCCAGGAACCGCGGGCCGACCATGCTGGCCGCGGCGGTGAACACCTGGTCCAGGGCCCACTGCTCGTCCGCGGACAGCGCGGGCTGCTCCTGGACCTTCACGGACTTGTTCTTGGTGCGCAGCTGCACGAGGGCCGCCCCACCCGGCTCCGTGGGCCGCTCGAACTCCTCCGCCGCGAGCGCGCCGGCCGCGATCGCGGCCTGGTACACGCCCAGCTGCGGCAGTTCGCGCAGGTCCGCCTGCGTGGGCTCGTTCCGCCCCGTCTTGAGGTCGATGACCACCGGCCGGCCCTCGGCGTCCCGCTCGAGCCGGTCGATGCTGCCGTTGATGCGCACGCGCAGCCCGTCCCGCTCGAGCTCCTGGTGGAAGCGGTGCTCCACGTGCACGCGGGTCCGTCCCGCCTTCTCCATCTGGCGCAGGTAGGACACGAAGTACTCGAGCATCCGCACGGCCTCGGCGCGCAGCCGGTCCGCCTCCCAGCCGGGCTCCAGGCCCAGGTCCGGCAGCCGCCGCTCGAACTCGGCCACGAGGGCCTCGGCGGGGCCGTCGGGGTGGGCCTCGGCCACGGCGTGGATGAGCGTGCCGAGGGACTGCGCCTGCGTGCTGCCGGCCTGCGCCCCGGCCTGGTAGAGGAACCAGTTCAACGGGGACTCGAGCGCGGTCTGGACGCGGGAGGGGGACACGGGCACCGGCGTGGTCGCGGTGTCCACGAGCGGCGCGGTCGTGGACAGCGGCAGCAGACCCCACCATTCGGCCGGGTCCGCCCCGCGGATGCCCTCCTCCGCCAGCCGGGCCAGGGCGGCCGCGGCCACGGCGGTCCCCGGCCGCGCACCCGCCTCCGCGGCGGCCCCGGTGCGGGCCTCCCGGCGGGGTCCCGGTCCCCGGCCGTCATCGGCGCCGGGGTCCTCGGTGCCGTGGTCCCCGGCGGCGACGGCGTCCTCCTCCAGCCGGCGGCGCAGCCGCGCCACGAGCGCCGCGGCCGTGATGGGCGGCGGGACCTCGGTGAGCGGACGCGGGTGGTCCAGGTCCCGCCAGGGCGAGAGCAGGTCGAGGAAGTCGCTGGGCTGGGCGTCGTCCGAGGCCACGGCGATGCCGACGACGAGCCGGCGGGCCCGGGAGACCGCGGTGGAGAAGCTGCGCAGCTCGTCCTGGCGGACCTCCGCCAGCCGCGAGCGCCGGTCGGCCACGGTCGCCCGGCCCGAGACCACGTCGGCGAGGTCGGTGGCCCCCAGCAGCTGGCCCCGCAGCCGCGTGTTGGGCCAGATGCCCTCCTGCAGGCCGGCGATGATGACCGCGTCCCACTCCAGGCCGGCGGCGGTGGCGGGGGTCAGCACGGAGACCGAGCCCTCGTGGGCGCCGGCCGGGGCCAGCACGTCCATCGGCACGTCCTGGGCCTCCATGTAGTCCGCGAAGGACAGCGCGGACGCGCCGGGGAACTGGTCCACGTAGCGCTCGGCCGCCTGGAACAGCCCGACGACGGCGTCCAGGTCGTGGTCCGCGCGCCGGGAGTCCGGCCCCGTGCCCGCCACGGCCTCGTGCTCCCAGCGCGCGGGGCGGTCCGAGGCGCTCCACAGGGCCCACAGGACGGTCTCCGCGGTGGCGGCGGGATCCGCGGCGGCCTGCCGGCCGGCCGCGAGCATGCGGGCGATCCGCTGGAGCCCCGCCCCGGCGACGCGGTGCCCGTCCAGCGACCCGGGGTCCTCGAGGGCGGCCAGCAGCAGGTCCGCGCTGGACCGCGTCCCGCCCCGGGCGCGCTCGTCCCGCAGCAGCCGCTGGCGCAGCTGGCGCACGTGCAGGGCGGTCGCGCCGCCGTAGCGGCCCCCCGCGAGCCACAGGGCCTCGTCCAGGTCCGGTGCCGCGTCCGGGCTGCCGCCGGGCGAGGCGGCCAGGCGCAACAGGGCCAGCAGCGGCGTGACGGCGGGCTCGGTCTTCAGGACGGTGTCCGCGAGGGACCGGTTGACGGGCACGCCCTCCGCCTCGAGGAAGCGGCCGAGCTCGGCGACCAGTGGCCCCGAGCGCGCGATCACCGCCATCCGGCCCAGCGGGATGCCCTCGCGGTGGTGCAGGTGCAGCAGCTGCTGCAGCACGAGGTGCTGCTCGTGGGCCGGCGAGGCGACGAGGTGGACGCTGGCCCCGGGGGCCGGGGACGCGTCCGGAGCGCCGCCGGCCGGGCCAGCCGCGGGGACGGGTGCCCGCGCGTCCGGCGCGGGATCCCGCGCGGCGTCCGCGTCCCCCGTGCCGGCCCCGTCCCGCGGCGCCAGTCCCTGCCGCACCGCGTCCTGGCCGGGCAGGGCGGGGATGCGCCGGGCCACCCGCTGCCAGGCGGCGAGCACCCCGTCGCCGAGCCGGTGGCTGGTGGCCAGGGCCAGGGTCAGTCCGCCGTCCCCGGGGCCGGCGCCGCCCGCCGGTCCGTCCGCCGCGGGCCGGTCCCCGCGCGCTGCGGGCGGGACGGGCGCCACGAGGCACTCCGGGTAGTCCCCCACCAGGTCCGGCCGGGCCCCGCGGAAGCCCTGGACCACCGTGTCCGGGCTGGCCGTGGCGACGACGTCCTGGCCGCGGCCCAGCAGCCGCACGAGGCGGTGCACGGCCGGGGTGGCCTCCTGCAGGTCGTCCACGACCAGGACGGGCAGTGCGGCGCGCTCGGCGGCCAGCAGGTCCTCGTTCTCCTCCAGCAGGCGGCACGCCGTGGTGATGAGCCCGGCGGGGTCGAAGGCCTCGGCCATGCCCAGGTCCAGCCGGTCGCGGTAGTCCTGGAGCAGCACGGCGGCGGCGGTCCACTCGGGCCGGAGGTGCTCCTCGCCCAGCTCCTCGAGACGTCCGGGCTCCACGCCGTACTCGCTCGTGCGGTCGATCAGCTCGCGCACCTCCTTGCGGAAGCCGCGCGTGGCGACCGCCTCGGAGAGGTCCCGGGGCCAGTCCGGGCCCGGCCGCTCCCCCGCGGCGTAGGACTCCAGCAGCTCGGCGATGACCGTGTCCTGCTCCGCGCCCGAGAGCAGCCGCGGCGTGCGCTGCACGGTCGGCAGGTACCCGCCCACGCGGGCCCGACGGACCAGGTCGAAGGCGTAGGCGGCCCAGGTGCGCACGGGGGTGGCCGCGCGGGTGCCCCGGCCCGCGCGGTCCAGGCGGACGGACAGGGCGTCCCGGAGCCGGGCCGCGGCCTGGCGCGTGGGGGCGAGCACGAGCAGCCGGGCCGGGTCCAGCCCGTGCTCGATCCGCCGGGCGGCGTACTCGACGGCCACCGCGCTGCGGCCGGTCCCGGGCCCGCCCAGGACGAGCACCGGACCGTGGCCGGGGGCGAGGTCCAGGACCCGCTGCTGGTCCGCGTCCGGCACGAACGCCTCCGCCCGGACCGTCGCCGGCGCGGTGAGCCGCGGGCCGGGGGCCGCGGTCGGGGCGGGGGCCTGCGCGGGGGCGGTGGGCGCGTGGGAAGGCATGGTCTCATTCAACCAGCCGGGCCGGACGGGTTAGCCGGCCGAGCCCGGCGGCCGCCCCAGTGCGGCCCGCAGGCCCGCGAGCGCGGCCCGGGCGCCGGCGTCGGGCTCCCACCGGGCGGCGGCGAGGTCCACGCGCACCGGGGCGCCGCCGTCGGGCGCCGCGCCGTGGCCCCGCAGGGGGGTGCCCTCGTCGCGGTAGTGCGGCGCGGCCCGCGCGGACAACGACGCCGGCAGCGTCCCGTCAGCGCGCACGACCCGCCACCAGGGCGTGCCGTCCGGGCACCGGGACATCGCGCGGCCGGCCTGGCGGGGACCGCCGGCCCCGAGGAGCCCGGCCAGGGCCCCGTAGCTGACGGCCCGGCCGGGCGGGACGAGTCCCGCCGCGAGCACGAGGGCCTCGGCCAGCTCGTAGGGACCCCCGGACAGCCCGGACGCGCCGCGGGCGGCGTCCTCCGGCCCCGGACCGGGCGGCGGGGCCGGGGTGACGGCGGTGACGGCGGTGACAGCGTCGGACGACTCCACAGAACCCATGGTGCCACCGGGCGTCCCCCGCCGGACCGGTCGCGCCCGCTATCCCGTCCGGCCGGGGCGATACCGTGGTCCCGTGAGCGACGCCCCCTCCCGTGCCCCCGCGACCGCGGCCAAGCCGTGGCATGAGCAGATCAGGGTCGGATTCGACCTGGAGACCACGGGACGTGATCCCGAGACCGCCCGCGTCGTCACGGCCTCCCTCGTCGTCGTGGACCCGCACGGCCGCCTCGCGGCGGCCTACGAGTGGCTCGTGGACCCCGGCGTGCCCATCCCCGCCGAGGCCGCCGCCGTCCACGGCGTCACCACGGAGCGCGCGCAGGCCGAGGGCCTGCCCGCGGACGCCGCCATCGTGGAGATCGCGGACACCCTGCGGGACTTCTTCGACGCCGGCATCCCGGTGATCGCGTTCAACGCCTGCTACGACTTCACGGTCATGGACCGGGAGCTGGCCCGGCGGGGACTGGAGCCGCTGCAGAACCGCTGGGTCATCGACCCCTACGTCATCGACAAGCAGGTGGACCGCTACCGGCGGGGCAAGCGAACGCTCACGGACGTCTGCGACCTGTACCGCGTGCCGCTGCGGGACGCCCACACCTCGGCGGCGGACTCGCTGGCCGCCGTCGGCGTCGCCGACGCCCTGGCCCGGCGCTACCCGCAGCTGCAGGTCCCGCTCGAGACCCTGCAGGGACAGCAGTGCGCGTGGAAGGCCGAGCAGGCCGCGAGCTTCCAGGAGTACCTGCGCCGGAAGGACCCGACCGCCGTCGTCAACGGGGACTGGCCGGTGGCCCGCCGCTGAGGCGCGTCACACGGCGTCATCTTCGCCGCCCGGGCCCGGCGCGGCGCGCCCGACGGGCCGCGTGTGTCGCTGCGGGAGCCCCGGACCGCCCCGCGCGTCGGCGCCGGGGCGGGATGCTTGATTAAATGGGGTGTCACCGTCCACCGACGGCGGCAGCACCCGTCGCGGGCACCGACCGTGGCCGCGACGACCCCGAACCGAAGGGACTCCATGATCTCCATCCGTGGCCTGCGCAAGGTCTACCGGCAGGGCGACCGCGAGGTGGTCGCCCTGGACGGCATCGACCTGACCGTCCCCACGGGCTCCGTGCACGGCATCATCGGCCACTCGGGGGCCGGCAAGTCGACGCTCGTGCGCTGCCTCACCCTGCTGGACCGCCCGACCTCCGGCTCGGTGGCCATCGACGGCGCCGACCTGGCGACCGCGGCGGACCGGGACCTGCTGCAGGCCCGGCGCCGGATCGGCATGGTGTTCCAGCACGCGAACCTGCTGGACTCCCGCACCGTGCTCGCCAACGTCGCGTTCCCCCTCGAGATCACCGGGCAGGACCGCGCCGCCCGCACCGCCCGCGCGCGCGACCTGCTCGCACTCGTGGGGCTCGAGGACTTCGGGGACTCCTACCCGGCCCAGCTCTCGGGCGGCCAGCGCCAGCGCGTGGGCATCGCCCGCGCCCTGGCCTCGGACCCCCGCGTGCTGCTGTGCGACGAGCCCACCTCCGCCCTGGACCCCGCCACCACCGACGGGATCCTGGAGCTGATCCGGGACCTGTCCGACCGGCTCGGCCTGACGGTGGTGGTGATCACCCACGAGATGCACGTGGTGAAGAAGATCTGCACCTCGGTGTCCCTGCTGGACCGCGGCCGGATCGTGGAGGGCGGCGACCTCGCCGAGGTCGCCTCGGGCCTGGGCTCGCGGCTCTCCGCCGCCCTGTTGCCGCTGCCGGAGGCCGCGCTGGACACGGCCGGGCCCCTCGTGGAGGTCCTGGGCCACGGCCCCAACGCCGACGTCCCCGTCAGCGCCGTGATCCGCGAGCGGTTCGGGCACCCCGTGCGGGTGCTGGCCGGCTCCGTGGAGGACCTCGCCGGGCAGCGCTTCGCCCACCACCTGCTGGCCCTGCCGGAGGACGCGGCCACCGGGCCGGACGGCGCGGACGCCGTCGTGGAGTTCCTGCGGTCCACGGGCTACCGGGCCGAACAGCGGACCCGGACCCAGGTGGAGACGGCCCAGGACACCGCACAGGACCTCGGAGGTGCACAGTGAACCCGTTCCAGGACCTGCTGGAGAATCCCGCCCTGACCGACGCGCTGCCCGAGGCGTTCGGCGAGACCCTCGTGATGGTGGGCGTCGCCGGCGTGTTCACCCTCGTGATCGGCCTGGCCCTCGGCATCATCCTGCACGTCACGGCGCCCGGCGGGCTGCGGCCCGTGCGCTGGCTGCACGTGCTGCTGTCCTCCGTGGTGGTCAACATCACCCGGTCGATCCCCTACGCGATCCTCATGGTGGCGCTCATCCCGTTCACCGCGTGGCTCGTGGGCACCTCGATCGGGCCCATCGCGGCGACCGTCTCCCTGACCATCGGCACCGCCCCGTTCTTCGCCCGCCTGGTGGAGACCTCGCTGCGCGAGGTCCCCGCCGGCACGGTGGACGCCGCCCGCGTCATGGGCTCCACCCGCGGGCAGGTCGTGCGCAAGGTGCTGCTGCCCGAGGCGATGCCCGGGCTCGTGGCCTCCATCACCACCACGCTCGTCATGCTGGTGGGCTACTCCGCCATGGCCGGGCTGATCGGCGGCGGCGGCCTGGGCCGGCTGGCCTACAACTACGGCTACCAGCGCTTCGACTCCGCCGTCATGGTCGTCACGATCGTCATCATGGTGGTGCTCGTGCAGCTCATCCAGTGGATCGGCGACCGCATCGTCCGCGCCGTCGACCACCGCTGAGCGGACCCACCGCTCCCCCGCTCCACCCCTCCCCCCACCGCCTCGACCGAAGGAACCCCATGACCCCCACCACCTCTCCCCTGCGCCGCCGCTCGCTGCTCGGTGCCGGCGGCCTGCTGCTCACCGCCGCCCTGGCCGGCTGCGGCGCCGGTGGCGGCGGCGACGCCTCGCCGTCCGCGGCCGCGAGCCTGGACCCGGCCAACCCGGTCACGGTCAAGGTCGGTGCCAACCCCGTCCCGCACGCCCAGGTCCTGGAGTACGTGGACGAGAACCTCACCGAGGGCACCGGCATCGACCTGGAGATCCAGGAGTTCGACGACTACCAGCTGCCCAACGTCTCCCTGGACGAGGGCTCCTCCGACGCCAACTACTTCATGCACGAGCCGTTCTTCAACGCGCAGGTGGAGGAGAAGGGCTACGAGTTCGAGCACGGCGAGGGCATCCACATCGAGCCCTACGCCGCCTTCTCGGAGAAGCACGACTCGGTCGAGGCCATCCCGGACGGCGCCACCATCGCCATCACCAACGACCCGGGCAACCAGCCGCGCGCGCTGAAGATGCTCGAGACCGCGGGGCTGCTGCAGGGCATCGAGGACGACTCCGCCGCCCTGACGCTGACCGAGGAGCAGAACCCCAAGGGCCTGGCGTTCGAGGAGAACCAGCCCGAGATCCTCGTCCAGCTCGTCAAGGACCCCAAGGTGGACCTGGCGATCATCAACGGCAACTTCATCCTCCAGGCCGGGATGAGCACGGACGACGCCCTCATCGTCGAGTCCGTCGAGGACAACCCGTACGCCAACTTCCTGGCCTGGCGCGCCGGCGAGGAGACCCCGGCCATCCAGAAGCTGGACGAGCTGCTGCACTCCCAGGAGGTCAAGGACTACATCCTCGAGACCTGGCCCAACGGTGACGTGACGCCGGCCTTCTGAGCCACGGCCTCCCGGATCCCGGCCTCCCGGGCCTCGGGGGACCGCACCCGACGGCGGCCCGGCACCCGGCCTGGAGCTCCCAGGCCCGGGTGCCGGGCCGCCGTCGTCCCCGGTCGGGAGCCGGTCAGCCGGCCGCCGGCCGGGCCGCGGCCGCTGCGCGCGCGGCGTGCGGCAGGGCCGCGGCGACGCGCTCCATCGCGGCGTCGTCGTGCGCGGCGGAGACGAACCACGCCTCGAAGACGCTCGGGGGCAGGTACACCCCGTGCTCGAGCATGGCGTGGAAGAACGGCCCGTAGCGGAACGCCTCCTGGGCCTGGGCGTCGGCGTAGTCGTGGACGCCGCGGGCCGAGGTGCCGAACGCGACCGAGAACAGGGTCCCCGCCCGCTGGATGGAGTGGTCCACGCCCGCCGTGGTGAGCGCCTCCACCAGCAGCCCCTCGAGCTGGCGCGAGCGCCGGTCGATCGTGGCGTACACGTCCGCGGTCGCGTTGCCGAGGGTGGCCAGGCCGCAGGCCATGGCCACCGGGTTCCCGGACAGCGTGCCGGCCTGGTAGACCGGTCCCAGCGGCGCCAGCAGGTCCATGACCTCGGTCCGGCCGGCGACGGCGGCCGTGGGCATCCCGCCGCCGATCACCTTGCCGAACGTCCACAGGTCCGGGGTCCACCCCTCCGGCCGGCCCGAGAGGCCCCAGTAGCCGGTGTCCGAGGCGCGGAAGCCGGTGAGGACCTCGTCCCAGACCAGCAGGGCGCCGTGGCGCCCGGTGATCTCGCGCAGGAAGCGGTTGAAGCCCTCCGCGGGGGCGACCACGCCCATGTTGCAGGGGGCGGCCTCCGTGATGACCGCGGCGACGTCCGCGCCGCGGGCGGCGAACACCTCCTCGAGGGCGGCCGTGTCGTTGTAGGGCAGCACGAGGGTCTCGGCGGCCTGGGCCTCCGTGACACCGGCGGAGCCGGGCAGGGACTGGGTCGCCACCCCGGAGCCGGCCGCGGCGAGCAGGCCGTCCGAGTGCCCGTGGTAGCAGCCGGCGAACTTCACCACGAGGTTGCGGCCCGTGGCGCCGCGCGCGAGCCGCAGGGCGGTCATGGTGGCCTCGGTGCCGGTGGAGACCATGCGCACCCGGTCCACGGGCACGCGCGAGGCGATGAGCGTGGCGAGCCGGGCCTCGTCCGGGGTGGAGGTGCCGAAGGACAGCCCGGCGTCCACGGCGCGGTGCACGGCCTCCACGACCGCCGGGTGGTTGTGGCCCAGCAGCATGGGGCCCCACGAGCACACGAGGTCCACGTACTCGCGGCCCTCGACGTCCGTCAGGTAGGGCCCGGCGGCGCGCACCATGGCCACGGGGGTGCCGCCCACGGAGCCGAAGGCCCGCACCGGGGAGTTCACGCCCCCCGGGATGACGGTGCGCGCGGCCTCGTAGAGCCCGGCGTTGGTGGTGGGTGCGGTGGTGCCGGTGGTCCCGGTCATCAGAGCCTGCCTTCCTTGATCCAGCGGGCCAGTTCACCGGCCCAGTACGTCAGCACGGTGTCCGCCCCGGCCCGGCGGATGGAGAGCACGGACTCGATGACGGCCTGGTCGCGGTCGATCCAGCCGTTGGCGGCGGCGGCCTCGATCATCGCGTACTCCCCGGAGATCTGGTACGCCGAGACCGGCACGTCGGACATCTCGGCCACGTCCCGCAGGATGTCCAGGTAGCTCATGGCGGGCTTGACCATCACCATGTCGGCGCCCTCCTCGAGGTCCAGGGAGACCTCGAGCATCGCCTCGCGGCGGTTGGACGGGTCCATCTGGTAGGTCTTCCGGTCGCCCGTCAGCTGGGAGTCCACGGCCTCGCGGAAGGGGCCGTAGAACGCCGAGGAGTACTTGGCGGCGTAGGCGAGGATCGCGGTGTCCTGGTGGCCGGCGTCGTCCAGCGCCTGCCGGATGACGGCCACCTGGCCGTCCATCATCCCGGACGGACCCACCATGTCCGCCCCGGCCTCGGCCTGCGCCACGCCCATGCGGCCGTAGACCTCCAGCGTGGCGTCGTTGTCCACGGCGCCGTCCGCGGTGAGCACGCCGCAGTGGCCGTGGTCGGTGAACTCGTCCAGGCACAGGTCGGACATGACCACGAGGGACTCGCCCACCTCCGCCTTGACCGCGCGGATGGCGTCGTTGAGCACGCCGTCCGGGTCCAGGCAGGCCGAGCCCGTGGCGTCGCGCGTCTCGGGGACGCCGAAGAGCATGATGCCGCCCAGCCCCAGCTCGGCGGCCTCGGCCGCGGCGGCCCGCAGCGAGTCGCGCGTGTGCTGGACGACGCCCGGCATCGACTGCAGCGGGACGGGATCGGTGGCGCCCTCCCGGATGAACGCCGGCAGGATGAGGTCCGCGGGGTGGATCCTCACCTCGGCGGCCAGCCGGCGCATGGCGGCGGACTGGCGCAGGCGGCGCGGACGGTGGGTGGGGAAGGCCATGGAATCCTCCGGGCTCGGCGGCGGTGGTGCCGTACCAGTCTAGGGTGAGTGGCATGACCGACTCCTCCAGCGCGACCACGCGCATCGCCGTGCTCATCGACTGCGACAACGTCTCGCCCGCCCACGCCGGGGCCATCCTGGAGGAACTGGCCACCTACGGCACCGCGACCGTCAAGCGCGCCTACGGGGACTGGACCACCACCAACCTGGGCGGCTGGAAGAAGGCGCTCAACGACCTCGCCATCCAGCCCGTGCAGCAGTTCGCCTACACCGCGGGGAAGAACTCCACGGACTCGGCCCTCATCATCGAGGCGATGGACCTGCTGTGGATGGGCCACGTGGACACCTTCGCCCTGGTGTCCTCGGACTCGGACTTCACCCGGCTGGCCACCCGCCTGCGCGAGTCCGGCAAGCGCGTCATCGGCCTGGGCGAGCGCAAGACCCCGGTGTCCCTGCGCCATGCCGTGGACCAGTTCATCTACCTCGAGCTGCTCGGCGCCGGGGACCCCGACGACGGCGCGGAGACGGAGGCGCCGGTGGCCGCGCCGGTGGCCGGGTCCGAGGGCGGCCGGAGCCGGGCGCGCCGGGGCTCGGCGGCGGCCGGCGGGGCGGCGGTGTCAGCCCCCTCGGCCGCGTCCTCGGCGGCGGCCGGCGCCGCCGGTGCGGCCGCGTCCTCCGCCGCGGGGCGGGCGACGGGCGGCGTCACGGGCGGGAGCGAGGACGCCGCCGGGCCGGCCGGGGTGGAGCCTGCCGGCCTGGCGGGCGAGCCGGCCGAGGACGCGTCGGCCCCGCGGATCAACCTGCAGAGCGCGCTCATGAAGGCCGTCAACGCCACGAGCGGGGACGACGGGTGGGCGCACCTGAGCCAGGTGGGCCAGCACCTGAGCCGGGCGCACGTGGACTTCGACCCGCGCGACTTCGGCCACCGCAAGCTCAGCACCCTCGTGGCCGAGCAGCCGTACCTGGAGCACCGCACGGAGGGCGGCCGGATGCAGGTGGCCCTCAAGCGCCGCGCCGGGCGGCGCTGATCCGGGTCGCCGGGTCCCGGGGCGGCGAGCGGACTAGTGCGTTGCCGGCAGGCCGGCGAGCACCGCGAGCACGCCGGGGGCGTCCGGCGAGGCGGCCGTCCCCGCCAGCGCCAGCCCGCAGGAGGCGGCGGCCCGCTGCGTCGGGCGCCCGATGGCGATGAACGCGGCGTCCCCGACCGGTCGCCCGCCGAGCCGGCGGACCAGCTCGCGCACGGCGCTCGGGCTCGTCAGCACGACGGCGGCCCCGTCCAGGGCCCCGAGCCCGACGGCGCCGTCCGGGCCCTCCTCCAGGCCGACGGGGTGCCCCCCGTCGGCCAGCAGCCGCCGTGCCGGCGCCGCGGGGTACGGCACGGTGCGGTAGGCCTCGATCCGCTCCACGGCCCAGCCCCGGGCGTCCAGGGCCGCGGCCACCTCGTCCGGGGCCAGCGCGGACTGCGGCAGCAGCACCCGGCGCCCCGGCCGGCCCGTGCCGGCCAGGTCCGGGGCCGGGAAGGCGGCGATGATCCCCGCCGCCGAGGCGTCGCCGTCGGGCATCCAGGGGGCGGCCGGGCCGCCGGCCGACGCCAGCACGCGCGCGGTGCCGGGCCCGGTCACGGCCACGCGGACCCCGGCCGGCAGGCGCCCGTCCCAGCCGGCACGGACCAGGGCGCGCACGGTGTTGGGGCTCGTGACGACGAGCCAGGCGTATCCCCCGGCGGCGAGGCGGCGCACGGCCTCGCGCAGGGGCGCGGGGTCCTCCGGCAGCTCGAAGTCCGTCAGCGGCAGGAACCGGACCTCATGGCCGGCGGCCCGCAGGCCGGCCTCGAGGGCGCCGGCCTGGGCGGGCTGGCGGGTGAGCACGACCGTCCGCGCCCGGCCGTCCGCGTCCGGAGCGCGGTGCCGAGCGCCGGGCCGGGTGCCGTCCCCCGCGCGGTCCTCCGTGCCCTGCCCCGCACCCTGCCCCGTGCCCTCCACGGCGAGACCCGGTCAGCGGCCGGCCGGCAGCAGGTCGGCGCCGTCGGCCAGCAGGGCCTCCGCCACCTCGATCCCGAGGGTGCGGGCCGTGTCCAGCGTCCGGGTGTCGGCCGAGCCGTCCGCGTGGCGCACGCGCACGGCGTCCAGCTCCACCGAGGCGTGCCTGCGCAGGACCCGGCTGCCGTCCAGCGCGGCCACCATGGCGTCCAGGACGAGCCGCGCGGGGGCATCCGGACCAGCGTCCTCGCGGCCCGAGCCGGTGTCGGCGCCGCGCTCCACGCGGGCCAGCGCCCCGATCGGCGCGGCGCAGCCGGCCTCGAGCCGGCCCAGCAGGGCGCGCTCGGCGGTCACCTGCAGCCGGGTGACGGGGTCGTCGTAGTCGGCCAGGGCGCGCGCGAGCGCCTCCCCGGGCCCCTCGGTCCCCGCGGCCGTGCCCGGCCGGCACTCCACGGCCAGGGCGCCCTGCCCGGGGGCCGGCAGCATCACGGTGGGGGCCAGCCGCTCCGTGATGGCCCACTGCAGCCCGGTACGGTCCAGGCCCGCGCAGGCCAGCACCACGGCGTCCAGGTCCCCGCGGGGCGCCCCCGCGGCGGCCGGTGCGTGGTCGTCGTGCTGCTCGAGGCCGGGCACGCGGGCGAGCCGGGTCTGCACGTTGCCGCGGATGTCCACGACCCGCAGGTCCGGGCGCACCGCCAGCAGCTGGGCCACGCGGCGCGGCGAGCCGGTGCCCACCGTGGCGCCCTCGGGCAGCTCCGCCAGCGTCAGGCCGTCGCGCGCACACAGGGCGTCGCGGACGTCCACGCGGGCCGGGACGGCGGCAATCTCCAGGCCCTCGGGCTGGGCGGAGGGCAGGTCCTTGAGGGAGTGCACGGCCAGCTCGACCTCCCCGTCCAGCACGGCGGCGCGCAGGGCGGAGGCGAAGACGCCCGTCCCGCCGAGCGAGGCGAGGGAGCCGGTGGTCACGTCCCCCTCGGTGCGGATGACGCGCAGCTCGTAGCCCAGCCCGGAGGCCCCGGCGAGGGCCTCGGCCACCGTGGTGGTCTGGGTCCGGGCGAGGTTCGAGCCGCGCGTGCCGACGGTGAACACGGTGTGGTCGCCGGTCACGGGGCGGGCACTCCCACCTCGGAGTCCACCGCGGCCACGGTCGGGCGGACGCTGCCGTCCCGCATCACCTTGACGCAGCAGTTCGGGCGGCACACGTCGTACCAGGCGCCCAGGCACCCGACGGCGGCGCGGCCCTCGCGGGTGCCCAGGCGCTCCTCGACGATGTCCACGAGCCCGCGCACGAAGGCGGGGTGCGTGCCCGGCGTGGGGGTCCGGCGGAAGGCCAGGCCGAGCTCCTCGGCGGTCTCCCGCGCCTCCGTGTCGAGGTCCCAGACGACCTCCATGTGGTCCGAGACGAAGCCCAGGGGGACGACCAGGACGCCGGCGAGCGGCTCGGCGCCCTCGCCGGTGGTGCGCGCGGCCTCCTCGATCGCGTCGTTGACGTCCGGCTCGAGCCACGGCACGTGCGGTGCTCCGGAGCGCGACTGGTAGACGAGCGACCAGTCGATGCCCTCGGCCTCGGGGACGCGGGCCAGGACCTGCTCGGCCACGTCCAGGTGCTGGGCGGAGTAGACGTCCGCACCGTTGCCCTCCCCCGGCTCGAGCCCGGTCCGCTCCCGCAGCTCGGCGGCCAGCGGCCGTGGGCCGGCCGCCGCGGCGTCCGCGGTGGGGATGGAGTGGGTCGCGAAGAAGACGTGCAGCCGCCCGCCCTCGCGGCCGGCGGCGGCCAGCTCGGCGCGGATCTCGGCCAGCCCGGCGCGCAGGCCCTCGGCGAAGGGCTCCACGAAGCCCGGGTGGTTGAAGTACTGGCGGACCTTGTCCGTCTCCAGCACCCCCTCCAGGCCGGTGGAGCGCAGGGCCATGCCGAGGTCCTCGCGGTACTGGCGGCACGAGGAGTAGCACGAGTACGCGGAGGTGGTGATGGTGAGCACGCGGCGGTGCCCGTCGGCGTGGATCCGCTCCAGCGTCTCCGGCACGTACGGGCCCCAGTTGCGGTTGCCCCAGTAGACGGGCAGGTCGATCCCGCGGGCGGCGAGCTCGGACTCGAGCGCGGCCTTGAGGGCGCGGTTCTGCTCGTTGATGGGGCTGACGCCGCCGTTGGCCCGGTAGTGGGTGGCGACCTCCTCGAGGCGCTCGTCCGGGATGCCCCGGCCGCGGGTGACGTTGCGCAGGAACGGGATGACGTCGTCCTGCCCCTCGGG